>NZ_CP082269.1:0-1419612 GCF_019880405.1 Enterobacter sp. C2
GTGTCACTTTCGCTTTGGCAGCAGTGTCTTGCCCGACTGCAGGATGAGTTACCAGCCACAGAATTCAGTATGTGGATCCGCCCATTGCAGGCGGAACTGAGTGACAACACGCTGGCTTTGTATGCGCCAAACCGTTTTGTACTCGATTGGGTCAGGGACAAGTACCTTAATAATATCAACGGACTGCTGAACGAGTTCTGCGGCTCGGATACGCCGCAACTGCGCTTTGAAGTGGGTACCCGGCCGGTTGCCCATACGCTAAAGGAGCCGGCAAGCGTCGCCGCGCCTGCCCAGGTCGCAGCGGTGCAGATGCCTCGCGTCGCCCCTGCGTCGCGCTCAAGCTGGGACAACGTTCCCGCTCCGGCAGAGCCTACCTACCGCTCTAATGTCAACGTTAAACATACGTTTGATAACTTCGTTGAAGGTAAATCGAACCAGCTGGCCCGCGCGGCGGCTCGTCAGGTGGCCGATAACCCAGGCGGAGCATATAACCCGCTGTTTCTCTACGGTGGCACGGGCCTCGGTAAGACGCACCTGCTGCACGCGGTGGGTAACGGCATCGTGGCGCGCAAGCCCAATGCCAAAGTGGTCTATATGCACTCCGAGCGCTTTGTTCAGGACATGGTAAAAGCCCTGCAGAACAACGCCATTGAGGAGTTCAAACGTTACTACCGCTCCGTAGACGCCCTGCTGATCGATGACATCCAGTTCTTTGCCAATAAGGAGCGCTCCCAGGAGGAGTTCTTCCACACCTTTAACGCCCTGCTGGAAGGCAACCAACAGATCATCCTCACCTCGGATCGTTATCCAAAAGAGATCAACGGCGTTGAGGATCGTCTGAAGTCGCGCTTTGGCTGGGGATTGACTGTGGCGATCGAGCCGCCTGAACTCGAAACCCGCGTGGCGATCCTGATGAAAAAGGCCGACGAAAACGACATTCGTCTGCCGGGCGAAGTGGCGTTCTTTATTGCCAAACGTCTGCGCTCTAACGTGCGTGAGCTGGAGGGGGCGCTGAACCGTGTGATCGCCAACGCTAACTTCACCGGCCGCGCCATTACCATCGATTTCGTTCGTGAAGCGCTGCGCGATCTGCTGGCGCTCCAGGAAAAGCTGGTCACCATCGACAATATTCAAAAGACGGTGGCGGAGTACTACAAAATTAAAGTGGCGGATCTGCTCTCCAAGCGCCGATCCCGCTCGGTAGCGCGTCCGCGCCAGATGGCGATGGCGCTGGCCAAAGAGCTGACCAACCACAGCCTGCCAGAGATCGGCGATGCGTTTGGCGGCCGCGACCATACGACCGTGCTCCACGCCTGCCGTAAAATCGAGCAGCTGCGTGAAGAGAGCCATGATATCAAAGAAGATTTCTCCAATTTAATCCGAACTCTATCGTCGTGATGCTATGAAATTTACCGTTGAACGTGAACACCTATTAAAACCGCTTCAGCAGGTCAGTGGCCCGCTGGGTGGCCGTCCTACGCTGCCGATCCTGGGCAACCTGCTGCTGCAGGTGGCCGACGGCGCGCTGTCCTTGACCGGCACCGATCTGGAGATGGAGATGGTCGCCCGCGTCGTGCTGGCCCAGCCGCATGAACCCGGCGCAACCACCGTCCCGGCGCGCAAATTCTTCGATATTTGCCGCGGACTGCCGGAAGGCGCAGAGATCGCCGTGCAGCTGGAGGGCGACCGGATGCTGGTGCGCTCCGGGCGCAGCCGTTTCTCGCTGTCGACCTTGCCGGCAGCGGATTTTCCGAACCTCGACGACTGGCAGAGCGAAGTAGAGTTTACCCTGCCGCAGGCGACCATGAAGCGCCTGATCGAGGCGACCCAGTTCTCGATGGCCCATCAGGACGTGCGCTACTACCTGAACGGCATGCTGTTTGAAACCGAAGGCGAAGAGCTGCGCACCGTGGCAACCGACGGCCACCGTCTGGCGGTCTGTTCCATGCCGGTTGGGCAGTCGCTGCCGAACCATTCGGTGATCGTACCGCGTAAAGGTGTCATTGAGCTGATGCGTATGCTCGACGGTGGAGAGACACCGCTGCGCGTGCAGATCGGCAGCAATAACATCCGCGCACACGTGGGCGACTTTATCTTCACCTCCAAGCTGGTGGATGGTCGCTTCCCGGACTACCGCCGCGTGCTGCCGAAGAACCCGGATAAGCACCTCGACGCCGGGTGCGATATTCTCAAGCAGGCCTTTGCCCGCGCGGCCATTCTCTCTAACGAGAAGTTCCGCGGCGTGCGTCTCTACGTCAGCGAAAACCAGCTCAAGATCACCGCTAATAACCCCGAGCAGGAAGAAGCCGAAGAGATCCTCGACGTCACCTACGCCGGGACAGAAATGGAGATCGGCTTTAACGTTAGCTACGTGCTGGACGTACTCAACGCCCTGAAGTGCGAAAACGTGCGTATTCTGCTGACCGATTCCGTATCGAGCGTACAGATTGAAGATGCGGCCTCTCAGTCGGCTGCATATGTCGTTATGCCAATGAGACTGTAATGTCGCTCTCCCGCCTGTTGATCCGCGACTTTCGCAATATCGAAAGCGCGGATCTTGCTCTCTCCCCTGGCTTTAACTTCCTGGTTGGCGCTAACGGCAGCGGCAAGACCAGCGTGCTGGAAGCGATCTATACGCTCGGCCACGGCCGGGCGTTTCGCAGTTTGCAGATTGGTCGCGTCATTCGCCATGAGCAGGAGTCGTTTATCCTGCATGGCCGTTTACAGGGCGAAGAGCGTGAAACCTCCATCGGCCTGACCAAAGATAAGCATGGGGACAGCACCGTTCGCATCGACGGCACCGACGGCCACAAAGTGGCCGAGCTGGCGCTGCTGATGCCAATGCAGCTGATTACGCCCGAGGGGTTTACTTTACTCAACGGCGGCCCCAAATACAGAAGAGCCTTCCTCGACTGGGGATGCTTCCATAACGAAGCCGGGTTCTTTACTGCCTGGAGCAACCTGAAGCGGCTCCTGAAGCAGCGCAACGCCGCCCTGCGCCAGGTGACGCAATACGCCCAGCTTCGTGCATGGGACAAAGAGCTGATCCCGCTGGCAGAGCAGATCAGCCGCTGGCGAGCCGAGTACAGCACCGCTATCGCCCAGGACATGGCGGACACCTGTAAGCAGTTTCTGCCGGAGTTCTCCCTGAGCTTCTCTTTCCAGCGCGGCTGGGAAAAAGAAGCCGACTACGGCGAGGTGCTGGCGCGCAGCTTTGAGCGCGACAGGGCGCTGACCTATACCGCCCACGGCCCACACAAGGCGGATTTTCGCATTCGTGCCGACGGCGCGCCGGTGGAGGATACCCTCTCCCGCGGGCAGCTTAAGCTGCTGATGTGCGCCCTGCGCCTGGCGCAGGGGGAGTTCCTGACCCGCGAGAGCGGGCGGCGCTGTTTGTACCTCATAGATGATTTTGCCTCAGAGCTTGATGACACGCGGCGCGCGCTGCTGGCCAGCCGCTTAAAAGCCACGCAGTCACAGGTCTTTGTCAGCGCGATTAGCGCTGAACACGTAATGGACATGTCGGACAAAAATTCGAAGATGTTCACCGTGGAAAAGGGTAAAATAGCAGACTAATCCAAGACAAATTGAGCGAGAAACGTTGATGTCGAATTCTTATGACTCCTCCAGTATCAAAGTCCTGAAAGGGCTGGATGCGGTGCGTAAGCGCCCGGGTATGTATATCGGCGACACGGATGACGGTACCGGCCTGCACCATATGGTATTTGAGGTGGTAGATAACGCTATCGACGAGGCGCTCGCGGGTCACTGTAAAGATATCGTCGTGACGATCCACGCCGATAACTCCGTGTCGGTCTCGGATGATGGCCGTGGGATCCCGACCGGTATTCACCCGGAAGAGGGCGTCTCCGCCGCTGAAGTTATCATGACCGTGCTGCACGCAGGCGGTAAATTCGATGATAACTCCTATAAAGTGTCCGGCGGCCTGCACGGCGTGGGCGTCTCCGTGGTTAACGCCCTGTCGCAAAAGCTTGAGCTGCTGATCCGCCGCGAAGGCAAGGTGCACCAGCAGACCTACGTTCACGGTGTGCCGCAGGCACCGCTGGCAGTGACCGGCGATACCGACGTTACCGGTACCGTGGTGCGTTTCTGGCCTAGCCTTGAGACCTTCACCAACGTCACCGAATTTGAATACGATATCCTGGCCAAGCGCCTGCGCGAGCTGTCATTCCTGAACTCTGGCGTTTCCATTCGCCTGCAGGACAAGCGCGACGGTAAAGAGGACCACTTCCATTACGAAGGCGGCATCAAGGCGTTTGTTGAGTACCTCAACAAGAACAAAACGCCTATTCACCCGAACGTGTTCTATTTCTCCACAGAAAAAGACGGTATCGGTGTTGAAGTTGCGCTCCAGTGGAACGATGGCTTCCAGGAAAACATCTACTGCTTTACCAACAACATACCGCAGCGCGACGGCGGTACCCACCTCGCGGGCTTCCGTGCGGCAATGACCCGTACCCTGAATGCCTATATGGATAAAGAGGGCTACAGCAAGAAAGCCAAGGTCAGCGCTACCGGTGATGACGCCCGTGAAGGCCTGATCGCCGTCGTTTCGGTAAAAGTGCCGGATCCGAAATTCTCCTCTCAGACCAAAGACAAGCTGGTCTCCTCTGAGGTGAAATCGGCGGTTGAACAGCAGATGAACGAGCTGCTGAGCGAATACCTGCTGGAAAACCCGTCCGACGCTAAAATCGTCGTCGGTAAAATTATCGACGCGGCTCGCGCCCGTGAAGCGGCACGTCGTGCCCGTGAGATGACCCGCCGTAAAGGCGCGCTGGATCTCGCAGGCCTGCCGGGCAAGCTGGCGGACTGTCAGGAACGCGACCCGGCCCACTCCGAACTCTACCTGGTGGAAGGGGACTCGGCGGGCGGCTCGGCGAAGCAGGGCCGTAACCGTAAGAATCAGGCTATCCTGCCGCTGAAGGGTAAGATCCTTAACGTTGAGAAGGCCCGTTTCGACAAGATGCTGGCCTCTCAGGAAGTGGCGACGCTGATCACCGCCCTGGGCTGCGGCATTGGCCGTGACGAGTACAACCCGGACAAGCTGCGCTATCACAGCATCATCATCATGACCGATGCGGACGTTGATGGCTCGCACATCCGTACGCTGCTGCTGACCTTCTTCTATCGCCAGATGCCGGAGATCATTGAGCGTGGTCACGTGTACATCGCTCAGCCGCCGCTCTACAAGGTGAAAAAGGGCAAGCAGGAGCAGTACATCAAGGATGACGAGGCGATGGATCAGTATCAGATCTCTATCGCGCTGGATGGCGCCACCCTGCACACCACCGAAGGCGCACCTGCGCTGGCTGGTGAGGCGCTGGAGAAAATGGTCTCCGAGTATAACGCCACGCAGAAAATGATTACCCGCATGGAGCGTCGTTTCCCGCGTGCGCTGCTGAAAGAGCTTGTCTACCAGCCGACGCTGCAAGAGGCCGATCTCACAGACGAAGCGAAAGTGACTCGCTGGGTCTCTGCGCTGATCGCCACGCTGAACGAAAACGATGTGCACGGCAGCACCTGGAAGTACGATGTACGTGAAGATGCCGAGCTGAAACAGTTCGAGCCGATTATCCGCGTGCGTACTCACGGTGTGGATACCGACTATCCGCTGGATCATGAGTTCATTATCGGTGGTGAGTATCGTCGTCTGTGCACGCTGGGTGAGAAGCTGCGCGGCCTGATCGAAGAGGATGCCTATATCGAACGTGGTGAGCGTCGTCAGCCGATTGCCAGCTTTGAGCAGGCGCTGGAGTGGCTGGTGAAGGAGTCCCGTCGTGGCCTGGCGATTCAGCGCTATAAAGGGCTGGGCGAGATGAACCCAGAGCAGCTGTGGGAAACCACCATGGATCCGGAGAGCCGCCGCATGCTGCGCGTGACCGTGAAGGATGCGATTGCTGCCGACCAGCTCTTCACTACGCTGATGGGCGATGCCGTTGAACCGCGTCGTGCGTTTATCGAAGAGAACGCCCTGAAAGCCGCGAATATCGATATCTAATCGATCTGTTCCCCGGCGGCAGCGACGCTGCCGGGGCTACCACTCCTGTAAATGGGGAATATACCGCCCCGCTCCTGTCCCCCTTTTCCCTCCTCGCGCTTACTGTCTTTTGCGCAGAATCACGCTAGCATAAGAGTTAACTCTTTTACGCTGGGGAACCCATGGCTATTAAACTCATTGCAATCGACATGGACGGCACTTTGCTGCTGCCGGACCATACCATTTCACCTGCTGTTAAAAATGCGATTGCCGCCGCGCGTGAGCGTGGGGTCAACGTTGTGCTCACCACCGGGCGTCCCTACGCTGGCGTGCACAACTATTTGAAAGAGCTGCATATGGACAGGCCAGGCGATTACTGCATCACCTATAACGGCGCGCTGGTGCAGAAAGCCAGCGACGGCAGCACCGTGGCACAGACCCCGCTCAGCTATGACGACTACCGTTACCTCGAACAGCTCTCCCGCGAGGTAGGCTCCCATTTCCACGCGCTCGACCGCAACACGCTCTATACCGCTAACCGCGACATCAGTTACTACACGGTGCACGAATCCTACGTCGCGACTATTCCGTTGGTGTTCTGCGAAGCCGAGAAGATGGATCCGGCCATTCAGCTGCTGAAAGTGATGATGATTGACGAGCCGGCGATCCTCGATCAGGCGATAGCCCGCATTCCGGCAGAGGTAAAAGAGAAGTACACCGTGCTGAAAAGCGCGCCTTACTTCCTTGAAATCCTCGATAAAAGCGTCACCAAGGGCACCGGTGTGAAATCGCTGGCCGATGTGCTGAACATCAAGCCGGAAGAGGTGATGGCGATTGGCGATCAGGAAAATGACATCGCGATGCTGGAATATGCCGGTATGGGTGTTGCCATGGACAATGCTATTCCGTCGGTGAAAGAGGTCGCTAACTTTGTGACTAAAACCAACCTTGAAGACGGCGTGGCTTACGCTATAGAGAAGTTTGTCCTGAGCTAAATCCCGCTCCTCCCGTTCGCTAAAAACCCGCCTACCGCTGCGGGTTTTTTATTGCCCTCGTTTTTTCACAATTTATTTACCGGGTGTCGTTTTTGTGATCTGGATTGTAGTACAACCTAAAGTGATTGTACTACTATCTGTTCATGGTATGGCGAACGATTCGCATATTTGTACTTCAATAGTGCGGACTTTTACGCCGGTAAGGATAAAGTAATGGTAAAGCCTCTTCTTAAAGGATCTGACATGACCATTACAAAAACGGACCGCATCATCGCCACTCTCGGGCGGCAGATTGTCAGCGGCAAATACGTCCCTGGCGCAGGGCTGCCTTCCGAGACCGACCTGTGTGAAGAGTTTGAAACCTCGCGCAACATCATCCGGGAAGTCTTTCGCTCCCTGATGGCGAAGCGGCTCATTGAGATGAAGCGCTATCGCGGGGCGTTTGTCGCGGCACGCAACCAGTGGAACTACCTTGATACCGAGGTGCTGCAGTGGGTGCTGGAGAACGACTACGACCCACGGCTAATCAGTGCGATGAGCGAGGTGCGCAACCTGGTAGAGCCAGCCATTGCCCGCTGGGCAGCCGAGCGAGCTACATCCAGCGATCTGGCACAGATTGAGGCGGCGCTCAACGACATGATCGCCAATAACCAGAATCGGGAAGCGTTCAACGAAGCGGATATCCGCTATCACGACGCCGTGCTGCAGTCAGTGCACAACCCCGTTCTCCAGCAGCTGACGGTGGCAATTGGCTCCCTACAGCGGGCAGTATTTGAACAGACCTGGCGCGGGGACGAGGCCAACATGCCGAAGACGCTTCAGGAACATAAGGCGCTGTTCGATGCCATCCGGCATCAGGATGGCGATGCAGCAGAGCAGGCAGCGCTGACCATGATCGCCAGCTCAACTCAAAGGCTGAAGGAAATAACATGACATCACGCTATATCGCCATCGACTGGGGTTCCACCAATCTTCGCGCCTGGCACTATCAGGGCGATAAATGCCTTGAAAGCAGGCAGTCTGAAGCGGGCGTAACCCGCCTGAACGGACGCACCTTCGAGGCGGTATTAGCGCAGATCACCCAGGGCTGGGCGCGGGAAAACACGCCCGTGGTGATGGCGGGCATGGTCGGCAGCAATGCTGGCTGGGTTAACGTCCCGTATCTACCTTGCCCGGCCCGCTTTGACGACATTGGCCAGCATATTACCGCCGTTGCCGACAATATCTGGATCGTTCCCGGCCTGTGCGTGGACCGGGAAGATAACCATAACGTGATGCGCGGCGAAGAGACTCAGCTGCTCGGCGCGCGCGATCTGCAGCCTGCCCAGGTGTATGTCATGCCCGGCACCCACTGCAAATGGGTGCTGGCCGATAGCGAGCAGGTAAGCGACTTTCACACCGTGATGACCGGCGAGCTGCATCACGTGCTGCTTAACCATACGCTGGTGGGTGCAGGGCTGCCCGAGCAGGAAATCTCCCCGGATGCCTTTACCGCCGGTTTAACCCGCGGCCTCGACTCGCCCGATCTGCTGCCTCGCCTGTTTGAAGTGCGGGCTTCCCACGTGCTCGGCGCGCTGGCGCGTGAACAGGTGAGCGAATTTCTTTCCGGTCTGCTCATTGGCAGCGAAGTGGCGAGTATGAAAGCCTGGATCGCGCCGCAGCAGACCATCACGCTCGTTGCCAACCCCTCGCTGACCGCGCGCTACCAGCAGGCTTTTGACCTGCTGGGCTACGGGACGCAGACCCTACGGGGCGACGACGCATTTCAGGCAGGAATAAGGAGCATCGCTCATGCAGTGGCAAAATAAACTCCCGCTAATCGCAATTCTGCGCGGCATCACGCCCGAAGAGGCGCACGCCCACGTGGCGGCGGTGATCGAGGCCGGGTTTGAAGCGGTCGAAATTCCGCTCAACTCACCCCGCTGGGAAGAGAGCATTCCCGCAATGGTAAAAGCCTTTGGTGATAAAGCCTTAATTGGCGCGGGCACGGTATTAAAGCCTGAGCAGGTCGATACCCTTGCGGAAATGGGCTGCACCCTGCTGGTCACGCCAAATATTAACCCAGAGATTATCCGCCGGGCGGTGGCGTACGGCATGACGGTCTGCCCCGGCTGTGCGACGGCAACCGAAGCCTTTACGGCGATTGAGGCCGGTGCCCAGTCGCTGAAAATATTCCCCTCTTCAGCGTTTGGTCCGGACTACATCAAAGCGCTGAAGGCCGTGCTTCCGCCGGAAATCCCTGTGTTCGCCGTGGGGGGCGTCACGCCGGAAAACCTGACTCAGTGGCTCAAGGCAGGCTGTATCGGTGCCGGGCTGGGCAGCGATCTTTACCGTGCCGGGCAATCCGTTGAGCGCACCGCGCAGCAGGCAGCCGCATTTGTAAAAGCGTATCGAGAGGCAGTGCAATGAAAATTACTAAACTAACCACCTACCGTTTACCCCCGCGCTGGATGTTTTTAAAAATCGAGACCGACGAAGGCGTGGTGGGCTGGGGTGAACCGGTAATCGAAGGCCGGGCGCGTACCGTTGAGGCAGCCGTTCATGAGCTGGGCGAATATCTAATTGGCCAGGATCCAGCCCGCATCAACGACCTGTGGCAGGTCATGTACCGCGCGGGCTTCTACCGTGGCGGCCCGATCCTGATGAGCGCCATCGCCGGTATAGACCAGGCGCTCTGGGACATCAAAGGTAAAGTCTTGAATGCCCCGGTTTGGCAGCTGATGGGCGGTCTGGTACGCGATAAAATCAAGGCCTACAGCTGGGTGGGCGGCGATCGTCCGGCGGAAGCCATCGCGGGTATTACTAAACTGCGCGAAATTGGCTTCGATACTTTTAAATTAAACGGCTGCGAAGAGTTATCGATTATTGATGATTTCCGTAAAGTAGAAGCCGCGGTAAATACCGCCGCGCAGATCCGCGAAGCCTTTGGCAATGAAATTGAATTTGGCCTTGATTTCCACGGTCGCGTTAGCGCCCCGATGGCGAAAATATTAATTAAAGAGCTGGAGCCGTACCGTCCGCTGTTTATTGAAGAGCCAGTGCTGGCCGAGCAGGCGGAATATTATCCGAAGCTGGCTGCGCAAACCCATATTCCGATTGCCGCCGGGGAGCGGATGTTCTCACGCTTCGAATTTAAGCGCGTGCTGGAAGCGGGCGGTCTGGCCATTCTCCAGCCCGATCTCTCCCACGCCGGGGGCATCACCGAGTGCTACAAAATTGCCGGCATGGCAGAGGCGTACGACGTGGCGCTGGCACCGCACTGTCCGCTTGGCCCGATTGCGCTGGCGGCCTGTCTGCACGTGGACTTTGTCTCCCACAATGCGGTGTTCCAGGAGCAGAGCATGGGGATTCACTACAATCAGGGCGCGGAGCTGCTCGACTTTGTGAAAAACAAAGAGGACTTCAACATGGAAGGCGGCTTCTTCAAACCGTTGATGAAGCCAGGCCTGGGCGTAGAGATTGATGAAGAGCAGGTTATTGCCCGCAGTAAAGAGGTAACCGACTGGCGCAATCCATTATGGCGACATGAAGACGGTTCCGTAGCCGAGTGGTAATTTCCTGATTCAAAAAAATAACGATAACTAACCGCCTGTATATGAACAGAGGGATCGCCTCGTGCATATACGGCTGGGTGAGGTTTTTACTATGAATACCGACCTGTACTCTACAACCTTAAAACAGCTTAATGCGAAAATAATTCCTTTCATCATTATCTGTTATTTTGTCGCTAACCTCGATAAAACCAATATCTCTATTGCGGCATTGCAAATGAATGCCGATCTCGGCCTGAGCGCCAGTATGTATGGCCTTGGCGTCGGGATGTTCTATATCTCGTATATTATTTTTGAAATCCCCAGCAACGTTATTATGACGCGGGTGGGTGCCCGGATATGGATCGCCAGGATTATGATTACCTGGGGCATCGTCAGCGCCGGGATGTCGCTGGTGCAAACGCCCACGCAGCTCTACGTCATGCGCTTTTTACTCGGTATGGCGGAAGCGGGCTTTACGCCGGGCATTATTTACTACATCTCCTGCTGGTTCCCGAAAAGTAACCGTGCGCGGGCCATGTCGTTCTTCTACATGGGCTCGGTGATGGCGTCGATTATTGGCCTGCCGATCTCTGGCTCAATTCTGAATATGCACGGCATTGCTGATATTGCGGGCTGGCGCTGGCTGTTTGCGCTGGAGGGTATTCCGGCCATCGCTCTGGGGATCATGGTGCTGTGGCGCTTGCCGCAGACGCCGGATCACGCCGCGTGGCTGACGCCGGAGCAGAAAGGGTGGCTGAAGGCGGAGCTAGAGCGCGACAACGCCGGGGTTGAGGTGGGTAAAAACCACAGCTGGCTGAGCGCGCTGAAAAACAAGACCGTGCTGCTGCTGAGCCTGGTGTGGTTCCTGCAAGCCTTTGGCTCTATCGGTATTACGCTGTTCCTGCCGCTGATCATCAAAAGTATGGCCAGCGACCAGAGCAATATCGTTATCAGCCTGCTCTCTGCCGTGCCCTTTATCGCTGCCTGCTTGTTTATGTATTTCAATGGCCGCCACTCCGATACCACCGGGGAACGTTCGCTGCACCTTGGGCTGCCGCTGATTATCTCCGGGCTGTCGCTGGCTATCGCTATCTACTCCAGCAATCTGCTGGTGGCTTACTTCCTGCTGATCCTCACCGTGGGCTTCAACTTTGCGCTGACGCCGATCTTTTGGGCCGTGACCACCGAGAAGCTGGCTGGCGTTGCCGCAGCGGCCTCTATCGCCTTCATTAACACGGTGGCTAACTTTGTCGGTCTCGGCCTCCCGCCGCTGCTAGGAAAAATCAAAGATGCCACCAACAGCTACCACTATGGACTGTTGATTGTGGCGGTAGCGCTGATCCTCGGCGGCATTATTGGCATCCTGGTCTCGCGTCCGACGCAGCCAAAAGCCGCAAAACGAACCGCTACACGCCTCTCCTGATAGGAAAACGATATGAAACAGAAAGTACTGAAACAGGCGGGTCTGCCGGATGCGCTCACCGCTGAACTGCAAACGCGTTACGACCTATACGATCTGGCTGAGATGGATACCGCTAAGCTCGCCGCTATCGCTGATGAAGTCACGGTGGTAATAACCAACGGCGAGGCGGTGGTGACGCGCGACTTTATCGCCTCGCTGCCTGCCCTGAAGTTGATCGCCGTCTTTGGCGTCGGTTACGATGGCGTCGACGTGGCGGCGGCACGGGATCACGGTGTGGCGGTGACCCATACACCGGGCGTACTGACTGACGATGTGGCCGATCTGGCTATTGGCCTGATGCTGGCAACCTCGCGCCGCATCGTGGCTGCGCAGAAGTTTATTGAGCAGGGCGACTGGTCGGCGGGTGGTTTCCAGTGGACGCGCAAGGTCTCCGGCGCACGGCTGGGTATTCTCGGCATGGGTCGAATTGGCCAGGCCATCGCGCGTCGTGCCAGCGGGTTTGATATGCATATTGCCTACACTGACCGCAAGGCACACAGCGCACTGCCGTGGGATTACGTCGCCGATCTACGCGAGCTGGCAGAGCAGAGCGATTTTCTGATGGTCTGTGCGCCGGGTGGCGCAGAGACAAAAGCGCTGATAAACGCGTCGGTGCTGGAGGCGCTTGGCGAGCAGGGCGTGCTGATCAACATATCACGTGGCAGCGTGGTGGACGAAGCCGCGCTGATCGCTGCCCTGGAGAGTGGCACGATTGCCGGTGCCGGACTGGACGTTTTTGCCGATGAGCCCAGCGTGCCTGCCGCGCTGCAACAGCGCGATAACGTGGTCATCACTCCCCATATGGCCAGTGCAACCTGGGAAACGCGTCGGGAGATGTCACGCCTGGTGTTAGAGAACGTTCAGGCCTGGTTTGAGGGTGAATCGCTGGTAACACCGGTTCCCTGATAGTTTTTTTGCTGTAGATCTCTTACCCTGATGCGACATCTGCGCATCAGGGTCTCTTCATGAAACAAATCACCTTCGCTCCCCGCCATCATCAGCTGACCAATATCAATACCTGGACGCCCGACAGCCAGTGGCTGGTGTTTGACGTGCGTCCCTCCGGCGCTTCCTTTACCGGTAAAACCATTGAGCGCGTCAACGTGGAGACCGGCGAGGTAGAGATAATTTATACCGCGACCCAGGGCGCGTACGTTGGCGTGGTGACCGTTCATCCCAGCGAAGAGAAGTACGTGTTTATTCACGGGCCGCAGGATCCGGACGAGAGCTGGCAGTACGATTTTCACCATCGTCAGGGGGTAATTGTGCAAGACGGCAGGGCGAGCAATCTCGATGCGCTGGATATCACCGAACCCTATACCCCCGGCGCGCTGCGCGGCGGCAGCCACGTGCATGTGTTCAGCCCGGACGGCAGCAAGGTGAGCTTTACCTATAACGACCACGTGTTACACGAGCACGATCCAGGGCTGGATCTGCGCAACGTCGGCGTCGCCGTTCCCTTTGGGCCGGTTATGCCTGGGGGCAATCATCCGCGAGAGTATGCTGGCAGCCACTGGTGCGTACTGGTCAGCCGCACGACGCCAATTCCTGCGCCCGGCAGCGATGAGATCAACCGCGCCTATGAAGAGGGCTGGGTAGGCAACGGCAGGCTGGCGTTTATTGGCGATACGCTGGCGTTAAACGGTGAAAAAGTGCCTGAACTGTTTATCGTCGATCTGCCCGCTGATGAGCAGAGCTGGAAACGGGCGGGCGAGGCCCCGCTGGCTGGCACGCCAGAAACGATGCCGTCGCCGCCGGCGGGCGTACAGCAGCGGCGGCTTACCTTTACCCATCAGCGTCGTTATCCAGGGCTGGTTAACGTGCCACGCCACTGGGTGCGCAGCAACCCGCGGGGCGGCGACATTGCTTTTTTGATGCGGGATGAGGCAGGCGTGGTGCAGCTCTGGCTGATTGCCGCAGAGGGCGGCGAGCCGCGCCAGCTGACGCATAATGCCACGGACATCCAGTCGGCGTTTAACTGGCACCCCTCCGGCGCGGCGCTCGGTTTTGTGCTTGAGAACCGCATCGCCCTGTGCGATAGCGCGATGGGAACGATCGTGTTTTTAACCGACACCCACCCTGAACATCAGCCCTCGGCCGATGCGGTGGTCTTCTCTCCGGATGGTAAGAAGATCGCGTGGATGGCAGACGTCGCAGGCTTCCGCCAGCTGTGGATGGCCGATACTGGCCTGTAATCGGCCAGAGCGAATTTACGGTGCGGGCATGGCCGCAGGGGGAATAACGGAGTTGGTGGCCAGGTTGGCCTCCTCCGCTTTCTCGACGCGAGATTTTACCGAGTTGTCTTTGCGGAACATATCCCAGGGCAGCAGCAGCGTATCGGCTACGGCGGTAAACGGCATATCGAGCACAACAAATGATTTCACCGCCAGGTTCGCGTCATCATCCATTAGCATTTTTGAACTGGCGCGCGTGCCGGGGTAGAGCCCCTCTTTGCCGCCGGTGTGCGACATCACGCTGGAGCAGCCGCCCAGCGTCACCATTCCGCTGACAATCGCCACTTTTAACAAAACATTTTTCATGATGGTTTTTTTCTTATCATCGTGCACTCCTTGCTTATAACGACCCTTAAGGGAAATGAATAGCTTTCGTGTGCTGCTCTGTGGCGGCAATCGCAATTTAGCGTTAAGTGTCGTAATCCAGTCTATGCCCTGAGTGAGAAAGTGCAAAAAAAAGTCAGACTTCTGCCCTTGAAAATTTTCCCGCTGCACCCATTTTTACAACGTAGTCGGAAGAACATGCCTGCGGGGTGTTCTGGCTTTAAGAGCCTGTCCATGGTGGAAGGTTCAAAAATTTCTCGCTGATTTCAGGAGCTTATTGTATGCGTAACTTCGATCTCTCTCCGCTTTACCGTTCTGCCATTGGTTTTGACCGCCTGTTTAACCTGTTAGAAAACAACCAGAGCCAGAGTAACGGCGGCTATCCTCCGTATAACGTTGAACTTGTTGACGAAAACCACTATCGCATTGCGATTGCCGTGGCCGGCTTTGCCGAAAGCGAACTGGAGATCACCGCTCAGGACAACCTGCTGGTGGTGAAAGGCGCTCGTGCAACCGAGCAAAAAGAGCGTAGCTATCTCTATCAGGGCATCGCCGAACGTAATTTCGAACGTAAATTCCAGATCGCTGAGAACATTCACGTTCGCGGCGCGAATCTGGTCAACGGCCTGCTGTTTATCGAACTGGAACGCGTGATCCCAGAAGAGAAAAAACCGCGCCGTATCGAAATTAACTAATTTCCCGGGTCGCCGTGGCGGCCCAGATCATACCCTTGCTCGCCGTCAGGGAGCAGATGCGCGTCACACGATGCGTAGAACATTTCTTGCTTCAAAGAAGGAGAAACACCATGCGTAATTACGATTTATCCCCGCTGCTGCGTCAATGGATCGGTTTTGACAAACTGGCCAACGCCCTGCAAAACGCCAGCGAAGGCCAGACCTTCCCGCCCTATAACATTGAGAAGAGCGACGATAACCACTACCGCATTACCCTTGCGCTAGCCGGTTTCCGTCAGGACGATCTGGAGATCCAGCTGGAGGGCACGCGCCTCAGCGTTAAAGGCACCCCGGAAAAACCGGCCAACGAGCCGAAGTGGCTGCATCAGGGGCTGGTGATCCAGCCGTTCAGCCTGAGCTTTACCCTGGCCGACCATATGGAGGTCACCGGTGCCACCTTCAATAACGGGCTGCTGCATATCGACATCAGCCGCAACGTGCCGGAAGCGATTGCTCCCCAGCGCATCGCCATTAGCGAGCGCCCGGCGCTGAATAGCTAATGGACTGTACAAAGCCCTGCCCTGGCAGGGCTTTTTTGCACCCTCGCTACGGTCTACCTGCCGATAATGTTCCTGCGCATGACTATCCCGCAGCTACTGGCGGCACTGTTCTGAAGGATGAGTTAGCAGATCTTCCGGGTGAATGCGCCGCAGATGGTAGTCCACCTGGTAATCACGGGTATTACGGAACATCACGGAATAATTGAGAAACTCGCCGCTGTCGCTGTAGGAAAGAGAGGTTATCCGCAGCAGCGGCGTCTGTTCTGGTAGGTTCAGGTAACCGGCCAGCTGTTTATCCGCCAGCACCGGCGTCAGGCTCTCGTAGTTGCCGCTGATGGTGATCCCGCACTCCTTCTCGATGTAATCAAACTTCGACCCTTCCAGATGCGCCAGCGAAAGATTGCGGAACAGCTTCACGGGCATAAAGCTGTCCTCTAGCATCAAGGGTTTTCCGTCCACGTAACGCACCCGGCGCGAGAAGTAGATCCGCTCATCAACCTGAATCCGTAGCTGGCTGGCAATGGCGGGTGGGGCAGGCATCACTTCGAACTGAAGAACGTTGCTCTGCACCTCTTTACCCTGCTGGCGTAGTACCTCCACCAATCCGGTCAGGTTGGTGGTTTCATGATGAATGTCTTTGCGCGCCACAAACGTGCCGCTGCCGTGTCGGCGTTCAACCAGCCCCCAGTTCACCAGCAGATCCAGCGCCTTGCGGATAGTCATCCGCGCTACGCCAAACTCCCGCGCCAGCGCTTTCTCACCAGGAAGCAGACTCCCGATAGTGTAGTCCGACGAATTCAGCCGCAGCCGTAACCGGTCGGCAATAGATTTATAGATCACCAGTATACCTCTCTGCGCGCGTTATGGCGTGGATTACGTCCTGACATATCCATATTTACTGCCAAAAGTAGACCTGATTGGTCAAATTAAAACCATGAATGCGATCACGAATCGCAGCGGCACGTCATGTTCTCGCATGAGTAAGTTTTTATGCTCACCTCAGGCCAGCAAAAAACCATAAAGGCCTCTACCCCCTACAGGTTGTTTCATGAGGATTTAAAAATGCTCAGTCAAATACAACGTTTTGGCGGTGCCATGTTTACCCCGGTTTTGCTGTTTCCCTTTGCCGGGATCGTGGTCGGGATCGCCATCATGCTTCGCAACCCACTGTTTGTCGGCGAGGCCTTAACCGCCCCTAATAATCTGTTCGCGCAAATTGTTCACATCATTGAAGAGGGCGGCTGGGCGGTTTTTCGCAACATGCCGCTGATTTTCGCTGTCGGCTTACCGGTTGGCCTGGCAAAACAGGCGCAGGGCCGCGCCTGTCTGGCAGTGTTGATTAGCTTCTTGACCTGGAACTACTTTATCAACGCGATGGGGATGACCTGGGGTCACTTCTTTGGCGTTGATTTCACCGCAGAAGCCACGGCGGGAAGCGGTCTGGCGATGATTGCCGGGATCAAAACGCTCGATACCAGCATCATCGGGGCGATTGTGATCTCGGGGATTGTCACCGCCATCCACAACCGCTATTTCGGCAAGCAGCTACCTGTTTTTCTCGGTATTTTCCAGGGCACCTCGTTTGTCGTTATTCTCGCGTTTTTTGTGATGATCCCCTGCGCCTGGCTGACCCTGCTGGGCTGGCCGAAAGTGCAACTGGGCATTGAGTCTCTGCAGGCCTTTTTACGCTCTGCCGGTGCGCTGGGCGTGTGGGTTTATACCTTCCTGGAACGCATTCTGATCCCAACCGGATTACACCACTTTGTCTACGGTCCATTTATCTTTGGCCCGGCAGCGGTAGAGGGCGGTATTCAGGTCTACTGGGCGCAGCACCTCCAGGAATTCAGCCAGAGCACGCTGCCGCTGAAAACCCTGTTCCCGGAAGGCGGTTTTGCCCTGCATGGGAACTCCAAAGTGTTTGGCTCAGTGGGAATTGCGCTGGCGCTGTGGTACACCGCGTCGCCGGAAAACCGCGTCAAAGTCGCGGGCCTGCTGATCCCGGCCACGCTGACTGCCATGCTGGTGGGCATTACCGAGCCGCTGGAGTTTACCTTCCTGTTTATTTCTCCGCTGCTGTTTGCCGTCCACGCCGTACTCGCGGCCACTATGGCGACGGTGATGTACGCCTTCGGCGTGGTGGGCAACATGGGCGGCGGCCTGCTGGACCAGTTCCTGCCGCAAAACTGGATCCCCATGTTCCACAACCACGCCTCGACGGTATTCATCCAGATTGGCATTGGTATTTGCTTTACCGGGATCTACTTCGTGGTCTTCAAGACGCTGATTGAACGGCTGAACCTTAAAACTCCGGGTCGTGAAGAGAGCGAAATCAAACTCTACAGCAAAGCCGACTACAAGGCTGCACGCGGACACACCACCGCACCGGCTGCGGCCAGCCAGCAGGTTGGGCAAGCCGCCGGATTCCTGCAGGCGCTCGGCGGCACGGCAAACATCGAAAGCATTAATAACTGCGCTACCCGCTTACGAATCACGCTGGTGGATATGACGAAAACCCAAAGCGACGACGTCTTCAAAGCCCTGGGCGCACACGGCGTGGTGCGACGCGGCAACGGTATTCAGGTGATTGTTGGCCTGCACGTCCCCCAGGTGCGGGACCAGCTTGAATCGCTGATGAAAACTCCTTTAACGAACGAACAAATCACTCTGACAGAGGCTATATCATGAAAAAATTCTCAGTTGTCATTGCCGGCGGCGGCAGCACTTTTACCCCTGGCATTGTCCTGATGCTGTTAGCCAACCGCGACCGTTTTCCGCTGCGTACGCTTAAGTTCTATGACAACGACGGCGCACGACAGGAGATCATCGCTGAGGCGTGCAAAATTATCCTTAAAGAGCAGGCTCCGGAGATTGAGTTTAGCTACACCACCGATCCGAAAGCAGCCTTTACCGATGTGGATTTCGTGATGGCGCATATTCGCGTGGGCAAATATCCGATGCGCGAAAAAGATGAAAAAATTCCGCTGCGTCATGGCGTGCTGGGCCAGGAAACCTGCGGTCCGGGCGGGATCTCCTACGGCATGCGTTCTATTGGTGGCGTGCTGGAGCTGGTGGATTATATGGAGCAATACTCCCCTAACGCGTGGATGCTGAACTACTCCAACCCGGCAGCAATTGTCGCTGAAGCGACCCGCCGTCTGCGCCCGAACGCGAAAATCCTCAATATCTGTGATATGCCAATCGGTATTGAAGGGCGAATGGCGCAGATTGTCGGCCTGAAAGATCGCAAAGAGATGCGCGTACGCTACTACGGCCTGAATCACTTCGGCTGGTGGACATCGATTGAAGACCTGAACGGTAACGATTTGATGCCTAAACTGCGTGAGTATGTGGCTAAAAACGGCTATGTGCCGCCCTTAGAAGGAGCTTATACCGAAGCAAGCTGGAACGACACATTCGCCAAGGCGAAAGATGTGCAAGCGCTTGATCCAGACACTATGCCGAATACCTACCTGAAATATTACTTTTTCCCGGACTATGTAGTGGCACACTCCAATCCGGAACGTACCCGCGCCAACGAAGTGATGGATCACCGTGAAAAGCATGTGTTTACTTCCTGTCGGGCGATTATCGAAGCGGGTAAATCTTCTGCTGGTGAGCTTGAAATTGACGAACATGCGTCCTACATCGTCGATCTGGCTACTGCGATAGCCTTCAATACTCAAGAACGCATGCTGCTGATTGTGCCAAATAACGGCGCTATCCATAACTTTGATACCGATGCGATGGTGGAGATCCCATGTTTGGTAGGCCATAACGGGCCTGAGCCGTTAAACGTGGGCGATATTCCTCACTTCCAGAAAGGACTGATGAGCCAGCAGGTAGCGGTCGAAAAACTGGTGGTCGATGCCTGGGAACAGCGCTCTTACCAGAAACTCTGGCAGGCCATCACACTTTCCAAAACGGTGCCAAGCGCGTCAGTTGCCAAGGCTATTTTGGATGACCTGATCGAAGCCAATAAAGCGTACTGGCCAGAACTGCATTAATCTTCCCTACCGGCATCATCCGATGCCGGTCTCCTTGTCCTTAGTATTTTACGCTATGCTGAAGCCTGCCTGTAGCACCACAAGGACACCGCATGAAAATTTCTCGCCTCGGTGAAGCGCCGGACTACCGCTTCTCGCTGGCAAACGAGCGCACTTTTCTCGCCTGGATCCGCACCGCGCTGGGTTTTCTGGCGGCGGGGGTAGGCCTCGATCAGCTCGCCCCGGATTTTGCCACCCCGCTTATTCGCGAGCTGCTGGCGCTGCTGCTCTGTCTTACCTCCGGCGGGCTGGCCGTTTTTGGCTACCTGCGCTGGCTGCGCAATGAGAAGGCAATGCGCCTGAAGCAGGATCTGCCCTATACCTATAGCCTGCTGGTGATTAGCATCATGCTGCTCGTCGTTGCCGCAGTGGTGATGGCGCTGGTCTTCTATGCCGGATAGCCGCAAAGCCCGCCGTGAGCAGGACCCCGGCCTGCAGCCCGAGCGCACGTCGCTTGCCTGGCTGCGCACCCTGCTGGGCTACGGCGCGCTGCTGATGCTGGCGGTAAAGCACAACGGGCAGCAGGCTGGATCGGCTTTCTGGGTGGCGATTGCCCTGCTGGCGGCAGTGGCGCTGATCCTCTGGCGCTATACCCTGAAGCGTAACCTGATGGACGTTGGACGCAGCGACTTTCTGCGCCCGTCAGCGGTGCGGGATAAGCTGCTGGTTGCGCTAGGGGTGCTCTCGCTGGCGCTGCTGTTTGCTGCTACCCATCTCCAGCAGATCGCACTTTTTCTTATCGCTGCGCTACACGCCAGTTAAAAAAGCATGCTAAAAAATAGCGGTGCGTTAACTCACCTTTTCAGGCTACCCGTGTATAAGCTTCCGATTGCTGCTGCGTTACTGCTTGCTACCTCCGCCGTTTATGCTGAACCGCCGCTGACGGCCGCACGCTATGCGGCGCAGCTTGGCGTCGGAATGGACGTTGACTGGGCGCGCACCGAGCGCGGCATCCGCGAGTTCGATCCGTTAGTCGTGCGGGATTTTGCCGCGCAGGGGATCCGCCATGTCCGCATCCGGGTAGCAGGCGAGCCGACGGAGGCGCGGCTGATTCATCTGCGTAAGCTGGTTCAAGCCTGCGAGCAGTACGGCGTGATCCCGATTATCGCCTGGCAGGCCGATGAGTATAAAAACGATCCGAAACCCGAGAATGAAAAAGAGGTGGTGAATTGGTGGATCGCCGTTGCGCACTACTTTGGTAACAGCTCGCCGCAGTTAGGCTTCGACCTTATTTATGAACCCGCAGACAAGCTGAACCATAATCTCGTTTCGCTCAACCGCGTCTACGAAAAAACCATCAAAGCCATTCATGATATTGACCCACAGCGCATGATCTTTATCGCGCCGCGCCTGCGTGCGGCTCCGGAAGACCTCGCTAACCTGAAGCTGCCCGCACACAGCCAAAATTACCTGCTGGCGGAGTGGCATATCTTCCCGTGGGGGCCGCTCAAGAGTAACGGCAAGTATCCATGGACATCGGGTACGGCGGCGGAGAAGTCAGCGATTCGCAATCGCATCAATGTTGCGCTGCGCTGGCAGCAAAAAACCGGCCACGTTAGCTGGGTAGGCGGCTGGGGCGTCGGGGAATCGAGCCATTTTACCCCCACCGCATCGCAAATGGCCTTTGCCACCTTTATGGCCTGTAAGCTGCAGCAGGCAAAAATTCCTTACGCCATCAATGCCGATTCGCAGTTTTACGATGGCGAAGAGGGGGCGTGGCGTCCCATCGCTGAACCGCTGCTGAAGACAATGGTGGCCCCGACATGTGAAAAGCCCGGCGAGAAGCCGGGCCATCATAATGTTAAACAGGCTGTTCATGATGCGGGACACGCGACGCCAGCGGCAGCCAGCACAGTAAAATCAGCAGTCCCATCAGGGTCATCAATAAACCGAGGCTAGCCTGGCCGGTCTGCGGCATCAGGGCAGAGAGCCACGCCAGCGCGCCGGAACCGATATTCTGTAGGCCACCGACCAGCGCGCCCGCCGTCCCGGCAAGGAACGGGAACGGCTCCATTGCGCCACTGGTGGCGAGTGGGAAGAGCATCCCCGCGCCAAAGAAGAACAGCGCCGCCGGGATCAGCAGGGTCCAGACGCTCATTACGCCAAACAGGCCCGGGATCCACATCATCACCCCTGCCAGCAGGCAGCTCATCACCGACTGCCACATCAGGGTGGAGAAGCGTTTATTCTGGCGTCCGGCGAACCATGCGCCAAAGAAGGCCGCTGGGATCGGCAGAATAAACAGAATGCTTACCACCATACTGCTCAGACCGAGTCCTGCGCCCAACAGTACGCCGGAGCAGGCTTCAAATACGGCGATACCCGCCAGGCCACCAATCAGCATCAGCAGATAACAGTTGAACGACCCGCTACCAAAAAGCACTTTATAGCTGGTGAGCAGTTTCGTGCGCGGTGCGTCTGCGGGCCGGGTTTCGGGCATCCAGCGCGCCATGCTGAAGGTGACTAACACGCACAGTACCAGAAGGAAGGCGAAGCAGGCGCGCCATGACCAGAGGGTATTCAGCAGGCCGCCAATCAGCGGGGCCAGCAGCGGACTTACCAGAATTCCCATGTTTAACAGGCTGTTAGCATGACGAAGCTGGGTACCCTGATACATATCGCGCGGTAAGGTTCGCGCCATCACGCCGCCGACGCCGGTCCCGACACCCTGCAACGCGCTGGCTGCAATTAATACGGTCAGGCTATGGGTGGTCAGGGCAATCAGCGTCGCCACCATGAAAATGCTCATCCCCACTAAAATAACCGGGCGACGCCCTACGCGATCGGACAAGGGGCCATAGACGAGCTGCGAGAGGCCATAGGTCAGCAGATAGGCCGCCATCACGCTCTGCACTGCGCCGTCACGGACGTGAAAGTCCTTTGCCATGTCGGCAATGGCTGGAATGTAGATGGTTTGCGCCATCTGACCGACCGCCACCAGTAACACCAGCATCAACAATAAGTTAACGTTCCTTTGTCTTTTCATGTCGCCGAATATATTTGCTAAATAAGAGAAATAAAGAATAAGTCACTGCGCATTCCATAAATGCGCGAGAAATCTACCACAGTACGGCGATAAGTTAAGTATCAGGCTTATGAATGGGCAAGAGCGAAAAGGCAGGATTTATGAACAACATTGGCAACTAATATTGCCTGGGTTTTACGCCAGGCGTAACAGAATAGCTCCGCAGGCAATACCCAGCGCAGCAGCGATGCGTACGCCAGCAACCCGCTCTTTTAAGAGTAGAAAAGCGATAAGCGCGCCGAAAAGTATCGACGTTTCGCGCAGAGCCGCGACCACGGCCAGCGGAGCCTGGGTCATGGCCCACAGGGCCAGTCCGTACGATCCCATGGTTCCCGCCCCGCCAAACAATCCTTTTTTCCAGTGCAGGCGCAGATAGTTGGACGCTTCGCGGCGGCGCGCCACCATCGCCCAGCAGAGCAGACAGAAGCCGTTCATAAAGAAGGTCCACAGCGTATAGCCCAGCGCGGTGTCAGACAGGCGCACGCCGGTGCCGTCGACCAGCGTATACCCGGCGATAAAGCAGGCGTTCAGCAGCGCCAGCCAGATGCCCTTGCGTGACTGCATGCGGCCATTCAGCGCCATAGCCAGTATCGACAGACAGATGACGCCGATCCCACCCCAGGCGAGCCACGAAAGCGTATCCCCTAATGCCAGGACGCTAATCAGTGCGACCAGCAGCGGGGCCGTGCCCCGCATCAGGGGATAGGTTTGGCTCATATCAGAAACCTGATAGGTTTTTGCCACCAGCACCGTGTACACCACCTGTAACGCGCAGGATACCGCTAAAAAAGGCCAGCTGGCGGCGGAGGGCTGCGGCGAGAAGGGTAGCAGGATCAGGGCGATAAGCGTCGCGGAGCCGCTAACGCTGATCGCGGCGTAGAGTTTATCCGTTCCGGCTTTTACGATAGCGTTCCAGCTGGCATGCAGCAGGGCGGCGAATAATAGAATGCAGAAAACAGAGAGCGTCATAGCGAACCGGGTGATGAATTGTCATACAACTGTAACACTTCACCCTTTTTTAGCCGCGTTTTTGTTTGGCGTTGAAACGTGATCGGTCACACATTTTCACCGCCGCTGCGATAAAACGATTGTCATGCTTCACCGGCTGTGTTTGTATGAATTCAGCTAATAAATAAACAACACAACATACATACAGGTCCCTAATGAACCCAGCCATGCTGACATCGACTCTACTACGCACCGCGCCATCTGCCGCGGTCGTCGTGCGTGTGGTGGTGGTCGTCGGCATAGCGCCGTAGGGTCCGGAACACACGATTCCAAAACCCCGCCGGCGCAAACCGGGCGGGGTTTTTCGTTTAGACCGCCCGGAAAGCCGGCCCAGAAGAAAAGGACTGGAGCATGGGCACAACTTCGCAGGCAAGGCGCTTTACGGGCGCGCAGCTGATCGTTCATTTACTGGAGCGCCAGGGCATCACCATCGTCACTGGCATCCCGGGCGGCACGGTGCTGCCCCTGTATGACGCCCTGAGTCAAAGCACGCAGATCCGCCACGTACTGGCTCGCCACGAGCAGGGTGCAGGCTTTATCGCCCAGGGCATGGCGCGCACCCAGGGGAAACCCGCCGTCTGTATGGCCTGTAGCGGGCCGGGGGCCACCAATCTGGTGACCGCCATCGCCGACGCGCGCCTCGACTCTATTCCGCTGGTCTGCATTACGGGCCAGGTCCCCTCGTCGATGATTGGCACCGACGCCTTCCAGGAAGTGGACACCTACGGCATCTCTATCCCCATCACTAAACATAACTATCTGGTGCGCGACATCCGCGAGCTGCCGCAGGTGATCGCTGACGCGTTCCGCATTGCCCAGTCAGGCCGTCCCGGCCCGGTGTGGATAGATATTCCTAAGGATATTCAGACCGCAGAGATCGAATTAGACGCCCTGCCGGAGCCGGGTGGCGCTGCGCCAGCCCCCGCATTTAGCATTGAGAGCGTGCATGAGGCGGCGGCGATGATCAACCAGGCCCAGCGCCCGGTACTCTACCTGGGCGGTGGGGTGATTAACGCCCCTGAGCAGGTGCGGACCCTGGCGGAGAAAGCCAGCCTGCCCACCACCATGACGCTGATGGCCCTTGGCATGCTGCCGAAACAGCATCCGCTGTCGCTGGGCATGCTGGGAATGCACGGTGCGCGCAGCACCAACTTTATCCTGCACGAAGCCGATCTGCTGGTGGTGCTGGGGGCACGTTTTGATGACCGGGCGATTGGCAAGACTGAAACCTTCTGCCCGAACGCCAAAATTATCCATGTGGATATCGACCGCGCAGAACTGGGTAAGATCAAGCAGCCGCACTGTGCTATTCAGGGCGACGTCGGCGAGGTGCTGGCTCAGCTGATCCCGCTGATTGCGGAGGAGACACGTGACGCCTGGCGCGATACCGTGGCACAGCTGCAGCAGGAGTTTCCGGCTAACATGCCGGGCGCAGACGATCCGCTGAGCCACTACGGATTAATTAACGCCGTTGCGGCCTGCGTTGATGACAGCGCGATTATCACCACCGACGTCGGGCAGCACCAGATGTGGACCGCTCAGGCCTATCCGCTCAACCGTCCGCGCCAGTGGCTCACCTCCGGTGGGTTAGGCACTATGGGCTTTGGCCTGCCAGCGGCGATTGGCGCAGCGTTGGCCAATCCCGATCGCAAAGTGCTGTGCTTCTCCGGCGACGGCAGCCTGATGATGAACATTCAGGAGATGGCAACCGCCGCTGAAAACCAGCTCGATATCAAAATCATTCTGATGAACAACGAGGCGCTGGGGCTGGTGCATCAGCAGCAGAGTCTGTTCTACAAGCAGGGCGTGTTTGCTGCGACCTATCCGGGCATGATCA
Organism: Enterobacter sp. C2; assembly: GCF_019880405.1. Lineage (NCBI taxonomy): Bacteria > Pseudomonadati > Pseudomonadota > Gammaproteobacteria > Enterobacterales > Enterobacteriaceae > Enterobacter > Enterobacter sp. C2. The sequence goes on from NZ_CP082269.1 coordinate 25,694, forward strand.
ACTTTATGCAGATCGCCGCCGGGTTTGGCCTGCACACCTGTGATTTAAACGCGGCGACCGATCCGCACGCGGCTCTGCAGGAGATCATCTCCCGGCCGGGTCCGGCACTGATCCACGTTCGTACCGACGCCGAGCAAAAAGTCTATCCAATGGTTCCGCCGGGCGCGGCCAATACTGAAATGGTGGGGGAATAAGCCATGCCACACTCAACACATGACAACGTTATTCTGGAACTCACCGTGCGCAACCACCCTGGAGTCATGACCCATGTCTGCGGCCTTTTTGCCCGACGCGCCTTCAACGTGGAGGGTATTCTCTGCCTGCCGCTACCGGGCGGCGAGCAGAGCCGCATCTGGCTGCTGGTGGCGGACGATCAGCGACTGGAGCAGATGATGAGCCAGATCGACAAGCTAGAAGATGTGGTAAAAGTGGTACGTAACCAATCCGATCCCACCATGTTCAACAAAATTGCCGTGTTTTTCGAGTAGGTTATTCGCTTTCAGCGTCAGGGGTGATCGCCTTGACCGAGCCGTTCCGGCAGTGGAGAGCGTACTCTGCCGGTAGCGGGCGGTCGCTGATCAGCACATCAAACTGCGCCAGCGGGGCGATGCTGGCGGGGGCGACCTCATCGAAAAGAGCGTAGCGCGCCAGCAAAATCTTGCGGATGCCGTGCTCCATCGCTTTGCGCTTCACCGGCAGATCGTCGAGGTTGAACCAGGTCACACCGTAGTGCTCATGTACGCCGCTGGCCGAGATAAACACCTTGCGCGGGTTGAGCGAATCCAGAATCGACGGGTTATTGGGATCGTAAAAGGCGTCGCTCTTGGCGCGGTAGGTGCCGCCGCAAAGCATGGCCGTGGCGTTAGGCTTGGCGTTCAGCGCCATAAAGACTTGATGCGAGTAACAAATTCCGGTGAAGGTAATCTCGTCAGGGATCATGTCGATCACCAGCGGCATCTCCGGGCCGTTGTCGAAAAACACCAGATCGTTCTCGCTCACCAGCCCTGCGGCGAGGATCGCAATCGGCGTATCATCCCGATGATGGCGGCGCGTGGCTGCGGCAGGCTGGCTGGTAGCCGGGCTGGCGGGCTTGTTAACCATCACGATATAGCCCCCGAGCAGCGCCAGCGGCAGCGGCTCATCTTCCTGGCTAAAGTCGCGGCGAATGGTCATCACGGAAACCTCCAGCATCCGCGCCGCATCTTTAAGGTGGATGCGGTCGGTCTTTTTGAGCAGCTCCGTCAGGCGACGAATACGCTCTTTCTGCTTGGTTTCCATTTTCTCTCTCCGCTTTACCAGCCTAATCATCTTCTTATGTTCCTAAAGTAACATTTTCCACCCAGAGCGGGAACGCTGCGGTATCAAATGTTGCTGTAATCGCGAGCGGAGTCACAAATGATACTAAAATAACATGATAATGTTACTTTAATATCATTGTTAAGCGTTTGTTTCTGAGAGGTAGGAAAATGGATATCGCAGTCATCGGCTCCAACATGGTGGATTTAATCACCTACACCCACCAGATGCCGAAGGAGGGTGAGACCCTTGAAGCCCCGGCGTTCAAGATTGGCTGCGGCGGTAAAGGTGCCAACCAAGCCGTTGCCGCAGCGAAGCTCAACTCCAAAGTATTGATGCTGACCAAAGTGGGCGATGACATCTTTGCCGACAACACCATCCGCAATCTCGAATCCTGGGGTATCAATACCACCTACGTTGAGAAAGTGCCATGCACCAGCAGCGGCGTCGCACCTATTTTCGTTAACCCTAACTCCAGCAACAGCATCCTGATTATTAAAGGGGCGAACAAATTCCTCTCGCCGGAGGATATCGATCGCGCCGCTGAAGATCTGAAGAAATGTAAGCTCATCGTTTTGCAGCTCGAAGTGCAGCTGGAGACGGTCTATCACGCCATTGAGTTTGGGAGAAAGCACGGTATCGAGGTGCTGTTAAATCCGGCTCCGGCGCTGCGCGAGCTGGATATGGCCTACGCCTGCAAATGTGATTTCTTCGTGCCGAATGAAACCGAGCTGGAAATTCTCACCGGCATGCCGGTCGACAGCTACGACAATATTCGTCGCGCCGCCCGCAGCCTGACTGATAAAGGGCTGAACAATATTATCGTCACCATGGGCGAGAAGGGCGCGTTGTGGATGACCCGTGATACGGAAGTGCATGTTCCGGCGATCAAAGTGAATGCCGTCGACACCAGCGGCGCGGGCGATGCCTTTATTGGCTGCTTTGCGCACTACTACGTCCAGAGCGGTGATGTAGAAACCGCCATGAAAAAAGCCTCGCGTTTCGCGGCCTTCAGCGTAACGGGCAAAGGCACTCAATCGTCCTATCCCAGTATTGAGCAGTTCAATGAGTTTCTGGCGATAAACGAATAATAAAAACCCCTGCACTGTAAAAGGTAGCACTATGAACGATAAAAACATCGTTCAGATGCCCGATGGGTATCTGAATAAGACCCCTCTGTTCCAGTTTATTTTGTTATCGTGCCTGTTCCCATTATGGGGCTGCGCCGCAGCGTTAAATGATATTTTAATCACGCAGTTTAAGAGCGTATTTTCACTCAGCAACTTCGCCTCTGCCTTAGTGCAGAGTGCGTTTTACGGCGGCTATTTCCTGATTGCTATTCCGGCATCGTTGGTGATTAAAAAGAGCAGCTATAAGATTGCGATTTTAATTGGCCTGACGCTCTATATAGTCGGCTGTACGCTCTTTTTCCCGGCGTCGCACATGGCTACCTACACCATGTTCCTTGCCGCGATTTTTGCGATTGCCATTGGTTTAAGTTTCCTTGAGACCGCTGCCAACACCTACAGCTCAATGCTGGGGCCAAAATCCCACGCCACGCTGCGCCTCAACGTTAGCCAGACTTTCTACCCGATCGGGGCGGCGGCGGGCATTCTGCTCGGCAAGTACCTGGTCTTCTCTGAAGGCGATAGCCTGGAGAAGCAGATGGCGGGCATGACACCGGAGCAGATCCATAACTTTAAAGTGCTGATGCTGGAGAACACCTTAGAGCCGTATAAGTACATGATCATGGTGCTGGTCGTGGTGATGGTGCTGTTTATGTTGACCCGCTTCCCAACCTGCAAAGTTGAGCAGACGGCAAACCGTAAACGCCCGTCGGCGATGGACACCCTGCGCTATCTGGCGAGCAACGCCCGCTTCCGCCGCGGCATTCTGGCCCAGTTCCTCTATGTCGGTATGCAGGTCGCCGTCTGGTCGTTCACCATCCGTCTGGCGCTGGAGCTGGGGGATATCAACGAGCGCGATGCCTCTAACTTTATGGTTTACAGCTTCGCCTGCTTCTTTATCGGCAAGTTCGTGGCCAACATTTTAATGACGCGCTTCAACCCGGAGAAGGTGCTGATCCTCTACTCTGTCATCGGCGCGCTGTTCCTGGCCTACGTGGCGCTGGCGCCAAGCTTTAGCGCGGTCTACGTGGCGGTGTTGGTGAGCGTTCTGTTTGGGCCATGCTGGGCCACCATCTACGCTGGCACGCTGGATACGGTGGACAACGAGCATACCGAGATGGCGGGAGCGGTGATCGTGATGGCAATCGTCGGCGCGGCGGTGGTGCCAGCGGTGCAGGGCTACGTGGCGGATATGTTCCACTCGTTACAGCTGTCGTTCCTCGTTTCCATGCTCTGCTTCATTTATGTCGGCATCTACTTCTGGCGTGAAAGCAAAGTGCGTCGCGAACTTACCCCTGCAACCGCTTCCTGAGGAGAATGGCTATGAAAACCTGTTTGCCACTGTGGCGTGAGCTTTTTACCGCGCAGCCGCGAACGCTGCTGGAGAACGCAGATTTTACGGTCAGCGCCTTCCGCTATCCGAGCGGCGTTGAGGGCCTGAGGGTGGCAAACGCCCGCGGTCACCTGGTGATCTTGCCCTGGCTGGGGCAGATGATCTGGGACGCGGAGTTTGATGGCCACGAGCTGACCATGCGTAACATGTTCAGTCAGCCGAAGCCGGCGAGAGAGATTGTTGAAACTTATGGCTGCTTCGCCTTTCACTCGGGGCTGCTGGCAAACGGCTGCCCCTCTCCGGAGGACACCCATGCGCTACACGGGGAGATGGCCTGCGCGGAGATGGACGAGGCCTGGCTGGAGATCGACGGCGACACGCTGCGCGTCGGGGGGCGCTACGAGTATGTGATGGGCTTCGGCCACCACTATCTGGCGCAGCCTGCGGTCACGCTGCGTAAGGCCAGCGCGCTGTTCGACATTGATATGACGGTAACCAACCTGGCCTCGGTGGCAATGCCGCTCCAGTACATGTGCCATATGAACTACGCCTATGTACCCGAGGCGACCTTCAGCCAGAACCTGCCGGACGAAGCGCTGGCGCTGCGGGAGTCTATTCCGGCACATGTGAAACCTACCGAGCAGTGGCTGGCGTTCAACCAGCGTATCCAGCAGGGTGAGACCACGCTGAAGACGCTGAGCGAGCCGGAATATTACGATCCTGAGATTGTCTTCTTTGCTGACAGGCTGGATCGCTACACCGCGACGCCGGAGTTTCAGATGACCGCCCCGGACGGCACCACCTTTGTGACCCGGTTCTCTAGCGCAGAGTTCAACTATGCGACGCGCTGGATTTTATACAACGGCGATCAGCAGGTCGCAGCGTTCGCGCTGCCGGCTACCTGCCGTCCGGAAGGGTTCATGGCCGCGCAGGCTAACGGCAGCCTGCTGACGCTGGCCCCGCAGGAGAGCCGCAGCTTCACGGTAACGACCGGGATAGCGCACTAAAGAGACTGTATGCGTCGCCGCGTTTACCCGTATGATAAGCATTCTGAGATTGGGCAGGAGCTTTCATGATTTGGTTAACGCTGGCGACGCTGGTTGTTGTTTTTGTAGTGGGTTTTCGGGTTTTGACCTCCGACTCCCGGCGGGCGGTACGCCGTCTGAGCGAGCGGCTGGGCACCACGCCGATGCCGGTTGAATCGATGATCGATCAGCTGGGCAAAGCGGCGGGTGCGGAGTACATTCAGTACCTCTCCCGTCCGGACGAGGCGCATCTCCAGAATGCCGCCCAGACGCTGCTGATCTGGCAGGCGTGCATTGTCGACAGCAGCGAGCAAAACCTCCACTACTGGCACCGGACGCTGCAAAAAGCGCGCCTTGCCGCGCCGCTGACCGATGCTCAGGTGCGTCTGGCGCTGGGCTTCCTGCGCGAGCTGGAGCCGGATGTAGCGGAGATCAACAATTTTCAGATGCGCTACAACGCCTTCTTTATGCCCGACGAGGGCGTGCACTGGCTGCATTGAGTACCGTAGCGCCGGATGGCGCTGCGCTTATCCGGCCTACGATATATCCCGCGCTCAATTGTTGAATAGTTGCTAAAACGTTAAATGCGTCACACTGAGAATGTTACACTGCGCGACTTTACCGCAATGTGACGTTGCCTGGAGGCAAAATGAGTGAGCATTTACAGGGAAAACCCCACCCGGAACTGGCTCGGCCCAACTGGTCAGCCGTCTTCGCCGTCGCCTTTTGCGTGGCCTGCCTTATCACCGTGGAGTTTCTGCCGGTCAGCCTGCTGACGCCGATGGCGCTGGACTTAGGCATCTCTGAAGGTACCGCTGGGCAGTCGGTCACCATGACCGCCTTTGTGGCCATGTTCGCCAGCCTGTTTATCACCCAGACCATTCGCACCACCGACCGCCGCTATGTGGTGCTGATCTTCTCGGTGCTGCTAACCCTCTCTTGCCTGCTGGTGTCGTTTGCCAACAGCTTTGCCCTGCTGCTGGTAGGGCGCGCCTGCTTAGGTCTCGCCCTCGGCGGTTTTTGGGCGATGTCCGCCTCGCTGACCATGCGCCTGGTGCCAACGCGCGTAGTGCCTAAGGCGCTGTCGGTGATTTTCGGCGCGGTGTCGATTGCGCTGGTGATCGCTGCGCCGCTGGGCAGCTTCCTCGGCGGTATCATTGGCTGGCGTAACGTCTTTAACGCGGCGGCGGTGATGGGGATCGTCTGTACGCTGTGGGTCTGGAAAGCGCTGCCGTCCTTGCCGGGCGAGCCGATGCAGCATAAGCAGAATATGTTTGGCATCCTGAAGCGTCCGGGCGTGCTGGCGGGAATGATCGCCATCTTTATGGCCTTTGCCGGTCAGTTTGCCTTCTTTACCTATATCCGCCCGGTTTATACCAGCATGGCGGGATTTGATGTCGACGGCCTGACCCTGGTGCTGCTCAGCTTTGGTATTGCCAGCTTTATTGGCACCTCAATGTCGTCCGCATTCCTGAAAAAATCGCTGAAAACGGCGCTGGCCGTTGCCCCCCTGGTGCTGGCCCTTAGCGCTCTGACGCTGATCCTCTGGGGCAGCGATAAAATCGTCGCCTCTGTGGTAGCGGTAGTGTGGGGATTAGCCTTTGCGCTGGTGCCGGTGGGCTGGTCGACGTGGATCACCCGCTCGCTGGCGGATCAGGCGGAAAAGGCTGGATCGATCCAGGTTGCGGTGATCCAGCTTGCCAATACCTGCGGCGCGGCGGTCGGCGGCTACGCACTCGATAACCTCGGCCTGCTCTCGCCGCTGGTACTCTCCGGCAGCCTGATGCTGCTGACGGCGCTATTGGTGGCTGCGAAAGTACGCGTAAAAGGGTAATTGCTCTCTGCCCGGCTGGCTCTGTGCCGCCGGGCATGACGCTTTAACTACATCAGAACCATGCTTCCCACATCGCGCCGACGTTGAACGAGTCCAGATTGCTCTCTTCCGTACCGTTTACCCGCGCGGTGCGATCGTTATCTACCTGACCGCCAGTGACGTAGAAGCGCAGCATCGGACGGAACTCCGGTCCCATCGCAATCGAAATGTTCTGCGACAGGGTCAGCTTCCAGCCGTGGTTATCCCCGCCCTGATCGAAATCAACCCGCTGATAACCCGCTTCCAGCCAGGTAGAGTGCACGTCGTTCCACCAGTACATCGGACGAACAATCGCGCCGTAGTTGCGTCGGTTATCCACGCTATTGGCATCGTTATCGTAGTCGTGGAAGGCGAGCAGGTACTCGATCTGTGCCTGCTGGGTAAACTTGTAGTTCCCCTCAAAGCTGGCGTAGATCGCCGTCAGATCGTCAGTTTTGTTGTAGACGCTGTTGTCTGAGTTGTCAGAGTAGCGGGCAATCACCTTGTTCACCCCTTTCTCACCGGTGTGGCTCAACACCACGCCGCCCTGCCAGGCGTTCTTACGCTCGTCGGTATCCACCGCCTTCGAGTCGAAGCCGTAGTTAGCATACAGCTCCAGATCCAGCGGGCCGACCTTCATGCCGTGCACTTTAGAGGTAATGGCGTAGTTGCCTTTATCGCCGGTGCCGGAGCCGCCGGTACAGGTGATACGCGACGGGTTGCCCTCATCGTTCATCACTTCTGGACTACAGGACTCCACCGCCGCCACCGCTGCGACGTCAAACTGCACGCCGCCAATGTCGAAGTTTTTCACCCCTGCGCCCTGGCCGTCGTGGTTCATCCAGAAGTAGTCGTTGATGCCCTGCTGCGGACGCTGGTGGAAGTCACGGCCTGCCCACAGATAGGCGTTGGGATTGGATTCAAGAATATTGGTCACCCCGGCGTAGGCTTTTTTCAGGTTCACCTCGTCGCCCCAGTGATCGAACATCACGTTAATATCCCAGATAGCGCCGTTATTGCCTTTAAAGGCTTTCGAGAGCTGGAATTCACCGCCGTTGCCCTCGTTGCCCAGACGACCGATGGCGGAGGATCCGTTATAGGAGCCGTCAACGCCAACGAACTTCTGATCGCCGCCCTGGAACTGCGCCCCGTAGCGGGCATAGCCGGTAAATTTCACGCCGAAGGGGATCGCCATATCCGGTGACTGGGCCGCGGTTTGCGGCTCGGTAATCACATCGGCTTTCTTATCGATCGCCACATCCATTTTCTTTTGCCGCTCCGCGAGGGCTTTATCGACCGCTTTTGCCACAATCGCGTCGATCTGTTCCTGAGTAAACTCCTGGGCGCTGACTGAACCAGAGCAAAGGGCAGCCATCACCGCCAGCGCGACTGGAAGTTTTTTATTGATATTCATTTTTTGTCTCAATCTAATATATTATTTTTAGACAATAACTATCCCGCCGCCGAGTGCGGAACAGTTGCGCTATCACCATTAATAGTGAGGTACTGACGTAGGTACAGACTATTTAAAAATGGGCTATCGATTTCTCCATAATAAATTAACGTTGATAGAGACGAATAATCTCTTCGGACAGTTCACGGGCCAGCAGCGACGTCATTAAGTGATCCTGGGCGTGAACCATAATTAAGGTCATCGGCTGGCGGGCTTCCCCGGCGTCCTGCTCGATCAGTTTGGTCTGCATATGGTGCGCCTGGCGAGCGTAGCCGTCCGCCTCGCGCAGCAGGCTGTTTGCCTCGTCAAAGTTGCCCTCGCGCGCGGCGTGCAGCGCCTCGAAGCAGAGGCTGCGCGACTGGCCAGCGTTGACGATAATCTCCATGACGGCCTCTTCCAGTTCAATCATCTTATTGCTCCTCGTTAAATCCGTTATTGGCGGCGGTAGCGGCAAACCACTCTCCGCTGCGTTTTATGGTCCGCGTCTGGGTGGCTAAATCGAGCTGTACAAAACCGTAGCGGTTTTTATAGCCGTTACACCATGACCAATTATCAATAAACGTCCACATGTGGTAACCGAGGCAGTGACAGCCCTCCTGAATACCCTTATGCAACCACTTCAGGTGGCCGGAAACAAACTCAATCCGGTATTGATCATTTATTTTTCCATGCTCAATAAAACGCTGCTCGTTTTCGACGCCCATGCCGTTCTCTGAAATAAAGCAGCGCGGGTTACCGTAATTAACGCGTAAATTAGTGAGAATGTCGTAAATACCCGGCTCGTATATTTCCCAGCCGCGATAGGGGTTCATTTTCCGGCCCGGCATCTCGTAATAATCAAACAGCCACTCCGGCATAAACGGCGAGGCCGGATTAACCGCGCTGTCGCGGCACTTCACGCGTCGCGGCTGGTAGTAGTTGATCCCCAGCAGGTCGATTTTACCGTCGGCAATCAAGGCGCTGTCCTCCGGGAGGCAAGCCGGCAGCTGATCGTACTGCTTCAGCAGCGCCACTAAGTCTGCCGGATACTCGCCAACCAGCACCGGGTCGAGGAAGCTGCGGTTAAACAGCAGATCGGCATGGTGCGCGGCAGTGAGATCCGCCGGATTGTTTGAGCGCGGATAGGACGGCGTCAGGTTGAGAACAATGCCGATCTCCCCTGGGTAATGCCCGGCGCGGTAGGCGCGAACCGCCGAGGCGTGCGCCAGCACCGTATGATAGGCCACCGTCGCCGCGCGTTTAAAATCCACCACGTTGGGGTAGTGGAAGTCATACAGGTAGCCGCCTTCCACCGGCACAATTGGCTCATTGAAGGTAAACCAGTGCAGCACCCGATCGCCGAACAGGTCGAAACAGATCTGCGCGTAGCGACTAAACGCCTCTACCACCTCACGGTTCTCCCAGCCGCCTTTCTCCTGCATCACCATCGGCATATCAAAGTGGAACAGAGTAATAAAGGGGACGATCCCCTGGGCCAGCAGCTCATCAATAACATTGTTATAGAACGCCACCGCCTCAGGATTGACCTCGCCCACGCCGTCCGGGATCAGCCGCGACCAGCTCAGCGACGTACGGAAGCTGTTGTGGTTGAGCTGCTTGAGCAGGGCGATATCCTGCCGCCAGTTCTGGTAAAAGGTGGAGGTGTCCTGCGGGCCGACCTGCTGGTGAAAACGGTACGGCTGGCTCGCATACCAGTGGTCCCACGTTGTGGCACTTTTGCCGCCCTGCTGGCTCTGCCCTTCGGTTTGCAGCGCGGAGCTGGCGCTGCCCCACCAGAAGTGCTCTGGAAATGCGTATTTCATCTCTTTTCTCTCCCGTTAATTACTGACGTACGGTGCCGGCCAGCGGCGTCACGTCCTGCGCTTTCTGCTCTTCGGTTTTCATCAGCGAACGCTCATAGGCCCGCAGGAATGGCAGGTACATCAGAGCGGACAGCACCATGCAGATCCCGCACATGATGACCGGGCTCAGCGCCCAGTTAGCGGCCCAGGATGCGCCGATAGGGGCAGGCGTTGTCCACGGCGTCAGCGAGACCACCTGTGCCAGCCAGCCCAGTTTCGTTGCGGCATAGGCGAGGCAGGCGTTAATCATCGGCACGAAGACGAAGGGGATAAACAGCATCGGGTTCATGATGATCGGCGCGCCAAACAGAATCGGCTCGTTGATATTAAAGAAGCTCGGGACGATGCCCATTTTGCCGATGGTGCGCAGATGGGTAGCACGGCTACGCAGCAGCAGGAAGGCCAGCGGCAGGGTAGAGCCAACGCCGCCAATCAGCAGGTAGTGATCCCAGAAGCCTTGCAGATAGATGTGGGGCAGCACCGTGCCCGCTGCCAGCGCGGCCTGGTTAGCGGAAAGGTTCGCCATCCAGAATGGGTTCATAATGCCGGTAACGATCAGCGACCCGTGGATACCGGCAAACCAGAAGATCTGGCACAGCAGCACAGAGAGCAGGATGGCAGGCAGCGAATCCGACGCCGAAACCAGTGGCTCCAGCAGGTGCATGATCGCCTGGGGCAGGATCATGCCGGTTTGCGCCTCGATGAACAGGTTCAGCGGGTGCAGCGTGCCGATAATCACCACCACCGGGATCAGGATCTCAAACGAGCGCGCCACGCCGGTGGGGACCTCTTTCGGCAGGCGGATAGTGATGTTGTTCTGCTTCAGCCACGCATAGACGCGGGTGGAGTAGATCGCGGTGATCAGCGCGGTAAAGATCCCCTGACCAGACAGGTACTGGGTGGAGATTTTGCCGTCGGCATAGGGTGCAGCCACCAGCAGGAAGGCCATAAACGCCAGCAGCCCGGACATCACCGGATCGAGATTAAACTGCCGACCAAGGCTGGCACCGATCCCGACCGAGATAAAAAAGGTCATGACGCCCATGCTCAGGTTAAAGGGCAACATCAGCTGTTCGCGATAGGTCTGGGAGAAGTCGAGCCAGCCGCGCGCGAAGCTGTTGGTGGTGTCGGCGGAGAAGGGCGGGAAGATAAACACCAGCATGAAGGAGCCGATGATCATAAACGGCAGCGCGGCGGTAAAGCCATCGCGGATGGCGATGACATACTTCTGTTGCCCCAGACGTCCCGCCAGCGGCGTGATGGACTGCTCGATAACGGCAACCATGGATTGATATAACGAACTCATAGGAACACCCTTTTAGTGTGCCGCTTCGATGAGCGACAGAGCAAAGTCCAGCACCTTATCGCCGCGCTGCATACCGTAGTCCATTGGATTAATGGGCTGAACGGGAATGCCGTGGGCGGCAGCCTTTTCTGACAGCGAGTTAAGCATGTATTTTACCTGCGGTCCCAGCAGCACCACCTGGTAGCGTGGAAACTGCGTATCAAACTCCGCTACGCCGTACGCATCGATCTCAACCGGTAAACCTCTCTCATCTGCCGCTTCGACCATTTTCCTGACCAGCAGACTCGTAGACATCCCTGCAGAGCAGCACAGCATGATTTTGTTCATCATCCCCATCCTCTAAATGTTAAAAGTTATTACAATGATGATTGGATATCATATGGAAACCGGTTTCCATCACTCAGGCATCGAAGTGTGATACCCATCAAAGTCCGCAGGATATAGGGTAATTTTCCTGGATTTACATCACAGGTTTTATGGCTCACTACCCGCAATAAGGGATAAACGGAAAATCGGTTTCCATGGGAAATAGAATGCAGCTATACTGCTGCTGGCGATATTATGCTCCATGTTTTGCTTGTTTTTCGGGCTGTATATTCGGCCTGACAGGGGAAAAAGATGTCTACAATCAACGATGTATCACGTCTGGCGGGAGTATCTAAAGCAACCGTCTCACGGGTGTTGAGTGGGTCACGCGGCGTCAAAGAGGCCAGCCGGCAGGCGGTATTAAAAGCCGTCGAAGAGCTAAACTACCGGCCCAACGTCATTGCTCAGTCTCTGCTCAGTCAGACCACCGGCTGCATTGGCGTCATCTGCGCCCAGGATAATATCAACCAGACCACTGGCTACCTCTACGCGCTGGAGAAGCACCTCAGCCAGCATCAGAAGCACCTGCTTTTGCGCTTTGCCAACAGCCGGTCAGAGGTGATTAGCGCTCTCGACGAGTTGACCTGCGGTCTCTGCGATGATGTCCTGATTATCGGCGCGCGTTTTCCGCTGAATAACCTTGGCTATGATGATGTGATTCTGGTGGACTGCGCGGAAGCCGATATGCCGAACAGTATTCAGTTCGATCACGCTTTCGCGGCGGAAACGGCCTGCAACTATTTGATTAGTCAGGGTCGCCGCCAGATAGCGCTTATCCACCCGGACGTGAGCGGCTCCGCTGAGCGGGTGCTGCTGGGCTACAAGCACGCCCTGGAAAACAACTTCCTGCCCTTTAACCGTAACCTGGTGTTTATGGATTCTACCTCGGCCTCGGTTGCGCTCCAGGTGCTGCTTAACAACGCCACCACGCTGAACTTTAATGCCCTGCTGGTCGCCGATGAGCAGGAGGCGCAGCGGGTGATTACCCAGCTGCAGGCGTTTAATAAATCGGTACCGGGTGACATCATGGTCTTTAGCCTTGCTGGCTCCGTGCACCTGCCGGGGATCCCAACCATCCCGGCTATCGAATACTCAATGGACGCGATGGCGGCCCGCATCGTCAGCTGGCTGAGCGAAAAAACCCAGAACGTGCTGGGCGCATGCGTACTGCGCGGGGATCTCATTATTCCGGATATGCGCCAGCGCTAACCGGGCCTACAAATGATTCCGGGCATACTGTATCGAAAGAGAACAAAAGCATGATTCGCCTTGAAGATGTGACGCTGTTTGTGCGCGCGGCGGCGCTGGGAAGTTTCTCCAACGCCGCACGGGAGGCCGATCTGCTCCCGGGTCAGGTAAGCGCTGCCGTTCACCGCCTGGAGCGCGATCTCGATAAGCGCCTCTTCGCCCGCTCTACCCGCAGCCTGCGGCTAACGGCAGAGGGGGAGACGTATCTGCCGTTCGCCCAGGAGCTGTTGGCCGTGATGCAGGCCGGTGAGGAGAGTCTGCACAGCGGTAATGACGAGCTACAGGGCGAGCTGAAGGTAGCGATGCCGTCGGATATCGGGCGCAACGTCCTGCTGCCGCCGATCACCCGCTTCTGCGACCAGCACCCGAAAATCACGCTGCGGCTCTCTCTCTCCGATCAGGTCAGCGATGTCTTTCGCGATCCGATAGACGTTGCCATTCGCTACGGCGTGCTGGATAACAGCAGCTACGTGGCGCTGCCGCTCGCAGAGAACAACCGTCGCGTGCTGGCCGCTTCCCCGGCCTACCTTGAAAAATACGGTCGGCCCGCCAGCCTTGACGAGGTGACGCAGCACCACTGCCTGCTATTTACCATGAACAGCCACGTCTACGACAAGTGGAGCTTCCCTGAGAACGGCGCCCGCCGCCAGCTAACGGTCAAAAGCCGCCTGCTCTGTGACGACGCCGACGTAGCACGACGCTGGGCCGTAGAGGGTATGGGCATTGTCTATAAATCGTGGATAGACATCAGCGCCGACGTGCAGGCCGGACGGCTGGAGATATTGCTTCCTGAGCATCCAGGGGAGGCCGCGCCACTAAATCTCATCTGCCCGCACCGCAAACAGTTCTCTCCGGCTATTCGGCAGCTACACAGCACGCTGCGAGAGCATTTAACGGCGATCGCCGACCAACTGCCCTGTTGATAACGCCGCAGGCGCTGCGTCAGGGGCGATCCGCATCACGGGCGGCGTGAATTTTGCCGCGGAAGATCCAGAAGCCCCAGCTGTTGTAGAGAAGCGTAATCGGTACAAATGTGCCGAAGGCGATAAGCATCAGCTTTTGCGTGGCGGGCGGGGCGGCGGCCTGGGTCAGCAGCAGGCCGGGCGGCAGAATGAACGGAAACACCGCCAGCAGCATGGCCCCAAACGCGGCGCAAAAGAGCGTGAGCGCCATGGCCAGCGGCAAGAATTCACGTTTGTGGCGTAGCGCGAGGATAAATCCCGCCAGCGCCAGCAGGGCGATAAGCGCCAGCGGCCCGCTGTAGCGCCATGCCAGCAAATGTAGCCGATAATTCTCATGAAGCTGCGTTGTCCAGATAACCAGCCCGGCCAGCAGCGCGGTGGTAAACAGCGCCAGCCGTATCGCCTGGCGTCGGCTCCATGCGGCCAGCTCGCCTTCGCAGCGCCACACCAGCCAGCAGGCACCGAGCAGCGCATACCCCACGGTGAGTGAAACCGCGCAGTAGAGCGAAAATGGTGAAAGCCACGCCAGAGGGCCACCGGTGAACTGTTCGCCGTTATGCGCTACTCCCTCAATCCATGCCCCCATCGTCGCGCCCTGGCTCAGCGATACCATCCAGGAGCCGCCGATAAACAGCGCGTCGAACAGCGCCGGGTGCTGATGACGGAACTCTATCGCCATGCCGCGCACGATCAGCGCCAGCAGCATGATATAGACCGGTAGATAGAGGGCGCTGTAAAGGATGCTGAAGGCGACCGGGAAAAGCGCCAGCATCGCGCCTGCGGTCAGCACCAGCCAGGTTTCGTTCCCGTCCCATACCGGCAGAAGAGAGATGTTCATCTGCTGGCGCGCCTGCGGCGGCTGAAACGGCGCGAGGAGGCCGACGCCGAGATCGGTGCCGTCCAGCACCACGTAGACCAGCACACCGAAGGCCAGAGCGATGGCGCTAAGCAGCGTTAACGGTGGCATAGAAAGGATGACCTCAAGCATCGTAACGCCCCCTTATGCTCTGCGGCGTGATACCGCGTCCGGTCTGCTCCGCCACTTCCGCATTTGGCTCTCTTTCATCGTGCGACGGCGGCCTGCCAAGCAGACGCAGCAAAAACCACAGCCCGATGGCAAAGATAAGCAGATACACGATCAGAATGGCAAAAAACGAGGTCAGCACCAGCGAGGGAGCAACAGGGGAAACGCTGTGTGCGGTGCGCAGCACGCCGTAAACCGTCCAGGGCTGGCGTCCGGTCTCGGTCACAAACCACCCGGCGAGCATGGCGAAAAAGCCCGCTGGCGCCATCCATACCATGCCGCGTTGTAGTTTTTGAGAAGTCCATAGCTTGCCGCGCAGGCGCGCGATCAGCCCGGCCGCGCCGAAAAAGAGCATTAGCAGCCCAAGCCCCACCATCGCGCGAAACGCAAAGAACACGCCGGGCACCCAGGGACGTTCATCGCGCGGATACTGGTTCAGGCTGTGAATGGTGCCGGTGAGGTTGTGGCGCAGGTAGAGCGAGCCGATATTTGGAATAGCCAGTTCAAAGTGGTTGCGCTGCGCCTGCATATCCGGAATGGCGAAAAGCCGCAGCGGCTCGCCTTCGCCGGGCGGCGGTGGGTTCCAGCTACCTTCCATTGCCGCCAGCTTCACCGGCTGATGGTCGCGCGTGTTTTCACCATGCAGATCGCCTACCACCACCTGAATCGGGGTGATGGCCAGCAGCAGCCACAGGCCCCAGGAGAACATGAGGCGCGCGCCACGGTTATCCGGACGTCTTAGCAGGTGCCAGGCTCCTGCGGCGGCGACAAGGCAGGCGGTGGCAAGCATCGCCGCCAGCGTCATGTGGATAAAACGCCAGGGGAAAGAGGGGTTAAAGATCACCGCCCACCAGTCGACGGGCTGAAAACGGCCATCCGGCCCGGTGATAAAACCCGCAGGCGTCTGCATCCAGGAGTTAGCGGAGAGGATCCAGAAGGCGCTGAAGATCGACCCGACGGCCACCATGCAGGTGGCGAAAAAGTGCACCCAGGGGCGCACCTTGCCCATACCGAAGAGCACCACCCCCATAAAGCCAGCTTCAAGGAAAAAGGCGACCAGCACCTCCATGTACATCATCGGCCCCATGACTGCACCGGCACGGTTTGCCAGCGCGCCCCAGTTGGTGCCGAACTGAAACTCCATCAGCACGCCGGTTACCACGCCCACCGCGACGTTCAGCGCGAATACCTTGCTCCAGTATTTGTAGAGATCGCGATAAACGCGCTGTTTACGCCACAGCCACAGCCCCTCCAGCAGCATCAGCCACTGGGCGAGGCCGATGGTGAAGGCCGCCAGCACAATGTGAAAGCCGATGGTAAAAGCGAACTGACTGCGTGCCAGCCACAAAGCCGTCTCCTGGCTTAACATGCGTCCTCCACGGAAGCTTAAGCGTCGCTGGGTTTGCCGCTAAACGAGGAGATGGGCTTGTCCACCTCCTCCTCCATCCGGCGCGAAAAGGCCTTCATGCCGTTAAGCAGCGGCATGAGAGAGTGCCAGAGCTCGTCGTCATGCAGCATTTTCCAGGCACCGCGCGCCCCCGGTGCACTGCGGTTCGCGCTTTGCGACTGCTCTTCCTCATGGCCTTCGCGGCTCAGTTCGGCCATAAAATCCCGCAGGCCGAAGGCGAGCTTGTACATGCGCTCCGGCGGGATGGTAGAGAGCGCCATCAGCAGCACGGAGATATTCTGAATAACGTTCAGCGAGCCTTTGCGGCTCAGGCCGTCGACAATCACCTTGAGCCAGTCGTTGTTGCTGGCCACCATGTCGTTGGCCAGGCGTAGCACGCCATGCTCATGCAGCGTCTGCAGCAGACGCTGTAGTTCTTCCTCGGCGGTGGGGCCGATGACTGGCGGCTCCACCTGATAATCAATCGCTTTAGCCATTAAAATTTCTCCGGATGCGGGGCCTGTTCAGGCGGTAGGCGATAGTCGTCGCGCTGCCACTTCTCCTCAACCTGCACGTGCGGTATCGGCGTGCGATTGCCGTAGCGGAAGTTGTGCCGTGGCAGCGGGGAAGGGTGCGGCTCGCGTGAAAGCTTCTCCAGCCGGATAGCGATCTCTTTATAGGCTGGGGTGTTGACGTCCGGGTCGTGATGTTCGCCCGTCAACAGGTTAATGCCCGGCTTGCCCTGGTGAATAGAGATAAACAGCGTGCCGCCCGCCACGCGATCGGTGACGACCACGGGCACTTCGAGCGAGCCGCGCCGCGAGGTGAGTTGCACCCAGTCGCCCTCTGCAAGGCCACGCTCGGCGGCAAGCTCAGGGCTAATTTCCACAAACCAGTTCGGTGACAGCGAGGTTGTGCGCCCACCGCGCCCGCTCTGGTTAGTTGCCTGGAAATGCTCCAGCATGCGGCCGTTGTTGAGCGTCAGGTCGTACTGCTCATCGGGCACTTCCTGCGGCGGCTGCCACTCAAGCGGGTAAAGCACAGCGCGCTTGTCGGGGAATTTAAAACCGTCGGTATACAGCAGTGGCGTGCTCTCGCCATCGGGCTTCACCGGCCAGAGCTGCGAACTCCACCCCTCCAGCCGCTCATAGCTCACGCCAGCGAAAAGGGTGGCGATGCGCGCCGCTTCGGCCATAATCTGCGACGGGTGCGTATAGCCCCAGTCGTGTCCCATGCGGGCGGCAAGTTCGGTGAGAATGCGCCAGTCCGGTCGGCTATCACCAAGAGGCTTCAGCGCCTCGTAAAAGCGCTGAATGCGCCGCTCGGTGTTGACGTAGGTGCCCTCTTTTTCCACGCTTGGGCAGGCTGGCAGCACCACGTCGGCGAACTGCGCCGTGCGGCTGAAGAAGAGATCCTGCACCACCAGAAAATCGAGGTTGGTAAAACCCTCGTGAACGCTGGTAGTGTCGGCGTCGGCAAAGGAGGTCTCTTCGCCAATCACATACATGGCGCGAATTTGTTTCGTGCGCGCGTGTTGAACCATCTCGAAGTTATCCGAGCCCGCCTCCAGCGACAGCCGCTCCGGCTCGACGCCCCAGGCGCGCGCCCACTTCTCGCGCACGCTCTCATCGGTTACCGACTCGTAGCCAGGGTAGTAATCTTTCAGGCAGCCGAAGTCGCTTGCCCCCTGCACGTTGTTATGGCCGCGCATCGGGTAGCCGCCCGTGCCGGGCCGGCCATAGTTGCCAGTCACCAGCAGCAGGTTAGAGAGCGCGGTACTGGCATCGGCACCGTGGCTGTGCTGGGTAATACCCATCGCCCAGACGATGCAGACGGCGCTTGCATGGCCGATCAGCTCGGCGGCGGCAGTGAGTTCTTCAACGGCAAGCCCCGTGATCTCCGCTGCGAATTCCAGCGTGAAGGGCGCCAGCGACTGGCGATACTCCTCCACCTGGTTGACCCGCTCAGCCAGAAACGCCTCGTCGGCATAGCCGTTATCAAACATATAGCGGGCCATCGCCGAGGCCCATACCATGTCAGTGCCGGAACGGGCGCGCAGGTGCAGGTCGGCGCGCTCGGCCATCTCATGACGGCGCGGGTCGACGACCAGCAGCTTCTGACCATGATGCTTTTTCGCTGCTTTCAGCTTTGCGGCGATTACCGGGTGGTTTTCAGCTGTATTGCTGCCGACGATGATCACCAGGTCCGCCTTCTGCAGATCCTCTATCGTGCCCGCGTCGCCGCCGTAGCCTACGGTGCGGAATAACCCTTGGGTAGCAGGGTTCTGACAGTAGCGGGAGGAGTTATCCACGCTGTTGGTGCCGATAATCAGGCGAGCGATCTTCTGCGTCAGGTAGGCCTCTTCGTTGCTGCCTTTGCTGGAGCCGATAAAGCCGATGCTCTGCGGGCCGTGCTGGTCGCGAATATGCAGCAGGCGGCGCGCCACCAGATCCAGCGCTTCGTCCCAGCTCGCTTCGCGAAAGCGGTCGTTTTCACGAATCAGCGGCGTGGTGAGACGCTCTTTATCGTTAATAAAATCCCAGGCAAACTTGCCCTTCACGCAGGTAGAGATGCCGTTGGCGGGGGCCTCGGCCATCGGCTGCACTTTTAGCACGTGACGGTCGCGGGTCCAGATCTCAAAGCTACAGCCTACGCCGCAATAGGTGCAGACGGTTTTGGTGCGCTTGATCTCCGGCTGACGCCAGTGCATGTCCATCACCGAAATACCGGTGACGATTTCCGCGCCGGTGGTGTTTTCTACCGCCTTCACCAGATCGATCATGGGCCGCTTAAGCGACTGTTTCATGCTGGTAAACGGCCCGGCGTCCGGCTGCATGGTTTTCTCAAGCAGCGCATTGCAGGGGCAGACGGTGACGCAGTGGCCGCAGCTGACGCAGCTCGATCCGGCGATGGTTTCGCCTCCATCCCACAGCACGCGCGGGTGTTCCATGGTGTAGTCGATGCTTAGCGTTTCGTTCACTTCCACGTTCTGGCACGCCTCTACGCAGCGGCCGCAGAGAATGCACTGGTCGGGATCGTAGGTGTAGAACGGGTTGGAGTGATCTTTCACGTAGGGCTTGCGCTGGTATTCATAGCGCTGAATGGGGATATGCATATCCGCCATGGTGTTGTGCAACGTGCAGTCGCCAGTATTGTGTTCGCAGACGGTGCAGTAGAGCTCATGCTTCGCCAGCAGGCGGTCCATCCCTTCGTGCTGTGCCGCCTCGGCAAGCGGCGTCCGGCTGGCTATCTCCATGCCTTCGGCGCTTTTAAGCGTGCAGCCGCGCACCAGTTCGCCATTGTATTCCACCCAGCAGACGTCGCAGGTTTGCATGGGTTCTAGAGAGGGGTGATAGCAGACATGGGGCATTTTCAGGCCGCCCGCGGTCAGAAAATCGATTAGCGGGACGTTCGACGGGCCAGTAACCGGCCTCCCGTCGTAAAACAGGGTACACAGGGGTTCGCTCATTTTACTTCCTCAACCTTGCCAATCGCTATCGGCAAACCGCACCGCAGCAGAGTGAAGGCGTCTTTTCCCGCAGGACGCGCCTTCGTTATTGTCGTTTAAAGGTAGCTATGGTTAAGAGGGATCGCCAGGCGAGGGAGGTTTTCCTGACGGCGCCACCTGCCGCTACAGGTGGCGCATTTTTAGTCAGAACGTTTCTTGTGGGATCAGCGTTTGAGCAGGGGTTTTGAGCAGCACCCACAGCAGGATAGCGCCGACCACGTCGAAGCCGGAGAGTACGGCAAACAGGGGGCTAAAGCCGACGGTATCGGCCAGCGCGCCCACCACCAGCGCAAACAGGGTGCTCGCTGTCCAGGCCGCCATGCCGGTAAAGCCGTTAGCGGTCGCTACTTCGTTGGAGTCAAACATATCTGAAGAGAGGGTAATCAGCGCTCCGGAGAGCGACTGATGGGCAAACCCACCGACGCACAGCAGACCAATCGCCACCATCGGGCTGCCGAACAGCCCTACCAGGCCGGGCAGGATCATCAGCGCTGCGCCCATGGTCACCACCAATTTACGGGAGACGATAATGTTAACGCCGAACAGTTTCTGGAACATTCCCGGCAGATAGCCGCCCACGATGCAGCCTACGTCGGCAAACAGCATCGGGATCCAGGCAAACATGGCGATATCCTTCAGGCTAAAACCGTAGGTATGCACCATAAACAGCGGGATCCAGGCGTTAAAGGTTCCCCATGCTGGTTCGGCTAAAAAGCGCGGCAGCGCGATGCCCCAGAACTTACGCTGTTTCAGCAGAAGGCCAATGCGCACCTTCTCCACATGCTCCTTCTCCGGCTGTCCACCGGTGATGTAGAGGTACTCTTCTTTGGAGAGGGATTTAGCCTTTGCCGGGCGGTTATAGGTGAAGTACCAGCCCGCCGCCCACAGCACGCTGGAGACGCCGACGATGATAAAGGCCAGCCGCCAGTCGCGCATAAAGATCGCCCAGGCCACCAGCGGAGGCGCAATCACCGCGCCGATAGAGGAGCCAACGTTAAAGTATCCCACCGCCACCGAGCGCTCGCGATCCGGGAACCACTCGGTCACCGCTTTCAGTCCGGCGGGGATCATCGCGCTTTCGGCAAAGCCGCCGAGGCCGCGGAAGAACGCCAAACCTGTCCAGCTGGTAGAGAACGATGCGCCGATGCAGAACACGCCCCACAGCACGCCAAAGATGGTGTAGCCCATTTTGGTGCCGAGTGAATCCAGGATATACCCCGCGATTGGCTGAGCGATGGTATAGCAGGCGGAGAAGGTAGCAATAATCCAGGAGTATTGCTGCGTAGTGATGTGCAGATCGTTTTGTAGCGTGGGGGCCGCCGCCGAAATGGTGTTTCTGGTTAAATAGCAAAGAACGGTACCGAGCGTCACCAGCGAAACCATAAACCAGCGCATATGACCTGTTTTGCGCATACATACCTCTTTTTTAATGCAATAGACTGGCTGACCGCTGCAAGGCAGCAGGCAAAGAATCGAATAGAGATAGAGAGGAAACGCGGCGCTACAAAGAGCGTCGGAGAGTTATCAGCGCCCGATCCTGGGCTTGTATTTGTTATCTTGCTCACACTTCGCAGGCATGATGAACCGTTGTTTCACTATTTTTTGTGATCTAACTCAATTTAGATGGCAAGTTGTGCCAGAGGCGTTTTGGTGTGTGATCAGCATCACACTTTAGAGGTAGGCAAGCGGTAGGTCGGGTAATGCGAAGCCGCCACCCGGCGTAAGAGAGAGTTAAGACTCATGAGTACTCTTTATACTAGTTAAAATGAGCCGCGCCTTACATAATCTATTGTTCCGAGCAGATCTGACGAACTGTCATCAGGAATTGATAAGCAGTGGTTTCCCAAAGCTCGGGAGAAAAATCAAAATCGTATCTACTTCTGAACTCCACTTCGACTCCATCGCCATAAGCGGATATAAAATCATCAATTTCTTCTATCAGATCTTTTAACATCCAGTCCGGCGCTGATTTCTTAAATAAACTTACTATTCCTTCAACCGAGTCTTCACCATCATTGATAATATCGGCATCCTGGTTGAAGTAACCAAAAATGAGCTGGTCAAGAAAATGGAAGTTTTGCACTTTGTACCTCATAGGTCCGGGAGCGCGATAAGAATATAATAGGGTTTACCATTATATTCTTGAAACTCGATGACAATTCTCACTTGCTATCCTCCATCATGCTAATGTCATGGCATAGCGAGTGACGGTAAGGAGTTCTGATGTGAAGCGCACTATCTGCGGTGTACTGTTTCTTCTTTTCGCGCTGTGCCAGTCGGCTCATGCAATCAACACTGAAGGGCTACAGGCCTTCCTGAAGCAGGAGGAGACACGGCTGCCGGGTAAGATTGGCATGTCCATCGTCAACGCCGACGGCCAGCCGATCTTTGGCTATCGCCAGAGCGAACGCTTCCCGTTAACCAGCACTTTCAAAGTCCTTGCCTGCGCCGCGCTACTTGATCGTCTGCACAAGACCGCTGGCTCGCTGAATGAGACGGTCACCATTAAACCTGACGAACTACTGAGCTACTCTCCGATCACCAAAAACTACGTTGCTCCGGCGACTATTACGCTGCAAACCCTGTGTTCGGCGGCGGTAAGCTATAGCGATAATACAGCAGGCAACAGCATTCTGGCTTACCTTGGCGGTCCTGATGCAATAACGCGTTTTATGCGTGAGAGTGGCGACGACGTCACCCGATTGGATCGCACCGAGCCGACCCTCAATGAGGCCATGCCAGGGGATGCGCGCGATACCTCCACGCCGGAACGTATGGCAGCCGGGCTGCATACGCTGCTGGCGACGCCGCGTTTAACTGCGCCGCACCGGGAGATGCTGGAGAAGTGGATGCGGGATGACAAGGTGGCCGACAACCTGCTGCGCGCCGCTCTGCCCGAGGGTTGGGCTATTGCTGATAAAACGGGCGCAGGCGGCTACGGCTCAAGGGCGATTATTGCTGCGGTCTATCCCAAGGGGGCACAACCTGTCTATATGGCGATCTACATCACTCAGACTGATGCCGAGATGAAGGTGAGCGACGGGGTGATTAAGAGAATTGGGGAAAGGGTGTTTCGGTGAACGTGTCAGTCAGGCTTACAGGTTAGGATTTATTAGCAGAGGAACTAAAAGACTTAATAATATCCATAATTAATAATTTTAATGAATGACTTTAACTGATTTATAAATACCCGAAATAGTTTTCTGGATTGATGCTATTGATTAGATATAGTTACTATTCAGGATGGATTTGATACAAAAACTCTCCCGTCACAATAATCCTCAGGTGTTAAGTTGTTACTACATACATAAATATGAATAAATAAATGGTAATGGAGTGCCCTGCATATCCGTAAATATAAAA
This sequence comes from Enterobacter sp. C2, assembly GCF_019880405.1. Lineage (NCBI taxonomy): Bacteria > Pseudomonadati > Pseudomonadota > Gammaproteobacteria > Enterobacterales > Enterobacteriaceae > Enterobacter > Enterobacter sp. C2. Next base: position 48,785 of record NZ_CP082269.1, read on the forward strand.
TGTATGTATCTCCGACATTAATCATATCAATACAGTAAGCGAGGCCAGGGATGAGTAAACGCAGTGACATTGTGGATAGACGCAACAGTAACAACCTGAAATACGGCTTAATTTATACTGAAGTACTTGGCTGGATTGACCTTGGACATGCACAAGGCACAGATATCCGTACACTATTGAACAAGATTGATGCGGGAGAGTCTTCTGGGCAGGATAGGTATGATGTTACATATTCGCAGTCTATGGTTGATCCAACCAGAACGTTAAAAATGGGTAAGTTTATTACATGGCGAATCAAGCGAGGACGTCCGTATCACGAGCGTAAAAGCATCGCATTGGCAATGATGATGTCATTAGCCATGAAGTTTGAAGGGCTGCAGCAGGCCTTTCCAATCAGCTTAGTTACAGACAGCGGATTCAGCGGTGAGGATTTGGTTTCTGATTTGCTGGGATTTTATCGTGTTGTTGCTATCCAAAATCCTTTTGCCATGCTGCGCCCGCTCAGCAAGGAAGATGCATTAAGGCGCTGGGACTACTACGGGAAGATAGGTAACTGGAAAAATAAAGGTTTTAATCCGTTACTTTTCCCTGATCCGGCGATATCTCCGCATGTTAAACCGCGCATAGGTCGTCTGCCTAACTTCATGCAAACAGTGCTTCCCTGGAGCGACTTTCGCTCGGGAACAGTTGACGTTGTTAGTGAAAATGGAAACTATATGGATAGCGCGAAAGGAGGTACGCTGCCGTATGCATAAGAAATTGAAGATGAAGGGTCTTGCCGTCGTGTTGGTTGGCGGCGTACTGATATATGCCATGCCATACATTAAGATGGAGTTTGCTGGGAGTGCAACGTATACCGAGCAGAATGCAAGAGAATATCTTTTTTATACGCCAGAAATACTAAAAAAGATGCCGCGCATCTCTGGCCGCTATGAATTTGATTTTGCTAATATCACTGGGCCAGCTAAACATGTACATGTAGTAAAATTCTATGGTACCAGTGATGTCAGTAAAATTGATTTATATCTGGAATCCATTGGTTATAAAAAGCAGAAGGAATGTGACATAGATGCTTCATGCTGGCGAGGCTCCGATCCTCAAGAAACAGTCTATGTAGGTATGCTTAATGGCGAAAAAATGGTACTGGTACAGGTAGTGACTGATTTTTCTAACACTCAATAAAAGTTACCAGGCGACCATGATAAATACTGCGTTCAATGAAGATTTATTCGGTATAACAGGAGCTGCATTAGATGGGCATCTTACTAACTCTAGTTGTTCGGTAAAAACGAACAACTGAATTCATATAGACATTTGCTAACTTCCCTCCTACTGAACCTGTAAGTAAGCCATGCAGGATAGGTTTCGTCTGTTTAGAATATTGCTAGTTTCGTTTATTTCGATTAACCTCTGAATCATAGAGTATATAGAGGACTATCGACATGACCACAACGCTAACTAATCTTAATCTTCCTGATCCTCATGAGAGTGAGTTGGCCCAGCGTGGTCAGCGGGAACTGGCAGCTTATCTCTCTACAAAGCTGCAAACCCAGCGGATCTCGATTGTGGGGGAGGATGATAAAACCCACATTATTGAATTACCAACAAGCGCAATGACAATGTTAGTGGAGGTTCTGGGTGAGCTTGCTGCCGGTAATGCGGTACAGATTGTGCCGGTTCATGCTGAACTCACTACGCAAGAAGCTGCGAATATCCTGAACGTATCCCGACCACATATGGTGAAGCTTCTTGAAAAGGGTAATCTACCTTTTCACAAAATTGGGCGTCACCGCCGGGTTTTGTTTGCCGATCTGATGGAATATAAAAAGAGACGTGAAAATGAAAGCCTGAATGCGATGCAGGCTTTGGCAGATCAGGCGCAGGATACAGGGATGTATTAATGAGGCACTCGCCATATCCGGTAGTATTAGATGCATGTGTACTTTATCCTGCAAGGCTCAGGGATCTACTGATGCATCTTGGCCTTGTAGGCTTATACCAACCGAAATGGAGTAGAGATATACACCATGAGTGGTGTAGAAATTTGTTGAAAAACAGATCGGACATCCAGGCAGAAACGCTTGAGTACACCGTTAAATTGATGAATCAGGCGCTACCTGATGCAAATATCACTGGTTATGAGTATTTAATTGAAGGGTTAACGCTTCCAGATATTGATGACCGACATGTCCTTGCAGCGGCTATTCGTGCAAAAGCAGAAGTTATTGTCACACTGAATAAAAAGGATTTTCCCGCTGTTTTACTTGCTCCATTCAATATCGAAGCTCTTCATCCCGATGAGTTTATCTCTGATCTGTTCGATCTTAATCATGCTTTGGCGCTTGAAGCGGTGAGAAGGCAGCGGCAGTCTCTCAGACATCCTCCGATGGCTGTAGAAGATTTTTTGGCAATGTTATTAAAGCAAGGGTTAACGAGAACGGTTAAGGTTTTAGAAGGGTATGAATGTATTCTTTAAAAACCTTTATCGGCTGGACAGATAAATACCTATGTAATTTATTTATTAAATTCATAAGTGATGCTATGTATCTAATATTAAGTCACATTAATTGGCTTTTATCTTTTTCAAGTTGTGAAATTAGATATATAAAATAGTAGCGTAGAAATTTATTGATTTTGGCGGAAGATCACAGGAGTCGAACCTGCCCGGGGCCGCTGGCGGTCCCAACTGGATTTGAAGTCCAGCCGCCTCACCGGAGACGACGATCTTCCGCGCCTGCATTGCTACATGGAGGCGGGCGCATTATAGCTACTTTCCCGCCTTTACACACATCTATTAGCGCTTTTTTCACTGTCCCGTTTCGTTGCCACCCTCCATTTTGGTTAAAACCCCATATTTTCCGCTAGTTACAATCAAACACGCCGGTTTAGCCTACCGGGATCACAGAAAACAAGAATCGTAATTTGATAACCAGAAAACGGAATACCCGCGCCAGGAGGGATGGTTTACAACGACTTTAACCGGTCTCAGAACGCTTTGTTACTGAAGGATAAGAGGAATGAACAGTCAGATTATCTCTGTGAAGGAGAAGATAGGCTACGGCATGGGCGACGCCGCCAGCCATATCATCTTCGATAACGTCATGTTGTACATGATGTTTTTCTACACCGACATCTTTGGTATTCCCGCTGGCTTTGTTGGCACCATGTTCCTGCTGGCCCGCGCGCTGGACGCTATCTCCGACCCCTGCATGGGCCTGATTGCCGACCGTACCCGCAGCCGCTGGGGCAAGTTCCGCCCGTGGATTTTGTTCGGCGCTATCCCCTTCGGTGTCGTCTGCGTGCTCGCCTACACCACGCCGGACCTCAGCCATAACGGCAAGCTGATCTACGCCGCCGTGACCTACACGCTGCTAACGCTGCTCTACACCGTGGTTAATATCCCCTACTGCGCCCTCGGCGGGGTGATCACTAATGACCCCACTCAGCGCATCTCGCTCCAGTCCTGGCGCTTCGTGCTGGCAACGGCGGGCGGCATGCTCTCCACAGTGCTGATGATGCCGCTGGTGCATCTCATCGGCGGGGATGATAAAGCGCTGGGCTTCCAGGGGGGCATCGCGGTGCTGTCGGTGGTGGCGTTCCTGATGCTCGCCTTCTGCTTCTTTACCACCCGCGAACGTATCCAGGTGCCGCCGAGCACTACCCCAATGCGGGAAGACCTGCGCGATATCTGGAACAACGACCAGTGGCGCATCGTCGGTTTCCTGACGCTGCTAAACATCCTCGCGGTCTGCGTGCGCGGCGGGGCGATGATGTACTACGTCACCTGGATCCTCGGCCAGCCGGAGACGTTCGTTGCCTTCCTTACCACCTACTGCGTCGGCAACCTGATCGGCAGTGCGCTGGCGAAGCCGCTTACCGACTGGAAGTGCAAGGTCAGCGTCTTCTGGTGGACCAACGCGGCGCTGGCGGTGCTGAGCGTAGCGATGTTCTTTGTGCCGATGAGCGCCAGCCTGACTATGTTTGGTTTTATCTTCGTGATTGGCGTTCTGCATCAGCTGGTAACGCCGATCCAGTGGGTCATGATGTCCGACACCGTCGATTACGGTGAGTGGTGCAATGGCAAACGCCTGACCGGGATCAGCTTCGCCGGCACGCTGTTCGTGCTGAAGCTGGGCCTGGCCCTCGGCGGAGCGATGATCGGCTGGGCGCTGGCGGGCGGCGGCTACGATGCAGCAGCAAAAGCGCAGAACGGCACCACCATCACCATCATTATTGCCCTCTTTACCCTTGTCCCGGCGGTCTGCTATCTGCTGAGCGCCATTATTGCCAAACGCTTCTACACCCTGAAGACCCCTTTCCTGACCGCCATGATGCAGCAGCTCGCCGTGGGCGCACGCCGCAACCAGCAGGAGTTTGACCAGGAATCGATCGGCAAAGAATTAACGCATTAAAAGGAACAGACCATGAAAATCAGTGATGGAAACTGGCTTATTCAACCCGGCCTTAACGTGATCTCTCCCGTGCAGGTCTTTGACGTGGAGCAGCAGGGCAACGAGCTGTTGATCCACGCCGCCCCGCGTGACGTCCGTGAGCGGACGTGGCAGCTGGATACGCCACTCTTTACCCTGCGCCTCTTCTCGCCGCAGGAGGGCGTGATTGGCGTGCGGATGGAGCACTTCCAGGGCGCGTTGGATAACGGCCCGCACTACCCGCTGAACCTTCAGTCAGACGTAGAGATCGAGCTGCAAAACAGCGAGGCGTTCGCTTCCCTGACCTCCGGCAATCTCACCGCGCGGGTCACTAAAGGCGAAAGCTGGTCGCTGGATTTTCTCCGTAACGGGGTGCGGATCACCGGTAGCCAGCTGAAGAACAGCGGTTACGTGCAGGATGCGCATCACGGTAAAAACTACCTTTTCGAGCGACTGGATCTGGGCGTGGGGGAGGCTGTCTATGGTCTGGGCGAGCGCTTTACCGCCCTGGTGCGCAACGGGCAAACGGTGGAGACCTGGAACCGCGACGGCGGCACCAGTACCGAGCAGTCGTATAAGAATATCCCCTTCTACCTCACCAATCGCGGCTACGGCGTGCTGGTGAATCACCCCGAGTGCGTCTCCTTTGAGGTGGGATCGGAGAAGGTGTCGAAGGTGCAGTTCAGCGTTGAAGGTGAGCACCTTGAGTACTTCGTGATCGACGGCCCGACGCCGAAAGAGGTGCTTAACCGCTACACGCAGCTCTCCGGCCGCCCGGCGCTGCCGCCCGCATGGTCGTTTGGTCTCTGGCTCACCACCTCGTTTACCACTAACTACGATGAGGCCACGGTAAACAGCTTTATCGACGGCATGGCCGAGCGCAATCTGCCTCTGCACGTCTTTCATTTCGACTGCTTCTGGATGAAAGCCTTCCAGTGGTGTGATTTTGAGTGGGATCCGGTGACCTTCCCTGATCCAGAGGGGATGATCCGCCGCCTGAAGGCGAAAGGGTTGAAAATCTGCGTCTGGATCAACCCCTATATCGGTCAGAAGTCGCCGCGCTTTAAGGAGCTAAAGGAAAAAGGCTACCTGCTCAAACGCCCGGACGGCTCGCTCTGGCAGTGGGATAAGTGGCAGCCGGGGCTGGCCATCTATGACTTTACCAATCCCGAAGCCTGCCGTTGGTACGCCGACGAGCTGAAGAAGCTGGTGGCGATCGGCGTCGACTGCTTCAAGACCGACTTTGGTGAGCGCATTCCTACCGACGTACAGTGGTTCGACGGATCCGATCCGCAGAAGATGCACAACCACTATGCCTATATCTACAACGAACTGGTGTGGAACGTGCTGAAAGAGACGGTGGGCGAGCGCGAGGCGGTGCTGTTTGCTCGCTCTGCTTCAGTCGGGGCGCAACAGTTTCCGGTGCACTGGGGCGGCGACTGCTATGCCAACTACGAGTCGATGGCGGAAAGCCTGCGCGGCGGGCTGTCGATTGGCCTCTCCGGGTTTGGTTTCTGGAGCCACGACATCGGCGGTTTTGAGAATACTGCCCCGGCGCATGTCTATAAACGCTGGTGCGCGTTCGGGCTGCTCTCCAGCCATAGCCGCCTGCACGGCAGCAAATCCTATCGCGTGCCCTGGGCCTATGACGAAGAGTCCTGCGACGTGGTACGCCACTTTACCCAGCTGAAGTGCCGCATGATGCCCTATCTCTATCGCCAGGCGGCGCTGGCCCGTGAGCAGGGTACCCCGATGCTGCGGGCGATGATGCTGGAGTTCCCGGACGATCCCGCCTGCGACTACCTCGACCGCCAGTATATGCTCGGCGACGCCGTGCTGGTCGCGCCGGTCTTCTCCGAGGCGGGTGACGTGCAGTTCTACCTGCCAGAGGGGCGCTGGACGCACCTGTGGCGCAACGATGAGGTTCAGGGCAGCCGCTGGCACAGACAGCAGCACGACTTTATGAGCCTGCCGGTCTATGTGCGAAACAACACGCTGCTGGCGCTGGGAAGCAATGACCAGCGGCCGGACTATGCGTGGCATGAGGGCACCGCCTTCCAGCTCTTTGTCCTGGAAGAGGGTCACGAGGCCATCTGCGAGGTGCCGGGTGACGACGGCGCGGTGGTGTTTACCCTGAAGGCGACGCGCGAGGGCAATACGCTGCACGTAGTAGGATCTGGCGAGGCACAGCGCTGGACGCTTTGCCTGCGCAACGTGCAGCAGATTGGCGGCGTGCAAGGCGGCACATCCGCTGGCAGCGAATGGGGCGTGGTGGTGAGCGCCGAGGGGAACACCCTCACCATCGAGCTGTAAGCCCGATAAGCTTACTGCACGACTTCGCCGTTGCGCATCGTCTGAGTGAGCTGCTGCTTCATCACGTTGATCGCTTTCAGCTCGCCGTTCACGGTTGGCTTCAGGGGTGCCTCGGCGTTGATCCTCCCGGTAGCGGTGAGCTGGATATTACCGCCACCGGAGAGGGGCAGAGCAGGCCAGCCCCACTGCTGCAATATGCTGAGCGGAATGCCGCGTCCGTTGAGGTTAACGTTCACCTGCCGCTCTGGCCCCTGCGAGACGGTGGCGGTGCCTTCCAGCAGACCCTCGCCGGTGAAGGCGCTCAACTCGCTGATGTTGACCGTACTGCGGTCGGCGGCCAGCGCCAGCGAGGGACGACGAACGTCGACGCGATTAAAGGTCGCGGCGGCGGCGTTGAGCTTGGCGCTGCCACCCCACACGCCCCACTGGCGATCCCGCGCCAGCTGTAGGTTCGCTCCGTAGCCATCCAGAGCGGTGATCTGCCACGGGAACGCAGGATCGATGTCGATCACCAGGTTACGGCTGGCGCTAAACCTTTTCAGCGTCACGCTGTTCAGCCAGCCCGGGAGTTGATCCATCCACAGCTGTTTCCAGTTAGCGGGCAGGGTATATTCCAGACCCGCCAGCGCCGTGTCGTCCAGCACCAGCGCTTTGCCGTCCCGCAGCCAGTTGCCCGAGGTACGCACCATGCCACCTTCCCAGCGGGAGGTGAACTGGCGCAGCGCCATGCCTTGCGGAGAGAATTCGGCGTTAAAAATCGGATCGAAGAGGTGCAGCGAACCAAAGATAAACTCGCTGGCGTTCATCGAGAGTCGGCCATCCTCGCTCTGCCAGTCGCCCCGCGTCAGGGTCAGGCCGCGAGCGCTGAGGTCGAGATCGGTCACCGCCCAGTCCGGTCCCTGCAGGCGGGCATCGGTGACTTCAAGGCGGCCAATCTGCAGCGAGGGCAGAGTAGTCAGCGGGGCGAAGAAATCGGTGAGGGATTTATCGCTCTGTAAACGAATGTCGTTCAGGCGCAGGCTATCGACAATCCAGCCCCCGTCGGCGGTGCGGCGGGCCGTACCGGTGAGCGATCCACGCGCCATATCTGCGCCAATAGTGCTTAGGGTCACGTCGCTATTATCAATACTGCCCTGAATCAGCACGTTGCTAACGGGGACGCCGTTTAGCGTCATCGAGCCGGCGCTGAACTGAATCTGTGCTTTGCTGCCCATCACATTGCCCGCTATCGGCTCCCAGGGCGTAATACCACCGGTTACCCGCTGGGCGCTAAGATCCCAGCCGGTGGCCGGACTGTTAAAGGCCATATCGCTCAGCAGCAGGCGGTCGGCCTTGAGCGGCAGCGGCGCGGTGGCGGGCGAGAGGTTGAGCGTTCCGTCCTGGAGCAAAATAGTGTCCGCGTGCAGCGGATCGGTGAACTGGCGGCTGCTAAAGCCGATGTCCACGCTCTTCGCTTCCAGGGTTGCGGGCTGACCTTTACGACCAAAGTTGACGTTCCTGAGCAGCAGATGGGAAGGCGAGGAGAAGCGGTGATCGGCGGCGTCAAAGGCGAGGTGATAGTCGGTGTTGCTGCTAACCCACTTACCAACCTGCGTTGCACCCCAGCGCGTCTGAACCAGAAAATAGCAGGCCACAATCGCCAGCAGCAGGGCGATCGCGATGTAGAGCAGCATTTTTCCAATCAGTTTCATGGTCTTCCTTCCCGATGAGCATACAAGGAGTTTATGCACGATTTGTGCGCAATGCTCAAGGAGGGAATAGTGAGACAGTGTTACGGCGGCAGCGGGTGAATACCGCTGCCGCGAGGGGGGTTAGTTCTTCTCTGGCGGGAAGACGAGGTTCAGCACGATAGCGGTGATACCGCCCGCGGCGATGCCGGAGGAGAGCAGGTTTTTCAGCCAGTCAGGCGCAAACTGCAGGATCAGCGGCTGCTGGGAAACACCAAGGCCCACGGCCAGCGACAGGGCGATAATCATAATCGCACGGCGGTTCAGCGGCTCGCGGGAGACGATACGCACCCCGGAGGCGGCGATAGTGCCGAACATCACCAGGGTAGCGCCGCCGAGCACCGGCTCAGGAATGTGCTGGACGAAGCCACTCACCGCCGGGAACAGGCCGAGCACGATCAGCATCAGCGCCACGATAAACCCGACGTAGCGGCTGGCGACGCCGGTCAGTTGGATCACGCCGTTGTTCTGGCCGAAGCAGGAGTTCGGGAAGGTATTGAACACCGCCGAAACAAAGGAGTTCAGGCCGTTAGCCAGCACGCCGCCCTTCAGGCGCTTCATATAGAGCGGACCGGAGACCGGCTGCTCAGAGACGTCGGAGGTTGCAGTGATGTCGCCAATGGTCTCGAGGGAGGTGATCATAAAGACCAGCATCAGCGGCAGGAGCAGACTCCAGTCAATGCCCAGGCCGTAGTAGAGCGGGGTCGGGACCATGATCAGGTCGCGGCTGGTCGGGGCGCTGTTCTGCGGCAGCATGCCCATCCACCAGGCCAGCAGATAGCCTACCGCCATGGCGATCACCAGCGAGGCCACGCGCAAGTAAGGATTACGCTGGCGGTTCAGCAGAATAATCACTGCCAGCACCACGCCTGCCAGCAGCAGGTTTTTCGGGGCGCCGAAGGTGTGATCCGCCATCGCGCCGTAGCCGCCACCGATAGAGGTCAGGCCAACCTGAATCAGCGACAGGCCGATAATCATGACCACCACGCCGGAGACCAGCGGGGTGATCACCCGGCGGGCCAGGTGCAGCACGCGGGAGATGACCATCTCGGTGCAGCTTGCCAACATCAGAGTGCCGAACAGCGCCGCCATCATTGTCGGGACATCCGCGCCGCCGGTTTTCAACGCTGTGCCGCCCATGATCAGCGGGGCAACAAAGTTAAAGCTGGTGCCCTGAATGGAGAGCAGGCCTGAGCCCACCGGACCCCAGGCCTTAATCTGGATAATCGAGGCGACGCCGGAGGCGAACAGCGACATGCTGATGATGTGCTGCGTATCCTGCGCGGGCAGGCCGAGTGCCTGGCAGATCAGCAGTGCCGGAGTAATGACCGCAACAAACATCGCCAGCAGGTGCTGGCAGGCGGCAAAAAGGGTTTGCGCCAGCGGCGGACGGTCTTCCAGACGGTAGATCAGTTCGCTATTGTGTGGCTGCGCAACCGGTTGCGCATTTTCAGACTCGACGGTGTTAACGGACATCTCAGGCAATTCCACGGTGGAAAAGCGGGCATTTTAGCTGAGCAACCCATAAAAGCAAACGATTGCATTTATAAATTTTACAAGGTGTTTCTGAGAGGCGTTATCAGGCGTTGGAATAACGCTCGGTTTCGGGCATCCAGCGCTCAATTAGCGCTGCGGCCTGCTCCGGGTAGCGTTCGTGAATATGGCGGGCAAGACGCTGTACTTCGGGGATCATTGCCCGGTCACGCAGCAGGTCGGCGACCTTAAACTCGGCGTTACCGGTCTGACGGGTGCCCAGCAGCTCGCCTGGGCCGCGGATCTCCAGATCTTTTTGCGCAATTACAAAGCCGTCGTTGCTGTCGCGCAGCACCTGCAAACGCATTTGCGCCGTTTTGGAGAGCGGAGATTTGTAGAGCAGCACGCAGTGGGAGGCAACCGCACCACGGCCCACGCGGCCTCGCAGCTGGTGAAGTTGCGCAAGACCCAGACGCTCCGGGTTCTCAATGATCATCAGGCTGGCGTTGGGTACGTCCACGCCCACTTCAATCACCGTGGTCGCCACCAGCAGATGCAGCTCGCCCTGCTTGAACGCCTGCATCACCGCCTGCTTCTCGGCGGGCTTCATGCGGCCATGGACCAGGCCAACGTTCAGCTCTGGCAGAGCCAGCTTCAGCTCCTCCCACGTTGCTTCGGCGGCCTGGGCCTCCAGCAGATCGGACTCTTCAATTAGCGTGCAGACCCAATAGGCCTGGCGGCCTTCATTGGTGCAGGCATGGCGCACGCGCTCGATAATCTCGCTGCGCCGCGTATCGGCAATCGCCACGGTAGTGACTGGGGTACGCCCCGGCGGCAGCTCGTCGATGGTGGAGGTATCGAGATCGGCATAGGCGGTCATCGCCAGGGTTCGGGGAATAGGGGTGGCGGTCATGATCAGCTGGTGGGGATGAAAGCCCTGCTGCTGTCCCTTCTCCCGCAGCGCCAGCCGCTGGTGGACACCAAAGCGGTGCTGTTCATCGATGATCACCAGCGCCAGGCCGTTAAACTGTACCTGCTCCTGGAAAATGGCATGCGTGCCGACCACCATCTGCACCTGGCCGCTGGCAATCGCCTCCTGCTGTACAAGACGAGCCTTACCCTTCTGCTTGCCCGCCAGCCAGCCTACCTGAATGCCCAGTGGCTCAAACCAACTGCGGAAGTTGTTGGCGTGCTGCTCGGCCAGCAGCTCGGTGGGTGCCATCAGCCCTACCTGCTTGCCGTTGGCAATGGCGCGCAGCGCGGCCAGAGCGGCCACCAGCGTTTTGCCCGAACCCACGTCGCCCTGCACCAGGCGCATCATCGGAATATCCAGCGCCATATCGTGCTCGATCTCTGCTGTCACCCGCGCCTGGGCGGCGGTGGGCTTAAACGGCAGCGCCGCCAGCAGCTGGTTTTTTAAGGTATCGTTGGCCTTCAGGGACTGGGCGTGGAACCGCTGCGCCCCGGCGCGCAGTGCCAGCATGCTGAGATTATGCGCCAGCAGCTCTTCAAGGATCAGGCGGCGCTGGGCAGGATGCTGGCCAAGCTCTACGTCGGCCAGCTGTAAGGTCGGCGGCGGACGATGCAGCGTGCGCAGCGCCTCCGGCAGGCTCATCATCCCCTGCGCCAGCTCAGGCGGCAGCAGCTCTGCAATGGCACAGGTGTCGAGCAGATCCAATGCCTGGTCGGTCAGCTTACGCAGCGTTCCTTGCTTGATACCTTCGGTAGTCGGATAGACCGGGGTGAGGGTCTCCTGCATCTCCGGGGTACTGAGATCGCCCTGAATGCGATACTCGGGGTGGATCATCTCCGCGCCGTATTTGCCGCGCTTCGCCTCACCGTAGGCCAGCACGCGGCGGCCTGGAGAGAGGCTATTTTTCATCGCCGCGTTGAAGTTGAAAAAGCGCATCGTCAGGATGCCGCTGCCGTCGCTGATCTGGCAGGTCATCATCCGACGGCCGCCGAAGGTCACGTTGCTATTAAGCACTTCACCTTCGACCGTGGCATACACGCCCGGCAGCAGGTCAGCGATGGGATAGAGATGGGTACGATCTTCGTAGCGCAGCGGCAGATGCAGGAGCAGATCCTGGACGTTCACTAAACCGATTTTGGCCAGCTTGCTGCTTTGTGCCGCGCCAACGCCGGTGAGAGAGCTGAGCGGGACAGCATCGAGCAATTTGCCTTGCATAATCTTACCTTGCTGCCTGCATGGTGGACCACCACGCGTCGTCGGCTTCGATTTCGCCATCCGCGTTGAGGTCGGGATAGGGCAGCCCTTTCTGCTTCGCTACGCGGGCAAGCACGGGGTAACTGCCTTCAAACAGCAGTCGATGCTGGTCGTCATAATCTATGGTGCTGGTATCGCGAGCGTACATCCCGGCGTTCTGCCGCTGGCGCTGCGCCTCATAGAGGATCAGCGCGGAGGCGACCGAGACGTTAAGCGACTGCACCATACCGATCATCGGAATGATAATGTCCTGGTCCGCCAGGTCCAGCGCCTCTTGGGTGATACCGGTCTTCTCCTGCCCCATCAGAATACAGGTAGGGCGGGTATAGTCGATATCACGGAAATCTACGGATTTTTCAGAGAGATGGGTAGCCAGCACCTGCATCCCCTGGCCTTTGAGATGCCCGACGGCATCGGCAATGGTGCGGTGCGTTTTAACCTGTACCCAGCTGTTACTTCCCGCAGCGGAGGAAGCCATGATGCGCATCCGGTTTTCCGGCCAGACGGCGTGGACTTCATGCACGCCGACGGCATCGGCGGTGCGAATGATTGCCGAAACGTTATGCGGCTTATGGACCTGTTCCATGCAGACGGTCAGATCAGGCTGGCGCCTGGCGAGCATCTCACGTATACGCGCATAACGTTTCAGAGTCATAGGGCTAGTTTCGGTTACGGGTGACCTTGATCACGTCCGGCAGCACGCGGATTTTGCGCATGATATTCGCCAGGTGCACGCGGTCGCGGCAGGTCAGGCGGATAAAGGCGCTATAGACGCGGCCATCTTTCTCTTCCGTATTCAGGCTTTGAATATTGGAAGAGGCCGTGTTGATTGCCGCCGTCAGGTTTGCCAGCGCGCCCTGATGATTGAACATATCCACCTTGATCTCGGTGATAAACTCCTGCGCCGTCTCTTTATCCCACTCAACCGCCATAAACTTCTCAGGCTCTTTCTGATAGCCACGGATGTTACGGCAGGACTCATGGTGGATCACCAGCCCTTTACCCGGGCTGACGTGCGCAATAATCGGGTCGCCAGGGATCGGACGGCAGCATTTCGCAAAGGTGATCAGCACCCCGTCCGCGCCCTTAATCGGCAGATGCCCATGGCTCGGCGTGGTAGACACAGCGGAGGCTTCGCCCTGCTGTAGATTTTTCGCCACCACCACGCTCATGGCATTGCCGAGGCCAATCTCCGCCAGCAGATCGTCAAGGGAGACGAGCTTCATGCGCACCAGCTCGCGCTGGATATTCTCAGACGGGATCTCCGCCAGCTTGCGGCTACCGCCGAGAGCGTGATTCAGCAGACGACGGCCCAGGCTAACCGAGTCATCGCGCTTGAGGTTTTTCAGCATCTGGCGGATTTTGGCGCGCGCTTTCGAGCTCACGACAAAGTTAAGCCAGGCGGCGTTCGGGCGTGCGCCCGGTGCGGTAATAATCTCTACCGTTTGGCCACTCGCCAGCGGCTGCGACAGCGGGTAGGGCTGCCGATCGACGCGTGCGCCTACGCAGGCGTGGCCGATATCGGTATGTACCGCATAGGCGAAGTCGACCGGCGTCGCACCGGCAGGCAGCTCAACGATGCGCCCTTCCGGTGTGAAAACGTAAATCTCATCCGGGAAGAGATCGGATTTAACGCTTTCGATAAATTCAAAGGAGCTACCAGCGCTCTGCTGGAGCTCAAGCAGGCTCTGCATCCAGCGCTGGGCGCGGATCTGTGCGGTGGTGCTGCTCTCGCCGTGCTCTTTATAAGCCCAGTGTGCCGCAACCCCCATCTCCGCCATCTGGTCCATATCTTCAGTACGGATCTGCACCTCAACCGGCACGCCGTGCGGACCAATCATAGAGGTGTGCAGAGACTGATAGCCGTTCGCTTTCGGAATGGCGATATAGTCCTTCATGCGTCCAGGACGCGGCTTGTAGAGGCTGTGCATCTGACCCAGCACGCGATAGCAGGTGTCGAGATCCTCAACAATCACCCGGAACGCATAGATGTCCATGATCGAGTGAAAACGCTGCTCTTTCAGCACCATCTTGCAGTAGATGGAGTAGAGATGCTTCTCGCGACCGCTCACGCGGCAGGGGATACCCGCCTCCTGCAAACGCCCTTCGATCTCCGAGAGGATTTTTTGAATCATCTCTTTACGGTTGCCGCGCGCGGCCTTGACGACCTCTTTAATCACGCGGTAGCGGTTCGGGTGCAGCGCTTCAAAGCCCAGCTCTTCCAGCTCGGTTTTGATGTGGTGGATACCTAACCGGTGCGCCAGCGGGCTGTAGATTTCGAGGGTTTCACGGGCGATGCGGCGACGCTTGTCCGGGCGTAGTGAGCCCAGGGTGCGCATGTTGTGGGTGCGGTCAGCAAGCTTGATGAGAATGACGCGGATATCCTGCACCATCGCCATGATCATCTTGCGAAAGTTTTCGGCCTGCGCCTCTTTCTTATCGCGGAAATTCAGCTTATCAAGCTTTGAGACCCCTTCCACCAGCTCGGCCACGGTTTTGCCAAACAGCTGCTCCATGTCCTGGTAGGTGGCGGGGGTATCTTCAATTACGTCATGCAGCAGCGCGGCCATTAGCGTTTCGTGGTCGAGTTTCATCTCGGCCAGAATACAGGCCACCGCTACCGGGTGCGTAATGTAGGGTTCACCGCTTGAACGTGTTTGGCCCTCGTGAGCGTCACGTGCAACGAGATACGCCTGCTGGAGACGTTTGATCTGGTCTTCCGGCAGGTAGGTGCGAATCAGTTGATTCAGGCTTTCAAACAGATACAAGGGTGACCTGCAGCGTTATTAACGACGACCTTCAGCAATAGCGGTGACGGCCTGTAACTCAGCGGCTTCCTGCTCTTGCTGCTCCTGGCGCTCACGTACGTCGAGGATCTGGTTGGTGATCAGACCTTCTTCGATTTCGCGCAGCGCGATAACGGTAGTTTTATCGTTCTCTTCCGCTACCAGCGGATCTTTACCGCCAACCTGCATCTGACGAGCGCGACGCGCGGCCACCAGTACCAGGTCAAAACGGTTACCAATTTTCTCTACAGCGTCCTGAACAGTTACGCGTGCCATACTTAAAGTGCTCCACAGATGAAGAAATGACTGGGCATAATACTTAAACCCGGTTCAATCTGCCAATAGTTTGCTGATTAAAGCGTCATGTCGCTGCATTTGGCGGCCCATGCGCAGACGTTCAGCACGGATGATGGTCTTCATATCGCTGATAGCGGTATCAAAATCATCGTTCACAACCAGGTAATCATATTCGGCGTAATGGCTCATTTCTGCAACTGCCTGGGCCATACGCTTGGCAATCACCTCTTCGCTATCCTGGCCGCGGCCACGCAGGCGGCGATCCAGCTCCAGCTTCGACGGCGGCAATACAAAGATGCTGCGTGCCTGGGGCATTTTTGCGCGGATCTGCTGCGCGCCCTGCCAGTCGATATCAAGGAAGACGTCTACGCCCGTGGAGAGCACTTGCTCAATGGCGGCCCGGGACGTACCGTAGTAATTGCCAAACACTTCCGCATGCTCAAGGAACGCATCGTTGCTAATCATGGTTTTGAACTCGTCATGATCTACAAAGAAGTAGTGTTCACCGTGCACTTCACCGGGACGCGGCGCGCGCGTGGTATGTGAAACAGAAACCTGGGTGTCGTACAACGGTTGGGTCTTTAACAAAGCCTGAATGAGGCTTGATTTGCCCGCGCCGCTAGGGGCGGAAACGATATAGAGCGTGCCTTGAGCCATGAGTATCTTTATATGTAATGAACGAACGGAAATGTCTACATACGTGCCTATTATACACGTCGGCACCCTTTAACGTAGTTTTTGTCACATTTTCCCACGAGATTATTGCATTTTGCGCACTCTCTTCCTGATTCCTCTCTCGTTTGCAGCAACGCTTTAAAAAGCGCTGAAGCCGCCTCGCAGCCTGCTGTTTTGCTCTTCGCCAGCCGGTTCGCTACGCGGTATACCGTGCTGGTCGAGGCAAGGGAGAAAGAACATGTGGAAACGTAGAGGATTGGCGCTCGGCTTAACGCTCTGGAGCTGCTATAGCACGGCGGCCTGTCCGTCCTGGTCGCCCTTCCGGGCGCAGCTGGAGATCGCCCGGCTCCAGCGACAGGTTACCCAGTGGAACCTGGCGTACTGGCAGGAGGGGAGCAGCGGCGTGAGCGATGCGGTGTACGACCGTCTCAGCGATCGGCTGGCACAGTGGCAGCGCTGCTTTATATCCCAGCCGCTGCCCGACGTCTCAGCGCCGCCCGTGGGCGGTACGGTGCCGCATCCGGTGATGCATACCGGGGTGCGCAAGCTGGCGGACAAATATGCTCTCAAACGCTGGATGGGCGACCGCCGTGACCTGTGGGTACAGCCTAAGGTTGATGGCGTGGCGGTGACGCTGGTCTACCGCAACGGGCGGCTAGCAGAAGCCATCAGCCGTGGCGATGGGCGCAGGGGGGAGTCGTGGACCGAGAAGGTACGCCTGATTCCTTCCCTGCCTCAACAGCTTGCCGGGCCGCTGGCAAACAGCGTGCTGCAAGGGGAGATCTACCTGGCGCGCGATGGGCATATCCAGCAGCGGATGGGGGGCGTCAACGCCCGTGCGAAGGTAGCGGGCGCCCTCATGCAGCGAGAGAGTTCGCCTCTTTTGAATGAACTGGCGCTGTTTATCTGGGCCTGGCCGGACGGCCCTGCTGCGATGGAGCAGCGCCTGAAGCTGCTGAGCGAGGCTGGGTTTAACACCAGCGCGCGTTTCAGCCTGCCGGTGAAAAACGCGGACGAGGTTGAGACGATCCGTACCCGCTGGTTCACCTCGCCGCTACCCTTTGCCACCGACGGGGTTGTGATCCGCGCGGCGAAAGAGCCGGAGGGCAGGCGCTGGCGACCCGGCGAAGGTGAGTGGGTTGTGGCCTGGAAATACCCGCCCGTAGCGGAGGTTGCCGAGGTAACCAATATCCGCTTTGCTACCGGACGCAGCGGCAAGATCGCCGTGGTGGCGGAGCTTGAGCCGGTACAGCTGGATGACAAAACGGTGCGTCGGGTAAACCTTGGCTCTGTCCGCCGCTGGCAAGAGCTAGATATCGCGCCGGGCGATCAGGTCCAGGTCAGCCTGGCGGGACAGGGTATCCCGCGCATCGACCGGGTGATATGGCGTAGCCTGGCGCGTGACAAACCCGAGCCGCCGCCCGCGTATTTCAATTCGCTTACCTGCTTTTATGCTGCACCCGATTGTCAGGCACAATTTTTCGCCCGGCTGGTATGGCTTAGCTCAAAGCCGGTGCTGGATATTACAGGCCTGGGCGAGGCGGGTTGGCGGCTCCTGCATCAGGCGCATCGCTTTGAGCATATCTTCTCCTGGCTGGCTCTGACCCGACAGCAGCTAGAGAACACGCCGGGATTGAGTGCAGCCAGAGGGCGACAGATCTGGCATCAGTTCAACCTGGCCCGTGAGCGACCATTTATCCGCTGGGTGATGGCGCTGGGTCTGCCGCTCACTCAGGCCGCGCTGAGGCTGATAGGCGACAGTAGCTGGTCGCAGTTTATGGGGCGTAATGAGCTTAGCTGGCAGCAGCTGCCGGGCGTTGGTGCGGAGAAGGCGCGGCAGCTGGTTACCTTCGTGCATCATCCGATAGTGCAGAGCCTCAGCGCATGGCTGGCGAAGCAGGGGATAAGGGGTTTTTAAAACAAAAACTAGCTGATGCAGGTGATGACCGCGTCGTTGAGAAACATATAGCTGCCGCTAAAGGTGGTTCCACATTTTAGCTTTGGCGTTAAGGTCTCGGTGAGGGTCAGAGTAAAGCGCTGCTCTGCTTCATCGACATGGGTGACCTTTGCCGCCTGAAAATCAAAGTAGCGCCTCACTTCAGGCCACTGGGATTTATACAGGCTCTCCTTAGCTGAAAAGAGCGTTAGCAGCGCCTGCGGATAGGGCAGGGATAACGAGGACAATAGCTGCTGTTCGTCTGACGAGGCGAACATGTCTGCCGTCTCCAGCATCACCTCGGGCTGCCACTGCTCAATGTCGATACCCGGCATAAGTCCCGCTGATTCAGGGGCGATAACAACCAGGGCGTATTTGTCGCTGTGGGAAATACTGCCTCGCCAGCCAGCTGGCCACTGAGGAACGCGCTCATGGGTACCAATGACCGTTGAGGCGGCCTGCGCCTGCTCGAGCAGCACCTGCCCGCAGTAGCGGCTCGCCAGATACTCAGCCCTGCGCTTCGCCACCGCATTAGTTAGTGCATCTGGGAACGGCTGCGAGAAACGCTGAAACAGCGCGTCGCTGTAGTGCGCCCGGTCATACTCCACAAGGCAGTAGGCCAGAGCAGGCAAATGACGGATGTAGCCGGACTCCGCACGTAAGATAAAGGGCGGGGCGTCAAAGGTATGGGTGGGGCAGAGTAGGGTAGTTGTCATGGGTTGTGGTTTTTATCTGATATTTCTCTACGCATCATGAATGGGTTTGCCAGACCAAACGGGTAGTTTTGCATACTGGCTGGTGGCTAGTCCAAGTTCATTTATGCTGGGTGTCAGCCTCGGTTTTTAGGAGTAATATTGCTTGCAGACTAAAATTCTTATTAGGAGAAGAGGGATTGCGAAATTATATAGCCAGCAATACGCTATGTGCCAGTGATAAAAAACAGGAACAGGATAGGGTATTTAAAATGAAATTAAACTCATGTGCCGTTATCTTTCTTGCCTTTCTTCTGCCTACCAAAGTATGGGCTGAACTTAGTCAGGGTTCGGAAAGTGATATGTGCTATCAGCAAAATAACGATGATTACCATAGAGCTCATAAATGTTTAACACAAAAGAAAAATCAGATTTTCACTCAGTATAAAATGATTGTAGGTGATGTTAATACCAGGATTCTAAAAAACTATGATGGACCTGTTTTTAAAAGCGAAGATCCAGATTTAACGGTCGGTACTGTTTATAGTAAGTATTTTCTTGAGTCACAAAAAGACTGGGAGAAATATAGAGAAAAAATTTGCCTAGGCGTGGCCTCTGAAATTGGAGAAGATACATATGATTATCAACCAGCTATTGACCAATGTGAGATAAACCTGACAAAGCGCCATATTGATGAAATAAAAATGATGGGCGTTCTGTCTGTCCAATAAGCTAGTGCAACTAGGTAATAAACGCCCCCTCTAGGGGTATAGATTTTTCTGCATATCTATCAATGCAGTTGTAGTTTTTAATAAAATTAAAGTTCTTTGTTTTTACTACTATCTAGCCAGATTCTTCCCGTGCTATCTTACCATTATCTTTTAAGTAATACTTTTCATTGTTAGCGATGAAATACATACCACTATTGTCGCTATAGCTAACATAAAATACTATGTTTTATCTATACAGTTTTTCGGAGGAGGCATGTCATTGAAGCAAAGTCTATCGTATTTTCCCTCTTTTTTATAACCGCCGCCGTAGCCCCAGAAAATAACGGTAAAATTTCCATAAGAAGATGGCTTTGGAATGTCATATTTACTCTTGAGCATGTCTTTGTTTTTCAACCACCAATTTATTTGGCCTTTGTCCGTGATTGGAAAGTTTTTCACTATAATATAGGTATGATTATCATTCTGATGAACTGCTATAAGTTCTACTGGGCGTAGCCATATCCAAATTACGTAAGCGGAAAGAATACAGCCTATAATTAATAGCATATATATAATTATTTTTTTCTTTCAACTCATAATATCCTTAACTGTATTTTACCTAAGCTTTATGCTTTTTTTTGCAACCTATTTATAAGTAAACTAATTTAATTTCTTCAAAAAAGTATTATTTCATTTTGTAGGAATTTCAACAACTTCTCCTCTTTTATCTATACGATAGTGCCTACCATTATACACCGTGAAAATTGTCCCTAGATTAGTGCTGTTATCTACAGAGAATACAGCATCTTTTTCGATGCAGTTTATTGGTCCTTTCATATCTTTAAAGCACAGTCTGTCATATCCTCCTTCATCTTTATACCCTTCATCAAACAACCAGAAAGTCACATTATATCCTCCATACGAAGCAGGTCTTGGAATGCCATAGCGGCTTTTTAACATGTTCTTATTTTTTAACCACCAATTTATTTTTCCTTTATCCGTCATAGGGAAATTTTTCACTAGGACAGAACTATAATTATCGTCTTCATGGACTGCAATAATTTCCACAGGGCGTAGAAATATTCGGAAAATGTAAATAAGAAACAAAAAGAATAAGATAAATAATAAAATGGATTTTTTCTTATCTTTCATTGCGCCCCCCAGTAATTTCTATACTGGTTTCCATATTTGTTATGAATGGCTTAAAACCTAAATTTTTATACCGCTGAAGCACAAACCAAATGCGGAAGAAGTGAAACTGGCTAAACTTGCTTTTTAGTATGTCATCGTCATCTAATCCAAAGTGGTCTTGCACCCTATAGTAAACTACTGCTCGATAATAGTCGTTATGAATATCAATTGATTTTATAGTAATATGCGTTGCCCAAGTGTCGTGAACAGTTATACCCATGCCATTAAAGTTATCCTGAAATCTATCGAATTTAGGAAGGTTGCCGTAAGCTATCAGTTTTCGAAATTCACTTTCCTTCTCAGACGGATAAATTTTATTTTCCCAATCAATATAGCTACTCAAAATATTCTTTGTACGTAATAATGTGCTTTTATCAGTAACGTCATTAATTATAATCTCCTTCAACGCCCTGTCCAGCAACATATCACGGAAAGGCGCGCCGTTGCCATACTGCATGTGCGTAATCATTTTATCGATCAGGTGCCGATAGGGGCTAAACAGAGCAAACATGCGGGAAAGGTGGCGGAATTCATCAAAAAGAATTCTGGCAGCACTGCTGCGGAGTCATTTTAGCCATATCGCCTCGATAACCATACGGCATCAGCTGTGACTGGCTGAAAGGTATAACCTTGGTCAATGTATAAGGATTGACGCGGGTAGACACATTTTCCAAATGGTAGTGTTTTCTGAGTTGTGCTTCGGTTAAGTCCCATAGCGCATGTCTCTGGCCCCGTAGTCATCCATCCATTTCTGAGTTTTGAAGATGGTACACGGGAATTGAAGGGCAGTCATAATGTTAACTTCCTTGTACTGGTATCTCTGTATGTAAATAACACACGTTTAACAAATAGAACGTGGTGTTGGATGAGCAATGCATTCCCGGCAGCTTACCCTAAGCGTTATTTTTAATATGAATTATTAGTGCGGTTTTTTTTGTTAATTGTGGCGCTGAAATAGCATGTCGCCATCTGTATTAGTAATAGATGGCGTAACAAGACTCATTGCTTATGATGTGGAAGCCATCTCTCGATGTGCTAAATCCATTACGTATTCTAGTTATAGCTTTACATAGTAAATCTAACAACTATACTTTAAACACTCGAATAACAAGGTATGACAATCTCTGTTATTTAATTGTTGTCTTAAATCTTTCACCGTCAATAAGTTCACCGGAAGGTTTTCGATAGTATTCATTACCATCAAGTCTATAATAAATGTAGCCATCTTTTGCTTTGATGATGTCTATTATCCAGTTTTCCTTGTCTATACAATTTTCTTCTGCTTTTATGTCATTGAAACATAGTAAATAATCAATATCATGGTCTGGAAACCACCCTGAACTCTTCGGAGCAAGTTTTTGATACTTACCGTCGAAATTCCAAACCGAAACATAGTATGTCTGAGAGGATGAGATTAATTTAACACCATTATTATCCCACCACTTAATTTTATTACTGTCAGTAAAAGGCATGTTTTTAATTAGTAAGTCTTTATTAGAACCAAGGCCATGAATGGCAAGGACCTTTGGAGTCTTGAAAGACAGCATATAAAATAATTGTATTATCACCAATGTAACAATAAAAACTATAAATATTCTGACTTTCATCCATTTCTCCCGCTAATTATTCCGAACTGTGATTGCATATTGATAAAAAATATTAAAAAAACTAAATCAGTTGATCCAATCAATGATTAGATTCATTAGTAGAAATCAAAATGCAAAAAAGCCCATTTAACATGGGCTTGTAGAAGCTATAGGTTTGGAGTGAAGATCACTCAATATTCTGAATCTGCTCGCGCATCTGCTCGATCAGCACCTTCAGCTCGATAGCAGAAGTCGTGATATCAGCATTAATAGATTTTGATGCCAGGGTGTTCGACTCGCGGTTGAACTCCTGCATCATAAAGTCCAGGCGGCGGCCCACGGCCTCTTTCTTCTTCAGAATGTTGTAGGTCTCTTTAACGTGCGCGTCGAGACGGTCCAGCTCTTCAGCCACGTCAATGCGCTGAGCCATCAGCACCAGCTCCTGCTCAAGACGGTTGTTCTCCAGCTGCACCTGAGCATCTTCCAGCTTGGCAACCAGACGCTCGCGCTGCCACTTCAGCACTTCCGGCATCTGGGCGCGTACTTTGGTGACTTCCGCGCTAACGCCTTCCAGACGCTGCTCGATCAGGCCCTTCAGCGCCTGGCCTTCGGTCTCACGGGCGATAATAAAGTCATCCAGCGCGCCGTCCAGCGCAGAGAGGATCTCAGCGGCAATCGCGTCCAGATCCTGCTCCTGAGCGGCCATCACGCCCGGCCAGCGCAGAATATCAACCGGGTTAATTTCACCCTCGTCGCTCTGCATTTTGACCCAGTTCGCGGCTGTGACAAGCTGCTTGGCCAATTTTTCATTAAGAATCAGCTCGCTTTGCGCGCTGACGTCTGGCTCAAAGCGCAGGTTACATTCGATTTTACCGCGGGTCAGACGGGTGCGGATACGCTCGCGTACTACAGGCTCAAGGCTGCGGAACTGCTCCGGCAGGCGAAACCAGGTTTCAAGATAACGCTGGTTAACCGAGCGCAGTTCCCAGACTGCGCTGCCCCATTCACCCTTGATTTCACGCCGGGCGTAGGCTGTCATACTGCGGATCATAGACGTTCCTGTTTTTAAAGAGGAGATGGGGGGATTATAGCTTTCGGGGCCTTCTCAAGATAGGAATAAGCGTATTTAGTCCGTATAATGCGCAGCCACATTCGTAAAAGCCGGAGAAATCATCATGCGTCCAGCAGGCCGTAGCGCTAATCAGGTGCGTCCCGTCACCCTGACCCGAAACTATACAAAACACGCTGAAGGTGCCGTGCTGGTTGAATTCGGTGACACTAAAGTTCTGTGTACCGCCTCTATTGATGAAGGCGTGCCGCGTTTTCTGAAAGGCCAGGGTCAGGGGTGGATCACCGCTGAGTATGGCATGCTGCCGCGCGCTACCCATACCCGTAACGCGCGTGAAGCCGCCAAAGGCAAGCAGGGTGGCCGTACGCTGGAGATTCAGCGTCTGATCGCCCGCTCTCTGCGCGCTGCCGTAGACTTAAAAGCGCTGGGTGAGTTCACCATTACCCTTGACTGCGACGTCATCCAGGCCGACGGCGGTACTCGTACCGCCTCCATTACCGGCGCATGCGTGGCGCTGGCAGATGCGCTGAACAAGCTGGTCGCCGCGGGTAAGCTGAAGACCAACCCAATGAAAGGGATGGTGGCAGCGGTCTCCGTGGGCATCGTCAACGGCGAAGCGCTGTGCGATCTGGAGTATGTTGAAGACTCCGCCGCCGAAACCGATATGAACGTGGTGATGACCGAAGATGGCCGCATGATCGAGGTGCAGGGCACCGCCGAGGGCGAGCCGTTCACCCATGAGGAGCTGCTCTCGCTACTGGCGCTGGCCAGAGGGGGGATTGAATCCATCGTAGCGGCGCAAAAAGCGGCGTTAGAAAATTGATTTGATTTTAAGGGCGACGTAGTCGCCCTTCTTTTTGTCTGTCATAAAGTGAGAAAAGGAGCGAATCCATGAAACCCTATCAGCGCCAGTTTATTGAGTTTGCGCTTAACAAGCAGGTACTTAAGTTCGGCGAGTTTACGCTGAAATCCGGGCGTAAAAGCCCCTATTTCTTCAACGCCGGGCTGTTTAATACCGGGCGCGATCTGGCATTGTTAGGCCGTTTCTATGCCGAAGCGTTGGTGGATTCCGGTATCGATTTCGATCTGCTGTTTGGCCCTGCCTATAAAGGTATTCCGATTGCGACCACCACGGCGGTCGCGCTGGCGGAGCACCACGAGCGCGACGTGCCTTACTGCTTTAACCGTAAAGAGGCCAAAGACCACGGCGAGGGCGGCAATCTGGTCGGTAGCGCGCTGCAGGGCCGCGTGATGCTGGTCGATGACGTGATCACTGCCGGAACGGCGATCCGTGAGTCGATGGAGATTATCCAGGCTAATAGCGCAACGCTGGCTGGCGTGTTGATCTCCCTTGACCGTCAGGAGCGTGGCCGCGGCGATATCTCGGCGATTCAGGAGGTCGAGCGTGACTACGGCTGCAAGGTGATTTCGATCATCACCCTCAAGGATCTGATTGCCTATCTGGAAGAGCGCCCGGAGATGGCGAACCATCTGGCGTCGGTACAGGCGTATCGGGAAGAGTTTGGGGTATAAGCGTTAAATAGCCCGGTCGCGCGAATGCGGACCGGGCTTACGGATCGCCAGGCTACGGGATTAATGTAGCTGCGCCACCATCAGTGGCCAGCGGATGTCAAAGTCGTCCGTTGGCCGATATTTGAACTCGCTGCGTACAAAGCGCGACAGCATACCTTCACACTGGGCCAGCAGCTGGCTCGCCAGCAGCGTTTCATCCACGGTAAAGCCTTCACCCTCGCGCATCTTCCGCTCGCGCAGAACCTGCCGCAGCTGCGATTCAATCCGCTCAAATAGCTGGTTAATACGGCTCTGTAAGCGATCCTGTTCAAACATCAGCGCGTGACCGGTAAGGATCCGCGTTAGTCCAGGATTGCGTTCACCAAAGCCTAAAATCAGCTGAATGATAAGACGCAGGCGTGCCAGCGTATCTTTCTCATCTTTTAGGATTAAGTTGATACGCGTCGTCAAGCTATCTTCGATAAACTCGATCAAGCTGTCAAACATGCGCGTTTTGCTTGGAAAATGACGATAAAGAGCTGCTTCGGAGACGCCAACCGACGCCGCCAGCTTGGCCGTGGTAATGCGTTGACTGCCATCGCTGGATTCAAGCATAAGTGCCAGAGACTGAAGTATTTCTTCGCGACGATTCCTTTTCGCGGTTTGTTTTTCTGCCATCTTTTAGACGCATCCTGGATGATATAAGGACGAGGCGACCTACTGACGCCCGGAATGGCCGAAGCCGCCTTCACCACGTTCAGAGCTGTCAAACTCTTCTACCAGGTTGAACTCTGCCTGCACCACCGGCACAAATACCATCTGTGCAATACGTTCGCCCGGTTCAATCGTGAAGCTCTCCTTGCCGCGGTTCCAGACCGACACCATCAGTTGCCCCTGGTAATCTGAATCAATCAGACCAACCAGATTGCCCAGTACTACGCCATGCTTATGGCCGAGGCCCGAGCGCGGTAAAATCACGGCGGCCAGCGACGGATCGGCGATGTGAATAGCCAGGCCCGTCGGCAGCAGCGTCGTTGCGCCCGGAGCCAGCTCTACGGCGTCATCAAGACAGGCTCGCAGGTCAAGACCGGCAGAGCCGGAGGTGGCGTAGGTTGGCAGCGGAAACGCTTTGCCAACGCGCGGGTCCATAATTTTAACGTCGATTTTTTTCATCATAACGGGTAACGATCTCGTCCAGTAGTAGTTGTCCCAGAAGTGCTTTGCGCTCAAGCGGCAGGACTTTATCGCCATCCTGCCAGAAAAGGTGTAATGCGTTGCTGTCGCTATTAAACCCTTGATTTGCATCAGATACGTCATTGGCGCAGATCAGATCAAGGTTTTTGCGGATACGTTTTTGCCGGGCGTATTCTTCCACATTATTTGTTTCGGCGGCAAACCCTACTACGTAGGGGCGGTTCGTACTCAGCGCCGCAACGCCAGCAACGATATCCGGGTTTTTAACCATTTTTATTGTAATTTCATCGCCTTGCTTTTTGATCTTCTCATCGGCAACGGCGGCGGCGCGGTAGTCAGCAACGGCCGCACAGCCGATAAAAATCTGCTGCGACTGAACCTGAGCCTGTACGGCGGCTTCCATCTCCAGCGCGGTCACCACATCGACACGCTTCACCCCTGCCGGCGTCGGCAGCGACACCGGGCCGCTCACCAGCGTCACGTTCGCGCCGAGGCGGGCAGCGGCGGCGGCAATGGCGAAGCCCATCTTGCCAGAGCTTTTATTGGTGATGTAGCGCACCGGATCCAGCAGCTCCTGCGTTGGACCTGCGGTAATCATGATATTCAGATGTTGCAGTGTTTTGACAGGCGAAAAGTGCGCTGCGGCCAAATCGACGATAGCCAGCGGGTCGAGCATTCGGCCTGGGCCCACGTCACCACAGGCCTGACTGCCGCTGTCCGGCCCCCACAGCTGCACACCACGGGCGGCCAGTACGCTGAGGTTATGCTGTGTGGCGGCGTTGCGGTACATCTGCTGGTTCATCGCCGGTACTACCGCGACGGGCGAGGGGGTGGCCAGGCAGATGGTTGTGACCAGATCGTTAGCCATACCGGCGGTCACGCGGGCAATCAGATCGGCGGTTGCCGGGGCGAGGATCACCAGGTCAGCCCACTTGCCCAGCTCGATATGCCCCATTGCCGCTTCGGCAGCCGGATCCAGCAGGCTATCGGAAACCGGATAGCCCGACACCGCCTGCAGGCTCAGGGGAGTAATAAAGGCTTTGGCACCCTCTGTCATTGCCACGCGCACCTCTGCGCCGCGATCGCGCAGACGACGTACCAGCTCCGGCGTTTTATACGCAGCGATGCCGCCGCTCACGCCAAGAACGATTTTTTTACCGGCCAGGCTCATCATGATTCATTCCTGTTGGGGTTTCACCAGAAGGTGGGCATTTTATCACACTCTGCAAAGTGACGTGCTTTTGCGCATAACTCACTTTACGAGCTGCTACGCAAAAGCAAAGACCGCAGGTCGAGCCGCTGCGCGTGCCGTGGCAAAATCGGGTTTTCACAGGGAGGAGCGCTATGGAGACGGCGAGATCGCTGACGTCATATGAGAACATGCCGCGTGAAAAGATGCCCCGCGAGAAGATGCTGCGGCTAGGGATCGCGTCCCTCACCGATATCGAACTGCTGGCGCTGTTTCTGCGTACCGGCACGCCGGAGCGCAGCGTGATGGCCTTCGCCGAATATCTGGTCGCGCATTTCGGTTCGCTTTACGATCTGCTCTCTGCAGATGCAGAGCAGTTTGCCGAGGTGTCGGGTATCGGCGTGGCGAAGTTTGCCCAGCTCAAAGGCATCGCCGAGCTGGCGCGCCGCTACCATGCCTCCAGCATCCAGGAGGCGCTGACCCTGGACAGCCCGCAGGCCACCAGAGCGTTTCTGCAAAGCCAGCTTGCCGACGAGCCGCGCGAGATCTTTCTGGTCATCTATCTCAACAATCAGAACCGGGTGCTCAGGCACAGCCGCCTCTTTTCCGGCACGCTGAGCCACGTTGAGGTGCATCCGCGTGAAATTGTCCGGGAAGCTATCGCGATCGGCGCCGCTGCCGTGATCCTTGCTCATAATCATCCTTCGGGTTATGCGGAACCCAGTTTTGCCGATAAACAAATCACCGAACGTGTGGTAAAATGTTGTGAATTCATGGATATCCGTGTATTAGATCACCTCGTGGTAGGCCGGGGAGAGTGGGTTTCATTTGCCGAACGTGGTTGGATTTAAACCACCCCGCGCGATCCAGCGGGATCTTTGTCTGTTCGGGACTTGAGCACACAGCCGACACAGCGTATACTACGCCACCTTTGAGAATCTCGGGTTTGGCATTTGGGCCTGGCAATCGCGAGTTCACACTGAACCGCCGTGACCGGGCCTTACAGCCTGACGAGGCGTCAAAACCCTATACGAAGCTCGAGCTAATTTGATTTTTGGAGAATAGACATGTCCCGAGTCTGCCAAGTTACTGGCAAGCGTCCGGTGACCGGTAACAACCGTTCCCACGCACTGAACGCGACTAAACGCCGTTTCCTGCCGAACCTGCACTCTCACCGTTTCTGGGTTGAGAGCGAGAAGCGTTTTGTCACCCTGCGTGTATCTGCTAAAGGTATGCGTGTAATCGATAAGAAAGGCATCGATACAGTTCTGTCTGAACTGCGTGCCCGTGGCGAAAAGTACTAAGTACTTAAAGAGGAAATAAATCATGGCTAAAGGTATTCGTGAGAAAATCAAGCTGGTTTCTTCTGCTGGTACTGGTCACTTCTATACCACTACGAAGAACAAACGTACTAAGCCGGAAAAACTGGAACTGAAAAAATTCGATCCAGTTGTCCGTCAGCACGTTCTTTACAAAGAAGCTAAAATTAAATAAGTTTTAGTTTTCTTGTACAGAAACCCGGCTTCGGCCGGGTTTTTTGCATTCTGCGTCTCTAAGGAGGAAACATGCCTGAATTACCTGAGGTAGAAACCAGCCGCCGCGGTATAGAGCCGCATCTGGTAGGGCAAACTATCCTGCACGCGGTGGTGCGTAATGGCCGCCTGCGCTGGCCCGTTTCCGACGAGATCCACCGCCTGAGCGATAAACCGGTGCTGAGTGTGCAGCGGCGGGCAAAATATCTGCTGCTGGAGCTGCCCGACGGGTGGATCATCGTCCATCTCGGCATGTCCGGCAGCCTACGCATCCTTCCCCACGATCTGCCTGCTGAGAAGCACGATCATGTCGATTTGGTGATGAGCAACGGCAAAGTGCTGCGCTATACCGATCCCCGCCGCTTTGGTGCCTGGCTGTGGACCAAAGAGCTGGAGGGACACAACGTGCTGGCGCACCTGGGGCCGGAGCCGCTCAGCGATGCGTTTAATGCCGAGTATCTACAGCAGAAGTGCGCCAAAAAGAAAACCGCCATTAAACCCTGGCTGATGGATAACAAGCTGGTGGTGGGGGTGGGCAATATCTACGCCAGCGAATCGCTGTTTGCTGCCGGGATCCATCCTGACCGGCTCGCCTCGTCACTCTCACAGGAAGAGTATGCCCTGCTGGTGCAGGTCATTAAGGCGGTGCTGCTGCGCTCGATAGAGCAGGGTGGGACAACGTTAAAAGACTTTTTGCAAAGCGATGGCAAGCCGGGCTACTTCGCCCAGCAGCTACAGGTTTACGGGCGCAAAGGCGAACCGTGCCGCGTCTGCGCGACGCCAATCATAGCGACCAAGCACGCCCAGCGCGCAACCTTCTACTGCCGCACCTGCCAGAAGTAACCGACCGCAGGCCCGGTAAACGCAGTGCCGCCGGGCAAAGCGTTATTTAAGCTTCTGCAACAGTGCCTGGTGCACGTTTGGCGGCAGGAAGTCAGTCACGTCACCCTGATGACGCGCAACCTCTTTGACCAGTGACGACGAGATAAACGACCACTCCTTGGCAGGCATCAGAAAGACGCTCTCCAGCTCCGGCATCAGGTGGCGATTCATATGCGCCAGCTGGGTCTCATACTCAAAATCCGCCACCGCCCGCAGACCACGGATCAAAATAGTCGCCTGCTGGTTACGGGCGAAGTTTGCCATCAGATCGCTAAAGCCAATGACCTCAACGTTTTCCAGATGAGCCGTAGCCTCCTGCGCGAGGGAAACGCGCTCCTCCAGCGAGAAGAGTGGCTTTTTGCCTGGGCTGGCGGCAATCGCCATGATAACCCGGTCGAACATGCCCGCGGCCCGGGTAATGATGTTGATATGGCCGTTGGTAACCGGATCGAAGGTGCCAGGGTAAATTGCGCGCTTTTGCATATAAAAACCTTAATGGGCTTTTGGTGGCAGATAGGGTTCCAGCAATTGTAACAGACGCTGTAGCGCGCCCTGGTTTTGATAGAGCACCTCTACCGCATGGCGCCCGTAAAAGTTACGGTAGTCCTCATCGGTCAGCAGGGAGGCGACCTCTTTGCTCAGCGAGGCGACGTCCGTCACGGTGATCAAACCATCGGCCTGGGTCAGACGGGCACAGATGTCTTTAAAGTTGAAGGTGTGCGGCCCCATCAGCACCGGAATAGCGTGCGCGGCGGCTTCCAGCGGGTTATGCCCGCCACGCTCTACCAGCGAACCACCAACAAAGGCGAGATCGGCAATACCGTAGAGCAGCATCAGCTCGCCCATGGTATCGCCCACCACGACCTGAGTGCTGCCGGAGGGGACTTCCCCGGACGAGCGGGTGATGTAGCTCAGGCCCGCCTGGCGCACCAGGTTGATGGCGTCCGGGAAACGTTCCGGATGGCGTGGAACCAGAATCAGCAGCAGGTTAGGGAACTCTCTTAACAGCGTCTGGTGTGCCTCAATGACCGCGCTCTCTTCACCCTCGTGGGTGCTGGTGGCGATCCACACCGGGCGATGCGGAGCCCACTGGCGGCGCAGCGTCACTGCCCGGGAGGCAAGCTGGGGCGTAACCGAGATATCGAACTTCAGGCTACCGGTGACGGTGAGCTGGTTACGCTTCGCCCCAAGGGCAATAAAGCGCTCGCCATCCTCTTCGTTCTGAGCAGCGATCAGCGTGATACGGCGCAGCAGGGTGCGAATAAAATCGCCCAGCTTGGCATAGCCTTTAGCGGAGCGCGCAGAGAGACGGGCGTTGGCGATCACCAGCGGAATTTTGCGCGTGTGCAGGGCGGCAATCAGGTTTGGCCACAGCTCGGTCTCCATCACCAGTACCAGCTTCGGATCCACAGCGTTGAGAAAACGATTGAGCGCGTCCGGCAGATCGTAGGGCAGGTAGACGTGTTGAACGTCATTACCAAAAGCGGAGAGCACGCGTTCGGAGCCGGTCGGAGTCATGGTAGTGACGGTAATGGGTAGATCCGGGTAGCGATGGCGCAGGGCGCGAACCAGCGGGATTGCCGCCAGGGTTTCACCCACGGAAACGGAGTGCATCAGAATGCCGCCGGGCTTCAGCGGTTGCTTATAGAAGCCGTAACGCTCGCCCCAGCGTTTGCGGTATGCCGGTGCTTTGCGACCACGCACCCAAAGACGCAGCCAAATAAGCGGCTGAATCAGGTAGAAAAGAGTGGTGTAAAGCAATTGAAGCATAGTACGCACTGGCTGATGGATGTGCTGGGAATTCTATGTATTTAGCTGCATCAATGCTATTACTTTTGCCGAATTCGCTGCAAATCCCCTCTTCAGGGGGCGATGAATCCTAAAACCTGTGCTTTTTTGTTGTATTTTTATAAAGTTAGTTGAAATCAGCACGTTGCTGAAAAAACATTCGTGTCGGTTTAGATAGCAAAAAATGCTACACTAGCGCGCAAAAATGAGCGCGTTACGGTGCACGGGTAGCGGGTTAGCCTGGGCAGTAGCGTGCTTATTGTCGTCTATATTGGTCATCATCAACGGATAAGAGCCGCCTGTGGAAAAGCCATTTCAAAGAATTCTGCTGATAAAAATGCGCTTTCATGGGGATATGCTGCTCACGACGCCTGTCGTAAGCACCCTGAAACGCCGCTACCCTGACGCGAAAATCGACGTGCTGCTCTACCAGGATACGATCCCTATCCTGTCAGAAAACGCAGAGATCAATGCGCTCTACGGCCTCAAAAATAAAAAAGCCAAAGCCGGGGAGAAAATCACCAACTTCGTGGATGTGCTCAAACAGCTGCGCGCTAACCGTTACGATCTTATCGTCAATCTCACTGACCAGTGGATGGTCGCCGCGCTGGTGCGCTGCCTGCCTGCCCGCGTCAAGATTTCACAGGATTTCCCCCATCGTCAGGCGGCTTTCTGGCGTAAAAGCTTTACCCATCACGCTCCCGTCGTTGGCGATCATATTGTTGAGCGCAACCTCTCGGCGCTGCGTCCGCTGGGGATCGCGGAAGATTATCGCCAGCTCACCATGAGCTATGCCGGGCAAAACTGGCAGGCGATGCGCGAGCAGCTAACGGCCGCCGGAGTAGGGGAGCACTATGTCGTGATCCAGCCTACGGCGCGCCAGGCCTTTAAGTGCTGGGATAACAGCAAATTCTCTCAGGTCATCGACGCCCTGCATCATCAGGGCTATGAAGTGGTGCTCACCTCAGGACCCGGCGCGGACGATCTGGAGTGCGTGGAGGAGATTGCCAGCGCCTGCGAAACGCGTCCGGTCACCGCCCTGGCGGGAAAAACGCGTTTTCCTGAGCTGGCCGCGCTTATCGATCACGCCGCGCTGTTTATTGGCGTCGACTCCGCACCCATGCATATCGCCGCAGCGGTAAAAACCAAAATCATTGCCCTGTTTGGCGCGACCGATCATATTGCCTGGCGTCCGTGGTCAGAGGACGCCGTCGTGCTCTGGGCCGGCAACTACCAGCCAATGCCGACGCGTGACCAGCTCGATCGTAATCGGCGCTACCTCTCCGTGATACCGGCCGAGGAGGTTATCGCTGCCGCCCGGACGCTGCTCCCACCGCTCAACGCCGCCGTGCAGGCAGGGGGCTCCCTATGATCGTGGCCTTTTGTCTCTACAAATACTTCCCGTTTGGCGGACTTCAGCGCGATTTTATGCGCATTGCTCAGACGGTAGCAGGGCGCGGCCACCAGGTGCGGGTCTACACCCAGTCCTGGCAGGGCGAATGTCCCGCAGAGTTTGAGCTGATTGTCGTTCCGGTCAGGAAACGCACTAATCATGGGCGCAACGCCGAATACTATCAGTGGGTAAAAGCGCATCTTGCGCAGCATCCTGTGGCGCGGGTGGTAGGCTTTAACAAGATGCCGGACCTCGATATCTACTACGCGGCAGACGTCTGCTACGCCGAGAAGGTGGCGCAGGAGAAGGGCTTTTTCTACCGCCTGACGTCACGCTATCGCCACTATGCGGCCTTTGAGCGTGCCACCTTTGAACAGGGCAAGAAGACGCAGCTACTGATGCTGACGGATAAGCAGATCGTCGATTTCCAGCGCCACTATCACACCGAGCCTGAGCGTTTTCATATTCTGCCGCCGGGGATCTATCCCGATCGCAAATATAGCCAGCAGATCCCCGACAGTCGTCGCGTCTATCGCGAAAAAAACCGTATCGGTGAGGATCAGAACTTTGTTCTGCAGGTGGGGTCAGATTTTAACCGCAAGGGCGTGGCGCGCACTATCGAGGCTATCGCCGCGCTGCCTGACGCGCTGCGGCAGAATACGCTGCTGTTTATTGTCGGCCAGGATAAACCTGGACCCTTCGCTGCCCTTGCTGCAAAGCTGGGCATCAAAGAGAATGTGCACTTCTTTGCCGGACGCAGCGACGTGGCGGAGCTGATGGCCGCAGCGGACCTGCTTGTTCATCCTGCGAAACAGGAGGCGGCGGGCATTGTACTGCTGGAGGCGGTGGCGGCAGGGCTACCGGTGATTGTCACCGAGGTTTGTGGCTACGCGCCTTATATAACGGATGCCCGCTGCGGCGTGGTGATTAACGAGCCGTTTTCGCAGGCAGCGCTGAATAAGACGTTGGCCGATGCGCTGGGCACGCCGTCGCGCCTGAGCGAATGGGCGGCCAACGCCCGTCACTATGCGGATACGCAGGATCTCTACAGCCTGCCGGAAAAGGTAGCTGATATGATAACGGGTAAAGTGAATGGTTGAACTGAAAGAGCCGCTGGCGACCTTATGGCGCGGTAAAGATGCCTTTGCCGAAGTGAAAAAGCTGCAGGGCGATGTGTTTCGCGAGCTGGAAACGCGCAGAACGATCCGCTTTGAGCTGGCTGGCAAGAGCTACTTCCTGAAGTGGCACCAGGGCACCTCGGTCAAAGAGGTGGTGAAAAACCTGTTCTCTCTGCGCCTGCCGGTGCTGGGTGCTGACCGGGAGTGGAACGCGATCCATCGCCTGCACGAATGCGGCGTCGACACCATGCACGGGGTTGGCTTTGGTGAGAAAGGGGCCAATCCGCTCACCAGGACCTCGTTCATTATTACTGAAGATCTGACCCCAACGATCAGCCTTGAGGACTACTGCGCTGACTGGCGCGAGAATCCGCCCGATCTGCACGTGAAGCGGATGCTGATCCGCCGCGTCGCCACTATGGTGCGCAAGATGCATCAGGCTGGCGTCAACCATCGCGACTGCTACCTGTGCCACTTTCTGCTGCATCTGCCTTTTTCCGGGGAAGAGCAGGATTTAAAGCTGTCGATAATCGACCTGCATCGGGCGCAAATCCGCCGCCAGGTGCCACAGCGCTGGCGTGATAAGGACCTTATTGGCCTCTACTTCTCTTCGGTCAATATCGGTCTGACGCAGCGGGACATTCTACGTTTTATGAAGATCTACTTCGCCACGGATCTGAAGGCGATATTTAAGAGTGAAGGGCAGTTACTATCGTCATATGAGCGTAAGACTCATAAGATCGTAACGCATTCGCAGCGCAATAATCTGTAGCGCTTTTTGATAGCTGATTGTTAGTTTTATGATGGGTTTTAATATGATAGCTGTTCAATCTTTAGCGAACCTTTCCGCTAAAAAAGTCACCACCTCGCTTCTGCTTTTTTGTTTCTGCGTTCTGTGTTTTGTCTGGCCGATTGAGAACTCAAATCTGCCTGCCAACCGCAACCTGTTTATCTACGTTGCCCTGGCGATGACCCTGTTCCTCTATTTTAAAAAGCAGGGCATGCCGCTGGAGCATAACGTTAAAACGCGTATGCCGATTTACCTGCTTGCTGGCCTGCTGATCTTTACCTTATTGAACGGGTTGCTGGTGGCGCCGGACCTTAAGCAGATGTTTCGCAGCTGGCAGGGCCAGTACCTGCGCGCCGCGCTGATGTTTTTCATTGGCTTGCTCATCTACTCTTTTACCGCCAGCTGTTTCCGAGGCTTAAGTAAAACCCGCTTTCTCTCTCTCGTGGTGCTTTGCTCGCTGGGCGTGATATTTATTCATGTTATCCAGACTGTCTTTATGTACCTGCGTAACGGCTATATTGACTGGGGCATCACCTGGATTGTGCGTACCCGCACCGAGATGAGCTTCCAGATTAACTTTATCTGCGGCATCCTTTTTGCTGAGCTGCTTTCCCGTCTGTTCCTGCACCGCAAGTTTTTAATCTTTAAAACCAGCCTGCTGCTCTTTTTCATTGCCGTCTGCTTTGTCGCCACCGCGTTAGTGAATACCCGCTGGGGCACGATTGGTTTAATCGGCAGCACTATCTCTATTTGCGTCTTTATCGCCGCCAAAATGCTCAACCGCAGCAATCGCAGGAAGATGCTGTTGACCGGTGCGGCAGTCGTGCTAATGGTCGTCGCCGTAGGCTATGCCTCCTGGACCCAGGATCCGCGCTGGCAGAGCCTGAGCCAGGACGCCGTATCCGGGTGGAATCTGTCGGTGGATAATCGCTGCTATGATGGGTTTACAGGACCGACCCTGCAGGACAGCACCGGTAGGGTTTTGGATGAGTCTAATGCCTGCCGCTCAACCTTCTTCCATCAGGGCTGGAAGCTGGTGTTTGAAAATCCCTTTGGTACCGGGCCGCGTAAAGACGCCTTTTTAGTCCTGTTACAGAAGGCCTATCATGATCCTTCTATTAAGCAGTCTAATAGCCACTATGGCGTGATCGATTTTGCGCTACAGAACGGCTTTCTGGGTCTGGCCGGCTGGTTATGCTTTGTGATCTCGTTAATTGTGGCTGGCTGGAACGCGTTTTCTAAAAAGCTCGTTATGCCGGGTCTCTTCTTATCCTTAATGGCGGTGAGCTTCCTCTTCCGCTCCAGCGTAGATAACATGCTACGCGATCACTTCTTAGAGCAGTTTATGGCCTTTACCGGCCTGATGATCGGGCTGATTGTGACCAAAGATAAAAATAGCGTGTCGGGGAGCGCGTCATGAAGGTTTTGATTATTCGTCGCGATAATATTGGCGACCTGATTCTGACTACGCCGCTGATTGCAACCATAGCCCGCGAAACGGGAACCCAGGTCGATCTGCTGGTCAATACCTACAATAAGCCAGTGCTGGATAATAATCCGCACGTCGGCAAGGTGTTTCTCTATAGCAAGCTGCACCACCGTAGCAAAGGGACGTCGGCGTTAAGCGTTCTGTGGCAGCGGTTAAAAACCATTATCGATCTGCGCCGCGCGCGCTATGACGTGGCAATCGTTGCCAAAGAGCGCTGGGACAAGCGTCCGCTGCAGTGGGCAAAGTTGGCGGGAGCGAAAAAAATCATCGCTATCGGTAATGACTGCCCGCCTGAAGTAACCGATGCGCTGCCGGAATCAACTCAGAATGAGCACCTGGTGAAGCTGCTGGCGCGGCTGGCCGAGCCGCTGGGCATCACCGCCGAGCCGGGCCCGCTGGAGCTGTACGTGCGGCCTGAAGAGACGGCGGCCATCAAGCAGAAAATTCGGCTTCCCGATGACGGCCTGCCGGTCTACGGATTACAGATCAGCTCCCGTCGGCCCGAGCAGCGCTGGCCGGTAGAGAACTTTGTCGCCCTGGCGCAGCGGCTTTCCGCGCAACAGCCGTGTCATATCCTGCTCTTCTGGTCGCCGGGCAGCGCAGATAACAAACTGCATCCGGGCGATGATGAGAAGGCACGCTATATCATCGATAACTGCCAGGACGTCTCGTTAATTCCCGTGGTTACGGAAAACATCCGTGAGCTAATGGCGGGTATGTCGCTGTGCAATCAGATTGTTACCAGCGACGGCGGCGCGCTGCATATTGCCGCAGGGGTACATAAACCGATTGTTGCCCTGTTTGGTAATAAAGCGGCCTGGCTCTGGACGCCGTGGGCTGTACCGCATGAACTGCTACAGGGTGAGGGCTATGATGTCCGCAACATCCCGGTTGATGAAGTGTATAATGCCTTCATTCGTCTGCAGGAACAGCGTTAATAAGACAGGTTTCACTGAATGATTCGAGCACTGAGAAAGAAGATACAGCTAATTCTGGTTAACCTGTTTTTGCGGCTGTATACGGGAAAGAACGGCCTGGCCTCTACCCAGGCGGAATTCGCCCAGGAAGATAAGCGCAATATCAAAAATATTGTTATCTACTCCTCGACGGCGCTGGGTGATTTCATGATGAACTCCCCGGCGATCCACGCCATTCGCCGGGAGTACCCTGATGCGCATATTACCCTTATCTGCCATAAAAAAATGGTGCAGTTTCTTTCGGCGGGTAAAGATTGGGATAGCCTCATTGCCTGGGATAACAAGCTGACCACGGTCTCCGCGCTGGTAGACAACATCAAACAGCAGGGCCGCCCGGATGCGGCAATTATTCTGCACTCCCATACGCCGTATGATTTTCTCAGCGCCCTCCGCGCCGGGGCAAAATATGTCTTTATCGATAACGATAAGCAGGCTATTCCCCTGGTCAGCAAATGGGCCACCAGCCGCCTGAAGAATTTTGTCGGTCATACTATTCAGCGCAAGCTGGAGCTGATTGCTCCCTTCCTTAGCCATGAGCCTTCCCGGGCTATGCGCCTGCCCGCAGAGGTGGTGGTAGATGAAGCGACCCGCGATCCGGCGGTGAAGTATGTTGGCTTCCAGATGGGGGCGTCGAGCCTGCGTAAATGCTGGTCGACAGAGAATTTTGCCCGCCTCGCGACCCAGATGATTAACGACGACGACGCGGTAAAAATTGTGCTGATTGGCGCACCAAACGAAGTCGCGCTGCAGGATAAGTTCCTGCAGCAGCTCGATGCCCGCTATCACGATCGCGTTCTGCCCCTGATTGGCAAAACCACTATTCCCGGCCTGCTGCAGGAGATCAAGAAGATGAGCCTGCTGGTGACGTCCGATACCGGGCCTCTGCACCTGGCCGTGGCGATGCAGGTCCCGACCGTCAGCATGTTCGTGGTGACCTCGCCTATGCTCTATGGTCCCTACCAGGATCCAGAGCTACATTCGGTTATCTATAAAGCCTTTACCACATTTGATGAACAACATTACGCCTCCGCATTAGATAAAATCAGCCTTAACGAAGTGTATGCGCGGGTGAAAACGTTTCTCTAGCTTCTGCCGCCGGTATAAGGAAAACAATAATGAGCGTGGCGTTTAGCCGTAAACAGGGTTTTGAGATCTATCAGCGCGTCAACGATGATGATTTCACCGCCCTGCTTACGCAGTATAAAAATAACCAAATTCCGGTACACAAACTGGCCAGCGGCAGTGCCGCCAGGTCGGTGGCAATCATCGCCTCTGCGAAGCGTAAATATATTCTGAAAGAGGATCGCGAGCGGGATAAGCGGCTTGAGAAGAAGATCGCCAACTTTATATTTGGCCCGTTCCAGTCGCGCCTAATCAGGCTGATGGACCGCGCCGTTAACGAAGGCTGCCATGTTTTCCAGGAGCTTTACTTCGTTGCCGAAAAGAACCGTTTTCGCACCACGCAGGATGTGTACGCCTTCTATGAGTACATTGAAGGCACGCCCCTGACCGAGGTAGATAATCCCGAGCAGTTCATTCCGCAAATCATCGAATGCATTCTCGAGCTGCACCGTCACGGGCTGGCCTCAAACGATATCCACTTCGGCAACTTTATCCTGACGCCTGAAGGCACTCTGCGTATTATCGATATCTCCTGCAAGGCAAGCGTGAAGGTGTGTCAGGCAAACGATCTGCTGACGCTGCGCAGGAAATTCGGCGTGGAAATTCAAAGCAGCAGCGGGGTGTATAAAATCATCCGTGCTAAAGAGGCCCTGCGGCGGAAAATCCGCGCGCTCAAGCATAAAAAATAACGCCCTGTCAGGGCGTTATAGTTTTAAACACTGTTTCCGCCGTCAGCTGCTGCAGATCGCCATGGGGCGATCGCACCGCCAGCTGATTTTTGCCGTAGCCGCCAATCAGCCCCGGATCGGTCGGACCGTAAAGCGTAAAATTGGGCCGGTCGAGAGCGGCGGCCATATGGCTCAGTCCGGTATCCACCGACACCACCATCCTGGCACCCGCCAGTTCGCGAGCCACCTTCTCCAGGCTCAGGCGCGGCAGGACTTCTACGTAATCAAACCCCTCCGCCAGACGTCTGGCACGCGCTTCTTCATGCGGTGCCCCCCACGGAAGTTTAATCTTTAACCCCGACGCCGCCATCAGCGCCAGCAGATCCCGCCAGCGGGCTTCCGGCCAGTGCTTATCATCCCGCGTGGTAGCGTGCAGAAACACGGCGTAAGGCTCACCCGCAGCGCTATCTTCGACAAAATGCCGGGCAATGGCGTAGTCGCCCTGGGTCTGCGGCTTGCTGTAGCTCAGGCTTTTTGCAAACAGCTCCCGGGTGCGCTCCACGGCGTGCTGCTGCCTGGCAATGTGATGGCGGCGGTTATAGAACAAGCTGGCCAGCGGCTCGCGAGCGCTTTGCCAGTCCATACCGTGCTTCAGGCCGTGCGCCAGCCGGGTAACCAGCGCCGCGCTTTTCACCAGCCCCTGGGCATCGATCACTGCGTCATAGTGCACCGCGCGCAGGGTTTCACGAAACGCCCGGCGTTCGGCTTTCACCGGATCGGAGAACCAGGCTTTACGCCAGCGGCGCAGGGCCACCGGGATGACGCGATCCACCGCCTCATGCCAGGAGGGGATCTGAGCAAACCCCTCCTCAACGACCCAGTCAAAGCGGATCCCGGCAATCGCCTGCATGGCGTCCGTCAGGGCGGGCAGGGTATGCAAGACGTCACCCATCGATGAGGTTTTAACGATCAGTACCCGCATCCGTTAGCCTTCTTCATCCAGCAGGAGGCCGTTGAGCGTCTCCAGCACCTGCTCAGGCTGAATATCGATCAGGCTCTGATGGTAGCCCTCTGCGGCATCGCCTTTACGTACCTTGTGGTAGCCGGTAATAAGACGGATCACCCGCGCCTTATGCGACAGCGGCGGGGTAAAGTCCGGGCTGCTGGGACCGTACAGCGCCACCAGTGGGCGGTTAAGCGCGGCGGCAACGTGCATCAGGCCAGAGTCGTTGGTGACTACGGCCCGGCAGGCCGCCAGTAAAATCACCGCCTGCTCAAGTTGGGTCTCACCGGCCAGGTTACGGCACCATGCCTGCTGCTCAAGGCTCAGCATGGTCAGGATCTCGTTCCCGGCTTCGTGATCTTTTGCGGAACCAAACAGCACCACCTGGTAGCCTTCGTCGATCAGCTGCTTCGCCAGCTCGGCGTAGTGGTAGTGCGGCCAGCGCTTCGCCGGGCCAAACTCCGCGCCGGGGCAGAAGCCGATGAGGGGGCGATCGCTCAAGATGCCGAAGGTGTTACAGGTGCGACGCTGCTCGCTCTCGTCCACCTGCAGCTGCGGCCAGAGCAGCGGCTGAGGCAGATCTTTTGCTGACTCCATCACGCCTTTATCGTAGGCCAGCGCCACGTAGCGCTCGACCATTAGCGGCCAGGCCTGCTTATCCAGTACGCGGGCATCGTTAAGCACGCCGTAGCGCATCTCGCCGCGCCAGCCAGTGCGCACGGGGATGTTGGCAAAGAAAGGCACTAAGGCAGATTTATAAGAGTTAGGCAGCACATAAGCGCGATCGTAGCGGCGCTCGCGCAGGCTCACGCCAAGACGGCGACGTGCGCCAAGCTCCAGCGCCCCATGCCCAAGCGGCATAGGGATCGCTTCATTCACTTCCGGCATCCGCGACAGCAGCGGACGACACCATGCAGGGGCCATCACGTCGATAATCGCCTGGGGATAGCGCGCTTTTAGGGTGCGATAGAGACTTTGCGACATCATCATGTCGCCCACCCAGGATGGACCCACTACAAGTATCTTCATGATTATGCGTCGCGGTTCAGCCAGGCCATATACTCCGCTACGCCTTCGGCAACGGTTTTAAACGGCTTGTCGTAACCTGCTGCACGCAGATTGGTCAGGTCCGCCTGGGTAAACGCCTGGTAGCGGCCTTTCAGCTTCTCCGGGAATGGGATGTATTCGATCTCACCCTTCTTATGGAATGCCAGCGCGGCGTCGGCCACGGCCTGGAAGGACTCTGCGCGGCCGGTGCCGAGGTTATAGATACCAGAGACGCGGTTTTCCCAGAACCAGAGGTTTACCGCCGCCACGTCGCCCACGTAGACGAAGTCGCGCTTGAAGCCGTCGCTACCTTCAAACAGCTTCGGCGTTTCGCCGTTGTTCAGCTGGGTGTTGAGGTGGAAAGCGACGCTGGCCATGCTGCCTTTGTGGCCTTCACGCGGACCGTAGACGTTGAAGTAGCGGAAGCCGACGATCGGCGAGTTTGCTTCTGGCAGGATCTGGCGCACGTACTCATCAAACAAGAACTTGGAGTAGCCGTAGACGTTCAGCGGCTGCTCATACTCGCGGGATTCAATAAAGTCGCTGGTGCGTCCGCCGTAGGTGGCCGCAGAGGAGGCGTACAGGAACGGAATATCGCGCTCCAGGCAGTAGTGCAGCAGCTCTTTGGAGTACTGATAGTTGTTATCCATCATGTACTTGCCGTCCCACTCGGTGGTGGAGGAGCATGCGCCTTCGTGGAAGATGGCTTCGATATCGCCGAACTCTTCGCCCGCCATAATCTGGATGAGGAAATCCTCTTTATCCATATAGTCAGCGATGTTCAGATCGGCCAGGTTAACGAACTTGGTGCCGTCTTTCAGGTTATCGACCACCAGAATATCAGTGATGCCTTTGTCATTGAGCGCTTTGACAATGTTGCTGCCGATAAAGCCTGCGCCGCCGGTAACGATAATCATAACTGTAACCTTTAAATGTGGATGCACTGAGACAATCTCAGGCATGAATACCTTTATCATACCATCACATTGCCGACCCTTCAGCCCTTCGCCGCGATCCCAGCGGGCCGTACGTGATTTGTGCTGCAAAAACGATAACCGGTGCGGCATCATCTCGTATCAGCGTAATGCTTTCGGTAAGATGTGCTGAAATTTGCCCAGTCTGGAGAATTGCAATGCGTGGGGATTTTTACCAACGGTTGAACAGCGACCTTGAAACCGCCCGGGCGGAAGGGTTGTTTAAAGAAGAACGCATTATCACCTCGGCCCAGCAGGCCGATATCACCGTTGCCGACGGCAGCCAGGTGATCAACTTCTGCGCCAACAACTACCTCGGTCTGGCGAACCATCCGGATCTCATCAGCGCGGCGAAGGCCGGAATGGACAGCCACGGCTTCGGCATGGCCTCCGTGCGTTTCATCTGCGGCACCCAGGACAGCCATAAAGTCCTTGAGCAGAAGCTGGCCGGCTTCCTCGGCATGGAAGACGCCATTCTTTACTCCTCCTGCTTCGACGCCAACGGCGGCCTGTTTGAAACGCTGCTGGGGGCGGAAGACGCGATTATCTCTGATGCCCTGAACCACGCGTCTATCATCGACGGGGTACGCCTCTGCAAAGCCAAACGCTATCGCTACGCCAATAACGATATGCAGGAGCTGGAGGCGCGTCTGCAGGAGGCGCGTGACGCGGGCGCGCGTCAGGTACTGATTGCCACCGACGGCGTCTTCTCTATGGACGGCGTGATTGCCAACCTGAAGGGCGTCTGCGACCTGGCAGACAAATATGAGGCGCTGGTGATGGTCGACGACTCTCACGCGGTGGGCTTTGTTGGCGAAAACGGCCGGGGTTCACACGAGTATTGTGACGTAATGGGCCGGGTGGACATCATCACCGGCACGCTGGGCAAGGCGCTTGGCGGCGCATCCGGCGGCTATACCGCAGCCCGTAAAGAGGTGGTGGAGTGGCTGCGTCAGCGCTCGCGTCCGTACCTGTTCTCTAACTCGCTGGCGCCGGCGATTGTTGCCGCCTCCATCAAAGTCCTGGAGATGGTGGAGTCCGGCGCGGCGCTGCGTGACCGCCTGTGGTCAAATGCCAGCCTGTTCCGCGAGAAGATGACCGCGGCGGGCTTTACCCTGGCCGGAGCCGATCACGCCATTATTCCAGTCATGCTGGGCGATGCGGTCGTGGCGCAGAACTTTGCCCGCGAGCTGCAGAAAGAGGGGATCTACGTGACCGGCTTCTTCTTCCCGGTGGTGCCGAAAGGCCAGGCGCGCATTCGCACCCAGATGTCGGCGGCCCACTCCCCTGAACAGATTGAACGTGCGGTGGAGGCCTTCACCCGCATTGGTAAACAACTTGGCGTGATTGCCTGAGGACGAAAGATGAAAGCGTTATCCAAGCTGAAACCGCAGGAAGGGATCTGGATGACCGACGTGCCAGAGCCAGAGGTGGGCCATAACGATCTGCTGATCAAGATCCGCAAAAGCGCGATCTGCGGCACGGACGTGCACATCTATAACTGGGACGAGTGGTCACAAAAAACCATTCCGGTACCGATGGTCGTCGGCCATGAGTACGTTGGGGAAGTGGTCGGGATTGGCCAGGAGGTCAAAGGCTTTAAGATCGGCGACCGCGTCTCCGGCGAAGGGCACATTACCTGCGGGCACTGCCGTAACTGCCGCGGCGGCCGGACCCATCTCTGCCGTAACACCGTTGGCGTCGGCGTGAACCGCCCCGGCTCTTTTGCCGAGTATCTGGTTATTCCGGCCTTCAACGCCTTTAAAATTCCAGACAATATCTCTGACGAGCTGGCTGCGATTTTCGACCCGTTCGGCAACGCCGTGCATACCGCGCTCTCCTTCGATCTGGTGGGTGAGGACGTGCTGGTCTCCGGTGCGGGTCCTATCGGTATCATGGCGGCGGCGGTGGCGAAGCACGTTGGCGCACGCCACGTGGTGATCACCGATGTCAACGAGTACCGTTTGGATCTGGCGCGCAAAATGGGCGTTACCCGAGCGGTTAATGTGGCAACCGAGAGCCTGGATGATGTCATGGCCGAGCTGGGCATGACCGAAGGGTTTGACGTAGGGCTTGAGATGTCCGGCGCACCGCCAGCGTTCCGCACCATGCTTGATACCATGAACCACGGCGGCCGCATTGCGCTGCTGGGCATTCCGCCGTCAGAGATGTCTATCGACTGGAACAAGGTTATCTTCAAGGGCCTGTTTATCAAGGGTATCTATGGCCGCGAGATGTTTGAAACCTGGTACAAGATGGCAGCGCTGATCCAGTCCGGCCTGGACCTCACGCCGATCATTACCCACCGTTTCGGCATTGATGAGTTCCAGCAGGGCTTTGACGCCATGCGCTCCGGCCAGTCCGGAAAGGTGATCCTGAGCTGGAATTAATCTTCCGCCAGCGTTAACTCAGACCAGGCCCCAAAAGCCTGGTCTTTTTATTTGTACAGCTTTTAACCTTATCTTAATATTCGGCTGGTAAAAGGGAGGGATATTCTAAGAGATGGAATGATTATCCCATGACAACCCCTACAAAAAAGCTGAGCGTCATTATCCCGCTGTACAATGCCGGGAACGATTTTAAAGCCTGCATGGAGTCGCTGATCGCCCAGACATGGACCGATCTGGAGATCATCATTGTTAACGATGGCTCGACGGATAACTCCGTGGAGATCGCTAAGTTTTACGCCGAAGCGTACCCTCACATTCGCCTGCTGCATCAGGCAAATTCCGGCGTCTCCGTCGCCCGCAACCGCGCGCTGGACGTGGCAACCGGGGATTATATTGCCTTTGTCGACGCCGATGACGAAGTCTATCCCACCATGTATGAAAAGCTGATGGCAATGGCGATGGAGGATGACCTGGATGTCGCCCAGTGCAACGCCGACTGGAGCTCGCGGGCTACCGGCAAGGTATGGCAATCCATTCCCACCAGCCGCCTGCGTTCCACGGGCGTACTCACCGGGCCGGACTGGCTGCGGATGGGGCTGAGGTCACGCCGCTGGACGCACGTGCTGTGGATGGGGGTCTATCGCCATGACCTGATCAAACAGCACCGGATCCGCTTTGTACCGGGCCTGCATCATCAGGATATTATCTGGAGCACCGAGTTTATGTTTAATACCCGGCGCGTCAGGTACACCGAAGAG
Source organism: Enterobacter sp. C2 (assembly GCF_019880405.1). Lineage (NCBI taxonomy): Bacteria > Pseudomonadati > Pseudomonadota > Gammaproteobacteria > Enterobacterales > Enterobacteriaceae > Enterobacter > Enterobacter sp. C2. Next base: position 93,723 of record NZ_CP082269.1, read on the forward strand.
TCGCTGTACAGGTATTATCAGCACGATAATTCCGTTAGCCATATGAAGCGGCAGGGGGATAAGAACCTCGCCTATCAGCGGCACTACATCAAGATCACGCGCCTGCTGGAGAAACTCAACAGCGACTATGCGGGACGTATTCCTATCTATCCTGAGTTCCGCCAGCAGATTACCTATGAGGCGCTGCGCGTGTTTCATGCCCTGCGTAAAGAGCCAGATACTCTGACCCAGCAACGCATGATTGCCGAGGTGTTTACTTCAGGGATGTATCGCCGAATGCTGACCAACGTGCGCAGCGTCAAGATGGCCTACCAGGCGCTGCTCTGGTCGCTGCGGCTCTACAGGTGGCGCGATAAATCGCTGTCACACCACCGTATCGCCCGCAGGGCGCTGAATCTCGGTTAACGCTTTCCCCAGCCCTGCCACTGCTGCTGGAACCATGCCGTGACCGAGCTCTGGCTAATGCTTTCGCCCAGCACGGTAAAGAAGTGGCTGGCGTGAACCGGTTGCAGAGGCTGCTTTGGTTTACACAGCTTCACGCCGTGGAACGGATTGCGCGGTGCGTTGGGTTGACTGCTGCCAGCCGGCGGCGTCAGGTTCGGTCTTGAGGTATCCGTCTGCGGTTCGTTAAGCAGGCTGCTCGGACGCACCAGGGTGATATCCCCCGGCAGGCTGTAGATCATCTGCTGCAACACACGCACGGTCGAAGGGTGAGGGTGGCCAATGGCGATCGCCGAGCCGTTGCGGCGGGCAAGGTCTACCGCCCGGTTAAACTGGCGGCGAATATCGCCTTCATTCTGCGTATCATCAAGAAATACCCGACGCTTGATTACCTTTACGCCCGTCCCGGCGGCGGCGCGCATCGCCTGGCTGTTGCCGATGGTCATGCTGTCGAGGAAGTAGAGGTTATAGCGCTCCAGGGCCTGCATCACCTTCTGCATGCCAAACAGGCTTGAGGTCATGGCGCTGCCCATGTGGTTATTAAGGCCCACGGCGTAGGGCACTTTGCCATAGGCGTCGCGGATGATGCGCTCGATCTCGTCGCTGCTCATCTCCGGGCGCAGGGTATCTTTTTCCAGCGGCTGCTTGCTCAGCGGGGCCATCGGCAGGTGGATCAGCACCTCGTGGCCGCTATTGTGCGCTTTAGTGGCCATCTCATGGGCATGAGGCGCGTTGGGCAGCACGGCCACGGAAACTTCAGCGGGCATCGCCAGCACCTGGTTTTCCGTATGCGGGCGATAGCCGAAATCATCAATAACAATGGAGAGCTTGCCGGCGTGCGCCGGAACAATGAACGGCAGAAGCGTCATAATCGAGAGAAACAGACGACGAAGCTGAAGCAAAACTTATCTTCCCAACCACGGTTGTGGATTAACCGCCTGACCCTGACGACGAATTTCAAAATAGAGTGACGGACGGCCCTGACCGCCACTGCTGCCCACGAGGGCAATGGGTTGACCGGCGCGAACCTGGGTTCCAACGCTGACCAGTGCGCTCTGATTATAGCCGTAAAGGCTCATATCGCCTTTCCCATGCTCAACCACCACCACCAGGCCGTAGCCCTGGAGCCAGTCGGCGAGGATCACCCGTCCGTCAGCGATGGCTTTCACTTCGCTCCCTTCGGACGCACCGATCACGATCCCTTTCCACCGTAGCTCACCCTGCAGCTGTTCGCCATAGCGATGGAGCAGTGAGCCACGAACCGGCCAGTAGGCCTGACCGCGCGGCGAGCCTAAGCCGCCGGTACGCGACATTAGCGAGCGCTCGCTCTCGGTGGGTTTATAGGTGGTGCCTTTGCGTGACGCTTCCTGCTGGCGATCGCGTACTGCATCGGCCTCGCGCGCCTCGCGCTCTGCCCGCGCTTTTGCTGCGGCTTCGGCCCGGGCAAGGCTGTTACGCAGACGGGATTCGTTAGCTCGCAGCTCACTCAGCTGCTGCTGGCCCGCCTGAATGGAGCTTTCCAGACTGGTAAGAGTCTTTTTACGCTCGTTGCGCGCCTGCTCCAGCTTCGCCTGCTGGGCCTGCTGTTCATAGAGCAGCGTCTGCTGCTGGCTCTGCTTCTCTTCCAGCTCGGCACGCTGGGCAGCCACCTCTTCGCGGGTCTGCTTGAGCTGGGCGATAGTCTCCTGGCGAGCCTGGTTCAGGTAGCCATAGTACGCCTGCATGCGCTCGCCGCGGGCGGTCTCTTCGCTGTTAAAGATATACTGCACGCCGGAGTGCTCGCCCTGGCGAAAGGCGGCGTCGAGCTGGGCCGCCAGGTTACGCTCCTGGCTGGCTTTCTGCTGCTCAAGCTTTGCAATTGACGCATTCATGGCGTCGATCTGCTTGTTGAGTTCGTTGAGGGTGCTTTGGGTTTCACGCAGCTTGCGGGCGGCGGCGGAGATCGCCTCTTCCTGGACTTTAAGCTGCGCCAGCAGCGTAGCGCGCTGCTGCTGCTGCTGCCGTACCGCTCGCTCTTTGCTGGCGATATCGGCCTGAATCGATTTTAGCTGGTCGCGATCGTCCGCGTGGGCAGGAAAAACGCACAGCAAAACGCCAGCGCTGAGCGCGCTGGCACAGAACAATGGCCGGACAGTGCCGGCCCATGTAATTGAAAAAATCGCCTTTCCCCTCATGGGGAGCGATTATTCCACGATAAACAGCGGCCTGCCAGTCATCTCTTGCGGGATTTCCATGCCCATCAGGCTCAGCATGGTCGGCGCGATGTCGGAAAGTTTACCGCCGCTGACTGCTTTAACCGATTTACCCCCGACGTAGATCAGCGGAACCGGCAGGTTAGTGTGGGCGGTATGGGCCTGACCGGTGGCCGGGTCGCGCATCTGCTCGGCATTGCCGTGATCCGCGGTAATCAACAGCTGGCCGCCTGCGGACTCTACCGCGTCGGCGACCTCGGCGATGCAGTTGTCCAGCGTTTCGACGGCGGCAACGGCAGCCTCAAACACGCCGGTATGGCCGACCATATCGCCGTTCGGATAGTTGCAGATGATGGTGTCGTACTTGCCGCTCTTGATAGCAGCGACCAATTTTTCAGTTAATTCCGCAGAGCTCATCTCTGGCTGCAGATCGTAGGTCGCCACTTTCGGAGAGTTGATCAGGATGCGATCTTCACCGCTGAACGGCTCTTCCACGCCGCCGTTGAAGAAGAAGGTGACGTGCGCGTACTTTTCCGTTTCGGAAATGCGCAGCTGAGTTTTGTCGTTCTTCGCCATCCACTCGCCAAAGGTATTGGCCAGCGAGGCAGGCGGGTAGGCACAGGATGCGGTGATGTCAGCAGCGTACTGCGTCAGCATCACGAACTCGCCCAGCTTGATGGTTTTTTTCCGCGCGAAGCCGTCAAAATCGGCGCTGACGAAGGCGCGGGTGATCTCACGGGCGCGGTCGGCACGGAAGTTCATGAAAATCAGCGCGTCGCCATCCTGCATGGCCGAGTCGGCCTGGCCTGCGGCACGGATCACCGTCGCCTTCACGAATTCGTCGTTCTCGTCGCGCGCGTAGGCGGCCTGAAGACCCGCCACGGCGGTGTCGGCCTGGTATTCACCCTTCGCCTGGGTCATCAGGTCATAGGCCTGCTCAACGCGATCCCAGCGGTTGTCGCGGTCCATGGCGTAGTAGCGGCCAATAATAGTCGCGACGCGGCCTTTGCCCAGCTCGGCAAACTTCTCTTCAAAACGTTTCAGCGAGGATTCTGCGCTACGCGGCGGGGTATCGCGTCCGTCGAGAAACGCATGCAGGTAGATCTTCTCCGCACCGCGTGCCGCAGCCAGCTCTACCATCGCCAGAATGTGATCTTCATGACTGTGCACGCCACCTGCCGAGAGCAGGCCCATAATGTGCACGGCTTTACCTTGTGCGACGGCGTTATCTACCGCGCCCGCCAGCGCCGGGTTGCTGAAGAAAGTACGCTCTTTGATCTCTACGTCCAGACGGGTGAGATCCTGATAAACAATGCGGCCTGCGCCCAGGTTGACGTGACCCACTTCAGAGTTACCCATCTGGCGATCCGGCAGGCCCACTTCGAGGCCGGAAGCGTCAACCAGCGTGTGTGGACGTTTTGCCCACAGCGCATCCATGACCGGCGTTTTTGCATTAAAAATAGCGTTATCCTGCTGATCTTCGCGGTAGCCGTAGCCATCCAGAATCACCAGTACCATAGGTTTTTTAGTAACCGACATTGCGACAACCCTCAAGCTCATAAGACAAAAAATTTGCCTGATTTTACTACGACTGAATCGATTAAATAGCCGCAGAAGATCAAAGAAAAGGGTGGTGAAAGGCGTGGTTTGGGCCGCTTTTCGCGCTTTTTTCCGTGACGGTACGCAGAAAATGCATTCCTTATTGCTCGCTGGCTGTATTTGCCACACTGCACAGGTATACTCCTTTCCTGGTTTTTTTATTCACTGAGTCGGGAGCTGTTACCCCCCATGCAAGAAATTATGCAATTTGTTAGCCGTCACCCCATCCTCTGTATCGCGTGGGTTGTATTACTGGGGGCGGTGCTGTTCACCACCTTCAAAGGCCTTACCTCCAAAGTAAAAGTGATCACCCGTGGTGAAGCGACGCGTCTGATTAACAAAGAAGAGGCCGTGGTTGTCGATCTGCGTCAGCGTGATGATTTCCGCAAAGGGCATATCGCCGGCGCGGTGAATTTGCTGCCAGCCGAAATTAAAGCCAATAATGTAGGTGAGCTTGATAAACACAAAAGCAAACCCATTATTGTTGTAGATGGTTCTGGCATGCAGGCGCAGGAGCCTGCCAGCGCGCTGGTCAACGCGGGCTTCACACAGGTCTATGTGCTGAAGGACGGCGTGGCAGGCTGGAGCGGCGAAAACCTACCGCTGGTTCGCGGTAAATAATCTGGAGAAGCGTTATGGCCAACATTGAAATCTATACCAAAGCAACCTGCCCGTTCTGCCACCGTGCAAAGGCGTTGCTGGACAGCAAAGGCGTGACCTACGCGGAGCTGCCGATTGACGGCAATGCCGTGAAGCGCGAAGAGATGATTCAACGTAGTGGCCGTACGACCGTGCCGCAGATTTTTATTGATGCACAGCACATTGGCGGCTGTGACGACTTGTATGCGCTGGATGCGCGTGGTGGACTCGATCCCCTGTTGCGCTAAGGCGTTTGAGTATATTACTAAGGGTTTTTCTCATGTCAGAACAAAATAACACCGAAATGTCTTTCCAGATCCAGCGTATCTACACCAAGGATGTCTCTTTTGAAGCGCCGAATGCGCCTCATGTATTCCAGAAAGACTGGCAGCCAGAAGTTAAACTGGATCTGGATACTGCATCCAGCCAGCTGGCTGATGACGTATACGAAGTGGTCTTGCGTGTGACCGTTACCGCAAGCCTGGGCGAAGAGACTGCGTTCCTGTGTGAAGTGCAGCAGGCCGGTATCTTCTCCGTTGGTGGTATCGAAGGCAACCAGATGGCGCACTGCCTGGGCGCGTACTGCCCGAACATTCTGTTCCCGTACGCCCGCGAATGCATCACTAGCCTGGTTTCTCGCGGTACCTTCCCGCAGCTGAACCTTGCGCCGGTCAACTTTGATGCGCTGTTCATGAACTATTTGCAGCAGCAGGCTGGTGAAGGTACTGAAGAACATCAGGATGCCTGATGAGTACACCTAATGCTCATATGACTGTGATCGGTGCCGGCTCTTACGGCACCGCTCTTGCCATTACGCTGGCAAGAAATGGCCACCAGGTTATTCTCTGGGGGCACGATCCAAAACATATCGCGACCCTGCAGCACGATCGCTGCAATGTCGCATTCCTTCCCGATGTGCCTTTTCCCGACACGCTGCACCTTGAGAGCGATCTAGCGACCGCAGTACAGGCCAGCCGCAATATTCTGGTGGTGGTGCCAAGCCACGTGTTTGGCGACGTGCTGCGGCAGATCAAGCCGCTGATGCGTGACGATGCGCGTATCGTCTGGGCGACCAAAGGTCTGGAAGCCGAGACGGGTCGCCTGCTGCAGGACGTGGCGCGTGAGGCGCTGGGCGACACCATTCCGCTGGCGGTGATCTCCGGGCCAACCTTCGCCAAAGAGCTGGCAGCGGGTCTGCCGACGGCCATCGCGCTGGCCTCGACGGATAGCGCCTTTGCTGAAGATCTCCAACAGCTGCTGCACTGCGGCAAAAGCTTCCGCGTCTACAGCAACCCGGACTTTATCGGCGTCCAGCTGGGCGGGGCGGTGAAAAACGTCATCGCCATTGGGGCAGGTATGTCGGACGGCATCGGCTTTGGGGCCAACGCCCGTACCGCGCTCATTACCCGTGGGCTGGCAGAGATGTCACGCCTCGGCGCTGCGCTGGGTGCTTCTCCCGAAACCTTTATGGGGATGGCAGGGTTAGGCGATCTGGTGCTGACCTGTACCGATAACCAATCACGCAACCGTCGTTTCGGCATGATGCTCGGCCAGGGTATGGACGTGCAGCAGGCCCAGACGCAGATCGGCCAGGTGGTAGAAGGCTACCGCAATACGAAAGAGGTCCGCGAGTTGGCACACCGCTTTGGTGTCGAAATGCCGATTACCGAGGAGATATTTCAAGTATTGTATTGCGGTAAAAATGCGCGCGAGGCAGCATTGACCCTGTTAGGGCGCACGCGCAAGGACGAGCGTAGCAGTCAGTAAAGTCAAATCATCTAAATGGACACGGCCAACGTAGATTGGCCGGTCTCTTTTATTACGTCTGGAGTATGCAATGCCGTGTGAAGAGCTGGATCTGGTCTGGAATAATATTAAAGCCGAAGCCCGGGCGCTGGCGGACTGTGAGCCCATGCTGGCCAGTTTCTATCACGCGACGTTACTCAAGCATGAAAATCTCGGCAGCGCGCTGAGCTATATGCTGGCCAACAAACTGGCATCGCCCATCATGCCCGCCATCGCTATCCGCGAAGTGGTCGAAGAGGCCTACGCCGCCGATCCAGAGATGATCGCCTCTGCCGCCTGCGATATTCAGGCGGTGCGCACCCGTGACCCGGCGGTAGATAAATACTCTACGCCGCTGCTCTACCTGAAAGGTTTCCATGCATTGCAGGCCTACCGCATCGGGCACTGGCTATGGGCAGAGGGCCGCCGCGCGCTGGCTATCTTCCTGCAAAACCAGGTCTCGGTGTCGTTCCAGGTCGATATTCACCCGGCGGCGCGGATTGGCCGCGGCATCATGCTCGACCATGCCACCGGCATTGTGGTGGGTGAAACGGCGGTGATTGAAAACGATGTCTCGATTCTGCAATCCGTCACCCTCGGCGGGACCGGCAAAACCAGCGGCGATCGCCATCCGAAAATCCGTGAAGGGGTGATGATTGGCGCGGGGGCAAAAATCCTCGGCAATATCGAAGTCGGACGTGGGGCGAAGATTGGCGCAGGTTCAGTGGTGTTGCAGCCTGTACCGCCCCATACCACTGCCGCAGGGGTTCCGGCACGCATTGTCGGTAAGCCTGAGTCGGACAAGCCTGCAATGGATATGGACCAGCACTTCGCTGCCCATCATGGGTTCGAGTACGGCGACGGAATATAATCCGCACGCATGATGTAGGCCGGGTAAGCGTAGCGCCACCCGGCGAAACCTCAACTCCGTAGCACCGCTCCTGCGTATCCCAGCTGACGCCACGCCTCATACACCACCACCGACACTGCGTTAGACAGGTTCATGCTGCGGCTGTCCGGCATCATCGGGATGCGGATCTTCTGCTCTGGCGGCAGCGCATCGAGGATCGTCGCGGGCAGGCCGCGCGTCTCGGGACCAAACATCAGATAGTCGCCCTCCTGATAGCTCACCGCGCTGTGCGCAGGCGTGCCCTTGGTGGTGAGCGCAAACAGACGCTGCGGATTTTCCGCTGCCATAAACGCCGCGTAGTCAGCGTGACGCTGCACGGCGGTGAACTCATGGTAATCCAGCCCCGCCCGGCGCAGGCGCTTATCGTCCCAGGTAAAGCCCATCGGTTCGATAATATGCAGGCGGAAGCCGGTATTGGCGCAAAGACGAATGATATTCCCGGTATTCGGCGGGATCTCCGGTTCAAATAAGACGATGTTCAGCATGGTGCCCCCTCAATAACGCGGGGCAGCATAGCAGACTTACGCGCAAATTACGCCGCGTCGCCGGTCTTCACCGGTTCAAATACCGACTCGTGCTCAACGTTCTGCACCAGCAGGTCGCGGGTGATCTCCTTAATGGATTTCGCCCCGGTCAGGGTCATCGCCACGCGCATCTCTTTCTCGATCAGGTTCAGCAGGTTGGCGACGCCCGCCTGGCCGTGGGTTGCCAGCGCATAGAGGTAGGCCCGGCCCAGCAGCACGCTGTCCGCCCCAAGGGCAATCATCCGCACCACGTCGAGGCCGTTACGGATCCCGCTGTCGGCCAGAATCGTGATGTCGCCCTTCACCGCATCGGCAATCGCCGGCAGCGCCCGGGCGGAAGAGAGTACCCCATCCAACTGACGGCCACCGTGGTTCGACACCACAATCCCGTCCGCACCAAAGCGCACCGCGTCGCGGGCATCTTCGGCATCAAGGATCCCCTTGATCACCATCGGGCCGTCCCAGAATTCGCGGATCCACTCCAGGTCCTTCCACGAGATAGAGGGATCGAAGTTGTTTGCCAGCCAGCCAATGTAATCTTCAAGCCCGGTGGGCTTGCCAAGATAGGTAGAGATGTTGCCGAGATCGTGCGGACGACCGTGCAGGCCCACATCCCAGGCCCAGCGGGGATGGGTCACCGACTGCCAGTAGCGGCGCATGGCGGCGTTAGCCCCGCTCATGCCGGAGTGGGCGTCCCGGTAGCGCGCGCCTGGCGTCGGCATATCTACGGTAAATACCAGCGTCGAGCAGCCCGCCGCTTTTGCCCGCTCCAGTGCATTGCGCATAAAGCCGCGATCGCGCAGAACGTAAAGCTGGAACCACATCGGGCGCTTCAGGGTAGGGGCTACCTCTTCGATCGGGCAGACCGAGACGGTGGAGAGGGTAAATGGAATACCCTTCGCATCGGCAGCGGCGGCGGCCTGCACCTCACCCCGGCGGGCATACATGCCGCACAGTCCTACCGGCGCGAGCGCCACCGGCATAGAGAGCTTTTCATTAAACAGCGTGGTCTCCAGGCTCAGATCGGCCATGTTCTTCAATACGCGCTGGCGCAGGGCAACCTGGGCGAGATCCTCAACGTTGCGGCGCAGGGTATATTCCGCGTACGCGCCGCCGTCGATGTAGTGGAACAGGAAAGGGGGCAGGATGCGCTGAGCCGCTGCGCGGTAATCACTGGCTGCAGAAATAATCATGCGTTGTTCTCCCTGGTAGGGTCGGGATCGCCCGGCAGGCGGGTGATGCGTGCCTGACGAGCCTGATCTTCATCGAATTGTTTAATGGTGGTGTGGACAAAGCCCAGATGCGCCATCATCGCTTTGCGTGCGGCTTCGGCGTCGCCGGCCAGGATAGCGTCGAGCACCGCCTCGTGCTGTTCAGTCAGCCGGGCGAACACCGGCGGAACCTGATACATGCGCTGGCGGCTCTGCTTAACCGACGACTGCAGCAGATCGAAGAAGCCGCGCATAGTCTGTAGCAGCACCACGTTATGTGAGGCTTCGGCGATGGCCAGATGAAAACGTACGTCGGCCTGCGAGGCGATGTCCGGATCTTTGCTCTGGGTCGCTTCGTAGCAAACATGGAGTTTCTCTTTATCGGCATCGGTGGCGCGCATCGCCGCGTGCCAGGCAGTGCTGGCCTCGATGGCGTGGCGGGCCTCAAGAATATCGAAGCTGTAGTCGGGGTCGTGCTCCAGCAGGGTTTTCAGCGGCTGGACAATATTTTGCTCAGACCAGTCGTCATGCTGCCAGCGAACAAAGGTGCCGCCACCGCGACGGCTCAGCAGCACCCCTTCGTTGACCAGCGTAGCCAGCGCTTCGCGCAGCGAGTTGCGTGACACGCCAAGCTGCGCGGCTAGCTGGCGCTCGGCGGGCAGCTTCATGCCCGCCTCCAGCTGTAGGTCTTTTATCAGCGCCCGCACGCGAGAGGCGATCTCAGCGGAGAGGCGTTTAGGCATTACGATCACGGGATCATCCAGGTTAAGACGTAGGCCTGAAGGGTGGTAATAATCCCCACCATACAGGTGAAAATCAGGCTGTGTTTCACGGTAAAGCGGAACAGATCCGACTCTTTACCCACTAGCCCCACCGCCGCACAGGCAATGGCGATAGACTGCGGGGAGATCATTTTCCCGGTCACGCCGCCGGTGGTGTTAGCCGCAACCAGCAGCACATCCGAGACGCCAATCTGCTGCGCAGCCGTTGCCTGCAGGGCGGCGAACAGGGCGTTCGACGAGGTATCGGAGCCGGTAAGAAATACCCCTAGCCAGCCAAGGAACGGCGAGAAGAAGGTAAAGGCGTGTCCGGTATGGGCCAGCGCCAGCGCCAGCGTCGAGGAGAGACCGGAGTAGTTAGAGATAAAGGCGAATGCCAGCACCATGCCGATAGAGTAGATGGGCAGGGCCAGCTCCTTCAGCGTGAGGGCGAAGGTCTGCACCGCCGCCGCGGGCTTCATCCGCAGCCAGACAATCGAGAGCAGGGCGGCAAACAGGATCGCCGTACCGGTGGCCGAGAACCAGTCAAACTTATAGATCGCCGCATAGGGCGTTGCCGCGTTAACCACCGGCGGCATGCGGGCGACCAGCTTATCCAGGTACGGGACCGAAATGTTGATCACCATGTCGTATAGCGCCCCGCCCGGTGCAAACAGTGCTTTGAACGGCGGCACGCTCCACAGCGTTACCGTGGCGGTAAGGAACAGGAAGGGCGACCACGCCTTGATAATCTGGCCTGCGCTGTAGCGGGTGCGGGCCAGGGTTTCATCAACCTGAGAGGCACCCATATCACCGAAGCGGAAGATGCGCACCGGCTGCCAGCGTTTCAGGAACAGCGTCAGACAGACCAGCGACACCAGCGAGGAGATGATGTCCGGCAGCTCGGGACCAATAAAGTTAGAGCTAAGATACTGGGCGATGGCGAATGAGCCGCCTGCCACCATCACCGCCGGCCAGGTCTCTTTAATGCCGCGCCAGCCGTCCATAATCGCCATGATCCAGAACAGCACGATAATGGTTAAAAACGGCAGCTGACGACCCACCATCTGGCCGATCTCGAAGCTGTCCAGGCCTGTTACCTGCCCGGCCACCAGAATGGGAATGCCCATCGCGCCGAAGGCCACCGGCGCGGTATTGACGATCAGGCACAGCCCGGCGGCATACAGCGGATTAAAGCCCAGCCCCACCAGCAGCGCAGCGGTGATTGCCACCGGTGCGCCAAACCCTGCCGCTCCTTCAAGAAACGCGCCGAAGGAGAAGCCAACGATCAGCATCTGCAGGCGCTGGTCTGGGGTAATCGACAGAATGGATGAGCGAATAATGTCGAACTGCCCGGTCTTAACCGAGATTTTGTAGACAAACACCGCGGCAATAATGATCCACGCAATTGGCCATAGGCCGTAGAAGAAGCCGTATACCACCGACGCCATGGCGCGGTCCACCGGCATCTTGTAGAAAAAGAGCGCTACCAGCAGGGCGATGACGACAGTGTATGTCGCGGCAAGGTAGCCCTTCAGCTTGAGCTTAATCAGCGCGAAGAAGAAGAACAGGATCGGCAGGGAGGCGATTAGGCTCGACAGCCAGATATTGCCAGCCGGATCGTAGTTTTGTTGCCACAGGCTCATTGCAGGTCTCCTGGGGACCTTGCTGGCCGATCGGCGGTGAGTCTGCGCTCATCTCTGCGTCACAGTCAGTGTAAAAGTGGTCCAGCCAATTGGGTTGTGTAGGGTTTATGACAACAAATGGTTAATCAGATGTTATGTTTCGGCAATGAGTTTGTAAGTGCAAATCGTGGAAGTGTGAAGCGTAGGGCGGTTGGTTCGCGGATTGGTAGGGCCAACTTAGGACGGAGAGAATGAAGCCGGGCAAGCATAGCGCCACCCGGCAAAAAATCAGAATGCGGTCTTCGCGAAGCCGGTCATCTCTTTCAGACCCATCTCGCGGCCCAGGGCGGTCATCGGATGCACGACTACCAGCCCGCGCGCGCTTTTCTTCAGCTTGCCCATATCGGCCTGCTCTTTTTTGGTAATCGCCCGGCGGAAAGGCAGATCCATCAGCTTCTGCGCCTCTTTACTCAGCTTCTGGCCGTGTACTTCGCGCAGGCGAGTAATCTCCGCTTCCAGCGTCTCTTTCTCTTTTTCCAGCTCGGCGTACTTCTCGGCAGATTCAACCAGCGACAGGGCAGCCTGCTGGTGGCGGATAGCATCAAGGCGATCGCTCAGGCGTTTAATTTCGTTCTTTTCGATTTCTTTCATAACGGATGACTCTAAAAACAGGGGAATTACTGCAAAGGATACACTAATGTGCGCAACGTTACTTCTGAAAGGCTTTTTTCAGGCTGATGCGTGAGATCAGCCCGGTCAGAGAGAGCACCATGGTCGAGCGCACCACCTGTTGGTAACGCTGTCTCTGCATGGCGTAGAGATCGGCGTCGCTGGTATCAAACTGGGGCACGGGGGGCAGGGCAGAGACGCAGTGCAGCTCGCCAAAGGGGCCGAGGATCTCGTCATCGGTAAACCCATACTCGTTGCCGTCGTGGTTCAGCTCTTCACGCAGGGCCATCAGCAGCTCTGCGTCCTCATATTCGTGACGACTAATCACGCCGAGGCCGTAGATCAGCTTTAAGCGCACGGAGAGATCGCCCAGCGGGCCATCGCCCTCCAGCAGCGGCTCCACGGCGTATTTCACCGCATAGTCGTCTTTGCGGAACACCTGAAGTACCAGAATATTCACCGCTTCCGTGAGCAGCTCAACGGCGGCGATGAGGAAACTTCGGACGGTTTTGCCAGCATTCAGACGCTCAAGCACACGGTTTTCAAAGGCCTGGGTTTCTTCCATTATTGCCTGCATATCCGACAATCTTATATTCGGGCGCGGAGTCTCACTCCGCGCCGGGTAGGGCATCATGCCTGAGCGTTATAAACGTTAACCGCTTCGGCGACAACGTCGCTTGCGCTCTCCAGACCGGAGATCTGCGCCAGCGCAGCCTGCGGGCCTTTCTCGTCAATCAGCGCCGCCAGCTCAAGGGCCTGCGGATCCTGCTCGCTGCGGTAGTGCATGGCAGCGGCGATCCCTTTGACCAGGTTCTCGTGCGGCAGACGATACTCAAGGGTGCCGAGCAGCGGCTTAATCAGACGGTCGCCAATGCTCAGCTTACGCAGCGGCTGACGACCTACACGCTCAACGTCATCCTTCAGGTACGGGTTCTCAAAGCGGCCGAGGATCTTCTCGATATAGGCAGCGTGCTTCGCTTCATCAAAGCCGTAACGCTTGATCAGCACAGCACCGCTCTCCTCCATCGCCCCTTTCACCACCGCGCGGATCGTCTCATCAAGAATGGCGTCGCGAATGGTCTGGTGGCCCGCCTGGCGGCCAAGGTACGCGGTTATAGCATGGCCGGTGTTCAGGGTGAAGAGCTTACGCTCGACAAACGCCATTAAATTATCTGTTGGTTCCATGCCCGGAATGTTCGGCAGCGCGCCTTTGAACTGGGTCTTGTCAACGATCCACTCGCTAAAGGTCTCCACGGTCACCTCCAGCGGATCGTGGGTAGCAGAGGCCGACGGAGGAACAATGCGGTCTACGGCAGAGTCTACGAAGCCAACATGCGCTTCAACCCAGGCTTTGTCCTCATCTGCCAGCGCATTGAGAACGTGACCTTTCAACTGGGTCGTACCGCGCACCATGTTCTCACAGGCGATAATGTTCAGCGGGGTCTCTACGCCCTGCGCTTTACGCTTCGTCAGCCCTTTGGCAATCGCGGGTGCAATGCGCTCCAGCACAACCGGGCCTACCGCCGTGGTGACCAGGTCCACTTCAGCAATCAGATCGACCACTTCATCGCCAATGCTGCTCACCGCGTTGACGCCGGAGACAGTATCAACCTGCTCGTTTTCACCCACCACATGAACCTGATAGCTATGACGGGCATTCAGGGCGTCGAGCACCGTCTGATTCACATCGGCGAACGTCAGCGTAATTCCAGCGTCCGCCAGCAGTTTGCCGATGAAGCCACGTCCGATATTACCTGCGCCAAAATGTAATGCTTTCATAGTATTAACCTTCATTAATGTTTTTACCCGAGAGGGCTGGGGTGAGGCTCTGACCTCACCCAAACCCTCTCCGCAAAGGGAGAGGGGAGGAGGGCTTACTTGTTCAGCAGCGCCAGCACTTCTTCAACGCTATCGGTATGCGCCAGGCGCTCGATAATAGACTCATCGTCCAGGGCGTTGGTCAGGCTGGTAATCACCTGAATGTGCTCATTATTACGTGCGGCGATACCGATGACCAGACGGGCAATGTCATCTTCTTCTTCGCCGAAGCGCACGCCCTGCGGATACTGGCAGAACACGACGCCGGTTTTCAGCACGCGATCTTTCGCTTCAACCGTACCGTGCGGAACCGCAATGGACTCACCCAGGTAGGTCGGGGTCAGCTTTTCGCGCTCCAGCATGGCGTCGACATACTCCGGCTGCACATAGCCGCCTTTCACCAGCTGTTCACCGGCAAAGCGAATCGCCTCTTCTTTATGGCTCGCGGTGCGGCCAAGGAAGATGTTTTCCGCGCCCAGCTTGAACAGGTGGCTGTTGCTCTCGTCAATGCTGTCCTGCAGGCTGGTGCGCACTTTCGTCTCGTTATCCGTATGACGCTGAGCCGCCACCAGACGCTCGGTCAGGTTGGTATAGAGGCCGCTGTCGAGGAAGTTAGTCAGTGAAATGTGCTGCGCCTGCGGAACCTGGCGCATCGCACGCTCGGTCAGGTCGCGGTGGGTAATAACCACGTCCACGTCTGCCGGCAGGCTGTTGATCGCGCTGTTGGTCACGGAGATGTTGGTCAGGCCAGCATCCTGCACTTTCTTACGCAGCACGCCTGCACCCATGGCGCTTGAACCCATCCCGGCGTCGCAGGCTACGATGATTTTACGTACGTGGCTGAGGTCGTTAGAGACCGCGCCCGCCGCCAGCGGCGTTCCAGCAGCGGCAGTAGTTGCGCCTTTGGATTCTGCTTTCATGTCGTGCATACGGCGGGTTGCCGCTTCGATATCGTCCTCTTCTTTCACCTTGCTGGTTTTCAGCAGGATGGCGGAGATAACGAAAGAAACAGCCATTGCAGCGACGATAGCGGCGATGTTAGCGAAGTAAGCACCTTTCGGCGTCATCGCCAGTACAGCCAGGATAGAGCCAGGAGAAGCCGGAGAGACCAGGCCGCCGTTCAGCACGCTCAGGGTAAACACGCCGGTCATACCGCCGAGGATAACGGCGATCAGCAGGCGCGGGTTCATCAGCACATACGGGAAGTAAATTTCGTGGATACCGCCCAGGAAGTGGATGATAGCCGCACCGCCCGCAGACTGTTTCGCGCTGCCGCGACCGAAGAACATGTATGCCAGCAGGACGCCCATGCCCGGACCCGGGTTTGCTTCAATCAGGAAGAAGATGGACTTGCCGATATCATGAGACTGCTGAATACCCAGCGGTGAGAAGATACCGTGGTTGATGGCGTTATTGAGGAACAGGATTTTCGCCGGTTCAACAAACACAGAGGCCAGCGGCAGCATGTCATGGACAACCATGAAGTTAACGCCAGCGGCCAGGGCTTTAGAGAGCACCTCTACAGCCGGGCCAATGCCGAGGAACGCCAGAATCGCGAGGATCATACCGATGATGCCCGCAGAGAAGTTGTTCACCAGCATTTCAAAGCCGGATTTGATCTTGCCATCAACCCAGACGTCAAAGCGTTTGATCGCCCAGCCACCCAGCGGACCGGCAATCATTGCGCCGAGGAACATCGGCATATCCGCACCGACGATCACGCCCATGGTGGTGATAGCACCGACCACGCCGCCGCGATCGCCGCCCACCAGGCGACCACCGGTATAACCGATCAGCAGCGGCAGCAAATAGGTAATCATTGGGCCGACAAGTTTTGCCAGCGTTTCGTTAGGCAACCACCCTGTTGGAATAAACAACGCGGTGATAATACCCCAGGCGATAAATGCGCCGATGTTGGGCATTACCATGTTGCTGAGAAAACGACCAAAGCTTTGCACCTTGATCTTGATATCGGATGACATAAAACACCCCTTCTAATGTTTGCTATCGCGCAGGGCGGAGGCCCAACTTTTTTTGTTAACGAGGCGGCAGAGGTAGCCTAACCCATGTTCTGTGTGGCGAATCTGGCACCGAATCGAGAAACTGTCCAGATGGTGCGATTTAGTGTGATTCAGATCACACTAATATAGGGCTTACGCCCTGTTTAGGTGTGATTGCGATCACAAATCGTAGGTGTAAAAAAAGAACAGTGGGTAAAAAAAAGACGGTACAGGGCTGTTAATGTGATGTTAATCACATTTGCATGTCGTTACTTTGTTTGTTGTTTGTGATTTAGATCACAAGAAATTTTCACCTGGACTTTTCTTAACGTGAGGGGCAGCAACTTCTTATTCTGGCGCTCGGCAATACTGTAAGTCAGCAACATCTTCTACCTTGACCATTAATCTCAAAAGGCAGGAATGTGCCAGGCATCACCTGCCTTTTTTTCAGCGCTGATCCATAATTACTTTTTTCTGGGTAGACAGGATTAGTCAATGAAACTTATCGGCAGCTATACCAGTCCGTTTGTACGTAAAATCTCCGTTATCCTGCTGGAGAAGGGGATCACATTTGAATTTGTGAATGAGTTCCCCTACAACGGCGAAAACGGCGTTGCGCACTACAATCCGCTGGGTAAAGTCCCGGCGCTGGTCACCGACGAGGGCGACATCTGGTACGACTCGCCTATCATAGCTGCCTGGCTGGAGCTGCTGGACGTCGCGCCCGCGATGCTGCCGCCGGATCCAAAGGCGGCGTTGAAGCTGCGCCAGATAGAAGCCCTGGCCGATGGGGTAATGGACGCCGGACTGGTCTCGGTGCGCGAGCAGGCCCGACCGGCGGCCCAGCAGTCAGAAACCGAGCTGCTGCGCCAGCGAGAGAAAATTAGCCGGGCGCTGGACATGCTGGAAAAGCACGTCAGCGAGGGCGATATTCAGCCGGACGATCTTAACGTTGCTACCATCGCCGTGGCCTGCGCCATCGGCTATATCAACTTCCGCCGCATCTCGCCCGGCTGGTGCGTGGACAGGCCGCAGCTGGTGAAGCTGGTAGAGAATCTGTTCCAGCGGGAAAGCTTTGCCCGCACCGAACCGCCAAAGTCTTAGCCCCAGCATACTGACAGCCTGCGCCGGTACGCTGTACAATCCCCCTTCACGTCGAATCCTCTCCGGCGGGAGGGGTAATCTACCGCAGGCTCTGTCATGACCCTTGAACAACGCTCACTTTTCAGCCAGATCCCGGCAACCGATCGTCTGCTGCACGCCGACGCGTTTGCTCTCTTAGTCGACACCTTCGGTCATCGCCGCGTCGTGGATACCCTGCGCCAGCTTCAGGAGGAGGCCCGCCTTGCGGTGCGCGAAACCCAGGCCCTGCCTGCCTGGTGCGCGGACTGGGCGGCGGCAACAGAGAGCCGTTTGACGCAGCATGAAACCCGCGCCCTGCGGCCGGTATTTAACCTCACCGGCACGGTGCTGCATACCAATCTCGGACGCGCGCTACAGGCGGAAGCCGCCATCGACGCGGTTGCCGAAGCGATGCGCACTCCGGTGACGCTGGAGTATGCCCTCGATGAAGCCGGGCGCGGTCATCGCGATCGCGGCGTCGCGGATCTGCTCTGCCGCCTCACCGGCGCAGAGGATGCCTGCATTGTGAATAACAACGCGGCGGCGGTGCTGCTGATGCTGGCCGCGCTGGCGAACGGCAAAGAGGTGGTGGTGTCGCGCGGCGAGCTGGTTGAGATTGGCGGCGCGTTCCGCATTCCGGATGTGATGCGCCAGGCGGGCTGCATGCTGCACGAGGTAGGCACTACTAACCGCACCCATGCCAAAGACTACCGTGAGGCGGTGAACGAGAATACGGCGCTGCTGATGAAGGTGCATACCAGCAACTATGCCGTCACTGGCTTCACTAAAGCGGTGGCGGAGGCGGAGCTGGTGCAGATCGGCCTGCCGCTGAACGTGCCGGTGGTGGCTGACCTGGGCAGCGGCTCGCTGATCGATCTCAGCCAGTACGGCCTGCCGAAAGAGCCGATGCCGCAGGAGATGATTGCTGCAGGCGTCAGCCTCGTGAGCTTCTCCGGCGATAAGCTACCCGGCGGCCCGCAGGCGGGGATCATCATCGGCAAGCGCGAGCTGATTGCGAAGCTCCAGCAGCACCCGCTGAAGCGCGCTCTGCGGGTGGATAAGATGACCCTCGCCGCGCTGGAGGCAACGCTCAGGCTCTATCTGCATCCGGAGAAGCTGGCCGAACGGCTGCCAACGCTGCGCCTGCTGACCCGCAGCGCGGACGAGATCCGCCAGCAGGCCGAGCGGCTGCAGCCCGCCCTGGAGAACCACTACGCTGAGTTTTTAGTTCAGGTTGAAGCCTGCCAGTCGCAAATCGGTAGCGGATCGCTGCCGGTAGACAGGTTGCCCAGCGCAGCGCTGACCTTTACTCCCCGCGACGGACGCGGCAGCCGCCTTGAAGCACTGGCGGCACAGTGGCGTGCCCTGTCGCAGCCGGTGATTGGCCGCGTCTCCGACGGTCGTCTGTGGCTCGATCTACGCTGCCTTGACGATGAATCCCGCTTTTTGAACAGGTTACTGAAATGATTATTGCAACCGCCGGGCACGTCGACCACGGCAAAACCACACTGCTGGAGGCGCTCACCGGCATCAACGCCGACCGGCTGCCGGAAGAGAAGAAGCGTGGCATGACTATCGATCTCGGCTACGCCTACTGGCCCCAGCCGGACGGGCGCGTGCCGGGCTTTATCGATGTGCCGGGCCATGAGAAGTTTCTCGCCAATATGCTGGCGGGCGTCGGCGGTATTGACGGCGCGCTGCTAGTGGTTGCCTGCGACGACGGCGTGATGGCTCAAACCCGGGAGCATCTGGCGATTTTACAGCTCACCGGCAACCCGGCGCTGACCGTGGCGCTGACCAAGGCCGATCGCGTGGACGAGGCGCGGATAGCCGAGGTTGAAGCCGAGGTGCATAGCGTGCTGGCAGAGTACGGCTATCCGCAAGCAACGCTGTTTACTACCGCCGCGACGCAGGGGCTGGGGATTGAGGCGCTGCGCGCGCACTTGCTGGCGCTGCCCGAGCGCGAGCAGACCGACGAGCGCCGCTTCCGCCTTGCCATCGATCGCGCCTTTAGCGTCAAGGGCGCGGGGCTGGTAGTGACCGGCACGGCACTCTCCGGTAGCGTAAAAGTGGGCGATACCCTGTGGCTCACCGGGGTGAACAAGCCAATGCGCGTGCGCGGCCTCCATGCGCAAAACCAGCCGGTAGAGCAGGCCCACGCCGGGCAGCGTATCGCCCTGAACATCGCGGGCGATGCGGAGAAAGAGGCTATCAGCCGCGGCGACTGGCTGCTGGCCGAGGCTCCTCCTGAGCCTGTGACACGACTGATCGTGGCGCTGTACACCCACGCGCCGCTGGGCCAATGGCAGCCGCTGCACATTCACCATGCCGCCAGCCACGTTACAGGCCGCGTCTCGCTGCTCGACGATAATCTTGCCGAGCTGGTGTTGGATACGCCGCTGTGGCTGGCGGATAACGATCGGCTGGTGCTGCGCGATATCGCTGCTCGCGCTACGTTAGCTGGGGCGAGGGTGGTCACGCTCAATCCGCCGCGCCGGGGCAAACGCAAGGCGGAGTACCTGGCGTGGATCGCTGCGCTGGCGGAAGCGGGTGACGATGCCGGTGCGCTGGCGGTGCACCTGACACGCGGCGCGGTAGATCTGCCGTCATTCGCGTGGGAGAGACAGCTTAACGCTCAGGGGCTGGCGGCGTTGACCGAGACTCCACACATGATTCAGGCGGGAGACAGTCTGATTAGCGCCGCGGTTGCCGCCCGCTGGCAGCGCAAGATCCTTGATACTCTGGCCACCTACCATGCCCAGCATCGGGACGAGCCGGGGCCAGGGCGCGAGCGTCTGCGCCGCATGGCCTTGCCGATGGAGAACGAGGCGCTGGTGCTGACGCTGATCGAGCGGATGCGGGAGAGCGGAGAGATCCACAGCCACCACGGCTGGCTGCACCTGCCGGATCATAAAGCGGGCTTCACCGCCGAGCAGGAGGCGATCTGGCAGAAAGTCGCCACGCTGTTTGCGGATGAGCCCTGGTGGGTGCGCGACCTTGCGCGGGAAGTAGGCGCAGACGAGCAGATCATGCGCAGCGTCCTGCACCAGGCGGCGCAGCAGGGACTGATCACGGCAATCGTAAAGGATCGCTACTACCGCAACGATCGCATTGTGGCCTTTGCGAACCTGATCCGCACCCTGGACGGCGAACGTAGATCAACCTGTGCCGCCGATTTCCGCGATCGGCTCAACGTCGGACGTAAGCTGGCGATTCAGATCCTCGAATATTTCGACCGCATCGGCTTTACCCGCCGACGCGGCAACGATCACCTGCTGCGCGACGCGCTGCTGTTCCCGGCGGAACCGCAGGCGTAACCCTGTCGCGCCCTATTCACCGGGCGCGAATTTCTGCTTCGCCAGCCACACCGCCCCCAGTCTGCCCGCCTGGTTACCCAGCTTGCAGGGATGGATCGGCACGCGCAGCGCCTCCCACATCTCAAAGGTCTCCAGATGACGATCGAGCAGCTGGTAAACTTTCTCCTGTTCGCTTATCCCGCCGCCAATCAGCACCGCCTCGGGGTCGAACATGGAGATCACGCTATAGACTCCGCGTGCCAGGAACAGCGCCCACTCGTTAATGGCCTCGCGCAGGTGGACGTCGCTGTCCATACGCTCGAACAGCTCTTTACCGTGCGGCAGCTCCTCGGCAGAGACCGCCAGCGCCTGGCGACAGGCTTTCATCAGTCCGCTGCCGGAGGCGACCTCGTGCATGCACTCGCCGTTGTTGCCGACCGGGATCACGCCAAACTCACCGGCGTGGAAGTGTACGCCGCGGAACAGTTCACCGTTGACGATGATCCCACCGCCAATGCCCGTCCCCACGGTGATGCAGACGAAGTTTTCGAACGCCTGTCCAGCCCCGCGCCAGCGCTCGCCGAGCGCCGCACAGTTGGCATCGTTTTCCACCACTACGGGCAGATCGGTAAGGGTCGAGAAGAGATCGTGCAGGTTTGCGCCATCCATAAAGTCCAGCGCGCCTGCTTTTGCCGCTTTGCCGGTATGCACGTTGATATGGCCAGGGAAGCTGACGCCGATGCCGGCGATCTCACGATCTTTTTGGTATGTTTCAACGACTTCTTTCCACGCTTTTTTAAACGACGCTTCATCTTCGGGTGTATCAAACTCATCCGAAGAGAGCTCTTCGCCATGCTCGTCGATCAGGCCATGCTTGATGTGGGTTCCCCCGACATCAAAACCAATAAAGTAGTGCATAGGTATTTCCCTTTTCCGGTTCCTTACGCTTAATTATGGCTCAGGCCGGACGGGAAAACGTAAAGTAAGGTAATACGTGAACGGCGTCGAAAAGCGGCAATCTTTCCGCTGCTTTTTTAACCGCCGCGTCTACCCTTGAAGGACACCCCTGCAAGGAGACGGCCATGACAAACAATCCCCCCGGCAACCGCATCCAGCCTGGCGAATACGGTTATCCTCTTACCTTAAAAGCGCGTTATGAAAACTTTATCGGCGGCGACTGGGTTCCACCCGCTGAGGGCGAGTATTACCAGAACCTGACCCCGGTCACCGGGCAACCGCTGTGTGAAATCGCCAGCTCAAGCAAGCGTGATATCGATCTGGCGCTGGACGCGGCCCACAAGGCAAAAGATAAGTGGGCGCATACCTCCGTGCAGGATCGGGCAGCCATTTTACTGAAGATAGCCGATCGCATGGAGCAGAACCTGGAGCTGCTGGCGACCGCCGAAACCTGGGATAACGGCAAGCCGATCCGTGAAACCAGCGGGGCCGACGTGCCGCTGGCGATTGACCATTTCCGCTATTTCGCCTCCTGTATTCGTGCTCAGGAGGGTGGCATCAGCGAGGTAGACAGCGAGACGGTGGCCTACCACTTCCGCGAGCCGCTGGGCGTGGTCGGGCAGATTATCCCATGGAACTTCCCGCTGCTAATGGCGAGCTGGAAGATGGCACCTGCGCTCGCCGCCGGGAACTGCATCGTTTTAAAACCCGCGCGCCTGACGCCGCTCTCTGTGCTGCTGCTGATGGAGATTATCGGCGATCTGCTGCCGCCGGGGGTGATAAACGTGGTCAACGGCGCGGGAGGCGAGATTGGTGAGTACCTTGCCACCTCGAAGCGCATCGCCAAGGTGGCCTTTACCGGCTCTACCGAAGTGGGCCAGCAGATCATGCAGTACGCGACCCAGAACATTATTCCGGTCACCCTCGAGCTGGGCGGCAAGTCACCGAACATCTTCTTTGCCGACGTGATGGACGAGGAAGATGCCTTCTTCGACAAGGCGCTGGAGGGTTTTGCTCTGTTTGCCTTTAACCAGGGCGAAGTCTGTACCTGTCCGAGCCGGGCGCTGGTGCAGGAGTCGATCTACGAGCGCTTTATGGAGCGCGCCATCCGCCGGGTAGAGAGCATTCGCAGCGGTAACCCACTGGATACCGTAACTCAGATGGGCGCGCAGGTCTCCCAGGGGCAGATGGAGACCATCCTGAACTATATCGACATTGGTAAAAACGAGGGAGCGGACGTGCTCACCGGCGGGCGACGCAAGCTGCTGGAGGGCGAGCTGAAAGAGGGCTACTACCTTGAGCCGACCATTCTCTTTGGGCAGAACAACATGCGTGTCTTCCAGGAGGAGATCTTTGGCCCGGTGCTCGCCGTGACTACCTTTAAAACCGTGGAAGAGGCGCTGGAGCTGGCCAACGATACCCAGTACGGGCTGGGGGCGGGCGTCTGGAGCCGCAACGGCACTCTGGCCTATAAGATGGGGCGCGGTATCCAGGCCGGGCGCGTCTGGACCAACTGCTACCACGCCTATCCTGCCCACGCGGCGTTCGGCGGCTACAAGCAGTCCGGCATCGGGCGCGAAACCCACAAGATGATGCTGGATCACTACCAGCAGACCAAGTGCCTGCTGGTGAGCTACTCCGACAAACCGCTCGGGCTGTTCTGAGTCCTGTCGCCGGGCAGCACACGCTTGCCCGGCCTACCTCTCTTTACCAGACCGCTCACATTAAAATGTAATGCATTCTCCTTTCCAACGTCTCTTTTCGTACCGCATTCCAATCTGGAAATCCTCTGGCAGCATCCATTTTTGTCATGCGCTATTGTGATCCTGTAGCCAGTAACTGTGTGTATGATGTGTATAATCCGGTGAAGGATAGGGATGTGAAGAGCCAGGATGTCGTTACAATTTTGAAAAGACATGGCTGGATGCTGGTTAGAGTCAGAGGGAGCCATCATCAGTTTTGTCATCCAATGCGTACCGGACTTGTGACGGTTCCGCATCCGCGAAAAGACATTAAGCCGGGTACGCTGGCACAGATTTGGCGTCAGGCTGGTTTAAAACTTTAATATGCAGGAGTCTCTATGTTTTATCCGGCTTATATTCATGCCGATGCTGACGGTAGCGCCAGTGGTTTCTTTCCGGATGTGCCGGGCTGTTTCTTTGCTGGCGATACGTTAGATGATGCCTTTCAGGATGCGAAAGAGGCCTTAACAGTACATTTTGAGTTAATTTGTGAAATCGGGGAGACGCTCCCGGGTCCCGGATCGATAGAAGCACATCTGAAAAGTCATCCTGCTGATTTTACAGACGGGCAATGGTTACTGGTT
This sequence comes from Enterobacter sp. C2, assembly GCF_019880405.1. NCBI lineage: Bacteria > Pseudomonadati > Pseudomonadota > Gammaproteobacteria > Enterobacterales > Enterobacteriaceae > Enterobacter > Enterobacter sp. C2. The sequence continues at coordinate 117,595 of NZ_CP082269.1, forward strand.
GATATTAATATCAACCAGTTTGATGGCCGTGCAGAACGAATCAATATTACGTTGCCAAAGCGATTGCTAACGAAAATTGACCATTTTGTTCGTGAGCATCCCGACTACAGCAACCGAAGCGCCTTTCTGGCTGAGGCTGCCAGACGCGTGCTGCCAGGCCGCTGAATCGCCGGGCAGCGCACGCTTGCCCGGCTTACAACGGTGCTAATTAGCTCGCTCCTGCCAGGCAATCTCTACCTCTTCGGCGAGAATTTTCACCCCGGCTTCGATTTTTTCCGGGTCCGGCACGTAGTTCATGCGCATGCACTGGTGGGTGTGCGGCCAGGGCTTGTCGAGACCTGGGAAGAAGTAGTCGCCGGGCACCATCAGCACGCCGCGTTTCTTCAGACGCTGATAGAGCAGTTCGGTAGTGATCGGCAGGTCTTTAAACCACAGCCAGAGGAAGATAGCCCCCTCGGGCTTGTGAATAAGACAGCGCTCCTCCGGCAGATAGCGACGCAGCGTGGCCATCGTCTCCTGCACCCGCTGGTAGTAGAACGGCTTGATCACCGTCTCCGACAGGCGCAGCAGGTCGTTGCGTTTGATCATCTCGCACATCATTGCCGGGCCAATCCCGCCGGGGGCCAGACTGATAATGCCGTTCATGTTGCGGATCGCCGAGATGGTCTGCTCATTAGCAATAATAATGCCGCAGCGGCTGCCGGGCAGGCCCAGCTTGGAGAGGCTCATGCAGAGAATGGTGTTCGGGTTCCACAGCGGGCGCGCCTCGCTGAAGATAATCCCCGGGAAGGGCACGCCGTAGGCGTTATCGATCACCAGCGGGATGCCGTGCTGGTTCGCCAGGGCGTCCAGCTTGATCAGCTCCTCGTCAGTAATAACGTTGCCGGTTGGGTTGGTCGGCCGGGAGACGCAGATCATGCCGGTCTCTTCGCCAATGTGCAGATGCTCAAAGTCGACGTGATACTTAAACTGACCGCCCGGCAGCAGCTCAATATTCGGGCGAGCAGAGACAAAAAGATCCTCCTCCAGCCCGGAATCCGCATAGCCGATATACTCCGGGGCCAGCGGGAACAGCACCTTTCTGGTGGTTCCATCGGCACGGCGGCCAGCAAACAGATTGAACAAGTAGAAAAACGCGCTCTGGCTGCCGTTAGTCAGTGCAATATTCTGTGGCGCAATATCCCAACCTAGCGTAGTGCGCAGCATATCCGCCAGCGCGACCAGCAGCTCGGACTTCCCCTGCGGACCGTCATAATTGCACAGCGCATCAGTGGCTTTGCCAGAGGCAAGCATCTCCGCCAGCAGCTTCTGGAAGTAGTCGGTCATCTCCGGGATCTGCGCCGGGTTGCCGCCGCCTAACATAATCGCACCGGGCGTGCGCAGGCCGTCGTTGAGATCCTCCATCAGGCGCGTGATGCCTGAGTGGCGGGTAAATTTGTCGCCGAAAAGTGAAAATGTCATAGCAGGTGTTCTGTCGGTCTGATTTTAAAATTGGCACACCTTAACGCTAGCGCAGGCGCGGTGCAAATCGCTGGCCTGGCCACGCTTTGTGTTTTTATGCTAAAAACAGTCTCACCGTCAGACGTTAATTCTGTTTTCCTGCCCACACCACTATGATTTTATCTGTGCCATTTTCACGCATAAATCCGCTGCCCTGGGCCAGCTCCAGCGAAGACTGTTTACCTGCCCCCACGGCAGGGTGACGCGCGCGGAACTGCCCGAGCTTCTGCCAGTGCGCCACGGTTGCCGCTGACTGACCGCTTACATCCTGCCAGTTCATATCCGAGCGGGTGCCCTGCAGCGGATCGGAGCCGGTGGGGCCGAAAGGTCTTGCCGACTCATCGCCATAGAAGATCTGTACCGCACCGGGGGCCAGCAGTAGCAGCTCGGCGGCCCGCTGCCCACCTTCGCGGAACAGGCGGGTATCGTGAGAGGAGAGGTAGCTCAGCACGTTAAAATCCTGCAGTTTGTCGGCCATCTGCTGCCAAATCGGCACTATATTTGCCAGACAATCGCTGGCTTTGGCCGCCTGCTCCTGATAATCAAAGTTGATCATCGCATCGAAGCCATGGCGATAGTATTCGCTCTGCATCACGCCGTGACCCCAGGCCTCACCGGTCATCCAGAACGGGTTATCGTCGCGTTTTTTATCCGGGTTCGCCTGCTTCCACTCTGCCAGGGCCGCCGTTGCCTCGGACTTAAGCTGCTGCCACGCGACCATCTCAACATGCTTAGCGGTATCTACCCGGAAACCGTCGATGCCATACTCGCCTACCCACTGGCTTAGCCAGTGGGCCAGGTAGTCGCGCGGCGTAAAGCCGGGGATCTCTTTGGCCCGCGTGTCGGGCTTATGTTGATAGAAAACCGGCAGGCCAGACGGGGCAGTGGATTCAGTTTTGATATCCGGTAAGAATGCGAGAGACATGGTGAGATCGTCAAAGCCAGGGCTGTCGTAGTCGCCGATGTCGGTGCGGATCCAGTTCTTGCCCCACCACCTCTCCCACGCCGCTTTATCGCTAAAGTTAATGTAGTCATTAAAGCTGTGCCAGTTTTGTCCGGCGGCGGGTTTCCAGTCCGTCCACCTTTCACCGAGGAGCTTCTGTCGCTCCTCACCCTGCAAATAGAGCGCGCCGAACTGGTAGGTCTGCATATCCGCCAGCGTGGCATAGCCGGTATGGTTCATTACCACGTCCAGCAGTACGCGAATGCCGCGCTGGTGCGCGCCGTCGACTAGCGCGCGCAGATCTGCCTCACTGCCCATGTTGGCATCCAACGTCGTCCAGTCCAGGGTGTAGTAGCCATGGTAGGCATAGTGCGGGAAGTCGCCTTTGGTGCCGCCGCCTACCCAGCCGTGGATCTGCTCAAAGGGTGCGCTGACCCACAGCGCGTTAACCCCCAGCCCGGCGAGGTAGTCCAGCTTGCTGGCTAGCCCCTTCAGATCGCCGCCATGAAAAGTAGCGATCTCCTGCATACCGTCCTTATGGCGGCCATAGCTGTTGTCGTTGGCCGGATCGCCGTTGACGAAACGGTCGGTAAGAACGAAGTAGACGGTGGCGTTGTGCCAGTTAAACGGCGCATCCGCAGGCGCATCGGCCTGCTCAAGCAGCAGCAGACCGCCGCTGTTAGCATCGGGTTGGAGCGTGATTTTCCCTTCGCTCACCGTGGCCACCTGCTGGCTATAAAAGTCACGCACCTGGCTGCCTTCGGCAAAGGTTTTGCTGACGTCCACCGTCAACGGCGTGCCGTTCCACACCGGGCACTGGCGCACGGTAGCGGCGCTGGCCTCCGCCTCGGGCGGGGCGGCTACCGTCAGCATCAGCGTTGGCGTACCCGAGCGGGTATCTATCTGTAGCGCGTAGTCGCCGTCGCGAAAGATGCGCCACTGCGGCGCGTCACCGGTGCAGGGCTGAAGCGATAGCATCTGGTTGAGCTTAGGGGCAGTGGCAGGCTGCCAGCACGCATTGTCACTTTTTAAGGTGAGCGGAGTGGTACCCTTTTTGAACGTGGCCTCACTGTGATAAACCCCACTGCCGGTAGCGCTGAACGCGGGAAAGCCGGGCGCGGTCCATTCGGACCAGGCGGTGATGGGCAGCAGTAAAAGCGCAAGGGCACAGCGTTGCATAGTGGCATCCTCTTCAGGGTTTCCCTCAGTGTGCCACCCGTTGTGCCGGGCAAACTCATCCCTGACGGGCGTTTGCGAGGGTGGAGGTCAAAGGCTGAGCGATCTGCGCCACATTTAGGGGGAAGTTTGTGATAAGCCACACAATTTTTGACTATTTTGTATGCTGTAGATCCATTCGGCTGATGACACCAATTAGGAAATGGACTATTTCTTAGAGTGCTCGCAAGGGGTATTTTTGATACAATTTGAGATTCCGCTCTCAAAATCTTGTAAAAATAAGGTGTTGGAATGCATCAATCCGACCAGGAGACCTAATGATATCGACTCCCATTCGACGATATGGGGCTGCGATACTCATGTTACTCACCGCGGCATTTTCAGGTGAGGTGATTGCGAAAACGCACGCACAGACAACGAGTTACAAAGCCCACACAAGCAGCCATAAGCACAGTAAAACGTTAAGCAGTAGTAAAAAGGTTAGCAGTAAAACGATTAGCAGTAAAAAAGTTAGCAGTAAAAAAGTTAGTAGTACGCTGGCAAGCAGTAAACAAGAGTATTCTCGCAATAGTGCAAAGAGCAGTTCACTTCCTGATTTGCGAAAATACCCTTCCGGAACACCAAGGAAAAAGGCGTTTCTCCGGACGGTTATGCCCTACATCACTAGCCAAAATGCTGCGATTACCGCTGAGCGCAACTGGCTGGTCTCTAAACAGTACGACAATCGCTGGTCGCCGACCGAGCGTGCGCGTCTGAAAGACATTGCTAAGCGTTACAAGGTGAGCTGGTCGGGTAACACCCGCCGCATCCCATGGAATACGCTGCTGGATCGCGTCGACATTATCCCTGACAGCATGGTTGCCACTATGGCGGCGGCCGAAAGCGGCTGGGGAACGTCGAAGCTCGCGCGCAGCAACAACAACCTGTTCGGCATGAAGTGTGCGAAAGGCCGCTGTAACAACGGCCCCGGCACGGTGAAAGGGTACTCTCAGTTTGACTCTGTGAAAGAGTCAGTGAGCGCCTACGCGGCTAACCTCAACACCCACCCGGCGTATGCATCATTCCGTAAATCCCGTGCGCAGCTGCGTAAAGCGGATCAGGAAGTGACGGCCAGCACCATGATCCACAAGCTCAGCGGCTATTCGACGCAGGGCCAGCGCTATAACAACTACCTGTTTGCCATGTATCAGGACAACCAGCGGTTGATTGCAGCGCATATGTAATTTAATGCCGGGTGGCGCGTCGCTTACCCGGCCTACATTTCTATATCACGATCTCGCTATAGCGATCCCGGTAATCCTTCGGCGTGCTGCCGTACTCCTTCTTAAACACCGAATAGAAGTATTGCAGCGACGGGTAGCCGCACATCTGCGAAATCTCGTTAATCGACAGCGAGGTTGAGATCAGCAGGCTGCGCGCCCTCTCCAGCTTCTCTGCGTGGATCATCGCGTGAATGGTCTCACCTACCTCCTCCTTAAAACGCTTCTCAAGGTTCGAGCGCGAGATCCCTACCGCATCCAGCACCTGATCGACCTTAATGCCTTTGCAGGCGTGATTGCGAATGTAGTGCATGGCCTGGATCACCGCCGGGTCGTTGAGCGACCGATAGTCCGTCGAGCGCCGGGCCACCACCCGCACCGGCGGCACCAGCAGCCGCTGGAGGGGCATCGCTTCGTTATCCAGCAGGCGATGCAGCAGCTTTGCCGCCTGGTAGCCCATCTGCCGCGTGCCTTGCGCCACCGACGAGAGCGCTACCCGCGACAGATAGCGGGTCAGCTCCTCGTTATCGATGCCAATGACGCACAGCTTCTCCGGGACCGGGATATGCAGATGCTCGCACACCTGCAGCACGTGGCGGGCACGGGCGTCGGTCACGGCGATAATTCCGGTCTGCGGCGGCAGGGTTTGCAGCCAGTCGGCGAGACGGTTCTGGGCGTGCTGCCAGTTCTCCGGGGCCGTCTCCAGCCCTTGGTAGACCACGCCGCGATACTTCTCCTGCGCGACCAGCTGGCAAAAGGCGTACTCCCGCTCCGCCGCCCAGCCTTTGCCGCTGGAGGTGGGCAGGCCATAGAAGGCGAAGCGGTGCACCCCTTTCTCTTTCAGATGCAGAAAGGCGCTCTCGACCAGGGCGTAGTTATCCGTGGCGATATAGTGCACCGCCGGATAGTCCTCTGGGCGATGGTAGGAGCCGCCTATGCCGACGATGGGAACATCCACGTCGGCCAGCACGCGTTCGATCTCGCCGTCGTCGAAGTCGGCGATGACCCCATCCCCTAGCCACTCTTTGATATTGTCGAGGCGGATGCGGAAATCCTCCTCAATGAAGATATCCCACTCTGATTGGGAAGCCTGGAGATATTCTCCTACGCCTTCAACAACCTGGCGATCGTAGGCTTTATTGGCGTTAAACAGTAGCGTGATGCGATGGCGCTTGGCAAACATGTTGATCTCTTCCTGATAAATCAGCGTTTTTGATTATCACATTCAGCACAAAGCCGGAGAGATTTTCCCCGGCAGTGTGATCATCCCTGTAATTTCTCCGCTATGTGCGGCGTTTTGTGGCAGAGTCCATCCACACCGCCAGCAGCAAAATGGCTCCCTTGACGATGTACTGCCAGAAGGTCGGGACGTCCATCATGCTCATGCCGTTATCCAGCGAGGCCATAATAAAGGCCCCCATCACCGCGCCCGCCACGCTACCGACCCCGCCCGCGAGGCTGGTACCACCGATAACACAGGCGGCGATAGCGTCCAGCTCGGCAATATTCCCCGCCGACGGGGAGCCTGCGCCGAGGCGCGAACTGAGGATCAGCCCGGCGATGGCCACCATCAGCCCGTTAATAGCAAATACTGCCAGCTTGGTGCGTTCGACGTTGATCCCCGACAGGCGCGCCGCCTCAATGTTACCGCCGATGGCGTAGATCCGCCGCCCGAAGGCGGTGCGAGTGGCCATAAACATCCCCGCCAGCAGCAGGAACACTAGCAGCAGCACCGGCGTTGGCACGCCACGGTAGTCGTTGAGCAGCCAGATTGCCCCCAGCACCACCACCGCTATCAGCGCCTGCCTGCCGACCACCATCGTGGAGGCCGACGTTGCCAGCCCCAGCGACTGACGGCGTAACCGCCCGCGCCACTGCCAGAGCACAAACAGTACTAGTCCCAGGGCGCCGACGCCAAACCCAAACCCGTCCGGCAGGTAGCTCTGGCCAATCTGCGACATCGCCGCGCTGGTGGGCGAGACGGTGGTGCCGTTGGTGATGCCAATCAGCACGCCGCGAAACGCCAGCATCCCCGCCAGAGTGACAATAAACGACGGCACCTTGCGGTACGCCACCCACCAGCCGTTCCAGGTGCCCAGCAGCAGCCCCAGGACCAGCGTTACCGCGACGGTAAGCGGCAGCGGCCAGCCCAGCCAAACGTCAAAGATCGCCGCCGCGCCGCCCAGCAGCCCCATCATTGAACCCACGGAGAGGTCGATCTCGGCAGAGATAATTACAAACACCATCCCCACGGCGAGGATGCCGGTGATGGCGGTCTGGCGCAGCAGGTTAGAGATGTTGCGCGCGCTCAGATACGAGCCGTCGGTCATCCAGGTAAAGAAGAGCATGATTGCCACGATGGCGGCAATCATGACAAAGACCTGGAGATTGAGAGATTTTAGCCCGCTAAAGGCCCCGGGAGCCGGGGAGGCGAGCTTAAGTTCAGACGGATTGCTTTTCGACATGATGTTCGCTCCTCAGCGCCGCTTCCATAACCTGTTCCTGGGTCAGATGGTGATTTATGAGATTGGCCTTGAGCTGGCCTTCATGCATCACCAGCACCCGATCGCTCAGCCCCAGCACCTCCGGTAGCTCGGATGAGATCACGATGACGGCAATGCCCTGCTGTACCAGCTGGTTAATCAGCTTGTAGATTTCATACTTTGCGCCGATATCGATCCCGCGTGTGGGTTCGTCAAGGATCAGAATGCGCGGATTGAGCAGCAGGCAGCGGGCCAGAATCGCCTTCTGCTGGTTGCCGCCGCTGAGGCGGCCAATCGCCAGCTCCGGCGAAGAGGTTTTAACTTTCAACCGTTGAAGTGATTGCAAAATACATTGCTGCTCTGCGGCATCGTCAAGGGTGCTGAGCGTGCCGGAAAACTGATCCAGCGCCGCCAGGGTAATGTTCTTACCAACGGCCATTACCGGCACGATGCCATCTCTTTTCCGATCCTCTGGTACCATGGCGATCCCGTGGGCAATGGCCTGCTGGCAGTTGCTTATCTTCACCGGCTGGCCGTCGATAAACACGCTGCCCTCGTAGCGGCCTGGCCAGACGCCAAACAGACACTGCACGGCCTCGGTGCGCCCAGCCCCCACCAGCCCGGCAATGCCTAAGATCTCCCCGCGTCGCAGGGAGAAGGAGACGTCGTTGACCCGCTTGATGTGCCGGTTAACCGGATGCCAGGCGGTGAGGTGCTCCACGCGCAGGATCTCATCCCCCGCCGTATGCGGCTCGCTCGGATAGAGCGCGGTCAGTTCGCGGCCCACCATCATGGTGATAATGGCGTCTTCGCTCATGCCCGCCGCGTCGCGCATTCCCACCGGCTTGCCGTCGCGGATCACGCAGATAACGTCGGCAATGTCCTTTACCTCGTTCAGCTTGTGTGAAATGTAGATGCAGGCGATATCGTGATTTTGCAGGTCGCGGATGATATCCAGCAGCACCGCCGTCTCCTGCTCGGTCAGGGAGGCGGTAGGTTCGTCGAGGATCAGCAGCCGCACCTGCTTGTTGAGCGCCTTAGCAATCTCAACCAGCTGCTGCTGGCCTAAGCCCAGATCGCCTACCCGGGTATCCGGCGAGATGGCGAGGCTGACCTGCTTGAGCAGCTTGTCGCAGCGCAGCGTCATGGCGTCATAATCCATCACCCCGTGGTGGGTCAGCTCTGCGCCAAGAAAGATGTTCTCCAGCACCGTCAGGTGTTTAACCAGCGCCAGCTCCTGGTGAATGATGGCAATACCCCGGCGTTCGGTATCGCGGATATGGCTGGCGATGAGCGGCTCACCGGCAAAGAGGATCTCGCCATCGTAGCTGCCGTGTGGGTAGATGCCGCACAGCACCTTCATTAAGGTAGATTTGCCCGAGCCGTTTTCACCGCACAGGGCCAGCACCTCGCCGGCGTTGAGCGCCAGGCTTACGTTATCGACGGCTTTTACCGCGCCGAACGCTTTGGTGATGTTTTTCATTTCCAGTAAATAAGGCATACCTGCTCCGCGTGAATCGTTGGAATAACAGTGCCTGAGGGCGCTCCCCCGTTGTGCCGGGGGAGGATGTGATGCTTACAGCTCGCTTTTCTTGTGGAATCCGTCTTTCACCACGGTGGCGTCGATATTGTCTTTATTCACTTCGATAGGCGTTAACAGGCGGGCAGGAACATCTTTCAGGCCGTTATTTAACGAGGTATCCGCTTTCGGCTGCTGGCCATTTCCCAGCTCGACGGCGATTTCAGCGGCGGTATTCGCCAGCTCGGTGATGGGCTTATAGACGGTCATGGTCTGGCTGCCGTTCATAATACGTTTAATCCCGGCAAGGTCGGCATCCTGACCGGAGATAGCGACTTTGCCCGCCAGCCCCTGGGCGCTAAGGGCCTGGATTGCACCGCCTGCGGTGGCGTCGTTCGAGGCGACTACCGCATCAATTTTGTTATTGTTGGCGGTCAGGGCGTTTTCCATAATTTTCAACGCGTTTTCCGGCAGCCAGCCGTCGGCCCACTGATCGCCTACGACTTTAATTTTGCCGCTATCGATATAGGGTTTTAATACTTTCATTTGGCCCGCCCGGAACAGCTTGGCGTTATTATCCACCGGCGAACCGCCCATCAGGAAATAGTTGCCTTCAGGCACCTTTTTGACCAGGCTCTGCGCCTGCATTTCTCCTACTTTTTCATTATCAAAGGAGATATAAAAATCGATATCAGCATTATTAATCATGCGATCGTAGGCTAATACTTTAATACCCTCCTGCTTGGCCTCTTTCACCACATTACTTAAAACCTGGCCGTTGTAGGGAATAATCACCAGTACGTCAACGCCACGGTTGATCATATTTTCAATTTGCGACATCTGTGTCTCTTCGTTACCGTTGGCCGACTGGACAAACACTTCTGCCCCCAGCGATTCGGCTTTTTTAACAAAGATATCGCGATCTTTTTGCCAGCGTTCGAGGCGCAGATCGTCAATGGCCATCCCAATCTTGACCTCTTTAGCATGGCTCGCGGCGCTAGCGAGCAGCAGCGAGGCGCAAAGCGTAAGGCAAAGGTTCTTTATCTTCATAATATTAATACCTTTTGTAGGGTTATCGGGCTTGAGATAAAAGAAACATGCACAGCGACAGACGTAGCAAGTTTTTAACATCTTATTGCGGGCTGGCAATTACTGATTTTTATCTTCTGATTACGTTTTTTGGTTTATTTTCTAATTTATGACCGCGATCTTATTTTAAGCCGCTAAATCAATATTTGAGAGCTAGCGCACGTTTGTGCATTCTCTCAATGGCAGTGTGAAATAACGTAATTGAGCAACGCCCGTTGAATATCCACTATTAATGCCACTGATACCCTCTGCCGCAGACATTGATTATGGAGCTGAATATGCAAGCCTATTTCGACCAACTTGACCGCGTTCGCTATGAAGGCCCGAAAACTGCCAACCCGTTGGCCTTTCGCCACTACAATCCGGACGAACTCGTGCTGGGCAAGCGCATGGAAGACCATCTGCGTTTTGCCGCCTGCTACTGGCACACTTTCTGCTGGACCGGGGCGGATATGTTTGGCGTCGGCGCGTTCGAGCGCCCGTGGCAGCAGGCTGGCGATGCGCTGGCGTTGGCAAAACGCAAAGCTGACGTGGCCTTTGAATTTTTCCACAAGCTCAACGTTCCCTACTACTGCTTCCATGATGTGGATGTCTCCCCGGAAGGCGCATCGCTGAAGGAGTATCTCAATAACTTTGCCACCATGACCGACATTCTGGCCGAGAAGCAGCAGCAGAGCGGCGTTAAGCTGCTGTGGGGCACGGCGAACTGCTTCACCCACCCACGCTACGGCGCGGGCGCGGCGACCAACCCGGACCCAGAGGTCTTTAGCTGGGCGGCAACCCAGGTGGTTACCGCCATGAACGCGACCCATAAGCTGGGTGGCGAAAACTACGTGCTGTGGGGCGGCCGGGAAGGGTACGAAACGCTGCTCAATACCGACCTGCGTCAGGAGCGGGAACAGATCGGCCGCTTTATGCAGATGGTGGTTGAACACAAACACAAAATCGGTTTCCAGGGCACGCTGCTGATCGAGCCGAAGCCGCAGGAGCCTACTAAGCACCAGTACGACTATGACGTGGCCACGGTCTACGGCTTCCTCAAGCAGTTCGGTCTTGAGAAAGAGATCAAGGTCAATATCGAGGCCAACCACGCCACGCTGGCCGGGCACTCCTTCCACCACGAAATCGCCTCCGCCATTGCGCTGGGCATTTTCGGCTCCGTGGATGCTAACCGTGGCGACATGCAGCTGGGCTGGGATACGGACCAGTTCCCGAACAGCGTCGAAGAGAACGCCCTGGTGATGTATGAGATCGTGAAGGCAGGGGGCTTTACCACCGGTGGCCTCAACTTTGATGCCAAAGTGCGCCGCCAGAGCACCGACAAATACGATCTGTTCTATGGCCATATTGGCGCGATGGACACCATGGCGCTGGCGCTGAAAGTGGCGGCGCGCATGATCGAAGACGGCGAGCTGGATAAGCGCGTGGCGAAGCGCTATGCGGGCTGGAATGGTGAGCTGGGCCAGCAGATCCTGAAAGGGCAGCTTACGCTGACCGAGCTGGCGAAGTACGCTGAACAGCAGAACCTGGCCCCGCAGCACCAGAGCGGTCATCAGGAGCTGCTGGAGAACCTGGTCAACCACTATATTTTTGATAAGTAGTCAGTATCGCCGGGCGGCGCTGCGCTGGCCCGGCCTTCAGATCAGTAGGCCCGGTAGGCATAGCGCCACCGGGCGTGTTCATTAAGGAATCCCGCTATGTATATCGGCATCGATCTGGGCACGTCGGGTGTAAAAGCCATTCTGCTGAACGAGCAGGGTGAGATGCTGGCTTCACACACCGAGAAGCTTTCCGTCTCACGCCCGCATCCGCTCTGGTCAGAACAGGATCCCGAGCAGTGGTGGCTGGCAACAAATAGCGCATTGAAAGCGCTGGGACAGCAGCAGTCGCTTTCCGGCGTTAAGGCCATCGGCATTGCCGGGCAGATGCACGGCGCAACGCTGCTGGATCGCGACGACCGCATTTTGCGTCCGGCCATTCTGTGGAACGACGGTCGCTGTGCAGAGGAGTGCGCTCTGCTGGAAGCGGCGGTACCTGACTCGCGCCAGCTCACCGGCAACCTGATGATGCCTGGCTTTACCGCACCCAAACTGCTGTGGGTTAAACGCCACGAGCCAGAGGTGTTTGCCCAGGTGGCGAAGGTGCTGCTGCCGAAAGACTATTTGCGTTTGCGCATGACCGGGGAGTACGCCAGCGATATGTCCGACGCGGCGGGAACGATGTGGCTGGACGTTGCCCAACGCGACTGGAGCGATGAGATGCTGGCCGCCTGCGGTCTCTCTCGGGATAACATGCCCGCCCTGTTTGAGGGCAGTGAGATTGCAGGCACCCTGCTGCCGGAGGTCGCTGCCGGATGGGGAATGCCTGCCGTGCCGGTTGTTGCCGGGGGCGGAGATAACGCTGCGGGCGCGGTAGGCGTCGGTATGGCGGACGCCGGGCAGGCGATGCTCTCCCTGGGCACCTCTGGTGTCTACTTCGCAGTCAGCAACGGCTTTCTTAGCCGGCCCGAAAGCGCCGTGCACAGCTTCTGCCATGCGCTGCCCAATCGCTGGCACCTGATGTCGGTGATGCTCAGCGCAGCTTCCTGTCTCGACTGGGCGGCGGCGCTTACCGGGCTGGGTTCGGTCTCTGAGCTGATTACGGCGGCGGAGCAGGCGGACGAGCAGGCGGGCGAGCTCTGGTTTTTACCCTATCTTTCCGGGGAGCGGACTCCGCATAACAACCCGCAGGCGAAGGGCGTGTTCTTTGGCCTGACGCATCAGCACGGACAGCGCGAGCTGGCTCGGGCGGTGCTGGAGGGGGTTGGTTATGCGCTGGCTGACGGGATGGATGCGGTACATGCCTGCGGCGTAACGCCGAAGAGCATCACCCTGATCGGCGGCGGGGCGCGCAGTACCTACTGGCGGCAGATGCTGGCGGATATCAGCGGTCAGCAGCTCGACTACCGCACCGGCGGCGACGTTGGTCCGGCGCTAGGCGCGGCGCGGCTGGCGCAGATTGCCGTTAATCCCGAAACGCCGCTGGCGGATCTCCTCCCGCAGCTACCGCTGGAGCAGGCCCATCGTCCGGATGCAGACCGCCATCGGGCCTATGCTCCCCGGCGCGAGACCTTCCGCAAAATTTATCAGCAGCTGTTACCGTTGATGTCATGATCCGTACGCCCGGCAAGCGTTAGCACCGCCGGGCGTTATCAACTCACAAACCTGCGCGTATCAATTCGCTGTAACAGCATCGACAGCACCAGGCTAATGACCACCGTCACACTGAAAATCCACACGATATCCGCTGCTGGCCAGGGCAGCTCGACGCCGCGGGTGCGCAGGGCGTGGATCACCAGCGCGTGAAAGCCGTAGATCCCCAGCGAATGCCGGGAAATCAGCCCCAGCCCCGGCAGCGGACGCGTGTTAAGCCTGTTTTTCACTAGCGTCAGCAGCGAGACCGCGCAGATAAACACCATCGGGCCGCAGTAGACATACCAGGTATCGGCGAAGTCGCCGCGCCACTGTAGCTCATAGAGGGTGCCGCGCGCGATGATCGCCACCGCCACGACAAACAGCGCCCCGCAGATCCAGCTGAGGTACTTTTTATCGGTGTCCATCGTGCCGAGAGCGCGGCCGAGCAGGCCGTAGAGCACGTAGTAGAAAGTATCCCCGGTGATATAGAGATTAACCGGCAGCCACTCTACGCCGCCCGCTTTCAGCGGTACGGTATTGGGGTTCGCCACAATCCCCAGCACCACCATCAGCGCCAGCAGCATTTTGCCGCTGATGCTTTTCACCTGAATCAGCGGCGAAACCAGGTAGATCACCACGATCGCGAAGAAAAACCACAGATGGTAGAACACCGGCTTCTGCAGCAGGTTGCGCAGACTCAGTTCGCTGTTTATTGAGGTAAACAGCGTGATGTAGAGCAGGGCGACGGCGCTGTAGAAGAGCAGGCAGAGCGCGATACGTAAAAAGTGGCGCGGCTGGGCGCTGCGTTCGCCAAAGAAGAGGTAGCCGGAGATCATAAAGAAGAGCGGGACGCTGACCCGCGAGGCCGAGTTGAGCACGTTGGCGATATCCCAGTTGAGCAGGCTGATGCTCTGCGCATCGGTAATGTATCCGCTGGTGGTGTGGATCATCACCACCATTAAGCAGGCGATCCCGCGTAGGTTATCAATCCAACTGATTTTTGACGCCATCCGACTCTCTTTCTCCTGCTGACAATGACAGAGCGATAACCATGTGTTATCTAATAGATAACATAACAGCCAGCTCATCCTGCGGGGATTAAAATGATGACAAAGTGTTGCATAACGGCGCTGATTTTTCTGCTTGTTGGCTGCGGCTCAACGCAGCAGGCCGCCGTGCAACCCGTTCCTCAGCCGAAGGTGAGCCCAGCCACCACCCTGAGCATGGAGCAGCTTTGCCGGGAGACCGCGGCGCAGCGTTACAATACCCGCGAGCAGAGCATTGCGGTCACCGGGATGGTGCAGTTTCAGGCCAGCTACGAGATGCGTGGCCTGACGCCGCGAGAAGAGCGTTTCGTCTGCGCATTCGATCCTGATGGGCAATTTTTACACCTTTCCATGCGTTAGCAGGCCAATTTTCCCAAACAACCCCGTTTCGTACTGTATATCTTGCGGTCAATGGGTATACTGGCTGCTTCCTTTAAATCCACACGTATCCAGCACGAAATACTATGCAAAAGTTTGATACCCGGACCTTCCAGGGCCTGATCCTGACCTTACAGGATTACTGGGCTCGCCAGGGCTGCACCATTGTTCAACCGTTGGACATGGAAGTTGGCGCAGGCACCTCCCATCCTATGACCTGCCTGCGTGCGCTCGGCCCGGAGCCGATGGCCGCTGCCTACGTGCAGCCGTCACGCCGTCCGACCGATGGCCGCTATGGTGAAAACCCGAACCGCTTACAGCACTACTATCAGTTCCAGGTGGTTATCAAGCCGTCGCCGGACAATATTCAGGAGCTGTACCTCGGATCGCTGAAAGAGCTGGGTATGGATCCGACCATTCATGACATTCGCTTCGTCGAAGATAACTGGGAAAACCCGACGCTGGGTGCCTGGGGTCTCGGCTGGGAAGTGTGGCTGAACGGCATGGAAGTGACGCAGTTCACCTACTTCCAGCAGGTTGGCGGCCTGGAGTGTAAGCCGGTAACCGGTGAGATCACCTACGGCCTTGAGCGCCTGGCAATGTACATTCAGGGCGTGGACAGCGTTTACGACCTGGTGTGGAGCGACGGCCCGCTGGGGAAAACCACCTACGGCGACGTGTTCCACCAGAACGAAGTGGAGCAGTCCACCTATAACTTCGAACACGCCGACGTCGACTTCCTCTTCACCTGCTTCGAGCAGTATGAGAAAGAGGCTCAACAGCTGCTGGCGCTGGAAAATCCGCTCCCGCTGCCTGCTTACGAACGTATTCTGAAGGCCGCCCACAGCTTCAACCTGCTGGACGCGCGTAAGGCCATTTCCGTGACGGAGCGTCAGCGCTACATTCTGCGCATTCGCACGCTGACCAAGGCCGTTGCCGAGGCTTACTACGCGTCCCGTGAAGCCCTTGGCTTCCCGATGTGCAACCGAAACAAATAAGAGGCGGCCATGTCTGAGAAAACTTTTCTGGTGGAGATTGGCACTGAAGAGCTGCCACCAAAAGCCCTGCGCAGCCTGGCAGAGTCCTTTGCTGCAAACGTTACTGCCGAGCTGGATGCAGCCGGCCTCACCCACGGCAGCGTAGAGTGGTTTGCCGCTCCGCGTCGCCTGGCGCTGAAAGTGGCTAACCTTGCGGCGGCTCAGCCGGATCGCGAAGTTGAAAAACGCGGCCCGGCGATCTCCCAGGCGTTTGACGCCGAGGGTAAACCGAGCAAAGCGGCAGAGGGCTGGGCGCGTGGCTGCGGTATCACCGTAGATCAGGCCGAGCGTCTGACCACGGATAAAGGCGAGTGGCTGCTCTATCGCGCCCATGTAAAAGGCGAGAGCGCGCAGGCGCTGCTGCCCAACATGATCGCCACCGCGCTGACCAAGCTGCCGATCCCAAAACTGATGCGCTGGGGTGCAAGCGACGTGCAGTTTGTCCGTCCGGTGCACACCGTGACCCTGCTGCTGGGCAGCGACGTCATTCCCGCAACCATCCTGGGCATCGACTCCGATCGCGTGATCCGCGGCCATCGCTTTATGGGCGAGCCAGAGTTCACCATCGACAATGCCGACCAGTATCCGCAGATCCTGCTGGAGCGCGGCAAGGTGATGGCCGACTACGAACAGCGCAAAGCCAAAATCAAAGCGGACGCCGAAGCGGCGGCGCGCCAGATTGGCGGCAACGCTGACCTGAGCGAAAGCCTGCTGGAAGAGGTTGCCTCGCTGGTAGAGTGGCCGGTGGTGCTGACCGCGACCTTCGAAGAGAAGTTCCTCGCCGTGCCGGCTGAGGCGCTGGTCTATACCATGAAGGGCGACCAGAAGTACTTCCCGGTCTACGCCAACGACGGCAAGCTGCTGCCGAACTTTATCTTCGTCTCCAACATTGAGTCGAAAGATCCGCAGCAGATCATCTCCGGTAACGAGAAGGTGGTGCGCCCGCGTCTGGCCGACGCCGAGTTCTTCTTCAATACCGACCGCAAGAAACGTCTTGAAGACCATCTGCCGCGCCTGCAAACCGTGCTGTTCCAGCAGCAGCTGGGTACCCTGCGCGACAAGACCGATCGCATCATGGCGCTCTCCGGCTGGATTGCTGCCCAGATTGGTGCCGACGTGGCTCACGCCGAGCGTGCGGGCCTGCTCTCTAAGTGCGACCTGATGACCAACATGGTGTTTGAGTTTACCGACACCCAGGGCGTAATGGGGATGCACTACGCGCGTCACGACGGCGAAGCCGAAGAGGTGGCCGTTGCCCTGAACGAGCAGTACCAGCCGCGCTTTGCCGGGGACGCACTGCCGTCTAACCTGGTAGCCTGTGCGGTCGCCATCGCCGATAAAATGGATACCCTGGCGGGCATCTTTGGCATCGGCCAGCATCCGAAAGGCGACAAAGATCCGTTTGCGCTGCGTCGTGCCGCGCTGGGCGTGCTGCGAATCATCGTTGAGAAGCACCTCAACCTCGATCTGCAAACCCTCACCGAGGAAGCGGTGCGTCTGTATGGCGACAAGCTGACCAACGCCAAGGTGGTAGATGAGGTGATCGACTTTATGCTGGGCCGCTTCCGCGCCTGGTATCAGGACGAAGGCTACACCGTGGATACCATCCAGGCGGTGCTGGCGCGCCGTCCGACCCGTCCGGCAGACTTTGACGCCCGTATGAAGGCGGTCTCGCACTTCCGCTCCTTGCCAGAAGCTGCGGCGCTGGCGGCGGCGAACAAGCGCGTCTCCAATATCCTTGCCAAGTCCAGCGAGCCGCTGAACGATATCGTTCACGCGTCGGTTCTGAAAGAGGCGGCAGAGATCCGTCTGGCAGGGCATCTGGTGGTGCTGCGTGACAAGCTTCAGCCGTTCTTTGCGGAAGGTCGTTATCAGGAAGCGCTGATCGAGCTGGCGGCGCTGCGTGAGCCGGTCGATGAGTTCTTTGAGCAGGTGATGGTCAACGCGGATGATAAAGACGTGCGTATCAACCGCCTGACGCTGCTGTCGAAGCTGCGGGACCTGTTCCTGCAGGTAGCCGATATTTCGCTGCTGCAGTAGTTTGGCCAGACAATAGAAACCAAAAACCCGCCTCTGGCGGGTTTATTTTTTATCAAACGGGTACAGCGGGCAAAAAATCACTCCATCAGCTGACGGCTGAGACGTGGGTTTGCCTGAATCAATCGCATCAGTTTTAACTCGGTGGAGGAAGGTTTTACTCGTTTAGATTCCCACTCATGCACCATCGCTACGCTAACGCCCATCACTCGGGCAAAATCATCAATCTTCAGGCCGGTGCCTTTACGCAGTTTCTCGAATTCGCTAAACGGATTCGGTTTTTGGATCTGACTTACTTTTCGAGATTCATCTTTAAAAACAATTTGTTCCAGGCTGCTAAGCAGCTCAATCATTGGATCTTTGTATTCCATCGAATACTCCTCATAAAACACACATCGAGGCCGTGAACAGCACAGAGAGATTTAAGAATAGTCGCTAAAAAATAACCCGGTGGTTGGATGAGATAATTATTTGCCATACAAATCAATTTTACGCACCTTGCCTGCATAGTTATGTGACTTTTTACGACCTAACAGATTGATTTATCAGCCTACCTTTGCAGACGAAAATTTTTGTCAATGCTTTGCAAAAAAATCGCTAACCACCCCCGGCGCGTCTTTTCTCCTGACGCTGATTTTCCCCACAAGATTGCAACGAAAGGGGTATCTTGCGCGGCCCACCTGGACTATCCTTGTCAGCGTCAGGCACACGTGTGCCGGTGTGCGCTTTTTTTGGGTGAAAGGAGTAATAAAATGGCGACAGGAAAGTCCTGCTCTCGCTGGTTCGCGCCTCTTGCGGCGTTATTAATGGTAGTTAGCCTGAGTGGGTGTTTTGATAAAGAGGGCGATCAGCGCAAGGCGTTTATCGATTTTCTGCAAAATACAGCGATGCGTAGCGGTGAGCGACTCCCGACGCTGACTGCCGATCAGAAAAAGCAGTTCGGCCCCTTCGTGTCGGACTATGCCATTCTGTATGGCTACTCCCAGCAGGTGAACCAGGCGATGGATGCCGGTCTGCGTCCCGTAGTAGATAGCGTGAACGCCATCCGCGTCCCACAGGATTATATGACCCAGCGCGAGCCGCTGCGTCAGGCTAACGGCTCCCTGGGCGTGTTGAGCCAGCAGCTACAGAATGCCAAAGTGCAGGCCGATGCCTCTCGTTCTGCGTTAAAACTGAACGATGACCTGAAACCGGTCTATGATCAGGTGTATGAGAAAGTCGTGACCCAGCCGGCTAACGCGTTACAGCCGCTGATCCCGGCAGCGCAGGTCTTTACCCAGCAGCTGGTACAGGTGGGTGATTTTATCGCCCAGCAGGAGGCGCAGGTGAGCTTTGTTGCCAACGGTATTCAGTTCCCGACCTCTCAGCAGGCCAGCCAGTATAATTCGCTGATTGGGCCGCTGGCTTCCCAGCATCAGGCGTTTACACAGGCCTGGAGCGCGGCAGTGAACGCGACGCAGTAACACGCGTACGTTTTTGATGCCCCCGTTTGCGGGCGGGGGCATTGTAATGAATCGTAAGTAAAACAATTAGTGCTTGCCATGACGTCTGTAAAATGAGTTAATGCGTCATCGGTTTGATATACAGACCTTAAAGCAGTTTAGTAAAGCAGTCCCCTTCAAGAGTTATCATAGATACTCCTCGTAGTGAGCTCTCCTTTATCGCTTAAAAAATCTGTAAAGCACGCCATAGCGCCGGAAGGCACACTTAATTAAAAAGGTAATATCTATGTCTAACAAAATGACTGGTTTAGTAAAATGGTTTAACGCTGACAAAGGTTTCGGCTTCATCACTCCTGACGATGGCTCTAAAGACGTGTTCGTACACTTCTCTGCTATCCAGAACGATGGCTACAAATCTCTTGATGAAGGCCAGAAAGTATCCTTCACCATCGAAAGCGGCGCTAAAGGCCCGTCTGCTGGTAACGTTGTAAGCCTGTAAGCTTAACGTTTAAAGCACGATGTTAAAAAAACCCGCCTCGGCGGGTTTTTTGTTGTCTGCGCTGTTCTGGTTTTCACAGGTTGGCGTACTCTAAAATTTCCTCTCCCATCAGGATACAGTCGGAAGAGAAGATCAGCCGCATTCTGTATCGCCCCTTATAGATGTATCCCCACGTTTCCAGCACATTAAGAAGCTGCTTTTCGTTAGCAGGATTTTTTATCTTCGCTAGCGGCGTAACCTTGTCATCAATGACGATACGATCGTCATTGTCGCGATAGAAAGCGAGAAGTTTGTGAGCCTCCTCTACAGCCTCGGTTTTACAGGTCAGCGATGAGCTTTCCATGGCGGCGTAGGTACTGCTTGTGGCTAAAAGGGAGATAAGTGATAAGAGTTGTATGTAGCGCATTTAGCGCACCCCTAAAGCAAGCTTTGCTCTGTGAAGCGCTGTTTTTCTATCTTCGAGACCATTATATCCACCGTTAACGAGAAGAGTGACTTTTTTTATATCATCTTTGTCAGCAGCAACGTTTACATTTCTTAAATCCCAGTAATAGCAAGCTGACTTTACGGCTACGTAAGGGTTTCCCGCTACGCTTTCAGGATGGTTAACGTAATCTTTTTTGAATGCTTTTCCGAAGTTATCATAGTTACTTCGGCCCGTAAGATCTAATAATCCACGGCCGATAAACCTTGGGCCATCTCCCGGTTGTGTGTTACCTAAACTATTACCAACGCGTGTGCCTGCGTCATATTCTCTACCGCCATGCTTAGGAATTTCTGTCATTGTAGAAAAGTTTGCGGTTTCAACACAAGCTTGTGCGAGAAAATGGGCGATGCGTAATTTAGTATTTATCTCATAAACAGTAAACCAATGATTGAAATGGGGAGCAATTGCGTGCATATTTCTTTTTTGAGAATTTAAAAGACTTTCTTTATGTATATAATGTCTTGCTACATCCCATAAAATATCAGCTGTCACATCTGTCATGACACAGTCCCTCTTTCGTTCCATGCATCGGTAAACTGCACATTGCCATCACAGTATTTCCATGTGATTCTTTCATAGCGAAGGGAAACATATTCGATATGATTGATTTTCTCTTGATTAATCATACATGGCGATATGGATACAACTCTTACGCCTTCAAGTAACATATTGAAGTATTGCTGCTCTTGTCCGGCGTCATTTATTTTATACCAGCGTACCTCCGCTGATTGCAAGCGTTGCCCGGTAGCTACAGCTTTGTAAAGATATGGGCTAGATGAGTCAAAGATTTTTTCAAAGTTCATCGTCCCATGGATACGGGTTCCTTTTAATTTCCCTGTATTATCATCTGTTGGAATGCGAAGCGAATGACCAAATCCTACAACCTCAATACTTCCTTCTCTGTCTCTAACATCAACAGAACCTTTAATATCTGCACCACCATCATCTTTAAGCCATAGATAAGCTGGGATCGCCATTTAGAACTGTCCTTTCGTTAGGGAGTTAAAAGGACAGTACATCTAATCCATTAGATATAATGTAATAAAGTATGCTTATTTATTAACCAACATTTAATACATAAATAATTAAACGGTAATTATTCTTCCAGTAAATATAATCATAATAAAATGTTGCTGTATAAAATGCATAAAAAAGCCCCATCATAATATTGATGAGGCTTATAATTGTAAGCCGATCCTTTTACTTCGCTATCTGTGGATTCACGCAGTTCTTCTCTACCTTGCCGTTAAGGGCGTCGATCAGGTTATCGACGGCGCAGGCGGCCATGTTGTAGCGCGTCTCGTGCGTTGCCGAGCCGATATGGGGCAGGGCGACGACGTTCGGCAGGCTCAGCAGCGGCGAATCCACCGGCAGCGGCTCCTGCTCAAAGACGTCCAGCCCGGCGGCGTGGATCTCACCGCTTTTCAGCGCCGCAATCAGCGCCTGCTCATCTACCACCGGACCACGGCCCGCGTTAATAAAGATGGCGGACGACTTCATCTTCTTGAACTGCTCTGCGCTAATCATATGGTGCGTCTCGTCGGTCAGCGGCAGCACCACGCAAACGTAGTCTGACTCCTGCAGCAACGTGTCGATATCGCAGTAGCGGGCCTGGAAACGCTCTTCCGCCTCGCTGTGATGACGGCGGGCGTTATAGAGGATCGGCATGCCGAAACCAAAGTGTGCCCGCTGCGCCAGCGCCAGACCGATGCGGCCCATGCCGATGATGCCCAGCGTTTTGTGATGCACGTCGATACCGAACCAGTCCGGGCCAATACCCTGTTTCCATTCGCCTGCTTTCACTCGCTCCGCCACCTCCACCACGCGGCGGGCGGTGCTAAGAACCAGCGCCATCATGGTATCGGCAACCGTCTCCGTCAGCACGGTAGGGGTGTGCATCAGGAAAATGCCCCGCGCGTTCAGGGCATCAACGTCGAACTGATCGTAGCCAACCGACACGGTGGAGGCGGCACGCAGCTTCGGCATCTTTTCCAGCAGCGCCGCGTCCACTTTCTCACTCGAACCCAGCAAGCCCTCTGCATCTGCAAACGCCTCCGCGTTTTTTTGTACCGTCTCCGGGTCGAGATTGTCGACCTGGGTGACGGTAAAGTGGTCTTCCAGACGCTTATGCAGATCGTCAGGCAGTGCTTTGTACAGGATGATGGACGGCTTCATGCGTATCTCCGTAATCAATGGGTTGAGGGGCGTCCGGCGCGCATCATGCGGGCTGGAGCCTGTTGATTATTGGCAGGCTTAACAATCAAAGTAAGCCATACCGAAACAAAAAGTGCCACCCCCATAAAAATGTACGATGCGGACGGGCTGCCGGTGGAACCGTTGAGATAGCCCACAAACCACGAGCCAAAGAAGGAGCCGAGCGCGCCCATGCTGTTGATTAATGCCATAGCGCCGCCCGCCACGTTACGCGGCAGCATCTCTGGGATAATCGCAAAGAAGGGGCCGTAAGGAGCGTACATTGCCGCACCGGCGATCACCAGCAGGGTATAGGAGATCCAGAAGTGGTTTGCACCCACCGCCCAGGAGCCAATAAAGGCGAAGGCAGCAATCAGCAGCAGCGGCCAGACAAACAGCTTGCGGTTTTGCAGCTTATCAGAGGCCCAGGAGGCGAGGATCATCGCAATGGTCGCGGCCAGGTAGGGCACAGAGGAGAGCCAGCCCACTTCTACCATGCCTAAGTTTGCGCCACCGCTGCGGATAATCGACGGCAGCCACAGCACGAAGCCGTACACGCCGATGCTCCAGGCGAAGTACTGCATGCAGAGCAGGATAACGTTGCGCGAGCGGAAAGCGTCACCGTAGTTACGGACCGCTTTGATACCCTCCTGCTCTTTCTCCAGCTGTGCTTGCAGCGCGGCTTTTTCATCTTCCGCGAGCCACTTCACCTGCTCGGGCTTATCTTTTACCAGCACCCACCAACAGAATGCCCAGATGATGGCCGGAACGCCTTCGATAATGAACATTTCACGCCAGCCGAAGGACTGGATCAGGTAGCCGGAAACCACCGACATCCACAGTACCGTAACCGGGTTACCGAGGATCAGGAAAGTATTGGCCCGGGAACGTTCGGATTTGGTAAACCAGTTGCTGATGTAGATCAGCATGGCCGGCATGACCGCCGCCTCCACTACGCCCAGAATAAAGCGAATGGCAGCCAGCATTGGAATATTATTAACCACGCCGGTCAGCGAGGCGCACGCTCCCCACAGGATCAGGCAGATAAAGATCAGCTTGCGAACGCTGCGATGCTCGGCATAGAGTGCGCCGGGGATCTGGAAGAAGAAGTAACCGAGGAAGAAGAGCGCGCCCAGCAGCGATGAGATGCCTTTGGTAATGCCCAGATCCTCGTTAATACCGGCAGCGGACGCGAAGCTGAAGTTGGCCCGGTCAAGGTAGGCCAGGCTGTAGGTGATAAATATAATCGGCATAATGTACAGCCAGCGTTTAGCTGCATTGGTCGAACTTTTCATAGGCTTGCCTCGAATGTTGAGGTTTATGCTGCCTCTGTTGTGTAGGGTACAGAGGATCTGTAATTAGAACGTTTCTGCGAGCTGCGCCCGCGTCGGTAAGCCTTCGCTGTCGCCAGGAACCTGGATCGCCAGCGAGCCAATCTTATTCCCGCGTGCCACCGCCTGCGGGAAGGTTTTTCCCTCCAGCAGGGCGCTGATCACCCCAACGGCGAAGCCATCTCCTGCGCCAACGGTATCGACGACGTTATCTACCCTGACGGCGGCAACCGCACCCTGCTCACCGGCGGCGGTTTTGAACCATGCCCCATCGGCACCGGTTTTAATCACCACCGCTTTAACACCCCGATCCAGATAAAAGTCCGCCATGGCCTCTGGCGTGCTTTTCCCCGTCAGGATGGCTGCCTCTTTCAAGCCTGGCAGCACCCAGTCGGCCTGGAAGGCGAGACGGTTCAGCTTCTCAACCATCTCCGCTTCGCTTTTCCACAGCACCGGACGCAGATTAGGATCGAAAGAGATCGTTTTTCCCTGTGCTTTCATGGTGCTTGCTGCATGATCCAGGAGATCGTAAGCGCTGGCTGACAGCGCCGCCGCTACGCCGCTCAGGTGCAGGTGCCGTGCTCGGCTAAACGTTGCTGTATCAAAGTCATCCCGGGAGAGGTGACTGGCGGCAGAGCCTTTGCGGAAGTACTCCACAATGGGATCGGTTCCATTTTCCGCCCGCGATTTCAGCTGAAAACCAGTGGGATAGCGTTCATCAACGGTGACGCTCTCGCTGTTGATACTCTCTTTTTTCAGCGAGCTGAGCACGAAGCGGCCAAAGCTGTCGGATCCGACGCGGCTGACCCAGCTGACGTTGAGACCCAGGCGGGCGAGGCCGGTGGCCACGTTAAGCTCCGCGCCTGCGACGCGCTTGATAAAGGCCTCGGCCTCGGCCAGTTCGCCCGGCTCGGTGGCGACAAACATCGCCATCGCTTCGCCAATGGTGATGACATCCAGGGCGTTATGCATGATGAAACTCCTCGCGTAACCAGGTGACGTAGCGGCGCGTGACGGCGGTCAGATCGCGCCCTTCAAGAGGGAATTCGATACCACGCGGTGCGTCAGCGGGCAGAGCGTCAAGCAGCGCCTGCCAGCGCGGATCGTCATGGTCTGGCGGCACGGCACGCCAATGGAAATGATGAGCCTGGGCAGCCTTCACGTGGACATAGCTCACGGCAGGGGCCAGCAGGCGCGCGGCCTCTTCCGGAGACTCATCCACCCACAGCCAGTTGCCCATATCAAAGGTCAGCGTCACGGGAAGATCCAGTACCTTACAGGCGGCGCTGAAGCGCTGCATCGGCGCAATTTTGCCGCACTCGGTCTGATCGTTTTCGACCACCAGCGCCATGCCGCTTTCGGCCAGTAGGGCGCGCAGCGGTTCAAGGGTCGATTTGTGCTGGAAATGGCCGAGGGAGACTTTCAGCCACAGGGCGTTAAGGGCATGGGCCTCCTGCAACAGCGCCGGCAGCAGCGGGTTCAGCGTGCCGTCGGGCAGGCAGAGCGGCTCTGGCGCGGAGTAGCAGGCCAGCAGACCGTGTTTCGCAATGGCGGCGGCCAGCGCGGGCAGGCTCTTCAGCTCCTGCGGGCTAAACAGCTCCCGGCGGATTTCGACTCCATCCGCACCGCCGTTAGCGATAAAGGGGAGCACCGCCGCCTGCCCGCCCAACTGGGTCAGGCGGTCATGGCCGTAGGCGGCGGTGACAACAATAATTTTTCTTTCCATCTGGTCACTCCAGCGTTAACTCTTGCCTTAACGCTAGATGGAACCGGTTCCAAAGAAAAGTTCGCTATCTCTAAAGCATGATCGTCGTCACGAAGGTTATCAGAGAGACGTTGAGCCGCGCACAATCAGTTCGCCGGAGAAGAGCTGCTCGCGAACGGTATTGTCACTCCCGTCGATGCGGCGCACCACCTGCTCAACAGCGGCGTAGCCAATCTGCCAGGTAGGCTGCTTGAGGGTGGTAATGCCAACGCCTGCCAGCTCGGCCCACTCCAGTTCATCAAAGCCGAGCAGGCCAATGTCGCTGCCCCAGTGCAGGCCGATGCGTTTGAGCGAGCGGGCCACCTGAAGGGTTAACGCGCCGTTGGCAGAGATCACCGCTTTACGCATCCCGCGATGGCGGGCATGGAACTGCCGCAGGGTGTTATCGATCTGCGCAGCCTCGTGCAGCACCGCCTCGGCGTTTTCCGCCACCACGCCGGGGTAGCGGGCCAGCGTAGCGCGAAAGGCGCTCAGGCGCTCGCGGCGGGTATTGACCGTGCCGAGCGGCTCACTGAGAAACAGCAGCGCCTCAAAGCCCTGCTGGATCAGGTGCTCGGTGGCGGTCGTAGCGGCCTGGGTATTATCCAGCCCCACCACGTCGCAGGCGAAATCAGGGATCTTGCGGTCGATAAGCACCATCGGCAGCGCCGACTGCTGAAGGCGGTTTAGCGCTTCCTCCCGCATCCCCACGGCGTTGACCACGATCCCTTCTACCTGATAGCTGCGGAGCAGATCCAGGTAGTGCTGCTCCCGGTCCAGCTCGTTGTTGGTATTACAGACCAGCGGCGTAAAACCCTTCTCCCGGCAGGCGGCCTCGATGCCGCTGAGCACGTTGACGGAGTAGGGGTTAGTGATATCAGCGATGATCAGGCCAATCAGACGAGTGCGGCCGCGCTTGAGACCCTGCGCCATCAGGCTGGGACGGTAGTCGAGGGTGGCAATGGCGTGCTCTATGCGCAGGCGCAGATCCTCAGAGAGCAGATTCTGCTCACCGTTGAGGTAGCGCGACACGCTGGTTTTACCGGTTTTCGCCGCTTTTGCGACATCGCTGATGGTGGGGCGTGGTGATTTGCTCATCGCTGATTTCCCTGGCTTTAGTGAGAATACCTTAGCGAGAAAATCGGCCTAAGCAAGTTATTTGCCCGGTGGCGCTAGCGCTTACCGGGCTGACAGGAGCGAGCGTCCCTGTTTACTGGGTAGGGCTAAGCGTGATCTCGACGCGGCGGTTCTGCGCCTTGCCCTCTTCGGTGCTGTTGCTGGCGATCGGGTTCGCCGGGCCCATGCCGCTGGTGCGCAGGCGGGTAGCGTCTACGCCCTGGGTAATCAGCGAGCTGGCAACCGAGTCGGCGCGCTGCTGTGACAGACGCATGTTGAGATCCTTGCCGCCGGTGCTGTCGGTGTAGCCCACCACGTTCACCGCCGTTTTCGGATACTCTTTCAGCACCATCGCCACGCCGGTCAAGGTGTTAGCACCCGCCGGTTTCAGGGTCGCGCTGCTGCTGTCGAAGGTGACGTTGTTCGGCATGTTAAGCACGATGTTGTCGCCGTTTCGCGTCACGCTCACGCCGGTTCCCTGCATTTTCTCACGCAGTTTGGCTTCCTGCACGTCCATATAGTAGCCCGCACCGCCACCAAGGGCCGCGCCTGCCGCTGCGCCAATCAGCGCACCTTTACCGCGATCTTTCTTCGAGGAGGAGAGGACGCCGACGCCTGCGCCGACCAACGAGCCAATGCCCGCGCCGATGCCAGATTTGCCTGCTTCACGTTCGCCGGTGTAGGGGTTAGTCGTACAGCCAGAAATTGCCATGGCACCGCATACTGCGGCGGCAATCATAATGACGCGTTTTTTCATTGTTTATCCTTAAATACGTTTTCGTTCTAAGCCACAGCAAGGTGGTGGTTGATTATGACGCCTGAATAGGGTGAAAATTTCCGGAAAGAATCCGAATTTTGTAAATAACATTGAATGGCCTGTATAAAGGGTCATCACACCTGCATCTATGACCGGAGAGCACGCGCTTTGGCAAACACAACAATTAAAACGGTTCTGACCGCGGCCCACTGGGGGCCTATGCTGGTTGAAACCAATGGCGTACAGGTTCTGAACTCACGCGGCGCGCTGCCGACCGCCCATCCGAACTCGCTCCAGACGGCGGTGCGCGACCAGGTTCACAGCAAGACCCGGGTGCGTTTTCCCATGGTGCGCAAAGGCTTTCTCGCCTCGCCGGAGAGCCCGCAGGGCGTTCGCGGCCAGGATGAGTTTGTGCGTGTCAGCTGGGACAAGGCGCTGGATCTGATCCACGCCCAGCATAAGCGCATTCGCGATAGCTACGGTCCGTCATCTGTCTTTGCTGGCTCCTACGGCTGGCGCTCCAACGGCGTGCTGCACAAGGCGGCGACGCTGTTACAGCGTTATATGAGCCTTGCCGGCGGCTATACCGGTCACCTGGGGGATTACTCCACTGGCGCGGCGCAGGCGATCATGCCCTATGTCGTCGGGGGCAACGAGGTCTATCAGCAGCAGACCAGCTGGCCGCTGGTGCTGGAGCACAGCGAAGTGGTGGTGCTCTGGAGCGCTAACCCGCTTAATACCCTGAAAATTGCCTGGAATGCCTCGGATGAGCAGGGCATCGCCTTTTTTGATCGGCTGCGGCGCAGCGGCAAGCGGCTGATCTGCATCGATCCTATGCGATCGGAAACAGTCGACTTCTTCGGTGACAGCATGGAGTGGATCGCCCCGCATATGGGTACCGACGTGGCGCTGATGCTCGGCATCGCTCATACCCTGCTGGAGAACGGCTGGCAGGACAGCGACTTCCTGGCGCGCTGCACCGAGGGCTATGAGGTCTTTGCTACCTACCTGAGCGGCGAGAGCGACGGCGTAGCGAAAAGCGCCGAATGGGCAGCAGCGATTTGCGGCATTGAGGCGGAAAAAATTCGCGAGCTGGCCAGGCTGTTCCATGAAAATACCACCATGCTGATGTCGGGCTGGGGGATGCAGCGTCAGCAGTATGGCGAGCAGAAGCACTGGATGCTGGTGACTCTGGCAGCGATGCTGGGACAGATCGGCACGCCGGGCGGCGGCTTTGGTCTCTCCTACCACTTTGCTAACGGCGGCAACCCGACGCGGCGGGCGGCGGTGCTGGCCTCGATGCAGGGCAGCGTGCAGGGCGGCGTGGATGCGGTCGATAAGATCCCGGTGGCGCGCATCGTTGAGGCGCTGGAAAACCCCGGCGGCGCGTACCAGCACAACGGCATAGACAGACACTTCCCGCACATTCGCTTTATCTGGTGGGCAGGTGGCGCAAACTTTACCCATCATCAAGATACCAACCGGCTGATCCGCGCCTGGCAGAAGCCGGAGCTGGTGGTGATCTCCGAGTGCTACTGGACCGCCGCCGCGAAACACGCAGATATCGTTCTGCCTGCTACCACCTCCTTTGAGCGCAACGATCTCACCATGACCGGCGACTACAGCAACCAGCATCTGGTGCCGATGAAGCAGGTGGTGGCCCCGCAGGACGAAGCCCGGGACGATCTGGCGATCTTCGCCGACCTGAGCGAGCGCTGGGAAGAGGGGGGCCGGGAGCGCTTTACCGAGGGAAAAACCGATCTGCAGTGGCTGGAAACCTTCTATGAGATCGCTGGCCAACGCGGCGCGAGTCAGGGCGTGACCCTGCCGCCGTTTGCAGAGTTCTGGGAAGCGAACCAGCTGATTGAGATGCCGGAGAGCGAGCAGAACGCGCGCTTCATCCGTTTTGCCGACTTCCGCCGCGATCCGCAGGCGAATCCGCTGAAAACCGACAGTGGCAAGATTGAGATCTACTCAAAACGCATTGCCGGCTACGGCTACGCCGACTGCCCGCCGCACCCGATGTGGCTTGCGCCGGTTGAGTGGCACGGCAACGCGGAGTCCGGACAATTACAGGTGCTGTCGGCGCATCCGGCGCACCGTCTGCATAGCCAGCTGAGCTACAGCGAACTGCGCGAGCGGTACGCGGTGGCCGGGCGTGAACCCATTACCCTGCACCCGCAGGATGCGCAGGCGCGCGGGATTGTTGCCGGCGACGTGGTGCGCGTGTGGAACGGACGCGGGCAGGTGCTGGCGGGTGCGGTCGTGACCGAGGGCATCCGCCCTGGGGTGATCTGCATTCATGAAGGCGGCTGGCCGGATCTCGACCCGGCGGCGGGCGGCATCTGTAAAAATGGCGCGGTCAACGTGCTGACGCGGGATCTTCCTACCTCGCGGCTGGGCAACGGCTGCGCGGGCAATACCGCCCTGGCATGGGTAGAGAAGTATACCGGTCCGGCACTGACGCTTACGGCGTTTGATCCGCCTGCCAGCTCATGATCCACGTCGGGTGCTGCGTTTCATCCTGCCATGCGCAATCCTCAATTCGGAACCCGCAGGCATGGTAGAAGTGCACCGCTCGGGTGTTCTTCTGGTACACCTCCAGACTGAGCTGGGGGTGGCGCTGCATGACATGTTCCAGCAGCCCCCGACCAATGCCCCTGCCGATGGCGGCAGGGCGTACGAAGAGCGCGCCGATAAAGCGCGCATCCATCACGCTGATAAACCCCTGTAGCCCCGCGTTGTCCTCCCACACCCAGGTAGTGGCGTTGGCGAGATAGATATCCCGCACCATGGGGATGCTCTCTTGCCAGTAGCTCTCCCGGATAAAGGGGTGGGCAAATGCGGTGCTCTCCAGCCACAGCTGCAGCAGCGGAGCGCTATCTTTACGATGCCATTCGTGGATCATCCTCGCCTCCTGGATGGCAGAAACAGCCGGTGATATGATCGTTGACCAGGCCGCAGGCCTGCATAAACGAGTAGCAGATGGTGGTGCCGACAAACTTAAAGCCGCGTTTTTTCAGCGCCTTTGACAGGGCATCTGACTCCGGGGTAGAGGTGGGGATTTCGCTGAGGGTGGCCGCCTGGGTCACGCGGGGTGGATGCCCGGCAAATGACCAGACAAATTCACTAAAGGACTCGCCGCTCTCCGCCATCGCCAGATAAGCGCGGGCGTTGCCGATAATGGCCTGAATTTTCCCCCGATGGCGAATAATGCCCGCGTCCTGCATTAGGCGCTCGACGTCCTCCTCCTGCATCGCCGCCACGCGCTGCGGATCGAACTGATGGAAACAGCGGCGGTAGTTTTCCCGCTTTTTCAGCACTGTGATCCATGACAGTCCGGCCTGCTGGCCTTCGAGGCAGATCATCTCAAACAGCTTTTGGCCGTCGGTTTGCGCAACGCCCCACTCCCTGTCGTGATAGTCGATGTACAACGGGTCCTGACTGACCCAGCCACAACGTTGCATATTCCGCTCCCTTTGTTGCTGTGAATCACAAAAGAAATCACTGCCGCTGGCTTGACGTCCCTGGTAAAGAGACAATATTTAATACAGGGTTTTAAGCCCACCAAGAACGATAACAATAATGCCGAATTCGGCTCTCTTCTGGAGTCGCATTGATGAACACTAAAAAATTCAGTGGCCGCCGCCTGGCGATAGCGTCTGTTTGCGTGTTTTTCTGCCACACGGCGAATGCCTGGCAGCAGGAATATATCGTGATAGACCCGCAAAGTAATATGACCGATCGCTATACATGGGATAGCGATCACCAACCACGCTATGACGATATTCTGGAGGAGCGTATCCGGTCAGGACAGAACCTGCCTGGTGCCACCTTTAACCTGCCCGATGATAACCCACTCGATGCCACCAGTACGATGAGCATGGGGTGGAATTTTCCACTGGCTTACAGCGTCACCACCGGGCCGGTGGCCGTCTGGCATTACGACAGCTCAACCTCAACGATGTTTAATGAGTTTGGCGACAGTCCAGCCAACCTGCAATTTAGCGATCCGCTATGGCATGCCAGCGTCAGCTCCGTAGGCTGGCGGGTAGACAGCCACTTTGGCGATCTTCGCTCGTGGGCGCAGGTTAGCTACAACCAGCAGTTTGGCGAAAATCAGTGGAAGAGCCAGTCGGGCCTCAATCGCCTCTCTGCGTCCAGCCAGTATGGCAACTGGATGGACGTCACCTTTGGCGCGGATATGCTGCTCAATCCGCACCTCGCAGCCTACGCCGCTATGTCGCAGTCAGAGAACGACGTCACCGGGCAGAACTATCTCTACAGCATGGGCGTGAGCGCGCGGTTTTAGTACCTGTTTTAAACAACTGATTAACATTTAAACTACACGGCTGGCGCGCCTGGCGTTGATAGTACACACTAACTTATGCGCTAAAAAACGCAGCGGCTGACATTGGCGCTGCCATTCATTCCCTCTCCAGGGCATTTCATTCCCTCCTCGCTGCATTTCATGCCTTTTTTCACCCGGCATGAAATGCGCTTCGCTATCGTTGACGGCAGAGAATTTCTTAATTTCCTTATGCAGGAAGACTGCCATGAACACATCAACCGCAAATCGCACTCGCTGGCTAACCCTTGTCGGCACCATCATCACTCAGTTTGCCTTAGGATCGGTCTACACATGGAGCCTGTTCAATAGCGCCCTGGCAGAAAAGCTCGATGAGCAGGTAAGCCAGGTCGCCTTCTCCTTTGGCCTGCTCAGCCTTGGCCTGGCGATCTCCTCGTCGGTGGCCGGGAAGCTGCAGGAGCGTTTTGGCGTTAAGCGCGTCACAATGGCATCCGGCATCCTGCTTGGCGTTGGCTTGATGCTCACCGCGCATGCCAACAACCTGATGATGCTCTGGCTGAGCGCTGGCGTGCTGGTGGGCCTGGCCGACGGCGCAGGCTACCTGCTGACCCTCTCCAACTGCGTTAAATACTTCCCGGAGCGTAAAGGGCTGATCTCGGCATTCGCCATTGGCTCCTACGGTCTTGGCAGCCTCGGCTTCAAGTTCATCGACAGCCAGCTGCTGGCGACCGTGGGCCTGGAGAGCACCTTTATGATTTGGGGTGCGATTGTGATGGGCATGATCCTGTTCGGCGCGATGCTGATGAAAGACGCCCCGCAGCAGAAAGTCACCATGACTAACGGCGTGGTCGAAAACGACTTCACCCTGGCGCAGTCCATGCGTAAACCGCAGTACTGGATGCTGGCGGTGATGTTCCTGACCGCCTGCATGAGCGGCCTGTATGTGATTGGCGTGGCGAAAGATATCGCTCAGGGCATGGTGCATCTGGATATGGCTACCGCAGCCAACGCGGTAACGGTGATTGCTATTGCTAACCTGACGGGCCGTCTGGTGCTGGGTATCCTCTCTGACAAGATTGCCCGTATCCGGGTGATTACCCTCGGCCAGGTGGTCTCGCTGGTGGGCATGGCCGCGCTGCTGTTTGCTCCGCTCAATGCGATGACCTTCTTCGCCGCCATTGCCTGCGTCGCCTTTAACTTCGGCGGCACCATTACCGTATTCCCGTCGCTGGTAAGCGAATTCTTCGGGCTGAACAACCTGGCGAAAAACTACGGCGTGATCTACTTAGGCTTCGGTATCGGCAGCATCTGCGGTTCGATTATCGCCTCGCTGTTCGGTGGGTTCTACGTTACCTTCTGCGTCATTTTTGCCCTGCTGATCCTCTCTCTGGCACTCTCCACCACCATTCGCCAGCCGCAGAGCAAAGTGTACAAACAGGTGCATGCCTGACGGCTTTTCGTGCGGTAATCCTCCCGGGACGGGTGACAGCGACTATCTTTAGTGATTAGCGCTTCCAACAAAAAGGAGTCACCCGATGTCTTTAGAAAAAGTGGTTTACCGCGCGAAAGCAAAAGCAACCGGCGGCCGTGATGGCCGCGCTGTCTCGTCTGATGGCGTGCTGGATATTAAACTCGGCGTACCCAAAGAGATGGGCGGGGCAGGTGGCGAAGCGACCAACCCGGAGCAGCTGTTTGCCGCAGGCTACTCGGCCTGCTTCCTCGGTGCGCTGAAGCACGTCGCCTCGCAAGAGCAGAAGAAAATTCCGCAGGATGCCTATATAGAAGGGCAGGTAGGTATCGGGCCGATCCCGACCGGTTTTGGCATTGAGGCCCAGCTGGATATTCACCTGCCGGGCATGGATCGTCAGGAAGCGGAAGAGCTGGTACAGAAGGCGCATGTGGTTTGCCCCTACTCTAATGCCACCCGCGATAACATCGACGTTACCCTGAACGTCATCACCTCTTAATCTTTTTTCTGCCTCTCTCGATCCGGTCATATTTTTGTAAATATCTGACCGGATCACATTCCTCATGACACTTTTTTGAAGCCTTGTGGTCTACTATGCCGCGCTTTAAGAAGTTACCTGGTTTGACTTCCATCGCACTCTATTAACCTGCCTGCTGGTGAAAGACACAGTATGTAGGTGCTTTTATTGATTCCCTTTTTACAGGGCAGCTTGCATGAGATATATCAAAATCATGACGCAGCAGAGGCTTAGCTTCTTGCTGGCGTTATACATCGGCCTGTTTATGAACTGCGCCGTCTTCTTCCGCCGTTTTGACAGCTATGCGCAAGATTTTACCTTTTCCAAAGCCTGTGCCGTGGCGATTGAGCTCTTCGGCACGGTACTGATCACCTTCTTTTTACTGCGTGTGCTTTCGCTGCTGGGCCGCCGCGCCTGGCGCGTGCTGGCCACCCTGCTGGTGCTGTTCTCCGCCGGGGCCAGCTACTACATGACCTTCCTGAACGTGGTGATTGGCTACGGCATTATTGCCTCGGTAATGACCACGGATATTGACCTCTCGAAAGAGGTGGTGGGCCTGCACTTTGTGATCTGGCTAGTGGCGGTCAGCGCGCTGCCGCTGCTGTTTATCTGGAGCAACCGCTGCCGCTACACCCTGTTGCGCCAGTTGCGCACGCCGGGACAGCGCCTGCGCAGCGTGACGCTGGTGGTGCTGGCCGGGCTGATGGTCTGGGGGCCGATCCGCCTGATGGACATGCAGCAGAAGAAGGTCGAGCGCAGCACCGGCGTGGATATGCCGAGCTACGGCGGCGTGGTGGCGAACTCCTATCTGCCGTCCAACTGGCTGTCGGCGCTGGGGCTGTATGCCTGGGCGCAGGTGGATGAGTCCTCGGACAACAAGTCGCTAATGAACCCGGCAACGAAGTTCACCTACGTACCGCCTAAAGACCTGGAGGATACCACCGTGATCTTTATCATCGGTGAGACGACCCGCTGGGATCATATGGGCATTTTTGGCTACGCGCGTAATACCACGCCTAAGCTCGCGCAGGAGAAGAACCTGGCGGCGTTCCGCGGCTACTCCTGCGATACGGCCACCAAGCTCTCGCTGCGCTGTATGTTTGTCCGGCAGGGCGGGGCGGATGAGAATCCGCAGCGTACCCTGAAGGAGCAGAATATCTTTGCGGTACTTAAGCAGCTCGGTTTTGCCTCGGATCTCTATGCGATGCAGAGCGAGATGTGGTTCTACAGCAACACCATGGCGGACAACATCAGCTACCGGGAGCAGATTGGCGCTGAGCCGCGCAACCGGGGCAAGCACGTGGACGATATGCTGCTGCTGGATGAGACTAACATTGCGTTGCAGAACAACCCAACCGGTAAGCACCTGATTGTGCTGCATACCAAAGGGTCACACTACAACTACGTGCAGCGCTATCCGCGCAGCTATGCGCAGTGGACCCCGGAGTGTGTGGGCATCGATAAGGAGTGCAGCAAGCAGGAGCTGATCAACGCCTATGACAACTCGGTCACCTACGTCGACAGCTTTATTACCAAGGTTATCGATCAGGTTCGGGATAAGAAGGCGATCGTCTTCTACGCTGCCGACCACGGTGAGTCGATCAACGAGCATGAGCACCTGCACGGTACGCCGCGCAACATGGCCCCGCCGGAGCAGTTCCGCGTGCCGATGATGGTGTGGATGTCTGACAAGTATCTGGAGAACCCGGAGAAAGCGAAGATGTTCGCCCAGCTCAAGCAGCAGGCGGCGATGAAGGTGCCGCGCCGCCACGTTGAGCTGTATGACACTATTATGGGCTGTCTGGGTTACACCTCGCCGGACGGTGGGATCAACCAGAACAACAACTGGTGTCGTGTGCCGGACAAGGCTGCGAAAGCGAAGTAAGCCGCATGGTGAGTTTCTCACCGATCGAATGGCTTTTTTACAATAAGGGATTGACGCTTGGGGTTGCCAGCAGTAAGATGCGCCCCGCATTCGGTGATTGGCGCAGCCTGGTAGCGCACTTCGTTCGGGACGAAGGGGTCGGAGGTTCGAATCCTCTATCACCGACCAATTTGAAAAGCCTGCTCTTAGAGCAGGCTTTTTTGCATTTGTGCCTGAGAGGATGAGAACCTCCGGGGGCAAGGAGGTTTGACTCGAGCGCAGCGAGAGAGCGTTGCTTTAGCAACGACCCGCAGGGCGAGTCACGGAGTGACGAGTCATCCTCTATCACCGACCAATTTGAAAAGCCTGCTCTTAGAGCAGGCTTTTTTGCATTTGTGCCTGAGAGGATGAGAACCTCCGGGGGCAAGGAGGTTCGACTCGAGCGCAGCGAGAGAGCGTTGCTTTAGCAACGACCCGCAGGGCGTGGTCATCCCGCCGACTTTTCACCTCGTTTGTTAACCGTTTTGTGACATATTCCATTGTATTTATTTATACATAGATGAATCTTTTTTCGCGTTGCTTATGGCTAACTCAGCATTTTCCGCTGTGCGTTTTAACGTTCGCGGTATTAATCGCTCACATATTCATCATCCTGTCAGAATTTTTTCACAATATTCACTAATGTAAAACGCTGGTTCAAATGGTCTGGGGAGTTGATCGTCCTGCCATCCACTCCATAGCACAAATTTCTCTGCTGGAAATAGCGGGTTGCGCTTTTTTTACGCTTTGTTTGTTAATTCTCACCTTCGATGTAAAACCCGGTTACCTGTATTGACGTTTTGACATTCTGTTGACAGATTGTAGGGCATGAGGGGCATTTCACGGAGAATCTGCACTGCAACTCAGTCAACCTTTTGAAAGGAATCACCTCCCCTTAAGCTGCCTTTGGGCACCGCCGACCAGACCGGTAAAAAATAAATAAAGGTTTGTCGGTTATACCCGCTGCAACGGGTAAACAACACATATCACATTGGAGCAGAATAATGAGTATTTCCTTGAAGAAGTCAGGGATGCTGAAGCTTGGTCTCAGCCTGGTGGCTCTGACTGTCGCAGCAAGTGTGCAGGCAAAAACCCTGGTTTACTGTTCTGAAGGCTCGCCGGAGGGGTTTAACCCGCAGCTCTTTACGTCTGGTACAACCTACGATGCCAGCTCAGTACCTATCTATAACCGTCTGGTTGAGTTCAAAATCGGTACTACCGAAGTGATCCCGGGCCTTGCTGAGAAGTGGGACGTCAGCGAAGACGGGAAGACCTACACCTTCCATCTGCGTCAGGGCGTAAAATGGCAGGACAATAAAGAGTTTAAACCGACGCGTGAGCTTAACGCCGACGACGTCGTGTTCTCCTTCGACCGTCAGAAAAACGCGAACAACCCGTACCATAAAGTCTCTGGCGGCAGCTACGAATATTTCGAAGGCATGGGCCTGCCGGACCTGATTAGCGAAGTGAAAAAAGTGGACGATCATACCGTTCAGTTTGTTCTCTCGCGTCCGGAAGCACCCTTCCTGGCCGACCTGGCAATGGACTTCGCCTCTATCATGTCCAAAGAGTATGCAGATAACATGCTGAAAGCCGGCACGCCGGAGAAAGTGGACCTCAACCCAATCGGTACCGGTCCGTTCCAGCTGCTGCAATACCAGAAAGACTCCCGCATCCTGTACAAAGCGTTTGAAGGCTTCTGGGGCACCAAGCCGCAGATCGACCGCCTGGTCTTCTCCATCACGCCTGATGCCTCTGTACGCTATGCAAAACTGCAGAAAAACGAGTGCCAGGTCATGCCGTATCCGAACCCGGCTGACATCGCGCGTATGAAGCAGGATAAAAACCTGAACCTGATGGAGCAGGCGGGCCTGAACGTGGGCTACCTCTCTTTCAACACTGAGAAAAAACCGTTTGATGACGTGAAAGTACGCCAGGCGCTGACCTATGCGGTCAACAAAGAGGCGATCATCAAGGCTGTTTACCAGGGCGCGGGCACCGCAGCGAAAAACCTGATCCCGCCGACCATGTGGGGCTATAACGACGACGTTAAGGATTATACTTACGACGTTGAGAAGGCGAAGCAGCTGCTGAAAGAAGCCGGTCAGGATAAAGGCTTCACCGTTGAGCTGTGGGCGATGCCGGTACAGCGTCCGTACAACCCGAACGCTCGCCGTATGGCTGAGATGATTCAGGCTGACTGGGCGAAGATCGGCGTGCAGGCCAAAATTGTTACCTACGAGTGGGGCGAGTACCTGAAGCGTGCTAAAGCAGGCGAGCACCAGGCGGTGATGATGGGCTGGACCGGGGACAATGGGGATCCGGACAACTTCTTCGCTACCCTGTTCAGCTGCGATGCGGCAAAACAAGGTTCTAACTACTCTCGCTGGTGCTACAAGCCGTTTGAAGATCTGATCCAGCCGGCACGCGCTGCGGACGATCACAACAAGCGTATCGAGCTCTACAAACAGGCTCAGGTGGTGATGCACGATCAGGCTCCGGCGCTGATCATCGCTCACTCCACCGTGTATGAGCCAGTGCGTAAAGAGGTGAAAGGCTACGTTGTTGATCCATTAGGCAAACACCACTTCGAAAACGTGTCTGTCGAATAATAAAAAGTAACGCCGGGTACGCGGCGCTGCCCAAGCCTACCATGGTAGGCCGGGTTAGCGCAGCGCCACCCGGCAGTAGTCATTTGTGAGCAATACAGACCGATCGCCGCCAGGCGTAACGTCACTACTGAGAATCCGGGTTATGTTGCAGTTCATCCTCCGACGTCTGGGATTAGTTATTCCGACGTTTATCGGTATCACCCTTCTCACCTTTGCCTTTGTCCATATGATCCCCGGTGACCCGGTGATGATCATGGCGGGTGAGCGTGGTATCTCCCCCGAGCGCCATGCGCAGCTGTTGGCTGAGCTGGGCCTCAACAAGCCGCTGTGGCAGCAGTACGTCAACTACGTTTGGGGCGTTCTGCACGGCGACTTAGGGATTTCATTGAAAAGCCGTCTTCCGGTGTGGGAAGAGTTCGTGCCGCGTTTTCAAGCGACGCTGGAGCTCGGTGTCTGCGCCATGATTTTTGCCGTGGCCGTCGGTATCCCGGTGGGCGTTCTCGCCGCCGTGAAGCGCGGTTCCATTTTTGACCACACCGCAGTGGGCCTGGCCCTGACCGGCTACTCCATGCCGATCTTCTGGTGGGGCATGATGCTGATCATGCTGGTCTCGGTGCAGCTCAACCTGACCCCCGTCTCGGGGCGCGTCAGCGATATGGTGTTCCTCGACGACAGCAATCCGCTCACCGGCTTTATGCTGATCGACACCGCCATCTGGGGTGAAGAGGGCAACTTTATCGATGCGCTGGCGCATATGATCCTGCCTGCGGTGGTGCTCGGCACTATCCCGCTGGCGGTGATTGTCCGTATGACCCGTTCAGCAATGCTGGAGGTGCTGGGTGAAGATTATATCCGTACCGCCCGCGCCAAGGGCCTGACCCGCATGCGCGTGATTATTGTTCACGCCCTGCGTAACGCTATGCTGCCGGTGGTGACCGTTATCGGTCTGCAGGTGGGCACGATGCTGGCCGGGGCGATCCTGACCGAAACCATCTTCTCCTGGCCGGGGCTGGGCCGCTGGCTGATTGACGCGCTGCAACGCCGCGACTATCCGGTGGTGCAGGGTGGGGTACTGCTGGTAGCGACGATGATCATCCTCGTCAACCTGCTGGTCGATCTGCTCTATGGCGTGGTGAACCCGCGTATTCGGCATAAGAAGTAAGGGGCCATCATGTCACAAGTTACTCAAGATAAAGTTGTCTCCGCACCGGTGCCAATGACGCCGCTGCAGGAGTTCTGGCACTACTTCAAACGCAACAAAGGCGCGGTCGTGGGCCTGGTGTACGTGGTGGTGGTGCTGATTATTGCCATATTTGCCAACTGGATTGCCCCGTATAACCCGGCGGATCAGTTCCGTGATTCGCTGCTGTCACCGCCTGTGTGGCAGGACGGCGGTAGCTGGGCGCACATCCTCGGTACCGATGACGTGGGCCGCGACGTGATGTCGCGCCTGATGTATGGCGCACGCCTGTCGCTGCTGGTGGGCTGTCTGGTGGTGGTCCTGTCGCTGATCATGGGCGTCGTGCTCGGGCTGGTGGCGGGCTACTTCGGCGGTCTCGTTGATAACATCATCATGCGCATCGTCGATATCATGCTGGCGCTGCCGAGCCTGCTGCTGGCGCTGGTGCTGGTGGCTATCTTCGGCCCGTCGATAGTCAACGCCTCGCTGGCGCTGACCTTCGTGGCGCTACCGCACTACGTGCGCTTAACGCGTGCCGCCGTGCTGGTTGAGGTCAACCGCGACTACGTTACCGCCTCGCGCGTGGCGGGGGCGGGGGCGATGCGTCAGATGTTCATCAATATTTTACCCAACTGCCTTGCCCCGCTGATCGTTCAGGCGTCGCTCGGCTTCTCTAACGCCATTCTCGATATGGCCGCCCTTGGCTTCCTTGGCATGGGTGCGCAGCCGCCAACGCCGGAGTGGGGCACCATGCTCTCCGACGTATTGCAGTTCGCACAGAGTGCCTGGTGGGTCGTGACCTTCCCAGGTCTGGCGATCCTGCTGACGGTGCTGGCATTTAACCTGATGGGTGACGGTCTGCGTGATGCGCTCGATCCCAAACTGAAGCAGTAAGAGGCACGAGAATGGCGTTATTGAATATTGATCAACTGTCGGTGCACTTCGGCGACGAAGGGACACCGTTCCGTGCCGTAGACCGCATAAGCTACAGCGTTGAGCAGGGCGAAGTGGTCGGCATTGTCGGGGAGTCTGGCTCTGGTAAATCCGTCAGCTCGCTGGCGATTATGGGTCTGATTGACTACCCTGGCCGGGTAATGGCAGAGAAGCTGGAGTTTAACGGTCAGGACCTGAAGCGCATCTCGGAAAAAGAGCGTCGTAACCTGGTGGGTGCCGACGTCGCGATGATCTTCCAGGACCCGATGACCAGCCTTAACCCGTGCTACACGGTTGGCTTTCAGATTATGGAAGCCATTAAGGTGCATCAGGGCGGCAGCAAACGCACCCGTCGCCAGCGGGCAATCGACCTGCTGAACCAGGTGGGCATCCCGGACCCGGCCTCGCGTCTTGACGTCTATCCGCACCAGCTCTCCGGCGGGATGAGCCAGCGCGTGATGATTGCGATGGCTATCGCTTGCCAGCCGAAGCTGCTGATTGCCGATGAACCGACCACCGCGCTGGACGTGACTATCCAGGCGCAGATCATCGAGCTGCTGCTGGAGCTGCAGCAGAAAGAGAACATGGCGCTGATCCTGATCACTCACGATCTGGCGCTGGTGGCCGAAGCCGCACACAAAATCATCGTGATGTATGCGGGGCAGGTCGTCGAGTCTGGCAGTTCGCACGAGATCTTCCGTGCGCCGCGTCACCCCTACACTCAGGCACTGCTGCGTGCGCTGCCTGAGTTTGCTCAGGACAAAGCCCGTCTGGCCTCGCTGCCGGGCGTGGTGCCGGGTAAATACGATCGCCCGACCGGCTGCCTGCTCAATCCGCGCTGCCCGTATGCTACGGATAAATGCCGCGTCGAAGAGCCAGGCTTGAACCTGGTGGACAACGGACGTCGCTCAAAATGTCACTATCCACTCGATGATGCCGGGAGGCCTAACTATGAGTACGCATGAGGCCACAACCCCTGTGCTGTTACAGGCTATTGACCTGAAAAAACACT
This sequence comes from Enterobacter sp. C2, assembly GCF_019880405.1. Lineage (NCBI taxonomy): Bacteria > Pseudomonadati > Pseudomonadota > Gammaproteobacteria > Enterobacterales > Enterobacteriaceae > Enterobacter > Enterobacter sp. C2. The sequence goes on from NZ_CP082269.1 coordinate 158,738, forward strand.
ACCCGGTTAAGAAAGGGCTGTTTGCCCCCGAGCGCCTGGTAAAAGCCCTGGACGGCGTATCGTTCTCTCTCGAACGCGGGAAAACCCTCGCGGTGGTGGGCGAATCCGGCTGTGGTAAATCCACGCTCGGCCGTCTGCTGACCATGATTGAGACGCCCACCGGCGGTGAGCTCTACTATCAGGGTCAGGATCTGCTTAAGCACGATCCGCAGGCGCAGAAGCTGCGCCGGCAGAAGATTCAGATTGTCTTCCAGAACCCCTACGGTTCGCTGAACCCGCGTAAAAAAGTGGGCCAGATCCTGGAAGAGCCGCTGCAGATTAACAGCAACCTCAGCAAAGCAGAACTGCGTGAAAAAGCGCTGTCGATGATGGCGAAGGTGGGGCTGAAGACCGAGCATTACGACCGCTACCCGCACATGTTCTCTGGCGGCCAGCGCCAGCGTATTGCGATTGCCCGCGGCCTGATGCTCGATCCGGACGTGGTGATTGCCGATGAGCCGGTATCGGCGCTCGACGTCTCCGTGCGTGCGCAGGTGTTGAACCTGATGATGGATCTGCAGCAGGATCTGGGGCTCTCCTATGTCTTTATCTCCCACGATCTGTCGGTGGTAGAGCACATTGCCGATGAAGTGATGGTGATGTACCTTGGCCGCTGCGTAGAGAAGGGCACCAAGGAGCAGATTTTCAGCAATCCGCGTCATCCCTATACCCAGGCGCTGCTCTCCGCGACGCCGCGTCTGAACCCGGACGATCGTCGGGAGCGTATTAAGCTGACCGGCGAGCTGCCTAGCCCGCTGAATCCGCCGCCGGGCTGTGCCTTCAGCGCCCGCTGCCGCCGTCGCTTTGGTCCCTGCACCCAGCTTCAGCCGCAGTTGAAATCGTACGGCGGCCAGCTGGTGGCCTGCTTCGCGGTGGATCAGGATGAGAACGGCGAGAAGCCGGTTAATCCTCTCTGAGACCCTCTGCTTTACCCATCTTAAAAACCGGAGCCTGGCCTCCGGTTTTTTATTCCTTAAAAACCGAAGCGACGTAGCCCTGATAAGCGTAGCGCCCTGCGTTAAAGTATTTCTAAATATTTCATACGGTAACTTTTTATTAAATTAAGAACTATCTTATTCAACCTGTTACGCTGAAATTAAGCGCTAAATAACCCCTGTTAAAAGTCTAATTTGTTTTTAATTAGCATTATATTCCAACTGATTGCTGTTTATTCGCTATTTAAAGCTTTGCTGTTTTTTGCGGCAAAAACAGATAGCATGTGTCCCGCAAATCTTTATATTACTGCTGTAAATAGGCCGAAAGTCGTAGAGCAGTCATATAAAGATGTAATAATTAAGCATACGGAAGACGGCTAGCGGCTCCTGTATCAACACATAATAAAATTCGAGACCCTTACAGATGAATAGCCACGTTGGTCAATATGGTGGTGGGGCTTTTTTGTTTGTAAATCATGAGTATAGATATGAATAATTATGATGATTTGCAGAGGTTTAAAGACAAGACTCACACACAGCAACACGATTTTAAAGATTTCTCGTCGCAAAACCTCGCGCATGACTACGGCAACTGGGCCATTATCAACCAGCTCTCTCCCGCGACCGAAGCGTCCACGCTGGCGATGGGCGGCCATGTCTCGCTGCCCGTTCCGCAGTCCGTTGATGCGGATACCTTTGCCCTGAAAGAGCAGCCGTTTGCTGCGCCAGCGGCGCTCGCCCCGGCTCCGCTGCCTGACGCTGCGCCAGCGATTTTCCAGAGCGTTGCGGCCCAGCTGGCTACGCCGCCCGCTGCCCCGGCATTTGCGCCTGCCCCTGCGGCACCGATCCCGGCAGCCGAACCTGTGCCGATGCCAGCGCCGATGCCGGCTCCCGCACCCGCTGCGCCCGCCGTCGCCGCACCCGTGAATTTCTCCCAGCTCTTTGCGCCCAAAGCCGCAGAGGCGAAGCCCACCGTTGAAAAAAACCAGCCGTTGAAATCGCTGTTAGAAAGGATCGCTTCATGCCGTTGATCTGTGTCTGTTCCCCGAAGGGTGGGGTGGGAAAAACAACCATGACGGCGAACCTGGCCTATGCGCTGTCGCGCGCGGGCAATAAAGTGCTGGCGATTGATTTTGACGTGCAGAATGCGCTGCGCCTGCACTTCGGTGTCCCGCTCTCTGACGGCCGCGGCTTCGTCGCGAAAGCAGCTGAATCCCCCGACTGGAGCCAGTTTGTGCTCTCGGCGGGCGGCAACATCTTTGTTCTGCCTTACGGCGATGCGACCGAGCCACAGCGCGAGGCGTTTGAAGCGCGACTGGTACAGGATGAGCACTTCCTGCTGCGCGGTCTGAGCACCCTGCTTAACTACCCTGGGCTGATTATCATTGCCGATTTCCCACCCGGGCCCTCGCCTGCACTAAAAGCGCTGTCACGGCTGGCCGATCTGCACCTGGTCTCGCTGTTGGCCGATACCGCCTCCCTCTCCCTGCTGCCGCAGGTGGAAAACAACCGTTTAACCGGCGACGTGCTTAACCGCAAGGCAGGTTACTACGTGGTACTGAACCAGAGCGATAACCGTCGCCAGATCAGCCGCGACGTGACCGCCTTTATGGAGCAGCGGCTGGGCGAGCGTTTGATTGGCGTGGTTCATCGTGATGAGAGCGTGATCGAAGCCAACGCCTCTCAGCAGTCAATTTTCGATTTTAGCCCGGCCTCGGCGGCGGCATTTGATATCGAACTGATTGCCAGAAAGGTGACCAATATTCTGGGCGTGAGGGTCGGCGACGGCACTGTTCACAGCCAGCCAAAGATGTCTGGATTCTAATTTTCGCCAGGGCGAACAATGAAAAAGTTCCTGTTTTATCTCTTGATCCTGGCGCTGGCGCCTGCCGCCGTGCTGGTGGTCATCACGCCAATGGATAGCCAGAAGCAGTATCTCTTTGGCCTGATCAGCATCGGCATTCTGTTTTTAATGGGCTACAGCAAAAAGCGCAGCATCTCCGTGATCATGGTGGTGATGTCGTTCCTGATGTCGACGCGTTATATCTACTTTCGCGCGACCCAGACCCTGCATTTTAACTCCGAGATAGAGACCATTTTAGGCATCGGCCTGTTCCTCGCCGATCTCTACGTCTGGGTCATGCTGCTGCTGAACTACCTGCAAACCATCTGGCCGCTAAAGCGCGAGATCGTGCCGCTGCCGCAGGATATGAACCTGTGGCCGACCGTTGACGTCTACGTGCCCACCTATAACGAATCGCTGGACGTGGTGCGCGACACCGTGCTGGCGGCGCAGTGCATCGATTACCCCAAGGATAAAATGAAAATTTATATCCTCGACGACGGCAAGCGCAGCGAGTTTGCCATGTTTGCCGCCGACGTTGGGGTGGGGTACATCACCCGTAACGACAACTCACACGCCAAGGCGGGCAACCTTAACCACGCCATGAAGCTTACCAACGGCGAGCTGATCTGCGTCTTCGACTGCGACCACGTCGCAACCCGTATCTTCCTGCAGGCCACCGTCGGCGGCTTCCTGAAGGATCCCAAGCTGGCTCTGGTGCAAACGCCGCACTTCTTCTACTCGCCGGATCCCTTTGAGCGTAACCTCTCCGTGGGCCGCAATATCCCTAACGAAGGGATGCTGTTCTACGGCCCGATCCAGCGGGGTAACGATAACTGGAACGCCACCTTCTTCTGCGGCTCCTGTGCGGTGATCCGCCGCAGCGCGCTGGAGGAGATTGGCGGCTTTGCAGTAGAGACGGTGACCGAAGATGCCCATACCGCGCTGAAAATGCAGCGCCTGGGCTGGGGCTCGGCGTTTATTGATATTCCGCTGGCCGCCGGGCTTGCTACCGAGCGTCTGGTGCTGCACATCATCCAGCGTACCCGCTGGGCGCGCGGCATGACGCAGATCTTCCGCCTCGACAACCCGCTGTTTGGTCGCGGCCTGACGTTCCAGCAGCGCCTGTGCTACCTCAGCGCAATGCTCTACTATCAGTTTGCCATCCCGCGTATCATTTTTTTGACTGCGCCGCTGGCCTACCTGCTGTTTAACCTCAACATCATCTACTCCTCGGCGAGCCTGGTCTTTGCCTACGCGCTGCCGCACCTGTTCCTGTCGATCTACCTTAACTCGCGGCTGAACGGACGCTACCGCTACAGCTTCTGGGGCGAAATCTATGACCTGGTGCTGGCGTTCCATATCGTGCTGCCTACCGTGGTTACCATGCTCTTCCCGAAGCGCGGCAAGTTTAACGTGACCGATAAAGGCGGCCTGCTCAACGTCGGCTACTTTGACTTCAGCGTCGTGCGCCCGCACCTGGTGATCGCCTTCCTGCTACTGATCGCCGTGGTCTGGGGCATCGTGCGTGCCTTCGCCTGGGACCACTTTGCTGTCGATCCGAAGGTTATCGCCCTTAACGTTGGCTGGGGTCTCTATAGCCTGATCTTCCTGCTGGCGGCGATCGCCGTTGCTCGGGAAACGCGCCAGACGCGGAAAACAATCCGTATCGACGTCAAAATCCCGGCGCTGATCCACTACGCCAGCGGTATCTCTTCCCGCAGCGAGACCGCTGACCTCTCTATGGGCGGTTGCCGCGTCGCGGTGCCGGATGACCGTCATCTGACCGATGAGATCGAGGAGATTGAGCTGCTGCTGCAGTCGGGGGCGATCAGCATTCCGGTGAAAACCATCGCCGCCGACGATGCCTACGTGCGCCTGATGTTTGAAGATATTCCGCTCTCCCGCCGCCGCGAGCTGGTGCGGGTGGTGCTCTCCCGCGCCGATGCGTGGATCCAGCCGCCGCGCCCGCAGGACAATCCGTTCCGCTCAATGCTGACCATTATGCGCTGCGTGTTTGACCTCTTCTGGCTGACGTGGAAGTCACGCCGCGAAAACCGCCGCCAGCGTGCGGTGCTGAAGGCGGCACAGGAGGAGAGCAGCGTATGAGACGTTTAACCACGCTGGCGCTGCTGGCCGGCGCGCTGTTTATTACCCCGCTCTATGGGGAGGAGACCACGCCTGCCGATCTGCTGCCGCTGGATCTGCCTCCACCGGTGGCAAGCCCGATGCCCGCCCCGGCGGCGTTCATCCCGTCGGTGGTGAGCGACATCTCGCTGGCGCAGATGGGCCAGCCGCAGGGTATTGTCCTCAGCGGCGGCCAGCTGCAGGGCGGGGTGGCTTTCACCCTGCCGGTGAGCCAGGTGATCACTAATGCCCAGCTGGCGCTAAACCTCAAGGTCTCCCCGGCGATGGCGACCCGTAACGCCACGATGCAGTTGATGCTCAACGGCCAGCCGCTGGGCACCGTGCCGCTGGGGGCCGCCGACAGCGACGTCTCCCGCTTCCAGCTTGACGTGCCGGCGGCGCTGCTGGTCTCCAGCAATACCATCAGCTTCAAGATCAACGACGGCGACGCGATGATGTGCCAGCGCGATCTCACGGATAAGTATCGCGTGACCATCCTGCCGGACTCGAAGTTTAGCCTTGAGGGCCAACAGCTGGATATTGGCGCCGATCTTAGCCATTTCCCGCGCCCCTTCTTTGACAGCATGCAGATGACGCCTGCCACCATCGCCTTTGCCTTCCCGGCGAAGCTGACGGCGGACACCATCAGCGCGGCGGCGTTGATCTCCTCGTGGATGGGCATCCAGGCAGACTATCGCGGCGTCTCGTTCGCCGCCCTTACCGATCGCCTGCCGGAGAAGAACGGCATTCTGGTTGGTCACCCTGGCGAGCGCATCGGCGGCCTGACTCTGCCCCTCAGCACCGGGCCGACGCTAAGCATTATTGATAATCCGGCGAACCCCACCTACAAGCTGCTGCTGGTGGTGGGCAGCGACGATCGCGCCCTGCGGGCAGCGGCCTGGCGTCTGACGCGGGATAATTTCGCCCTGCAAACCCCACGCGTCACGGTGGAAGGCGAGTCGATCCCGGTCAGCAAGCCCTACGATGCGCCGCGCTGGATCCCCACGGATCGTCCGGTGAAGCTCTCGGAGCTGATCCGCAAGGATCAGAGCATGACCGTGAACGGGATCTGGCACGACGCGCTGCGGGTTGCCTTCCGCGCCGCACCGGATCTTTTCCTCTGGGACGGGGAGACCATTCCGCTGCGCATCGGCTACCGCTTCCCGTCGGAGAGCTGGATTGATGAAGATCGCTCCTGGCTGAGCATGACCATGAACGACACCTTCCTGCACAACCTGCCGGTCAACAAGCAGGGCGCGCTGGAGACGCTGTGGCACAAAATGGGCGGCGACGCGCGGCAGGAGCAGTTCGACATGCCGCTGGAGCCGTACATGATCTACGGCGACAACCAGCTGTCGCTCTACTTCAACATCGTGCCGAAGGAGAGTGCGCCGTGCAGCGTGCTGCTGAACAACAACATCAAGAGCCGGGTGGATGATGACTCGTGGATCGATCTGAGCCACACCCGCCACTTCGCGCTGCTGCCGAACCTCTCCTACTTCGTGGGGGCCTCGTTCCCCTTCACCCGGCTGGCAGACTACTCAGAAACCGTGCTGCTGCTGCCGGAGAAGCCGAGCGAAACCCAGGTCGGGACGCTGCTGGACATGGCGGCCCGCGCCGGTAACGCCACCGGAACGGCGCTGAGCCACAACCGCGTGGTGCTGGGCATACCCACTGCGGGATCGAACCTGGCGCTGCTGCAGGATCGCGACGTGCTGGCGGTGACCGGGCTGGATCAGCACGATTTCAACCGCGAGCTGTTAAAAAGCTCGCCTTTTGTGGCCCACGACAGCCTGCTTAGCGTCCGCGAGCCGACCCAGTGGCAGAAGATCCAGCGCTGGATGGCCGGGGACTGGAATGCGGATGGCCTGGAGGCCGATCGCTACTTCTCATCGAACGAGGCCTGGCGCGGCTTCGTCAGCTTCCGCTCGCCGTGGAGCAGCGGGCGCACGGTGGTGACCGCTATCGGCAGCAGCGACGACCAGCTCTCGCGGCTGCACAGCGATCTCACCTCGCCGAAGATCAACGCTGGCATTCGCGGCGACGCGGCGATCATTACCAACGAAAACGGCGTGCGCAGCTTCCGGGTCGGTGCGCAGTACCCGCGCGGCGAGATGCCGATGCACCTGATGGTGATCTGGTATGCCAACCAGCACTCCGGGCTGCTGGCGGTGCTGGGGCTGTGCTTCAGCATTATCGTCGGGCTGGCGCTGTATGCCCTACTGAAAAAACGGGCGCGTAAGCGGCTGGATCCGCAGGATGGAGAGTGAACAGGGTGACAACAATGACCATTAAAACCGCCCGTCGGTTATCTACCCTCTGCCTGTCAGGCGCGCTGACGCTCGGCGCGGTAAGCCAGGCGCAGGCTGCGCCAAACGATGCGGCGTTAAAGGCGCTGTTTGACCAGGCTAACTACTGGCATGAGAAGTCCCATGACGATCTGGCGAGCGAGTCGCTGAAGAAAGTGCTGATGGTGGATGCCAACAATACGCAGGCGCTCTATCTGATGGCGCTCTGGGCGCAGCAAAACGGCGATCTGCAAACCGCTGCGCAGTGGCGTGCCCGGCTTGCCGCCGTGGCGCCCGCTGACGCGGGACTCCAGGCGCTGGATAACGCCAAACAGCTGGCGCAGGTGCCTCAGGGGCAGCTGACGTTAGCCCGCCAGCAGGCGCGCAGCGGCAATGTGCCGGCAGCGCTGGCAACCTGGCGCAGCATGTTTAATGGCGATACGCCGCCGCCAAGCCTGGCCCCGGAATACTACCTGACCATGGGCAGCGACAAGTCGCTCTATCCGCAGGCGGTAGGGGAGCTCCAGCGTTTCGTTGCCGAGAACCCGCAGGACAACGCGGCGCGGGTCGCGCTGGGTAAAATGCTAACGTGGCGGGAAGAGACTCGCCGGGATGGGATTGCCCTGCTGGAGCCGATGGCCAGCGGCAGCCGCGAGGCAGATGACGGCCTGCGCCAGGCGCTGCTGTGGCTGGGGCCGCAGGCGGGCGACGAACGGCTGTACGATAACTTCCTCCAGCGCCACCCTCAGGATGGCGACGTGCAGGCCTACTACCGAAAAAACGTCGGTGGTGCGGCGAAGGGCGAGGGCTTTACCGCCCTCAACAGCGGCGATACCGGCTCGGCGAAGCGCCAGTTTGAGCAGGTGCTGCAAACCAATCCTGAAGATGCCGACGCCCTGGCCGGGCTGGGCTACATCGCCCAGCGCAACGGCGACTATAAAGCCGCCTCGCAATACCTGAACCGCGCCGCCAGCCAGGGCGGCGACGCCTCGGCGGAGCGCAAAACCCAGGCAGAGGATGCGGCCTTCTACGGTCAGCTCGCCGAGGCGCAGCAGGCGCTTAAAGAGGGCAACGTCAGCCAGGCGCTGGCCCTCTCTGCCCCGCTGGCTCAGCAGAGCGGCGAACGCGGCACGGCAGCGAAGCTGTTTCGTGCCGACGTCCTGCGGCATAACAAAGACTATCCCCAGGCAGAGCAGGCTCTGCGTGCGGTGTTAAACGACCAGCCGCAAAACGCCGCCGCCAGGGAGAACCTCTTTTACGTCCTGCGGGAGCAGAACAAGTCTGACGAGGCCCAGGCGATGCTGCGCACGCTGCCCGCCAGCCTGCAGGCGAAGCTCCAGCCGCGCATCGTCACCGGTCTGCCGGGAGATCCTATTCGCCGCCAGGCTCAGCAGGCCGCCGCAGCGGGCAACACCCAGCAGGCTATCGCTATCCTCCAGCAGGGCGTGAGCCGCTTGCCGGACGATCCGTGGCTGCGTCTCGATCTGGCCCGCCTGCTGCAAAAGAGCGGCAGCGGCGAAGAAGCCGGCTCGGTGATGGCACCGGTTGCGCGCAACGGCGCGGGGGCCAGCTCGCTCTACGCGGCCGCGCTTTTCGCCAGCGAGAACGGGGCATGGCAGCAGTCGCAAACCCTGCTGTCGCGCATTGCGCCCGCCAGCCAGAACGGGCAGATGCGCGATCTGGCCCAGCGGGTGAACTACAACCTGCAGCTAGCCACCGCCGAGCGCTACCTGGCCCAGGGCAATAACGTTGCCGCCGCCAACACGCTGAAGACCCTAACGCATCGGCCACCGGAAAGCCCGGTGGATGCGGGCAAGCTGGCGAAGCTGCTGGCCCAGAGTGGGGATCTCAGCGGCGCGGTGGCGCTGGTGCGGGAAAACCTGCGCCAGGGCGTGCAGGGCAACGCCGGAGACTACGCCGATCAGGTTACGGTCCTGAACAAAGCCGGGTTAGACAACGAGGCGCAGGCCTTTCTTGCCAATCCCGAACTACAGGCACGCAGCACGCCCACGCAGCTGGCGGGGATCCGCAACGGCTACGTGATCAACGAGGCCGACCAGCTGCGCGAGCAGGGTAACTATGCCGCCGCCTATGACAAGCTGATGCGGGCGATGCAGAGCGATCCGCAGAATACCGATCTGATGTTCGCTATGGCCCGCCTCTATCAGACCGGCAAGATGAACAAAGAGGCCGGGGTGGTTTACGACTACCTGATAACCCGGGATACCGACGATCAGGCCGCTCGCGTGGGGGCGATTGACGTGGCGCTGGCAGAGAACAACGTCGAGAAAGCGCAGACGCTTGCCGGCGGTCTGCGCAACGACAGCTCAGCGGATCGCATGCTGCTGCTGGCCCGGCTGGAGGAGGCGAAAGGCAATCATCAGCAGGCGATGACTTACCTGCGCAGCGCCCGAGGCAAGCTGCTGGGAATGGCGTCCACCAACGCTGCCGCAACGCCTACCATCGGCGGCGTGCTGCTGGCGGACAACCCGTTCGTGGGTAACAGCAAGATGGCATCGCGCTCAACGTACGGCGAGGATAACAACCTGCCGTGGCAGGTGGCGCAGACGGCACGCGAGCCGGGCAGCACCCTGCCAGGCACGACACGCACCGACCTGCCGATGGAAACCGTGCAGAGCCGCACCCTGCGTCAGGTCGATGAGATGATGCAGGATCTGCAGCAAAAAACCGGTATGTGGGTGCAGGGCGGGGTAGAGATCCGCGGCCGCGACGGCGAATCCGGTACCAGCAAGCTGACCGAAGCCAAAGCGCCGCTGACGTGGTCCAGCTCGCCGTTTGGCGAATCGCGCTTCGAGTTCACCGCCACCCCGATCACCCTCAGCGCGGGCAGCGCCTCGGGAGATGCATGGCGTCGCTACGGCACCAATCCGCTCAACAATGCCATCAGCAACATTACCTCGTCGATTGATAATACCGAGAACTCAGCGGATCCTACGGCGGCAAACTTCAGCGATCTGCTGGACTACAACGGCGAAAATCTCTCTCCGATGACCGATGCCGGGCTGGCGAACCTGGCCAGCCTGTATGATTCGGGCCGCCTGAAGGCGCTTAGCGTGTCGAACTTTAAGTCGAGCCTCGACAACCGCATTAGCTCCTCGACCGAATCGCAAAAGGCCAGCGGTGTTGAGCTGGCGATGGCGCTCAGCGGCGAACAGTACCGGGTCGATATTGGCACGACGCCGCTCGGGCAGGATCTGAGCACGCTGGTGGGCGGCGTCCAGTGGTCGCCGAAGCTGACCGACTACCTGACGCTGATGTTCAAAGGTGAACGCCGGGCGGTGACCGACAGCCTGCTCTCCTACGTCGGCATGAAGGACGCCTACTCAGGCAAGACCTGGGGCCGGGTCACGAAAAACGGTGGTAGCGTGCAGCTGGGCTACGACGACGGCGATGCGGGCTTCTATGTCAACGGTGGCGGCTACAGCTATATCGGGGAGAACGTGGCCAACAACACCAGCATGAATGCCAGCGCCGGGGTCTATCTCCGTCCGTATCACGATGACTTCCGGGCGCTACAGACTGGCCTGAACGTCAGCTGGATGGATTTCTCCAAAAACCTCAGCTACTACACCTACGGCCAGGGGGGGTACTTTAGCCCGCAGAACTACGTCAGCGTCTCTCTTCCGGTTGATTTCTCGCAGAAAATTGACAACTGGAAGCTGAACGTCGGCGGCTCGGTCGGCTATCAATCCTACAGCCAGGACAGCAGCGACTACTTCCCTACCAGCGGCGAGGCGCAGGATCTCCTGAAGGATCTCTATGACCTCGGCTACGCGCGTGACTATCGCTACGGCGGCAGCTCGGAAAGCGGCGTCGGCTACACCGTGCGGGCAGGCGTGGATTACAACGTGAATAAAGATATGACGATAGGCGGCAAGGTCGGCTATGACACGTTCGGCAACTATAACGAAAGCACCGCCGGGCTCTACTTCCGCTATATGTTAGGAGGCAACTGATGACCCAGAATGGTCAACATTCACCGCTGATGAGCTACTTTCAGCAGCAGCAGACGCCAGCGGGCTGGTTCGATCTGCTGACGATTATGATCGACAACATGGTGCGTAACGTCGGCCAGACGGACAGCCAGCCTTTTCTGCGTCAGATGGGCGAGGCGCTGGCCGAGCGTTTTCCGCTGCCTGATTCGGAAACGGTGGGCGAGCTGGAGGCGAATATCAACGCCCTGCTGCGTCAGTTCAACTGGGGCTTTATCGATATTGAAGCCAGCGAAAGCGGCATGCTGCTGCGTCAGCAGGGGCTCCCGCTGGGACGCGATGACGATCGGCAGGGCTGGTGCCACGCCTTTTGTGCGATACTTGAGGGCCTTTACGCCCGCTGGCTGCAGGCGCAGGGCGGCGGGGCACACGTCACCGTACAGCGCGAGCGTCTGTTTTCCCATACCGACGTTCAGTTCCGTTATCACAATTCACAGAGAGTTTAGCCACGATGAGTTTAACTAAGGTCAAGCGCGTTGTTGCCGCGACGGTTGTTCTGGTAGGCCTGCTGTCGGCCTCTGTTGCTCAGGCAGGCACCGCCTGGGATACCTACAAATCCCGCTTTCTGATGCCGGACGGGCGTATCGTGGATACCGGCAACAAAAACGTCTCCCATACCGAAGGGCAGGGCTTCGCCATGCTGATGGCGGTAGCCAATGACGATCGCGCCAGCTTCGACAAGATGTGGGCCTGGACGGAGAAGACCTTAAAAAACAAGGATAGCGGGCTGTTCTACTGGCGCTATAACCCGGTCGAGCCGGACCCCATCCCCGATAAAAATGACGCCACCGACGGCGACGCGCTGATCGCCTGGGCGCTCCTGAAGGCCGATGCGCGCTGGCATGACGGGCGCTACGGTGCGGCCTCTGATGCTATCACTAAAGCGCTGGTGAGCCACACGGTGATCAACTTCGCGGGCTACCGCGTTATGCTGCCGGGCGCTAAGGGGTTCAACCTCAATAGCTACGTGAATCTCAACCCCTCCTATTTCATCTTCCCGGCGTGGCAGGCGTTCGCCGACCGCAGCCACCTGACAGTGTGGCGCGATCTGATCCGTGACGCGAAGACGTTGACAGGTAAGATGGGCTGGGGCGAAGCGAATCTGCCTACCGACTGGGTCGCGCTGGCCGCCGATGGCAAGATGCAGCCCGCCAAAGAGTGGCCGCCGCGCATGAGCTATGATGCGATACGTATTCCGCTCTACATCGCCTGGCAGGATCCGAACAGCGCCCTGCTAACGCCGTGGCGCAGCTGGTGGCAGAAATTTAGCCGCAGCCAGACTCCGGCCTGGGTGAACGTCACCACTAATGAAGCCGCGCCTTATAATATGAACGAAGGGCAGCTGGCGGTGCGGGATCTCATCCTCGGTACAAAAAACGGCGAGCCGCAGATTACCGCCCAGGATGACTATTATTCAGCAAGTTTGAAGATGCTCTCCTGGCTGGCGGAACAGCGTTAGCAGGCAATAAAAAAGCCGGGTGGCGGCTTCGCCTTACCCGGCCTACAAAATAATATTCATTATCTAAATAATTGTTTGAGATTTTTATGGTGCTATATTAACCCTTTGCATGAGGGGTTACAGGGTGCGCTCTAGTAAAATTATAATAGTATTAGCGAGTTGCATTTTTTTCACTGGCTGTCCAGGCACTAACGGAATAGATATTGGTAAATGGCGAACCGTATCAGTAGATAGCCAGAGAGTATGCTATAGCTTTGACAAAAGTGATTTACTAAATGATTACCATATAGGGCTTAACGAATCAGGAAAGGACACCGTCCTCACAGATAGCGGTTATTATCCTGTGCATTTATCTTATCCTGATACATGCATCAATATAAACTTAAAGCCGGGTAATCAGTATTACACGGTTTATAAACTTAACGGCGTTAAATACCGTTATGAGTTTATTATAGATAACACCTGGAATGTGCTTAGCCTGAAGCAAGGTTTAAAATGAGCGTTAGTATACTTCGGGTAAGTGGTGCACCGCCGGGTGGCGGCTTCGCCTTACCCGGCCTACAAAATAGTGTCATTCGTTGATACCGGCGTGCACCGTAGGCCCGGCAAGCGGTGCGCCGCCGGGCGTAACGGTATTACTGCGGATACGGTACCCAGTCCCCGCCGTTAAGACGAACGTACGGTTTGTTCTGGTACTGGATCACAATGGCGTTGGCGTTCTCTGACACCGGAGCCGTCTGCGGCAGGTTGCTGGTCAGGCTCTCCCAGTTAACGCTATCCTCGGTAAACAGCTTGCCGTCCACCGCACGGGCAACCAGATCCGATACCGCCAGGAAGCTGCTCGGCTGATCGATCACCACCGGTGCACCCTCGTGCGGTGCCTTCATGCCAAAGAACTTGATCCCGGCCGGGACGTTGGTAATAGACGGGCTAGGAATATCGCGCAGGCCGGAGACCTGCATCTTGTCGCCCTGCAGCGCGCCGCCGTGCTCTGGCACCATCACCACCATCACTTTACGGCCCGATTTTTCCAGCGTAGTAAAGAATGCATCCAGCTCGTCAAACAGCTTCTGGGCGCGCACTTTGTAATCCGCCGTTTTGCTCACACCTGGGAAGTGGTTCCCGTCGTGCAGCGGCAGCAGGTTAAAGAAGGTTGCTGTACGCTGGTTCTCTTTTCCATCCTGGGACTGCATCCAGCGGTTAAGCACCGCGGTGTCGTCGTACACCGGCGAGCCGTCAAAGGAGAGCAGGGCGGTCGGCAGACCGGTCTGATCCATCAGCGGGGCCTGCATGCCGCCGTTATCACGCACCTCTTTCAGGAAGCCGCCGAATACGCCGTTGTGGTCGAGCATAAACTGCTGCGAGAAGCCAAGCTGCGCCAGGTTATCAAACAGGTAGCACTGGTTGCCCGCCTGCTGATAGAGGTTTTTGTGCGACGGCTGGCCGCAGCTGGCGCGCAGGAGACGAATTGCCGCCGGGCCGCTGTAGGAGGTCGCAGAGTTGAAGTTTTTGAACTGAATATCGAAATGCGACCACAGCGGATGCGACATCAGGCCCGCCGCCTCAACGTCCGCCCATGACAGGGAACAGATGTTGATCACCAGCAGCTCAAACGGCTGGGCATCAGCAGGCAACTGCGTCGGGAAGCGGATCTGGCGCTTGGCCTCGGCGGTGTAGAAGCTGTTCAGCCATGCGTCGAGATTGGCCGTGGTCGGCGGTGCGGTCTGCGCAGGGATATCGCCAACGATCGGTTTATCTCCCGCAGCGGCGATAGTTGCCGCAGCGTTACCGCCGGTGGTGGTCACGGTATTGGTTGGCTGACCGGCTGGCCACAGGGAGAACGTCGGCCCGGTCAGGGTCAGCACGTTCAGCCAGACCATAATCGCCACCACAAAAACGGTGACGCGGATCCACTGCGCCAGGAAGAGCCAGGCGACCAGTAGAACAAAAATTCCGCCGATCATCTGCCAGTTAATAAAGCGCGTGACCAGATCCAGCAGATAGTCGGCGCTGAATCCGGCCACCTGCGATCCCTGGCTGAGCATGCTCTGCGGGCCGGGGAGCCAGGTGTCGTGCCAGAAGAGCGCAATGCCGACAGGAATGGCGATCCAGTGGCGCAGGCGGTGCACGCTACGCCGCGGAATCGGAAGCAGCAGGAACGCCATAAACACCAGGTTTAACAGCGCGTGAAAGTTAAGGTAGCCTGCCCACAGCAAACCAAATTTCACCAGGAAATAGAAGTTCCAGCCGGCAAGGCCGCGCCAGTATTGCCACAGCGGTGAGGGCGTAGAGGCATTGAGGGTTTGATTAGTCATCTTTTCGTTTTGCCTTGACGGTCGAAGCACTGCGCCATATGCCTACCGGTTTTACATAGCGCGGTTTAATAAACAGCATGCGAAACACGGCCCTGATGCGCCGAATAGAGTGGCGCGTCATATAGCCGAGAGGGAAAAAGATCAGGGCGCACAGCACCACCAGCTGAATAATATCGCTTAACTGCATCATGATGTCTGCTCCGAAGCCCCGCCGGGCAGCCGGTGCGGCTGTGGAATGCGCCGCCAGCTCTGGCCGTTATGCTCAGCGTTAAGAATGGGGTTGGGCCCGTCAATCACCGGCAGCGGTTTACCCCACTTCTCCGGCACCAGGGCACGCATCTGCACCAGCTCGGCGGCGATCTGGTTATCTTCAAACCACACTACCCGGTTCGAGAAGATATCCGGGATGGGCAGCGGGAAGATATGGTTCAGGGCCGTATCCAGATCGTTGATTCGGCAGAAGGAGAGGAACAGCATCAGCCGGTTATCACCGATGGTCATGATATCGCCCACGCGGTTAGGGCGGCACAGGGTCAACGCCTGCTCCACGCGGATGCCAGGCACCGGACGCAGCGCAACCAGCACGCCTTTGCCATCCGTCGGCAGCAGCGTATTGCTGAGCATATTGCTTACGGCGTCGCAGAAGGTATCCCACGTCTGGTAGCCACGCAGCTTTAGAGGCTGGGTCATGGTCAGCAGGGCGGCGATATCTTCCGGCACCGGACGGTTAAACTGTTGCCCCTGCACGCTCTCGATCAGCGTCAGGCAGCGGGAGAGGGGCGCGTTCCAGGGGATCACCATATTTGCCCCGCAGCCCAGCAGCAGGCGCTCGTCGGTGGCGCGCAGGCTAGCATTCTTCTCGCGCACGATGATTTTCAGCGTGCTGCCGCGCTGGCGGCGCAGGGTGTGGATGTGGCGGGCCAGCCCCTCAATCTGGTTGTTCTGCATCAGCGAGAAGATAATAGTAGCCGCCTGCGTGGTACGCGCCTCGCTAAACAGGGCTTCGTTATTATCAAACAGCGTCCAGTGTTCGGAAAGCGGCGGAGCGCCCTCTAGTACCATTACGTTACTCAAGATACGTTTTTCATCGCTGCGCGGCTGCACCGACGCCTGCTCCTGCTGCGCTATTTTCCAGCTGCCGTTATTTTGCTCAACAATAAGCTGCTGGCGGGCGCTGACGCCTTTTTCGTTAAACCAGAAGGCGACGTCATAGAGATGTATATCGGCCTGGGTACGCAGGCTCGCCAGGCCAAAAAGTGAGCGATACTCGCCCATCAAAAATGAGTATTGCTTATCATTATTGTTGCCTGGGTTAACTATCAACAGTGTGCAGTCGTGATATTTTGTCCAGGCGTGTATTTTTTCTAACCAGCCACGCAAATGCTCGGCGGATATATTTTGCCAGGCATTATTGGCGCAGAGTAAAACCAGGAAATAGTGTTGGGGGTCAATAGCGCTCAGGAGATCGCGGGTAAAAAAGGATAGTCCATCCTTATGATTAGGCATAGTAAAAAGATGGATTTTATCAGGAGCGTGACCCGCCTCTAAATTAATAATTTTATTGGGATCGCTACCCATAGTAATCAGCGCCATCCGGCTTTTTTTATGCTGAGCAGCAAGGGTATGATTGACCAGACTTATGGCATCCTCTTCGCGATCGGCGTTGACCCACCAGACTCCGCCGGCTGGCATGTGGCTCAACTCATCCCATAATGACTGGATGCCAAGGGTAAATATGGGCTTCACGGTGTCTCTCTTAATCAAATTCGTCTGCACCTTAGTTTACTAGCGAAAGCCGAGAAATAAACCTAACATTGAAATTAAAGAGCATCACATTTAGCATGTAAATGAATTTTCAGCGGCACCCTGCGTTGCTACCGTTCGTCTGTTTTTCATCAATGAGATGCAGTAAAAATGTCTAATAAAGAGTTTACGAGCCAGACTGATTCAACGCTGGGTTATACCTTCCAAAATGACTTTCTGGTCTTAAGTCGGGTGTTTTCACTGCCAGATATTGATTACACCGATATATCCCAACGTGAACAGTTAGCTACAGCGATAAAACGCTGGCCGCTGCTCGCTGAGTTTGCCCGTCAAAATAATTAATAAGGAAGACGTGGATGGCTATTCTGGGTCTGCAAGGCATTCGCGGAGGCGTGGGGACCACATCGGTAACCGCAGCGTTAGGCTGGGCACTACAGCTGCTGGGGGAGTCGGTGCTGATGATCGACGCCTCTCCAGACAACATGCTGCGCCTCTCGTTCAACGTGGAGTTTACCCACGCTGATGGCTGGGCGCGGGCGCTGCTGGATGATAAAGCGTGGCGCGATGCGGGCCAGCGCTATACCTCGAATCTCGATCTGCTGCCGTTTGGCCAGCTGACCGCCGGCGAGCGGGAGAACGTCTATGCCCTGCACGATCGCCTGGCCCCGCTTACCGCGGCGCTTCAGGCGCTGAAGGCCGAGAGGCACTACCAGTGGATCCTGCTCGACCTGCCGGCGGACTTTACGCCCCTGTCGCGGGAGCTGCTGGCGCAGTGCGACCATACCCTCACCGTGGTGAAGCCTGATACTAACTGCCATGTGCGTCTGCATCAGCAGGCACTGCCATCGGGCACGCATCTGCTCATTAATGACCTGCGCATCGGTAGCCAGCTGCAGGACGATCTCTTCCAGGTGTGGCTACAGAGCCAGCCACGGCTGCTGCCGATGGTGATCCACCGCGATGAGGCGATGGTGGAGTGCCTGGCAGCGAAGCAGCCGCTGGGCGAATATCGCAGCGACTCGCTGGCGGCGGAGGAGATCCTGACCCTGGCTAACTGGTGTCTGCTGCACTGCGCCGGGCCGGATCGCCTCACCCGCGATCGCCATAGTGAGCCTGCGCTATGAGTCGTCTTGCCGCCTTGCTGCTGATCCCCCCGGTGAACGCCCGCCTGAGCGAGCGTTACCAGCTTTACCGGAGCCACGGCGCACCGGCGTTTAGCGCAGCCCTCGGCTGCCTGTGGACAATTCTTGCCTGGCTGTTTATTCCGCTGGAGCACCCGCGCTGGCAGCAGCTTCGTGCCCGCCACGCGGAGTTTTACCCCCATATTCGCGCCGAGCGCCCGCGTCCGCTCGATCCGGCCCGCTATCTGCTGCAAACCCTCTGGCTGCTGATCGGTGCGCATAACGCTCCGGCCGCGCGGCCGCGCAAGAGCAAGCGCGCACGCTTTACCCATTTCCGCCGCCGCTACCTCACCTGGCTGGACACCCTGCCAGCCAGGGTGAGCAGTCGGACAAGCCATATGGAAGGGGAGAAAGAGCTGGCCCACCTCAAGCCAGGCGTGCGTCGTTTTATCATCGGTGTGATTGTTTTCTTCTCGCTGGTCCTTGCTCTGCTCTGCATCACCCAGCCGTTTAATCCGTGGTCGCAGTTTATCTTCCTGCTGCTGCTGTGGGGCGTGGCCCTGCTGGTGCGCCGTATTCCAGGGCGCTTCTCGGCATTAATGCTGATTGTCCTGTCGCTGACCGTCTCCTGCCGCTACATCTGGTGGCGCTACACCTCGACGCTAAACTGGAACGATCCGGTCAGCCTCGTTTGCGGCCTGGTGCTGCTGTTCGCCGAAACCTATGCGTGGATTGTGCTGGTGCTCGGCTACTTCCAGGTGGTGTGGCCGCTTAACCGTCAGCCGGTGTCGCTGCCGAAGGATATGTCCCTGTGGCCGTCGGTGGACATCTTCGTGCCGACCTACAACGAAGATCTCAACGTGGTGAAGAACACGATCTACGCCGCGTTGGGTATCGACTGGCCAAAAGAGAAGCTGAAAATCTGGATCCTCGACGACGGTGGCCGCGAGTCGTTTCGTCAGTTTGCCGAGACGGTGGGGGTAGAGTACGTCGCCCGTACCACTCACGAACACGCGAAAGCAGGCAACATCAACAATGCCTTGCAGTATGCGAAAGGCGATTTTGTCTCGATCTTTGACTGCGACCACGTGCCGACGCGCTCGTTCCTGCAGCTGACCATGGGCTGGTTTATCAAAGACAAGAAGCTGGCGATGATGCAGACCCCGCACCACTTCTTCTCGCCGGATCCGTTCGAGCGTAACCTGGGCCGCTTCCGCCAGACGCCGAACGAAGGCACCCTGTTCTACGGCCTGGTGCAGGACGGCAACGACATGTGGGATGCCACCTTCTTCTGCGGCTCCTGTGCGGTGATCCGCCGTGGTCCGCTGGATGAGATTGGCGGCATTGCGGTAGAGACCGTGACCGAAGATGCGCACACCTCTCTGCGCCTGCACCGTCGCGGCCACACCTCGGCCTATATGCGCATTCCGCAGGCGGCGGGGCTGGCAACCGAGAGCCTCTCTTCCCACATTGGGCAGCGTATTCGCTGGGCGCGCGGCATGGTACAGATCTTCCGGCTCGATAACCCGCTGTTTGGTAAAGGACTAAAGCTGGCGCAGCGGCTCTGCTACGTCAACGCCATGTTCCACTTCCTTTCCGGCGTGCCGCGGCTGATCTTCCTCACTGCGCCGCTGGCGTTCCTGCTGCTGCACGCCTATATCATCTATGCGCCGGCGCTGATGATCGCCCTGTTCGTGCTGCCGCACATGGTTCATGCCAGCCTGACTAACTCCAAAATTCAGGGTAAATACCGCCACTCATTCTGGAGTGAAATCTACGAAACGGTGCTGGCCTGGTATATCGCCAGACCCACCATGGTGGCGCTCTTTAACCCGCACAAGGGCAAGTTTAACGTGACCTCAAAAGGCGGCCTCGTCGAGGAGGAGTATGTGGACTGGGTGATCTCCCGGCCCTATATCTTCCTGGTGCTGCTGAACATTGTCGGCGTGCTGGTGGGCGTCTGGCGCTACTTCTACGGCCCGGAGACCGAGATGCTGACCGTGGTTGTCAGTATCGTCTGGGTCTTCTACAACCTGATTGTGCTGGGCGGTGCGGTGGCGGTGTCGGTAGAGAGCAAGCAGGTGCGCCGGGCGCATCGGGTTGAGATCTCTATGCCAGCGGCCATTGCCCGCGACGATGGTCATCTCTTCTCCTGTACGGTACACGACTTCTCTGACGGCGGGGTAGGGATCAAGATCAACGGCCAGTCGCAGGTGCTGGAGGGGCAGAAGGTCAATCTGCTGCTTAAGCGCGGCCAGCAGGAGTACGTTTTCCCGGCCCAGGTGGCGCGCGTCAACGGCAAGGAGGTGGGCCTGCAGCTGATGCCGCTGACCACCCGTCAGCATATCGATTTTGTCCAGTGTACCTTCGCGCGTGCTGACACCTGGGCGCTCTGGCAGGACAGCTTCCCGGAAGATAAACCGCTGGAGAGCCTGTTGGATATTCTTAAGCTTGGCTTCCGTGGCTATCGCCACTTGGCTGAATTTGCTCCATCGTCCGTGAAAATGATTTTCCGGACGCTTACTTCCCTGATCTCCTGGGTTGTATCGTTCATTCCCCGCCGACCTGCGCGGGGCATGGTGGTGCAGCAGCCGGATCCGGTTATGGCCCAACAATGATGATAATGCGATGAAAAGAAAACTTTCCTGGATTTGTGCAGTGGCGGTTGGGATGAGTGCTTTCCCGTCGTTGGTCACCCATGCAGCACCGGCCAATTCGATGGTTACCGTGCCTGCCGCACCTGAGACGCCTGCCGCGCAGGCCGCTGTGCCCGTTGCTGCTGCCGAACCGCAGGCCGTCGGCCAGGTGATGCCTGGCGTCACCGGTGCCAATGCGCCTATCGTTGCGGAGAACGCGCCGTCGCGGGAGGTTAAGCTCTCTTTCGCCCAGATCGCACCGCCACCGGGCAGCATGGTGCTGCGTGGCGTTCAGCCCGACGGCCAGATCGAGTTTGGGATGCGCAGCGACGAAGTGGTGTCGAAGGCGATGCTGAACCTGGAGTACACCCCGTCGCCGTCACTGCTGCCGGTGCAGTCGCAGCTGAAGGTCTATCTGAACGATGAGCTGATGGGCGTCCTGCCAGTCACCAAAGAGCAGCTAGGCAAAAAGACGCTGGCCCAGCTGGCTATCGACCCGCTCTATATCACTGACTTCAACCGGGTGCGGCTGGAGTTCGTCGGCCACTACCGCGACGTCTGCGAAAACCCGGCCAGCAGTACGCTGTGGATGGACGTCGGACGCAGCAGCTCTCTGGAGATGACCTACCAGACCCTGCCGCTGAAAAACGACCTGTCACACTTCCCGGTGCCGTTCTATGACGCCCGTGATAACCGTCCGCTGGTACTGCCGATGGTCTTTGCTGGCGCACCGGCGCTGGCGCAGCAGCAGGCGGCGGGCATTGTTGCCTCCTTCTTTGGCTCCCGTATGGGCTGGCGCGGCCAGAGCTTCCCGGTGCTCTACAACGGCCTGCCGGATCGCAACGCCATCGTGTTTGCCACCAACGATAAGCGTCCAGATTTCCTGCGCGACGTGCCGGCGGTGAACGCCCCGACGGTGATGATGATGGATTACCCTCAGAACCCGTACGTGAAGCTGCTGGTGGTCCTTGGCCGCGACGATAAAGATCTGCTCCAGGCGGCGAAGGGCATTGCCCAGGGCAACGTGCTGTTCCGGGGCGATCGCGTAGAGGTAAACGATGTTAAGCCGCTGCTGGCCCGTAAGCCGTACGACGCACCAAACTGGGTGCGTACCGACCGGGCGATCTCGTTTGGCGAGCTGAAAAGCTACGAGGAGCAGCTGCAGTCGGTTGGCCTTGAGCCGAACCCGATCAGCGTAGCGCTGAACCTGCCGCCGGATCTCTATCTGCTGCGCAGCACCGGCATCGATATGGATCTCAACTATCGCTACACCGCGCCGCCGACCAAAGACAGCTCGCGGATGGATATCAGCCTGAACAACCAGTTCCTGCAATCTTTCAGCCTCACCAGCAACCAGGATACCAACCGCCTGCTGCTGCGCCTGCCGGTTCTGCAGGGGCTGTTGGATAGCAAAACTGCCGTTACCATTCCGGCGCTGCAGCTGGGGGCCCTCAACACGCTGCGCTTTGACTTCCAGTACATGAACCCGATGCCGGGCGGTACCGTCGATAACTGCGTCACCTTCCAGCCGGTGCAGAACCGGGTGGTGATTGGCGATGACTCGACCATCGACTTCTCGAAGTATTACCACTTTATTGCGATGCCGGACCTGCGCGCCTTTGCTAACGCGGGCTTCCCGTTCAGCCGAATGGCGGACCTTGCGGACACCATCGTGGTGCTGCCCGCTAACCCAACCCAGGGCCAGCTGGCGACGCTGCTGGACTCCATCGGCCAGCTTGGGGCACAAACCGGCCTTCCGGCGGTTAACCTGACCCTGACCAATGACGGCAGCCAGATCCAGAACAAGGATGCCGACGTGCTGGTTATCGGTACCATTCCGGATAGCCTGAAAGATGACAAGCGTATCGACCTGCTGGTGCAGGCGACGCAGAGCTGGGTGAAGACCCCGCAGCGCCAGACGACCTTCCCGTCTATCGTCCCGGATAACACCGATCGCCAGGCTGATGCCCAGACGGCGGTGACCTCCAGCGGCCCGATGGCGGCCATTGTCGGCTTCCAGTCCCCATACAACGATCAGCGCAGCGTCATTGCCCTGCTGGCAGACAGCCCGCGCGGCTACGAGCTACTGAACGAGGCGATGAACGACAGCGGTAAGCGTGCGGCAATGTATGGTTCCGTCACGGTGATCCGCGAGTCCGGCGTAAATGGTCTGCGGGTAGGAGATGTCTACTATGTCGGCCACCTGCCGTGGTTCGAGCGTATCTGGTATGCGCTCTCTAACCATCCGGTGCTGCTGGCGGTGCTCGCCGCCGTGAGCGTCGTGCTGCTGGCTTGGGTACTGTGGCGTCTGCTGCGTATCATTAGCCGCCGCCGTCTCGACCCGCATGATGACGAGTAAGCCATGAAAACCTTACTCCGTGGCGCGATAGCGGCCACCCTGCTGCTGGCGGCGGCAAGTACGCACGCCGCCTGTAGCTGGCCGGCCTGGTTGCAGTTTAAAAAAGATTACCTCAGCGACGGTGGTCGGGTGATCGACCCCAGCGACGCCCGGAAGATCACTACCTCCGAGGGGCAGAGCTACGGGCTGTTTTTTGCTCTTGCCGCCAACGACCGTCCCGGTTTTGACACGATCTTAACCTGGACTGAGGATAACCTCGCCGAGGGCGATCTCGCGGCCCATCTTCCCGCCTGGCTGTGGGGCAAGAAGGGGGAAGAGGAGTGGGCCGTGCTGGACACCAACTCTGCCTCCGACGCCGATATCTGGATCGTCTGGTCGCTGTTTGAAGCCGGACGCCTGTGGAAAGAGCCGCGCTACACCGCGCTGGCCCAGGGGCTGCTCAAGCATATCGTCAGTGAAGAGGTGGTGAGCGTGCCGGGGCTGGGCTCTATGCTGCTGCCGGGTAAAATTGGCTTCGCTGAGAAAGAGAGCTGGCGCTTTAACCCCAGCTATCTGCCGCCGCAGGTGGCGCAGTATCTCACCCGCTTTGGCGCGCCCTGGACCACGCTGCGAGAGACTAATCTGCGGCTGCTGCTGGAGACGGCTCCCAAAGGCTTCTCCCCGGACTGGGTAAGCTATGAGAAAAATCACGGCTGGAACCTGAAGCTGGAGAGCAAGCTGGTCTCCAGCTACGACGCCATCCGCGTCTACCTGTGGGTCGGTATGATGCACGACAGCGATCTGCAAAAAAATCGCCTGCTGGCGCGCCTTAAGCCAATGGCGGCAATAACGGCGAAAAACGGCGTGCCGCCGGAGAAGGTCAACGTGACAACCGGTGTGGCCCAGGGTAACGGCGCGACGGGCTTCTCTGCCGCTCTGCTGCCGTTTATGCAAAACCGCGATGCACAAGCGGTGCTGCGCCAGCGCGTTGCCGATAATCCGCCCGGCAGTGACGCCTATTACAGCTACGTGCTTACCCTCTTCGGACAGGGCTGGGATGAGCACCGTTTTCGTTTCACCTCCCAAGGTGAACTCCAACCTGACTGGGGCCAGGAATGCGCACGCTAACCCTACGCTTACTTGCTTTATCGCTGGGCATCGCGCTGATGCCAAAGACGTATGCGGCCCCGACAGCCCAGCAGCAACAGCTGCTGGAGCAGGTTCGGCTCGGAGAATCCACTCGTCGTGAGGATCTGGTGCGCCAGTCGCTCTACCGGCTGGAACTTATCGATCCCAATAATCCCGAGGTGATTGCCGCCCGCCAGCGCTATCTGCTGCGCCAGGGCGACACCGCAGGCGCGCAGCAGCAGCTCGATCGGCTCGCCCAGCTTGCGCCCAACTCTGCGGCCTACCGCGAAGCGCAAAGCGCGATGACGCTCTCTACCGCGCAAGGGCGGCAGGGGTTGCAGGAGGCGCGGCTGCTGGCGACGACCGGCCACACGGCGGAGGCCATCGCGGCCTACGACAAGCTATTGCAGGGTAACCCGCCGGAGAGCGATCTCGCTGCCGAGTACTGGACGCTGGTGGCGAAGGTTCCCGAGCGGCGTAGCCAGGCCATTACTCAGCTGAAGAGTGCTAACGATCGCTATCCTGGCAACCCTCAGCTACAAAACTCGCTGGCGCAGCTGCTGTTTGCCAGCGGACGCAGCGACGAAGGCTATACCGTCCTGCGGCAGATGGCGAAGTCGGGTACCACCCGTGAAGCGGCAGCTGCCATCTGGTATCAACAGATTCAAAACATGCCGGTGAGCGATGCCAGCGTGCAGGCGCTGCAACAGTTCCTGAACCAGTTTAGCGACGGCGACACGGTGGAGACCGCCCGAGCGACGCTGGCGAAACAACAGCAGCAGCTGGCCGATCCGGCGTTTCGTGCCCGCTCCCGTGGGCTGGCCGCAGTGGACGCCGGGCAGGGCGGGCAGGCTATCGCCCCGCTACAGCAGGCGCTGAACGCCGACCAGAACGACGCTGAAACCACCGGGGCGCTCGGCCAGGCTTATTCGCAAAAGGGCGATCGCGCCCGGGCGGTTCCCCTGCTAGAGAAAGCCATTGCCCTTGCGCCGCAGAGCAGCAATCGCAGCAAGTGGGACAGCCTCCTGCAAACTAACCGCTACTGGCTGCTGATCCAGCAGGGTGACGCCGCGCTGAAGGCCAATAATCCCGCGCAGGCGGAACGACTTTACCAGCAGGCGCGCGCGGTAGATAACACCGACAGCTACGCGGTGCTGGGGCTGGGGGACGCCGCCGTGGCCCGCAAGGACAGCGCCGCCGCCGAACGCTACTATCAGCAGGCGCTGCGCATGGACAGCGGCAACAGCAACGCGATTCGCGGCCTGGCTAATCTCTATCGCGAGCAGTCGCCGGAAAAAGCCTCCGCCTGGATTGCCGCACTCCCTGCCAGCCAGCGCCGCAGCGTGGATGACATTGAGCGCAGTCTTGCCAACGACCGGCTGGCGCAGCAGGCTGAAACCCTGGAGAACCAGGGTCGCTGGGCGCAAGCAGCTGACGTTCAGCGCCGTCGGCTGGCGGCCGATCCGGACAGCGTCTGGATCGCCTACCGCCTCTCCCGCGATCTCTGGAGCGCCGGACAGCACGCCGAGGCCGACGCGCAGATGCGCGATCTGGTTCGCCGCCAGCCTAACGATCCCACCCAGGTTTACGCCTACAGCCTCTATCTCTCCGGCAACGAACAGGATCGTGCCGCGCTGGCGCACCTTAACACCCTGCCGCGCAGCAAATGGGACAGCAATATGCAGGAGCTGGCGAGCCGCCTTGAGGGCAACCAGCTGCTGGAGACCGCCAACCGCCTGCGCGACAGCGGCAAGGAGTCTGAGGCTGAAGCCCTGCTTAGGCAGCGGCCCGCCTCCACGCGTATCGATCTCACTCTCGCAGACTGGGCGCAGCAGCGCGGTGATTACGCTGCTGCCCGAACCGGGTACGAAACTGTGCTGGCCCGTGAGCCAGCTAACGCCGATGCTCGCCTGAGCCTGGTAGAGGTGGCGATTGCCGAGGGTAATCCACTTGCGGCACGCCAGCAGCTGGCGGCGATGAACGAGATGCCGCAGACCGAGCCGCCGTCTATCAACATGCAGCGGCGAATGGCGCTGGTGCGGGCGCAGCTGGGGGACAAGGTTTTGGCCCAGCGCACCTACGACACCCTCGTGCCCGAGGCGAAGACCCTGCCGCCGTCGCAGGACAGCGCCCTGGTGCTGCGTGACTACGCCCGCTTCCAGCAATCCAACGGTCAGCCGCAGCTAGCCCTGGCGAGCTATAACGAGGCGATGGTTGCCGCAGGCATTGCGCCAGCACCCGCCCGGGATAACGACACCTTTACCCGCCAGACGCGTAACGATGCCAATGATGACTGGCTGAAGCGCGGCCTGCGCAGCGACGCCGCCGATCTCTATCGCCAGCAGGATCTCAACGTCACGCTGGCGCATGACTACTGGGGCTCCAGCGGCACCGGCGGTTACTCCGATCTGAAGGCCAACACCACCATGCTGCAGGCCGATGCGCCGCTTGCCGATGGTCGGATGTTCTTCCGTACCGACTACGTCAATATGAACGCGGGCTCTTTCGCCACCGATGAGAACGGGCTATACGATCCCAACTGGGGGACCTGCGGTCAGCTCAGCTGCGTCAACGGCGATAAGAGCCAGTCTGATGGCGGGGCGAGCATTGCCGTCGGCTGGCGCAACGATACCTGGGCAGGGGATATCGGCACCACGCCGATGGGCTTCCGGGTGGTGGATATCGTTGGCGGCCTGAGCTACAGCAACGATCTCGGCCCGGTAGGCTATACGCTGGACGTGCATCGTCGACCGATATCCAGCTCCCTGCTGGCCTTCGGCGGCCAGAAAGATGCTTCCAGCTACTATCATGACCCGGAAGATCCCGATAACGACAACGGTAACGATCGCGGCGGCACCGGCAAGACCTGGGGTGGCGTTCGATCCACCGGCGGTGGGGTGAGCCTGAGCTATGACCAGGGCGAAGCGAACGGCGTCTGGGCGAGCCTGAGCGCTGACTCGCTCACCGGTAAGAACGTGGATGACAACTGGCGCGTGCGCTGGATGTCGGGCTATTACTACAAGCTGGTCAACGAAGATAACCGCCGTCTCACCGTCGGCCTGAACAATATGCTCTGGCACTACGACAAAGATCTGAGTGGCTACTCGCTGGGCCAGGGGGGCTACTACAGCCCGCAGAAATATCTCTCGTTTGCCGTGCCGGTCACGTGGCGTGAACGCACCGAGAACTGGTCGTGGGAGCTGGGCGGCTCGGTCTCCTGGTCGCACTCGGCCACCAGTACCCAGGCTACCTACCCCAAGCTTAACCTGATCCCGGACACCTATCGCGCTCGGGCGGCCGATGAGAAAGAATTTGGATCGAAAAGTAACGGCTTTGGCTATACGGCGCGCGCCCTGCTTGAACGCCGTATTACCGCTAACTGGTTCGTTGGCGCGGCCATTGATATTCAGCAGGCGGAGGATTATACCCCGAGCCACGGCATGCTCTACGTCCGCTACTCCCAGGCGGGCTGGCAGGGCGATATGGACTCGCCGCCGCAGGCGCTGACGCCTCACGCAGACTGGTAACGCGCAAGGCTCTCTATCCCGGTCTTAATCTACTGTCAGAATCGAGTATACTCTGACAGCAGGCAGGTAGCCGTCGGTTACTTTTGCAGACACGGAGTATTTGGAGAGTCAATTTGCGCGTTAGCCGTTCGTTAACCATTAAACAGATGGCGATGGTCTCGATCGTCGCCATGGTGTTTATTTTTCTTTTTTGCGTGATTTTGCTGTTCCACTTTGTGCAGCAGAATCGCTACAACACTGGCACGCAGATGGAGAGCATCGCGCGCTCGGTGCGTGAGCCGCTGTCCGCCGCCATCCTGAAAGGCGACATCGCGGACGCGGAGGCCATCCTTAAGCGTATTCAACCCGCGGGCGTGGTCAGCCGGGCGGACGTTGTGTTGCCGAATCAGTTCCAGGCCCTGCGTATGAGCTTTATTCCCGAGCGGCCAGTTCCGGTGACCATTACCCGGCTGTTTGAACTGCCGGTGCAGATCTCACTGCCTATCTACTCTATGGAACGCCCCTCTAACCCACAGCCGCTGGCCTATCTGGTGCTGCAGGCGGACTCGTTCCGCATGTACAAGTTCGTGATGAGCACTGTCTCAACGTTAGTCACTACTTACTTACTTTTAGTGCTGATCATGACGGTGGCGCTCACGTGGTGCATCAGCCGGCTGATTATCCGCCCGCTGCGCAAGATCGCCCGCGAGCTCAACGACCTGTCGCCGCAGGATCAGCTGGGGCACCAGCTGGCACTGCCCCGTCACCATCATGACGATGAGATCGGCATGCTGGTGCGCGGCTATAACCGCAACCAGCAGATGGTGCTGCGCCAGCATGAAGAGCTGAACAGCCAGGCGACACGTTTCCCCATCTCGGAGCTGCCCAATAAAGCCTTTATGATGGCGCTGCTGGAGCAGACCGTAGCCCGGCAAAAAACCATCGCGCTGATGGTGATCGCCTGTGAAACCCTCCAGGATACGGCGGGCGTGCTGAAAGAGAGCCAGCGCGAAATGCTGCTCCTGACGCTGGTAGAGAAGATGAAGTCGGTGCTGGCCCCGCGTATGGTGCTGGCGCAGGCGAGTACGGACACCTTTGTCATTATTGGCCACGGCGCGAGCGAACCGTGGCACGCCATTACGCTGGGTCAGCAAGTGCTCACTGTTATTAATGAGCGTCTGCCGGTGCAGGGCATTCAGCTGCGTCCGAGCGCCAGCATCGGTATCGCCATGTTCTATGGCGACGTGACGGCAGAGCAGCTCTACCGGCGGGCTATCTCGGCTGCGCTCTCTGCTCGTCGTAAAGGCAAAAACCAGATCCAGTTCTTTGACCCCGAGCAGATGGCGACGGCGCAGAAGCGGCTGACGCAAGAGAGCGATATCTTAAACGCGCTGGATAACCATCAGTTTGCCATCTGGCTACAGCCGCAGGTCAACCTTGCTACCGGGGAGGTGGTCAGCGCCGAGGCGCTGCTCCGTCAGCAGCAGCCGGACGGTAGCTGGGCGCTGCCGGAGGGGCTGATCGACACCATCGAGTCCTGTGGGCTGATGATCGTTGTCGGCCACTGGGTGCTGGAGGAGTCCTGCCGCCAGCTCGCGGCCTGGCAGGCGCGGGGCATTATGCTGCCGCTGTCGGTGAATCTCTCGGCGCTGCAGCTGATGCACCAGGATATGGTTCGCGATCTGCTTGGGCTGCTGGAGCGCTACCAGATTGCGCCCGGCACCCTGATCCTTGAGGTGACCGAAAGCCGTCGCATCGACGATCCACACGCGGCGGTGGCAATTCTCCGTCCGCTGCGCAACGCCGGGGTACGTATTGCGCTGGATGACTTCGGCATGGGCTATGCGGGCCTGCGTCAGCTCCAGCATATGAAGTCCCTGCCGGTAGACGTGCTGAAAATCGATAAGATTTTTGTTAAGGGCCTACCGGAGGACAGCAGCATGGTTTCGTCAATAATCCATATGGCCCGCAGTCTCGGTCTGGATGTTATTGCTGAGGGCGTTGAAACCGAGGCGCAGCACGTCTGGCTTCAGGAAGCGGGCGTGGAAATGGCCCAGGGCTATCTGTTTGGTCGCGCGGCAGCGCCGGAGGCGTTTGAGCAGCAGCACAATCTTTCCCGTCTGGTGGACGGCAGCGCGTAGCAATCATTGCACTTGTGCGAGCCAGCTCAAATTTCTTAACATTTGTGTTTCAAATTTAGAGTAAGTTTATTTCTGCGATGTTGTTGGGGTGTTATTTTAAGACCGCAGGCGACCTAACCCTACAATGCCTGTGGTTTTTAATTCAAGGACACCTCTATGAAAGCCTCACTCTTTAAAAGCCTCTACTTTCAGGTGCTGACCGCCATCGCTATCGGTATTTTGCTCGGTCACTTCTACCCTGAACTCGGCGCACAGATGAAGCCGCTTGGCGACGCCTTTGTGAAGCTGATTAAAATGATCATCGCCCCCGTGATCTTCTGTACCGTGGTGACCGGCATCGCAGGCATGGAAAGCATGAAAGCGGTGGGCCGCACCGGCGCGGTGGCGCTGCTCTACTTTGAGGTGGTCAGCACCCTGGCGCTCATCATCGGTCTGATTATTGTCAACGTGGTGCAGCCGGGCGCAGGCATGAACGTTGATGTCGCGACCCTGGATGCCAAAGCGGTCGCGGTCTACGCTGCCCAGGCAGAGCAGCAGGGCACTGTCGCCTTCCTGATGGATGTTATCCCCTCCAGCGTTATCGGCGCGTTTGCCAGCGGCAATATTCTCCAGGTACTGCTGTTTGCCGTGCTGTTTGGCTTTGCCCTCCATCGCCTTGGCCACAAAGGTCAGCTGATCTTTAACGTTATTGAGAGCTTCTCTCAGGTCATTTTTGGCATCATCAATATGATCATGCGCCTCGCGCCCATCGGCGCGTTTGGGGCCATGGCCTTTACCATCGGTAAATATGGCGTGGGGACCCTGATCCAGCTCGGACAGCTGATCATCTGCTTCTACGTCACCTGTATTCTGTTTATCGTGGTGGTGCTGGGAAGCATTGCTCGCGCCACCGGCTTCAGTATCTTCAAATTTATCCGCTACATTCGCGAAGAGCTGCTGATCGTGCTCGGCACCTCGTCGTCCGAATCGGCCCTGCCGCGTATGCTCGATAAGATGGAGAAGCTCGGCTGCCGTAAATCCGTGGTCGGGCTGGTTATTCCCACCGGCTACTCCTTTAACCTCGACGGCACCTCCATCTACCTGACGATGGCAGCGGTGTTTATCGCTCAGGCCACCAACAGCCATATGGATATTGTCCATCAGATTACGCTTTTGGTGGTGCTGCTGCTCTCCTCGAAAGGCGCGGCGGGCGTCACCGGCAGCGGCTTTATCGTGCTGGCGGCGACCCTCTCGGCGGTAGGGCATCTGCCGGTGGCCGGGCTGGCGTTGAT
This sequence comes from Enterobacter sp. C2, assembly GCF_019880405.1. Taxonomy (NCBI): domain Bacteria; kingdom Pseudomonadati; phylum Pseudomonadota; class Gammaproteobacteria; order Enterobacterales; family Enterobacteriaceae; genus Enterobacter; species Enterobacter sp. C2. The sequence goes on from NZ_CP082269.1 coordinate 189,662, forward strand.
CCTCGGTATTGACCGCTTTATGTCTGAGGCGCGAGCGCTGACTAACCTGATCGGCAACGGCGTGGCGACCATCGTGGTAGCAAAATGGGTGAAAGAGCTGGACCACAAACAGCTGAAAGATACCCTTAATAACCGTGCGCCAGACGGCAAAACAGGCGAAATTTCCTCATAATCTGCTGACTTATGCCCGTTGTCCCTTGTAGGGGCGCGGGCACCTGCGCATAATTACCCCCTATTTTTTACTTCCCGGTGTGACGTTTTGCTTTTTTGGCTGTCTAACACGGAGTGTTAAAACTTCATTTTAGGCGGCCTGGGTTGCAGGCGGTCTTTTAACCAGGAATGTTGATCAGGGGTTTACATGCAGGGCACAAAAATTCGACTCATAGCTGGCGGTTTGCTGATGATCGCAGCCAGTTACGTGCAGGCAGATGCGCTCCAGCCCGACCCGGCATGGCAACAGGGGACACTGGCAAACGGTTTTCAGTGGCAGGTGTTAAGTACGCCGCAGCGCCCCAGCGATCGGGTTGAGATCCGTCTGCTGGTGAATACCGGTTCGCTGACGGAGAGCACCCAGCAGAGCGGCTTTAGCCATTTTATTCCACGTATCGCCCTGTCCAATAGCGGCAGCCTTGAGCCAGCGCAGGTGCGCTCGCTCTGGCAGCAGGGCATCGATCCCAAGCGCCCGCTTCCTCCGGCGCTGGTCTCTTACGACTTCACGCTGTTTAATCTCAGCCTGCCCAATAACCGCAGCGACCTGCTGAAAGAGGCGCTGGTCTACCTCTCGGATATTACCGGCAAGCTCACCGTGACGCCGGAAACGGTAAATCACGCCCTGAATAGCGACGATATGGTGGCCACCTGGCCGCCAGAAACCAAAGATAACTGGTGGCGCTACCGCCTGAAAGGGTCGACCCTGCTTGGACACGATCCCGCCTCGCCGCTGAAGAAGCCGGTCGATCCGGCCCAGCTGAAAGCGTTCTACCAGAAGTGGTATACCCCGGACGCGATGACGCTGATTGTGGTAGGTAATATCGACAGCCGCACCGTTGGCGAGCAGATCAATAAAACCTTTGGCGATCTGAAGGGGAAACGAGAGACGCCTGCTCCGGTGCCGACGCTCTCTCCGCTGCCGCGCGAGCCGGTGAGCATCATGACCGACGCCGTACGCCAGGATCGGCTCTCGCTGATGTGGGACGTGCCGTGGCAGCCGATTCGTGAATCCGCCGCGCTGGAGCGCTACTGGCGGGCAGACGTCGCCCGCGAGGCGCTGTTCTGGCATCTCCAGCAGACCCTGACCAAAAATAACGCCAAAGATATCGGCCTCGGCTTCGACTGCCGGGTGCTGTTCCAGCGTGCGCAGTGCGCCATTAACGTCGACTCCGCGCCCGATAAGCTCAGCGCCAATCTCGCGATGATTGCCCGCGAGCTGAAGAAGGTACGCGACAACGGCCTGTCAGAGGATGAGTTTAACGCCCTGATTGCCCAGAAGAAGCTGGAGCTGCAAAGGCTCTTCACGACCTACGCCCGCACCGATACCGACGTGCTGATCAGTCAGCGTATGCGCTCTCTGCAAAACCAGGTCGTGGATATTGCTCCTGAACAGTACCAGAGGCTGCGCCAGAACTTCCTGAATGGCCTGACGACCGAGATGCTGAACCAGAGCCTGCGCCAGCAGCTGACCCAGGATCAGTCGCTGGTGCTGCTGCAGCCGAAAGGCGAGCCGGAGTTTAATATGAAGGAGCTGCAGGCCACCTGGGACCAGGTGATGAATGCCGAAACGTCTGCCCTTGTGCCTGCCAGCGATGAGGTGCATCAGGACGTGACGGATATTCCTCCCGCTCAGCGGTAGCGCCGTGCGGTTTATCCGGCCCGCTGCCAGCGGCAGGGGCCGGAAATGCCAGTCGATCAGTTCGGCATTGCCTCGCGGGGAATAATCGCCCCACGATACTGGATCACGGTGCTGGCAGTCAGGTGACCGCGCTGTGCCGCCGCCTCAGCATCGCCGCCGGTGAGACGTACGGCCAGGTAGCCTGCGCTAAAGGAGTCACCCGCCGCAGTTGTATCAATAACCTTCTCTTTTGGCAGCTTCACCGCCGGCACGTCAATCACCGCTTCACCGGCGATCGCCACCAGGCAGGAGTCCGCTCCGCGCTTCACCACCACTTCATTGACGCCAGCGGCCTGGGTACGAGCAATCACCTCTTCTACCGGCTTCTCGCCCCACAGCGCATCCTCGTCGTCGAGGGTCAGGAAGGCGATATCGGTGCAGGTCAGCATCTGCTGATAGACCTGCTGGGTCTCCTCTTTGCTGGCCCACAGGCGCGGACGGTAGTTGTTGTCGAAAATCACCTTACCGCCGTTGGCGCGGCACTCGCGCAGCAGGGAGAGCAGCTTGTCGCGGCTGGCCGGGCTCAGGATGGCCAGGCTGATACCGCTCAGGTAGAGATAGTCAAAGGTGGCCAGCTCTTCGCAGATAGCGGCGGACTGCTCGCTCTCCAGCCAGAATTTGGCTGCGGCTTCGTTACGCCAGTAGTAGAAGGTGCGCTCGCCGGTGCTATCGGTTTCGATGTAGTAGAGACCCGGCAGACGGTTCTCCATGCGCTGGGTGAGGGTGGTATCGACGCTTTCGCTCTGCCAGGCATCCAGCATCTGCTGGCTAAAATTATCCGTCCCCAGTGCCGTAACGTAGTGTACCGTCAGCGCGGCCGGATCGACCTGGCGGGCAACATAAACGGAGGTATTTAAGGTATCGCCACCAAAGCCACGGTTCACCTCTGTGCCTTTCTGTGACAGCTCAATCATGCATTCGCCAATGACGGCAATTTTCCTGGACATAGTCATCAACCTGAGTCGGATAAATATTGGGAGTAGTGTGCGTTGCGCATGCTGCGTGGTCAATCATATTAAAACAACGTTCCAATAAATTTTTGAGCTAGCGCGTGTTAAGTGCAGATTCCCGCTACACAATTTTATTTTGCTGCTTGATTGAACATAAAGTTCTCACCCGCCGCGCCGATAACTCATAGACGAGTTCCGCCAGGTCACTCACTCTATTACAGGACATCTGACAATGAAGTTGAAGCAGGTTATCCAGCGGCTAAGCATTCCGGAGGCGAGCATCGAAAGCCTGGAAGAGCGGCGCTACTGGCTGCAATGTGAACGTGCCTATACTTACCAGCCCATCTATCGCGTGGATGGCAGCCTGATGGCAATCGAAGTATTAACGATCGTTACGCACCCGGATAATCCATCCCAGCGTATTGCGCCTGACCGCTACTTTGCGGAGGTCGCGGTCCGTCAGCGTCTGGATGTCATGCTGGAGCAGATCAACCTCCTCGCCCAGCAAAACGCCTTTTTTGTGCAGAATAACGTGCTCGCCTCGGTCAACGTCGACGGTCCAACGCTGCTGGCGATGCGCCAGAACTCGCAAATGATGGCGCTGGTTGAGACGCTGCCGTGGCTGCGCTTCGAACTGGTTGAGCATATTCGCCTGCCGGAGGACTCCTCTTTCGCTTCGATCTGTGAAATTGGCCCGCTGTGGCTGGACGACTTCGGGACCGGGATGGCGAACTTCTCTGCGCTGAGCGAAGTACACTACGACTACATCAAAGTGGCCCGCGAGCTGTTCATCATGCTGCGTAAGACGCCGGAAGGGCGCAACCTGTTTACGCTGCTGCTGCAGCTGATGAATCGTTATTGCCAGGGCGTGATTGTAGAAGGCGTAGAGACGCTGGAGGAGTGGCACGACGTACAGGCGTCACCGGCCTTTGCCGCACAGGGTTATTTCCTCTCTCGTCCCGCACCGCTGGCAAACCTCGAAAGCGTTATTCTCGCTCTATAACATCAGGTTGCACTCCTTTCTCTCAGGCTCAGCTATCTTTATGACAGGCAAGGCAAGAATGGAAGGATGCAAGCATGACAAGAACAAGTAAGGTAATCACTGCCGTCCTGGGAACGCTTTTGTTGCTGATCGTGGTGGCCATCATCATTATCGCAACCTTTGACTGGAACCGTCTTAAACCCACTATCAATGAGAAGGTCTCCACTGAGCTGAATCGTCCCTTTGCAATACGCGGTGATTTAGGCGTGGTCTGGGAGCGGCAAAAGCAGGAGACCGGCTGGCGCAGCTGGGTGCCGTGGCCGCATGTGCATGCCGAGGATGTGATCCTTGGCAACCCGCCCGATATCCCTGAGATCACCATGGTGCACCTGCCACGGGTTGAAGCCACCCTGGCACCGCTGGCGCTGCTGACCAAAACTGTGTACCTGCCGTGGGTGAAGTTTGAGAAGCCGGACGCGCGGCTGATCCGCCTGTCGGAAAAAACCAACAACTGGACCTTTAACCTGGCAGGCAGCGACGAGCCGAAAGATAAAGATGCGCCGCCGTCCGCCTGGTCCTTCCGCCTCGATAATATTCTTTTCGATCAGGGCCGCGTGGCGGTCGATGACAAGGTCAGCAAGGCTGACGTTGAGATCCTGATCGATCCGCTTGGCAAGCCGCTGCCGTTTAGCGAAGTCACGGGGAGCGATAAAGAGAAAAACACCAAAGTAGGCGACTATGTGTTTGGCCTGAAAGCGAAGGGTCGCTACAACGGTCAACAGGTGACCGGTACGGGTAAAATTGGCGGCATGCTGGCGCTGCGTAGTGAAGGGACGCCGTTCCCGGTGCAGGCTGACTTCCGCTCCGGCAATACTCGCGTGGCCTTCGCTGGCACGGTGAGCGACCCGATGAAGATGGGCGGGGTCGACCTGAAGCTGAAGTTTGCTGGTAACTCGCTGGGCGAGCTGTACGATCTCACCGGCGTGCTGCTGCCGGATACGCCGCCGTTTGAAACTGATGGTCGGCTGGTGGCGAAAATCGACGCTGAAAAAAGCTCTGTCTATGACTACCGTGGCTTTAACGGCCGCATCGGCGACAGCGATATTCATGGCTCCCTGACATACACCACCGGTAAGCCTCGGCCAAAACTGGAGGGCGATCTTGAATCGCGCCAGCTGCGTCTGGCGGATCTAGGCCCGCTGATTGGCGTCGACTCCGGGAAGGGCGCTGAGAAGTCGAAGCAGTCGGAAGAGAAGAAGGGCGAGAAGAGCAATCAGCCCGCAGGCAAAGTGCTGCCGTACGATCGTTTCGAAACCGACAAGTGGGATACGATGGATGCCGACGTGCGCTTCAAAGGGCGACGTATCGAGCACGGCAGCTCCCTGCCGATTAGCGATCTCTCAACCCATATCATCCTGAAGAACGCCGACCTGCGCCTCCAGCCGCTGAAGTTTGGCCTGGCGGGAGGAACCATCTCTTCCAATATCCATCTTGAAGGGGATAAGAAGCCGATGCAGGGGCGGGCGGACATCCAGGCCCGTCGGCTGAAGCTGAAAGAGCTGATGCCGGACGTAGATCTGATGCAGAAAACCATCGGTGAGATGAACGGCGATGCGGATTTCCGTGGGACGGGTAACTCTGTTGCCGCGCTGCTCGGCACAAGCAACGGCAATTTGAAACTGCTGATGAACGACGGTGTGGTCAGCCGCAACCTGATGGAGATCCTTGGTCTTAACGTGGGGAACTTTATCGTTGGGCAGATTTTCGGTGACGACGAGGTGCGGGTCAACTGCGCCGCCGCCAACCTGAACCTGGTCAACGGCGTGGCGCGTCCGCAGATCTTCGCCTTCGATACCGAAAACGCGATCATCAACGTCACCGGGACCGCCAGCTTCGCCTCAGAGCAGCTTGATCTCACCATCAACCCGGAGAGTAAGGGGATTCGTATCGTGACCCTGCGCTCGCCGCTCTACGTGCGTGGCAGCTTTAAGGACCCACAGGCGGGCGTGAAGGCGGGCCCGCTGATTGCACGCGGTGCGGTAGCGGCAGCGCTGGCGACGCTGGTGACCCCGGCCGCAGCGCTGCTGGCGCTGATCTCCCCGTCAGAAGGCCAGGAGAATCAGTGCCGGAATATTTTGGCGCAGATGAAGAAGTAAGCAGGAGAGCAGGATGAAAAAGCCCGGTGGCGTTAGCGCTTACCGGGCTTTTGCTATTTTAATGTGATGACGTGCAACGGTGGTAAGAACAGTCTCAGTTTCAGAATTTCCGTTGGCTCGGTGGTGACCGTGTTGGATTGGTTGAGTATATGGCTGCTACTCTACTGCCATGTTAAATTACTTCAAGATATTGCTTCACAATGCCTTCACGCTTTAAATATTTAAACTTTTCTGCAGCGACTTTCCTGGTAGCAACGACTTTTGCACAGGCCGAAGAGACCATTTCTTTTAATACGGGCTCATTTGTCTACCATCTGCTTGGGAATCATGGTCAATACACCGAGAAGTTTGATAATGAATTTTATTCAATCGAAAAGAAACTTCCTGACCATCCTGATTACAGTTTGCTCGTCGGGACAATGAGAAACAGCTACGGGGATCGTTGCCTTTCGCTTGGTGTCAGAAAAGACTGGGCGGAAAAAGACAATATTATATTTAAGGGTATTTACGGATATACCGGCGAATTCTTTTTTGACGAATTTAGCAAATGTGGTGATGAGGGCATTTATCACTCATTTAAAAATATCACCGGAGTCGGTTTCGCGCCCTATATATACCATGCGGTTCAGTATAATTTTACCCACTATTTTGGTGTGGAATCAGGGATCATTTTCCCTTCAGTATTTGTGATAAGTCTGAACTGGCGGTTCTGAAGGAATTCGTCAGGAGGGGGAGGCCCGGTAGCGTTAGCGCTTACCGGGCTTTTTCATTATTACAGAGACTGGTTTTTGGTTTCGTGGGTCAGCACCAGCGCAATCAGCGTCAGGGTTGCCATGGCCGCCAGGTAGACGCCGACGTAGAACAGGCCGTAGTTGGCGGTCAGCCAGGCGGCAATGTACGGTGCCACTGACGCACCCAGGATGGAGGAGACGTTATAGGAGAACGATGCCCCGGTATAGCGTACTTCCGTCGGGAACAGCTCCGGCAGCAGCGCGCCCATCGGGCCAAAGGTCAGCCCCATCAGGCTCAGGCCGATCAGCAGATAGGCCATCACCAGCGCCTGGCTGCCTGAACCCAGCAGCGGCGGGAAGACAAACAGCGCAAAGATAATAATCAGCGAGGTGATGACGATCATGCTCTTGCGACGACCGTAGGCGTCCGCCAGCAGGCCAGCAATCGGTACCATCACGCCAAAGCCAATTACCGCCAGCATCAGCATCCACAGCACTTCGTTACGCGGTAATCCAAGGCCTACTGGCGCAGGTGCGGTGCTGTAGGTCATGGAGTAGACGGTCATAATGTAGAACAGCGTGTAGGTCGCCAGCATGATAAAGGTGCCCAGCACGGTGACGCGCATGTGCCTGGTCAGCAGCGTGCCCAGCGGGATCTTCACCTGCTTCTTGGCTGCGGCGACCTTAGCGAACACCGGCGACTCATGCAGGGAGACGCGGACATAGAGACCGATCAGCACCAGCACGGCGGAGAAGATGAACGGCACGCGCCAGCCCCACTCCATAAACTGCTCGTCGGTCAGCAGCCATGACAGCAGCAGGAAGGTGCCGTTAGCAAAGAAGAAGCCGATAGGTGCGCCCAGCTGCGGGAAAGAGCCGTAGAGCGCACGCTTGCGGGGTGGGGCGTTCTCGGTTGCCAGCAGCGCCGCGCCGCCCCACTCACCGCCGAGACCCAGACCCTGACCAAAGCGCGCCAGCGCCAGCAGCAGCGGAGCAAAAATACCGATGGTGGCATAGCTCGGCAGCAGGCCGATCAGTACGGTAGAGATACCCATCGTCAGCAGGGACGCCACCAGCGTGGCTTTACGCCCGACGCGATCGCCAAAGTGACCAAATACCGCAGAGCCGATCGGACGTGCCACGAAGGCGATAGCAAAGGTCGCCAGCGACTGTAGCGTGGCCGCCGTCGGGTCACCCTGCGGGAAGAAGATGTGCGGAAAAACGATGACCGCCGCGGTGGCGTAAATATAGAAGTCGAAAAACTCAATCGCCGTACCAATGAGCGAGGCGATGACAACTTTATTACGCGAGTTGACCGGGGGGCTTTCCTGTTCGTGATCGAGCGTTGTGGCGGTAGCTTGCATAGAATTTTCTTATTTTTGGCGAACGAAGGGCCATATTACGCACAGCAAAAGCGACATTTCAATCTGTAACAGGGCAGGCAGGCGGTGATAAAAACGGCAAAAAGTGAATAATTTTCGTGCCTGAGTTTTCGCATCTATGAAATGCTTCACAGAAATGAGATATCAGCAGATAAAACCAGTTATTGGTTAAATAAAAGTTACGGACTGGTTTTTAATGCTGAAATGATGAATTGGGCTGAAACTTTGCTTTTTGATTCAGCCCAATAGTGGCGTTAGAGGCTCTCTTTGCCCGGCATTTTCACGTCATCTTTGTACTCTGCGGTGGCAATCCACGCCGCGCAGAACAGCGTCAGGCGGGCGAAGAAGTAGAAGAAGGCCATGATACCGAGCACCGAGCCAAACGCCGCGCCCGACGGGGAGGTCACCAGCGAAGGCAGGGTCCAGGTCATGATGATCTTAATCAATTCAAAGCCGACTGCCGCAATCAGCGTCCCGCGAATCAATGCCTTCTTGCGTGGACGATGACGCGGCAGGCGCCAGAAGATCCAGAAGAAGAGCAGGAAGTTAGCGCAGATAGAGATCGCAAGGCCAATCAACTGCCAGACCGGTTTAAGCCAGTCGATGTAGTCCAGATAGAGCGCAGAGATGATCATCTGCTGCGCCGCGCCGGCGATAGAGGTGATGGAGATAGTGATCACCAGCGCTATCAGCAGGCCAATCAGGGAGATAAAGTCGCGGAAATATTTTACCCAGATCTTCTCACTGTCCTGGGGCGTACGCTCCCACTCATCGCGGGACTGGGCGCGGATGGCCTCACGCAGGTTGCCCATCCAGTTGATGCCGGAGTAGAGCGCGACGGCGAAGCCTACAATCCCGACGGTCGTGCGCTGCTCGACGGCGGTTTTTATCGTATTGCGCAGCGTATCAGCCAGGGTGCGGTCGCTGACGTTGAGCAGGATCTTGTTAAAGATATCCTGCAATAGCGTGGGATGGGAGACCAGGATGAAACCCGCTGCGGCAAACGACACCATCAGGATAGGGATCATCGACAGGAACGAGAAATAGGTAATGGCCGCCCCAAACTGGTTGCCCATCCGGTCATTGAAGCGCTCGGTAGCGCGGATCAGGTGCGCTACCATCGGTCGACGCTGGATCTTCTCTGCCGCTTCGGTGACCGTCTCTACCACGCCCTCTGCTTTGCCGCTCAGCAACGGCTCTGACTCAGATTCGGGCTTATCTGTGGTATCGACCTTTTTAACAGGTTCGTAGTCCAGGTGCGGGACCGGTCGCTTGGCGCTATTTTCCGGGGTCATCGGTACGGCTTCCTTCTCTGCTTAGCGTGATGTACCGCAAATTATAGACCCTCATCACCTAAGCGGGTGAATCGACGTAATCCTTCAGGACGCTCGCCAGCCACTCCATAAACAGGTGCACCCGTCGGGAGAGGTTACGGCGATGGGGATAGATTAGCGAGACCGGCATGGGCCTGGCGCGGTACTGGGGCAGGATCTCTACCAGCGTGCCTTGGCGCAGGTCATCACGCACGCCGGTACGCGGCACCTGGATAATCCCCAGTCCCGCCATGCACGCCGCATGATAGGTCTCGGTGCTGTTGACCGTCAGAATACCGCCGGTTTTGATCCATCGAGTGGTATTGTCCTGATAAAATTCAAATCCCTGCGGCCGCGTGCCGAGATGGACGGCGTAGTGCACCACCGCATGGGAAGAGAGATCCTCCAGCGTTTCCGGGTAGCCAAAACGTTCCAGATAGGCGGGGCTGGCACAGTTAACCATCGACAGCCTGCCCAGCGGGCGCGCGATCAGCCCGGAGTCTTTCAGCGTGCCAACGCGTACCACGCAGTCAAAGCCTTCGCGCACCACATCTACCAGTCGGTCGCTGCTGCTGAGCTCAATTTCAATGCCGGGATACTGCTGCACGAAAGCGGGCAGGCGCGGGATCACCAGATTACGCGCCACCTCCACCGGCATGTCTACCCGTAACTTGCCGCTGACGCTGGTCGGATCGTGGATAAACAGGCCGTCCAGTTCATCGAGGTTAGAGAGCAGATCCCTGGCGCGCTCGTAGTAGACCATACCGTCCTGGGTGAGCTGAACCCGGCGCGTGGTCCGGTGCAGCAGTTGGGTACCGAGATGGTTCTCCAGGCTTTGGATTTGACGCGAGACGCTGCCTTTCGGCACGCCAAGGGAGTCTGCGGCGCGAGAAAAGCTCGCCAGCTCCGCAACACGAACGAAAAGCTGCATTGCGTAAATTTTATCCATCCTTGCCACCTATTGTTGTCATCAATGAAACAGTGAAGCGTATTCAGTAGGCTTTATTGATTATCTACCACCTAATAAGCTCTTTCTCAATCACCCACCATCAGAAATGAGGTTTCTTATGACGCATCGTATTGCTTTAGTGACCGGCGGCAGCCGTGGATTGGGAAAAAATGCCGCATTGAAGCTGGCCGAGAAGGGCGTAGACATTATCCTGACGTGGAATAGTCGTGAGGAGGATGCCCTTGACGTAGTACGTGAAATTGAGCTGAAAGGCGCGAAGGCCGTGGCGCTGCAGCTCGACGTTGGCGATAGCAGCAGCTTCGAAAACTTCACTCGCCAGGTACAGGATCAGCTAAAACAGACCTGGCAGCGTGACACCTTTGATTATTTAATAAACAATGCCGGGATCGGTATAAATGCCGCCTTTGCGGAGACCACCGAAGCGCAGTTTGACCAGCTTGTGAACATCCATTTCAAGGGGCCGTTCTTCCTGACCCAACACCTGTTGCCGCTCATTAAAAACGGCGGGCGGATCCTGAACGTATCCAGCGGGCTGGCCCGCTTTGCGCTGCCGGGCTACGCTGCATATGCAGCGATGAAAGGGGCGATGGAAGTGTTAACCCGTTACCAGGCGAAAGAGTTGGGGGCACGCGGGATCTCAGTGAATATCATTGCACCGGGGGCCATTGAAACCGATTTTGGTGGCGGCCGGGTACGTGATGACGAGCAGCTAAACCAGTTCGTCGCCGCGCAAACGGCGCTGGGCCGCACCGGATTACCGGACGATATTGGCAACGCAATAGTGGGACTGTTAAGCGATGAGCTGGGGTGGATGAATGCCCAGCGCATCGAGGTGTCAGGCGGGATGTTCCTGTAAGGGTATAGCATGCCGGGCAGCGCTCGCGCTTGCCCGGCCTACCGGGTCATTTACTCTTTTTGCAGGCGGTGCACTTTAATCTGAGCTGGCTTCTGTTTCTTATCCAGCGAGCCGCTAATGCCGACCAGCTGATCCGAATCGATCTCACGACCGTCAAAGACCGCCATTGGGATATAAACATCTACCTCACCGGTTTTATCGCGGAAGGTATACATATCATTGCCTTTTTTAGCGGTGAGGTGGCCACGCAGGGAGACGGAACCCCCGTCATGCATGTCCAGCGCCTGTTTAACGTTCATGGTGCGAGCATCTTCAATGCCGCGATAGCCGTCGTCGAGCTTATGCGGCGGCGGCGGTGCTTTATCCGTATTCAGTCCCGGTGTGTCTTCGGCCAGTGCCGGAAGGGTGAATAAGGCGGCCACCGTGGCGGCAAGTAACATTTTCTTCATAGATACTCCTTTCGCATGTGCCTCAAATACCTCTGCACTAAGCCTGGCATAGGAAATTCCGCTCTGGATAAGGAATGCTCTGTTTTATTTCCCTTTCTCTTTTATTACCTGCATCACTGATATTTAATACAAAGTGGCTTATGATTTAACTCACTGGAATCTAAGAAAAATTAAGCTGCGTAGACGGCTGGCATTAACTTTCGTTAATTGTGGTTAAGGGAAAATAATGACACACAGCACATCGCTCAGGAATCGCGAACAATTTGAAACCTGCATCGGGATTATTCGCCAGGCTTCTATCGAAATTTTGTTATTGCTGGACGTTCGCGTAAGTGAAGGTAAGGATCCGCGCTGGTTTCTGGAGCAGCTGGAAAACGCCCGCCAGAGCCTTGGCGGCTGGGGCGCAGTGGCGCAGCGCCTGAAGCTCAACGATGCCGAGCTGACGCAGTTCACCATGCAGCTACGCCATCTTCAACAGCTGGTTCCACAGTATGAAAGCGGACAGGACGTCAGTGAAAATCAGCTGATTGCCGCGCTGCGCTTTGTCGCCGCGCTGGAGCACCTTCGTCTGCAGCAGCCTCTGCTGACCTATCCCACCTCAACGGAAACGGTCAACGGCGAAGCGCAGCTCAAGGGGCTGTCCCAGCTGCGCGCCCTGGAGCTAATGATTAGCGGGCTGGTTTATGCCGCCTGGCCGGATGGCGTCAAGCTACGTAACCACCTGAAAACCCAGTTTGGTCAGGATCGCGTGCGCCGCTGGTTAAAGCTGGGGGAGCGCAACGACGTGCTCAGCGGAATGCTGTTTAGCGAGCTGGCGTTGATGCTGGTGGATAAAAAAGAGTTTTCTCGCCACTACGCTTCGCTGTTTAACGACAGTTCGGTATTGACGCTATTTGCCGATCCGCGCAAGACTCTGCAAACCCTGCTCAATGATATTCGGCAGATCCGTAATACCCTTACCGCGCAGAAGCCACTCTCTGCCATCCAGCTGACTATGCTGGACACCTACTACCCGCAGATCGCCGCCCCGGTTCAGCGCGCCTTCAACGAGGGTCGCACCACCGTTAATCCGGCCAGCCTGTTAACCACCGACGTTGACGAGCTGAACGCGTTTAAAGCGCGGACGGTTAAAAAGGCGGGCGCGGGAGGCGATATTTTCGAGGTAGGTGAAGATATCGAGCGACCCGAACGCCGTGCCGTTCGCTCACCGGAGCAGCGTATCCGTCTGGTCTCGGGCATTCTCTGGGGCGCGGTTGGCGTGATGGTGCTGATGATCATTGTCGGAGGCTTTATGCTGATAAACAGCACCCCTCCCGCTCGCGCGGTAAGTGAGCCGCCCGCTCAGGCGCAGGTGCTGACCAACACGCAAAATGAGCAAGACACGCCTACCTCACGGATGCAGCTGACCCGGATGGGCATCACGTGGGATGAGAGCAATCTTCGCTCGGCGATAGACCGCAACGATACCCGCATCGCGCAGCTCTTTTTGAAAGGGGGGATGGACTGGAAGCTCTCCTGGACCGAGCAGGCGTTGTCGGCAGGCAATGATGAGGTGCTGACCCTGCTGCTGCGCTACCAGCGCCAGATGGTTGAGCCGCGCCCCTGCCGTCGCTTTACCGCGACGCTCAGTCACGCGATGCTAAACGGAGAAAAGCTTACCGGGCAGCGAAAAGATTACCTGCGCGCCTTCTGTACCCGTTCTGCCGTGGTAGAGCGCCAGCGCTACGAAACCGAGCAGGCAAAGATCCGTAATAAAGCGCAGCCTGATGAGAGCACCCGCCAGTGGCTGGCGATCCAGACTGCGATCTATAACGTTATCCGCTAATACGCTATTTGCTGATAAATTATTTGCTGATAAACAGGGGGCGCTACGGCTCCCCGTACAGTCCAATCAGACGGCGTATTACGCCGTTACTCCAGCCAAAGCCGTCCTGCAACGGATACTCACCGCCGCCACCCTCGCGTGGCGTGCCGCTGGCGATATGATACTTCTCGATCAGTTTGTGGTGCTGCTGATAGAAGCCGTTAACGGTATTGAGCCAGCTATGAGCAATCTGATCCCCAAGCTCATCGTTGCCGTAGAGCTTAAAGCCCTGAATGGCCATCCACTGCAGCGGTGCCCAGCCGTTGGGTTTATCCCACTGCTCGCCGGTCTCATACTCCGTAGCCATCATACCGCCTGGAGTCAGCAGACGTTCGCGCACCGCAACGGCTATCCGATCGGCCTGCTCATGGGTGACCATCCCGACGTAGAGCGGCACGATACTCGCTGCCGAGAACAGCGCCTGCTCGCCACGTCGCCAGTCATAGTCGCGATAGCAGCCTTTCTCTTCGTCCCACAGGTAACGGTTCACCGCCGCCCGACGATCGCTGGCGCGCTGGCGGAACATAGCCTCGCCCTCACGGTCGCCTTTCAGCCCGGAGAGGTTAGCAATAGTGCTCTCGAGCTTGAACAGGAAGGCGTTCAGATCGATAGGGATAAACTGCGTGGTGCGGATACTGGCCAGACGCTGGGTATCGCGCAGCCAGCGGGAGGAGTAGTCCCAGCCGGATTCCGCCCCTGCGCGCAGATCGCGGTAGACCTCACTTGGTGGACGTCCCGAGTGCTTCGCCGTTTCCACGTCTTCGATCCAGGATTCATCCCGGGGCGTATCACGATCGTCCCAGTAGCGGTTGAGCAGGGAGCCGTCGGGCATGCGAACCGCATGGCGGTAGGCCTGATTGAGGTTCAGCGATTCAGAACCGTCCATCCAGAAGGCGTACTCCATCAGCAGGTGCTCATAGTAGCGTTTCGCCCCGCGCACACCGTCCTCTTCAAACAGCTCCACCATCAGCGCAAACACCGGTGGCTGGGAGCGGCTGAGGTAGTAGGTACGGTTGCCGTTCGGGATGTGGCCATAATTCTCAATCATCCACGCAAAGTTATCCGCCATACACTTCAGCAGATCGTTTCGGCCACTTTCGGCCAGCCCCAGCATGGTAAAGTAGGAGTCCCAATAGTAGGTTTCGCTAAACCGGCCGCCGGGCACGATATAGGCCTGCGGCAGCGCCAGCAGCGACGACCAGGGAATGTGATCCTGCGGCTCGCGGGTCAGCACCGGCCACAGCTGGTCGATGTGCTCTTTCAATGAGTTTTCTGGATTAGAGACATACTGGCTATCCATCTGCTGCGGCAGCCAGAAGTGTCGTGTAATAAACAGGCGCAGGTCAAAGTCAGGCCTGCGTTTGATACGACGATAGCGGATCAGGATATCCAGCGGATCCATTCTTGGCGCACAGTCAGGAAAGGTTTTGCTGTCGGCAAAGAGACCCGATGACTGTACCTGCTCAAACAGTTCCAGATAGCGATCGGCAGGGGTCAGCGCGTCAGAGGCGGGCATCCCCTCGATCATCTCCGGTTCCGGTTCCGCCTCGATCATTTCATCCAGTTTTAATTCGCGCGGATCGGTCTCGTAACAGATCTTTTCATCGATCTCGAACTCAACAGAATCAGCAAACTTAATTTTCTGGTTGAACATAGCTGTGGCGACCTCCGGATGGCGTCGTAAAAAATGGCGGGTATTTTCCCGGTAATTATTTAAGTCTAAAGTTTAGACATTTGATATGAGTATTGAAGCGCAAAGTGTGCGCAAGATCACAATTACAAGCGGAAGTTTGTAAAGAGATATAAGGTAACCTTTTGTTTTTAAACATAAAATTGTGACATTGCAGTCTGACTAAACAGACTGCATTTTCAGAGCATTCAAGATAACGTTTAGCCGCTAAATGGTTTTACCACCGCTAAAGCCACAACGACGATAACGGCCACCACGGTGAGCCAGGCAGCGTTGCGTGCCAGGAGAGACACGGTAGAAGTTTCACCGGTTGCCAGTCTGCGCAGCGACCCCGACAGGATGCCGTGCACCGCCGAGAGGAACACCAGTACCGCCAGCTTAATGCCCAGCCACAGCGGCAGCAGCCAGTCACCCTTTAACATTAGGGCGATACCCAAAGCCCACAGCAAAATCATGGCTGGTGATGTGACGAACCGGTTCCAGCGGCGCACATACTCTAACAGGGGGTTGCTCTCCCCTTTTGCTACCGCGCTGCGGCTCTGTGACCATGCCGCAACGATCGCTGCCATCATAAAAATGCCGCCCAGCCAAATCACGCCTGTCATGATATGTAAGGCGTCTAACCAACGATAGTCCATCGCTTTCCCCTGAGCTGTAATCTTATTGTTGTAACTGAGAATGGTTGTAACTGAGATCATACTCCGGGCCAGGGGAGCAAGAAAGGGGTTTCAGCAGCTTACGCACTGAAACAACGTAGGCTGGGTAAGGCTTTAGCCACCACCCGGCAATACGAACGAGGCCTGATAGCATTATGCTTATCAGGCCTACGATCCCAGCGCTTTTAAAGACACTTAACGCATCGTCACAAACTCTTCCGCCGCCGTTGGGTGGATTGCCACGGTGTTATCAAAGTCTTTCTTGGTTGCGCCCATCTTCAGTGCAACGGCGAAGCCCTGCAGGATCTCGTCCATGCCCTGGCCGATGCCGTGAATGCCGACAATCTTCTCTTCCGGGCCCACGCAGACCAGCTTCATTCGGCACGCCTGACGATGCAGGGTGACGGCGGTGTACATGGCAGTAAAGGAAGAGGTGTAGACCTTCACCTGGTCGTCACCGTACTGCTCGCGCGCCTGCGGCTCGGTCAGACCCACGGTGCCGATAGGCGGATGGCTAAAGACCACGGTAGGAATATTGCTGTAGTCCAGATGCTCGTCCGGTTTATTGTTGAACAGGCGCTCGGAAAGACGACGACCTGCTGCCACCGCAACCGGCGTCAGCTCAACTGCACCGGTGTTATCGCCGACCGCATAGATCCCTGGAACGTTGGTGTTCTGGAACTTATCGACGATGATGTAGCCTTTATCGTTGGTTTTCACCCCGGCGACTTCCAGGTTGAAGGTGTCGTTGGCGGGTTCGCGACCAATCGCCCAGATTAGGCAGTCAACGGTTTCGCTACGGCCATCTTCCAGCTCCAGCGTCAGGCTGCCATCGCTGTTTTTCACCACTGCTTTCGGCGTGGCATGGGTATGCAGCGACGGACCGTCGGCCATGATGGTCTCAACCAGCGTCTCGACGATCAGCGGATCGAAGCTGCGCAGCGGGGCATGCTTACGCACAAACAGATGCGTTTCTGCGCCCAGTCCGTGCAGCACGCCTGCCAGCTCAACGGCGATATAGCCTGCGCCAACAACCGCAACGCGTTTCGGTAGGGCGGTAAGCTCAAAGAAGCCGTCGGAGTCGATACCGTGCTCAACGCCGGGAATATCTGGGTAGCTCGGACGTCCACCGGTGGCGATCAGAATATGGTCGGCGGTAATGGTCTCGCCGTTAACCTCAACGGTTTTAGCATCGACAAAGCGAGCAAAGCCGCGGATCACATCCACATTATTTTTACCCAGCACGTTCTCATAGGAGCTGTGGATACGATCAATATAGGCGGTGCGGCTGGCCACCAGGCGCTGCCAATCAAAGTTGTTGATGGTGGCGTCAAAGCCGTAGTCCGCGCCGTAGAGGTTGACCGCTTCGGCAATCTGCGAGGCATGCCACATCACTTTTTTCGGCACGCAGCCTACGTTAACGCAGGTTCCGCCCAGCTCTTTCGCTTCAATCAGGGCGCATTTTTGGCCATACATGGCCGCACGGTTAATAGACGCAATACCGCCGCTGCCGCCGCCAATGGCGATGTAGTCGTAGTGCTTAGTCATAACGTTTCCTTAATGAATTTTTGCTTAGAGTGTAACGCGATGCCCTTAAGGTTCCACCGATGGCTGTGATTACTCGGGTACGACCCAGTTCACCAGCGTGTGGCCGGTGCCAGCCGGAACCAGCTTGCTGTGCAGCCACGGCAGCACGCTGTTCATCTGCTGCTCCAGCTTCCACGGTGGGTTGATCACAATCATGCCGGAGGCGGTCATGCCCCGCTGGTCGCTGTCCGGGCGTACCGCCAGCTCAATCTGCAAAATACGGCGGATGCCGGTGGCTTCCAGCTCTTTTAACATGCGCTTGATCTGCGCGCGCATCACCACCGGATACCACAGCGCATAGGTGCCGGTTGCAAAGCGCTTATAGCCTTCGTTAATGCCCTGAACCACCGCCTGGTAGTCGCTTTTAATTTCGTAAGGCGGGTCGATCAGGATCAAACCCCGGCGAGATACCGGCGGCAGCTTGGACTTCAACTGCTGGTAGCCGTCGGCACGTTCGACGCGGGTGCGGCTATCTTTCTGGAACTCTGAGCGCAGCAGCGGAAAATCGCTTGGGTGCAGCTCGGTCAGCTGCAGGCTGTCCTGCTCGCGCAGCATCTGGCGGGCAATCAGCGGCGAGCCAGGGTAGTAGCGCAGCTGGCCGCTACGGTTGAAGTGCTTTACCACGCTAATGTACGGCTCCAGCTCGGCAGGCAGATCGTCCTGCTGCCAGATGCGGGCGATACCTTCCAGGTACTCACCGGTGCGCTCGGCATGCTCGCTGCTCAGCTGATAACGCCCCGCGCCTGCGTGGGTATCCAGATAGAGAAAAGGTTTCTCCTTCTCTTTCAGCGATTCAATAATCAGGCTCTGAACGGTGTGTTTTAATACGTCGGCATGGTTGCCGGCGTGGAAGCTGTGGCGATAACTGAGCATGGAAGGAACAATCCTGGGAAGTAAAAACAGATAGTCGATAGTTTACCGCAGATTGCGGCAAATTACCGCAGCGGTGCCGTTGCCAGGGCGCAAAAGCGCAACGGACGGCATTGAAATTAACTACACTAAACCCCATCCTAGACCTTACAGGAACGAGCGCCGCCCGAGCGCTTGCGATTATTTCTACAGGACAGCGCTTATGACCAATCCATTACTGACGCCCTTCGACTTGCCGCCGTTTTCCCAGATTAAACCTGAGCATGTGGTTCCCGCCGTGACGAAAGCGCTGGAGGATTGCCGCGAGGCGGTAGAGCGCGTGGTAGCCCAGGGCGCACCCTATACCTGGGACAATCTCTGCCAGCCGCTGGCCGAGGTGGACGATCGCCTGGGTCGTATCTTCTCACCCATCAGCCACCTGAACTCGGTGCAGAACAGCCCGGAGCTGCGTGAAGCCTATGAGCAGACGCTGCCGCTGCTCTCTGAGTACAGCACCTGGGTGGGACAGCACGAGGGTCTTTACCAGGCCTATCGTAACCTGCGCGAAGGCGAGGCCTATACCGTCCTGGATCTGGCGCAGATGAAAGCGGTGGATAACGCCCTGCGTGATTTTGAACTGTCCGGCATTGGCCTGCCGAAAGAGAAGCAGAAACGCTACGGTGAAATTGCCGCTCGCCTCTCCGAGCTGGGTTCTACCTACAGCAACAACGTGCTCGACGCCACCATGGGCTGGAGCAAGCTAATTACCGATGAGTCTGAGCTGTCCGGTATGCCGGAGAGCGCCCTGGCGCAGGCCCAGGCTCAGGCACAGGCCAAAGAGCAAGAGGGCTGGCTGTTGACGCTCGACATCCCGAGCTATCTGCCGGTGATGACCTACTGTGATAACCAGGCCCTGCGCGAAGAGCTCTACCGCGCCTACAGCACCCGCGCCTCCGACCAGGGGCCGAATGCGGGCAAATGGGATAACAGCCCGGTGATGGCAGAGATCCTTGCTCTGCGTCACGAACTGGCCCAGCTGCTGGGCTTCGACAACTATGCCCATAAATCTCTTGCCACTAAGATGGCCGAGCATCCGCAGCAGGTGCTGGACTTCCTGATGGATCTGGCGAAACGTGCCCGTCCGCAGGGTGAGAAAGAGCTGGAGCAGCTACGTGCCTTCGCCCGCGCGGAATTTGGCGTAGATGAGCTGCAACCGTGGGATATCGCCTACTACAGCGAAAAACAGAAGCAGCACCTCTACAGCATCAGCGATGAACAGCTGCGCCCCTATTTCCCGGAGAACAAAGCCGTTAACGGCCTATTCGAAGTAGTTAAGCGCATCTACGGCATCACGGCCAAAGAGCGTAAAGATATCGACGTCTGGCATCAGGACGTACGTTTCTTCGAGCTGTATGACGAAAGCAACGAACTGCGCGGTAGCTTCTATCTCGATCTCTACGCCCGTGAGAACAAGCGCGGCGGGGCGTGGATGGACGACTGCGTCGGGCAGATGCTGAGAGCCGACGGCTCGCTGCAAAAGCCGGTTGCCTACCTGACCTGTAACTTCAACCGTCCGGTGAGCGGCAAACCGGCGCTGTTCACGCACGATGAAGTGATCACCCTGTTCCACGAGTTCGGTCACGGCCTGCACCATATGCTGACCCAGATCGCCGTCCCAGGCGTGGCGGGCATCAGCGGGGTACCATGGGACGCCGTGGAGCTGCCGAGCCAGTTTATGGAAAACTGGTGCTGGGAGCCGGACGCGCTGGCGTTTATCTCCGGCCACTACGAAACCGGCGAACCGCTGCCGAAAGCCCTGCTGGATAAGATGCTGGCGGCGAAGAACTACCAGGCCGCGCTGTTTATCCTGCGCCAGCTGGAGTTCGGCCTGTTTGATTTCCGTCTGCACGCCGAGTTCAGCCCGGAGCAGGGGGCGAAAATTCTCGAAACCCTGGCCGAGATCAAATCGCAGGTGGCAGTCATTCCGGGTCCAAACTGGGGACGCTTCCCGCACGCCTTCAGCCATATCTTTGCTGGTGGCTACGCGGCTGGCTACTACAGCTACCTGTGGGCCGACGTGCTGGCGGCGGACGCTTACTCCCGCTTTGAGGAGGAGGGGATCTTCAACCGTAAAACCGGCCAGGACTTCCTCGATCACATTCTGACCCGTGGTGGTTCAGAAGAGCCGATGGAGCTGTTCAAACGCTTCCGTGGCCGTGAGCCACAGCTGGACGCGATGCTGGCGCACTACGGCATCAAGGGCTAAGCACGGCGTGAAAATCTGCTTAATAGATGAGACAGGCACCGGAGACGGTGCCTTATTGCGTCTTGCGTCCCGTTTTGGCCTGCAGCATGACGATGACAACCCGATGGCGCTGGCGCTCACGGCGGAGCATCTTGAGCTACGCAAGCGCGATGAGCCAAAGCTTGGTGGCATTTTCGTTGATTTTGTCTCTGGAGCGATGGCGCACCGGCGCAAATTTGGCGGCGGTCGCGGCGAGGCGGTCGCGAAGGCGGTAGGCGTTAAAGGCAGCTATCTGCCGGACGTCGTCGATGCCACGGCAGGATTGGGCCGCGATGCTTTCGTACTGGCGTCCATTGGCTGTCGGGTACGGATGCTGGAGCGTAACCCGGTGGTAGCGGCACTGCTGGAAGATGGCCTGACGCGCGGCTATGCCGATGCGGAGATTGGAGAGTGGCTGCGGGAGCGCCTGCAGCTGATCCATGCTTCAAGCCTGACCTCGCTGACGGACATCACTCCGCGGCCGCAGGTGGTCTATCTCGATCCGATGTTTCCGCACAAGCAGAAGAGCGCGCTGGTGAAAAAGGAGATGCGGGTCTTTCAGTCGCTGGTAGGACCGGACCTGGACGCTGATGGTTTGTTAGTGCCTGCTCGCGCGCTGGCAACCAGGCGCGTAGTCGTGAAGCGCCCCGATTACGCTCCGCCGCTGGCAGACGTTGCCACGCAAAACGCAGTGGTGACCAAAGGGCACCGGTTTGATATTTACCCCGGCACACCAGAGTAAAATATGTAGGCCGGGCAAGCGCAGCGCCGCCCGGCGTTACAGATGAACGCTTACTCGTCGTCTTCGTCGCGCAGTGGAACAATCAGCATATCAACGTGAACGGTGTTGATCAGCTGGCGCGCGGAGGACATCAGCTTGCTCCAGAAATCCTGATGGTGGCCGCAGACCACCAGATCCATATCGTACTTCTTAATCGCGTCGACCAGCACCTGGCCCAGGTCGCCGCTGCCGCTCAGGGTTTCGGTAATCGGATAGCCAGCGTTAGTAGAGAGTTCTGCCAGCGCGTTGTGGGTCTCTTCAGAGATGCGCTTCTGCATATCGCCCAGGTTAACGTCGATCAACCCGGTATAGAGATCGGAGTAGTTTACATCGACATGAATCAGGGAGATTTTTGCATTGTAGGGACGCGCCATAGAGACGGCTTTGTCGACCAGTACCTTGCTCTCTGGGGAGAGATCGACCGCAATAAGGATATGTTTGTAAGCCATGATGTTACTCCTTCCATAAGTTGTCGATGACCGTTGGATTCAGCCGCCACTTTCGCGCTGCGGCTTATCCCGCGTCCTGCGTGCCATTGCGCGGGGGATGCCCGGCCTTAAGGATCTAATTGTAGAAGATATTTCTACCTTATAACGCCCTAAACCCGTCGTCAATTGTCCTGGGTCACGGTTTAGCTCATCAAAAAGTGTCGTTTATAGCATTGATATAGATCGATGATGTGGCGAAATAATTAACAGATCTCCTACACTATTAAATAAGCCGCTCGGATGTAGAATTGTGATCCACGTCGGCTTCTGGTACACACTTCAAAGAACTCATTGGCCGGGAATCGGGGAGCGCCAGCCCTGGAGTTTATCTCCGTGGGCGGTCGCCGGGGAGGGGGTATGGTCAGCACTGTCGCGCTGTTTTGGGCTTTGTGCATCGTTTGTGTGGTTAACATGGCGCGTTATTTCTCATCGTTACGCGCACTGTTGGTTGTCCTGCGTGGTTGCGATCCGTTGCTCTATCAATATGTGGATGGCGGTGGCTTTTTTACCTCGCATGGCCAGCCCAGTAAGCAGATGCGTCTGGTGTGGTATATCTACGCCCAACGCTATCGCGATCACCATGACGATGAGTTTATTCGTCGCTGTGAGCGGGTCCGCCGTCACTTTGTTTTAACCAGCGCCCTCTGTGGCCTGGTGGTGGTTAGCCTGATTGCGCTGATGATTTGGCACTGAAATAGAGACATAAAAAAAGCGGGCCTGAGTGGCCCGCTTTTTTATGCCTGCTACCGATTAAATCAGGTGCAGCGCCACCCAGTACAGCGCACCGGAGAGGAAAATCGCTGCCGGCAGGGTCAGCACCCAGGCCATCAGGATGTTGGTCACGGTTTTACGCTGCAGACCGCCGCCGTCCACGATCATCGTTCCCGCCACTGACGAAGAGAGAACGTGGGTGGTCGACACCGGCATCCCGGTATAGCTCGCCAGGCCGATAGAGACGGCCGAGGTGAGCTGGGCCGACATCCCCTGCGCATAGGTCATGCCTTTCTTGCCGATCTTCTCGCCGATGGTGGTAGCGACACGACGCCAGCCAATCATCGTCCCCAGGCCCAGCGCCAGCGCTACCGCCATGATGATCCACACCGGAGCATACTCGATGGTGCTCAGCATATCGCCTTTCAGCTTTTTCAGCAGACGCTGGTCGTCAGCGCTGACTTCCGGCTGTTTGGCAACCTTATCGGTGATATCAGAGATGCAAAGCATGATACGGCGCAGCTGGCTACGCTGCTCAATCGGCAGCTTGTCATAGCTTTCGATATTGGTCAGCATCGCTTTCGCGCGATCCAGCGCCACGACGGCACGGCCTGCATGACAGTGGAACTCGCCGTTAGGGCCTACGGTCTGCTCGGGCGTAGGGATAACCGGATCGGCTCCGGTGGCTTTCAGCAGCAGATCGGGATGCTGTTGGAACCAGGTCTCAACGTTGTTTACCGCGTCGCGGGTACGGGTAATGTCGTAGCCGGAGGCATTCATGTTCACCACGAAGCCAGCCGGGGCAACGCCAATCAAGACCAGCATAATCAAACCAATGCCTTTCTGACCGTCGTTCGCGCCGTGAGAGAAAGCCACGCCGATAGCAGAGAGGATCAGGGCGATACGCGTCCAGAACGGCGGCTTTTTCTTGCCGTCCTGCTTTTCACGCTCGGCGGGGGTGAGGTGAATACGGGCGCGTTTCTTGGTGTTGCTCCAGTAGCGACGAAGGATGAACACCAGGCCGCCTGCAAAGACCAGGCCGACAATCGGCGAGAGGATCAGCGAAGCGAAGATATTCAGTACTTTCGGGATGTTCAGCGCATCCACCAGCGAAGTGCCGGTCATCAGCGCGTTGGTTAAACCAATCCCGATGATTGCCCCGATGAGGGTGTGTGAACTGGAGGCCGGAAGCCCAAAGTACCAGGTACCCAGGTTCCAGATGATGGCAGCCAGCAGCATGGAGAAGACCATGGCAAGGCCGTGGGCAGAGCCAACGTTTAATAGCAGATCCGTCGGTAACATATGCACGATGGCATAGGCTACGCTCAGGCCGCCAAGCAGAACGCCAAAGAAGTTGAAGAGTGCCGCCATGACGACCGCTATCTGCGAACGTAATGCGCGAGTATAGATCACGGTTGCCACTGCGTTCGCTGTATCGTGGAAGCCATTAATCGCTTCGTAGAACAGCACAAAACCCAGAGCAAGAAGTAATAACAACCCGGTATGAAGATCCAGGCCAGCAAACAAATGTAACATAGGACGTTACGCCATTTTTGAGGTCATGAACGCCGCGCATTATCATGGACATTCGCGGCCGGGGCAAAGTGAAATATAGCTTTTTTTTGATATTTATCCTGTGCATGTAACGGTACGTAAATAATTATGTCATAAATTTCAACGAAATGACCATTTTCGCCACCATTTGCGCTGGTGCGACCACCGCATAAAATTTACAATCCGCGCCGGATTAGCGAAGAGGAATGCAGTGTGGAAAGGTTTGATGCCGTTATCATTGGGGCTGGCGCGGCGGGGATGTTCTGTGCGGCGATAGCCGGACAGGCGGGCTGCCGGGTACTGTTACTGGACAATGGTAAGAAACCCGGACGTAAAATTCTTATGTCTGGCGGCGGTCGCTGCAACTTTACTAACCTTTATGTCGAACCGGCGGCCTATCTGAGCCAGAACCCGCATTTTTGCAAATCTGCGCTGGCGCGCTATACCCAGTGGGATTTCATCGATCTGGTCGGCAAGCACGGTATAGCCTGGCATGAGAAGACGCTGGGCCAACTTTTCTGCGATGACTCCGCGCAGCAGATTGTTGATCTGCTGGTGGCAGAATGCACAAAGGGCAATGTCACCACCCGTCTGCGCAGCGAAGTGCTCGACGTCACTCGCGACGACGCAGGGTATACGCTACAGCTCAACGGTGAAAGCGTCATAACCAACAAGCTGGTGATTGCCAGCGGCGGCCTGTCGATGCCTGGCCTGGGCGCATCGCCGTTTGGCTATAAAATTGCCGAACAGTTTGGCCTCAAGGTGCTGCCAACGCGGGCGGGCCTGGTGCCGTTTACCCTGCACAAGCCGCTGCTGGAGCAGCTGTCGCTCCTCTCCGGCGTATCGGTGCCCTCGGTCATCACCGCAGAAGACGGAACCGTGTTCCGTGAGAGCCTGCTCTTTACCCATCGTGGCCTCTCCGGCCCGGCGGTGCTGCAAATCTCCAGCTACTGGCAGCCCGGCGAGTTCGTCACTATCAACATACTGCCGGAGTGCGATCTGGATGCGTTCCTTAACGATCAGCGCACCACTCACCCGAACCAGAGTCTGAAGAACACCCTGGCGATGCAGCTGCCGAAACGGCTCATTGAGTGTCTGCAGCAGCTTGGGCAGATCCCAGATGTGACCCTGAAGCAGCTTAACAGCCGTGAACAGCAGACTCTGGTGGATAATCTTACCCGCTGGCGCGTGCAGCCCAACGGCACCGAGGGCTACCGCACGGCAGAGGTGACGCTTGGCGGTGTCGATACCCACGCGCTGTCGTCGCGTACCATGGAGGCGCGCAACGTACCGGGACTCTACTTTATCGGTGAGGTAATGGACGTTACCGGCTGGCTGGGGGGGTATAACTTCCAGTGGGCATGGTCAAGCGCCTGGGCCTGTGCACAGGCGCTGGTAGAACAAAACTAACGCGTTAGCCGTTATTCCAACAACCTGCTGTGTAACGCTTTCACCGCGCTGTCTGCAGATGCCGCTGGCAGCAGGAAACCGAGGCTTTGGTTGGACGCCCCGTGGCAAATCATGCGCACGGCGTGCGTCTCCAGCGCGGCAAAGACCTCTTTACACACCGCGGCTTCCTTCGCCAGTGCGTTGCCAATCAACGAGACGAGCGCCAGCCCGGTCTCGATCTCAACGTGGCAGTGCGACGACAGCTCGGTAAGCAGGGCGGTAGTCAGCGCATCGACCTCGCCTGAGGTAGAGCCGGTAGAGTTGAGGATCAGCGCGATGCTCGTCTCCGAGGTGGTCACCAGGTCCATTGCCGTTTCATGGCGCGATAAAATCGCAAACGTCTCGGCTAAAAAGCGGTGTGTTGGCTGCGCGTTCAGGCTGGATAGCGTCAGCAGCGTTTGCTGACGGCGCACAGCCAGAGCGCGATAGCGCGAGGGTTCCAACGCGTCGCGAAGAACCAGCGTGCCGCCCGCTGACGGATTATTGCTGGCCCCGACGAATACCGGAATATTTTTGCGTATAGCGGGGAGCAGCGTCGCCGGGTGCAGCACTTTCGCACCCAGAGTCGCCATCTCTCTGGCTTCGGAGAACGAAAGGTTATCAATACGTTTTGCCTGGGCCACAATTCGGGGATCGGTGGTATAGATCCCGGCAACATCGGTCCAGATATCCACACGTGAGGCATTGAGCGCTTCGGCCAGCAGGGAGGCGGTGTAGTCACTGCCGCCGCGACCGAGGGTGGTGGTATGCCCTGCCGCGTCGCTGCCAATAAAGCCTTGGGTCACTATCAGCGCCTGAGCAATACGCGGGCGTAAGCGTTTTTCCGCCTGCTCGGCAATGACGTCGATGGCCGGCACTGCGCAGCCAAACGTATCATCGGTGCGAATAACTTTGCGCGCATCAAACCACTGCGTCTCGACTTCTTCACGTTCACGCAAGACTTCCACAAACAGCAGGGAGGACATCATCTCTCCATGGCTGACCAGCTCATCGCACAGCGCGGCTGAAGGGGAATTGACAGCGTCTTCAGCCAGGCGGCTGATGTTGTCGAGCAAACGGTCAATCTCTTGACCAATGGCGTCTGGCTGTTTCAGGCGTGAAATAATGTTGTATTGCAGGGCGCGCAGGGTCGCAATTTTGTCCAGCCGAACGGGGCTTTCCAGACCGGAAGCGAGTTCGACTAACAGGTTGGTCACGCCTGCGGACGCAGACAATACAACCAGACGAACGTTTTGATCAGCAAGAACGAGGGTGGCACTGCGGCTCATCGCGTCAAAGTCAGCAACGCTGGTTCCGCCAAATTTAGCGACGATGATGTGTGGATAAGTGTGAGTCATAACAATCTCATATCAGGGCGCCATATCGGTATGGCATGAAAATTTTCATTTCGGCATAAGGGAAGAGGTCTTCACCTTACGAAATGTCCGCCCGCGAACATTTCTACTTAAAACTCAGGAACCTGCTCTTATTACGTCTCACAGGTTACCGGGGTGGGATCGCATGAAATAGTTAAATAAAGTCTTCCTTATAGGTTTGGGATTTTAAACGCGGGCATAGTAAGTGATTTAACCCGCTGAATCGATATTTTCTTCAACGTTTACGTTAAACCGGTGTGAAAACATTTTTTGTCATTGATTTTTATATAAATTTACATAAAAGCCCACGAAAAATAAAAGATTGAGTCCGCTGCTGAAAACACATATATTAGCCGCGATTTTTACCCCCCTTAAACCCTTATTCAACCGGTGTTGAAACAACTCCAGGTTGTAGGAGAGATATGATGACGGATAAAGTCCGTATTGATTCTTTGAGTGCTGATTCATTCCCGCAAAGCAATGAGACCCTTCTCGCCAGACAGGCTGAGTTCGAATCCAACGTCAGAAGCTATCCGCGTAAATTGCCATTAGCAATTACCAAAGCGCAGGGCGTCTGGATCACCGATGCAGATAATAAACAATACCTTGACTGTCTTGCAGGCGCCGGAACGCTGGCGCTGGGCCATAATCACCCTGATGTGATCCAAAGCATCCAAAGTGTCCTTACCAGTGGCTTACCGTTACATACGCTTGATCTGACCACGCCGTTAAAAGATGAGTTTTCTGCTTATCTGCTCTCGCTGCTGCCGGGTCAGGGCAAAGAGTACTGCCTGCAGTTCACCGGCCCTTCCGGCGCGGATGCCGTTGAAGCGGCACTGAAGCTGGCGAAAAAAGTGACCGGCCGTTCTGGCGTGATCAGCTTCTCCGGTGGCTACCACGGCATGACGCATGGCGCGCTCTCCGTAACCGGTAACCTGTCGCCGAAAGAAGCGGTTAACGGCATGATGCCGGAAGTGCAGTTTATGCCTTACCCGCACCAGTACCGCTGCCCGCTGGGTATCGGCGGCGACGCTGGCGTGAAAGCGCTGACCTACTACTTCGAAAACCTGATCAACGACGTTGAGAGCGGCGTGCGCAAACCTGCTGCTGTGATCCTCGAAGCGGTGCAGGGTGAAGGCGGCGTGAACCCGGCTCCGGCCGAGTGGCTGCAACGCATCCGTAAAGTCACGCAGGAACACGGCATTCTGCTGATCCTTGACGAAGTTCAGGCGGGCTTTGCCCGTACCGGCAAATTCTTCGCCTTCGAGCACGCCGGTATCGAGCCAGACATTATCGTGATGTCCAAAGCGGTAGGCGGCGGTTTACCGCTGGCCGTGCTGGGCATTAAAAAGCAGTTCGATGCCTGGGCCCCGGGTCACCATACCGGTACGTTCCGTGGCAACCAGCTGGCGATGGCCACCGGCCTCACCACGCTTAAGATCCTGAAAGAAGAGCGTATTGCCGATAAAGTTGCTGAGCAGGGCGAATGGCTGAAGGGCCAGCTGGCTGAGATGCAGAAACGCTTCCCGGTTATCGGGCACGTACGCGGTCTGGGCCTGATGATCGGTATTGAGATCGTTAAACCGCAGGAAGCGCAGGACCCTATGGGCTGCTACCCGGCGGACGGCGAACTCTCTGCGCTGCTGCAGAAAAAATGTTTCGAAGCAGGCCTGATCCTTGAGCGCGGCGGCCGTGGCGGTTGCGTACTGCGTCTGCTGCCTTCGCTGCTGATTAGCAAAGAAGAGCTGGGGATCTTCCTCGATAAATTTGAAAACGCGCTGCTGAGCGCGGGCGTGAAGCCTGTTTAATCGGAGCAAATGAGCACATGTCTGATCTAAATCCGATTCTCTCTGGTTCCGTGCAGAGTATCGCCGCCTATCAGGAAGCGATTGAACAGAGTACGCAAGCGGTGGTGCAGTGGCTCAAGCAGCCTGAGATGTACCAGGGCAAAACTGTTGCGGAACTCCGTGAGCGCATCAATTTAGAGTTTACTGCTCAGGGCCTGGGTAACCAGGCCGCCATTGAGCGCGCCGTGGAGTATTTCCTCAAAGACAGTCTCTCTGTGCACCATCCGCAGTGTGTGGCGCATCTGCACTGTCCGAGCCTGGTGATTAGCCAGGCGGCGGAAGTGCTGATCAACGCCACCAACCAGAGCATGGACTCCTGGGACCAGAGCCCGTCGGCGACCATCATTGAGATCAAGCTGATTGAGTGGCTGCGTGAGCAGGTCGGTTACACAGCGGGCGACGCCGGGGTCTTCACCAGCGGCGGTACGCAGAGCAACCTGATGGGCCTGATGCTGGCGCGCGATGCCTTTTTCGCTCGCCAGGGGCACTCCGTTCAGCAGCACGGCCTGACCGGTAATCTCAGTAAAATTAAAGTGTTATGTTCCGAAAACGCACACTTCTCTGTGCAGAAGAACATGGCGCTGATGGGGCTGGGCTACCAGTCTGTGACGCTGGTGAAAACCGATCAATTCTCGCGTATGGATCTTAACGATCTCAAAGAGAAGCTGGCCCAGGCGAAAGCCAACGGTGAGCAGGTGATGGCCATTGTTGCCACCGCCGGCACTACCGATGCAGGCGCGATCGATCCGTTGGCTGACATCGCCGCGCTGGCGGCTGAAGAGCAGATCTGGGTGCACGTGGATGCAGCCTGGGGTGGCGCACTGCTGCTGTCTGAGAAGTATCGTCACTTCCTGAACGGCCTGGAACTCGCGGACTCCGTCACGCTCGACTTCCACAAACAGTTCTTCCAGACCATCAGCTGTGGCGCGTTCCTGCTGAAAGATGCGCGTCACTATCAGCTGATGCGTTACCAGGCGGCGTACCTGAACTCTGACTTCGACGAAGAGCAGGGCGTGCCGAACCTGGTATCCAAGTCTCTGCAAACCACCCGCCGTTTCGATGCCTTGAAGCTGTGGATGGGCCTGGAAGCACTGGGTAAAAAGCAGTATGCCGAAATCATTGATAACGGCGTGACCCTGGCGCAGCAGGTTGCGCAGTTTGTGGTCGAGCAGCCGCAGCTGGAGCTGGTCATGCACCCGCAGCTGGCTAGCGTGCTGTTCCGTTTCCGTCCGGAAAACGGCGACACCGCAGGCGTTGCATTGCTGAACCAGCGCATCGGCGATGCGTTGCTGGCCTCCGGGGCGGCGAACGTGGGCGTAACGGAAGCTGACGGTGTCACCTGCCTGAAGCTGACCCTGCTCAACCCTGTCGTTTGCCTGGAGGACGTAAAAGTTCTGCTGGCAAGCGTGATCGCCTGCGGGCAGCAGCTGCATAACGCCTGATTGCATCAGACGTGAAAAAAGCCGACGGCAGCGATGTCGTCGGCTTTTTCTTTATTATAAATTGTCCTTAATCCTTTTAATGAAGCGGTAGTACTCCCGCATCTCATAGAGCTTGAGTTTATTATTCATTGCCTCCCAGCCACCCTCGCTTAGCTGCGCTGAGGGCTGCCATGACTCTTCACTGCCTCTAATCTCTTCCAGCGTTTGCTGCGGGGTCAGTGCGGCATCAAGGTTTTTCGGCAGGTCTTTAGGAGAGACGATGGTGACAGCGGCAAACCGGTAGTATTTATAGGGTGTATTGTCTTTAGCGAGCACTCGCCACCCCTCCGCCTTATTAAAGTCACCTTCCTGCCTGGAGAGGTGCAGTGAAAACGCCAGGTACCAAATTTCTGTGTTGCCGCAAAAATCACTGATCTCAATATACTGATGATAACGGTTAAGCTGGATGGCATCCTGCTCATCGGCATCACCCTCGCGACCTGCCGCGGAAAAGTAGGGAAAGAGCGGTGTGCCATAAAAAGAGACCCGGCCTTGATTAGCATACTCTTTGGGCGGGCTGTGTTTAGGGATGGAGGTTCTTAACTCAGGGCCAGTGGTGCTGATCCCGATGTATTCCCGCTTTTCTATATTTTCAAACAGCTGCGCCCGGTAAATACCGCCGTTTATTGCCACGATATTGATTTCATAATCAAAATCGATAGTGCCAGACATCACTGAACTATAGATTTTGACCTGGTGATTCGCATCGCCAAAAGAGCGTTTAAATCGGCTGTCTTTTGTCAGGAAAACATCGTAGCTGCCGCGCGCGTTATAGCTGGCCAGACGGGCGCTAACCTTACTCTGCGCCAGCGATCGTCTGGCTATGAGCATTGAGATTATCGCCACCGTTGCGGAAATAATCGGGATAATGCTCTCTTTTATCGATATGTCCATTTCGCGGGTCTCCTTTACGGCATCAAACAGGCGGTTATTATAACTTAGATTCTGTATTCATCCGGGCTGGTATTAGATCAAACCTGTAGTTATAGTATAAAAAGCAATTAACCGATAAGTGGAAGCGATCATGGATAGCGCTGAAGTCGAAAGGCTTTTATTAAAAGAAGGCTTCACAGGAAAAGAAGTTTTAGCTCTTCGGCAACATGCTGAAAAGGAAGGCTATCCGTACTATTGGCTGCTTTCTCAGCTAAGGAAGCGATTTATCGTTTCCTTAGTAATCATAATGATACTCGTGTTGGGGTGGATCTATACGGCATGCAACGGCACTCAACAAAATCTTGTATCTTATTCAATTACTCTATTTTTTGGGGTTATCATATTATATATATTTATGCCTCTTAGGCCCGCTTATAAAGCATATAAATTTATAAAGAAGAAAGGGCATTTATTGATGCGGCACTAAAAATGCCTCTCTACCCAAAGAGTAAAAATTCCAGACATGTTGCCACATCTGGAATTAAATGCGTTCAGGTACAGCAGTTAAAGCAAGCTCAGGGACGGTATTAGCTTCCTATCAGCCCGCCGTCGGCCTTCACAATGACCACCGTTGATGAGCGCGGGCGACCGGTGGGGTCAGCATCCGGCCAGTTTGACACTGCGCGCGGATTCGCCGGGTCGGTAATACCGTCGCCTACTTCGCCAGGGTGCTGAATGTTAATAAACAGCGTCCGGTTATCCGGCGTAAAGGCGATGCCGGTGATCTCGCAGCCGCGCGGCCCGGTGAGGAAGCGACGATACTCGTTGGTGCCCGGAATGGTAGCCACCATCTGATTGTTACCCATATCAGCGTAGGCTTTCTGGTTGATGGTGCTGGAGGAGACGTCGGTCTGGATCCACAGCACGCCACGATGGTCGAAAGAGAGACCATCTGGGCTGCCAAACGCGGCTCCCTGCATGGAGCCTTTGGCCTGCGCATCGTTGCCGTCGGTGCGGCCTGCCATCACCAGAATATCCCACTTAAAACGCCCTGACGCCGGATCGTTGTTCTCTTCCAGCCAGTGCATGATGTGACCAAATTGGTTATTAGCGCGCGGGTTGGCTGCATCGACCGGGGCCTTGCCCTCTTTACCGCGATCGCTGTTGTTGGTCAGGGTGCAGTAGACGCTGCCGGGGGTGTTCGGATCGACGGTGATCCACTCGGGGCGGTCCATTTTGGTCGCGCCCACAACGTCCGCTGCAAGACGGGTTTTGATCAACATATCGCCCTGGCTTTCGAAGCCGTGGCTCTGATCGAGACCGTTCTCGCCAAAGACCAGTGGGAGCCAGCTGCCGCTACCGTCCTCGTTAAATTTCGCCACATAGAGCGTGCCGGAGGTGAGCAGATCCATGCTGGATTGGCGGTTAGCCGGATCGTACTTTTTGTCCGAGACAAACTTGTAGATGTACTCAAACTTCTGGTCATCGCCCATGTAGACCACCACGCGGTTGTCTGCGGCGAGGGTGACCATTGCCCCTTCGTGCTTGAAGCGGCCCAGCGCCGTATGCTTGCGCGGTGTGGAGGACGGATCGTAAGGGTCGATCTCCACTACCCAGCCAAAGCGGTTCGGCTCGTTCGGGGTTTTATCCACGCTGAAGCGCTCGTCCACCTCGTTCCAGCGGTAAGAGTCATCTTTGTCGCCGATGCCGTAGCGCTTCTCCAGCGCGTTGCGATCCGCCTTCTTCACAAAAATATCGGACCAGTTCTCTTCGCAGGTGAGGTAGGTTCCCCAAGGCGTGTGGCCGTTGGCGCAGTTCTGCATGGTGCCCAGCACCTGCTCCCCCTGCGGATCGGCGGCGGTTTTCATCAGCGGTTGATGGCGCGCCGGACCGGTGAGCTGCATTGGAGTGTTAACGGTGATGCGGCGGGCGAATGAGGAGGGGCGCACCACCTGCCAGCCTTCGCCGCGCTTCTGCACTTCGATAACCGAGATGCCCATCGCGTTCTGCCCCTTACGGGCTTTGTTGAGATCCCAGTTAGCGTCGCCATCCTTGAACAGCATCCCGTTATCAATGTACTCATGGTTCATCGCCAGCAGGCCATGATCGGAACTGTCTCCGCCCTGCGGCAGGCTAAACCACGCCATGCCGTCATGGTGCATGCCCGCCTGGGCCGCCTGCTCGTCGGTGGTGTTGCTGCCGTCGGTCTTGAACGCGGGCATCGCATCCTTCAGACCCACCGGTTCACCCCAGCGATAGAACGGCCGTGCGATATAACCTTCTGGCACAATCACCGTATCTTCAGAAGAGACGGGGATGCTGGTGAACCCCAGCGAGACCGCCTTAGCCAGTGCGGAAGGGCGGCCAACGGCGGCAAAGGCCGACTCGGGTTTGACCAGCAGCGGGAAGGAGACCGCCGCGCCCGCGACCACGCCCATCTGCAACAGGCGGCGGCGGGAGAGAAAGACGTTTGCAACGTCTGAAAATACCGGGTTGGCGCTCCGGTTACTGATCTCTTCGCTATGTTCTTTTTTGAATAGGGATTTTAACGGTCTGCTCACGACGGCGTCCTTTGGTTAACCAGAGAGTAAAGTGACGCCGTCAGACTAAGTAATTATTGTTACAATTTTATAACAGTCATCGAGCCGCGCTGCGATGCAGGATCAGCTCGGTGATCTCCGACGGGTGACCCAGCCGCAGCGGGAAGCCGTTCCACAGGCCTGTGCCGTTGCTGACATAGAGCGTCATATTCCCTACCTGATAGCGCCCGGAGACAAAGCCGTTGTTTGCCGGACTGACAAGCAGATCCAGCCCGCGGATCATCCCGCCGTGTGTGTGGCCGGAGAGCTGTAGCTTCACGTTGTGCCTGGCGTTGTCGTGGGCCGAACCCGGACGATGATCGAGCAGGATAATGCTGTCATCGGGACGAACGCCCTTTAGTGCCTGCTCAAGGTCTGGGCCAGTCTCCTCAACGCGCTGGGCTGCTTCGTCGTTGACGCCCGCTAGCACGATAGATTCATCGCCGCGCGTAATGCGCACGTGGCTGTTTTGCAGAAAAGGGATCTTCAGCTGCCGGTAAATCTTCATCCACCCGACATAGTCAAAGTAGTACTCATGGTTGCCGGTAATGGCATAGAGACCGCTTTTGGCCTGTAGCCGGGCGAGCGGCTCGACATCCTTAAAGCGGCGCTCCACCGTGCCGTCGGACATATCCCCGGTCAGCACCACCAGGTCAGGATTGAGCCGGTTAGCTTTCGCCACTACCTGCTCTACCCATGCCCTCGGCAGCAGGCGGCTGGCGTGGATATCCGTCAGCTGGACAATTTTAAAACCTTCAAAGGCGGGGGGCAGATCGGGAAAATTTACCTCGACGGTGCGTACCGCCGGGATCTCAATCGCCTGTTTCACGCCGATGCCCGACAACACCAGCGCAACCACCATCAGCGCTACGCCGGATGAGGTTTGCGGCAGACGCTTACGCAGCAGCCACTTCAGTAGCAGGCCGACGACGTCGCGCACCAGCAGCAGCCCGGCAAACATCACAATAGAACCAAACAGCCAGCCCTGGGCGATCATCACCGGCTCAGGCCATTCAGGGGAGAACATACTGCCGAAGAATAGCTTGCCCAGCAGGTGAAATTCGCCCGCCACCAGCAGCACCAGCGCCAATCCTGCGCGTACCCACATCGGCAGCGACAGCGGCAGAATAAACCGCGCTATCACGTACAGAGCGGGTATCAGCGTCCAGATAAAAAACATATTTTACTCCCTTAACTCACCCGCTCCAGATTACGATCGTAAATCTTTAAGCAATGCCGCGTGGAAGCGCGCCGGATCTTCCATCTGCGGGGCGTGGCCCATGCCGTCAAACTCTATCAGCGTCGCGCCAGGGATCTGCTTCGCGGCCTCTTTGCCCAGCACGCTATAGTTACCCACGGCTTTTTTCACCTCCGGCGGCGCGGTATCGCTGCCTGGGGCAGTAGTATCCCCGGTGCCGATAAACAGCGTCGTCGGTACCCGCAGATCCTTAAACTCATAGACCACCGGCTGGGTAGCGATCATGTCGTAGAGCAGGGCGGAATTCCACGCTACGCGCTCCTTACCCGGCCCGTTGCTTAGCCCGGCCAGCATATCGACCCACCTGTCATACTCCGGCTTCCAGTTGCCCATGTAGTAGGTCTTCTGCTCATAGGCTTTGATGCTCTGGGCGCTGGTTTTTAGCTCCCGCTGATACCACTCGTCAACGCTGCGGTAGGGCACGCCTTTGGCTTTCCAGTCCTCAAGGCCGATGGGGTTGACCATCACCAGCTTCTCGGTCTGCTGCGGGTACATCAGGGCGTAGCGGGTGGCCAGCATCCCGCCGGTAGAGTGGCCTATCACCGTAGCTTTCTTGATCCCCAGCGAGTCGAGCAGCTGATGGGTATTGCGCGCCAACTGCTGGAAGCTGTACTGATAGCTGGCGGGCTTGGTAGAGGTGCAGAAGCCAATCTGATCCGGGGCGACGACCCGATACCCGGCATCGTGCAGGACGCGGATTGTCTCCTCCCAGGTGGCGGCGCAGAAGTTTTTGCCGTGCAGGAGCACGACCGTGTGACCGTTGGGCTTATCCGCCTGAAGATCCATGTAGCCCATGCTGAGCGGCTGCTTCTGCGACTGAAAATCAAACTTTTTGAGTTCCCAGGGGTAGCTAAAACCCTCCAGGTGTTCACCGTATTCTGCCGCTGCAGCTGTCCCGCTGAAGAGCAGGGCGGCCAGCACACAACGTGAGATTTTCTTAGGCATAACGGGTCTCCACGCTGGGTTATACAATATCGTCTACCACGCCACCGTCGACGCGCAGCGCCGCGCCGGAGGTCGCCGAGGCCTGGGTTGAGCAGACGTAAACCACCATATTGGCAACTTCATCCACCGTGGCGGCACGCTGGATCACCGAGGTAGGACGGTTGGCTTTCACAAACTCGGTGGCGACCGTCTCCAGCGATTTGCCGGTTTTGTCTATTTCGCTCTGCATCATGGCGGCAAAGCCGTCGGAAAGCGTTGGGCCCGGCAGCACGCTGTTGACCGTCACGCCGCTGCCCGCCACGTATTTTGCCAGCCCGCGCGCCAGGGAGAGCTGCGCCGTTTTGGTGACGCCGTAGTGGATCATATCCGCCGGAATGTTCAGCGCCGATTCAGAAGAGATAAAGACCACCCGGCCCCAGCCCTTCTTCACCATCCCCGGCAGCAGGGCGCGCGCCAGGCGAACGCCGGACATCACGTTGGTTTGCCAGTACGTATCCCAGGTGGCGTCGTCGGTGGCGCTGAAATCGGACGGGCCGTAGATGCCGGCATTGTTAACCAGGATATCCACGGACGCGGCGGTTTTCAGTACTGATTCAACGCCTTCAGGCGTGCTGAGATCGGCGATAGTGGCCCGCACCTCTACACCCGGCACCGCCTGCTGCAGCTGCTGAATGCCCTGGTTAACGCTCTCCTGGCTGCGACCGTTGAGGATCACTTCCGCACCGCTCTCCGCCAGCCCGCGCGCAATCGCAAATCCAATCCCGGCGGTAGACGCCGTCACCAGCGCAACTTTGCCTGTTAAATCAATCTTCATCGTTTGCTCCCGTAGATGTCGTTATTGAACGTTAAGCATAGACGCTACTTAGCAGACGTCAGGAGTTTCAGTAGCGTCTCAACCTGCTCATCGAGGGGCATTAAGTCTTTCTTTACAATCAGGTGCAGGGGCGTAGCGCGGCGCACGCCATGGCCGAGGGGCAGCGTTTTTAAGACGCCCGCCTCCAGCTGCTCGCGGATCCGCTCTTCCGGTAGCCAGCCATACCCCACCTGATACATTACTGCGTCAATCGCGGCATCGATGGTTGAGAAGGTCCAGGCTTCGCTGGTGGACTGCTGAGCACTGTCACTTCCGGCGATGCGGATCAGCGGCCAGGCAGAGAGCGTTTCGTCATCTAACGTACTCAATGCAAAGAGCGGATGGTCGCGGTGGGCCACGGCGATGAAATCCACGTTCATCAGCCACTCCCCGCGTCCGGTCATATCCTGACGGCGCGGCAGGATCATCACGTCGGCTTCACTGTGCGCGGGTAGGGCAACGTTTTCCTGGGCTTCGGTGAGATGCACCTGCGTCTGGGGATAGCGCTGCTGAAACTGACGCAAGATGGCAAACAGATGGCTGCGGGGAAAGATGCTGTCGACCACCAAATCAAGGCGAGTGCGCATACCGTTACGCAAGGTTGACGCACGCGTTTCGACATAGGCAAAGGCCTTCAGCAAGGGCTTAACCTGGGTTAACAGCAGCTCCCCGGCAGGCGTTAACACAGCGCGTCGGCCTTCCGGCACGAGCAGCGCGATGCCCAAACGCTCTTGCAACAGCGCCAGGTTGTAGCTCACTGACGACTGGCTGCGGTGCGTCTCTTCGGCGGCTTTGGCAAAGCTGCCCAGCTCAATCACTTTTTCCAGCAGTGACCACTGCTCAAGGGTTGTCTTGTGCATAAATTATCTAAAAAGTTAATTAATTTCATCCAAAATCAGCGTTATTAATCCATAATTTGCAGCGGTACGCTATCTCTATCACATGAAGGAGGTAAAAAATGAACAGCTTTGATAAACACGATCTGAGTGGATTTGTCGGTAAACACCTGGTTTACACCTACGACAACGGCTGGAATTACGAGATTTATGTGAAAAACGAGTCGACGCTGGACTACCGTATTCATAGCGGGATTGTTGGCAATCGCTGGGTGAAAGATCAGCATGCCTGGATCGTGCGGGTAGGTGAGAGCACCTACAAAATTTCCTGGACCGAGCCGACCGGTACCGACGTTAGCTTGATTGTTAACCTCGGTGACCGGCTGTTCCACGGGACGATCTTTTTCCCGCGCTGGGTCATAAACAATCCGGAAAAAACCGTCTGTTTCCAGAACGATCATATTCCGCTTATGGAGTCATATCGCGAGGCGGGGCCTGCTTACCCAACGGAGGTGATCGATGAGTTCGCGACCATCACCTTTGTGCGCGACTGCGGGGCAAATAACGACAGCGTCATCGACTGTGCAGCCAGCGAGCTGCCAGAGAACTTCCCGGAAAACCTGAAGTAGGCTCACCGGGTACGGGCAACCGCTGGTGAGAATGCCCTAGCCCGGCAGTCGGCTTTTTGGCCGTCCTGGACCCAGCAGGATGGCCAGCTTACTGCCCCCTTTGGTGGTCTCCATCCAAATTTTACACACGCTGGTGAGCGGCACCGAGAGAAGCATGCCCACCGGTCCCAGCAGCCATCCCCACACCAGCAGCGAGAGGAACACCACCAGCGTAGACATCCCCAGCCGATGACCCATCATGCGCGGTTCAAGAATGTTGCCCAACAGCATATGCACCACCAGGAAGAGCGCGCCGACCATGAAAAATTCATAGTAGCCGTTGAACAGCAGCGCCTGGATCATCGGCGGAATGGCCGATAGCACGGAGCCGATATTGGGCACGTAGTTCAGCAGGAATGCCAACACGCCCCACATCAGGGCAAACTGGACATCCAGCAGCATCAGCCCCAGCCAGATAATCACCCCGGTCCACAGGCTAATGAGCGTCTTGAGCGCCAGATAGTGCGAAACGCCTTTCAACGCCCGGTGCAGGCCCGCGATGTGGATCTGCGGATTATTCAGCGCGAAGCGCAGCTTGTAGGGCACGTGACGAACTTCAAACAGCATGAACACCACCGTCATTACCAGCAGAACGACGCTGGCCATGGCGTTGGAGAGTTGCGCCATCAGCGTGGTGGCGAAGGTCATCATCTTATCGGAGTCCATGCGCTGCAGCATACGCTCCGGCGAGATGTGCAGATTCAAAAAAGGCAGCGCCTGCTGTAGGGCGACAATTTTGCGCGTTAACTCCCGGTTATATTTCGGTAGCAGGTTAATAAAGTCGGTTGTCGAGGCAGCGAGCACGCCAAACAGGGCGGTAAGCACCACCAGCATCACCACCACCACGATAGTTATTGCGAGGGGGCGTTTAATTCCACGACGTAAAAACCAGGTGACCAGAGGATTAAGGACGATAGCAAAGAAGAGCGCCAGCAAAAGCTGGACGATAATATCGGCCGCCGCATGGATACCCGCAAGGATAATCACCAGCGCGGCCAGTTTGACAAGAATGTGCAGTCCTGCTTTATCACCAGATTTTTCAGGCAATATGTTGAGCATGTTGAATTCCTTTTATCGCTGTGCACGTTAAGTGTAGTGCCTTGTTGGGGCTTCGCTTAAGACGGATAATCTTATTGTGAAGGCTGATTTTCACGCCTCGCCGTGGTAATAGTGAAACACTCCTGTAAAGAACCGCTGTAAAACTGGTGAGCTTGATGCCTGAACCCGTCGCCGACCCGGCGCTAAGCGGAGTGCGCCTTAACCTGCGCATTATCTCCGTCGTTATATTTAACTTCGCAAGTTACTTCATTATTGGTCTGCCGCTGGCCGTACTGCCGGGCTATGTTCACGACGTTATGGGGTTTAGCGCCTTCTGGGCGGGGCTGGTGATCAGCCTGCAATATTTCGCCACGCTCCTGAGCCGCCCGCACGCCGGGCGCTATGCCGATAGTCTGGGGCCAAAAAAGATCGTGCTCTTTGGCCTGTGCGGCTGCTTTCTGAGCGGCGTCGGCTACCTGCTGGCGAGTATAGGCAGCGGCTGGCCCATCGTCAGCCTGACACTGCTCTGCGTCGGCAGGGTGATCCTCGGCGTAGGTCAGAGCTTTGCCGGTACCGGCTCGACGCTCTGGGGCGTAGGAACGGTGGGGTCGCTGCACATCGGCAAGGTCATCTCCTGGAACGGTATCGCCTCCTATGGTGCGATGGCGCTCGGCGCACCGCTGGGTGTGCTCTGCTTTCACTACGTTGGCCTGACCGGACTGTCCCTCACCATCATGGCCGTGGCGCTGGTGGCGTTCCTCTTTGCCCTGACTCGTCCGGCGGTAAAGGTGAGGAAAGGCAAGCCGCTGCCGTTTCGCGACGTACTGGGGCGGATCTGGCTCTACGGCATGGCACTGGCGCTGGGCTCTGCCGGATTTGGCGTCATCGCTACCTTTATTACCCTTTTCTATGATGCGAAAGGCTGGGACGGTACGGCCTTTGCTCTGACGCTCTTTAGCTGTGCATTTATCGGCGCGCGCCTCTTTTTCCCCAATAGCATCAGCCGGTTAGGTGGCCTCAACGTGGCGCTGATCTGCTTTGCGGTTGAGACGCTGGGATTAATGCTCACCGGCCTTGCCTCTGCGCCCTGGATGGCGAAAGTCGGCGTGCTGCTGGCGGGGGCGGGGTTCTCGCTGGTCTTCCCGGCGCTGGGCGTCGTGGCGGTTAAAGCGGTGCCGCAGCAGAATCAGGGCGCGGCGCTGGCGACCTATACGGTGTTTATGGACCTGGCCCTGGGCATCACCGGGCCGGCGGCCGGGCTGCTGATGGCGTGGACCGGTATCTCGTCAATCTATATTGCGGCGGCAGGGCTGGTAGCAGTGGCGTTGCTGCTGGCGTGGCAGTTAAAAAAACGGCCTCCGTTGGAGACCGTTTCAGAATCGTAGGCCCGGCAAGCAGCGCGCCGCCGGGCGTTATATACAATTAGTTAATCACGATGGTGTTGATAATATTCTCTGCTGCGCTCTGCGCCTGCTGCTGGTTTTCTGCTGGCAGCGTGACCTGGATGGTCAGCAGCTTGCCATCAACCTTACCCAGCACCACGGAGGACCAGGCGGTCTGGCCTTTTGCGGAGATGATGCTGTCCAACTGCTGCAGCGTATGACCTTTCACCTCGATGGATTTATTGGTCACCACCTGCAGCTGCGGATCGCGGCTGCGCTGCTGCTCTTCCAGACGTTTCGTCAGCACCGGCAGCTCTTCATTGGTGGTATCGCCAACGATCACAATCACCGCTTTCTGGCCGGTGGCGTCGGAGTAGACGTGCATATTATTCGCCTGGGTACCCAGCTTGCCGCTCTGATCGCTCATGTCGGCAGGCAGGGAGAAGGTCACCTTGCCATCCAGCAGGCTCACCGGCTGACCGGTCGCGTTGCTCTCCGACGCGGCACCCTGTGCAGGCGTTTTCGCATCGTTGTTATCACAGGCCGCCAGCCCTAACACCAGCAGGCCAATCCCGACGTACTTAACCAGATTGCGCATTGACTTCTTCCTTTCGATAAACGGCCAAAACGGCTCATAGGCCCATCTTATCACAAGTTAGAAGGCGTACCTTTAACTGGTCTGCAACGCAGAAATTTCAGATTTATCCGCCAGCTTTTTCAGGCACATATTCAGCAATACACCATACATCGGCAGGAAGAACAGAATGCTGATAAGCACCTTAAAGCTGTAGTCCACCAGCGCGATTTCGGTCCAGTGCTGGGCCATAAACGCGTCCGGACTACGCCAGAAGGCGATAAAGAAGAAGGCAACGGTATCGCTGGCGTTACCGAACACGGTGGAGGCGGTCGGAGCCAGCCACCAGCGGCGATTCTGACGCAGGCGGTTAAAGACGCGCACGTCGAGGATCTGCCCCAGGGTGTACGCCATAAAGCTGGCGGCGGCGATGCGGGCGACAAACAGGTTAAAGTGTGTCAGTGCGCCAAAGCCCTGCCAGCTGCCCATATAAAACAGCGACGAGACGATGTAGGAGATAATCAGTGCCGGGATCATGACGGCAAAGATGATCCGCCGGGCGAGCGGTGCGCCAAAAATACGCACGGTCAGGTCGGTGGCGAGGAAGATAAAGGGAAAGCTAAACGCGCCCCAGGTGGTATGGAAACCAAACACCGAGATCGGCAGCTGTACCAGGTAGTTGCTGGAGGTGATCACCAGCAGATGAAAAAGCGATAGCCAGAACAGCGCCTTCATGCGCTGAGATTGCGAGAACTGCGTCATATTGTGACCTTTTTATGAGTTGGGGTGAGGGAACCCAATTTGAACCGCCGCATCATACTGCTTTAGCACCACTTTGCAATGGTTAAAATGCACGCAATCGTTAACATGGTTTGCATTGCAACGATCGCGGCGTAAACTACAGCGGTTTTTGACGGAATGAGCTAAAAATGACCGATCTCTTTACTACGCCAGACCATACCCTTGACGCTCAGGGGCTGCGCTGCCCGGAACCCGTGATGATGGTACGTAAAACTGTACGCACCATGCAGGCCGGGGAAACCTTATTGATTATCGCCGACGATCCCGCTACCACGCGCGATATTCCCGGATTTTGCCGCTTTATGGAGCACGAGCTGGTCGCCCAGCAGGTAGAGGCGCTGCCGTACCGTTATCTGCTACGTAAAGGGCAGTAGCACCGTTTATTAACATCATTTGGACTACCGTTGTCACATAATTGAACCATCGTTTCACAATCTTATTACTTTTGTGAACCGCTTCACCTCTGCTTCTCCGGGCGTAGTGTAGTTTTTAAGCGTAAAAATAAAACGCTGTTTGCCGCTTACCTCACTACCCTGGAGTTGACTCAATGAAAACGACCTTGAAGCCGTTGTTAGCCGCTCTGTGCCTGACTGCTTTTGCCTCCTCTGTTGCTGCTCAAACCATCAAAGCTGCCGATGTTCATCCGCAGGGTTATCCCAACGTGGTGGCCGTAGAGCAGATGGGTGAAAAATTGAAACAGCAAACCGACGGTAAGCTGGAGATTAAAGTCTTCCCTGGCGGCGTGCTTGGGGATGAAAAGCAGATGATCGAGCAGGCGCAGATGGGCGCTATCGACATCATCCGCGTCTCCATGGCACCGGTGGCGGCGATCCTGCCGGACATCGAAGTCTTTACGCTGCCCTACGTCTTCCGCGATGAAGACCACATGCACAAAATTATCGACGGTGATATCGGCAAGCAGATCGGCGAGAAGCTCACCACCAACCCGAAATCCCGGCTGGTATTTCTCGGCTGGATGGACTCCGGCACCCGCAACCTGATCACCAAGGATCCGATCGTCAAACCGGAAGACCTGAAGGGCAAAAAGATCCGCGTACAGGGTAGCCCGGTGGCACTGGCCACGCTGAAAGATATGGGAGCTAACTCGGTGGCGATGGGCGTGAGTGAGGTCTACAGCGGCATGCAAACCGGTGTGATTGACGGAGCAGAGAACAACCCGCCGACCTTCGTGGCTCACAACTATATGCCGGTGGCGAAAAACTACACCCTTAGCGGCCACTTCATTACCCCAGAGATGCTGCTCTACTCCAAAGTGAAGTGGGACAAGCTCAGCGCTGACGATCAGAAAAAAATCCTCACCCTGGCCCGCGAAGCGCAGTTTGAACAGCGCAAGCTGTGGAATGCCTATAACCAGCAGGCGCTCGACAAGATGAAGGCGGGCGGCGTCCAGTTCCACGACATCGACAAATCGGTCTTTATCAAAGCGACAGAGCCGGTGCGCGCCCAGTATGGCGATAAGCATCAGGATCTGATGAAAGCCATCGCCGACGTTAAGTAAATCAGACCCGTTTTGTGGAGGACGTATGTCCGAACTCTACCCGAAGTGGATGGACCGTCTGTATCTGCTCGCCATGACCGTGGCGGGCCTGTCGCTGCTGGTGATGACTATTGTGATCCCCATTGGCATCTTCTCACGCTACGTGCTTAACCGCGGCGAGTCCTGGCCGGAGCCGATCGCCATTATCTGCATGGTGACCT
Source organism: Enterobacter sp. C2 (assembly GCF_019880405.1). Lineage (NCBI taxonomy): Bacteria > Pseudomonadati > Pseudomonadota > Gammaproteobacteria > Enterobacterales > Enterobacteriaceae > Enterobacter > Enterobacter sp. C2. The sequence continues at coordinate 233,461 of NZ_CP082269.1, forward strand.
TTACCTTTATCGGCGCGGCGGTCAGCTATCGCGCCGGGTCACACATTGCGGTGAATATGCTTACCGACCGCCTGCCCGCAGCGCTGCAAGCCCTGTGCGCTCGGGTGGTGGATCTGCTGATGCTAGGGATCTCCCTGATCATCTTCTGGTACAGCTACTGGCTATGCGTTGAGCTGTGGGAGCAGCCCGTCGCCGAGTTCCCGATCCTGACCTCCGGGGAGAGCTATTTGCCGCTGCCGCTGGGGTCGGCGATCCTGATCCTGTTTGTGCTTGAGCGCCTGATGTTTGGATCGCAGGAAAATCGTCCGGTCGTGCTGCTCGGTAACCACACTTAAGGGGTGAAAGATGGATGCGTTTGTTTTGTTGTTCACCCTCGCCATCTTGTTGGCGCTGGGGATGCCAGTGGCGTTCGCCGTTGGGCTAAGTGCGGTCGCTGGCGCGCTGTGGATCGATCTGCCTCTTGAGGCGCTGATGATCCAGATCACCAGCGGGGTGAACAAGTTTACCCTGCTGGCGATCCCGTTCTTTATCCTGGCGGGCGCGATCATGGCGGAAGGGGGCATTGCCCGGCGGCTGGTTAACTTTGCCTACGTCTTTGTCGGCTTTATTCGCGGCGGCCTGTCGCTGGTAAATATCGTCGCCTCGACCTTTTTCGGTGCGATTTCCGGCTCGTCGGTGGCCGACACGGCCTCTATCGGCAGCGTGATGATCCCGGAGATGGAGAAGAAAGGCTACCCACGTGAGTACGCGGCGGCGGTGACCGCCAGCGGCTCGGTGCAGGCCATTCTCATTCCACCCAGCCATAACTCGGTGATCTACTCTCTGGCGGCGGGGGGCACGGTCTCTATCGCTACCCTGTTTATTGCTGGCGTGCTGCCGGGGCTGCTGCTGGGGCTATGCCTGATGATCCTCTGCCTTGGCTTTGCCCATAAGCGCGGCTACCCGAAAGGGGAGCGGATCCCGTTTAAGCAGGCGCTGAAGATCCTGTTCGATGCCCTGTGGGGGCTGATGACGGTAGTGATCATTCTCGGCGGCATTCTGTCAGGGATCTTTACTGCCACCGAGTCGGCGGCGGTGGCCTGCCTGTGGGCCTTCTTCGTGACCATGTTTATCTACCGCGACTACAAGTGGAGCGAGCTGCCGAAGCTGATGTGCCGTACGGTAAAGACCGTCACCATCGTGATGATCCTGATTGGTTTTGCAGCGGCGTTCGGCGCGGTCATGACCTACATGCAGCTGCCGATGCGCATCACCGAGTTCTTCACCTCGCTGTCGGATAACAAGTACGTCATTCTGATGTATCTCAATATCATGCTGCTGCTGGTGGGCACGTTGATGGATATGGCCCCGCTGATCCTGATCCTGACCCCGGTGCTGCTGCCGGTGACCAACTCTTTGGGGATCGATCCGGTGCACTTCGGCATGATCATGATGGTTAATCTCGGGATCGGGCTGATCACACCGCCGGTCGGCTCGGTGCTGTTTGTTGCCAGCGCCGTGAGCAAGCAGAAGATCGAAACGGTAGTAAAGGCAATGATGCCCTTCTACGCAATGCTGCTGGTGGTGCTGGCAATGGTAACCTATATCCCGGCGATTTCGCTGTGGTTACCCGGGATCCTGGGGATGCAGTAATAGTTAATAGAGTTTGTATGCTGTAGGCCCGGCGAGCATAGCGCCGCCGGGCGTTTCACCGCCCGCGTAACAAACGTAACGCGTTTGCCGTCACCAACACCGTTGCGCCAGTGTCGGCGAGCACCGCCAGCCAGAGTCCGGTGATCCCCAGCAGCGTAGTCACTAAAAATATGCCCTTCAACCCCAGCGCAATGGCAATGTTCTGCCGAATGTTGGCGTGCGTTGCCCGGGCCAGGGTAATCATCTCTGCCAGGCCTGTCAGCCTGCTGTGGGTCAACGCGGCGTCGGCGGTCTCCAGCGCCACGTCGGTGCCGCTGCCCATCGCGATACCGATAGTGGCCGCCTTCATTGCCGGGGCGTCGTTAATGCCGTCTCCAACCATCGCCAGCGGCGCACGATCGTTTAGCGCGGTGACCGCCGCGACTTTATCTCCCGGCAGCAGCCCGGCTTTGAACTCAAGCCCCAGCTCGCCAGCAACCGCCGCCGCCGCAAGTGGGTTATCGCCCGTCAGGATCGTCCCCTGCACGCCCAGCCGATGTAGGTCAGCAACCGCTTGCCTGGCATCGTCACGCAGGGTGTCCCGCAGCGCCAGCATGCCTTTTAGCTCGCCCTCTTCAGCAACAATCACTACCGTCTGCCCGGCTGCTTCCAGGGCGTGAATGCGCTCGCTCAATTCGACAGCCGCAAACTTACCCGCCGTGCAGATCAGCACTTTTTTGCCCTCGACGTCGGCCTCTATACCCGATCCCACCAGCGCGCGCTGCCCCGTAGCGCGTGGGATCGCCAGCCCGCGAGCCTCGGCTTCACGCACTATTGCCTGTGCCAGCGGGTGGGTCGAACCCTGTTCAACCGCAGCGGCCAGGGTAAGCAGCGTCTCCTCGCTGATATGATGAGGATACACTCCCGTGACCTGCGGTTTACCCAGCGTCAGGGTGCCGGTTTTATCGAAGGCGATATGCCGCACGCGCCCGAGCTGCTCCAGCGCTGCGCCGCCCTTAATCAGCGCGCCCCGGCGTGCCGCAGCCGCCAGCCCGGAGGTGATCGCCGCTGGCGTGGAGATCACCAGGGCACACGGACAGCCGATGAGCAGCAGCGTCAGCCCTTTGTAGATCCAGCCTTCCCATGGGGCGCTGAAGAGCAGTGGAGGCACAACCGCAACCATCAGGGCGATGAGCATAACAATAGGGGTATAGATGCGGCTGAAGCGATCGATAAAGCGCTCAACAGGGGCGCGACGCTCCTCGGCCTCCTCGATCAGCCTGAGGATGCGATCGATAGCGCTGTCGCCCGGCTCTGATAACACCTTAAGCTGGACCAGACGATCCACGCTGGTGGCCCCGGCAGGTACCTTTTCCCCGGCGGCGCGCGCCACAGGAATGGACTCGCCAGTCAAGGCGCTCTCATCAAAACTGGCATCAGCGCTAAGCAGCGCCCCATCGGCAGGCAGGCGGCCGCCAGCGGCGACCTCAATCACATCGCCTGGCCGCAGCGAATCTATCGCCACCGTTTTACGTTCGCCGTTAACGACTAAAGTCGCGGTCTCGGGCTTAAGCGCCACCAGAGCGCTGACGCCCTTCCGCGCCCGGCTGGCAGCCCAGCCCTCAAGACGCTCACCGACTAAAAATAGCAGCAGCACCATCGCCGCCTCTGCCGTTGCGCCGATAAACAGCGCCCCGATGGCCGCCACGCTCATCAGCGTCTCAATGGCAAACCAGCTGCCGCTTCTCATCAGGCGCAGCGCCTGGCGGGCGACAGGGTAGAGGCCAACAAGGGTGGTGGCGATAAAGGCCAGATTACCGAGCGGGTGGTTGACCTGCTCCAGCGCCCAGCTCAGCGTCATCATGACGATCAGCGTGATAAGCGCCAGGTTTTCCTGCAGGAAAGACCTCTTCTCGGCCGGGGCTGATTCGCTGCGCAGAGAGTAACCGGCGTTTCTGACCGCGGCCTCTACCTGAGCGCTAACGTTGCCCGAGGCGTTAACCAGCAGCTTCTCGGTGGCGAATAGCACCTGAACCTGTTCAACGCCGGCAACCTGCCTGACCGCGTTTTCCACTTTGCGCGCGCAGGCGGCGCAGTCCATGCCGTTAACCAACCAGCTGTAACGATCGCTACTCTCAGGCAGGGGGGCGGTACGCTGCGTTTCGCACGTTCCTGCGCAGCAGCAATCCTCCTGAACCGGCACAGGGGCGGACTTAAACGCCGTAAACTGCGGCGCTTTTTTGGACTTTTCAGGAACAGACATAACGTCCTCCGGTCAATGATAATTTTCTCATTAACCAGAGGATACACTCTGGAGTCGACTCCAGAGTCAAGCGTTAAATGTAGAGGGAGCGAACAATCAGGAAGTGACCGGCAAAATAGCAGGCGCTAACAATGGCGCTGTCTGCCTTGAAGCGGCGGCGGTAGTGGCTGCCCAGCCAGACGATATTGCTCAACAGCAGCAGGACGGCACCAACAAACGCCGACAGCGCCGGGCTAGTCGGACGGAAGAACCACAGCTCGCCAGCCAGCCAGACCATCACCAGCGTCATCGCGATAAAGGTGCAGATAGGCCAGCGTAGCTCCTCAAGTCGCGTCCAGATCGTGGCGATCAGCAGCACTCCAATCACCAGCAACGCCAACGGCAGCGGCCAGAAGAAGCTGAGCGTCATCTGGCTGGCGAAGTAGATGGTGTAAAGCAGATGCGCGAGGAAGAACGCTCCGATAGCGTAGAGCAGCTGCTGGCGCGGCAGCAGGGTTAGCGCATCGCCCACCAGGGTCGCACAGAGACCGGCCAGCACCAGATAGCTGACGGCGTTAAACATCGGTGCCTGCCAGGCCAGCAATAGCAGCAGCAGCAGCGTGACGGGTTTAAAGACCCAGCGTTGCCAGGCGGGCCCGCGATAGGACGCGTCCACGTAGAGCCAGGCGGAAAAACATACGGCGATAAACGACCAAAGCATCTTAATTCCTTGAATTCGTTACTGTCTCATGGGCGTTATGCCCACACCCTTGCTATTCAGTGTAGTGGTCGTGGCGGACAGATGACAACGCGGGTCCGTCCGATTACTTCTTCTGCTTAAGCCTTTTCTGCCACACCAGCAGCTCAAAGACGCCAAACAGAAAGATGCGCCACTGCTCGGCGGCGGTCATCTGCGGGCCATCTTTTGGCAGGGCGGTTTTCATCATCACCATCTGTAAGGCATGCATAAAGACGGTGAAAACCAGCGCCACGTTAACGAAGATATTCAGCGGACGCGGGAAGGGGTGAACCAGGTTAAGGATCAGAAATGCCCAGACGCACAGCATCATGAGTCGGCCCAGATTAATCAGCATGTTACGCTCCCTGTACGTAGCGATGATAAAGGTACTTGTCGATGATATAGGCGGTAGGCCACCTGTCCGGCTATCTTTTCACGATGCAGATCCCAATGTGTCGGCACAGGCGGCAGCCCGTTTTCCACTTCGCTCTCTACATAGATTAGCGCGTCATCCGCCAGCCAGCCGTTATTTTCCAACAACCGCAGCGTCTCATCGAGCAGGCCCTTACGAAAAGGCGGATCGACAAAGACGATATCATGCGGGGTTCCGTTCTGATTCAGGAACGTAAGCGTATTGTCGTTAACAACCTTGCCCTGGGTGGCATTCAGCGTCGCCAGGTTCTGTTGCAGCTGGCGGGCAACGCCACGCTCCATCTCTATTAGCGTCGCAGAGGCCGCGTAGCGCGACAGCGCCTCCAGGCCCAGCGCACCGCTGCCGGCGAAGCAGTCGAGGCAGCGGGCGTCTACCATTGAGGGAGCCAGCCAGTTAAACAGGGTCTCTCTGACGCGATCCGTCGTTGGACGCAGGCCGGGGCTGTCCGGCACCGGTAGTTTGCGGCCGCGCCACTGACCACCAATGATGCGTATCTGGCCGCTGGCGGCTCGGTTGGGTTTTTTCATAATGCTGGCTCTGGTCACAATTTTTAGGCCGCTATTTTAGCGGCGGGCGACGTTGGACGAAACCTTAATCCGCAGGCGGTGCTGTGGAATCAGGAAAGTGTTAGACTAACGAATTACTTACACAATTTTCAGCCTCTGTTTGCGACTATCTTTAGGACAATAGGGCTGTGCCATGAATTAACCGCGAGGAGTGTAGTCGCAAATGGCAAAAGAGAAAAAACGGGGTTTCCTCTCCTGGCTGGGCTTAGGCCCAAAAGAGGAGCCGCAGCAGGCAGAGCCTGAGCAGCACATTGAACCGCAGCCGGAAGAGCCGATCCAGCAGCAGGCGGTTGTTGTAACAGAAACTGAAAAAGAAGTAGAGGCCGAAGCAAAAGCGGAGCCTGCCCCGCATAGCGAAGCCGAATCGGAAGCCTTTGCCGCCGACGTCGTCGAAGTGACAGAGCAGGTGGTTGCCCGGGAAGAGGTTGCAGAAACGGCGCCGGAAGCGGCTATAGAAGAGCCAGCCGCGCCGCAGGAAGCGCCTCTGCACGCTCAGCCGCCGGTGTACCTTGCCGAGGAAGCGCTGCCGCAGGCGGAAGAGGTTGCCCCTATTGAGCCGGAAGCGGAAGAGTGGTTAACCGAAGACGATCAGCGTGAACTCACCGACGAGGAGCTGGAAGCCGCTGCGCTCTCTGCGCCTGCCGAGGAGGAGATCGTTCTGGAGGAGGAGCCCGTTGAGGTCGCACCTCTGGAGCAGGAGAAGCCCACCAAAGAGGGGTTCTTTGCCCGTCTGAAACGCAGCCTGCTGAAAACGAAAGAGAATCTCGGTTCCGGATTTATCACTCTTTTCCGCGGCAAAAAAATCGATGATGATCTGTTCGAGGAGCTGGAAGAGCAGCTGCTGGTGGCGGACGTTGGCGTTGAGACGACGCGTAAAATTATCGCCACGCTGACCGAGAGCGCCAGCCGCAAACAGCTGCAGGATGCCGAGGCGCTCTACGGCCTGCTGAAGGCGGAGATGGGCGATATTCTCGCAAAAGTTGATGCGCCGCTTAATATTGAAGGCAAAACGCCATTTGTTATTCTGATGGTGGGCGTCAACGGCGTCGGGAAAACCACGACCATCGGTAAGCTGGCCCGCCAGTTTGAACAGCAGGGTAAATCGGTGATGCTGGCTGCAGGGGATACTTTCCGCGCGGCAGCGGTTGAGCAGCTCCAGGTGTGGGGCCAGCGCAACAATATTCCGGTGATTGCCCAGCACACCGGTGCGGACTCCGCTTCGGTCATCTTCGATGCGATTCAGGCAGCGAAATCACGCGGCGTTGACGTGCTGATCGCCGATACCGCCGGTCGCTTGCAGAATAAAGCGCACCTGATGGAAGAGCTGAAAAAGATTGTCCGCGTCATGAAAAAGCTGGATGTTGATGCGCCGCACGAAGTGATGCTGACCATTGATGCCAGCACCGGGCAGAATGCAGTAAGCCAGACCCGCCTGTTTAACGAGGCGGTAGGCCTGACGGGGATCACTCTGACCAAGCTGGATGGTACAGCGAAGGGCGGGGTAATCTTCTCCGTCGCCGACCAGTTCGGGATCCCTATTCGGTATATCGGGACTGGCGAGCGTATAGAGGACTTGCGTCCGTTTAATGCGGGCGATTTTATAGAGGCACTTTTTGCCCGAGAGGATTAACAATGATTCGCTTTGAACACGTCAGCAAGGCCTATCTCGGTGGGAGACAAGCGCTGCAGGGGGTGACTTTTCACCTGCAGCAGGGCGAGATGGCATTTCTGACCGGCCACTCTGGCGCAGGGAAAAGTACGCTGCTCAAGCTGATCTGTGGTATTGAGCGGCCAAGCGCCGGGAAAATCTTCTTTGGGGGGCATGATATTAGCCGCCTGAAGAACCGCGAAGTGCCGTTTCTGCGTCGGCAGATCGGCATGATTTTCCAGGATCACCATCTGTTAATGGACCGTACGGTTTACGACAACGTGGCTATCCCGCTAATTATTGCCGGGGCCAGCGGGGATGACATTCGCCGCCGTGTCTCTGCGGCTCTGGATAAGGTCGGGCTGCTGGACAAAGCGAAAAATTTTCCGATCCAACTCTCTGGCGGTGAGCAGCAGCGCGTGGGTATCGCCCGCGCCGTGGTCAACAAGCCTGCGGTGTTGCTGGCGGATGAACCGACCGGTAACCTTGATGAGGCGCTTTCGGAAGGCATTCTGCGCCTGTTCGAAGAGTTTAACCGCGTCGGGGTCACCGTACTGATGGCAACGCACGACATCGGACTGATTTCCCGTCGTTCATATCGGACGCTGAGCCTGAGCGACGGCCATTTGCATGGAGGCCTGGCGGGTGAATAAACGCGACGCAGTAAATCAAATTCGTCAGTTTGGCGGCAAGTTCGATCGCTTCCGCAAGCCTGGCACGGGCGGCAGTCGTCCTCCGTCCGGACGCAGCAAGACACCGCCTAAGCCCGGTTCGCGGAAGAGTAACGTCTTCAATGAGCAGATGCGCTATGCGTTTAGCGGCGCGCTGCAGGATCTCAAGAGCAAGCCGCTGGCGACCTTCCTGACGGTAATGGTGATTGCCATCTCCCTGACGCTGCCCAGCGTCTGCTACATGGTCTATAAGAACGTCAACCAGGCGGCGACCCAGTACTATCCGTCGCCGCAGATCACCGTCTACTTCGATAAGGCACTGGATGATAACGCCGCCCAGCAGGTGGTAGGCCAGCTGCAGTCGGAGCAGGGGGTGGAGAAGGTCAACTATCTCTCCCGCGAGGACGCCCTCGGTGAGTTCCGTAACTGGTCCGGGTTTGGCGGCGCGCTGGATATGCTCGAAGAGAACCCGCTTCCTGCCGTGGCGGTCGTGGTGCCCAAGCTCGATTTCCAGAGCACCGAGTCGTTGAACACCCTGCGGGATCGTATTACGCGCATCAACGGTATCGATGAAGTGCGTATGGACGACAGCTGGTTTGCCCGCCTGACGGCGCTAACCGGGCTGGTGGGCCGGGTATCGGCGATGATCGGTGTTCTGATGGTGGCCGCCGTCTTCCTGGTGATCGGTAACAGCGTGCGTCTGAGCATCTTCTCCCGCCGCGATACCATCAACGTCCAGAAGCTGATTGGCGCAACCGACGGTTTTATCCTGCGTCCATTCCTGTATGGCGGGGCGCTGCTGGGCTTTAGCGGAGCGCTGATGTCGCTGATCCTGTCTGAGGTGCTGGTCATGCGGCTCTCTTCTGCCGTGGCCGACGTGGCGCAGGTATTTGGTACCCAGTTCAACCTCGACGGTCTGTCGTTTGACGAATGTCTGCTGCTGCTGCTGGTGTGCTCAATGATCGGCTGGCTGGCCGCCTGGCTGGCGACGGTACAACATTTACGTCACTTTACGCCTGACTAAGCGATTTTTTGATATACTCTTTCCCTGCACTTGATGTCTTGCAGGGAAAGAGTCCCTGTTAACTCTTCTCCCCTGCATCTGTTTTTATCAACGCTGTGTCACAATTTGTGCGTAATCTATTCACACGACGGCATTGAACTTGTGGATAAAATCACTGTCTGATAAAAATGTGGATGATATTCTCGTTGCTCACAATCGCTGGCATGTTTGTGCCTGTTCCTGAAAAGATTAAAGGAACGAACCGCCGCCAGTAAGAAGTCTATTGAGAGGATTTGAATGACCAAAGAAATGCAAACTTTAGCTTTAGCCCCTGTTGGTAACCTGGAGTCGTATATCCGGGCTGCTAACGCTTGGCCGATGTTAACGGCTGATGAAGAGCGGGCGCTGGCTGAAAAGCTGCATTACCAGGGCGATCTGGAAGCAGCTAAAACGCTGATCCTGTCTCACCTGCGCTTTGTTGTTCATATTGCTCGTAACTACTCGGGCTATGGCCTGCCGCAGGCAGACCTGATCCAGGAAGGTAACATCGGTCTGATGAAGGCCGTGCGCCGCTTTAACCCGGAAGTGGGTGTGCGTCTGGTCTCGTTCGCGGTGCACTGGATCAAAGCCGAAATTCATGAATACGTACTGCGTAACTGGCGTATTGTGAAGGTCGCCACCACTAAAGCGCAGCGTAAGCTGTTCTTTAACCTGCGTAAATCCAAACAGCGTCTGGGCTGGTTTAACCAGGACGAAGTCGAAATGGTCGCACGCGAGCTGGGCGTCTCCAGTAAAGACGTGCGTGAGATGGAGTCCCGTATGGCCGCGCAGGACATGACCTTTGATATGTCCTCTGACGATGAGTCCGACAGCCAGCCGATGGCTCCGGTGCTCTACCTGCAGGATAAATCATCTAACTTTGCCGATGGCATTGAAGATGATAACTGGGAAGAGCAGGCGGCAAACCGCCTGACCGACGCGATGCAGGGTCTTGACGAGCGTAGCCAGGCGATTATTCGCGCCCGCTGGCTGGACGAAGATAACAAGTCCACGCTGCAGGAGCTGGCGGACCAGTACGGCGTCTCGGCTGAGCGCGTACGTCAGCTGGAAAAGAACGCGATGAAAAAGCTGCGCGCGGCCATCGAAGCCTAACTTCCGCGCAGTCTCCTGCTAAACCCCTGGATGAAAGTCCGGGGGTTTTGTTTTTTTAGCGCCCGCTCTGGCGAATTTTTAGCCCCTGGCAAACACTTACAGATGCGCTATGCATGGGTATTTCTCAGGGGGACAGGGTGAAAAATAACGAACTAAACGAACGGCGTCTACAGGCGACGCCGCGCGGTATCGGCGTCATGTGTAACTTCTTCGCCGAAAGAGCAGAGAACGCCACGCTGTGGGACGTAGAGGGCAACGAGGTGATCGACTTCGCCGCCGGGATCGCGGTGCTGAATACCGGCCATCGCCACCCGAAAGTCGTGGCGGCAGTAGAGAAACAGCTGCACGCCTTTACCCATACGGCCTATCAGGTGGTGCCCTATGAGAGCTACGTGACGCTGGCGGAGAAGATCAACGCCCGCGTGCCGGTCGAGGGGCCGGCAAAAACCGCTTTCTTCTCTACCGGTGCGGAAGCGGTTGAGAACGCGATTAAAATCGCCCGCGCCTATACCAAACGCCCCGGCGTGATCGCTTTTGGTGGCGGCTTCCATGGCCGGACCTCAATGACGATGGCTCTGACTGGTAAAGTCGCTCCCTACAAAATGGGCTTTGGCCCTTTCCCCGGTTCGATCTTTCATGCTCAGTACCCCAATGCGGTGCACAATGTCTCAACCCAGGATGCCCTGAACAGTCTGGATCGTATCTTTAAAGCCGATATCGCCCCGGATCAGGTGGCGGCCATACTGCTGGAGCCGGTGCAGGGTGAGGGCGGCTTTGTTATTGCGCCCGATGACTTTATGCAGGGCGTGCGTAAGCTCTGCGACCAGCACGGTATTCTGCTCATCGCTGACGAGGTACAGAGCGGCTATGCCCGTACCGGCAAGCTCTTTGCGATGGAGCACTACAGCGTCAGGCCGGATCTGATCACCATGGCGAAGAGTCTTGCGGGCGGCATGCCGCTGTCGGCGGTCTCCGGTCGTGCCGAGGTGATGGATGCCCCCGCCCCAGGGGGACTGGGTGGCACCTACGCCGGTAATCCGCTGGCAATGGCCTCTGCGCTGGCGGTGCTGGAGGTCATTGAAGAGGAGCAGCTTTGCGAGCGCTCCCGCATGCTCGGAGAGGCGCTGGTCGCGGAACTGAACAACGCCAGGGCCAGCTGCCCGTACATCGCTGACGTGCGTGCCCTGGGTTCTATGGTCGCCGTGGAGTTTAGCGATCCGCAAACCGGCGAGCCGTCGCCTGCCTTTACCCAGAAAGTGCAGGCCCATGCGCTGGAGGCGGGCCTGCTGCTGCTCAGCTGCGGCGTTTACGGTAACGTGATCCGCTTCCTCTATCCACTTACCATCCCCGATGCGCAGTTCCGCCGGGCGCTCGATATCATCTCCCGCTCGTTAACGCAGTAACTCGCACGCCCGGCGGCAACGATCTGCCGGGCATACACGATTTACATTTCAAAATAGCTATTCCCAAAAGATAAAAATGGGGTATGTTTTAGCAGAGTGTGCTGAAAAGGCGCGTACAGCAGACGCATATATGAAATAAAGCGCCATAAAACAACATCACAACAAACGTTACAACCAGAACAATGGGGAATCTCAGGATGAAAATGAAGGGTAAAGCGTTACTGGCAGGATGTATTGCGCTGGCGTTCAGCACCATGGCACAGGCAGACATTAAAGTGGCCGTGGTGGGCGCAATGTCCGGTCCGGTTGCGCAGTACGGCGATCAGGAGTTTACCGGTGCGGAGCAGGCCGTTGCAGACATTAATGCGAAAGGCGGTATCAAAGGCGAAAAACTGCAAATTGTAAAATATGATGACGCCTGCGACCCGAAACAGGCCGTTGCGGTGGCGAACAAAGTGATTAACGACGGCATTAAATATGTTATCGGCCACCTTTGCTCCTCCTCTACCCAGCCAGCTTCTGATATCTACGAAGACGAAGGCATTCTGATGATCACGCCTGCGGCGACCGCGCCGGAGCTGACCGCGCGTGGTTATAAGCTGGTATTACGCACTACCGGTCTTGACTCTGACCAGGGCCCGACCGCTGCGAAATACATTCTGGAAAAGGTGAAACCGCAGCGTATCGCCATTGTTCACGACAAACAGCAGTACGGTGAAGGCCTGGCTCGCGCCGTGCAGGATAACCTGAAGAAAGGCAACGCGAACGTGGTCTTCTTTGACGGTATCACCGCCGGTGAGAAAGACTTCTCCACGCTGGTGGCGCGCCTGAAGAAAGAGAATATTGATTTTGTTTACTACGGTGGCTACCACCCGGAGATGGGCCAGATCCTGCGCCAGGCCCGCGCTGCTGGCCTGAAAACCCAGTTTATGGGCCCGGAAGGGGTCGCGAACGTATCGCTCTCTAACATCGCCGGCGAATCCGCAGAAGGCATGCTGGTAACCAAGCCGAAGAACTACGATCAGGTTCCGGCGAACAAACCGATTGTAGATGCGATCAAAGCGAAGAAGCAGGATCCGAGCGGCGCCTTTGTGTGGACCACCTACGCCGCGCTGCAGTCGCTGCAGGCTGGCCTGAATCAGTCTGCCGATCCGGCAGAAATCGCCACCTGGCTGAAAGCCAACTCGGTAGAGACCGTAATGGGCCCGCTGACGTGGGATGAGAAGGGCGATCTGAAGGGCTTTGAGTTCGGTGTGTTTACCTGGCATGCCAACGGTACCGCAACCGACGCAAAATGATTCAGTTATAAAATGTAGCCATCCAGGCCCGGTAAGCGTTAGCGCCACCGGGCTTTTTTATTGTCTTCTCACACGGCAGGCGTTGAATTTTTATACCGACAAGCATAAAATAAATGTACGGTAAATATCCGTACATATACGCTATCATGCTTTCACGCTGATAGCTGGAGAAGGCATTATGACGGCACTAAAAAAGCAGCGTATCGATCTGCGTTTAACTGACGATGACAAAAGCATCATTGAAGAGGCTGCGGCCCTAACCAATCAGTCAGTCACTCAGTTTATGCTCACTAGCGCAGCGGAAAGAGCCGCAGAAGTTATTGAGCAACATCGCCGGGTTATTCTGAACGACGAATCCTGGACCCGCGTCATGGAAGCGCTCGGTAACCCACCCTCACCGAATGAGAAACTTCACCGCGCGGCGAAACGTCTTCAAGACATGGAGTGAACCGTGGAAAACCTGACGATAGAGATCCTCGCAGAGGATGCGGAGTATGACTGGCAGCAGTTCGACTGCGGGGAAACGGCCCTCAATCTCTTTTTAATCGAGCATCTCAAACGGCAGCATGCTGGAAAAATTCTGCGCGCCTATATTCTTCGAACGACAACGCCAGAGCGGCGGGTGCTAGGCTACTACACTCTGTCAGGAAGCTGCTTTGAACGTGTTGCCCTGCCGTCAAAGTCACAGCAGAAGAAAATCCCTTACAAAAACATTCCCAGCGTCACCTTAGGCCGCCTGGCCGTCGATCGCTCTCTGCAGGGAAAAGGGTGGGGCTCGGTATTGGTTTCCCATGCCATGAAGGTAGTCTATTCCGCCTCCCAGGCGGTGGGTATTCATGGTCTATTTGTTGAGGCCATAAACGAGAAAGCGCCTGCATTTTATCTCTCGCTGGGATTTATCCCGCTAACAGGAGAAAACGCGCACGCGCTTTTTTATCCGACAAAATGTATCGAAAGGCTTTTTTCATAGCCGCTACAGCCGCTTCTCCCAGCCGTTCTGCCGCGGACTAAAGCCCAGCGCCTGGGTAAAGGCGGCCATAACGCTGCGATCTTCGACGCCGACGTCCGCTATCCACCAGCGGGTCACGTCTGGATTGCGCGCCATCGCCTCTTCAATCAGGTACTGCCCTACGCCACGACGACGCGTCACGTCCCGCACGCGCAGAGAATCCAGCGCCCCCTCGCTGCCGCTGAGGGTCACTCGCACCGCCGCCAGCAGTCGCTCATTAAAACGGGCGGCGTAGATCTGGTGCGTATCGTCAACGTTCAGCGACGATGCGGAGTACTCCGGCCAAATTTTAGCTAAATCAATGCGATCCTGGTCGCTAAACGTGTCTAAACGGATGATGGTCAGTTTCATTCACTGCGGGTCCAAATCTCAAAAGATGACAGCAGTGTACTCAATTTCCTTAGCCAGACGCTTTCACTTTTTCGCTGTCGCGATCAGCTGAATACTTTTAACGCAGCCGCTGAAGCAGTTTTAAACATCAGGGATCGAAAAACAGGCAGTTTATTTATCTATGGAGTAGTGATTTATTCCGCTCTTTGTCCCATTATTTTATGCTGGAAGAGGCGCTTTTTTTTGTTTATCTCTGTATCAATACAGAATATTATCTCTGCTTAATAGCCTGAAAAATAGAGTATTTACTCAGGTTTTACGGTAAAAACTGCGCTAAACCATTAAGCAAGCTGGTAAAAATAGCGTTGTTTAATAAAAGTACAGAATGCTTTTTAACCATAATAAAACAAAATATATACACATCACGACGGTAATGGGGATTTCAGGTTATGAAACGGAACGCGAAAACGTTGAGCGCGGGTGCGATTGCACGGATAAGGGATTTGAGTTCTGTGTCTTTGAATGGCATGCCGATGGTTCGTCTTCGGTAGCTCAGTAAATCTCAATCGTCCGTTTAGCCGGGCGAGTTTAGAAAGGTTACGTTATGTCCGAGCAGTTTCTCTACTTCCTGCAGCAGATGTTTAACGGCGTGACGCTGGGAAGCACCTATGCACTCATCGCCATCGGTTACACCATGGTCTACGGCATTATCGGCATGATCAACTTCGCCCACGGCGAGGTCTACATGATCGGTAGCTATGTCTCCTTTATGATCATCGCCGCCCTGATGATGATGGGCATCGACAGCAGCTGGCTGCTGGTGGCCGCCGGATTCGTTGGTGCGATTGTGATCGCCAGCGCCTATGGCTGGAGTATCGAACGGGTGGCCTATCGCCCGGTGCGTAATTCTAAACGTCTGATCGCGCTGATCTCCGCCATCGGGATGTCCATCTTCCTGCAAAACTACGTCAGTCTGACCGAAGGGTCACGTGACGTGGCGCTGCCGAGCCTGTTCAACGGTCAGTGGACTATCGGCAGCAGCGAGAACTTCGCCGCCTCGATCACCACCATGCAGCTGGTGATCTGGATCGTCACCTTCGTTGCCATGTTGGCGCTGACTCTGTTCATCCGCTACTCCCGCATGGGCCGCGCCTGCCGCGCCTGCGCGGAAGACTTGAAGATGGCCAGCCTGCTGGGGATTAACACCGACCGCGTTATCGCGCTCACCTTCGTGATCGGTGCGGCGATGGCCGCCGTGGCGGGCGTGCTGCTCGGCCAGTTCTACGGCGTAATTAACCCCTACATCGGCTTTATGGCCGGGATGAAGGCCTTTACCGCCGCGGTGCTGGGTGGGATCGGCAGTATTCCTGGCGCGATGATTGGCGGCCTGATCCTCGGCGTAGCTGAATCGCTCTCCTCCGCGTATCTGAGTACCGAGTATAAAGATGTGGTGTCGTTTGCGCTGCTGATCCTGGTGCTGTTGGTGATGCCAACCGGTATCCTGGGCCGCCCGGAGGTTGAAAAAGTATGAAACCGATGCATTTTGCAATGGCGCTGCTCTCCGCTGCGCTCTTCTTTGTGCTGGCCGGCGTCTTTATGGGCGTCCAGCTCAGCCTCGACGGCACTAAGCTGGTGGTCGGCAGCGCGGCGGATATCCGCTGGCAGTGGGTCTTTATCGGCACCGCCGTGGTCTTTCTGTTCCAGCTTCTGCGCCCACTGATGCAAAAAGGGCTGAAGAACGTCTCCGGGCCGAAGTTTATCCTGCCCGCCATTGACGGTTCGACGGTTAAGCAGAAGCTGTTCCTCGTTGCCCTGCTGGTCGCTGCCGTGGCGTGGCCGTTTGTGGTCTCACGCGGCACGGTGGATATCGCCACCCTGACCATGATCTACATTATCCTCGGTCTCGGGCTGAACGTGGTGGTCGGCCTCTCGGGTCTGCTGGTACTGGGCTACGGCGGCTTCTACGCCATCGGGGCCTATACCTTTGCCCTGCTGAACCACTATTACGGCCTCGGCTTCTGGACCTGCCTGCCGCTGGCGGGGCTGGTGTCCGCCGCGGCGGGCTTCCTGCTGGGCTTCCCGGTGCTGCGCCTGCGCGGTGACTATCTGGCGATCGTGACCCTCGGCTTTGGTGAGATCGTGCGTATTCTGCTGCTCAACAACACCGAAGTGACCGGTGGCCCGAACGGCATCAGCCAGATCCCGAAACCGACGCTGTTTGGCCTTGAGTTTAGCCGTACCGCGCGCGAAGGGGGCTGGGATACCTTCAGCAACTTCTTCGGCGTGAAGTACGATCCCAGCGACCGGGTCGTGTTCCTCTACCTGGTGGCCCTGCTGCTGGTGGTCTTTACCCTGTTCGTCATCAACCGCCTGCTGCGCATGCCGCTGGGCCGGGCGTGGGAAGCGCTGCGTGAGGATGAGATCGCCTGCCGCTCGCTGGGCCTCAATCCAACCCGCATCAAGCTGACTGCCTTTACCATCAGCGCCGGGTTTGCTGGCTTTGCCGGCACGCTGTTCGCCGCCCGTCAGGGCTTCGTCAGCCCGGAATCCTTTACCTTTGCCGAGTCCGCCTTTGTGCTGGCGATTGTGGTGCTGGGTGGGATGGGCTCGCAGTTCGCGGTTATCCTCGCAGCGATCCTGCTGGTGGTCTCCCGTGAGCTGATGCGTGATTTCAATGAGTACAGCATGTTAATGCTGGGTGGTCTGATGGTACTGATGATGATTTGGCGTCCTGAAGGCTTGCTGCCAATGACCCGTCCGCAGTTGAAACTGAAAAGCGGACACGTGAAAGGAGAGCAGGCATGAGTGAGCCATTACTGTCCGTTAACGGCCTGATGATGCGCTTCGGCGGGCTGCTGGCGGTAAACAACGTCGCGCTGGATCTGCATCCGCAGGAGATTGTCTCCCTGATTGGGCCAAACGGCGCGGGCAAAACCACGGTCTTCAACTGCCTGACCGGCTTCTATAAGCCCACCGGCGGCACCATCATGCTGCGTGACCAGCACCTGGAAGGGCTGCCGGGGCAGCAGATTGCCCGCATGGGCGTGGTGCGTACCTTCCAGCACGTGCGTCTGTTCCGGGAGATGACGGTGATTGAGAACCTGCTGGTGGCCCAGCATCAGCAGCTCAAGACCGGCCTCTTCTCTGGCCTGCTGAAAACGCCTGCTTTCCGCCGCGCCCAGAGTGAAGCGCTGGATCGCGCTGCGACCTGGCTGGACCGCATCGGCCTGCTGGCGCACGCTAACCGTCAGGCCAGCAACCTGGCCTACGGCGACCAGCGTCGTCTGGAGATCGCCCGCTGCATGGTGACCCAGCCGGAGATCCTGATGCTGGACGAGCCAGCGGCCGGGCTGAACCCGAAAGAGACCAAAGAGCTGGACGAGCTGATCGTGGAGCTGCGTAACCATCACAACACCACTATTCTGCTGATTGAGCACGATATGAAGCTGGTGATGGGTATCTCCGACCGTATCTACGTGGTAAACCAGGGCACGCCGCTGGCAAACGGCACGCCGGAGCAGATTCGTAACAACCCGGACGTGATCCGCGCCTATTTAGGTGAAGCATAATGGGGGCGAGGCCTAAGATGGAAAACGTGATGTTATCTTTTGACCAGGTGAGTGCCCACTATGGCAAAATCCAGGCGCTGCACGACGTCAGCCTGCATATCAACCAGGGTGAAATCGTCACCCTGATCGGAGCCAACGGCGCGGGTAAGACCACGCTGCTCGGCACCCTGTGCGGCGATCCGCGCGCCAGCAGCGGGCGCATTGTCTTTGATGGTAAAGACATTACCGACTGGCAGACGGCGAAAATCATGCGTGAAGCGGTGGCGATTGTCCCGGAAGGGCGTCGCGTCTTCTCGCGCATGACGGTAGAAGAGAACCTGGCGATGGGCGGCTTCTTTGCCGATCGCGACCAGTTCCATACCCGCCTCAAGTGGGTTTATGAGCTGTTCCCGCGCCTGCACGAGCGCCGTATTCAGCGGGCTGGGACCATGTCCGGCGGCGAGCAGCAGATGCTGGCCATCGGTCGGGCACTGATGAGCCAGCCGCGTCTGCTGCTGCTCGACGAGCCCTCTCTTGGGCTTGCGCCGATCATTATCCAGCAGATCTTTGACACCATCGAGCAGCTGCGCAAAGAGGGGATGACCATCTTCCTCGTGGAGCAGAACGCCAACCAGGCGCTGAAGCTCGCCGATCGCGGCTACGTGCTGGAGAACGGTCGCGTGGTGCTGTCCGATACCGGCGACGCGCTGCTGGCCAACGAAGCGGTGCGCAGCGCCTACCTCGGCGGCTAAGTAAGTTCCTTTCCAGGCCCAGCGACAAGCTTGCCGGGCCTGGAAATGCTCACGCTTCTGTACGGGTTAGTTGTACAATAAACGCGTACTTAAGAGGAGGCGCTATGCGTACAATGAGCTACAGTGAAGTCCGACAAAATCTTGCAGCGGCGCTGGATTCGGCAGCGGCTGGCACACCGGTAACCATTACGCGTCGCGGGCACAAGCCAGCGGTGATCATCAGCACTGAAGAGTTTGAACGTTACCAGGCGGCAAAGCTGGATGCGGAATTTAACGCCATCATGAGCGTACATGGCAACGAAATCAGGGAACTGGCCGATAAATGACGCTTCAGTTCATCTCAGCAGAAGAGATTATACGTTTTCACGATAAGCTTCTGAGCGTAACGCCAGGCGTAGCGGGCATGCCCGACCCGGGGCGAGCTGAAGCCTTGCTGTATCGCGTCTTAAACAAACATGAATACGAAGGGATATCCGATATCTGGACCCTCGCCGCGATGCACCTGCTTGCCATCTCCCGTGGACATATCTTTAACGATGGTAATAAACGCACGGCCCTGTTCATCACGCTGCTATTCCTTAAGCGTAACGGCATCTCGCTGCCAGCTAATGCCAATTACGTCGATCTAACGGTGGCCGCGGCTGCGGGTCAGCTGTCGCTTGAGGAGATCGCCCTCCGTCTGCGCGGGTAAGTTGTACCCGCCATCGTACCGTCACCGTTTCATCATCCCTCTGCCGCCTCCCTGTCATACTTTTGTAAACAAACGGTTATTTTTCTGTCATTTGAGCGTGTCATGTTACTTCGCGAGCACGAAAAGCGTGATATCGCGCATCCGGCACAACAAGAGAGATAACCGAATGACATCGTTACGACATACAGCTTTAGGATTAGCGTTAGGTCTGGCGTTTGCAGGTCAGGCTATGGCAGTGACCACCATTCCGTTCTGGCATTCGATGGAAGGGCAGCTGGGTAAAGAGGTGGACTCCCTGGCGCAGCGTTTTAATGATACCCATCCAGATTACAAAATTGTGCCGGTCTACAAAGGCAACTACGAGCAGAGCCTGAGTGCCGGGATTGCCGCCTTCCGTACCGGTAACGCCCCTGCCATTTTACAGGTCTATGAAGTCGGCACCGCGACCATGATGGCCTCGAAAGCCATTAAGCCGGTGTATGAAGTGTTCAGCGATGCGGGTATCAAGTTTGACGAGTCACAGTTTGTGCCAACCGTCTCCGGCTACTATACCGATGCGAAATCCGGCCATCTGCTCTCCCAGCCGTTTAACAGCTCTACTCCGGTGCTCTACTACAACAAAGACGCCTTCAAAAAAGCAGGCTTAGATCCAGAGCAGCCGCCGAAAACCTGGCAGGATCTCGCTGCCTACACCGCGAAGCTGAAAGCAGCCGGCATGAAGTGCGGCTACGCCAGCGGCTGGCAGGGCTGGATCCAGATCGAAAACTTCAGCGCCTGGCACGGTCTGCCGGTCGCCACTAAAAACAACGGCTTTGACGGCACCGACGCGGTGCTGGAGTTCAACAAGCCGGAGCAGGTTAAGCACATTGCGCTGCTGGCCGATCTCAACAAGAAGGGCGACTTCAGCTACTTCGGGCGCAAGGATGAGTCCACCGAGAAGTTCTATAACGGCGACTGCGCGATCACTACCGCCTCGTCTGGTTCGCTGGCGGATATTCGCCAGTACGCCAAATTTAACTACGGCGTGGGCATGATGCCGTACGACGCCGACGTGAAGGGCGCGCCGCAGAACGCCATCATCGGCGGGGCCAGCCTGTGGGTCATGCAGGGCAAAGATAAACCGACCTATACCGGCGTTGCCCAGTTCCTGGAGTTCCTGGCGAAGCCGGAAAATGCGGCCGAGTGGCACCAGAAGACCGGCTACCTGCCGATCACCACCGCTGCTTACGATCTGACTCGTGAGCAGGGCTTCTATGACAAGAACCCAGGCGCGGATATCGCGACTCGCCAGATGCTGAACAAGCCGCCGTTGCCGTTCACCAAAGGGCTGCGCCTCGGCAACATGCCGCAGATCCGCACCATCGTGGATGAAGAGCTGGAGTCGGTCTGGACCGGCAAGAAAACCCCGCAGCAGGCGCTGGACAGCGCGGTAGAGCGTGGTAACCAACTGCTGCGCCGCTTTGAGCAGTCCACCAAATCATAAACGTTGCAGCAATCCGTAGGCCGGGTCAGGCGTAGCCGCCACCCGGCGTTTTCTCAGGAATAAAACGCCCTATGTCATCATCCCGTCCGGTATTCCGCTCGCGCTGGCTTCCCTATGCGCTGGTCGCGCCGCAGCTGATTATTACCGTTATCTTTTTTATCTGGCCCGCGGGTGAAGCGCTATGGTACTCGGTGCAGAGCGTCGATCCGTTCGGTCTCTCCAGCCAGTTCGTTGGGCTGGACAACTTTATGGCGCTGCTGCATGACAGCTACTATCTGGACTCCTTCTGGACCACGATAAAGTTCAGCGCGCTGGTGACCTTTTCTGGCCTGCTGGCCTCGCTCTTTTTTGCCGCGCTGGTAGATTACGTGGTGCGCGGCAGCCGCTTTTATCAGACGCTGATGCTGCTGCCCTACGCCGTGGCACCCGCCATCGCCGCCGTGCTGTGGATCTTTCTCTTCAACCCGGGGCGCGGGCTGATTACCCACGCGCTGGAGCAGATTGGCTATAGCTGGAACCATGCCCAGAACAGCGGCCAGGCGATGTTTCTGGTGGTCTTCGCCTCGGTGTGGAAGCAGATCAGCTACAACTTTCTCTTCTTCTTCGCCGCGCTACAGTCAATTCCCCGCTCGCTGGTGGAGGCCGCCGCCATTGACGGTGCCGGACCGGTGCGTCGCTTCTTCCAGCTCTCGCTGCCGCTGATCGCCCCCGTCAGCTTCTTTCTGCTGGTGGTCAACCTGGTGTATGCCTTCTTCGACACCTTCCCGGTGATCGATGCCGCGACCGCCGGTGGACCGGTGCAGGCCACTACCACGCTGATCTACAAGATCTACCGGGAAGGCTTTGCCGGGCTGGATCTCTCTGCTTCTGCCGCCCAGTCGGTGGTGCTGATGCTGCTGGTGATCGCCCTGACGGTGGTCCAGTTCCGCTACGTTGAGAGTAAGGTGCGCTACCAATGATTGAAAACCGACGCGGGCTGACCCTCTTCAGCCATGTGATGCTGATCCTCGGCATCGCCGCCATTCTCTTCCCGCTCTACGTCGCTTTTGTGGCAGCCACCCTGGACAACCAGGCGGTATTCGAGACGCCGATGACGCTGATCCCCGGCAGCCATCTGCTGGATAACCTAAAGACCATCTGGTTACAGGGCGTGGGAGCCAACAGCGCACCGTTTTGGCTGCTGCTGCTCAACAGCTTCATCATGGCTTTTAGCATTACAGTAGGGAAGATTGCGGTCTCGATGCTCTCTGCTTTTGCCATCGTCTGGTTCCGCTTCCCGCTGCGCAATCTCTTCTTCTGGATGATCTTTATCACCCTGATGCTGCCGGTGGAGGTGCGTATCTTCCCGACGGTTGAGGTGATCGCCAACCTGAAGATGCTCGACAGCTACACCGGCCTGACGCTGCCCCTGATGGCCTCGGCCACCGCGACTTTCCTCTTTCGTCAGTTCTTTATGACCCTGCCGGACGAGCTGATCGAAGCCGCGCGCATTGACGGCGCATCGCCGATGCGCTTTTTCCGCGACATCGTGCTGCCGCTGTCGAAAACCAACCTTGCGGCGCTGTTTGTCATCACCTTTATCTACGGCTGGAATCAGTACCTGTGGCCGCTGCTGATCGTCAGCGACGTCAACCTGGGCACTGCCGTGGCGGGAATTAAAGGGATGATTGCTACCGGGGAGGGCACTACCCAGTGGAACCAGGTGATGGCGGCGATGCTGCTGACCCTGATTCCCCCCGTCGTTATCGTATTAGCCATGCAGCGTGCCTTTGTGCGTGGCTTAGTAGACAGTGAGAAATAAGATGTCAGGACTCAAACTACAGGCAGTAAGCAAAAGCTGGGACGGCGGCAAGACCCAGGTGATCCAACCCCTGACCCTGGACGTGTCGGATGGCGAATTTATCGTGATGGTCGGCCCCTCTGGCTGCGGCAAGTCGACTCTGCTGCGAATGGTGGCCGGGCTGGAACGGGTTACCAGCGGCGACGTCTGGATCGACCGCCAGCGGGTAA
Organism: Enterobacter sp. C2; assembly: GCF_019880405.1. NCBI lineage: Bacteria > Pseudomonadati > Pseudomonadota > Gammaproteobacteria > Enterobacterales > Enterobacteriaceae > Enterobacter > Enterobacter sp. C2. Next base: position 256,050 of record NZ_CP082269.1, read on the forward strand.
CCGAGATGGAGCCGAAGGAGCGCGGCATCGCCATGGTATTCCAGAACTATGCCCTCTATCCGCACATGAGCGTGGAAGAGAACATGGCGTGGGGATTAAAAATTCGCGGCATGGGTAAAGCGCACATCGCCGAGCGGGTCAAAGAGGCAGCGCGTATTCTGGAGCTGGATAGCCTGCTGAAACGTCGCCCGCGCGAGCTTTCCGGCGGCCAGCGTCAGCGCGTGGCGATGGGCCGGGCCATTGTCCGCGATCCCGCTGTCTTTCTGTTTGATGAGCCGCTCTCCAACCTCGACGCCAAGCTGCGCGTGCAGATGCGTCTCGAACTCCAGCAGCTGCACCGCCGCCTGAAGACCACTTCGCTCTACGTCACCCACGATCAGGTAGAGGCCATGACCCTGGCGCAGCGGGTGATGGTGATGAATAAGGGCGTGGCGGAGCAGATCGGCACGCCGGTAGAAGTGTATGAGAAACCGGCCAGCCGCTTTGTGGCGAGCTTTATCGGCAGCCCGGCGATGAACCTGCTGGATGGGCGCATCAGCACCGCCGGGGATCACTTTGAGCTGGAGAGCGGTATGGCTCTGCCCATCAACTGGTACTACCGGGGCTACGCCGGGCGCAAGATGACGCTGGGTATCCGCCCGGAGCATATTACGCTAAGCTCACAATCCGCAGGCGGTATTCCGCTGGTAATAGATACCCTGGAGATGCTGGGGGCCGATAACCTGGCCCACGGCCGCTGGGGCGAGCAGAAGCTGGTGGTGCGGTTGCCGCATCACGATCGCCCGACACCGGGCAGCACGCTGTGGCTGAACATGCCCGAGAGCCACCTGCACCTTTTTGATGGCGAAACAGGACAACGTTTATGAGTCACTGGCCTTACCCCACTGTCGTCGCCCATCGCGGTGGCGGCAAGCTGGCCCCGGAGAATACCCTCGCGGGCATTGATACCGGCGCGCGCCTCGGTCACACCATGATCGAGTTTGACGTCAAGCTCTCCCGCGACGGGGAGATCTTCCTGCTGCACGACGATAACCTGGAGCGCACCAGCAACGGCTGGGGCGTGGCGGGCGATCTGCCGTGGAGCGATCTGCTGAAGGTGGATGCAGGGAGCTGGTTTAGCGGCGCGTTCAAGGGCGAGCCGCTGCCGCTGCTCTCGCAGGTGGCGGATCGCTGCCGGCAGCATGGCATGATGGCTAACATTGAGATCAAGCCGACCACCGGTACCGGGCCGCTGACGGGAAAAACGGTGGCGCTAGCGGCACGGGCGCTCTGGCAGAGCATGACACCGCCGCTGCTCTCCTCATTTGAAATTGATGCCCTGGAGGCAGCGCAGCAGGCCGCCCCGGAGCTGCCGCGCGGTCTGCTGCTGGACGCGTGGCGCGATGACTGGCGCGCGCTAGCAACACGCCTCGGCTGCGTCTCGCTGCACCTTAACCACAAGCTACTGGATGAACAGCGGACGGCAGAGATTAAAGCAGCCGGGCTGCATATTCTGGTCTACACCGTCAACCAGCCCCAGCGTGCGGCGGAGTTGCTACGCTGGGGCGTGGATTGCATCTGTACCGATCGCATCGACACTATCGGCCCGGATTTCCAGCCCTAAGGACTCATCGTCTTTAGGGGAATAGTGGGCTGCGGCGTGCCGGACGGGTTTAGCATGCTGCCGCTAGTGTTGGGCAACATCTGTTCGCGGCTGTTATCCAGTCTGCCCGGCTGCGAATCCAGCATGCGCTGGGAGTTGTTATTGATCTGCGACTCAAGGTGCTGCTGCTGCATGCGCGTCTGCGTCTGAAGCTGCTGGTTCAGCATGCCTTTCTGCTGGCTTTGCTGATTCAGCATCTGGGTCTGCATCCGCTGCTGGCTGGGGATTTGATACCCCGGCTGGTTCGGGTTATTCATGGTATTGATCGGCTGCGCGAAAGCGCTAAGCGGCAGCAGTAGAGCCAGAGATAAGAGGCGTTTCATCGTTATTCCTCCTGTAGGTGGATCAGTTAAGTTTACTTGCTCAGCGCAAAGACTGTGCGTTTTTTAGCGTTGTGAACCAGGATTAAGCAGCAATATCAGCCATTTTTCCTGGAGAATAATGATGAGTAAGCCTAAGTTTGCGCGCTGGGCCGCTATCGCGGCGCTGGTCGCTGGCAGCTGTTTTGGCGTGGCCGCCGCGCCGCAGCCGGAAGCGCCCCCCGTCTCCTACGGCGTTGAAGCCGATACTTTCCACCCGGTGCGCGAGCAGCAGGGGATGGTGGCGTCGGTGGATGCTGCCGCCACCCGCGTGGGTGTTGATATTCTAAAGCAGGGCGGTAACGCGGTGGATGCCGCCGTAGCGGTGGGCTACGCGCTGGCGGTGACCCATCCGCAGGCCGGAAACCTCGGCGGCGGCGGATTTATGCTGCTGCGTACCAAAGACGGGACTACCACCGCCATCGACTTCCGTGAGATGGCCCCAGCCCAGGCCAGCCGGGATATGTTCCTCGATGACCAGGGCAACCCCGACAGTAAAAAATCCCTGACCTCTCATCTGGCGACCGGTACCCCCGGCACGGTGGCGGGTTTCTCATTGGCGCTGGAGAAGTACGGCACGCTGCCGCTGAACAAGGTGGTGCAGCCCGCCATCAAGCTGGCCCGGCAGGGTTTTACGGTTAATGACGCCCTGGCGGAGGATCTGAAAACCTACGGCAGCGAAGTCTTGCCCAATCACGACAACAGCAAGGCGATCTTCTGGAAAAATGGCGAGCCGCTGAAGAAAGGTGACAAGCTGGTTCAGGCTAATCTGGCCAAGAGCCTGGAGATGATTGCCGAGCTGGGACCGGATGCCTTCTATAAGGGGGCAATTGCCGATCAGATCGCCCAGGAGATGAGCAAGAACGGCGGCCTGATGACCAAAGAGGATCTGGCGGCCTACCGGGCGGTGGAGCGCACCCCCATCAGCGGCGACTACCGAGGTTATCAGGTCTTCTCTATGCCGCCGCCCTCCTCAGGCGGGATCCATATCGTGCAGATCCTCAATATCCTTGAAAACTTCGACCTGGCGAAATATGGTTTTGGCAGCGCGGATGCCATGCAGGTGATGGCTGAGGCAGAGAAGTACGCCTATGCCGACCGCTCGGAGTACCTTGGCGACCCGGACTTTGTCAAAGTGCCGTGGCAGGCGCTGACCAATAAAGAGTATGCCAAATCCATTGCCCAGCAGATCGACGTTAACAAGGCCAGGCCGTCGAGCCAGATCCGCCCCGGCAAGCTTGCGCCTTACGAGAGTAACCAGACTACCCACTTCTCGGTGGTGGATAAGGACGGTAACGCGGTGGCGGTGACCTATACCCTGAACACCGTCTTTGGCACCGGGATTGTGGCGGGCAATACCGGCATTCTGCTCAACAACGAGATGGATGACTTCTCGGCCAAGCCGGGCGTGCCAAACGTGTATGGGCTGGTGGGTGGCGATGCCAACGCTGTGGGGCCAAACAAGCGTCCGCTTTCGTCGATGTCGCCAACCATCGTTGTTAAAGACGGTAAAACCTGGCTAGTAACCGGCAGCCCGGGCGGGAGCCGAATTATCACTACCGTGCTGCAAATGGTGGTCAACAGCATCGATTTTAAAATGAACGTGGCCGAAGCGACTAACGCGCCGCGCTTCCATCATCAGTGGCTGCCTGACGAGCTGCGCGTAGAGAAGGGCTTTAGCCCGGATACGCTGAAAATGCTGGAGCAGAAGGGACAGAAGGTGGCGCTGAAGGAGGCGATGGGGAGCACCCAAAGCATCATGGTAGGTGAAGACGGGGCGCTATATGGCGCGTCGGATCCGCGTTCGGTGGATGACTTAACGGCAGGGTATTAATGTGTAGGCCGGGTGGCGCTGTGCCACCCGGCAATCTCTTATTTCATCCGTGCCATAAAGTAGGAGTCCACCAGCTCGCCGTTGCGCAGAGCGTACTTTTTGGCGGTGCCTTCGATCTCAAAGCCATGCTTGCGATAGAGCGCGACAGCGGCTTCGTTATCGGCATACACCGACAGTTCTATCCGCTCGATGCGCAGCCAGTTCTCGCACACATCAATCATGGCTTTCATCAGGGCGCTGGCGACGCCCCGCTGGCGAAAGGCGGGCGAGACGGCAAGACCAAATTCTGCCGCGTGGCTGCGGCGCGGGTTCTGCTCTACGCTGATGCCAATGTGCCCAGCGACTTCTCCATCAATGGTGGCGACGAGCATGCGGTGGCCGGGCCGGGGCTTCACGCGCTCCTGCCAAAGCTCCTGAGAGGGGTAGGGTAGCTGTAGTAGATGGTGATACATCTCCGGCTGCGCTGACATCAGGCGTAATGGCTCGGCATCGCGGGCTTCGACGTGGCGTATCACTATCTCACTCATTTTCCTCTATCCTCAGTTAGTTAACTCTCCTCTCCAACATCCGTGAATTCAAAATCTTCGTCAACTGCCATTTTTTGCAAAAAGTATTAGACAAGTGCGAATGATAATGATTATTATTGCTATGCGTTCAGGAGCTACTACGGTGAACCTGAAAGCACGACATTGCTCACATTGCTTCCAGTATTAATTTAGCCAGCCTATGCTGGCTTTTTTTTGCTTATGTATCAACCTGGCTGCGACGCCGACGGTTGAGAAGGTGGCATGGGGAGACATGTTGCCGGGCTCTACTTTGCGCTATGGTTATGGACACTGTTTTAAAAAAGAGGTGACCCATGACGCTGCACTGCGCATTTATTGGCTTTGGTAAAAGTACCACCCGCTACCACCTTCCCTATGTTCTCAATCGCAAAGCGAGCTGGCACGTGGCGCACATCTTCCGCCGCCATCCCAAGCCGGAAGAGCAGTATCCTCAGTATCAGCACATCCACTTCACCAGCGATCTCGACGAGGTACTCAACGATCCACAGGTGAAGCTGGTGATCGTCTGCACCCATGCCGATAGCCACTTTGAGTACGCGAAGCGCGCTCTGGAGGCGGGTAAAAACGTGCTGGTAGAGAAACCGTTTACCCCCTCAATGGCCGAAGCCATTACCCTGTTCGAACTGGCGAGAAGCAAAGGCCTCACCGTTACGCCATACCAGAACCGTCGCTTTGACAGCTGCTTCCTGACGGCGAAAAAAGCCATTGAGAGCGGCAAGCTGGGTGAGATTGTCGAAATCGAGAGCCACATTGACTACTTCCGTCCGGTAGCAGAGACCAAACCGGGCCTGCCGCAGGACGGCATGTTCTTTGGCCTCGGCGTGCATACCCTGGATCAGATCATCTCCCTGTTTGGCCGCCCGGACCATGTCGCCTATGACATCCGCAGCCTGCGTAATAAAGCCAACCCGGACGATACCTTTGAGGCGCAACTCTTTTACGGCGACCTGAAGGCGATTGTGAAGACCAGCCACTATGTCAAAATCGACTACCCGAAATTTATCATCCACGGTACCCGCGGCTCGTTTATCAAGTATGGGATTGACCAGCAGGAGACCAGCCTGAAGGCCAATATTATGCCGGGCGAGGCTGGGTTTGCTGCCGACGACACGCGGGCAACGCTGGAGTACCTCAACGACGCCGGAGAGACGGTGCGCGAAGAGTGGCAGCCGGAGCCAGGCGACTATGGCCGCGTCTACGATGCCCTTTATGCCACCCTGACAGAAGGCGCAGAAAACTACGTCAAGGAATCTGAGGTGTTAACCAACCTTGAGATCCTCGAACGCGGGTTTGAGCAGGCCGCACCTGCCACGGTAACCCTCGCAAAATAAGGTTTTTTGCTGTTTTATAAGTTGTTCATAATTTTTGAACAGAGGAGTCAATTTTCACCCTCTATCATCCTGGGTCGATCGGGTACACACTTACTCCATCGAAAACAGTCGGGGGTGAAAAAATGATTTTCTTACGCAAAGCAAACGAACGTGGTCACGCAAATCATGGTTGGCTGGACTCATGGCATACCTTCTCTTTTGCCAACTACTATGATGCAAATTTTATGGGTTTCTCGGCGCTGCGCGTCATTAATGACGACATGATCGACGCCGGCCAGGGTTTTGGTACCCATCCTCATAAAGACATGGAAATTTTAACCTACGTGCTGGAAGGGGCGGTGGAGCACGAAGATAGCATGGGTAATAAAGAGCAGGTGCCAGCCGGTGAGTTCCAGATCATGAGCGCCGGAACCGGGGTGCGCCACTCTGAGTACAACCCGAGCAAAACAGCGCCTCTGCACCTGTATCAAATCTGGATCATTCCAGAAAAAACCGGCATTGCACCACGCTACGAGCAGCGCCGCTTTGACGCCGCCCATGGTCGCCAGCTGGTGCTCTCTCCAGATGCCCGGGACGGCTCGCTGAAAGTGAACCAGGATATGGAGCTCTCCCGCTGGGCGCTGTCACAAGACGAGCAGGGGGATTACCAGATTACCGCCGGACGTAAGGTCTGGATCCAGGTGGTGAAAGGTAGCGTCTCTGTTAACGGGACCACCGCCACCACTGCTGATGGTCTGGCTATCTGGGACGAGCAGGCGCTGTCGATTCACGCAGACAGCGACAGTGAAATCCTGCTGTTCGACCTGCCACCGGTATGATGTGTTAAATAAAGTGCGCCACCTCTCCTTATCAGCGGGGAGGTTGCGCCTGCGTCGTGGTAAACTCAAACAATGTTTTCCCGTTTACCCCGCTCAGGACGATGAAAAAGAAAAGACCCGTACTTCAGGACGTTGCAGATCGCGTTGGCGTGACCAAAATGACCGTCAGCCGTTTTTTACGCAACCCGGAGCAAGTCTCCGTGGCGCTGCGTGGCAAAATTGCAGCGGTGCTGGACGAGCTGGGCTACATTCCTAATCGCGCACCTGACATCCTCTCAAACGCTACCAGCCGCGCTATCGGCGTGCTGCTTCCCTCTCTGACCAACCAGGTGTTCGCTGAAGTGCTGCGCGGCGTCGAAAGCGTCACCGATGCCCACGGCTACCAGACCATGCTGGCCCACTACGGCTACAAGCCAGAGATGGAGGAGGAGCGGCTGGAGTCAATGCTGTCGTGGAACATCGACGGTCTGATCCTTACCGAGCGTAGCCATACGCCGCGGACCCTAAAGATGATCGAGGTGGCGGGTATTCCGGTAGTGGAGCTGATGGACAGCTGCTCGCCGTGTCTCGACATCGCCGTTGGCTTTGATAACTTCGATGCTGCCCGGCAGATGACCGCGGCCATCGTGGCGCGCGGCCATCACCATGTCGCCTATCTTGGTGCACGCCTCGACGAACGTACTATTATCAAACAGCAGGGGTATGAGCAGGCGATGCGCGACGCCGGCCTGACGCCGTACAGCGTGATGATGGAGCAATCCTCGTCGTACTCATCCGGCATTGAACTGATGCGCCAGGCGCGCCGCGAATATCCGCAGCTCAACGGTATTTTTTGTACCAACGATGACCTTGCGGTGGGGGCGGCGTTCGAGTGCCAACGTTTAGGATTAAAAATCCCGGATGACATGGCGATTGCCGGTTTCCACGGCCATGATATTGGCCAGGTGATGGAGCCTCAGCTGGCGAGCGTGCTGACGCCGCGTGAGCGCATGGGCCGCATTGGTGCCGAACGCCTGCTGGCGCGTATTCGTGGTGAGGTCGTGACGCCGAAAATGTTAGATTTAGGTTTCACATTGTCACCAGGTGGATCTATTTAGTCTGACAAATTTGAAGTAGCTCACACTTATTCACTTCGGAGAGTACGGCTTATTGCTTCTCACTAGCCCCAGCAGGAAAATGTTACCGATAACTGTTACCCGTAACAATCTACCTTTTGTCTCTGTGGGAGCGACCTTTGAGCACGACTAATCACGATCACCACGTTTATGTCCTGATGGGCGTATCCGGCAGTGGAAAATCCGCCGTTGCCAGCGAAGTGGCCCATCAGCTACATGCCGCGTTCCTGGATGGCGACTTTCTCCATCCGCGTAGCAACATCACCAAAATGGCCGCTGGCGAGCCGTTGAACGATGACGACCGCAAGCCCTGGCTGCAGGCGCTGAACGATGCTGCCTTCGCGATGCAGCGCACTAACAAAGTGTCGCTGATCGTCTGCTCGGCGCTGAAAAAGAGCTATCGCGATCTGCTGCGCGACGGCAATCCCAACCTCTCCTTTATCTACCTGAAGGGTGATTTCGACGTGATTGAAGCCCGCCTCAAAGCGCGTAAAGGCCACTTCTTCAAGACGCAGATGCTGGTGACTCAGTTTGAAGCACTGGAGGAGCCAAAGGCAGACGAGAGCGACGTATTAATTGTGGATATCGACCAGCCGCTCGACGGCGTGGTGGCCAGCACTATTGATGTGATTAATAAATAAAAACTAAGGCAGTACAGTGGGTACTTTAACGCTTGTTTTGACAGCGGTCGGCTCGGTTTTGCTGCTGCTGTTTTTAGTGATGAAGGCACGTCTTCACGCCTTCATTGCTTTGATGGTGGTTTCTATTGGCGCAGGGCTCTTTTCCGGCATGCCGCTCGACGCCATTGCCAAAACCATGGAAAAAGGCATGGGCGGCACGCTGGGCTTTCTCGCGATAGTGGTCGCGCTGGGAGCCATGTTCGGCAAAATTCTGCATGAGACCGGCGCGGTGGATCAGATCGCGGTCAGGATGCTGAAATCCTTCGGCCACAGCCGGGCGCACTATGCCATCGGCCTTGCGGGGCTGATCTGTGCGCTGCCGCTCTTCTTTGAAGTGGCGATTGTGCTGCTGATCAGCGTCGCCTTCTCCATGGCGCGCCATACGGGCACTAACCTGGTCAAGCTGGTCATCCCGCTCTTTGCCGGGGTTGCGGCGGCGGCGGCCTTTCTGCTGCCGGGGCCTGCACCCATGCTGCTGGCGTCTCAGATGCACGCCGACTTTGGCTGGATGATCCTGATCGGCCTCTGCGCGGCGATCCCAGGCATGCTGGTTGCCGGGCCGCTGTGGGGCAACTTTATCAGCCGCTACGTTGAGCTGCATATTCCGGATGATATCAGCGAGCCGCATCTCGGCGAAGGCAAGATGCCGTCGTTCGGTTTCAGCCTGGCGCTGATCCTGCTGCCGCTGGTGCTGGTCGGCCTGAAAACCATCGCCGCCCGCTTCGTTGAGCAGGGCTCTACGCTCTACGAGTGGCTGGAGTTTATCGGCCATCCGTTTACCGCCATCCTGGTGGCGTGCCTGGTCGCCATCTACGGCCTGGCGTATCGTCAGGGCATGGCGAAAGACAAGGTGATGGCGATCTGCGGCACGGCGTTGCAGCCAGCGGGCATTATTCTGCTGGTGATCGGTGCAGGCGGCGTCTTTAAGCAGGTGCTGGTGGATTCCGGCGTGGGCCCGGCCCTGGGCGAAGCGTTGACCGGCATGGGCCTGCCTATTGCTATCACCTGCTTCGTGCTGGCGGCAGCGGTACGTATTATTCAGGGGTCGGCAACGGTGGCCTGTTTGACCGCGGTGGGTCTGGTGATGCCGGTGATTGAGCAGCTGCACTTCTCTGGCGCACAGATGGCTGCGCTGTCGATCTGCATCGCGGGCGGCTCTATCGTGGTTAGCCACGTCAACGATGCTGGCTTCTGGCTGTTCGGTAAGTTTACCGGCGCAACCGAAGCACAGACGCTGAAGACGTGGACGATGATGGAAACCATCCTCGGCACCACGGGCGCGATTGTCGGGATGATTGCCTTCTCGCTGCTAAGCTAATGGCCGATATGCCCGGTGGCGCTGCTGCGCTTACCGGGCCTATAAAAATGCTACTCCCGCAAACTGTTTTATCCCTTCATCCACACCCGAATGCCGTCCAGGAACATCTGGGTTGCCAGCATGACCAGCACCAGTCCCATCAGACGCTCCAGCGCGTTAACCCCTTTCTCACCGAGCAGGCGTAAAAACAGCGTCGACTGTAGCAGAATCGCCACCGTGCCGCCCCACGCCAGCATCAGGGCGATCACCAGATGGCCCATCTGATTCGGATACTGGTGCGAAAGCAGCATTAGCGTGGCGAGCAGAGTGGGGCCCGCCACCAGCGGGATCGCCAGCGGTACAATGAACGGCTCTTCACCGGCGGGCATGCCGTAGCTGCCACCCTCGGGGCTGGGGAAGATCATCTTAATGGCGATTAAGAACAGGATAATGCCGCCGGAGATAGAGACGGTCTCGGCACGCAGGTTAAGGAATGAGAGGATCTTCTCGCCGGCAAAAAGGAAAATCAGCATCAGCAGCAGGGCAATCAGCAGCTCGCGGATCATAATCGCCCGTCGGCGTTTCGGCTCGGTATGCTTCAACACCGACATAAAGATAGGCAGGTTGCCAAGCGGATCCATAATCAGGATCAACAGCACCGCGATGGAGAGGATATCATTCATTGCTTCGTTTCCCTGAGGCACGCCCTAAACGGCCGCTGATAAGCGCTATTTCTGACGGCGACACTATCATTGATTAATTTCACTTGCGACTTTAGCTGCATTTTGTAATGTGTGAGGTATACCAGTAAAAAGATCTGGATCGCTCAAACAGCACACACCTCTGCAGGAAATACGCTATGAAAAATGTTGGTTTTATCGGCTGGCGCGGTATGGTCGGCTCTGTACTCATGCAACGCATGGTAGAAGAGCACGACTTCGATGCCATTCGCCCCGTCTTCTTCTCTACGTCCCAGCTTGGCCAGCCAGCACCGACCTTCGGTACAGGCGCGGCGGGCACGCTGCAGGACGCATTTGATCTGGAGGCGCTGAAGGCACTCGACATTATTGTCACCTGCCAGGGCGGCGATTATACCAATGAAATCTATCCAAAGCTTCGTGAAAGCGGCTGGCAGGGTTACTGGATCGACGCGGCCTCCTCGCTGCGCATGAAAGATGACGCCATCATCATTCTCGACCCGGTGAACCAGGACGTCATTACCCAGGGCCTGAACAGCGGTGTGAAAACCTTTGTCGGCGGTAACTGCACCGTTAGCCTGATGCTGATGTCGCTGGGTGGCCTGTTTGCCGAGAACCTGGTGGATTGGGTTTCGGTTGCTACCTACCAGGCGGCCTCCGGCGGCGGCGCGCGCCACATGCGTGAGCTGCTGGCGCAGATGGGCCAGCTGCACAGCCACGTTGCGGGCGAGCTGGCGGATCCGGCCTCGGCTATCCTCGATATCGAGCGTAAAGTCACGACGCTCTCCCGCAGCGGCGAGCTGCCGGTTGATAACTTCGGCGTACCGCTGGCGGGCAGCCTGATCCCGTGGATTGATAAACAGCTTGATAACGGCCAGAGCCGTGAAGAGTGGAAGGGTCAGGCAGAGACCAACAAGATCCTCAATACCGACCTGGTTATTCCGGTGGATGGCCTCTGCGTGCGCGTGGGTGCGCTGCGCTGCCACAGCCAGGCCTTTACCATCAAGCTGAAGAGAGATGTCTCTATCCCGACCGTTGAGTCTCTGCTGGCGGCCCACAATCAGTGGGCGAAAGTGGTGCCGAACGACCGTGAGATCACCATGCGTGAGCTGACCCCGGCGGCGGTAACCGGCACGCTGACTACCCCGGTTGGCCGTCTGCGCAAGCTCAACATGGGGCCGGAGTATCTCTCCGCCTTCACCGTCGGCGATCAGCTATTGTGGGGAGCCGCCGAGCCGCTACGACGGATGCTGCGCCAGCTGGCGTAACGATCACTGTTTATGAGGAGGTGCTGCGTCACCTCCTTTTTTTTGCACATTTTTTGTGAACAAACACAGCGACAATTTTGGTAAATACATAATGTAGTCGCAATTCAGCCAAATTAATCAGGAGACAGGAGAAGCCTTGTCTATGCTTTAGGTTGGAACAGTTTCAGGCCAGCTGGATGTGGCTGGCGAAAAAAATGTGGCACATTGAGAACAGGATAAAAAAACCATGTCCAGTCTTGTCGATAGAGACGTGATTAACGCGCTAATAGCAGGCCATTTTGCGGATCCCTTTTCCGTACTCGGTATGCACCGCACCAATGCCGGGCTGGAAGTCCGCGCGTTGCTGCCTGACGCCACCGAAGTGTGGGTTATCGAAACGAAAACCGGACGCAAGCTGGCCAGGCTAGAGTGCCTTGATTCACGTGGCTTCTTTGCCGGTATCATTCAACGCCGTAAAAATCCTTTCCGCTACCAGCTTGCCGTTCACTGGCACGATCACGCTAATCTGATAGACGATCCTTACCGCTTTGGTCCTCTCATTCAGGACTTAGATGCCTGGCTGCTGTCAGAGGGCACGCACCTGCGGCCGTATGAAACCCTGGGTGCGCACGCCGATACCATGGACGGCGTGACCGGTACCAAATTCTCCGTCTGGGCACCGAATGCCCAACGCGTCTCGGTAGTAGGCGAATTTAACTACTGGGATGGCCGTCGCCATCCCATGCGCCTGCGCAAAGAGTCCGGCATCTGGGAGCTGTTTATCCCGGGCGTGCAGAATGGGCAGATCTACAAATTCGAGATGATCGACGCCAACGGTAATCTGCGCATTAAGGCCGACCCGTATGCTTTCGAGGCGCAGATGCGCCCGGAAACCGCCTCCATGATCTGCGGCCTGCCGGAAAAGGTCGAGCAGACCGAAGAGCGCAAGCGAGCCAACGAGTTTGACCAGCCGATCTCTATCTATGAGGTGCATCTCGGCTCATGGCGTCGCCATACCGACAATAACTTCTGGCTGAGCTACCGCGAGCTGGCAGAGCAACTGGTTCCCTACGCCAAGTGGATGGGCTTTACTCACTTAGAGCTGATGCCGATCAACGAGCATCCGTTTGATGGCAGCTGGGGCTATCAGCCAACGGGGCTCTATGCGCCGACTCGCCGCTTCGGCACGCGGGATGACTTCCGCTACTTTATCAAGGCTGCCCATGCGGCGGGTCTGAACGTGATCCTTGACTGGGTGCCAGGCCACTTCCCGTCGGATGAATTCGGCCTCGCTGAGTTTGATGGAACCGATCTCTATGAGCATAGCGATCCGCGCGAGGGCTACCATCAGGACTGGAACACGCTGATCTATAACTATGGTCGCCGTGAGGTCAGTAACTATCTGGTGGGTAACGCGCTCTACTGGGTTGAGCGCTTTGGTATTGACGCCCTGCGCGTCGATGCGGTGGCTTCTATGATCTACCGTGACTACAGCCGCAAAGAGGGGGAGTGGATCCCCAACGAGTTTGGCGGTCGCGAGAACCTTGAGGCCATCGAATTCCTGCGTAGCACCAACCGCAAGCTGGGCGAGCAGGTGCCAGGGGCGGTGAGCATGGCTGAAGAGTCCACCGATTTTCCAGGCGTATCGCGGCCATCGGATAACGGTGGGCTGGGCTTCTGGTACAAGTGGAACCTGGGCTGGATGCATGACACCCTCGACTACTTCAAGCTCGATCCCATCTACCGTCAGTATCATCACGATAAGCTGACGTTCGGGATGATTTACAACTACACCGAGAATTTCGTCCTGCCGCTGTCGCATGATGAAGTCGTGCATGGCAAAAAATCGATTCTTGACCGCATGCCGGGTGATGCATGGCAGAAGTTTGCCAATCTGCGCGCCTACTACGGCTGGATGTGGGCCTTCCCGGGTAAAAAACTGCTCTTTATGGGCAACGAGTTTGCTCAGGGCCGTGAGTGGAACCACGACAGCAGCCTTGACTGGCATCTGCTGGAGGGCGGCGATAACTGGCACCACGGCGTTCAGCGGCTGGTGCGCGATCTCAACACCACCTACCGTCACCATAAAGCGCTGCACGAACTCGATTTCGATGGCTACGGTTTCGAATGGCTGGTGGTCGACGATAGCCAGCGTTCGGTGTTTGTGTTCGTACGCCGGGACAAAGACGGAAATGAAATTATCGTGGCCAGCAACTTTACGCCAGAGCCGCGCCATGAATACCGTTTTGGCATCAATCAGCCGGGCCGCTGGCGTGAGGTACTGAACACGGATTCAATGCACTATCACGGCAGCAACGCTGGGAATTACGGCAGCGTGCACAGTGATGCCATCCCGAGCCACGGTCGCGATAACTCGCTCAGCCTGACGCTGCCGCCGCTCTCTACCATCTGGTTGGTGAGGGAGGGTGAATGACGAAGCTGGCGGCAGGTAAGCCTGCGCCACCTGGCGCGCATTACGAGGGCAACGGCGTGAACTTCACGCTCTTCTCGGCAAACGCAGAGCGAGTTGAGCTCTGTCTCTTTGACGATGAAGGGAATGAACAGCGCTACGACCTGCCTGCCCGCAGCGGCGACGTCTGGCATGGTTTTCTGGAGAGGGCGCGTCCCGGTTTGCGCTATGGCTACCGGGTGCATGGCCCCTGGGATCCCGCGGCGGGCCACCGCTTTAACCCGGCAAAACTGCTGGTTGACCCTTGCGCCCATCGCGTAGAGGGAGAGGCTATCGATCATCCGCTTTTTCACAGTGGCTTTGATACGCCCGATCCGCACGACAACGCGGGGATTGCGTTAAAGAGCGTGGTCGTTAACGAGGCGTTTGACTGGGAAGATGACGCCCCGCCGCGTAACGCCTGGGGCAAAACGGTGATCTATGAGGCCCATGTTAAGGGGCTGACGTATCTGCATCCGGACATTCCAGAGGCGATACGCGGCACCTACCGGGCCCTCGGCCACCCGGTGATGATCGCTTACTTTAAACGGCTGGGGATCACGGCTCTGGAGCTGCTGCCGGTGGCGCATTTCGCCAGCGAGCCGCGCCTGCAGCGGCTGGGCTTGAGCAACTACTGGGGCTACAACCCGCTGGCGATGTTTGCCCTCGATCCGCGCTACGCCAGCGATCCTGACCGCGCTCAGCAAGAGTTTTGCGAGGCGGTCAAAGCGCTGCACAAAGCCGGTATTGAGGTGATCCTCGATATCGTATTGAACCACAGCGCCGAGGTCGATCTTGAAGGGCCGACCTTCTCCCTGCGCGGAATCGATAACCGTAGCTATTATTGGATCAGAGATAATGGCGATTACGCCAACTGGACCGGCTGCGGCAACACCCTGAACCTGAGCCATCCTGGCGTAGTGGAGTATGCGCACCAGTGCCTGCGGCATTGGGTAGAGACCTACCACATCGACGGTTTCCGCTTCGATTTGGCGACGGTGATGGGGCGCACGCCGCACTTTGATGCCTGTGCGCCGCTGTTCGAGGCGATAAAAAACGATCCGCTGCTCTCGGCGGTGAAGCTCATTGCCGAGCCGTGGGACGTGGGTGAAGGCGGTTACCAGGTGGGTAACTTCCCGCCGCTGTTTGCTGAGTGGAACGATCAGTTTCGTGATGCCTCCCGCCGTTTTTGGCTGGCGACGGATCTCTCTCTGGGCCGATTTGCCACGCGCTTTGCCGGTTCAGGGGATGTGTTCAGACGCAGCGGGCGTCTTCCCGCCGCGTCGATTAACCTGGTGACGGCGCACGACGGTTTCACGCTACGCGACTGCGTTTGCTTTAACCATAAGCACAACGAGGCCAACGGCGAAGAGAATCGCGACGGCACTAACAATAATCACAGCAATAATCATGGTACAGAGGGATTAGGCGGATCGTTGTATGTGATTGAGCGGCGGCGAGACAGTGTCCATGCCCTACTGGTCACGCTGCTGCTGTCACAAGGTACGCCAATGCTGCTGGCGGGTGATGAACAGGGACATAGCCAGCATGGTAACAATAATGCCTATTGCCAGGACAACGCGCTGACCTGGCTTGATTGGGAAAAGGCAAATGACGGATTAACCACCTTCGTGGCCACCTTAATCCATCTTCGCCAGCAGGTCCCGGCATTAACGCAGAATGCCTGGTGGGAAGAGGGTGACGGTAACGTCAGCTGGCTGAACAAGGATGCCCAGCCTTTAAGCGTGCAGGAGTGGGAGCATGGGCCAGGCCGTCTGCAAATCCTGCTTTCAGACCGTTTCCTGATTACGCTGAACAATACGGATGAGGTTACAGAGATTGTATTACCCGACGGGGAATGGCGCGCCGTTCCTCCATTTGCCGGTGAGGATAATCCGGTGGTAATGGCTGTCTGGCATGGGCCCGCGCATGGAGTATGCGTTTTTCGAAGGTCATAAAAAAAGGAGTTCATCATGGTTAGATTAGATAAAAACGATCCGCTAATGTTAGCGCGCCAGCTGCCATTAAAATCTGTAGCCCTGATCCTGGCAGGAGGGCGTGGCACACGTCTCAAAGACTTGACCACTACACGCGCCAAGCCTGCGGTACACTTTGGCGGCAAGTTCCGTATTATCGATTTTGCGCTCTCCAACTGTCTTAACTCCGGTATCCGTCGTATCGGCGTGATCACCCAGTATCAGTCGCACACCCTGGTACAGCATATCCAGCGCGGCTGGTCCTTCTTTAGCGAAGAGATGAATGAGTTTGTCGATCTCCTTCCCGCCCAGCAGCGCTTACACGGTGAAAACTGGTATCGCGGCACGGCGGATGCGGTCACCCAGAACCTTGACATCATTCGCCGCTACAACGCGGAGTACGTTGTCATCCTCGCGGGCGATCACATCTATAAGCAGGACTACTCGCGCATGCTGATCGACCACGTTGAGAAGGGCGCACGCTGTACCGTCGCCTGCCTGCCGGTACCAAAAGCAGAAGCAACGGCGTTCGGCGTGATGGCGGTAGATGAAAACGAAAAAGTCATCGATTTCGTCGAGAAGCCAGCCAATCCGCCGACGATGCCAGGGGATGACACCAAGTCTCTGGCGAGCATGGGGATCTATATTTTCGACGCAGAGTATCTCTATGAGCTGCTTGAGGAAGATGACAAGGATGAGAACTCTAATCACGATTTCGGGAAGGATATTATCCCGAAGGTGACAAAATCTGGCGAGGCCTTTGCCCATGCCTTCCCGCACTCTTGCGTGCAGTCGGATCCAGACGCCGAGCCTTACTGGCGCGACGTGGGAACCCTGGAGGCGTACTGGAAGGCTAACCTCGATCTTGCCTCCGTAACACCCGAACTGGATATGTACGATCAAAATTGGCCTATCCGAACCCACATGGAATCGCTACCGCCTGCTAAATTTGTACAGGATAGATCCGGTAGCCATGGGATGACGCTTAATTCGCTGGTGTCGGGGGGCTGCATTATCTCCGGTTCGGTGGTGGTGCAGTCGGTGCTGTTCCCGCGTGTGCGCGTTAACTCATTCTGCAATATCGACTCGTCGGTTCTGCTGCCGGATGTTTGGGTAGGACGTTCGTGCCGCCTGCGCCGCTGCGTTATTGACCGCGCCTGTAAAATACCTGAGGGCATGGTCATTGGTGAAAATGCAGAAGAGGATGCCCGTCGGTTCTACCGTTCAGAAGAAGGCATTGTGCTGGTCACGCGTGAGATGTTAAGCAAATTAAAAGAGTGACGGCATCAAATCATAACCTTGCGCGGAAGGGGTCCGCGCGCTGGTTTACCGCTACCGCCCGCATACGGTAGCGGTTTTTAACAGGAGCGAGAATGCAGGTTTTACATGTATGTTCTGAGATGTTCCCGTTGCTCAAGACCGGTGGTCTGGCAGATGTACTTGGTGCACTCCCTGCGGCGCAAATAGCCGGTGGTGTTGATACTCGCGTACTGCTGCCGGCATTCCCTGATATTCGGCGCGGTATTACTGATGCGAAAGTGGTGTCCCGACGAGAGACCTTTGCCGGACACATCACGCTGCTCTACGGCCACTATAACGGCGTGGGTATCTATCTGATTGATGCCCCACACCTCTATGACCGTCCCGGCAGCCCGTATCACGATACGAATCTGTTTGCCTATACCGACAACGTGCTGCGTTTCGCCCTGCTCGGTTGGGTAGGCAGCGAGATGGCCTGCGGTCTCGATCCGTTCTGGCGTCCGGACATTGTCCATGCCCACGACTGGCATGCCGGGCTGGCCCCTGCCTACCTTGCCGCGCGTGGCCATCCGGCGAAGTCCGTGTTTACCGTGCATAATTTAGCCTACCAGGGTATGTTTTATGCTCATCACATGAGTGAAATAGATCTGCCACTGTCATTCTTTAGTGTTAATGGCGTAGAGTTTAACGGCCAGCTCTCGTTCCTCAAGGCGGGGCTCTATTTTGCCGATCACATTACGGCGGTCAGCCCGACCTATGCGCGGGAGATCACCGAGCCGCAGTTTGCCTACGGCATGGAAGGACTGCTGCGCCAGCGCCACGCAGAGGGCCGCCTCTCGGGGATCCTCAACGGCGTTGATGAGCAGATCTGGGATCCGGCAACCGACCTGCTGCTGGCGTCGCGCTTTACCCGCGACTCGCTGGAAGATAAGGCGGAAAACAAGCGCCAGCTGCAAATTGCGATGGGTCTAAAGGTTGATGAGAAGATCCCGCTCTTTGCCGTCGTCAGCCGCCTGACCAGTCAGAAAGGACTGGATCTGGTGCTGGAGGCGCTGCCGGGCCTGCTGGAGCAGGGCGGACAGCTGGCCCTGCTGGGCGCAGGCGATCCGGTGCTGCAGGAGGGTTTCCTGGCCGCCGCCGCCGAGCATCCGGGGCAGGTAGGGGTTCAGATCGGCTATCACGAAGCCTTCTCGCACCGCATTATGGGCGGCGCGGATGTGATTCTGGTACCGAGCCGCTTTGAGCCGTGCGGCCTGACGCAGCTCTACGGATTGAAGTACGGCACGCTGCCGTTGGTGCGGCGTACCGGTGGGCTGGCTGACACCGTATCAGACAGCTCGCTCGAGAACCTGGCGGACGGTATCGCCAGCGGATTTGTGTTTGAAGATAGCAACGCCTGGTCGCTGCTTAGGGCAATAAGGCGTGCTTTTGTGCTGTGGTCCCGACCTTCGCTGTGGCGCTTTGTTCAGCGTCAGGCGATGAATATGGATTTTAGCTGGCAGGTTGCCGCTCAGTCCTATCGGGATCTCTATTATCGGTTGAAGTAGAGCACCAGGAATCACGCTTATGAATGTACCCTTTACCTATACATCACCGACGCTCAGCGTTGAGGCGTTAAAGCACTCCATTGCCTATAAGCTGATGTTTACCATTGGTAAAGATCCGGCCATCGCCAATAAACACGAGTGGCTGAACGCCACCCTGTTCGCCGTGCGTGACCGCCTGGTTGAGCGCTGGCTGCGCTCAAACCGTGCGCAGCTCTCTCAGGAGACGCGCCAGGTCTATTACCTGTCGATGGAGTTTCTGATTGGCCGCACCCTCTCTAATGCCCTGCTGGCGCTGGGCATCTACGGCGACGTTAAAAACGCGCTGGAAGAGATGGGGTTGGATCTTGAAGAGCTGATCGACGAAGAGAACGACCCCGGCCTCGGCAACGGTGGCCTGGGGCGTCTGGCCGCCTGCTTCCTCGACTCGCTGGCTACGCTTGGCCTGCCAGGGCGCGGCTACGGCATCCGCTACGACTACGGTATGTTCAAGCAGAACATCGTTGATGGTCGCCAGAAAGAGTCCCCGGACTACTGGCTGGAGTACGGCAACCCGTGGGAGTTCAAACGCCACAATACCCGTTACAAGGTGCGGTTCGGCGGTCGGATCCAGCAGGAGGGGAAAAAGACCCGCTGGGTGGAGACCGAAGAGATCCTGGCGGTCGCCTACGATCAGATCATCCCTGGCTTTGATACCGACGCCACCAATACGCTGCGGCTGTGGAATGCCCAGGCCAGTAGCGCGATTAACCTCGGTAAATTCAACCAGGGTGACTATTTTGCCGCGGTGGAAGATAAAAACCACTCGGAAAACGTCTCCCGCGTACTCTATCCGGATGACTCGACCTACTCTGGCCGTGAGCTGCGTCTGCGCCAGGAGTATTTCCTTGTTTCGGCGACGGTGCAGGATATTCTTAACCGCCATTTCATGCTGCATAAGACCTACGCCAATCTCGCGGATAAGGTTGCTATTCACCTCAATGATACCCATCCGGTACTCGGGATCCCTGAGCTGATGCGTCTGCTGATAGACGAGCATAAGTTCACCTGGGATGATGCCTTTGAGGCCACCTGCCAGATCTTCTCCTATACCAACCACACGCTGATGAGCGAGGCGCTGGAGACCTGGCCGGTAGACATGCTGGGTAAAATTCTGCCGCGTCATCTGCAGATCATCTTTGAGATCAATGACTACTTCCTGAAGACGGTGCAGGAGCAGTATCCGAACGACACCGGGCTGCTTAGCCGCGTCTCGATTATCGACGAGTCCAACGGCCGTCGGGTGCGTATGGCCTGGCTGGCCGTTGTGACCAGCCATAAGGTCAATGGCGTCTCCGAGCTGCACTCAAACCTGATGGTGCAGTCGCTGTTTGCGGATTTTGCGAAAGTGTTTCCTGGGCGCTTTACCAACGTCACTAACGGCGTCACGCCGAGACGCTGGCTGGCGCTGGCTAACCCGTCGCTGTCGGATGTGCTTGATGAGCATATCGGGCGTACCTGGCGAACCGATCTTAGCCAGCTTAGCGAGCTGGAGCAGCACATCGACTTCCCGATGCTGAACCAGTCTGTACGCCAGGCGAAGCTGGAGAATAAAAAGCGTCTTGCGCTCTACATTGGCCAGCAGCTTAACGTGGTGGTGAACCCGAAGGCGTTGTTCGACGTGCAGATCAAGCGTATCCATGAGTACAAGCGTCAGCTGATGAACGTCCTGCACGTTATCGCCCGTTATAACCGCATCAAAGCCGATCCGGACGCGGACTGGGTGCCACGCGTCAATATCTTTGCCGGTAAAGCGGCCTCGGCCTACTACATGGCGAAGCATATTATTCATCTGATCAACGATGTAGCGAAGGTTATCAACAACGATCCGCAGATTGGCGACAAGCTGAAGGTAGTGTTCATTCCGAACTACAGCGTCAGCCTGGCGCAGCTGATCATTCCGGCAGCGGATCTCTCCGAGCAGATTTCGCTGGCGGGAACGGAGGCCTCCGGGACCAGTAACATGAAGTTTGCCCTCAACGGTGCCCTGACCATCGGCACGCTGGATGGCGCAAACGTCGAGATGCTGGAGCACGTGGGTGACGACAATATCTTTATCTTTGGTAATACGGCGGATGAGGTAGAGACGCTGCGTCGTCAAGGCTATAAGCCGCGCGACTACTATGATAAAGATGAAGAGCTGAACAATGTCCTGACGCAGATTGCCACCGGCGTGTTTAACCGTGATGAGCCGGGCCGCTACCGCGATCTGGTAGATTCCCTGCTTAACTTCGGCGATCACTATCAGGTGCTGGCAGATTTCCGCAGCTACGTTGACTGTCAGGATCGGGTGGATGAGCTATACCGCCAGCCGGAAGAGTGGACCATTAAAGCGATGCATAACATCGCCAATATGGGCTACTTCTCATCTGACAGAACAATCAAAGAGTACGCGGATAAGATCTGGGATATTAAGCCGATACGCCTGTAAAACTGTAAAAACGCCGGGCGGCACTGCGTTTGCCCGGCCTACACATAGGCCCGGTAAGCATAGCGCCACCGGGCGTTTTAATCATGATGCTAATGACAATTCACGCTTAGCCCAGCTAGCCAGCCACAGCGCCACCCGAGACTGCTCTTCCGCGTTTAACCACATACCGACCTTCGTCCGACGCCAGATAGCATCGTCGAGGCGACGCACCCACTCATGCTCTGCCAGATAGCGCAGTTCGGCCTCGTAGAACTCATGGCCAAAATTCTCCCCAAGATCTTCAACGGACGACGTACCGGCAAGGATCAGCTCGCTGTTGCTGCCGTAGGTGCGAGCGTAGTGGCGTGCCAGCGGCTCGCTGATAAACGGATAGCGACGGCGCAGCTTCGCCGCGTAGTCGTCACGGTCGCCAGCAATATCGCCCCCGGGCAGTACGCACTCTTTTGTCCACGCCGGGCCGATGCCGCTGTAGTACGGCGTCAGCTTCTCCAGCGCGTGTTCGGCCAGCTTGCGGTAGGTTGTCAGCTTGCCGCCGAAGACAGAGAGCAGAGGCGCCTTACCCTCCTCATCACGAATATCGAGGGTATAGTCGCGGGTAACGGCCTGCGGTGAGTCGGACTCATCGTCGCACAGCGGGCGTACACCGGAGTAGGTCCAGACAATATCGTCCCGGGTCAGCGGCTTTTTAAAGTGCGCGTTATAGACCTTTAGCAGGTAGTTAATCTCACCCTCGTCGATCTCAACGTGCTGTGCATCGCCTTTATACTCAACGTCGGTGGTGCCGATAATAGAGAACTCGTCCATCCACGGGATCACAAACACGATACGCTTATCTTCGTTTTGCAGAATATAGGCCTGCTTCTGCGAGTGCACGCGCGGTACCACGATATGGCTACCTTTGATCAGGCGGATGCCATACGGCGACGGCAGCTGCATCCCCTCGTCAAAGAACTGCTTCACCCACGGGCCGGTGGCATTTACCAGGCCGCGTGCCTGCCAGCGGTATTTCTCGCCGGTATCAATGTCTTCGGCTTCCACGATCCACAGACCGTTTTCGCGGCGTGCCGAGGTCGCCCGGGTACGGGTTAACACCTCGCCACCTTTACGCACTACCATCTGCGCATTCGCCAGCACCAGACGCGCATCGTCGACCCAGCAGTCAGAATATTCGAATCCGCGCACGATCTCCGGCTTCAGCACCGACTCTGAGCCAAAACGCAAACCGGTAGAGCCGGGCAGGCTGGTACGTTTGCCCAGGTGATCGTACATAAACAGGCCGATGCGGATCATCCACGCCGGACGCAGGTGCGGACGGTGGGGCAGGCGAAAACGCATCGGGAAAGCGATATGCGGTGCCATCTGCAACAGCACCTCACGCTCCGCCAGCGCCTCGCTCACCAGGCGAAACTCATAGTGTTCCAGGTAGCGCAGGCCGCCGTGGATCAGCTTCGAGCTGGCCGAGGAGGTGGCACAGGCCAGGTCGTTCGCCTCCAGCATGAGCACGGAAAGACCACGCCCGGCGGCGTCTGCCGCGATACCGGCACCGTTGATGCCCCCACCTATCACAATCAGATCTTTGGTTTCCATGCTCACCTCATGCACTTTCGTAAAAGCTCAAAAATGTTCGATATCGCTCATAATAGCAAACGAACGCGCTTTTGGTAACATCAAAAAAACAATTTAGAGTGATACGCATAACATAATGGCGTTTACCTGGCGGAACGACGTAAAATTAGAGAGAGAATGTATTACGTGCATACCCAACCAAGATGAGAGCGAAATGGATCAGTTTGAGTGTATTAATGTAGAAGAAGCCCACCAGAAGATGCATCAGAAGCTGGCGGTGCTGGTCGATATCCGCGATCCGCAAAGCTATGCCATGGGCCATACCCCCGGCGCGTTTCATCTGACCAACGATACGCTGGGGACGTTTATGCAGCAGAACGACTTTGATACGCCAGTGATGGTGATGTGCTACCACGGCAACAGCAGCAAAGGTGCCGCCCAGTACCTGTTGCAGCAGGGGTTTGACCAGGTCTACAGCGTCGACGGCGGCTTTGACGCCTGGCATCGTCACTTCCCGGCGGAAGTGGCACACGGTACGCTTTAGTCAGCGGCGTCATAACCCGCTATACTGCCCTCTTTTGTGTGGAAAAAGCGACCGCCAGCATGTTGATGATCACTTCCTTTGCTAACCCGCGCGTCGCCCAGGCGTTTGTTGACTATATGCAAACCCAGGGCGTTGTTTTGACTATTCAACACCACGACACCAGCGACGTCTGGCTGGCGGACGAGAGCCAGGCCGGACGCGTGCACGAAGAGCTGGCGCGCTTCCAGCAGAACCCGGAAGATCCGCGCTACCTGGCGGCCAGCTGGCAATCAGGGCAGGTGAATAGCGGCCTGCACTATCGTCGCTACCCCTTCTTCGCCACCCTGCGTGAGCGGGCCGGGCCGGTAACGCTGATCGGCGCGCTGCTCTGCGTGCTGGTGTTTATCCTGATGAGCACGCTTGGCGACCAGATTGTCATGATGTGGCTGGCGTGGCCTTTCGATCCCTCGCTGCGGTTCGATCTCTGGCGCTACTTTAGCCATGCTCTGATGCACTTTTCCGTGATGCATATTCTCTTCAACCTGCTCTGGTGGTGGTACATCGGCGGGGCGATCGAGAAGCGCCTCGGCAGCGGCAAGCTCATTGTGATCACGCTTATCAGCGCGCTGCTCAGCGGCTATGTGCAGCACAAGTTTAGCGGCCCATGGTTTGGTGGCCTCTCCGGCGTGGTGTATGCGCTGATGGGCTACGCCTGGCTGCGCGGCGAGCGCGATCCGCAAAGCGGTGTCTATTTGCCACGAGGCCTGATAGCCTTTTCCTTAATATGGTTAATTGCCGGCTGGTTTGATCTGTTTGGCATGTCTATCGCCAACGGCGCGCACGTCACCGGCCTGGCCGTGGGGTTGGCGATGGCCTTTGTTGATACGCGAAAACGAACATAAAAGCTCAGGAACATTGCAATGAAACAGACTCAGCGCCACGATGCCATCATCGAGCTGGTAAAAAAGCAGGGCTACGTCAGTACCGAGGAGCTGGTAGAGCAGTTTGCCGTCAGCCCGCAGACCATTCGCCGCGATTTAAACGATCTGGCCGATCAGAACATGATCCTGCGCCACCACGGCGGCGCGGCGCTCCCCTCCAGCTCGGTAAACACCCCGTGGCACGATCGTAAAGCCACCCAGACGGCGGAGAAGGAGCGAATTGCCCGCAAAGTCGCCAGCCAGATCCCAGACGGGGCAACGCTGTTTATCGATATCGGCACCACGCCGGAAGCGGTCGCGCATGCGCTGCTGGATCACAATCACCTGCGCATCGTCACCAACAACCTCAACGTCGCCAACACCCTGATGGTGAAAGAGGATTTCCGCATTATTCTGGCCGGGGGCGAACTGCGCAGCCGTGACGGGGGAATTATCGGCGAGGCGACCCTCGACTTTATCTCCCAGTTCCGCCTCGACTTTGGCATTCTCGGGATCAGCGGCATTGACGCCGACGGCTCGCTGCTGGAGTTTGACTACCACGAGGTGCGCACCAAGCGGGCGATCATCGACAACTCACGTCACGTGATGTTGGTAGTGGATCACTCCAAATATGGCCGCAATGCCATGGTTAACATGGGCAGCATCAGCATGGTGGATGCGGTCTATACCGACGTGATGCCGCCCGCTGGCGTGCTGGACGTGATCAAAAGCCACAATATCCAGCTGGAACTGTGCTAAAAATCACGCCGGGCGGCAATGCATTTGCCCGGCCGACAATTCAGACGCCGTAGCCCATCATCTGCAATAGCTGCTGCGCGTGCTGCACCGCATCCTGACGGTGGGCGACGCCCAGCTTCTGGTAGAGGTTACGAATGTGGGTTTTGATGGTGGTCGCCGCGACTGCCAGCTCGCCGGCGATCTGCTCGTTACTGTAGCCGGAATAGATCAGCCCCAGCACCTGCCACTCCCGCTGGGTTAGCGGGCTGGTGCGGATCAGCTCCGGGACCTCCGGGTGGGTCAGCAGACGTTCAACAAAGCGCTCGTCAAAATGGGCATACTTGTGGCGATGATGCTGGTTGATGTCCCGCAGAATGCGCTGGGCGCGGTGGCCCTCTAGCTCTGGCAGGGCGTTAAGCTGGATCAGCTGCCGCAGCTGCTGCGCCATCGCCTCGCCTTCAATCACGAAGTGGCTAATGAAGCCGGTGCGGTTTGCCAGCGTCAGGGCCTCTATCAGCACCCGCTGGGCATCGTTCTTACGTCCGGCCTGCCAGTAAAGCTGGTTTAGCAGGAGCAGGTTACGGTTCAGATCGCTCATCAGCCGCAGGCTGCGCGCGTTCTCGTTCAGCTCCTCCAGCACCATCTCCGCCGACGCCACGTCTCCCAATAGGATCTGCGCCCGGGCAACGTTGCGCCACTGGCTCTGATGGAAGTGGTTATTGGCAAACTCTGATTTCGGCGTCTGACGCAGCCACTGGGCGGCAGCCTGCTTATCGCCGGTCATCTGCCAGTAGATCACCCGCACTTTGTCAGCATTGGACACCCAATCGCTATGGTACTGTCCGTTACCAAGCAGGTTCTCCAGCCGGTTAAGGTGGCTGCGGGCGTTATCGAGATCGCCACGCGCCAGCGAGTTTTGCACTACCAGGGCCAGACATTGCAGCTGCTGCTGAGGCTGATAGGCAGAGAGCACGGTCATACCTTCCCGGGCAGCCGCTTCGGATTCATCAAGACGACCCCATGCCCACAGCAGCTGGGCGCGAATACGCAGCAAAAACTCGTGCAGCGGCAGCTGCTCAAGGTGCTGCTCGCGGATCAGCGTGAAGGCCTTCTCCTGGCACTCCCAGGCAGCCTGCAGGAAACCCTGGGCAAACAGGATCTCGCACTGCTGGATCAGGCTCCACAGCGCGTAGTGCCAGACGTCGTGGCGGCGCGCCATCTGCTCTGTTTGCTGCATCAGGGTGAGAGAGTGGCTGAGCAGCCCCTTGCAGTGCAGCACCTCGCCATGCACCGAGGTCGCCACGATGCGGCTATAGAAGTTAGCCAGCGGCAGCTCTTCAAGCGCGATCATCGCCAGCCGCTCGGCCTCCACCGGATCGCCATCGTTAATCGCCACCTGGGCGCGCAGTGCGTTAAAGTCGCCTTGCAGCGCGTGATCCGCCGTCATGTCCATCTCCTGCTCGGCGCGGGCCAGCAGGGTATTTACTTCGCTATAGCGGTGCTGGCTCTGCATCAGCCAGGCTTGCAGCAGCACCAGACGCGGGTTCTCCAGCAGGCTCTCCCACGGCAGCGCCTTTAACGACGCCTCCAGCAGGGTCAGCTCGCTGTGGTTAAACAGGCCCCACGCGTGATGCAGCAGAATATCGCGCAGCATCGTGCCGTCGCCCGCCGCTAACGCATGGTGGATGGCCTCGCTCGGGAAGCCCTGCGCCATCCAGCTCTCTGCCGCCGCGCGGTGAATATCCGGCAGCTCGGTGGCCAGCTCCCACTGGCAGCGCTGGCGTAAAAAGCTGCCGAACAGCGGGTGGTAGCTAAACCATTCGCCAGAGTCATCCATACGCTGTAAAAACAGCCCCTGGCGCTCGATCTCCTCCAGCCGCATCTGGCCGTTCTCTTCGCCGGTGACGCGGACGATCAGCGCATCGTTCATCGAGCGCAGCAGGGAGCTTTTCAGCAGGAACTGGCGGGTAGTGGAATCGATATTGTCCAGCACCTCATCGACCAGATAGTCCGACAGATGGCTGGCGTTAATCCCTGCCAGGCGGCGGGCAGAGTGCTGGGTTGAGCTGTTATTCTGCCGGGCCGAGAGGGCAATCAGCTGCAGGGCGGTGGCCCATCCGGCCACGTCGTCGCACAGGCGGCTGCTCTCCGCCGCTTCAATCGGGGCGTTCAGGCGGCAATCAAAAAACTGCTTTGCCTCCTGATGAGTAAAGGCCAGCTGCTGGCTGCTGACTTCCAGCAGTTGATCGCGCACGCGCAGATTGGCAATGCCCAACTGCGGCAGGTTGCGCGACAGCACCACCAGGGTCAGATTTTCCGGCTGATGACGAAGGAAGAAACGCATCGCGTCGTGGATCACCGGGTTGGTCACCAGATGATAGTCATCGATAACGATGTAGAGCGGACGCTGCCACTCTGCCAGCTCAATAAAGAGCTGTGAAAAGAGCGAGGGGAGGCTGGCGTACTGACGCTTCTGCGCCATCGCCTCGCTGGAGACGCAGTGTCCGCCGGTCGCCTGCTGCACGGCGGCGATAAGATAGCTGGCGAATCGCTCCGGCTGGTTATCCCCCTCATCGAGCGAGAACCAGCCCAGATCGGCTTGACTGGCAGCCCACTGTGAAATAAGCGTCGTTTTGCCGTAGCCAGCCGGGCTGGTAACCAGAGCCAAACGAAAATTGTTCGCGCCGGAAAGTTTAGCCAGCAGGCGTTCGCGGACCACAGTATGGTCAAGACGAACCGGGCGACTTAATTTGGACGGAATCAACATAGTTATCACTTCACTGTGAGGGAACGAAGAAAAAGGAATTTTTTTGCGCTTCGTAATTAATGACTAATAAGGTCGGTCAGAATGGATTCTATTGCAAGTTATGTCCGAATTTTACGGCGCTGAATTTGCACCGTGTCACATTTTCATAACCTGGCTGAATAAAACGCCCGACAGGTAGCGAGGGCACGTGGTAACTAGCCTGCGGGCAAATGGAGCAGAATGTAATATTCACTTTTGGCAGAGTTAGATTAGGTTGTTGATATTCAAAATCCATAGGTCGAAAGTGGTAATTAATAGGAGCCAAGGGGGAGGGTTGTTAATATTTGTATCCATGTTTCGCCGCAATAAATTTAAATTCATGCATGTATATATGAAACGCCATTTCATTTTCTTGAGCGCCCTCCCGGTTACCTGTCGATAATGTCCTCATACTTTCGCATGCGTTTTTGTGCCAGCTGACCGTTGAATTTTTGAGTAATTCGCCTTTTTACAGCTAACTTTAAGTGGCAGCGGTCACACTTTTGGCTCATCCCTGCGGCTCCTCCTGGGCTTTTCCCTGGCAGGATGAGGAAGTCAACCCTGGGGCCAGGCAAACTAGCGCTAACGTTGTTTTTACTTACAGGATCCCCGTTTGCTATGTCACAGCCAACCTTTAACAAAGCTCAGTTTGCCGCCGCCCTGACGCGTCAGTGGCAGCGTTTTGGTCTCCGTTTCGCCGAAGAGATGACTCCCCACCAGTGGTGGCATGCGGTCAGCGGCGCGCTGGCGGAGCAGCTTGCTGCCCAGGCGGTAGTCAAACCCGCAGAGGATCAGCGCCACGTAAACTACATCTCCATGGAGTTTCTGATTGGTCGCCTGACCGGCAATAACCTGCTTAACATGGGCTGGTATCAGGAGGTGAGCGATCTGCTGCAAACGCATAACGTCAATCTCACCGACCTGCTGGAAGAGGAGATCGATCCGGCGCTGGGCAACGGTGGCTTAGGGCGACTGGCAGCCTGCTTCCTGGACTCAATGGCGACGGTAGGCCAGCCCGCTATCGGCTACGGCCTGAACTATCAGTACGGTCTGTTCCGCCAGTCCTTTGTCGACGGGCAGCAGCAGGAGGCCCCGGACGACTGGCATCGCGGCAGCTACCCCTGGTTCCAGCACAACGCCGCGCTGGATGTTAAGGTCAATCTTGGCGGCAAGGTGAGCCGGGACGGGCGCTGGGAGCCGGCGTTCTCCCTGATCGGCGAGGCGTGGGATCTGCCGGTGCTGGGCTACCGGAACGGCGTAGCGCAACCTCTGCGACTGTGGCAGGCTAAACACGCTCACCCGTTCGATCTGACTAAATTTAACGATGGCGATTTCCTGCGTGCCGAACAGCAGGGCATCGACGCTGAAAAGTTGACTAAAGTTCTCTACCCTAACGACAACCATACCGCGGGTAAAAAACTGCGCCTGATGCAGCAGTATTTCCAGTGCGCCTGCTCGGTCGCGGATATTCTGCGCCGTCACCATCTGGCCGGGCGCAAGCTGGCGGAGCTGCCTGACTACGAAGTGATCCAGCTCAACGATACCCACCCGACCATCGCCATTCCGGAGATGATGCGCGTGCTGATCGACGAGCATCAGCTGAGCTGGGACGAGGCGTGGTCAATTACCAGCCGCCTGTTTGCCTATACCAACCACACGCTGATGCCGGAAGCGCTGGAAAACTGGCATGAGCGGCTGCTGAAACCGCTTCTGCCGCGCCATATGCAGATCATCAAAGAGATTAACGACCGCTTTAAAAAGCAGGTAGTGAAAACCTGGCCGGGCAACGAGGCGGTGTGGGCGAAGCTGGCGGTGGTCTATGACGGCCAGGTACGCATGGCTAACCTCTGCGTCGTGAGCGGCTTCGCGGTCAACGGCGTGGCGGCGCTGCACTCGGACCTGGTGGTGAAGGATCTCTTCCCGGAGTATCACCAGCTGTGGCCGAACAAATTCCATAACGTCACGAACGGCATCACCCCGCGCCGCTGGATCAAGCAGTGCAACCCGGCGCTTGCCGCGCTGCTTGATAAGACGCTGAAGAGAGAGTGGGCAAACGATCTCGACCAGCTGCTGGGCCTGGAGAAGTATGCCGACGACGCCAGCTTCCGTCAGCAGTACCGCGCTATCAAGCAGGAGAACAAGACGCAGCTGGTGGCGTTTGTGAAAGCGCGTACCGGTATCGAGATCAACCCTAACGCTATTTTTGATATTCAGATCAAGCGCCTGCATGAGTATAAGCGTCAGCACCTGAATCTGCTGCACATCCTCGCGCTCTACAAAGAGATCCGTGAGAACCCGGCGGCAGATCGCGTGCCGCGCGTCTTCCTGTTCGGAGCCAAAGCCGCACCGGGCTACTACCTGGCGAAGAACATTATTTTTGCTATCAATAAGGTGGCAGAGGCGATCAACAGCGACCCCAGCGTGGGCGACAAGCTGAAGGTGGTCTTCCTGCCGGACTACTGCGTCTCGGCGGCCGAGAAGCTGATCCCGGCGGCGGACGTCTCCGAGCAGATCTCTACCGCAGGGAAAGAGGCCTCTGGTACCGGCAACATGAAGCTGGCACTGAACGGCGCGCTCACCGTGGGCACGCTGGATGGTGCCAACGTCGAGATTGCCGAGCAGGTCGGCGAAGAGAATATCTTTATCTTCGGCCATACTGTGGAAGAGGTGAAGGCCCTGAAGGCGAAGGGCTACGATCCGGTTAAATGGCGCAAGAAAGACAAGCTGTTGAATGCGATCCTCAAAGAGCTGGAGAGCGGTAAATATAGCGACGGCGACAAACATGCGTTCGACCTGATGCTGCACAGCATCGGCAAAGAGGGGGGCGATCCCTACCTGGTTGCCGCTGACTTTGCCGCCTACGTTGAGGCACAAAAACAGGTCGACGTGCTCTATCGCGACCAGGAGGCATGGACCCGCGCGGCGATCCTTAATACCGCCCGCTGCGGCATGTTCAGCTCCGATCGCTCAATTCGTGACTATCAAAACCTGATCTGGCAGGCCAAACGCTAAGGAGCGCCATGGAAAGTAAACGTCTGGCTGACGCCGCGCTGGCGGCGGGCATTAGCCCTAACTATATCAACGCCCACGGCAAACCCCAGTCAATTGGTGCCGAAACCAAACGGCGTTTGCTTAACGCAATGCACCCCGCTGCGGCTAAAAAGGCGGCCGCGGCCCCCGTTGCGCAGGTTAAGGTACTGATCCACGGCAAAAGATTGTCGTTGCCCGTTGAGGGCAGCGGCGAATTTAGCTGGACGCTCACGACCGAAACGGGTGAGCAGCACCAGGGGACGTTCCGCGACAAGAAGCGGATTACGCTGCCAGCCTCGCTGGCAGAGGGGTATCACACGCTAACCCTGCGTCAGGGTAAAAAGCAGTGGCAGTGCCGGGTGATTGTCGCCCCGCCGCGCTGCTATGAGCCCGAGGCGCTGCTGGAGGGCAAAAAGCTGTGGGGTGCCACCGTTCAGCTTTATACCCTGCGCTCGGAGAAAAACTGGGGTATCGGCGATTTCGGCGATCTGAAGGCTATGCTGGTCGAGGTCGCGAAGCGGGGCGGGGCGTTTATCGGTCTCAACCCAGTTCATGCTCTCTATCCGGCAATGCCGGAGAGCGCCAGTCCCTATAGCCCCTCCTCACGACGCTGGCTTAACGTGCTCTATATCGACGTTAACGCCATCGAGGATTACCAGCGCAGCGACGAGGCGCAGGCGTGGTGGAAGATGGACTCTACCCAGAAAGCGCTCAACGCGGTGCGGGACAGCGAGTGGGTCGACTATGCCGGCGTCACAGCCCTTAAGCTGGCAGCGCTGAAAATGGCGTGGCGTCGCTTTGCCGATCGGGCGGAAAACGACGAGCAGATGGCGGCGTTTCGCGGTTTTGTGCAGCAGCAGGGCGAGGGCCTCTACTGGCAGGCCGCGTTTGATGCCCTGCATGAGTATCAGGTAAAAGAGGATGAGATGCGCTGGGGTTGGCCGGTGTGGCCGGAAGCCTACCGGCATACCGACAGCCCGCAGGTAAAAGCCTTCTGTCAGGAGCACGCCGAGGAGGTGGATTTCTACCTCTGGCTACAGTGGCTGGCTGCGGTACAGCTGGCGGAGTGCTGGGAGACCAGCCAGGGCTTTGCGATGCCGATTGGCCTCTACCGCGATCTGGCGGTAGGCGTTGCCGAGGGCGGGTCAGAAACCTGGTGCGATCGCGAGCTATACTGCCTGGAGGCCTCCGTGGGTGCGCCACCGGATATTCTCGGGCCGCTGGGGCAAAACTGGGGCCTGCCGCCGATGGATCCGCATATCATCACCGCCCGTGGCTATGAGCCGTTTGTTCAGCTCCTGCGGGCCAACATGAAGAGCTGCGGCGCGCTGCGTATCGACCACGTGATGTCGCTCCTGCGCCTGTGGTGGATCCCTTACGGCGAGACGGCGGATCAGGGCGCCTATGTTCACTACCCGGTGGATGACATGCTGGCGATCCTTGCCCTGGAGAGTCAACGCCACAGCTGCATGGTGATTGGCGAAGATCTCGGCACCGTGCCGAAGGAGATCGTCAGCAAGCTGCGCGACAGCGGGGTTTACTCCTACAAGGTGCTCTATTTCGAAAACGATGATAAAAAGCGGGTGCGTGCCCCAGAGTCATGGCCTGCCCAGTCGATGGCGGTAGCCACAACCCACGACCTGCCGACCCTGCGCGGCTACTGGGAGGCGGACGATCTGACCCTCGGCAAAACGCTTGGACTCTATCCGGACGAAGAGGTGCTGCGTGAGCTGTATGCGGATCGTGAGCGGGCTAAGCAGGGCCTGCTGGACGCGCTGCATCAGCACGGCTGTCTGCCGAAAAGCACCGGGCACAAAGCGGCTCGCATGGCGATGAATGCCACCCTCAACCGGGGTCTGCAACGCTATATTGCCGACAGCAGCAGTGCGCTGCTTGGGCTACAGCCGGAGGACTGGCTGGATATGGCCGATCCGGTCAACGTGCCGGGTACCAGCTACCAGTATAAAAACTGGCGGCGCAAGCTGTCGACGTCGCTGGAGAAGATGTTTGCCGATGAGAAGGTGAACAGGCTGGTGAAGGATCTGGACAAGCGGCGTAGGGCTGCATCGAAGAAGTAAATCATTACCCGGCGGCGTAGCGCCGCCGGGCACATCAATTAGATCACCATTCCCAGCAGCAGACAGCCGATCAGGCCGCATACCGCAATAATGGTCTCCAGCGCCGACCATGACTTCATGGTCTCACCGATGCTCAGGTTGAAATACTCCTTGAACAGCCAGAAACCTGGATCGTTCACGTGGGAGAAGATCACGCTGCCGGAGCCGACGGCGATAACCATCAGCTCAGGGCTGACGCCGGTGGTGGCAATCAGCGGAGCCGCGATCCCGCCAGCGGTGATGGCCGCCACGGTAGCCGAGCCCAGGGCGATACGCAGCACGGCAGCAATCGACCACGCCATAAACAGCGGCGACAGGTTGGTAGAGTGCATCATCGCCGCGATGTATTTATCCACGCCGCTGTCTACCAGCACCTGCTTGAACGCACCGCCGCCGCCGATAATCAGCAGCATCATGGCGATAATTTTAATCGAGGAGGTGATGGTATCGGTGATCTGATCCATCGAGCGGCCACGGTTAAGGCCAAAGGTGAAGATGGCGATCAGCACGGCAATCA
This sequence comes from Enterobacter sp. C2, assembly GCF_019880405.1. Taxonomy (NCBI): domain Bacteria; kingdom Pseudomonadati; phylum Pseudomonadota; class Gammaproteobacteria; order Enterobacterales; family Enterobacteriaceae; genus Enterobacter; species Enterobacter sp. C2. The sequence goes on from NZ_CP082269.1 coordinate 289,532, forward strand.
GCGTTGCCATTACCGGGTCGCCAAAGAACTCAGCGTAGGCAAGAATCGGGTGGCCTTTTGGCAGGATCATCTCTGCGACGGCGCGCCCGGCCATCAGGATCACCGGCACCAGTGAGGTCCAGACGCTGACGGCAAAGCTTGGCATCTCTGCTTCGGTAAAGGTTTTTGCGTTATAGAGGCCTTCCGGGATCGGCTTATCGATCTTCTTCAGGAAACGCGCATAGACCGGACCGGCCAGGATCACGGTCGGGATAGCCAGCAGCGTACCGTAGAGCAGGGTTTTGCCCATATCAGCATGGAAGATGGTGGCGATAGCGGTCGGGCCTGGGTGCGGCGGCAGGAAGCCATGGGTCACCGAGAGCGAGGCGGCCATCGGCACACCTACATAGAGCAGCGGCACGCGCGCTTTCGCCGCAATGGTGAACACCAGCGGCAGCAGCAGCACGAAGCCCACCTCATAAAACAGCGCAAAGCCGACGGTAAAACCGGTTAATACCACCGCCCACTGGATATATTTCTGACCAAATTTGTCAATCAGGGTCGTGGCGATCCGCTGGGCACCGCCGCAGTCCGCCAGCATCTTACCCAGCATGGCACCGAAGCCCATGATCAGAGCGAGGCTGCCGAGGGTACCGCCGACGCCTGCCTTAATGGAGGCGATAACTTTATCTACCGGCATTCCCTGCATCAGCCCAACGGCAAGCGCCACCAGGATCAATGCAATGAAGCCGTTTAATTTAAAGCGGATCATTAACAGAAGTAATAGAACAACACCGAGAGCAACGATGATAAGTGGCATGGTTTACCTGGCCTTTATGATGTTATGGGTAACGCTTATCTACAAAGTAACTGGCTTATTAAGTAGTTTTAACTGCACGGAGGGATGATACGGGTAACATGCAGGCGAATAGAATCACTTTGGGCGGGTAAATTTTAGAAGTGCGACGTGGGTCATATTATACAGCAGAGGCAAGAAGCCCGGTCAGCGAAGCGCCGCCGGGCATAGCAGGAGCAGACAGGACGAACGGTGATCAGTAGTAGGAGTGTTCGCCGCGCTGGTGCTCGGTCAGATCGCGCACGCCTTTCAGCTCAGGGAACTCGTTCAGCAGCTGCTTCTCGATCCCCTCTTTCAGCGTGACGTCGACCATTGAACAGCCGTTACAGCCGCCGCCAAACTGCAGAATGGCGTAGCCTTCGTCGGTGATCTCCATCAGCGTAACGCGACCGCCGTGGCCAGCCAGCTGCGGGTTGATCTGCGACTGGAGTAGATACTCAACGCGCTCCATCAGCGGGGCATCGTCAGTCACCTTACGCATTTTGGCGTTAGGTGCCTTCAGCGTCAGCTGCGAGCCCAGCTGGTCGGTGACAAAATCGATCTCCGCATCTTCCAGATACGGTGCGCTCAGCTCGTCGACATACGCGGTCAGCAGCGAAAAGGGTAACGCGGTATCCGTTGCTTCCACTGCATCCGGCGGGCAGTAAGAGACGCCGCACTCGGCATTTGGCGTGCCTGGATTGATCACAAATACGCGGATTTGTGTTCCTTCTTCCTGATTTGCCAGCAGTTTGGCAAAGTGCGCCTGAGCTGCGTCGGAAATATGGATCATAGCAATGGCCTAAATAGTTGACTGTTTTACTCGGTTATAATACGCCCATCATCGCGCCTCTACAAGGTTCGACATAGGCACCATACCTGAACAGTCGCCGCGCCGCCCTGCAACAGCAGACGGGTGATCTCCGCAACGGTGCTGCCGGTAGTGACGACATCATCCACAATAGCCATATGGAGGCCGTCGAGGGGCAATTCAAGGCGGAAGGCATTTTTCAAATTACTTCTTCGTCGGCGCGCGCTGAGAAAATGCTGGGTCCGGGCCGGGCGGACGCGGGTCAGGGTGTTGCTGGCGTAGCGGCAGTCCAGCCAGCGCGCCAGCGGTTGGCAGAGCAGATCGCTCTGATTAAAGCCTCGCTGCCACTGGCGGCGCGGATAGAGCGGCACGCTAACGATGCGGTCTGGCAACGCGAGCCGTGTGGTACGGCGGGCATCAAGAATGGCCAGCAGCTGCAGCCGGGCCAGCGCTGCAGCAAGCTCTGGTCGGCGGGAGAACTTCAACTGGTGGATCAGTGTGCTCAGCGGCGGGGCGTAGGCGCTGACCGCCACCAGCCTCTGCCACGGCGGCGGCTTTTGCAGGCAGCGGCCGCAGGGCAGGGTTGTGCTGGCGGCGGGCAGGCCGCACTGCGGGCATACGCTATCAGTGAGCCGAATCGTTCGACGGCAGACGGAGCAGATCCCTGAGCGGGGCAGGGCGAGCGGCATTCGGCATAGCCAGCACAAGCCTGGCGCTGTTAGCATACGTACCCTCCTGGACATGAGAAGAGAACAATAGCGGATGAACGACATCTGGTGGCAAACCAAAGGCGAAGGAAATTGTCATCTTGTGCTGCTGCACGGATGGGGACTGAATGCAGAGGTGTGGGATTGCATTACGGCGGAGCTGGCCTCGCACTTTACCCTGCACCTGGTGGATCTGCCAGGTTACGGTCGCAGCACCGGCTTTGGCGCGCTGACCCTGGCCGAGATGACGGAAATTGTGTTGGCCCATGCGCCGAAAGAGGCGATCTGGCTTGGCTGGAGCCTCGGTGGGCTGGTGGCAAGCCAGGCGGCGTTAAGCGCCCCCGATCGCGTCAGTGCCCTGGTCACAGTCGCCTCCTCTCCCTGCTTCAGCGCCGAAGGCGATTGGCCGGGCATTAAGCCCGAGGTGCTGTCCGGCTTCCAGCAGCAGCTGAGCGATAACTTTCAGCGCACGGTAGAGCGTTTTCTGGCTCTGCAAACCCTGGGCACGGAAACTGCTCGGGACGATGCCCGTAAGCTGAAGCACGCCGTGCTGGCCCTGCCGATGCCATCGGTAGAGGTGCTCAATGGTGGGCTGGAGATCCTGAAAACGGCCGATCTGCGCGCGCCGCTGACGCAGCTGACGCAGCCGTTCCTCCGTCTCTACGGGCGTCTTGACGGGCTGGTTCCGCGCAAAATCGTGCCGTGGCTGGACGCGCTGTGGCCGGAGAGCGAGTCGCAGGTATTTGCTAAGGCGGCGCATGCGCCCTTCATTTCGCACCCTGAGGCATTTTGTCAGAGGCTGGTGGAGTTTACGCAGCAGCTGGCGAAACGGCTGGGGCAGACTAAAATTTAAACGTATTTATCTATTTGGCGTTCCAACAAAAAGCGTAATGGCATCCACTACCGTATGGAGTAAAGGCTATGAAACGTACAGCAGGTATCGTCGTATCTCTGGTTATTGGTGCACTCTCGTTTAGCGTGATGGCGGCGGAAGAGGTGCAGAAAGATAAGATTAAAGAGATGAATCTGACCAAAGTCGGCACCATCAGCACCTCGGATACGTCCGCACCGATGGACGCCCGGGCAGAGCTGGAGAAGAAAGCCGATGAGCTGGGCGGCAAGTACTATGTGATCACCAGCGGGGACAAAATCAGTAAAGATATTCGTGCCACGGCGGATGTCTACAAGTAACCTACGCCAGGCGGGCAGCGCGCCCGCCTCCGTTCTTTAGCACAGTATTTACTGTTAGTGCTGACAAGCCTTACCCTGCGGACAGTTTTTACATTTGCCGCTCAGATATCCCCCGTCTTCCTCTTCAATGCGTATGTCAATGGCTGCCGTTTTGCGCGTTGCCAGCAGGTTGACGTCGACCCGGCTTCTGGCCCGGCGCAGCCCACCCAGCAGCAGAACGTTAAATAGCACCACCGCCAGAATGCAGGTCAGACTGTAGCGGGGGTGGGCGCTAAAGCTGGCGGTCTGGTAGAAGAGCGTTGCCAGCGAGTAGGCGATATTCAGCCCCCAGAGGATCGAGAAGCCCATCCAGCCGCGACTGGCTTCGCGGGCGATCGCCCCCATTACCGAGATGCAGGGAATATAGAGCAGGACAAAGATTAGATAGCTGTACGCGGCGGCGGCGCTGCCAAATTTTTCGCCCATCACTCCCATGGTGCCGGTCGCCATCTCACCGTCGCCTTTGCTGGCCTCAATGGGGTTAGCCAGCACGCTCAGGCTAAAGGTGTCGACCAGGCTCTGCCCGGTCTCTTCCAGGGCACCGGTGAGTTCGTCCGTCAGGCTAAAGGTCGCTGGATCGAAGGCCTCCTGCTCAATGTTCTCGGCGGTATAGAGAGTGTTTAGCGTGCCAACCACCACCTCTTTTGCCATCGCACCGGTGAAGAGACCGACGGTAGCCTGCCAGTTATCCTCGTGGACGCCGATGGGCTTCAGCAGCGGAGTAAAGACCCGGCTGACGGCGGCCAGCGCCGAATCGTTGATGGTGGTGGCCGCCGTCCCGCTCAGCGTAAAGCTGTTCAGGGCGCTCAGGAAGATGCTGACGATGACAATCACCTTCCCGGCGCGCAGCACAAAGCCCTTCAGCCGCTGCCAGGTCTGGATCGCCAGGCTCTTCAGATGGGGAACGTGGTAGACCGGCAACTCCATCACAAAGGGCGATGCTTCGCCGCGCATAATGGTGTGTTTGAGCATCAGGCCGGTAAGGATCGCCATCACGATGCCGAGCAGGTAGAGAGAGAAAACCGCCAGCGCCCCCTCCTGGCCGAAAAAGGCAGCGGCAAACACGGCGAAGATGGCCAGCCGCGCGCCGCAGGACATAAAGGGTGCCATCATAATCGTCATCAAACGCTCGCGCGGCGCATCAAGGGTGCGCGCCCCCATCACCGAGGGTACGTTGCAGCCGAAGCCGACGATCAGCGGCACAAAGGATTTACCCGGCAGGCCAAGGGATTGCATCAGGCGATCCATCACAAAGGCCGCCCGCGCCATATAGCCTGAGTCCTCAAGGAAAGAGAGGAACAGGTACATCATGCCGATCTGCGGCACCAGCGGCAGTACGGTGTTGATCCCGCCCCCAATCCCCTGGGCCAGGAAGATGGTCAGCCACTGCGGGAGGTGCAGGGTATAGCCCAGCCACTGCGTACCATGGATAAATATAGCGACCGAACCGGCGTCAAAAATAGGCGACAGTGCGCCGCCGATGTTGATGGCGAGCACGAACATAACGTACATCACCAGCAGAAAGATCGGCAGGCCCAGCACGCGGTTGATGATGATCCGGTCCATCGCGGCGGTAAAGCGGCTCGGTTCGGCGGTAAGGGTGTTGCTGACCGTGTCACAAATGGCGGCGATGGTCTGGTAGCGGGCGTCGGCAATGTGCAAGGCCGGATCGTCCATCTCCTCACCGAGGCGCGTCAGTGACGCATCCAGCCTGTGGGCGGCGTCACCGGCATAGGCGCGGCTGTAGATATCACCCTCCAGCATCTGCAAACCCAGCCAGCGGCGCTGCTGAAGGGGCATATCGGCGGCCATCGCCTGCGCCAGCGTGTCAGCTTCACGCACCAGCGCCTGGGCGTAGTGAACCCGCTCGATATCGCTGTTGCGCTGATGACGGTCAATGGCCATTTTCAGCGCTTCAATGCCGCGTCCGCGCGTCGAGACCAGCGGGACTACCGGACAGCCAAGGCGCGTGGCAAGGGCGTCGATATCGATGCGGATCTGTTGCTTCTCGGCAATATCCAGCATGTTCAGCGCAACAATGCAGGGGATACCCAGCTCCAGCAGCTGTAGCGTCAGGTAGAGGTTACGCTCCAGGTTAGAGGCATCGACGACGTTAATCAGCATATCGGCGTCGCCGCTGAGAATATAGTGGCAGGCGATCTGCTCATCGAGGGAGGTTTGCGACGAGATAGTGGTCAACGAGTAGGTGCCGGGCAGGTCGACCAGCGTCACCTGCGCATCGGTGGTGGTAAAGGAGCCCTCTTTGCGCTCGACGGTGACCCCCGCCCAGTTACCTACGCGTTGGCGCGCGCCCGTTAGCTGATTAAAAAGGGTTGTCTTGCCGGAATTAGGATTACCAATAAGGCCAAGGGTTAATTTTTTCATAATAATAGACTCATTGCATGGAGCGCCGTTAACGCGGCAGCGCTTCCACCTCTAATAACGCGAGATCTTTTTTGCGTAATACCAGGCTGACGCGCCGGGTTTGAATATGAATCGGATCGCCTAAGGGAGCGACCCGCACCACATTAAATGATGATCCGGGGAGCATACCCAGAGAGAGCAATTTTTGCCGGTAGGCCGGGCTAATTTCACGGGAAAATCCCACGATTTTCCACGCGCTGGCTGGCGAGAAGGACATAGGACCTACTAGATCAATGGTTAAATAATCAACAGGACAATGGTAATGATAATAGTTTTTATCATCAATCATTAAAATGTGTAGGAGTGTTGAATTAGGTAAGAATGACTATTTGTTTTGATTTAGCGCAATATTCCACGTGGAGCTTTTAACAACGAGAATTAATTAATATACGTTGTAGCAACATCGGAGATTATATTTATTTACCGTTTGAATAAATTACCCCCTGCGCGATAAATTAACGCGCAGGGGGTAAGGGGATCAGCGTTTTTTACCCATCGCCGCTGCCAGCGCGTCCATCATCGCGCTGTTGCCTGAGGGTTGAGCCTCACGACCGCGCGGCTTCGCCTGGCGGGCAGCGGGTTCACGCGGCGCGCTGTTGCCGTTGCCGCGACGGGCATTGCCTTCGCCTGGCTGCTCGTCCAGACGCATGGTCAGGGCGATACGCTTGCGGGGCAGGTCAACCTCCAGCACCTTCACTTTGACAATGTCGCCCGCTTTCACCACCGTATGGGGATCCTCAACGAACTTATTGGCCAAAGAAGAGATGTGCACCAGGCCATCCTGATGAACACCGATATCCACAAAGGCACCAAAGTTGGTGACGTTGGTGACCGCGCCCTCGAGGATCATTCCTGGCTGCAGGTCGTTCATGGTCTCAACGCCATCGGCAAAGGTGGCCGTTTTGAACTCCGGGCGCGGGTCGCGGCCGGGTTTTTCCAGCTCCTTGATGATGTCGGTTACCGTCGGCACGCCAAAGCGCTCGTCGGTAAAGTCAGACGCTTTCAGGCCGCGTAGATTGCTGCTGTTGCCCATCAGGTCGCGCAGAGAGTGCTCTGTCGCGGCCAGGATGCGCTCGACCACCGGGTAGGCTTCCGGGTGAACGGTGGAGGCATCCAGCGGGTTATCGCCGTGGTTGATACGCAAGAACCCTGCACACTGCTCAAAGGCTTTCGGCCCAAGACGGCTCACCTTCAGCAGCTGCTGGCGGTTGTGGAACTGACCGTTCTCGTCGCGCCATGCCACGATGTTCTGCGCCATCATGCGGGTCAGGCCCGCCACGCGGGTCAGCAGCGGCACGGAGGCGGTGTTGAGATCGACGCCGACGGCGTTTACGCAGTCCTCTACCACCGCATCCAGCTTACGGGCTAGCTGGGTCTGGCTGACGTCATGCTGATACTGGCCGACGCCGATGGATTTCGGATCGATCTTCACCAGCTCCGCCAGCGGATCCTGCAGGCGACGGGCAATGGAGACCGCGCCACGCAGCGAAACGTCAAGACCGGGGAACTCCTGCGCCGCCAGTTCCGAGGCGGAGTAGACGGATGCCCCTGCTTCGCTGACGATCACCTTCTGGCCTTTCACCTGCGGGAACTGCTTCTGCACGTCGAGGTAAAAACGCTCGGTTTCGCGGGAGGCGGTACCGTTACCGATCGCCACCAGCTCCACATTATGTTTTTCGCACAGCGCAGCCACGACGGCGGCGGCTTTCGCTGCCTGGCCGGTGTGGGGGTAGATAGTATCGGTCGCCACCAGCTTGCCGGTGCCGTCGACAACCGCCACCTTCACGCCGGTACGCAGGCCGGGATCGAGACCCATGGTCGCGCGCAGCCCGGCAGGGGCCGCCATCAGCAGGTCGTGCAGGTTGCGGGCAAATACGTTAATGGCTTCATCTTCGGCGCGCTCGCGCACCGTGCCCATCAGCTCGGTCTCCAGATGCATCAGCACCTTGATGCGCCACGTCCAGCTCACCACGCCTTTACGCCAGCTGTCCGCCGGGGCGTTGTTCAGGCGCAGACCCAGATGATCGCTAATAATCTGCTCGCAGTGGCTCTCTTTCGGCGGCTCATCAAACTGCGGATCGGCATTCAGCGCCAGCTGGAGCACGCCTTCGTTGCGGCCGCGGAACATCGCCAGCGCGCGGTGGGACGGCACGTTGGAGATCGGCTCATGGTGATCGAAGTAGTCGCGGAACTTCGCGCCCTCTTCCTCTTTGCCAGCGACCACGGTCGACGTCAGGTGGGCGTTTTTCCACAGGTAGTCGCGCACCTTCGCCAGCAGGGCCGCATCCTCAGCAAAGCGCTCCATCAGGATGTAGCGCGCGCCGTCCAGCGCGGCTTTGCTGTCGGCCACGCCTTTATCGGCGTCAATAAACTTCTCCGCTTCGGTTTGCGGATCGTGCGACGGCGTGTTCCACAGCAGATCCGCCAGCGGCTCCAGGCCAGCTTCAATAGCGATCTGCCCGCGGGTACGGCGTTTCGGCTTGTAGGGCAGGTAGAGATCTTCGAGTTCGGTCTTGCTCAGCGTGCCGGTGATGGCCTTCGCCAGATCGTCGGTCAGTTTACCCTGATCGCCGATGGACTTCAGGATCGCCTGACGACGCTCCTCCAGCTCCCGCAGGTAGCCCAGGCGGGTCTCCAGGTTACGCAGTTGCGTATCATCCAGCCCGCCGGTGACTTCCTTACGATAACGTGCAATAAACGGCACGGTGTTCCCTTCATCAAGCAGGCGAACGGCAGCTTCTACCTGTTCGGCTCTGGCCTGAATATCACCCGCAATAATGCGGCAGAGCGAATCATTCATCATGGCTATTTCATCTAGTGGATCGAGTAGTGGATCGAAAATCAGGGGGATAGTTATACGGACTGGCTGGCAAAAATGCCAGCCGGAGAGGATGCTCTAAGACTCTTTAACGTACGTGATTTCGTTGACGTACCAGCTTGCTTCGCCGCCCGGCGTCTGGACGACTGCCAGATCGCCGACCTCTTTCTTCAGCAGCGCACGGGCCATCGGGGAATCGATGGAGATGTAGTCCTTACGGCCAAAAATTTCGTCGTAGCCCACGATGCGAAAGCGTTTGGTGTCGCCGTCATCGTTTTCGATCTCCACCCACGCGCCAAAGAAGACTTTGCCCTCCTGCTGCGGGGAGTAATCAACAATTTTCAGATTTTCCAGGCATTTCGTCAGGTATCTGACGCGACGGTCAATTTCCCGCAGGCGTTTTTTATTATACTGATAGTCAGCATTCTCGCTGCGGTCACCGAGGCTTGCCGCCCAGGTCACCTTTTTCGTGACTTCCGGGCGCTCCTGACGCCAGAGATAGTCCAGCTCCTGTTTAAGCTTGTCGTAACCTTCTCGGGTGATAAGTGGCGTTTTCATCCGGTTTCTGCCTTTAAGCTGCTGTTAAATATGCTTTGTAACAATTTCGACTAGAATGTATACCAGATTTAGCTGGTGGTCGGCGCACACTTTTTTAGAATACGTACTTATATTGTCCGAACCTTTGGGAGTACAAACAATGCAAGAGAATTATAAGATTCTGGTCGTCGATGACGATATGCGCCTGCGCGCACTGCTGGAACGTTATCTCACCGAGCAAGGCTTCCAGGTTCGCAGCGTGGCCAACGCAGAACAGATGGATCGCCTGCTTACCCGTGAATCCTTCCACCTGATGGTACTCGACCTGATGCTTCCCGGCGAGGACGGTTTGTCCATCTGCCGACGTCTGCGTAGCCAGAGTAATCCGATGCCGATCATTATGGTGACGGCGAAAGGGGAAGAGGTTGACCGTATCGTGGGGCTGGAGATCGGCGCGGACGACTATATTCCGAAGCCGTTTAATCCTCGCGAGCTGCTAGCCCGCATCCGCGCGGTGCTGCGTCGCCAGGCCAACGAGCTGCCCGGCGCGCCGTCGCAGGATGAGGCCGTCATTCAGTTTGGCAAATTTAAGCTTAACCTCGGCACCCGTGAAATGTTCCGCGAAGATGAGCCGATGCCGCTCACCAGCGGCGAATTTGCGGTACTGAAGGCGCTGGTCAGCCACCCGCGTGAGCCGCTCTCCCGCGATAAGCTGATGAACCTAGCGCGCGGCCGCGAATACTCGGCCATGGAGCGCTCCATTGATGTGCAGATCTCCCGCCTGCGCCGCATGGTGGAAGAGGATCCGGCGCACCCGCGCTATATACAGACCGTTTGGGGTCTGGGCTACGTCTTTGTGCCGGACGGCTCTAAAGCATGAGGCGACTGCGCTTCTCGCCGCGAAGTTCATTTGCCCGCACGCTACTGCTGATTGTCACCCTGCTGTTTGTCAGCCTGGTGACAACCTATCTGGTGGTGCTGAACTTTGCGATCCTGCCTAGCCTGCAACAGTTTAATAAGGTGCTGGCGTACGAAGTCCGTATGCTGATGACCGACAAGCTGCAGCTGGAGGATGGCACGCAGCTGGTGGTGCCCCCGGCTTTTCGCCGGGAGATTTACCGCGAGCTGGGCATTTCGCTCTACTCGAACGAGGCGGCGGAAGATGCCGGTCTGCGCTGGGCGCAGCACTATGGTTTTTTAAGTCAGCAGATGGCGCAGCAGCTGGGCGGCCCGACGGAAGTCCGTGTTGAGGTAAACAAAAGCTCGCCGGTGGTGTGGCTGAAGACCTGGCTGTCACCCAATATCTGGGTGCGGGTGCCGCTTACCGAGATCCATCAGGGCGACTTCTCACCGCTGTTCCGCTACACGCTGGCGATTATGCTGCTGGCGATAGGCGGAGCGTGGCTCTTTATTCGTATTCAGAACCGGCCGCTGGTGGATCTTGAGCACGCGGCGCTGAAGGTGGGGAAAGGGCAGATCCCACCTCCGCTGCGCGAGTACGGCGCGTCGGAGGTGCGCTCCGTGACCCGGGCCTTCAATCAGATGGCGGCAGGGGTAAAACAGCTGGCCGATGACCGTACTCTGCTGATGGCGGGCGTCAGCCACGATCTGCGTACGCCGCTGACCCGTATCCGCCTGGCCACAGAGATGATGGGCGAGCAGGATGGCTACCTGGCGGAGTCGATCAACAAGGATATTGAAGAGTGTAACGCCATCATTGAACAGTTTATCGACTATCTGCGAACCGGCCAGGAGATGCCGATGGAGATAGCCGAGCTGAACGCGGTGCTGGGCGAAGTGGTGGCGGCAGAGAGCGGCTACGAGCGTGAAATTGACACGGCGCTCTATCCGGAGGAGATCTATCTGCGTATGCATCCGCTGTCGATTAAGCGTGCCATCGCCAATATGGTGGTGAACGCTGCCCGCTACGGCAACGGCTGGATCCGGGTCAGCAGCGGCAGCGAGGCGAACCGCGCCTGGTTCCAGGTCGAAGATGATGGGCCGGGTATTAAGCCGGAGCAGCGCAAGCACCTGTTCCAGCCCTTCGTGCGCGGCGACAGCGCCCGCAGCACCAGCGGCACCGGGCTGGGGCTGGCGATCGTGCAGCGTATCGTCGACAACCATAACGGCATGCTGGAACTGAGCACCAGCGAGCGCGGCGGCCTTTCAATCCGCGCCTGGTTCCCCGTTCCGGTCACGCGCGGCCAGAACGCTATGTAAAATGTAGGCCGGGTAAGCGCAGCGCCACCCGGCGTTTTACTACAATTTTGGTCCTGCGCTCACCAACGCCGCACCCGCTGGCGTATCGGTATACTTCTCAAAGTTCTCAATAAACAGCTTCGCTAGCGCGGTGGCTTTCTCCTGCCACTGCTCTGGGGAGGCGTAGGTATTACGCGGATCGAGGATCTGCGGATCGACGCCCTGCAGGCTGGTGGGGATCGCCAGATCAAATATTGGCAGCGTGAAGGTGTCAGCCTCATCAATAGATCCGTCGAGAATGGCGTCAATGATGGCCCGCGTATCCTTGATAGAGATGCGTTTCCCCGTGCCGTTCCAGCCGGTATTCACCAGATAAGCCTGCGCGCCTGCCGCCTGCATCCGTTTGACCAGCACCTCGGCATACTGCGTGGGGTGCAGAGAGAGGAACGCTGCGCCGAAGCAGGCAGAGAAGGTTGGAGTGGGCTCCGTCACGCCGCGCTCGGTACCGGCCAGCTTGGCGGTAAAGCCGGAGAGGAAGTGATACTGGGTCTGGTTAGCGGTGAGGCGCGATACCGGAGGCAGCACGCCAAAGGCGTCGGCGGTCAGGAAAATAACCTTTGTGGCGTGGCCCGCTTTTGACACCGGCTTAACGATATTATCGATATGGTAGATAGGATAGGAGACGCGGGTATTCTCGGTCTTGCTGCCGTCATCAAAATCGATAGTGCCGTCGTCGAGCACGGTAACGTTCTCCAGCAGCGCGTCACGGCGGATAGCGTTATAGATATCCGGTTCTGCTTCACGAGAGAGCTTGATGGTTTTAGCGTAGCAGCCGCCTTCAAAGTTAAACACGCCGTCGTCATCCCAGCCGTGTTCGTCATCGCCAATCAGGCGGCGTTTAGGGTCGGTGGAGAGCGTGGTTTTGCCGGTGCCGGAGAGACCAAAGAACACCGCGACGTCACCTGCTTCACCGACGTTAGCCGAGCAGTGCATAGAGGCTACGCCCTTAAGCGGCAGCAGGTAGTTCATAATCGAGAACATCCCCTTTTTCATCTCGCCGCCGTACCAGGTGCCACCGATAAGCTGAATGCGCTCGGTCAGGTTAAAGGCGACAAAATTCTCAGAGTGGAGACCCTGCGCCTTCCACTGTGGGTTAGTGCATTTTGCGCCGTTCATGACGATAAAGTCCGGCGTAAAGTCAGCCAGCTCCTCATCCGTCGGACGGATAAACATGTTCTTCACGAAGTGCGCCTGCCAGGCCACCTCGGTAATAAAACGCACGGCGAGGCGAGTATCGGCATTCGCACCGCAAAAGGCATCGATAATAAACAACCGCTTGCCGGAGAGCTGTTGGGTCACCAGGCCTTTCAGCTGCTGCCACACTTCCGGAGAGAGCGGTTTGTTGTCGTTTTTGCCTTTGCCTTTATCTGCCCACCATACGGTGTCGCGAGTCGTGTCATCGCGGACAATGTACTTATCTTTCGGCGAACGTCCGGTAAATATGCCGGTATCGACGGCGACAGCACCCGAGTTCGTCAGAATGCCCCGCTCAAATCCTTCCAGCTCAGGACGGAGCTCCTCCTGATACAGGGTGTCGTAGTCGGGGTTATAGACGATATCCTGAACATCATTGATACCATAAGCCATGAGATCTTGCGGGGTTAAACCATTAACGCGCATGTCACTGCTCCTTAGCCAATATGTATTGCCTGCGATTGTAGGGTTATTCTGTAGGGGTTAACCGCGACGAGGCTCATAGATTTAGGTATCCAGACAAGCCGTCGTTGGTGAAAAAGTGGTTACATCTACCCGCAAGCGAGACAAATTATGGCAGGATTCATCTCATGCATAGCGAAAATGCTTCACAAAGGGAAAATGCAGGTCAATTTATCGGTAAGATTGTGAGTGTAATCGCTTTCCGGTAACAAAATTACGTAATGGTTTCAGAAAATGTTTGCTGCCGGAAAGAGGGTTGAAGCAGCGCGCCGTCGGGCAGCGCGCTGAAAAGCGAGGAGGATTAGTGTACCTGCGGATCGGCAGGGGAGGCGTTGTTGCGGATCTCGGCAATATCCATCGCGTTAAACAGATAGTGGCTGCCACAGTAGTCGCAGTGCATATCGATTTCACCTTCCTCTTCCAGGATGCTGTTGATCTCCTCATCCGGCAGGGTTTTTAGCGCCCCGGCGCAGCGTTCGCCGGAGCAGGTGCACTTGAACTCAACGTCCTGCGGATCGTAGAGCGTCACCTCTTCTTCGTGATAGAGACGCCACAGCACCTCGTTGGCTGGCAGGGTAAGCAGCTCTTCCGTTTTGATGGTGTCGGTCAGCGTCGCCAGGTGCTCGAAGTCATTAGAATCGGTATCCTGGGCTGGCAGCACCTGCAACAGCATACCCCCTGCGGCTGGCTGGCCATCGACCTCGCCGGTGCGGATATAGAGGCGGGTCGGCAGCTGCTCTGAACGCATGAAGTAGTCCTCCAGGCAGGCTGCCAGCGTATCGCCTTCCAGACCGACCACGCCCTGATAGCGCTCGCCCTCTTCCGGCGTAATCGTGATCACCAGATAGCCATTGCCAACCAGCGCTTTCAGATCGGCATCGTCCGCGATCTCATCCTGAACACGCGCCACACCGCGCAGCTGCTGTTTGTTATTGCCATTGATCACCGCCAGGCTCATCGGGCCATCGCCCTGCAGCTGGACGGTAATGTCTCCGGCAAACTTCAGCGTGGCGGTCAGCAGGCTGGTAGCCACCAGCAGCTCCGCGAGGATATTTTTCACCGGCTGCGGGTAGCTATGGTTTTCAAGGATCTGTCGCAGGCTTTCGGATACCGTTACCAGCTCGCCACGAACAGCGTAGTTTTCAAACAGATAGCGGTGTAATTGGTCGTGTTGGGCCATAATTATCTCTCTAGGGGCGACGACTACTCGTCATCACCGTATTTAAATTTCATCAGGTCGCGGCGCTCTTTTTTATCCGGGCGGCGCTCCGGGTGCGGCATCGTTAACGCGTTCAGCTTGCGGGCTACCGCCATCTTCTCGCGTTTTTCAATACTTTCAGCCGTCTCTTCATACAGCGCCACCGCCTCGCTTGCCGGACGGCGCTGCTCGGTGATGGCTTTCACCACCACCGTGCGTTCATCATTTCCCTGACGCAGCGTCAGAATGGCGTTCAGCTCAACGGTTTTTCCCGGCTTGCTGCGTTGCCCGTTGTAGTGCACCTTGCCACCCTCGATCATCTCGCGGGCCAGTGCACGGGTTTTGTAAAAGCGCGCCGCCCAGAGCCATTTGTCTAAGCGGACGTCTTGCGCGGGCTTCTCTTTCATCGCATCTCCTTCACTTCAGTGAGGGGATCAGGCGGCGATAGTCGTTGAGTCCGGGATGGCGCTGATAGCGCTTCTCCACCAGCCCGGAGTCAGGGTTGGTGACGCCGAGGCAGTAACGAATACCGAATGCCGCAGCCGCATCCAGAATCGGCTCGCTGTCATCGATAAACAGCGTCTTCTCCGGGTTCAGCCCGGTAGCTTCAACAACGGCCTGCCACAGTCGTTGATCCTCTTTCGGATAACCAAATGTGTGGGTAGAAAGTAATAAATCAAGGTGTGCGCCCAGTCCGGTATGCTCAAGCTTCACCGCCAGGTTGTGCGGATGGGCGTTAGTGAGCAGAATTCGGCGCTTGCCGCAGGCCTTCAGCGCATCCAGGAAGGGCACAGTATCTTCGCGCATAACGGCACGCGGACCCTCTGCCGTGGTCATGGCACAAATATCAAGGCCAAGACGTTCGCTCCAGTAGTCCAGACAGTACCAGTTTAGCGTATGCTGCACGGCATGATACTCCGCCTGCATCTGCGCCTGTGCCTCGGATGGCGTTAGGCCGCGTGCAGCACTGAAGGTTTCCGGCACCAGCGTTTGCCAGAAGTAATTATCAAACGCCAGATCCAGCAGCGTGCCGTCCATATCCAGCAGCACGGTCTCTACGTCCTGCCAGTTGATATCAATATGCATGAGGGACTCCTGCGAGCGGATAAGCGCGACAGGGTAGCACACCCTGGCGCGCGCAGCTTTTATCAGATAAAGCGATCGGATGGGCTGTCGGAGGCCTGCAGCAGCTGCGGGTTCAGGCAGCTGTCATAATACTCCTGAATATCAGCAAGGCGTGAGCGGTGACGCTGGTAGCGGCGTATCGCCTGAACGGCGTTATAGAGGGTGCAGAGGATCATCGCCAGCAGCAGCAGGGCGGTACCAATATAGCGCCACAGCCCGGCGCTGGATGGCATCCGATGCAGGCTGACATGCTTCGTTCCGTTGGCATCGGTATAGATATTGGTGACGATACCTTCGGCGCTAAACGGGGTCTGCATCAGCATTTGCGCCAGCCGCTGGAACTCGTTCCACTGCTCCTGAGGCGGATAATCATACAGCGCGATAGGCGGCCAGGGCTGATCCACCAGCTCGCTACCTTCATCGCTGGCGATCACAAACCCGCCCGGTGCCGGGCTGTTAAGCGCCTGCGCGGCGCGTGAGGTTTCGCGCAGCAGGAAGGGGGCGGTCGAGGTAGTCACCAGGTTATCCAGCGATTCGGCGCTAACCGGACGCAGCAGCACATTTACGCCGCTGAGCCTGCCCGCGCTGGCGCGTTTGGTCAGCGTCTCCCAGTCTTTGGTGTTGCCGAGGTTAACGAGCGCGTTCTTAAGCCGTGCGCATTCGTCTTCGGCAGAGCAGAGATCCTGGGTTTTCAGCACGATCTCGGCAAAATCATCTAACAGCACCATGCCCGACTTCTGAATCGCCGACCGTAGCGCGGCGCTGACGTGGGAATCTTCCTCGCTGGAGGGGTGCAGCTGGCGGTTCACCGCCTGGATCAGCGCGTTCGCTTTATTGACGATATCGGATTCCGGCAGCGGCAGCGGCGGTGCGTCGTTCCAGATAATTTGTGAGCAGTCGAACGGTGAGAAAGGCGAGTTTTGCCGCCCGCGCCAGTTCTCCTGCATATGGATATTGCACATGCCGGTACCGTGAATGCTCAGGGTATCGCCTACCCGTAGCCCGGCCTGCTCCAGCTGGTTTACGCTGATGGCCTCGACGGTCTGCGCGCCTTTCATCCATGACAGGGTGAATTTCACCGGCATATCCAGCGGCACCCAGATCAGCAGCAGAACCAGCACCACCAGCGCACCGAGGGAGATAATTGCGCTACGCAGCCAGTGCTGTAAGGGGAAGTTGATCGCTTCGTCATGCAGGGATAAAAACCGCCCCTGGCGCACGACGTGACGGTCGAGATAGATATCAATATCGGTCTGCTGACCCAGATCCTGAGTAACGTAGGGCTGCCAGTGGCGGGGATAGATCAGATCGATAATTCCCAACGAGATATTATTGATCTGCTCCTGGTTGTTCTCGCCAAACAGGCCCCAGCGGCGGGGCGTGCCGCGCAGGCAGTGGATCTCACGCAGGGTATTCTTAGCTGGCGGGGCGAAGATCCCCCACAGCCCGGCGGCGAGCAGCATGACCGCGCCCCCGGCCATCCACGGTACAAAAACGTCCGGCGTGGCGAGGCAGAAATAGAACAGCAGGAATGAGGTCACAATCAAGAGCGCTTCACGCAGGCCATCAGGGCGGCTTAAGGCATACTCCTCCCGCGTCTCCTGACGGATATTCAGCAGCTCAATCTGTTCGCTCTCTTCCCCGCGGATTGAGGTCTGGGTTGTAGACGGCAGCTCCAGCGCGTAGCCGCGTGCTTCCTGAAGTGAGTCGCTCAGCGTATGGCCGTTAAGAGAGATTACCAGCGGCAGCGTATCGGTGCGGATCAGCTCAACCACGTTCTCGTCGGTAATATACTGCTCCCAGAACGGCGGCAGATGAACTTCAACCGAGTCGAGGAAGTAGCGCCACTTATTGAGATCGTCGCTGTTGATGCCGTAGCGCGTGATCGAGTGGGTGACAGAGAGCACCGTATTGCTTTGCGCATTCAGGGAGAGGGAGATCGGTGCAGCGGTGGCACCCGTCAGGCCAGGCGCCTGCTGAGTACGGGACAGCGTCTCGATATAGGATTCAACCGCGCTCCGCTCTTCCGGCGTAAGCTTACGGTTCGCCGCCCCGGCAAAATCCGGCAGGTACGGCAGACGGAAGCGACGGTGCGAACGTCGTCTGAAGAACCACCCTGCAAGGAGAGCGCAGGCCAGCATAGCAGCGATAAAAATCAAAATGGTGCTCATGCTTTTCCCATCTTACTTTTCTTACAGAGGTGTAGTCGGTGCACCTTGTTGGCGAAGCGAATAGTAGCAGCGCGCGATGGTAACAAAGCCGTGTCGTAGACCATATCAGCAAATTCTTAGTTTTATTTCAATCTCTTGACTTTCCTGGCTAAATGATTAATGCCCTACCTCTAAGTTGCACAAATGTAAATAAAAGGCAATTGCCGTTGCCGAAACCGTGCGGTTTGCCGCACAATGATGAAAGTTTTCACTCTAAAGACCCATCAGAATGAGCAAATCATTGCAAAAACCCACCATTCTTAACGTTGAAACGGTCGCTAAATCTCGCCTGTTTAACGTCGAAAGCGTGGACCTGGAATTTAGTAACGGCGTTCGCCGCGTGTATGAGCGTATGCGCCCCTCGACCCGTGAAGCCGTTATGATTGTCGCCATTGTCGATGAGCACGTGATGCTGATCCGTGAATATGCCGTCGGCATTGAATCCTACGAGTTAGGGTTCCCGAAAGGGCTTATTGACGCTGGCGAGAGCGTCTATGAGGCAGCGAACCGTGAGCTAAAAGAGGAGATCGGCTTTGGTGCTAACCAGCTGACCTTCCTGAAAAAGCTCAGCATGGCGCCCTCCTACTTTTCCAGCAAGATGAACATTGTGGTTGCGGAAGATCTCTATCCGGAGTCGCTGGAAGGGGATGAGCCAGAGCCGCTGCCGCAGGTGCGCTGGCCGCTGGCACATCTGATGGATCTGCTGGAGGACCCCGATTTCAACGAGGCCCGCAACGTGAGCGCGCTGTTTTTAGTGCGCGAGTGGCTGAAAGGGCAGGGACGGCTCTAGAGTAAATCACGCCCGGCGGGAATAGCCCCGCCGGGCGTATTGGACACTTAAAAGAGCTCGTGCGTCTCGCCGTTATCAATAAGGGTTGTTCCCACCTCATGCACCGCCTGCTGGGTTGGCTGCGTGCCTTCAATGAAGTACTCCTGACGGCTGTTACCACCGTTCGCTAACTGCCCGGTGCTGCGATCGATGTTCACCGTCACAATACCCGGCGGCGGCGTTAGCGGTGCTTCCGGCACGCCGTCCAGCACGCTTTTCATAAAGGCATCCCATGCCGGCTGGGCACTCTTCGCCCCCCCTTCATAACCTGAGATCTGATCCTTAATCGCGCCGGAGGCGGTAGTCCGGCCCAGATCGCGACGGTGATCGTCAAAGCCAATCCATACCGAGGTCACGACGCCAGGACCGTAGCCGGAGAACCAGGCATCTTTCGAACTGTTGGTGGTGCCGGTTTTGCCGCCGATATCGTTACGCTTGAGATCGCGTCCGGCACGCCAGCCGGTACCCTGCCAGCCCGGTTCGCCAAAGATGTTACTGTTGAGTGCGCTCTTAATCAGGAACGACAGCGGGGTGTTGATCACATGCGGCGCGTACTGCGGCGCACCGGTCTGCGCCACCAGCGCCTGGTTGGCCTGTTCAAGCTGCGGCATAGGCACGGTGAGGTTCTGCTGCTCTTGCGACACGGATACGTCCTCAACGTTGCTGTTCTCCAGCACGTTAGACTTCTGCGTCTCGCCGTAGATCACCGGAATATCACACTCCGCACAGGCGACCTTCGGCTGGGCTTCAAACAGCACCTTGCCCTGGTCATTTTCGATCTTGCTGATAAACCACGGGTCGATCAGGAAGCCACCGTTCGTCATGACTGCATAGCCGCGCGCCACCTGCAGTGGGGTGAAGGAGGCGGAGCCGAGCGCCAGCGACTCGGTGTGAACAATGTTCTGGGCCGGGAAACCGAAGCGTTGCAGATACTCCGCAGCGTAGTCAACGCCCATCGCACGCATGGCCCGCACCATCACCACGTTTTTCGACTGGCCTAACCCCTGGCGCAGACGAATAGGACCGGCATACTCTGGCGGCGAGTTTTTCGGTCGCCAGTCGGAGCCTGCGCCTGCATCCCAGCGTGAGATCGGCACGTCGTTAAGAATGCTCGCCAGCGTGAGCCCTTTGTCCATCGCCGCGGTATAGAGGAATGGCTTGATGTTCGAGCCGACCTGGCGCAGCGCCTGGGTGGCACGGTTAAATTTGCTCTGGTTGAAATCGAAGCCGCCGACCAGGGCTATCACCGCTCCGTTCTGCGGGTTGATGGAGACCAGGGCCGAGTTCACGTCCGGCACCTGCGCCAGCCACCAGGCGTCGTTCACCTGGCGAACCCAAATCTGCTGTCCGGCCTGTACTGCATCGCTCACCCGGCGCGGCGTTGCACCCTGAGCGGTATCCGAGCGGAAAGGGCGTGCCCAGCGTACGCCGTCCATGCGCAGCGACACTGACGTGCCGTCGGCCAGCATCGCCGTTGCTTCCTGGGCATTGGCCTGCATCACTACGGCAGGGAGCAGCGGTCCATAGGTCGGCAGCGCGCGCAGAGAGTCAGTGATTTTTTTGCTATCCCATGGGCTCTCGCCCAGTTTCCACAGCACGTTCGCCGGTCCGCGATAGCCGTGACGCATGTCGTAATCCATCACGTTGTCGCGTACCGCCTTCTGGGCCGCTTCCTGTGTTTTCCGCGTGATGGTGGTGTAGACCCGGTAGCCATCCTCATAGGCTTTCTCGCCGTAGCGCGACACCATATCCTGGCGCACCATCTCCGAGAGATAAGGGGAGGAGAAGGCGATCTCCGGCGCGTGATAGTTGGCATCAATGGCTTCGCTGCGGGCGCTGTCGTACTGCGACTGGCTGATATAGCCTTCGCTCATCATACGCGCCAGCACCACGTTACGCCGCGAGGTGGCCCGGTCGAGAGAGTAGAGCGGGTTGAAGGTTGAGGGCGCTTTTGGCAGCCCCGCAATGACCGCGATCTCGCTCAGGGTAAGCTGGTCCACAGACTTACCAAAATAGACCTGCGCCGCCGCGCCCACGCCGTAGGCGCGGTAGCCGAGGTAGATCTTGTTCAGGTAAAGCTCAAGGATCTCATCCTTGCTCATCATCTGCTCAATGCGGATCGCCAGGAAAACCTCTTTCAGCTTACGTATCAGGGTCTTTTCCGGACTGAGAAAGAAGTTACGCGCCAGCTGCTGCGTAATGGTACTCGCCCCCTGAGAGGCGTGGCCGGAGAAGAGCGCCACGCTGGCAGCACGGAAAATCCCCACCGGATCGACGCCGTGATGCTCATAAAAACGGCTGTCTTCAGTGGCAATAAAGGCTTTGACCATAACAGGTGGGATCTGATCCAGGGTCAGCGGAATGCGGCGCTTTTCGCCGTACTGCGCAATCAACTCGCCGTCGGCGGTATAAACCTGCATCGGAATTTGCAGCCGCACGTCTTTCAGCGTGGCGACGTCAGGCAGCTGTGGCTCAATAAATTTGTAGAGGCCATAAACCGAGCCTGCTCCCAGCAGAATGCAACAGACTGCAAGGATAAATAGATACTTTACGAACTTCACCGGAGATTTCCCATTTAGTTTTCTTTGGGCAGTTTATAAACAATCGCGGCGTAGTATAAAGGCAAGCCTGATGCATTGATATAGCCGTCACCCCGACGAACGATAAGGAGATCGCGATTTATGGCACTCGGTCGCTGGCGAATAGGCCTTCATATTCAGCAGGATGGCGTCTATGCCATCGCCCTGATGCAGGAAAAATCCCGCTCTGTGCTACGCCGCTGGTGGCAGCTGCCGCTGGAGGCGGGGACGATTATCGACGGGCAGATTAGGCAGCCTGAACGTCTCTATATGGCGTTGCAGGCATGGAGTAAAACCCTGCCGCGCAGGCACCAGATTAGCCTCGCGTTTCCAGCCGGGCGCACGCTGCAAAAGCGGCTGCCCCGTCCCACCGTACGGCTAGGCGAAAGCGCGCAGCTACAGTGGGTGACCAACAGCCTCGCCCGCGAGCTGGGCATACCTGCCGATGACCTGCGCATCGACTACACCGATGACAGCGTACAGCGCGCTTACAGCGTGACGGCGGCGCAGACCAGTGACGTTGCCGCGTTGATGACGCTGGCGGATAACCTTAACATGCATCTCTCGGCCATCACCCCTGACGCCTGTGCCCTACAGCGCTTTATTCCGCTGCTTACCCCGCCGCTGTGTTGGCTGGCCTGGCGTGACGCCTGCCAGTGGCTTTGGGCAACGCGCAGCGACTGGGGACGGCGCGCACATGAGGAGGCCAATACCTTTGATGAGCTGGCTCAGGTGCTGGGCCTGCCGCAGGCGGAGGGCACGCTTTGCGATGCCGGGCCGGGCAGCTTCGACCCCTGGAGCGCCATTGCAGGGCTGTGTCCACCGCTGCCGGAAAACGGCACGGCCTGGGCGGTCGCCATTGGCCTGGCGCTGGGAGGTGAATAGTGGCGCAGGCGGTCAATTTTCTTCCCTGGCGTGCCCGGCAGCAGCGCCGCTGCCTGCGCGTCTGGATAACGATCTTCTCTGCTAGCCTGCTGCTAATTGTACTGCTGGCCACGGTGCTGCGAATGCACGCGTTGCAGGAGAACCAGCGGCTAACATGGGTGCAGCAGGCGGGCGTAACGTTGCAGGCAGGGCTGGCCCAACGCCAGACGCGCCTGCTTGCCCAGCAGGCAGAGCGGCAGGCTCGGCAGCAGCGTCATCAGCGGTTACAGGCCACGCGGGAGTGGCAGCGGACGTTAGCCCGTCTTGCTGATGCGCTGCCTGCGCAGGCGTGGCTGAGTGAGCTGCGCTTTCAGCAGGGAACGCTGTCGCTGGCAGGCTATACGGTGAGCTTCGCGGCGCTAGGTGAGCTGGAAACGGCGCTCAACGCGCTTCCTGGGCTGCGAATGGGTAAACCCGGGGCTGCCTCGCGGGATACCCAGGGACGCTGGCAGTTTAATTACGCTCTGCTTCCGGATGCGCCTCATGCACCTCAACCCTGAGCGTTGGCTCTCGCTCTCTGCCCGTAGCCGAAGCGCCATCTGGCTGACGATGGCCTTAGGCTGCGCTGCGCTGGCCTGGTTTCTGGCGGTGCGGCCATGCATGCGCGAGCAGACGCAGCGGCTGACCGAGATCCGTGCCCAGCAGCAGAGCCGCAGCCAGCTGTGGGCAAGCGTGATGCCGCTGCGCCAGGCAGAGGAGCCGATGACCTCAGCGATCCTACCCGATCGCGCTTTTTCCGCGCTGGCTTTCCAGACTGGCAGCGCCCGGCTGCTGAGCTGGCATCCGAACGCCCGCGGCGGTGCGCTGGTGCTGCAAACCGGCTGGCAGGATGTGCCCGAGACTTTTGCCCGCCTCGCCGACCAGCGTATGCAGGCCACTGCCTTTTCATTGGCGTTAAAAGAGGGCGTGCTGCATCTGCGCCTTGAGCTGGAGAGCAGCGATGGTTCCTGACACTCGCCGGGCGTGGCTGCTGGCTCTGCCACTGCTGCTCGGTATGCGCGATCCTTTTCAGCCGCTGCCGGACCGCTGTCAGACGGCGATGCTGGCCCAGTGGCGCTACCAGGGTTTTATTGACGTTAACGGTCATCGCCGGGGCGTGTTGCGTAACGCCGAGGGACGGTGGATCAGAGCGGCGGCGGGAGAGCGCCTGCCACCCGGCTGGCAGGTCGTCTCGGTCACGGAGCAGACGTTGCACATTGCCACCGCCGCAGGCTGCGAACCAGCGCAGTGGCAGTGGCAGCGACAAGGAGCTAAGGATGAAAAAATGGATAACGGCAGCCGGGCTGCTTCTCAGCATGCTGCCAGCATGGGCAAAAAGCCCGCTACCGGTGACGCTGGTCGTCGATGATGTTCCGGTGGTGCAGGTGCTGCAGACCCTGGCAGAGCTGGGTCGCTACAACCTTATCGTTGCGCCAGAGGTCAGCGGCACGATCTCTCTGCATCTGTTAAACGTTCCGTGGAAGCAGGCTCTGCAAACGGTGATCGCCAGCGCGGAGCTGATCGTGCAGAAAGAGAACAGCGTTCTCCAGGTGCATACCCAGGAGTGGGAACAGCAGCAGCAGGAGAAGCGTGAGGCCGACAAGGCGAAGCAGCAGAGCACTCTGCCGCTGGTGGAGAAGAGCGTTACGCTACGCTATGCCGAGGCGGAAGAGCTGGTCAAGGCGGGTGGAAAGCTGCTCAGCCCGCAGGGCACGATGATGGCCGACAAACGCTTGAACCGCCTGCTGCTGCGGGACAACGCGGCTTCGCTGCAGGCCATAGCGCGCTGGATCGCAGAGATGGATCTGCCCGTCGCTCAGGTAGAGCTGTCGGCGCATATCGTAACGATTAATGAAAAGAGTCTGCGTGAGCTCGGGGTGAAGTGGACGCTGGCCGAAGCGCAGGCGGCAGGGAAGATTGGCGATGTCACTACGCTCAGCAGCGATCTCTCGGTGAGCGAGGCCACGACGCGCGTGGGCTTTAATATCGGACGCATCAATGGCCGCATGCTGGACGTCGAGCTGTCGGCCCTTGAGCAGGCGCAGCAGCTGGAAATCATCGCCAGCCCGCGGCTGCTGGCTTCCCATCAGCAGCCTGCCAGCATCAAGCAGGGAAGCGAAATTCCCTATCAGGTTTCCAGCGGGGAAAGCGGCGCAACCTCGGTGGAGTTCAAGGAGGCGGTGCTGGGAATGGAGGTGACGCCAACGGTGCTGCAGGACGGCAGGGTGCGTCTGAAGCTGCATATCAGCCAGAATATGCCCGGGCAGGTGCTTCAGCAGGCCGATGGCGAAGTGTTGGCTATCGATAAGCAGGAGATCGAAACTCAGGTCGAAGTCGGCAGCGGCGATACGCTGGCGTTGGGCGGCATCTTTCAGCAACAGAAGAAATCCGGCAGCGAAAGCGTGCCTGGGCTGGGCAGCGTGCCCTGGCTGGGACGCCTTTTTCGCCACGAGGGTAACGATAACGAGCGGCGCGAGCTGGTGGTTTTCATCACGCCACGCCTTATGCCGCTGCATTAAGGCGGGAAGGACGCAGGCCAAATATGATGATTTTTGCCATGAACTGAACTCAGGTGTTTGACGTGAGACATGAATTAGCTTACAAGGAGTACCGATTTTGAGCGTCAGCTACTCCCGTCTTACCTCAATTGGCCTCTTCGCAAGGTTGGTGATTTATTCAGTTGCCAAAACAGCGCGAGTATTGAGATAATTTTCAGTCTGATTCTCGAACTTACGCATATGAGGTTTCAGTTCATGTCCTGCTCCGCCAGGTGTCTGCGAAGTGGGTTTACCATTAACGAATAGTCTTATAGTAGTACCGAAAAAATGGCAGAGAAACGCAATATCTTTCTGGTTGGGCCTATGGGTGCCGGCAAAAGCACTATTGGGCGTCAGTTAGCTCAACAACTCAATATGGAATTTTACGATTCTGATCAAGAGATTGAGAAACGAACCGGAGCTGATGTGGGCTGGGTCTTCGATGTAGAAGGTGAAGAAGGTTTCCGCGATCGCGAAGAAAAGGTCATTAACGAACTGACCGAGAAGCAGGGCATTGTGCTGGCGACAGGCGGCGGCTCTGTGAAATCCCGCGAAACCCGTAATCGTCTCTCCGCCCGTGGCGTAGTGGTGTATCTGGAAACCACTATCGAAAAGCAGCTGGCTCGTACTCAACGCGATAAAAAGCGTCCCCTGTTACAGGTGGAGACGCCGCCGCGAGAAGTTCTCGAAGCGCTGGCCGACGAACGGAATCCTCTCTACGAAGAGATTGCCGACGTCACCATCCGCACCGACGATCAGAGCGCAAAAGTGGTCGCAAACCAGATTATTCATATGCTGGAAAGCAACTGATTCTGGCTTACTATAACGCCTGCAGGTTTACGCAATTAAGGTGGATGTCGCGTCATGGAGAGGATCACCGTCACTCTTGGGGAACGTAGTTACCCAATCACCATCGCGGCTGGTTTGTTTAACGATCCAGCTTCCTTCTTGCCGTTGAAGTCAGGCGACCAGGTCATGCTGGTCACTAACGAGACGCTGGCTCCGCTCTATCTTGAAAAAATCCGCCATGTTCTTGAACAGGCGGGTGTGCGGGTTGACAGCGTCGTGCTGCCGGACGGTGAGCAGTACAAAAGCCTGGCGGTACTGGATACGGTTTTCACCGCCCTGTTGCAAAAACCTCACGGGCGCGATACGACGCTGGTGGCGCTTGGCGGCGGCGTGGTAGGCGATCTTACCGGCTTTGCGGCTGCGAGCTATCAACGTGGCGTGCGCTTTATTCAGGTGCCCACCACGCTCCTTTCTCAGGTCGATTCGTCCGTTGGCGGCAAGACGGCGGTGAATCACCCTCTCGGCAAAAATATGATCGGCGCGTTCTATCAGCCCGCCTCGGTGGTCGTCGATCTCGACTGCCTGGCGACGCTTCCCGCGCGCGAACTCTCCTCTGGCCTGGCTGAAGTCATCAAGTACGGCATCATTCTTGACGCCGCGTTCTTTAGCTGGCTGGAAGATAATCTCGATGCGCTTCTGCGCCTCGACGGTCCCACCATGGCCTACTGCATTCGCCGCTGTTGTGAACTAAAAGCCGAAGTTGTCGCTGCGGACGAGCGCGAGACCGGCTTACGTGCTTTACTCAACCTGGGCCACACATTTGGTCACGCTATCGAAGCCGAAATGGGTTACGGTAACTGGCTGCACGGTGAAGCGGTGGCGGCGGGAATGGTCATGGCAGCACGCGCGGCCGAACGCCTCGGTCAGTTTAGCCGGGACGATACGCAGCGAATCATTACCTTACTCACGCGCGCTGGCCTGCCGGTCAACGGTCCGCGGGAGATGTCCGCAGAGGCGTATATTCCTCACATGCTGCGTGACAAAAAGGTGCTGGCGGGCGAGATGCGTTTGGTCCTGCCGCTGGCAATAGGGAAGAGTGAAGTCCGTGGCGGAGTGCCACATGATGTTGTTCTTGGCGCCATTGCTGATTGCCAGCAGGCGTGAAAACGAGAAAGGTCTGGCCACGCCAGTCGTGGTGTTTAACTTCGGGCAATGCGCACTAGTGGTTGGCATTAGCCTTTGAGTGGGGTGTTAAATGGATGAATTCAAACCAGAAGACGAGCTGAAAACCGATCCCAGCGATCGTCGTCCTGGTCGTACGCGCCAGTCTTCTGAACGCGACAGCGATCCGCAGATCAACTTCGATGATGTCGATCTGGACGCTGACGATCGTCGCCCTTCACGGACGCGTAAAGCACGTGAAGAGAGTGACGAAAGCTATGAGGAACAGGAGCTGGAGGAGAGCGCCGTGGATGAGGAGCGCGTAGAGCGTCGCCCTCGCAAGCGTAAAAAAGCCCCTGCCGCTAAACCTGCCTCCCGCCAGTACCTGATGATGGGTCTGGGGATCCTGGTTCTGCTCCTGCTGATCGTGGGCATCGGATCCGCGCTGAAGTCGCCTGCCGATAAGTCCGGCAGCGAACAAGCCTCCTCGGAGAAGAGCGTCAACCTGTCAGATAACGCCGCTGACCAGGCTAACGGCACGCAGCCAGCGCCGGGCGCGACCTCGGCTGAGCAGACGGCGGGTAATCCGCAGGATGTCTCTCTGCCGCCGATCGCCTCTACGCCAACCCAGGGGCAGACGCCTGCCGCGCCGGAAGGCCAGCAGCGCGTTGAAGTGCAGGGCGATCTGAACAACGCCCTGGCGCAGCCGCAGAATCAAAATCAGGTAGACAGCGTGGCGGTGAACTCCACTCTGCCGACCGAGCCCGCTACCGTTGCGCCGGTGCATAACGCGAAAGCAGCAGAGTCGCGCCAGACCGCCGCGTCTGAGCGTCAGGCCTCCGCAACCGAGCACCGTGCCGCGCCTCGCACCGAGCGTCAGCAGGCGGTAATCGAGCCGAAGCCAACCCAAAGCGCGCCGAAAGCAGCAGCCCAGCCGAAGCGCACCGAAACGGCGACCAGCACGGCCCAGCCAAAAGCGACGACCAGCGCAGCCCCTGCGGCGAAACCGTCCGCAGCGGTCACGGCAACGGCCCCGACCCAGTCGGCGAAGCCTGCCACGACCCCAGCGCCAGCCGCCGCCGCACCGGCAGCAGCAGCGCCTGCGGCCACGGCCAACGCCTCTACCGGCAACGTGGGTTCCCTGAAGTCAGCGCCGGGCAGCCACTACACGCTGCAGCTGAGCAGCTCGTCGAACTACAACAACCTGAACGCGTGGGCGAAGAAAGAGAACCTGAAAAACTTCGTGGTTTATCAGACTTCGCGTAACGGTCAGCCGTGGTATGTATTGGTAAGCGGTGTCTATGCGTCGAAAGATGATGCTAAACGCGCCGTCTCTACGCTGCCAGCCGACGTGCAGGCGAAAAACCCGTGGGCGAAGCCGCTGCATCAGGTGCAGGCCGATCTCAAGTAATGAGTAAAGCGCAAATGCTGTCGGGCTCACGCCCCAGCTGCAAAGGGTGTCATTAGTTAGTCAGCATGAAAAAAAATCGCGCTTTTCTGAAATGGGCAGGGGGGAAATACCCCCTGCTCGACGACATTAAAAAGCATTTACCACCGGGTGAGTGCCTCATAGAACCCTTCGTCGGGGCCGGGTCGGTATTTCTGAATACCGACTTTTCTCGCTATATCCTTGCGGATATCAACAGCGATCTAATCGGTCTCTACAACATCGTTAAAACCCGCACCGATGAGTACGTCCTCAACGCCCGCGAGCTGTTTACGCCGCAGCATAACCAGGCTGAGGTCTACTACCGGCTGCGTACCGAGTTCAACCAGTGCCGGGATCCGCTGCGGCGCGCGGTGCTGTTTTTATATCTTAACCGTCACGGCTATAACGGTCTGTGCCGCTATAACCTGCGCGGCGAGTTTAATGTGCCCTTTGGCCGGTATAAAAAACCCTACTTCCCGGAAGCCGAGCTGTACCACTTTGCTGAAAAGGCCCAGAACGCTGAGTTTCGCTGCCTCTCGTATGAGGCGTGCATGGAACTCGCCGACGTCAACTCCGTGGTCTACTGCGATCCGCCCTATGCACCTCTCTCTGCGACGGCGAACTTTACCGCCTATCATACCAACAGCTTTAGTCCGCTAGAGCAGGCGCGTCTGGCAGAGATGGCGGAATTACTGGTCAGTAAGCAAATCCCAGTGTTAATTTCGAATCACGATACGCCGGACACCCGTGAGTGGTACAAAGCCGCGACGCATTTTCAGGTTAAAGTGCGCCGCAGTATCAGCAGTAACGGTGGCACACGCAAAAAGGTGGACGAACTGCTGGCGCTCTATCGTCCGGCAGACAAAAAATAGTTCTCAAGGAGATGCGGATGAAACAGTATTTGATTGCCCCTTCAATTCTGTCGGCTGACTTTGCCCGCCTGGGTGAGGATACCGCTAACGCGCTGGCGGCCGGTGGCGACGTGGTGCATTTTGACGTCATGGATAACCACTACGTCCCTAACCTGACGATGGGGCCGATGGTATTGAAAGCCCTGCGCGACTATGGCATCACCGCCCCCATTGACGTCCACCTGATGGTGAAACCGGTAGACCGTTTGATCCCCGATTTCGCTGCCGCAGGGGCGAGCATTATTACTTTCCATCCCGAAGCCAGCGAGCACGTCGACCGCTCGCTGCAGCTGATCAAAGAGCACGGCTGTAAAGCGGGGCTGGTGTTCAACCCGGCGACCTCTCTGAGCTGGCTTGACTACGTCATGGACAAACTAGATGTGATCCTGCTGATGTCCGTCAACCCGGGCTTCGGCGGCCAGAGCTTTATTCCTCATACGCTCGACAAGCTGCGCGAAGTGCGCCGTCGCATCGATGCTTCCGGCTATGACATTCGCCTTGAGGTTGATGGCGGCGTGAAGGCGGATAACATCGGTGAAATTGCCGCCGCAGGCGCAGATATGTTTGTCGCTGGCTCGGCTATTTTTAACCAGCCGGACTACCGTAGCGTGATCGATAAAATGCGCAGCGAGCTGGCAAAGGTTCATCATGGCTAAGAAAATCGATGGAATTCAAGCTATTGCCTTCGATCTCGACGGTACGCTGGTCGATAGCGCTCCGGGTCTGACCCACGCCGTAGACCAGGCGCTCTATGCCCTGGAGCTGCCCGCTGCCGGGGAGGCACGAGTAGTCACGTGGATCGGCAACGGCGCTGACGTGCTGATGCAGCGGGCGCTGGCATGGTCTCGTCAGGAGCACGCCAGCCAGCGTGCGATGGCAGGTAAACCGGCAATCGATCACGCGGCTATTCCCGAAGAGGAGCAGGCCCGCATTCTGCGCAAGCTTTTCGATCGCTACTATGCCGACGTGGTTGAAGAGGGCAGCTTTCTCTTCCCGGACGTAGCCGCCACTCTGGCCGCCCTGCATGAAGAGGGCTATCCGCTGGCGCTGGTAACCAATAAGCCGACGCCGTTTGTTGCGCCCCTGCTGGAGGCGCTGGATATTGCCCGCTATTTCACGCTGGTGATCGGCGGTGACGATGTCAAAAACAAAAAGCCGCACCCGGAGCCGCTGCTGCTGGTCGCTGAGAAGCTCGGGGTGACACCGCAGGCGCTGCTGTTTGTTGGCGATTCGCGGAATGATATTCAGGCGGCGAAAGCGGCTGGCTGCTGTGCCGTGGGCCTCACCTACGGCTACAACTACGGCGAAGCCATCGCGCTGAGCGAACCAGATCATATCTTCGACCATTTCAAAGAGTTACTGCCCGCGCTTGGGCTTCCATATAGTGAACATCAGGAACAGAAAAATGACTAAGCCCATCGTCTTTAGTGGCGCACAGCCCTCAGGTGAACTGACCATCGGCAACTATATGGGTGCGCTGCGTCAGTGGGTAACCATGCAGGATGACTACGACTGCATCTACTGCATCGTGGATCTCCACGCTATTACCGCCCGTCAGGATCCAGAGAAGCTGCGCAAGGCTACTCTGGATACGCTGGCGCTCTACCTGGCCTGCGGGATCGATCCCGAGAAGAGCACCATTTTCGTGCAGTCCCACGTGCCAGAGCATGCGCAGCTTGGCTGGGCGCTGAACTGCTACACCTATTTCGGCGAGCTAAGCCGCATGACCCAGTTTAAAGACAAGTCAGCGCGCTACTCTGAGAACATCAACGCCGGCCTGTTTGACTATCCGGTGCTGATGGCGGCAGACATTCTGCTCTATCAGACTAACCAGGTACCGGTTGGTGAAGATCAGAAGCAGCACCTTGAGCTGAGCCGCGATATCGCCCAGCGTTTTAACGCTATCTACGGTGACGTGTTCAAAGTACCGGAGCCGTTCATTCCGAAATCCGGCGCGCGCGTAATGTCCCTGCTGGAGCCGACCAAGAAGATGTCTAAGTCTGACGATAACCGCAACAACGTTATCGGCCTGCTGGAAGATCCGAAGTCGGTGGTGAAGAAGATCAAACGTGCGGTAACCGACTCCGAAGAGCCGCCGGTCGTGCGCTACGATGTGAAGGAGAAGGCGGGCGTCTCTAACCTGCTGGATATCCTCTCTGGCGTGACCGGACAGAGCATTGCCGAGCTGGAGCAGCACTTCGAAGGTAAAATGTACGGCCACCTGAAGGGTGAAGTTGCGGAAGCGGTCTCTGGCATGCTGACCGAGCTTCAGGAGCGCTACCACCGCTACCGTAACGATGAAGCCTTCCTGCAGCGCATTATGAAAGAGGGAGCTGAGAAAGCCAGCGCCCGCGCTGCAGAGACGCTGAAAGCGGTATACGCAGCAATCGGCTTTGTGGCCAAGCCGTAATTTTCGGATGTAATATGTAGGCCCGGCAAGCGTAGTGCCGCCGGGCGTTTTTCAAAAATCAGTGGTGCGAGAACCAGTTCAGCTTGTCGCGCAGGGCAACGACGCGGCCAACGATAATCAGCGCCGGGCTCTCAACCTGCTGCGCCAGCGTACCCAGCTCGCTCAATACTCCGCTCACGACCCGCTGCTGTACCGCCGTACCGTTTTCCACCAGCGCGACCGGCATATCCGCCTGCATCCCATGCTCGATCAGCTTCTGCTGGATCGTTGCGGCCTGATTGAGCCCCATATAGAACACCAGGGTCTGCTTCTCTGCGGCCAGGTTCTCCCAGTCCAGCTCGCCGCCGGTTTTCAGGTGGCCGGTGATCAGCCGCACGCTCTGGGCGTAGTCGCGGTGGGTCAGCGGAATGCCCGAGTAGGCGGAGCAGCCCGAGGCAGCGGTAATGCCCGGCACCACGGAGAAGGGGATCCCCGCATGGCACAGCGTCTCCAGCTCTTCGCCGCCGCGACCAAAGATAAACGGATCGCCACCCTTCAGGCGCACCACACGCTTGCCGGACTGCGCCTGGCGCAGCAGGATCTGGTTAATCTCCTCCTGCGGCACGCAGTGATAGCCCGCACGTTTACCGACAAAAATACGGTCGGCGTCGCGGCGCACCAGGTTCATAATGTCGTCGGAGACCAGGCGGTCATAGACCACCACGTCCGCCTGCTGGATCTGCTGGAGGCCCTTCAGCGTCAGCAGCCCGGCATCGCCCGGCCCCGCGCCAACCAGCACCACTTCCCCCCGGTTATCGAGCGGCGTGTTAAACAACGACTCCGTCTCGTTGTCGATGGCAAGGCGATCGCTGTTGGCCAGATACTGGGCAAGACGGTCGTTGGTGAAAAACTTCTCCCAGAAGCGGCGGCGCTCGGCCATGGTGGCGAAGGTGGCTTTCACCCGTCCACGCAGGGTGCCGGCGTAGCCAGCAATTTTGCCAAGGTGCAGCGGTAGCAGCGACTCCAGCTTTTCCCGTAGCAGACGCGCCAGGACCGGCGAGGTGCCACCGGAGGAGATCGCTACCATCAGCGGCGAGCGGTCGATAATTGACGGCATGATAAAGCTCGCCTCTTTCGGCGCATCAACCACGTTACAGAAAATGCGGCGCGCTTCCGCCGCATCGCTGACCTGCTGATTGACCGCATCGTCGTCGGTAGCGGCAATCACCAGCCAGCAGGGATCGAGCAGCGCCTCATCAAAGTGGCCCTCTACCAGAGTGACCATGCCTTCGTCCGCCCACACGGTAAACTGCGGATCGAAGTGCAGCGCATTGACGGTAAGCCGCGCACCGGCTTCCAGAAGTAAGCGGGCTTTACGCTCTGCGACATCGCCACCGCCGACGAGCAGGCAGTCGCGATCGCGTAACTGGCAAAAAATAGGAAGATGGTGCACGACATAACCTCGTTGTAGTTTTAAGCGCTAACTCGCTCTAAGGGCTAACGGTTTCCTGCGCGGCGTTTTTAGCAGGAGTTGGACGCTCTGCGCGAGGGGTAGCATACCAATATCCCAGTCCCATAAATATGGCTCCGGATAAAGTATTGCCCAGGGTTACCCACAAAAGGTTATGCCCAATACCGGACAGGGTGTAGGCGTCGCTGTGATGACCAAACCAGGAGAGGGCGAACAGGGTCATGTTGGCGACCGAGTGCTCATAGCCAGAGGCGATAAACGCCAGCAGACACCACCAGATAGCAAGGAATTTCCCCGCGCCTTCGGTACGGATCGCCATCCAGATCGCCAGACACACCAGCCAGTTGCAGAGCGCACCCTTGAAGAACAGCACGCTGGCAGGAGCGCTGGTTTTTGCCAGCGCTACGGTGTGCACCAGGCTGGTATCGACCGACAGCAGGCTACCGCCGCCCCAGAAGTAGAGCAGGGCAACGAAGACCGACCCCACCAGATTACCTAGCCAGGTTTGCGGCAAGATTGTCCACATCTGGCTGTGGCTGATGGTGCCCGCTTTCACGCCCAGGGTCAGGAACATGGTGTGGCCGGTAAATAGCTCGGAACCGGCGATGATCACCAGCGTCAGCGCGATGCCGAAGGTCGCGCCCATTACCAGCGGACGTACCGCCGGGTCAAGCAGGTTGCCAAGGGTAAAGATGAGGATAATCGCCAGGCCCACGTAGGCGCCAGCCATTGCGGAGCTGATCCAGAAGCCCAGCGGATTATCTGTAGAGAGGCGTGCAATGCGCGCAGCGTTGGCCGCACACTTGTTGATAGTGTCTGCGAACATGATGATTATCCAAAGTTAAAAAAGAAAAAGTTAAAAAAGAAAAGGTTAACAGGCGGGGGCATTGCACCCCCGCCGGGGTATTACGCTTTAATCTGTACTTCGCCGTCTTTAACCCGGGCATCAAAGCGGGCTACGGAGTGGTCCGCATCCTCCATGCACAGGCCGTCGCGCAGGCGGAAGCGCTGTTTCTTCAGCGGGCTGGCAACCCACAGTTCGCCGTCGTGCTCGGCAATGATGCCGCGCGACAGCACGCTGGCCTCAAAGAAGGGATCGATGTTGCTGATGGCATAGACCTGCTCATCGGCCCGCGGGCGGAAAATCGCGATCTGCTGATTATTTAACAGGGCGCAGACGCCGGTTGCTGGCACGATGTCAGCGAGCTGACAGACGGTGTTCCACTGGCTCATACGGTTTCCTCCACCAGAGTGACCGGAATACGCTCATACGGCGTGGCCGGGCGATGCTGCTGACGTTCCGGTACTATCTGTACCGCCGGGTCGCGGCGATCGCTATTGATAAAGTGTTTGAAGCGCACCTGCGCCTGCGGATCGTTAACGGTAGCGGTCCACTCGCAGATAACGGCGTCGCGCAGGCGGGCCATCTCTGCTTCCAGCTGGCTGTTCAGGCCAAGCTTGTCGTCGATAATCACGCTCTTCAGGTACTCGATGCCGCCTTCCAGATTGTCCAGCCAGGATGCGGTACGGGTCAGCTTGTCGGCGGTGCGGATGTAGAACATCATAAAGCGGTCGAGGTAGCGTACCAGCGTGTCGCGGTCGAGATCCGCCGCCAGCAGATCCGCATGGCGTGGTTTCATCCCGCCGTTACCGCAGACGTAGAGGTTCCAGCCTTTTTCTGTGGCGATAATGCCCACGTCTTTACCCTGCGCTTCCGCACATTCGCGGGTGCAGCCAGAGACGCCAAACTTCATTTTGTGCGGGGTACGGATACCTTTGTAGCGGTTCTCCAGCTCGACACCGAAGCCCACGCTGTCGCCCACACCGTAGCGGCACCATGTTGAACCGACGCAGGTTTTCGCCATGCGCAGCGCTTTGGCGTAGGCATGACCGGTTTCAAACCCGGCTTCAATCAGCTGACGCCAAATCTCCGGCAGGTCATCTTTCTGCGCACCAAACAGGCCGATACGCTGGGAGCCGGTGATTTTGGTGTAGAGGTTAAACTCGCGGGCGATACGCCCCACCTCCATCAGCCCTTCCGGAGTGATTTCGCCGCCGGCAGAGCGCGGGATCACCGAGTAGGTGCCGTCTTTCTGGATGTTGGCAAGGAAGTTATCGTTGGTATCCTGCAGCGGCGTATGCTGCGGCTTCAGAACATACTCGTTCCAGCAGGAGGCCAGCAGGGAGCCAACGGTAGGTTTACACACTTCACACCCGTAGCCCTTACCGTGTTTGGCCAGCAGCTCGTCGAAGGTCTTGATCCCTTCCACGCGGATCAGGTGGTACAGCTCCTGGCGGGAGTAGGCAAAGTGTTCGCACAGGCTGTGGTTCACTTCGATACCCTGTTTCGCCAGCTCGGCGTTCAGCACCTGGGTCACCAGTGGAATACAGCCGCCGCAGCCGGTACCGGCTTTGGTTTCTGCCTTCAGCGCTGCTACCGTATGGCAGCCTTTGTTGATGGCCGAGATCAGCATGCCTTTGGTCACATCAAAGCAGGAGCAGATCTGCGCGCTGTCCGGCAGCTTATCGACGCCGATAGAGGGTTTGCCGCTGCCTGCGTGTGCGGGCAGGATCAGCGCATCCGGGTTTTCCGGCAGCTCGATGGCGTTCAGCACCAGCTGCTGTAAATTGCCAAAGTCGCTGGTGTCGCCTACCAGCACCGCACCGAGCAGGGTTTTGTTATCCGGGCTGACGATCAGGCGTTTATAGACCTCTTTGCTCTCGTCCAGGTAGACGTAGCTGCGGGAGTTCGGCGTGCGGCCATGGGCATCGCCAATGCCGCCGACGTCTACGCCCAGCAGTTTCAGCTTGGCGCTGAGATCGGCCCCTTCAAAAGCGTTCGGGGTGCCAAGGATATGGTCCACCGCCACCTGCGCCATTTTGTAGCCCGGCGCGACCAGACCGTAGACGCGATTGTTCCAGCTGGCGCACTCGCCGATGGCGTAGATATCCGGGTCGGAGGTCTGGCAGGTGTCATTCACCATGATCCCACCGCGCTGGGCCGTTGCCAGCCCACACTGGGTCGCCAGCTTGTCGCGTGGGCGAATACCGGTTGAGAAGACAATGAAGTCGATCTCAAGGCTGCTGCCGTCGGCAAAGCGCATGGTCTTGCGCCCTTCGACGCCCTCCTGGACGATCTCCTGGGTATTTTTGCTGGTGTGGACGCGCACGCCCATGCTCTCAATTTTGCGTTTCAGCTGCTCGCCGCCCATCTGGTCAAGCTGTTCGGCCATCAGCATCGGTGCGAACTCAATGACGTGGGTCTCAACGCCGAGGTTCTTCAGCGCCCCGGCGGCTTCGAGACCGAGCAGGCCGCCGCCCACCACTGCGCCCCGACGGCTACGGCGCGCGCAGGCTTCAATGGCGTTCAAATCTTCGATAGTGCGATAAACAAAGCAATCCTGGGTTTCGGAGCCTTTAATCGGCGGGATCCACGGATAGGAGCCGGTGGCCATTATCAGCTTATCGTAATAGACCGTGCGGCCCGCGCTGGAGTGGATCACCTTCTCCTGGCGGTTGATAGTGATAGCACGTTCGCCTACCAGCACCTTGACGCCGTGCTTCTCATAGAAGCCCTCACGCACCAGGGAGAGCTCTTCGGCAGTATGGTGAGAGAAGTAGGAAGAGAGATGGACGCGGTCGTAGGCTTTCCGCGGCTCTTCACAAAACACGGTAATGTCGAAGCGGGCAGCGTCAGCTTTATCGAGGAGATCCTCAATAAAACGGTGGCCGACCATGCCGTTAC
Organism: Enterobacter sp. C2; assembly: GCF_019880405.1. Taxonomy (NCBI): domain Bacteria; kingdom Pseudomonadati; phylum Pseudomonadota; class Gammaproteobacteria; order Enterobacterales; family Enterobacteriaceae; genus Enterobacter; species Enterobacter sp. C2. The sequence goes on from NZ_CP082269.1 coordinate 326,064, forward strand.
CGATAATAGCGATTCTGACTTTGCTCATTTTTGCCTCGATTTCTTTTCTATTACTGCCTACCTTAACGATTCAGCCGGGGCGTTTATTGATGTAAATCAAGTTCACCTTTACCTACTCCCTAAGGAGTATATTACTGATTTAACAGCTTTTTTATAAGTCACGGAATTAGCTGGCTTTTCGGTGTAGAGCAAATAACATACAAAAAAGAGGGTTTTTGGGCAGGAAAAATTACCACTAAAGATTAATGGGGTTAAACCATTGAGGAGGAGAGAAGCTAGCCCCTTTTCAGGACGAAAAGGGGCGGGAATAGCTTAGTGCGCGGAGGCGGTAGTGTTGTGTTGACGATGACGCGTCACGAAGCCCAGCGCGAAGCACATAACGAATACCACGGCGTAGAGGCCATTAGCGGTCATCAGCGCTGCCTGTGGGCCGCTGTTAGCCACGATAGGACCGGTAACCACGAAGGTCAGCATGGTACCAATGGTGCCACAGGTGAGGACAAAGTTAACCAGCTTCGGCGACGCCACTTTGGTTTGCTGGGAGCCAAGGGTGATAATGGTGGTGTAGATGGCACTGGAGAAGAAGCCAAGGGCCAGAATAAACCACGCCATATGTTCAGGGCTGCTGGTGATGAAGAGATACATCAGCACGGTCGCCATCCCTGCCAGCACGGTCAGAATACGCTGCAGGTCGAAGAAGCGCAGAATAACGCTAAACGCCCACATGCCGACCATGTAAGACATCCAGAAGTCGCTGACCAGCTTGCCCTGGCCGCTGACGTCCATGCCCAGACCTTTAGCATACTCCGGCACCCAGGAGATAAAGCCCAACTGACCGAGGATGTAGCAGAGTGCGGCGATAGAGAGGAACAGGACGCCAACGCCCCACTTCTCTTTCACTACCGGCTTGTCGCTTGGGGCAGCATGTTTGCCCAGCGCCGGGAACTCGCAGCCGATGGTCAGAATGAAGATAGCGACGTAGACCAGACCAATGCAGGCGTAGACCCAATACCACTCGATGCTGCGGGCCAGCAGGAAAGCGGCCACCATCGGGAAGATCATCCCGGCCATGCTGAAGAAGGAGTCGGTGAACAGCAGCCGAGAGCCACGCTGGCGACCTTCATACATCTGCGTCACCAGGAAGGTGCCGATGGACATGGTGATACCGCTCACCAGCCCCAGCACGAACATCGCGCCAGAGAAGATTGCCAGGCTATGGGTCAGCATCAGCGCGGCGACGGCAAGCACCATCAGCACAAAGCCAAAACGCAGCTGGGTTTTTAGCGGTACGATCTCCATCAGCCAGGCATTCAGGAAGATAGAGATCAGGATCCCAGCGTTCAGGAAAGTGAAGGTGTTGCTCATGCTGGATACCGGAAGATCGAAGTACTTCGCGATATCGCCCATCACCATACCGGTGACGATCACCAACGCACCGGTAAGGGCGTAGGAGAAGAAGCTGATCCATGTGAGCTTAATTCTGTTGCTGTTAGTCATGACTGGCCTGTGAATAGAAGTGTAAAGCGCGTTGACTGCGCCGTGAACGGGCAGATTTTATGCGTTCAGGTGACACATTTAAATCTTTAAAAGTGAAAATTGCTCACGTTGCATAGTTTATTTTGAAATGTGTCACAAATTTTCCGCTTATTACGTTATGGCCACATACAGACACATCTGTTTCAAATTCGTAAAATTGAGTAAAGCGCTAGCCTGGGGGCAGCATGCTCTTTAGAATCAAGCGACTCGCTCTCTTCTCTGTTCACTGTTAGGAATTCACATGGTTAAAACGACTCTGGCGGCTGTGGCGGCTATCTTTGCTCTCTCTGCAATTTCACCCGCAGCCCTCGCGGCAAAAGGCGATCCTCACGTTCTATTAACCACCTCTGCCGGAAATATTGAGCTGGAGCTGAACAGCCAGAAAGCCCCGGTATCGGTGAAGAACTTTGTTGACTATGTGAACAGCGGTTTCTACAACAACACCACCTTTCACCGCGTGATCCCTGGCTTTATGGTGCAGGGCGGCGGTTTTAACGAGCAGATGCAGCAGAAGCAACCGAACCCGCCGATCAAGAACGAGGCGGACAACGGCCTGCGCAACACCCGCGGTACCATCTCCATGGCCCGTACCGCTGACAAAGACAGCGCCACCAGCCAGTTTTTCATCAACGTAGCGGATAACGCTTTCCTCGATCACGGTCAGCGCGACTTCGGCTACGCCGTTTTTGGTAAAGTTGTGAAAGGCATGGATATCGCGGACAAGATCTCTCAGGTACAGACCCACAACGTCGGTCCGTATCAGAATGTGCCGTCAAAACCGGTGGTTATTCTCTCCGCAAAAGTTCTGCCCTAACGCTTTTTTGCACGGGCATCACCTGCCCGTGCTCCGCCTGCTTCCCTGCGCAACGTGAAAATGCCGCTTATACTTGTGGCAAATGACGCACATCATCAGGGAGACACAATGGCGAAAAAACTCACCGAACGGCAAAAATCCCGTCTCTGGGAGCAGCAGCGTAACGTCAATTTCCAGGCCAGCAGACGGCTGGAAGGGGTGGAGTGCGCCCTGGTAACGCTCAACACAGAAGAAGCAGAGGCGCGCCTTGAGGCGCTGCGGAGGCAGCATGAGCGATAAGTTTGGCGACGGGCGCGACCCGTATTTCTACGCCGGCCGCAACGTGATGAGCAACCGGCTGGGCATACATCAGGCGAAACAGCTCGAAGAGGCGGCGTACGAATTTACCGCGCTGCGTGCCGCGACGCTGGAGCTAGGTCCGGTTGCCCGCGGCCTGCCGCACCTCTGTGCCATCCATCGTCATCTCTACCAGGATATCTTTGAATGGGCCGGTGAGATCCGTGAGGTCAACATCTATCAGGGCGATACGCGCTTCTGTAATTTTGACTATATCGAGAACGAGGGCAACGCCCTGATGCAGGCGCTGGAAGATGAAGAGTGGTTGCAGGGCCTGGATAAAAGCGCGTTTATCGAGCGTTTAGCGCACTACTACTGCGAAATTAACGTCCTGCACCCGTTCCGGATCGGCAACGGCATTGCCGAGCGGATCTTCTTCGAGCAGCTGGCGATCCATGCAGGCTATCTGCTGGACTGGCGCGGCATTGAGCCAGACGCCTGGAGCGCGGCCAACCAGAGCGGCGCAATGGGTGACCTCTCGGCACTGATCGCTATCTTCACTCAGGTGGTGAGCGAAGCGGAGTAGAACGTTGCCGGATGGCGCTGCGCTTATCCGGCCTGCGTAAGGGCGGACATATCTATATCAATATGTCCAGCCCATGCTTTTGTATAACGCTTAACAGCTTTAGCGATAACCCATTCGGCCGTTTAGCTCCGCTTTCCCATTTTTGTACGGTTGAAACGCTGGTGTTTAAGTAGTGGGCAAAAACAGGCTGGCTAACGTTAAACTTCTCCCGCAGCTTTTTGATTTCATTCGGCTGAATATCATCTACCTGGCCAATGCAGGCTTTATCAAAGCTACGCATTGTTTCTTGGGAGATAGCATCTACGCTATGTAATCCCGCAGCAGCGCTATGAATCGCTTCAAAAGCGGTGCTTTTAAATTTCTCTTTTGCGATCATGACAAATCTCCAGCAGCTCTTTAGCGTCAATTAATAGGCTCAGTTTTTCATTTTTCAGACACCCGTAATGCTTTGCGAGTGTTCGAAAGCCTGAGAGTTCTTCATGAGTGATATTTGCCATATCCTGTTTGGCATACAGGAAAGTGTAAAACCAATTCCTCCCACCTTTAGCCAGGATAATGGCGCGATCGCGATTGTGGTTTAGGCGCTTTTTATAGACGCCACCGCCAAGGTCATCTGCTTTTCCTTCACATACCGCGTTGATAGCCAAACATAACTCATCGTCCTTGATGGCATGGTTTTTTGCCGTTTTACTGAACCATTTTGTTTTAAAAACCCGCATTTGATTTACATCCCTGTTCACTTTAATGTAGCACTTAGTGCAATAGTAAGCACTTCTTTCAGTAGGCATAGTCAGAATTTCTCAAGCTGCGTACAATGTCGCAAAGAGAGTTATCAAGTGACTTACCATGATCCTGCTTATCGACAACTACGACTCCTTTACCTGGAACCTCTATCAGTACTTCTGCGAGCTGGGAGCTGAGGTCGTGGTGAAGCGCAACGACGAGATAACCCTTGCCGATATCGCGGCGCTGGCTCCCGAGAAGATCGTGATCTCTCCCGGCCCCTGCACGCCGGACGAGTCGGGCATATCGCTGGAGGTCATCCGTCACTACGCCGGTCAGCTGCCGATCCTCGGTGTCTGTCTGGGTCACCAGGCGATTGCGCAGGTTTTTGGCGCGACCATCGTGCGGGCGCAGAAGGTGATGCATGGCAAAACCTCGCCGATTACCCATAGCGGGCGGGGCGTGTTTCATGGGCTCAACAATCCGCTTACCGTCACCCGCTACCACTCGCTGCTGATCGATCCCGCTACGCTGTCCGACTGCTTCGAGGTAACCGCCTGGAGCGATACCCAGGAGATTATGGCTATTCGTCATCGGGAGTGGGATCTGCAGGGCGTGCAGTTCCACCCGGAGAGCATCCTGAGCGAGCAGGGGCACGCGCTACTGGCAAACTTTCTCAACCATGTCGATTTTTAGTTGCCATGCACTGATTTTTTATGCATATTTTGTGATTATATTTTCATAATCATTGCTGCATATAACGGATGGGCATGACATGGCAACTGAACAGAACGCAGTTACGCGCGCAACATTTGACGAAGTAATTCTGCCCGTTTATGCACCGGCGGAGTTTATCCCGGTGAAAGGCAAAGGCAGCCGAGTGTGGGATCAGCAGGGCAAGGAGTATGTTGATTTCGCCGGCGGGATTGCCGTGACTGCGCTGGGCCACTGCCATCCTGCGCTGGTGGAGGCGCTGAAGAGCCAGGGCGAAACCCTGTGGCATACCAGCAACGTCTTTACCAACGAGCCGGCGCTGCGCCTGGCGCGCAAGATTATCGATACCACCTTTGCCGAACGCGTGCTGTTTATGAACTCCGGCACCGAGGCCAACGAAACCGCTTTTAAGCTGGCGCGCTACTACGCCTCTACGCGCCACAGTCCGTACAAAACCAAAATCATCGCTTTCCATAACGCCTTCCACGGACGCTCGCTGTTTACCGTCTCGGTCGGCGGCCAGCCGAAGTACTCCGACGGCTTCGGGCCGAAACCCGCCGATATCATCCATGTGCCGTTTAACGATCTTCATGCAGTGAAAGCGGTGATGGACGATCACACCTGTGCGGTGGTGGTTGAGCCGGTGCAGGGGGAAGGGGGCGTGACTGCCGCAACGCCAGAGTTCTTACAAGGTCTGCGCGAGCTGTGCGACCAGCACCAGGCGCTGCTGGTCTTTGATGAGGTGCAGTGCGGGATGGGGCGCAGCGGCGATCTCTTTGCCTATATGCATTACGGCGTGACGCCGGATATCCTCACCAGCGCCAAGGCCCTGGGCGGCGGCTTCCCGATTAGCGCCGTGCTGACCACCGAGGCGATTGCCAGCGCCTTCCACGTGGGCTCTCACGGCTCGACCTACGGCGGTAACCCGCTGGCCTGCGCGGTAGCGGGCGCGGCTTTTGACATCATCAGCTCGCCTGAGGTGTTGCAAGGCGTGAGCGAGAAGCGTCAGCGCTTTGTGAAGCATCTGCAGCAGATCGACGAGCAGTTTGACGTGTTCAGTGATATTCGCGGCATGGGCCTGCTGATTGGCGCAGAGCTAAAACCTCACTACAAGGGGCGCGCCCGCGATCTGCTTTATGCAGCCGCCGATGAGGGCGTGATGGTGCTGAACGCCGGGCCGGACGTGATGCGCTTTGCGCCGTCGCTGGTGGTCAGCGAGCAGGATATTGATGAGGGCATGCAGCGCTTTGCTGTGGCGGTGGCCAACATCACTCGGGCTTAATCTTTACTCCACCGGCGATTAAGCCAGATGCCATGATGCGGGCGCTGACGCCATGCCACCGACGAGATAGTGTGCATGCTGTTCAGATGCCCGATAATGCGCTGAAGATGCATCTCCATCGGGCTCATTGGACCCTGGGTGAGCGTCTCCGGCGCTTCAAGAATATTCGCGTCGCCGGAAGCCCCGGCCCCGTCATAGTCCAGCCGCTGCTGGCAGCGCTGAAGCGCAATTTCGCATGACTCGAGATAGCGCTGGGTCAGATCCGGCGTCAGCATGGCGTGCTCCCGGGCCAGCGTCGTCAGGGCGTTAATATGCTCGACAATAAACTGGCTATGGGTCACCCAGAGCTTCATATCTTCCAGATAGTGGGTATTAAACCCCGGCTCCTGCATCGCCTGATTGAGCGAGTTGAAGAGGGCGTTGTGCGCCTGGTTGACCCGTATCCGCTGGTAGGCCAGCGGCGTTGGCTGCGGGTCGTCGCTGAGGATCAGGCGAATCGCGTCCTGATCCTTCTCAATGGCATCATGGGCATTTTTCCGCAGCAGGCCGCTCTGCCACTGCGGCCAGAGCCAGACCATCCCGCCGAAGGCGATCAGGCAGCCAATCAGGGTGTCGATCAGCCGGGCGACGATAAAGTTCTCGCCGCTCAGGGTCAGGATCTGAATCGAGTAAACCGCCGTAATGGTGAAACCCACCGTCGCCCAGCCGTAGCTCTTGCGAATAATCAGGTAGCTGATCAGCGTGATAAACAGCATGCCCAGCAGCGTATACCCCTCCGGGACATGGAAGTGCAGGGTAGCCCCGGCAATCGTTAACCCTGCCAGCGTGCCTGCCGCCCGGTGTAAAATACGTACCCGGGTAGCGCCGTAGCCGTTCTGCGTGACTAGCAGCACCGTCATCAGGATCCAGTAGGGCTTCGGCAGATGCAGGGCGCTGCCCATCAGGCTGGCGATGCTCAGCATGACGCTGATGCGGGCAGCATTGCGCAGCGCCGGCGATTTCAGCGACAGATAGCTCTTGAGCGCCTCCCACAGCGGCTGGCGGCGCTGCTGGTCCGCCATCAGGTCGCGAGTATAGAGCGGGCGCTGGGTACGCAGCACGCGGGCGATACGGCTAAAGTGCCAGGCGCAGAACTGCCCAACCGGATTTTGCGGATGCTGGCGGGCGATCTTCTCCAGCGCGCCTATCTGCTTCTCCATACTGAACCGGGTCGGGTAACGATGGTACAGAATGTCGTCCGCCAGTACCCGAAGCCGGGCAGCGACCACCTGCGCATTCCAGCGGATCACCGCTTCGGCGTGGCTGCGCTCTACCAGCTTCTGCACCTCTTCCGGCTGGTGCAGGCTTACCGAGATGTGTTCCTGCAGATCCAGCGCCACCTGAAACGCCCGCAGCAGACGTTTGTAGTCGTTATGCTGGTTGGCGGCGAGCATATGCAGCTGCTGATAGCACTGGCTAATGAGATCCACCGCTTTTTGCTGGCGCGCCAGCAGCGGCGGCAGCGCCTTCTCCGGATCGGCGTGCTGCGTCAGCAGGCTGTACTTCGCCTCGCAGTAGTCGGCGAGCTGGCGATAGAGCAGGCTTAACGATTCGCGCAGGGGCTGCTCGCGCCACAGCCAGAACCAAAACCAGTTAAATGCACCATACCAGAGCGTGCCAAGGGCGTAGATGAGCAGCGGCTCCCAGATCGGCATATTGCCCGCCAGGCTCAGGGTAAAGATAGCGGCGATAAGCGAAGCGGGCAGCAGGCGCGCGTGTAGAGGACTGATTTCCGCCGTGACGCCAAGCAGCATTGCCAGCCCGGCGAGGATCAGCGGGAGCGCAACGTTGGCCCCCAGCAGCAGCTGCACCGCCAGGCTACAGCCGGCAAACAGCGAGCCGCCGATAATCAGGCGCTTAAAGAAGCGTTTGTGTGGGGTATCAAGACCGGCAATGTTGCAGCAGGCGGGTACCAGCGAGAACAGCAGACCATGCTGAAGATGACCCAGCGCCAGGCCGATGGCCACGGGAAGACACAGCACCAGCGTTTGCCGCAGTGCGTAGTTAACTTCGGGGTGGTAGATTAACCTGCGCCACATGAGAGGGAGAGCAAAAACGGCGTCCGCAGAGGCGATACGCCGTTCTTAAAGCTTAACGTGTCCCGTAGACGACGATGGTCTTGCCGTGCGCGGAGATCAGGTTCTGATCTTCCAGCATCTTCAGAATACGGCCCACGGTTTCACGGGAGCAGCCGACAATCTGGCCAATCTCCTGGCGGGTGATTTTGATCTGCATCCCGTCTGGGTGGGTCATGGCGTCCGGCTGTTTAGCCAGGTTCAGCAGGGTCTGCGCGATGCGGCCGGTCACGTCGAGGAAGGCGAGGTTGCCCACTTTCTCTGAGGTGACCTGCAGGCGGCGAGCCATCTGCGACGAAAGGCGCATCAGAATATCCGGGTTGACCTGGATAAGCTGACGGAATTTTTTATAGGAAATTTCGGCCACTTCACAGGCGGTTTTTGCCCGTACCCATGCGCTGCGCTCCTGGCCCTCTTCAAACAGGCCCAGTTCACCGATAAAGTCTCCCTGGTTCAGGTAAGAGAGGATCATCTCTTTCCCTTCTTCGTCCTTGATGAGCACTGCCACTGAGCCTTTGACGATGTAATACAACGTTTCCGCTTTTTCACCCTGGTGAATCAGCGTGCTCTTCGACGGGTACTTATGAATGTGGCAATGAGACAAGAACCATTCGAGTGTCGGGTCTGTTTGTGGTTTGCCAAGCACCATGCGCGGTTATCCTCTGTTATAAGCTGGCGCCAGTCGCGGGACGGATCCGGCGGCTGGGGTTGCAATCATATGCTTCCCGAATCCTGGGAAGGGGGCCGTCAATATAGGCATGCGGCCTGTAATGGTTGAAGTCCTCTGCATACCTGCATAATGTCAATACATTACCGTAGCATCCTGACTGTTTTAGCATAGCTTTTGCCGTGTGTCTCCTGGTGTCTCGCTTCAGCTTGATGCATGTCGCCTTCCGTTGCGCGTTTTACGCGGCACGCGTAATCTGTCAGGAAAATTGCCACTCTGGAGTGATGAAAATGCAAGCACGCGTAAAATGGGTTGAAGGGCTGACGTTCCTTGGCGAATCCGCCTCTGGTCATCAGGTATTAATGGACGGCAACTCCGGGGATAAAGCCCCCAGCCCGATGGAGATGGTGCTGATGGCGGCAGGCGGGTGCAGCGCCATCGACGTAGTGTCGATCCTGCAGAAAGGCCGTTATAGCGTGTCTGATTGCGAAGTGAAGCTGACCTCCGAGCGCCGGGAAGAGGCACCGCGTCTCTTCACCCATATCAATCTGCACTTTATCGTTACCGGCAAAGAGCTGAAGGATGCGGCAGTATCCCGTGCGGTGGATCTCTCGGCAGAGAAGTACTGCTCCGTGGCGCTGATGCTGGAGAAAGCGGTCAATATCACCCATTCATACGAAGTGATTGAAGCGTAACGTTAAAGGCCCGGTTAGCGTAGCGCCGCCGGGCACTATCTTATTCAATCTTCTTGCCTTCCATCAGCCGCTGCACCAGCGGCAGCATGATCAGCTCCATCGCCAGTCCCATTTTGCCCCCCGGCACCACCAGGGTGTTGATATGGGAGATAAACGAGCCTTGCAGCATCGCCAGCAGCCAGGGGTAATCGATCCCCTCCAGATCGCGGAAGTGGATCACCACAAAGCTCTCGTCCAGCGAGGGAATATTTTTGGCCGCAAAGGGGTTTGAAGTATCGACCGTGGGGACGCGCTGGAAGTTGATGTGGGTGCGGGAGAACTGCGGCGTAATAAAGTTGATATAGTCATCCATCGAGCGCACCACCGAGTCCATCACCGTCTCCCGGGAGTGGCCGCGCTCGCTGGTGTCGCGGATCATCTTCTGGATCCACTCCAGGTTGATAATCGGCACCACCCCCACCAGCAGATCCACATGGCGCGCCACGTCGTGCTGGGGCGTCACCACGCCGCCGTGCAATCCCTCATAAAAAAGAATGTCGGTGGGTTCCGGCAGCGGCTGCCACGGCGTAAAGGTTCCCGGCACCTGGTTCCAGGGCACGGCTTCGTCGTAGGTATGCAGATACTTGCGCGCCTGCCCGGTGCCGTTGTGACCATACTCGATAAAGGTCTGCTCAAGCAGGCCAAAGTCGTTGGCGTCCGGGCCAAAGTAGCTGATATGTCTCCCGGCATCACGTGCCTTGCGGATCGCCATATCCATCTCCGGACGGGTATAGCGGTGGAAGCTATCGCCCTCCACCTCGGCGGCGCGTAGCCCGAGTTGGGAAAAAATTTTACGAAAGGCGAGGCTGGTGGTGGTGGTTCCTGCACCGCTGGAACCTGTCACAGCAATCACCGGATGTTTGGCTGACATAGCGAACGACTCCCTGATAAACAGCAGAAGAGGGTGGATCGCCTGACGCAGCGTTATTCGCGAAACTGTTTGCGGGGCATAATATTGACCGTCTCGTGTAGCTCTGACCACACCAGCACGGCCTCACCCGTTTCCAGCTGACGCTTTACGTCGGCAACCTTTTGCTCAAGCGAACGCTCATGTTCACCATAATCGGTGCCTTCGCGCAAGACAAAGCTCTCAATCAGGCTGTAGAGCGTTTCGGGTGGAACCTCTTGCCAGGGAATAATCATTATGCCTCCAGATAGGGTGCCAGCCAGTCGGGGATGCGCTTTTCAAGCCACATCTCAGGACGGCGCAGCGTGCCGCCAACGAAGCCAACGTGGCCACCATGTTCGGTCAACTGATACTCAATATTAGCGGGTAAATGGCCCGCCGCCGGAATGACGTGGTGATCCATAAAGGGATCGTCTTTGGCATGGATAATCAGCGTCGGCTTGCGGATCTGCGGCAGGAGCGGCATGGCGCTGCTTCGGCGGTAGTAGTCGATGGCATCATCGAACCCGTGCGCCTTCGCCGTGATCAGGTCATCAAACTCACGGATGCGGCGTACGCGCTTGAGCTGGGCGAGATCGATCGGCAGGGAGCCGGGATAGGCCTTGAGCTTGCGCGTGGCGTTGGCTTTCAGCAGATTCAGCAGGTAGCGCTGGTAGACGCGTGTGAAACCCTTGTCCATATGGAGGCTACAGGCCTCCAGCACCAGCGGAGCCGAGACAATCACCGCCGCGTTGAGCGGCAGGCTGTCGTCCGCTTTAGCCAGCAGGCAGCCAAGCATATTGCCGCCGAGGGAGTAACCCACCGCCGCCGTGGGTGCCGGGCCCAGCTCATTATGCAGCCAGTGCAGGAACGCGCTGCCGTCTTCGGTTTCGCCGGAGTGATAGATGCGGTTCAGGCGGTTAGGCTCGCCGCTGCAGCCGCGAAAGTGCATCACCACCCCGAGCCACCCGCGCTGCCTGGCGGCGTGAATTAATCCATGGGCATAGGGGCTGTGCAGGCTGCCCTCCAGGCCGTGGAATACCACCAGCCGGGGCTTATCTTTTGCCTGCTGCGGATCTTCGCTCCACGCCAGGTCGACAAAGTCGCCGTCGGGAAGCTCAAGACGCTGCCACTGGGCGGTGAACTGCAGACGGCGGCGCAAAATACGCGGCAGCATGGTCTGCAAATGCGGGTTGCTTGCTCCCGGCATCGGGCGGAATTCAACGTTATCTTTCGCCGTAGCGGGAAGCAGTAAAGGAGTTATTTGGGTCATGTCGTGCGAGTTATTTTTCAGTTATCTGCGGAATACTATACCTGCATGAATAAATTATGTTTATGAAAATGGGTCACTACCCTCATGCCGTAGCGCATTTTTCTCCCCTCTGGACTGATCTGAATCACAAATTCCTATTTTGATCGTTACTCTCAGGCTAATGATCTTGCCAACGGCTTTATTGATGCAATTTTCAACAGAGCGCACACTTGCTTCAGCGTTAAGCAAATCAAAATGATTAGCTGGATCAGGAGGTTAATAATGTTATCTGGGCAAAAGCCAGCGCGGGTATGGAATACACGACGCACTGAGAAACAGCGCCGTCTGGACTCCGTACCGGTGCAGGGCAAGGTACTACCGACCGGCGATCTTGTCGCCATGCTAGAAAAACTGATTGCGCCGGGTGACCGGGTGGTCCTTGAGGGGAACAACCAGAAGCAGGCGGATTTCCTCTCTCGTTCGCTGGCGGAGGTTAACCCGCAAAAAGTGCATGACCTGCATATGATCATGCCCAGCGTCGGGCGCAGCGAGCATCTCGATATTTTCGAAAAGGGCATCGCCCGCAAGCTGGACTTCTCTTTCTCGGGGACGCAAAGCCTGCGCATATCTCAGCTGTTAGAAGACGATCAGCTTGAGATTGGCGCAATTCACACCTACATCGAACTCTATTCCCGTCTCTACGTCGATCTCGCTCCGAACGTGGCGCTGATCGCCGGTTTTAAAGCTGACCGCAAAGGTAACCTCTATACCGGGGCCAGCACCGAAGATACCCCGGCGCTGGTGGAAGCCGCCGCGTTCCATGACGGTATCGTTATTGCACAGGTCAACGAGCTGGTGGATGACGAGAACGATCTGCCTCGCGTCGATATTCCCGGCTCGTGGATTGACTACGTGGTGGTCGCTGACAAGCCATTCTTTATCGAACCGCTCTTTACCCGCGATCCGCGCCTGATCAAGCAGGAGCATATCCTGATGGCGATGATGGCGATCAAGGGCATCTACGCTGAACACCAGGTGCAGTCGCTGAACCACGGTATCGGCTTCAACACCGCTGCTATCGAGCTGCTGCTGCCCACCTATGGGGAACAGCTCGGCCTGAAAGGCAAAATTTGTAAACACTGGACTCTGAACCCGCATCCTACGCTGATCCCGGCGATTGAGAGCGGCTGGGTAGAGAGCGTCCACTGCTTCGGCGGCGAGCTGGGCATGGAGGAGTATATCCGCGCCCGCCCTGATGTCTTCTTTACCGGAGCCGACGGCTCGATGCGCTCGAACCGCGCCTTCTGCCAGCTGGCGGGTCAGTACGCGGTAGATATGTTTATCGGTTCGACGCTGCAGGTGGATGGCTATGCCAACTCCTCAACGGTGACCCGCGGTCGTCTCTCTGGCTTTGGCGGCGCGCCTAACATGGGCCACGATCCCCACGGCCGCCGTCACGCTACCCCGGCCTGGCTCAACATGATGACTGAGCCCGATCCAATGCAGCGCGGTAAAAAACTGGTGGTGCAGATGGTCGAAACCTTCCAGGCCGGCGTGAAACCCACCTTCGTTGAGAAACTCGACGCGGTTGAGGTGGCCAAAGCCTCCGGCATGCCGCTGGCACCGGTGATGATCTACGGCGACGACGTGACCCACGTCCTGACCGAAGAGGGGCTGGCTCACCTGTGGCGCGCCGAGAGCATGGAAGAGCGTCGGGCGATGGTCGCCGCGGTTGCCGGGATCACCGATATCGGTCTGGGCGTTGACGCTAAACGCGTTGCGGCGCTGCGTCAAAGCGGCAAGGTGCTCTACCCGGAAGATATGGGTATTCGCCGCTCCGATGCCACCCGCTCCCTGCTGGCGGCGGGCAGCGTGGCTGACCTGGTTGAGTGGTCAGACGGCCTCTACAACCCACCTGCAAAATTCCGGAGCTGGTAATGAAACATCTGCCACAGATTCAGGCTCAGGGCGGTGCCGAATGGCTGGCGCATACCGCCACCCAGTGTCTGATTGACGAAGCACGACTCAGCCCGAAGCCCGGACTTGTGGACAGTCGGGGAAACGGCGCGCATCACGACCTGTCGTTAGCGCTGATGGAGCGCTCGGCGCGCAGCCTGACCCCGACGTTTCAGGCCCTGGCGCAGCAGAGCTGGCAGCGGCCAGCGGACATTGCGCTCAGACAAACGATTGGACGACTCGGCCGTGAAGGCGAGCAGCAGATGATGGCGGCCACCCACGGCGTGAATACCCACCGGGGCGCGATTTGGGCGCTGGGGCTGCTGGTCAGCGCGGTGGCGATGCTCGGCGGCGAGGGCAATGCGCAGGCGATTACCCGCACTGCCGCAGGCCTGGCCATGCTGCCGGATGACGCTGCCCCGAAGGTCTTCAGTAAAGGGCTGCGGGCTACCCATCGCTATCGCGTGCCGGGTGCACGTGAAGAGGCTCAGCAGGCGTTTCCGCACATCATGCATTACGCCTTGCCGCAGCTGCAGCAGAGCCGGTTGAACGGCAGCAGCGAGACGCACGCCAGGCTTGATGCCCTGATGGCGATCATGACCTCGCTGACCGACACCTGCGTACTTTCCCGCGCCGGGATGGAGGGGCTTGAGGCCATGCAGCATGGCGCACGGGCCGTACTCAACGCGGGCGGCACCGCGCAGCTGGCCGGTCAGCAGGCGCTGACGAGGTTAGATCGCCAGATGCTGATGCTCAACGCCTCGCCGGGTGGCGCAGCGGATCTGCTGGCCGCCACCCTGTTTCTTGACCGTGTCGAATCGCCCTATTTAAAGCATTAAGAGGATGTTATGGAACAGATCACAATCTCTGTGCCCGCCAGCCGCACGTTAAGCGGCAAAGCGCTGGCAGGCGTTGTCGGATCCGGTGATATGGAGGTGTTATTCACCGCCGCGCCGGGCGAAACGCTCACTATTGATATCACCACCTCCGTGGACAACAGCCGCGCCCGCTGGGAAGCGCTGTTTAACCGCCTTGGCATGGTGAGCGAGCTGCCCGCAGGCAAGCTGGTGATCCACGACTTTGGCGCAACGCCCGGCGTGGCACGCATTCGTATCGAACAGGTCTTTGAGGGGGTAAGCCATGCGTGACGATCGCAGTTTTATCGAACTGAAAGCGCGCCAGCGTGCGCAGGCACTGCTGGATGAGGGCAGCTTCCGCGAGCTGCTGGATCCATTCGAAGGCATTATCTCACCGTGGCTGGGGCCGCAGGGCATCGTGCCGCAGGCCGACGACGGCATGGTGGTTGCTAAAGGCACCATCAATGGCCAACCCGCCGTGGTCGTGGCTATCGAAGGCACCTTCCAGGGCGGCAGCATGGGTGAGGTCTCCGGTGCGAAGATGGCGGCAGCGTTAGAGCTGGCGGCGGAAGACAACCGCAACGGCATTCCCACCCAGGCCGTACTGTGTCTGGAGACCGGCGGGGTGCGTTTACAAGAGGCCAACCTCGGCCTGGCGGCGATTGCCGATATCCATGCGGCGATTGTCGATCTGCGTCGTTACACCCCGGTTATCGGCATCGTGGCCGGTACGGTGGGCTGCTTCGGCGGCATGTCCATTGCCGCTGCGCTCTGTAGCTACCTGATCGTCACCCGCGAGGCGCGCCTCGGTCTTAACGGTCCGCAGGTAATCGAACAGGAAGCGGGCGTTGCCGAGTACGACTCTCGCGACCGGCCGTTTATCTGGAGCATGACCGGCGGTGAGGTGCGCTATCAGAGCGGGCTGGTGGATGCCCTGGTTGGTGACGGCATCAACGCCGTAAAAGGCGCAATGAACGAGGCCATCGCCAAAGGCGTACCGGCTAAGCACCGTACCGACAACTACGCCTGGTATCTGGATCGTCTGAGCCGTTTCGATACCACCAAGCAGGCTGATGCAGAACAGATTAAAGCGCTCTTTGCCCGGGAGGATAAATAATGAGTAACTCAATTAGCCGCGGCGAACTATGGCTGGAAACCCTGGTACCCAACGCCAAACGTCTGGCGGGGCTGTGTCCCTCTGTTCAGGCCGCTGATGGCGAGCTTAACGGGGAACCTGTGCGCTTCATTTCCGTGGTTCCGGATGCCCACAACCACTATCCTCGTGCCGCCCAGGGCGAAGTGGGGCTGCTCGAGGGGTGGACGCTGGCGAAGGTAGTGAGTGAAACCATCGCCCTGGATGCTGATAACGATGTTAAGCGCCCGATTGTGGCCGTGATCGACGTGCCTAGTCAGGCCTATGGCCGCCGTGAAGAGGCGTTTGGTATCCATCAGGCGCTGGCCGGGGCCGCTGCGGCCTATGCGAACGCACGGCTGGCGGGACATCCGGTGATTGGGCTGATCGTCGGTAAAGCCATGTCCGGCGCGTTTCTGGCCCACGGCTACCAGGCCAACCGGCTGATCGCCTTTAACGACAAGGGCGTGCTGATCCATGCGATGGGTAAAGCGTCTGCGGCACGCATTACGCTGCGTACCGTCGAGGCGCTGGAGAAGCTGGCGGCAACGATTCCGCCGATGGCCTACGACATCAGCAACTACGCCACCCTTGGGCTGCTGGCTGACCTGCTGGATATCAGCAATCCCGACGCTCCAGCCGATAGCGACCTGGCGCAGGTGCACAGCGCCCTGCAACAGGCCATCCATGATGCTCGTCAGGACCAGACGCTGAAAAACCGTCTCGGGGCTGACAACCGTCATAGCTCTCTTCTTGTGCGCGAGCGCATGAAAGCGAGCTGGTAAGAAAAGAGAGACCTGCCAGAGGTAAGTCCCCGTGGGCGCATTCGCTGCGCCCGCGAGGAGAACGACGCCCTGAAAAAATAATAATCATCGCGCCAGTGCTAAAACTTTTAACCACAGGTGATTTTTTATGACTTACGTAATTGTTCATGCTCTCGCACCGATTTTCGTCATCATGCTGCTGGGATTCTGGGCCGGCAAAGCAAAGATGGTTGATAATAAAAATGTTTCCCTGCTCAATATTTTCGTGATGGATTTTGCCCTGCCCGCCGCGCTGTTTAGCGCCACCGTGCAGACCCCGTGGACCGGCATCGTCGCCCAGTCGCCGTTGATTCTGGTCCTGACCCTGGCGATGTGGATCACCTACGCCGCGATCTACTTCCTGGCGACAAAAGTCTTTAAAAAGTCGCCGCAGGATGCCGCCGTGCTCACGCTGACCGTTGCGCTGCCGAACTACGCCGCGCTGGGCCTGCCGATTCTGGGCAGCGTGCTGGGTGAAAGCTCTTCTACCTCGCTCTCCGTGGCGGTCTCTATCGCCTGCGGCTCCGTGCTGATGACACCGTTCTGCCTGCTGATCCTTGAGCGTGAAAAAGCGCGTGCCGAAGGCAACAACAGCGGCTCTACGCTCTCCATGCTGCCGGTACTGATGTGGCGCTCGATTAAAAAACCGATCGTCATGGGGCCGCTGCTGGGGGTGATCTTGTCCGCTATCGGCATTCGCATGCCGGAGCTGGTGCTGGCGGCGATCAAACCGCTGGGTCTGGCTGCTACCGCCGCTGCGCTGTTCCTGACCGGGGTGATCCTCTCCGCACGGAAGCTGCAAATTAACACCATGGTGATCACCTCAACCATCGCCAAACTGCTGATCCAGCCCGCGATTGCCTGGGGTATCGTGCTGGCTCTTGGCCTCTCCGGCTCCGTGGCGATCACCGCCATTCTGATGATTGCACTCTCAGCGGGCTTCTTCGGCGTGGTGTTTGGTAACCGCTTTGGCGTGCAGTCCCCGGATGCAGAAGCCGTGCTGCTGTTAAGCTCGCTGCTGTGTATCCTGTCGCTACCGCTGTTTATCTCGCTGACTTCAGGAATGTAACCATGACCACGCTGCGCCCCCACGATCTTATCTGGCTGACAAACCGCGAGGCTCTCTATGGGGTTAGTGAACCCTGGGTAGAGACGGTATGGCACTCAGGATTACCGGTGGTGGTGCGGCGTGACGTGGACGGAGAGCGCATCCCGGTTGGGGTGCGCGGTCTTCGCCGCGACCAGCGCGCGGCAGGCTGGACCGACGCGACGCAGGTAGTACGCGTGGTCTCCCCAGAACAGCTGGTAGACAGTAACGATCTGCTGCGCTCGCCGTTTATCTCGCAGCCGCCGGTGCAGGTGGCATTGCAGCTTGCTCAGCAGACGTGGCCGTGGGTCTGGGGCATCACCGGCAGCAGCGGCTATGCGCTGGCCACCGGTATTCCGGTGATCCACGCCAGCAGCGACCTTGACCTGCTGATCCGCGCTCCGCAGCCGCTCTCCCGCGAGCTATTGCTCCGCTGGCAGACGCCGTTGATGCATGCCCTGTGTCGGGTAGATACCCAGGTGGATACCCCGCTCGGTGGCTTTGCCCTCCACGAGTGGCTGCGCGACGGGCGCGTCTTGCTTAAAACCAGCCGGGGCCCGCGCCTGGTCAGCGATCCCTGGCACAGGGAGGATTAATGAAAATTCTGTTTACCTTTCCCGGACAGGGGACCCAGCGCCCTGGCATGCTGCAAAATCTGCCGGGTCATGAGATGGCCGAAGCGCGTGAAGTATTGGGCGCGGAGATCGATACCCTCGACAGCCCGGAGGCGCTAAAGCATACCCGCGCGGTGCAACTCTCCCTGCTGATTGCCGGCGTCGCCTGGGCGAGAGAGATGCAGCGCCGCGGCATTGAGCCGGATCTGGTCAGCGGCCTGTCGATTGGCGCATACCCTGCGGCCGTCGTCGCCGGGGCACTGGCGTTCAAAGATGCGTTAAGCCTGGTGGCACTGCGCGGCGATCTGATGGAGCAGGCCTACCCGCACGGTTATGGCCTGACGGCGATCATGGGCCTGACTCTGACGCAGGTGGAGGCGCTGGTCGCGGGCAGCGGCACGTACATTGCCAATCTCAATGCCGAGACGCAGATCGTTATCGCCGGGCGCGATGAGGATATGGCCCAGCTGGCGCAGCTGGCGCTGGCGAAGGGGGCAACGAAAGCCCAGCGTCTGGCGGTAAGCGTACCGTCTCACTGCGAACTGCTAAATGCGCCCGCCCAGAAGCTAGCGCAGGCCTTTTCTGGGGTAACGCTCTCTCGTCCCCGCTGCGCCTATCTTAGCGGCAGTAGCGCCCGCGTGCTGTGGCAGCCAGAGCGCATTGCAGACGATCTGGCGATGAACATGGCGCGAACGGTGCGCTGGCAGGAGGCGGTGATTGCCGCCAATGAGCGCGAGGCGCGGCTGGCCATTGAGATGCCACCAGGTGGCATTCTGACCTGCCTGACCCGTCAGGCGGCGTGGGAAGGGGAGGCGATCTCGCTTGAACGCAGCGGAGTAGACGTTGTCGCCCATTTGGCGAAGCGTCTCAGGGCGTAACGTTCTGTTCCAGGCTACGGGCGTACATGCGCCCTTCGGCGGCCAGCGCCAGCAGATTGGGATCGTGCTCGCGGCTGCGGGCAAAGACAATGCCAATCTGCTGCTGCATCTGGTACGGCTCGGCTAACTTCAGCAGCTGTACCGAGCTCTCATACACCTTTTTCATCCGCCCCGGCATCAGGGTAAAGCCTACCCCGGCCTGCACCAGGCTAAGCATCGAGAAGATATCATTCACACGGGTAACGATCTCAGGCTCAAAGCCAGCGATGTGAAACGCGTCCTGAAACCCGGCGTAGGTCGCAAATCCCTCTGCCAGCGAGACAAACTTCTGCTGGCGGTAGTCGCGTAGATCCGCCAGCTCGTCACTATTCAGCGTAGCGGAGGCCGGTGCGGCAAGAAAAATGTCGTCGCGAAACAGGGGCAACACTTCGAACTGGGCCAGATCAACCTGGTGCTCAGAGAGCGAGATGAGGATCGCATCCAGCTCGCCATCCTCCAGCTTCTGCAGCAGCATGTCGTTGGAGCCCATCGTCAGGTTAATCTCCAGCTCCGGCCGTCGCAGCTTCATCCCCATGATCAGGCGCGGCACCGTCTCCAGGGTGAGCGAGTAGAGCGTGCCTACCCGCAGCCGACCCTGGCCAACGCCCGCCGTTTTGCGCGTCTCCTCAAGGCCGCGGGCCATCAGCTGCGTCACCTCCTGGCAATACTCCAGCAGCGTCCAGGCGGCGGGCAGCGCCAGCAGGTTGCGTCCCTTGTGCACAAACAGCGGGCAGCGGACGCTCTCCTCCAGGGTGTGCAGCGCCCGGTGGACGCTGACGCCGCTGATCTCCAGCGCCTCGGCGGTGCGGGCGATGTTGCCCTTCTCCATAAAGGTCATGAAGATAGTCAGCTTGCGGAAGGTGATGTCGCTGGCGATGTCCATGGCGTTACTCGCTTTGCAGCATGCCTTCAAGCTGCTCCTGTGCCTCAAGCCACGCCATCTCACACGTCTCCAGGCCCGACTTCGCACTCGCCTGGGCCTGCAGGCACTCGGTCAGCTCGGCCTTACGGCTCTGATCGTACAGGCCGCTGTCGCCAAGCTTCTCTTCGGCCTTCGCCAGCTGGGCATTGAGTTTCTCCATCTCTTTCTCCAGACGGGCGATCTCTTTGCGCAGCGGCTGGGTCTGGGTACGCAGCTCGGCTTCCCGGCGCTTCTGATCCTTACGCGCCTGGGCGCTGTTGCCGCTCTCCTTCGCCGCCTCGGCAGGCTGATTCTCCTGCTTCTGCACGTCACTCAGCCACTGCTGATAATCCTCCAGATCGCCGTCGAACGACTCGACTTTGCCGTCGTGGACCAGGTAGAGATCGTCGGTGGTGGAGCGGATCAGGTGACGATCGTGCGACACCACCACCAGCGCGCCTTCAAACTCGATCAGCGCTTCGGTCAGGGCCTGGCGCATGTCGAGATCCAGGTGGTTAGTTGGTTCATCAAGCAGCAGCAGGTTAGGGCGCTGCCAGACGATCAGGGCCAGCACCAGCCGGGCCTTTTCACCGCCGGAGAAACGCTGGGTGTTCTCTGTGACCTTGTCGCCATGAAAATCGAAGCCGCCCAGATAGTCCCGCAGCTTCTGCTCCGCTTCCTGCGGGGCAAGGCGCGCCAGATGCTGCAGCGGCGACTCGTCCGCCCGCAGGAACTCCAGCTGGTGCTGGGCGAAGTAGCCAAGCTTAATGCCTTTCGCGAGGCCAATATCGCCGCCGGTAGGAGCAAGCTCGCCCGCCAGCAGCTTGATCAGCGTCGATTTACCCGCGCCGTTACGTCCCAGCAGACCAATACGCGAGCCCGGCACAAGGTTGAGCTTGATCGAATTCAAAATGGTGCGATCGCCGTAGCCTGCGCTCACCTTCTCCATCTTCAGCAGCGGGTTGGGCAGGCTCTCTGGCGCGCGGAAGCTGAAGTGGAAGGGGTTATCCACGTGCGCCGGGGCGATCAGCTCCATGCGCTCCAGCATCTTCACCCGGCTCTGGGCCTGCTTGGCCTTGCTGGCCTTGGCTTTGAAGCGGTCGATAAAGCTTTGCAAATGCGCTACGCGCTGCTGCTGGCTCTCGTAGGTGGCCTGCTGCTGAGCCAGACGGGTGGCGCGCTGGCGCTCAAACGAGCTGTAGTTGCCGGTATACTCGAACATACTCTGCTGTTCGATATGGATGATTTTATCTACCACCGGATCGAGGAAGTCACGGTCGTGGGAGATGAGGATCAGCGTACCCTGATAGCTCTTCAGCCAGCGCTCCAGCCAGATCACCGCATCGAGATCGAGGTGGTTGGTGGGCTCATCGAGCAGGAGCAAATCCGAACGGCAGACCAGCGCCTGGGCAAGGTTGAGACGCATACGCCAGCCACCGGAGAAGTCGCTTACCGGGCGTTCAAGCTGCTCGGTAGAGAATCCCAGCCCGTGCAGCAGGCTGGCGGCGCGGGAGCGGATGGTCCAGGCGTCAATGGCGTCGAGCTTGCCGTGCACGGTAGCAATGGCATGGCCGTCGTTACGCTCGTTGGCGTCGTTGAGCTGGGCCTCCAGCTGGCGATACTCGCGATCGCCATCAATAACATAGTCGATGGCGGGCTCGCTGAGGGCCGGGGTCTCCTGATTCACCCACGCCAGCTGCCAGTTGGCAGGGTAGGTGAAGCTGCCGCCGTCGGCGGTAAGCTCGTTTTTTAGCAGCGCCAGCAGGGTCGATTTCCCGCAGCCATTTTTACCCACCAGCCCGACTTTCTGGCCGGGATTGATGGTGGCGGTGGCGTTATCCAGCAGGACACGCACGCCGCGACGAATTTGTAGTGAGGAGAAAACAATCATAGAGCGCCGTATGTTCCGACTATGTTAATTTGTCATTATGATAATGTGGAGTGCGCCTATAATTCCGCACCGGGGCGCAATGGTAGCCCGAAACGACAGCGATACACAAAATCATTAAAACATCACCGGGAGGGGAGCGATGTCCCAGACAGCCAAAGTGCTGCTGCTGTATGCCCATCCGGAATCACAGGACTCGGTAGCTAACCGGGTCCTGCTTAAGCCGGCAATGCAACTCGACAATGTGACAGTGCACGATCTCTATGCGCACTATCCAGACTTTTTTATCGATATCCCTCGCGAGCAGGCGCTGCTGCGCGAACACGACGTCATCGTTTTTCAGTATCCTCTCTACACCTATAGCTGTCCGGCGCTGCTCAAAGAGTGGCTGGATCGCGTTCTCACCCGCGGCTTCGCCAGCGGACCGGGAGGCAACCAGCTGGCAGGCAAGCGCTGGCGTTGCGTGGTCACCACTGGAGAGCCGGAGAGCGCCTACCGCTACGACGGTCTCAACCGCTATCCGCTTAGCGATATCCTGCGTCCCTTTGAGCTGACGGCAGCCATGTGTCACATGCAGTGGATGACGCCGTTTATCGTCTACTGGGCACGCCGCCAGCCGAAAGAGGAACTGGCCAGCCATGCTAAGGCCTACGGCGACTGGCTGGCATCACCCACCGCGACGGGAGGTCGCTAATGGACGGAACCGATCTGCTGCTGGCGGGCGTACTGTTTCTGTTTGCCGCCGTAGTCGCCGTACCGCTGGCTGCCCGGCTGGGTATTGGCGCCGTGCTGGGCTATCTGCTGGCAGGCATTGCCATCGGCCCGTGGGGGCTAGGATTTATCAGCGACGTTGATGAGATCCTCCACTTCTCTGAAATGGGCGTCGTGTTTCTGATGTTTATCATCGGCCTGGAACTCAACCCATCAAAGCTGTGGCAGCTACGGCAGTCGATCTTTGGCGTCGGGGCGGCGCAGGTGCTGCTCAGCGCCGCTATTCTTGCCGGGCTGCTGATGCTGACCGACTTCGCCTGGCAGGCGGCGGTGATTGGCGGTATTGGTCTCGCGATGTCCTCCACCGCGATGGCGCTCCAGCTCATGCGCGACAAGGGGATGAATCGCAGCGAGGCGGGACAGCTGGGATTCTCGGTGCTGTTGTTCCAGGATCTGGCGGTGATCCCGGCCCTGGCGCTGGTGCCGCTGCTGGCGGGCAGCGGCGATGACCACTTCGACTGGATCAAGATCGGCATGAAGGTGCTCGCCTTTGCCGGGATGCTGCTAGGCGGTCGCTATCTGCTGCGCCCGGTGTTCCGCTTTATTGCCGCCTCCGGGGTGCGGGAGGTGTTTACCGCCGCCACGCTGCTGCTGGTGCTCGGCTCGGCGCTGTTTATGGACGCGCTGGGGCTGTCGATGGCCCTCGGTACCTTTATCGCCGGGGTGCTGCTGGCAGAGAGTGAGTACCGCCACGAGCTGGAATCGGCCATCGATCCGTTCAAAGGCCTGCTGCTGGGGCTATTCTTTATCTCAGTAGGGATGGCGCTTAACCTGGGCGTGCTCTATACCCATCTGCCGTGGGTTATCGCGGCAGTCGCCATTCTGGTGGCGGTCAAAGCTACGGTGCTCTATCTGCTGGCGCGCCTCTATGGCCTGCGAAGCTCGGAGCGGATGCAGTTCGCCAGCGTGCTCAGTCAGGGCGGTGAGTTTGCCTTCGTGCTCTTCTCTACCGCCTCCTCGCAGAAGCTATTCCATAACGATCAGATGGCGCTGCTGCTGGTCACAGTCACCCTGTCGATGATGACCACGCCGCTGCTGCTGAAAGGCATTGATAAGGGACTCTCCCGGCGCTTCAACAGCCCGGAAGAGGAGGGGGAAGCCCAGTGGGTTGAAGATGACAAGCCGCAGGTCATCGTCGTTGGCTTTGGCCGCTTCGGCCAGGTGATTGGTCGCCTGCTGATGGCCAACAAGAAGCGCATCACCGTGCTGGAGCGTGATATCAGCGTGGTGAACCTAATGCGGAAATATGGCTATAAGGTCTACTACGGCGACGCGACTCAGGTGGAGCTGCTGCGTTCGGCGGGCGCAGAGGCGGCGGAATCGATCGTCATCACCTGCAACGAGCCGGAAGACACCATGAAGCTGGTCGCCATTTGCCAGCAGCATTTCCCACACCTGGCCATTCTTGCCCGGGCGCGGGGACGTTTTGAGGCGCACGAACTGCTCCAGGCGGGGGTGACACAGTTCTCCCGTGAGACCTTCTCCAGCGCGCTGGAGCTGGGGCGCAAGGCGCTGGTCTCGCTGGGCATGCATCCTCACCAGGCGCAGCGAGCACAGCTGCATTTCCGTCGACTTGATATGCGGATGCTGCGCGAACTGATGCCGGTGGTGCATACTGATACACAGCAGATCTCCCGCGTCCGGGAGGCGCGGCGCGAGCTGGAAGAGATTTTCCAGCGTGAAATGCAGCATGAGCGCCGTCAGCCGGATGGCTGGGACGAGTTTGAATAGAGGGTAAAAAGTATGGCGATACGTAAACGTTTTATCGCGGGTGCCAAGTGCCCAGCCTGTCAGGCCCAGGATACGCTGGCGATGTGGCGCGAAAATAATGTCGATATTGTTGAGTGCGTTAAGTGCGGCCACCAGATGCGCGAGGCGGATAAAGAGGCCCGTGAGCACGTTCGCAAAGAAGAGCAAGTTATCGGGATTTTTCATCCGGACTAGCGATATGCCCTAGCTTTTTTTAAGCTTAAGGGTACACAGGGGCAGAATTCCGTTACAATCTGCGCCAGCAATTTACCCACGCTCAGGAGATATCATGAAAGTAGCAAAAGACCTGGTGGTCAGCCTGGCCTATCAGGTACGTACAGAAGACGGTGTGTTGGTTGATGAGTCTCCGGTAAGTGCGCCGCTGGACTACCTGCACGGTCACGGCTCCCTGATCTCTGGTCTGGAGTCCGCGCTGGAAGGTCACGAACCTGGCGACAAATTTGACGTGGCGGTGGGCGCAAATGACGCTTACGGTCAGTACGACGAGAACCTGGTGCAGCGCGTACCGAAAGACGTCTTCATGGGCGTTGACGAACTGCAGGTAGGCATGCGCTTCCTGGCTGAAACTGACCAGGGTCCGGTGCCGGTTGAGATCACCGAAGTGGAAGACGACCACGTTGTGGTTGACGGAAACCACATGCTGGCTGGTCAGAACCTGAAGTTCAACGTTGAAGTCGTTGCCATTCGTGAAGCGACCGAAGAAGAGCTGGCCCACGGCCACGTTCACGGCCCGCACGGCCACGATCATGGTCACGACCATGAACACGGCGACGGTTGCTGCGGTAGTCACGGCCACGATCATGACCACGGTCATGGTAAAGGCGGTTGTGGCAACGGCGGTTGCGGCTGCCACTAAAGACTTCGTCTTTCAAAAAGCGGGGATATCCCCGCTTTTTTTACGCCTCGCGTTTTAAAAATCAATAGTGGGGCGGTGGCGTCTCCTCTGACTGAGAGGCCATGTGTGAAGGCTGGCTGGCTTTCAGCTTTTCGGTAACGAGGCGCATCAGGTCCCGCAGCTTCGCCATCTCCAGCTCGTGGGCGGTGACCGTCTGGTTAAGCTCCTCGATCGTAATCTCCTGAAAAGCCAGACGGCTCTCCAGCTCTGCCAGCCGCGCTTCCAGCGTCATATTCTGCATGTTTCACCTCATCTGTTTTAGCCCGGATTCTACGCAACTTTACGCGGCTGCGCAGCCCACCTGACATCCTTAAGAAACTAATTTAAACAAAAATAGTCTCAAAAGAGGCAACAATCGGGAATGTCGTTATATAGATTTCTCCCACAACGATTTATAGTACGTTTTTCAAATACGCAAACCCTGGGGCAATTTGCCCCCGGCCCTGGAGATATGGATGAAATCACTGTTTAAAGTCACGCTGCTGGCGACCACGATGGCCGTTGCGCTGAATGCACCTCTTTCTTTTGCTGCTGACGCTCCGGCTAAAGCCCCGGCAACCACCGACAGCAAAGCGGCATTCAAAAACGACGACCAAAAATCAGCCTATGCGCTGGGCGCGTCACTGGGTCGTTATATGGAAAACTCCCTGAAAGAACAGGAAAAACTGGGCATCAAGCTGGATCAGGCTCAGCTGATCGCCGGCGTTCAGGACGCCTTCGCCAACAAGAGCAAGCTCTCTGACCAGGAGATTGAGCAGACTCTGCAGGCCTTTGAAGCACGCGTGAAGGGTGCCGCTCAGGAGAAGATGGAGAAGGACGCGACTGAGAACGAAACCAAAGGCAAAGCCTTCCGCGATACCTTTGCTAAAGAGAAGGACGTGAAAACCTCCTCTACCGGCCTGCTTTACAAAGTAGAGAAAGAGGGAACCGGCGATGCACCGAAAGATAGCGATACCGTAGTGGTTAACTACAAAGGCACGCTGATCGACGGTAAAGAGTTTGATAACTCCTACACCCGTGGCGAACCGCTCTCCTTCCGCCTTGATGGTGTGATCCCAGGCTGGACCGAAGGCCTGAAAAACATCAAGAAAGGCGGCAAAATCAAGCTGGTGATCCCACCGGCGCTGGCCTACGGTAAAACCGGCGTTCCGGGTATCCCGGCTAACTCTACGCTGGTCTTCGACGTAGAGCTGCTGGATATCAAACCGGCACCGAAAGCGGATGCGCAGCCGAAGCCGGAAGCGGCAGCACCGGCAGAACAACCTGCCGCTGCGGATAAAAAGTAATACGCTGACAGCCGCCGCCTAATCAGGCGGCGGTTTTTTATTACAGGGCAGGTATAATTAACACTGGCAGCGCTATGGCCGCTGTATTAATTTAGATGTCCCTGTAAATGATGAGCCTGCCCTGAAAACATAACGACAGGCTCCTGAAAAGGAGTGTTTTTTTTCATGTCCAGGTCGCTATTAACCAACGAAACCAGCGAGCTCGATCTGCTGGATCAACGGCCTTTTGATCAGACCGACTTCGATATCCTGAAATCCTACGAAGCGGTGGTCGATGGGTTAGCGATGCTCATTGGTGCCCACTGTGAAATCGTCTTGCACTCCTTGCAGGATCTCAAATGCTCCGCCATTCGTATTGCTAACGGTGAACACACCGGGCGTAAGATTGGCTCGCCGATCACCGATCTTGCCCTGCGCATGCTGCACGACATGACGGGCGCAGACAGCAGCGTCTCGAAGTGCTACTTCACCCGTGCCAAAAGCGGCGTGCTGATGAAGTCGGTCACGATTGCCATCCGCAATCGCGAGCACCGGGTCATTGGTCTGCTGTGCATCAACATGAACCTTGATGTTCCCTTCTCGCAAATTATGAACACCTTTATTCCGCCGGAGACGCCGGACGTCGGCTCCGCCGTGAACTTTGCCTCCTCAGTGGACGATCTGGTGATGCAGACCCTGGAGTTCACCATCGAAGAGGTGAACGCCGACCGGAACGTCTCTAACAATGCGAAGAACCGGCAAATCGTGCTGAACCTCTACGAAAAAGGCATTTTTGATATTAAAGATGCGATTAACCAGGTGGCCGATCGGTTGAATATCTCCAAGCATACGGTCTACCTCTACATTCGCCAGTTCAAGAGCGGCGACTTCCAGGGGCAGGATAAGTAATGCGTTTTGCCTTAATGGTGACGGGGCCTGCCTACGGCACGCAGCAGGCCAGCACCGCATGGCAGTTTGCTCAGGCACTGCTGGCAGCGGGTCACGAGCTGGCGAGCGTCTTTTTCTACCGCGAAGGGGTCTATAACGCCAACCAGCTTACCGCCCCAGCAAGCGACGAGTTCAATCTGGTTCGGGCCTGGCAGGCGCTGCACCTTGAGCATCAGGTTGAGCTGCATATCTGCGTTGCGGCAGCGCTGCGGCGTGGCGTAACCGACGAGAGCGAAGCGCAGCGTGCTGGACTACCCGCTGCCAACCTTCAGCCGGGCTTTACCCTCAGCGGCTTAGGCGCGCTGGCCGAGGCGGCGTTAACCTGCGATCGCGTGGTGCAGTTCTGATGAAAAGCGTGGCATTTGTTTTTAACTCCGCACCGCACGGCTCATCTGCCGGACGGGAAGGGCTGGATGCGCTGCTGGCAATGTCGGCCCTGACTGAGGAGATTGGCGTCTTTTTCCTTGGCGATGGCGTTTTTCAGCTGCTGGCTAACCAGCGTCCTGACGATATCCTCGCCCGCGACTATATCGCTACCTTTAAGGTGCTACCACTCTACGATATCGAGCAGCTCTGGTTGTGCGCGGCCTCGCTGCGCGAGCGCGGGCTGAGCGCCTCACATTCTTTTATTCTCGATGCCCAGCCGCTGGAACCTAAAGCGCTGCGCGAGTGTCTACATCGCTATGACGTCGTTATGACGTTTTGAGGCTGTTATGCTGCATACTCTTCGTCACTCTCCCTGGCAGTGCGACATGGCTACGCTGATGCGCACGTTGCAGGAGGGGGATGACCTGCTGCTGCTCTCTGATGGCGTTACGGCGGCGGTTGTGGGAAGTCACTACCTTGATTTACTGCTGGCTGCCCCCATAACGGTTCATGCTCTACAGGAAGACGTTGATGCCCGCGGTCTTTCTGGTCAAATTTCGAACAGAATCGTCCTGGTTAGCTATACTGATTTCGTTAGCCTGACGGTAAAACACACGACTCAGATCGCCTGGTAGTGTGAGATCCGCTGTATATTTCTTGACACCTTTTGAGCACAGCCCTAAAATTCCGCGTCCTCATATTGTATGAGGGCGTTTTATTACGTGTTTACGAAGCAAAAGCTAAAACCAGGAGCTATTTAATGGCAACAGTTAACCAGCTGGTACGCAAACCACGTGCACGCAAAGTTGCGAAAAGCAACGTGCCTGCGCTGGAAGCCTGCCCGCAGAAACGTGGTGTATGTACTCGTGTATATACCACCACTCCTAAGAAACCGAACTCCGCACTGCGTAAAGTTTGCCGTGTGCGTCTGACTAACGGTTTCGAAGTTACCTCCTACATCGGTGGTGAAGGTCACAACCTGCAGGAGCACTCCGTGATCCTGATCCGTGGCGGTCGTGTTAAAGACCTTCCGGGTGTTCGTTACCACACCGTTCGTGGTGCACTTGACTGCTCAGGCGTTAAAGACCGTAAGCAGGCTCGCTCCAAGTACGGCGTGAAGCGTCCTAAGGCTTAATGGTTCTCCGTTAAGTAAGGCCAAACGTTTTAAATTAATGTCAAACTAAACTCTTTGAGTTTTGGACAATCCTGAATTAACAACGGAGTATTTCCATGCCACGTCGTCGCGTCATTGGTCAGCGTAAAATCCTGCCGGATCCTAAGTTCGGATCAGAACTGCTGGCTAAATTTGTAAATATCCTGATGGTAGATGGTAAAAAATCTACTGCAGAAGCAATCGTATACAGTGCTCTTGAGACCCTGGCTCAGCGCTCTGGTAAAAATGAACTGGAAGCTTTCGAAGTCGCTCTCGACAACGTGCGCCCGACTGTAGAAGTTAAGTCTCGCCGCGTTGGTGGTTCTACTTATCAGGTTCCAGTTGAAGTTCGTCCGGTTCGTCGTAATGCTCTGGCAATGCGTTGGATCGTTGAAGCTGCTCGTAAACGCGGTGATAAATCCATGGCTCTGCGCCTGGCGAACGAACTTTCTGATGCTGCAGACAACAAAGGTACTGCAGTTAAGAAACGTGAAGACGTTCACCGTATGGCAGAAGCCAACAAAGCGTTCGCCCACTACCGTTGGTAATCCCTTCGGAGTAATAGTCACCAAGCGGGCGCTTTATGTAAGCTGCCCGCTTTGGGCTACATAACTTGAACGCTAAGGCAATAGAGGAATCAAATGGCTCGTACAACACCCATTGCACGCTACCGTAACATCGGTATCAGTGCGCACATCGACGCCGGTAAAACCACTACTACCGAACGTATCCTGTTCTACACCGGTGTAAACCACAAAATCGGTGAAGTACACGACGGCGCGGCAACTATGGACTGGATGGAGCAGGAGCAGGAGCGTGGTATCACCATCACCTCCGCAGCGACCACTGCATTCTGGTCTGGTATGGCGAAGCAGTATGAACCGCATCGCGTAAACATCATCGACACCCCGGGCCACGTTGACTTCACCATCGAAGTAGAACGTTCCATGCGTGTTCTTGACGGTGCGGTAATGGTTTACTGCGCAGTTGGTGGTGTTCAGCCGCAGTCTGAAACCGTATGGCGTCAGGCAAACAAATATAAAGTTCCACGTATCGCGTTCGTTAACAAAATGGACCGTATGGGTGCGAACTTCCTGAAAGTTGTTGGTCAGATCAAATCCCGTCTTGGCGCGAACCCGGTTCCGCTGCAGCTGGCGATTGGTGCTGAAGAAGGTTTCACCGGTGTTGTTGACCTGGTGAAAATGAAAGCCATCAACTGGAACGATGCCGACCAGGGCGTTACCTTCGAATACGAAGATATCCCGGCTGACATGCAGGATCTGGCTGAAGAATGGCACCAGAACCTCATCGAATCCGCTGCTGAAGCTTCTGAAGAGCTGATGGAGAAATACCTGGGCGGTGAAGAACTGACTGAAGAAGAGATCAAAACGGCTCTGCGTCAGCGCGTTCTGAACAACGAAATCATCCTGGTAACCTGTGGTTCTGCATTTAAGAACAAAGGTGTTCAGGCGATGCTGGATGCGGTAATTGATTACCTGCCATCTCCGATCGACGTACCGGCGATCAACGGCATGCTGGATGACGGTAAAGATACCCCGGCTGAGCGTCACGCAAGTGATGACGAGCCGTTCGCGGCGCTGGCGTTCAAAATCGCTACCGACCCGTTCGTAGGTAACCTGACCTTCTTCCGTGTGTACTCCGGTGTGGTTAACTCTGGTGATACCGTACTGAACTCCGTGAAATCTGCACGTGAGCGTTTCGGTCGTATCGTTCAGATGCACGCTAACAAACGTGAAGAGATCAAAGAAGTTCGCGCAGGCGACATCGCTGCAGCAATCGGTCTGAAAGACGTGATCACCGGTGACACCCTGTGTAACCCGGATCACCCGATCATTCTGGAGCGTATGGAATTCCCTGAGCCGGTAATCTCCATCGCCGTTGAGCCGAAAACCAAAGCTGACCAGGAAAAAATGGGTCTGGCTCTGGGCCGTCTGGCTAAAGAAGACCCGTCATTCCGCGTTTGGACTGACGAAGAGTCTAACCAGACTATCATCGCGGGCATGGGTGAGCTGCACCTCGACATCATCGTTGACCGTATGAAGCGTGAATTCAACGTTGAAGCGAACGTCGGTAAACCTCAGGTTGCTTACCGTGAAGCGATTCGCGCAAAAGTTACCGATATCGAAGGCAAACACGCCAAGCAGTCTGGTGGTCGTGGTCAGTACGGTCATGTTGTTATCGACATGTACCCGCTGGAGCCGGGCTCTAACCCGAAAGGTTACGAGTTCATCAACGACATCAAGGGTGGTGTAATTCCTGGCGAATACATCCCTGCCGTTGATAAAGGCATCCAGGAACAGCTGAAAGCTGGCCCGCTGGCGGGTTACCCGGTAGTGGATCTGGGCGTGCGTCTGCACTTCGGTTCTTACCATGACGTTGACTCCTCTGAGCTGGCGTTTAAACTGGCTGCGTCTATTGCCTTTAAAGATGGCTTTAAGAAAGCAAAACCAGTTCTGCTTGAGCCGATCATGAAGGTTGAAGTAGAGACGCCGGAAGAGAACACCGGTGACGTTATCGGTGACCTTAGCCGTCGTCGTGGTCAGCTGAAAGGTCAGGAATCTAACGCTACTGGCGTTCAGATCCACGCTGAAGTTCCGCTGTCTGAAATGTTCGGATATGCAACTCAGCTGCGTTCACTGACTAAAGGTCGTGCATCTTACTCCATGGAATTCCTGAAGTATGATGATGCGCCGAACAACGTTGCTCAGGCCGTAATTGAAGCCCGCGGTAAATAAGCCGCAGGGTTAAAATCTAAGTCCCGTGCTCTCTCCAGAAGGGGAGAGCACTATAGTAAGGAATATAGCCGTGTCTAAAGAAAAATTTGAACGTACAAAACCGCACGTTAACGTTGGTACTATCGGCCACGTTGACCACGGTAAAACTACCCTGACCGCTGCCATCACTACCGTTCTGGCTAAAACCTACGGTGGTTCTGCTCGTGCATTCGACCAGATCGATAACGCGCCGGAAGAGAAAGCTCGTGGTATCACCATCAACACCTCTCACGTTGAGTATGACACCCCGACTCGCCACTACGCACACGTAGACTGCCCGGGCCACGCCGACTATGTTAAAAACATGATCACCGGTGCTGCGCAGATGGACGGCGCGATCCTGGTTGTTGCTGCGACTGACGGCCCGATGCCGCAGACCCGTGAGCACATCCTGCTGGGTCGTCAGGTAGGCGTTCCGTACATCATCGTGTTCCTGAACAAATGCGACATGGTTGATGACGAAGAGCTGCTGGAACTGGTTGAGATGGAAGTGCGTGAACTTCTGTCCCAGTACGACTTCCCGGGCGACGACACCCCGATCATTCGTGGTTCCGCGCTGAAAGCGCTGGAAGGCGAAGCTGAGTGGGAAGAGAAGATCGTTGAGCTGGCTGGCTACCTGGATTCCTACATCCCGGAACCAGAGCGTGCGATTGACAAGCCGTTCCTGCTGCCGATCGAAGACGTATTCTCCATCTCCGGTCGTGGTACCGTTGTTACCGGTCGTGTAGAGCGCGGTATCATCAAAGTTGGTGAAGAAGTTGAAATCGTAGGTATCAAAGATACTGCGAAATCTACCTGTACCGGCGTTGAAATGTTCCGCAAACTGCTGGACGAAGGTCGTGCGGGCGAGAACTGCGGCGTTCTGCTGCGTGGTATCAAGCGTGAAGAGATCCAGCGTGGCCAGGTTCTGGCTAAGCCGGGCTCAATCAAGCCGCACACCAAGTTCGAATCCGAAGTGTACATCCTGTCCAAAGACGAAGGCGGCCGTCACACTCCGTTCTTCAAAGGCTACCGTCCGCAGTTCTACTTCCGTACAACTGACGTGACTGGCACCATCGAACTGCCGGAAGGCGTTGAGATGGTTATGCCGGGCGACAACATCAAAATGGTTGTTACCCTGATCCACCCGATCGCGATGGACGACGGTCTGCGTTTCGCAATCCGTGAAGGCGGCCGTACCGTTGGCGCGGGCGTTGTTGCTAAAGTTCTGAGCTAATAATTTATTATCTCTGAATAAAAAAAGGACGCTTCGGCGTCCTTTTTTACGTTCTGCTTTCGGCTCTCTACTATTGTAATCATAACTATTCTCATTTACACTCTGCGCATAAATTGAACGGGAGTGATTATGTACGTCTGTTTGTGTAATGGGGTAAGTGATAAAACAATTCGCCAGGCGGTACGCCAGTTTCGCCCCCAATCTTTCCAGCAGCTGCGTAAGTTTATCCCGGTAGGGAACCAGTGCGGCAAGTGCGTTCGCGCGGCCCGCGAGATTATGCAGAACGAACTGATGCAAATTCCTGAATACCAGGAGATCGCATAAGCGAAAATCTTTTTTTGACATCCCGGTAGCGCCATCTACGCTTCACTTAGTGGAAGCGGAGGGACTAATAATGAAAGGTGATGTCAGAATCATAAGTTATCTCAATAAATTATTGGGAAATGAGCTTGTCGCAATCAATCAGTATTTTCTTCATGCCCGTATGTACAAAAACTGGGGCCTTACCCGCCTCAACGACGTCGAATATCATGAATCCATAGATGAGATGAAGCACGCCGATAAGTACATCGAGCGTATTCTCTTTCTTGAAGGTATTCCAAACCTGCAGGACCTCGGCAAGCTGGGGATCGGTGAAGACGTAGAGGAGATGCTGCGCTCTGACCTGAACCTGGAACTTGAGGGTGCTAAAGATCTACGTGAGGCTATCGCCTATGCCGATAGCGTTCACGACTACGTTAGCCGCGATATGATGATTGAGATCCTCGCGGATGAAGAGGGGCACATCGACTGGCTGGAGACCGAGTTAGACCTGATAGCAAAAATTGGTCTGCAGAACTACCTTCAGTCACAGCTCAGAGAGCAGGCGAAGTAGCCGCACCGTACAACGCATACTCCCGCATAATCGAACCCGCTGCCGGCTAACGGCGGCGGGTTTTTTTCTATCTGGTGCTTATTTTCTACACGACCCTTGCGTTAATGCCAGTTTTACGTATAATGCGCGGGCTTGTCTAATATAGACAGCGGTTCGATATGAACCACCGGTACTGCGTAAGCGATACCAGACAATGTTCCCGATTGGGGAACTCTGTAAGAACGGTTACACTCTCCCATCAATCGTAATGGGTTTGAGGAGTAACTATTTCGTCTATAAATAATTGGAGCTCTGGTCTCATGCAGAACCAAAGAATCCGTATCCGTCTTAAAGCGTTTGATCATCGTCTGATCGATCAATCAACCGCGGAAATCGTCGAGACTGCCAAGCGCACTGGTGCGCAGGTTCGTGGTCCGATCCCGCTGCCGACCCGCAAAGAGCGCTTTACCGTTCTGATCTCTCCGCACGTTAACAAAGACGCGCGCGATCAGTACGAAATTCGCACTCACAAGCGTCTGGTTGACATCGTTGAGCCAACCGAGAAAACCGTTGATGCTCTGATGCGTCTGGACCTGGCTGCCGGTGTAGACGTGCAGATCAGCCTGGGTTAATCAGGTCATCGAGCGATTGAGAGGTTGATACAATGATTGGTTTAGTCGGTAAAAAAGTGGGTATGACCCGCATCTTCACTGAAGATGGCGTTTCTATCCCAGTAACCGTAATCGAAGTTGAAGCAAACCGCGTTACTCAGATCAAAGATCTGGCTAACGACGGCTACCGTGCCGTTCAGGTCACTACCGGTGCTAAAAAAGCTAACCGTGTAACCAAGCCTGAAGCGGGTCACTTTGCTAAAGCTGGCGTTGAAGCTGGCCGTGGTCTGTGGGAATTCCGTCTTGCAGAAGGCGAAGAGTACACCGTAGGTCAGGACATCAGCGTTGAGCTGTTTGCTGACGTTAAAAAAGTTGACGTAACCGGTACCTCTAAAGGTAAAGGTTTCGCCGGTACCGTTAAGCGCTGGAACTTCCGTACCCAGGACGCGACTCACGGTAACTCCTTGTCTCACCGCGTTCCGGGTTCTATCGGTCAGAACCAGACTCCGGGCAAAGTGTTCAAAGGCAAGAAGATGGCAGGTCAGCTGGGTAACGAACGTGTAACTGTTCAGAGCCTGGACGTAGTACGTGTTGACGCTGAGCGCAACCTGCTGCTGGTTAAAGGTGGTGTTCCGGGTGCGACCGGTTGCGACCTGATCGTTAAACCAGCTGTGAAGGCGTAAGGGGATAGCAATGGAATTAGTATTGAAAGACGCGCAAAGCGCGCTGACTGTTTCCGAAACTACCTTCGGTCGTGATTTCAACGAAGCGCTGGTTCACCAGGTTGTTGTTGCTTATGCAGCTGGTGCTCGTCAGGGTACTCGTGCTCAGAAGACTCGTGCTGAAGTAACTGGTTCCGGCAAAAAGCCGTGGCGTCAGAAAGGTACCGGCCGTGCGCGTTCAGGTTCTGTTAAGAGCCCGATCTGGCGTTCAGGTGGCGTGACCTTCGCTGCGCGTCCGCAGGACCACAGTCAAAAAGTTAACAAAAAGATGTACCGCGGCGCGCTGAAAAGCATTCTGTCCGAGCTGGTACGTCAGGATCGTCTGATCGTTGTCGAGCAGTTCTCTCTGGAAGCGCCGAAAACCAAGCTTCTGGCTCAGAAACTGAAAGACATGGCTCTGGAAGATGTGCTGATCATCACCGGTGAGCTGGACGAGAACCTGTTCCTGGCCGCACGTAACCTGCACAAGGTTGACGTACGTGACGCAGCAGGTATCGACCCGGTTAGCCTGATCGCCTTCGACAAAGTCGTAATGACTGCTGAGGCTGTTAAGCAAGTTGAGGAGATGCTGGCATGATTCGTGAAGAACGTCTGCTGAAGGTGCTTCGTGCGCCGCACGTTTCTGAAAAAGCGTCTACCGCGATGGAAAAAACCAATACCATCGTGCTCAAAGTTGCTAAAGACGCGACGAAAGCAGAGATCAAAGCTGCTGTGCAGAAACTGTTTGAAGTCGAAGTCGAAGTCGTTAACACCCTGGTTGTTAAAGGGAAAGTTAAACGTCACGGACAGCGTATCGGTCGTCGTAGCGACTGGAAAAAAGCTTACGTCACCCTGAAAGAAGGCCAGAACCTGGACTTCGTTGGCGGCGCTGAGTAAGTCGGAGGAGTAATACAATGGCAGTTGTTAAGTGTAAACCGACATCTCCGGGTCGTCGCCACGTTGTTAAAGTGGTTAACCCTGAGCTGCATAAGGGCAAACCTTTTGCTCCGCTGGTTGAAAAAAACAGCAAATCCGGTGGTCGTAACAACAATGGTCGTATCACCACCCGTCACATCGGTGGTGGTCACAAGCAGGCTTATCGTATTGTTGACTTCAAACGCAACAAAGACGGTATCCCAGCGACTGTTGAACGTCTTGAGTACGATCCGAACCGCTCCGCGAACATCGCGCTGGTTCTGTACAAAGATGGCGAACGCCGTTACATCCTGGCCCCTAAAGGCCTGAAAGCTGGCGACCAGATTCAGTCTGGCGTTGATGCTGCAATCAAAGCGGGTAACACCCTGCCGATGCGCAACATCCCGGTTGGTTCTACCGTTCATAACGTAGAAATGAAACCAGGTAAAGGCGGTCAGCTGGCGCGTTCTGCTGGTACTTACGTTCAGATCGTTGCGCGCGACGGTGCTTATGTCACCCTGCGTCTGCGTTCTGGTGAAATGCGTAAAGTCGAAGCAGACTGCCGCGCTACCCTGGGCGAAGTTGGCAATGCTGAGCATATGCTGCGCGTTCTGGGTAAAGCAGGTGCTGCACGCTGGCGTGGTGTTCGTCCTACCGTTCGCGGTACTGCGATGAACCCAGTCGACCACCCACATGGTGGTGGTGAAGGTCGTAACTTTGGTAAGCACCCGGTAACTCCGTGGGGCGTTCAGACCAAAGGTAAGAAGACCCGCAGCAACAAGCGTACTGATAAATTTATCGTACGTCGCCGTAGCAAATAATTTTAGAGGATAAGCCATGCCACGTTCTCTCAAGAAAGGTCCTTTTATTGACCTGCACTTGCTGAAGAAGGTAGAGAAAGCGGTGGAAAGCGGAGACAAGAAGCCCCTGCGCACTTGGTCCCGTCGTTCAACGATCTTTCCTAACATGATCGGTTTGACCATCGCTGTCCATAATGGTCGTCAGCACGTTCCAGTCTTTGTTTCCGACGAAATGGTTGGTCACAAACTGGGTGAATTCGCACCGACTCGTACTTATCGCGGCCACGCTGCTGATAAAAAAGCGAAGAAGAAATAAGGTAGGAGGAAGAGATGGAAACTTTAGCTCAACATCGCCATGCTCGTTCTTCTGCTCAGAAGGTTCGCCTTGTTGCTGACCTGATTCGCGGTAAGAAAGTGTCGCAGGCCCTGGACATCCTGACCTATACCAACAAGAAAGCTGCGGTATTGGTTAAGAAGGTACTGGAATCTGCCATTGCTAACGCTGAACACAACGATGGCGCTGACATTGACGATCTGAAAGTTGCGAAAATTTTCGTAGACGAAGGCCCGAGCATGAAGCGCATTATGCCGCGTGCGAAAGGTCGTGCAGATCGCATCCTGAAGCGCACCAGCCACATCACTGTGGTTGTGTCCGATCGCTGAGACTCTGGAGACTAGCAATGGGTCAGAAAGTACATCCTAATGGTATTCGCCTGGGTATTGTAAAACCATGGAACTCAACCTGGTTTGCGAACACCAAAGAATTCGCTGACAACCTGGACAGCGATTTTAAAGTACGTCAGTACCTGACTAAGGAACTGGCTAAAGCGTCTGTATCTCGTATCGTTATCGAGCGTCCGGCTAAGAGCATCCGTGTGACCATTCACACCGCTCGCCCGGGTATCGTTATCGGTAAGAAAGGCGAAGACGTAGAAAAACTGCGCAAGGTCGTAGCGGATATCGCTGGCGTTCCTGCACAGATCAACATCGCCGAAGTGCGTAAGCCTGAACTGGACGCAAAACTGGTTGCTGACAGCATCACTTCACAGCTGGAGCGTCGTGTGATGTTCCGCCGTGCAATGAAGCGTGCTGTACAGAACGCAATGCGTCTGGGCGCTAAAGGTATCAAAGTTGAAGTTAGCGGCCGTCTGGGCGGCGCGGAAATCGCACGTACCGAATGGTACCGCGAAGGTCGCGTTCCGCTGCACACGCTGCGTGCGGACATTGACTACAACACCTCTGAAGCGCACACCACTTATGGTGTAATCGGCGTTAAGGTATGGATCTTCAAAGGTGAGATCCTGGGTGGTATGGCTGCTGTTGAACAACCGGAACCGGCTGCTCAACCTAAAAAGCAGCAGCGTAAAGGCCGTAAATAAGGAGCGTCGCTATGTTACAACCAAAGCGTACAAAATTCCGTAAAGTGCACAAAGGCCGCAACCGTGGTCTGGCGCAGGGTACGGATGTTAGCTTCGGCACTTTCGGTCTGAAAGCTGTTGGCCGTGGTCGTCTGACTGCCCGTCAGATCGAAGCAGCACGTCGTGCAATGACCCGTGCAGTTAAGCGTCAAGGTAAGATCTGGATCCGTGTATTCCCGGACAAACCGATCACTGAGAAGCCGCTGGAAGTTCGTATGGGTAAAGGTAAAGGTAACGTGGAGTATTGGGTTGCCTTGATTCAGCCAGGTAAAGTCCTGTATGAAATGGACGGTGTTCCTGAAGAGCTGGCCCGTGAAGCATTCAGCCTGGCAGCAGCGAAACTGCCGATTAAAACCACCTTTGTAACTAAGACGGTGATGTAATGAAAGCAAAAGAGCTGCGTGAGAAGAGTGTTGAAGAGCTGAACACCGAGCTGCTGAACCTGCTGCGTGAGCAGTTCAACCTGCGTATGCAGGCAGCAAGTGGCCAGCTGCAACAGTCTCACCTGTTGAAGCAAGTGCGTCGTGACGTCGCACGCGTTAAGACTTTACTGACTGAGAAGGCGGGTGCGTAATGACCGATAAAATCCGTACTCTGCAAGGTCGCGTTGTTAGCGATAAAATGGAGAAATCCATCGTTGTTGCTATCGAACGTTTTGTGAAACACCCGATCTACGGTAAATTCATCAAGCGTACGACCAAGCTGCACGTACATGACGAGAACAACGAATGTGGTATCGGCGACAAGGTTGAAATCCGTGAATGCCGTCCACTGTCCAAGACTAAGTCCTGGACGCTGGTTCGCGTTGTAGAGAAAGCGGTTCTGTAATACAGTACGCTCTCTCAAGATAGACGGTCCAGCAATGGACCGTTTATTTTTTCTACCCATACGCAGGAAGCGGTGTTATAATGCCGCGCCCTCGATATGGGGCTTTTTAATGACCCGAGATTTTGGGTCCCAAAGTAGTAGTTGACATTAGCGGAGCACTGAAATGATCCAAGAACAGACTATGCTGAACGTCGCCGACAACTCCGGTGCACGTCGCGTAATGTGTATCAAGGTTCTGGGTGGCTCGCACCGTCGCTACGCAGGCGTAGGCGACATCATCAAGATCACCATCAAGGAAGCAATTCCGCGTGGTAAGGTCAAAAAAGGTGATGTGCTGAAGGCGGTAGTGGTGCGCACCAAGAAGGGTGTTCGTCGCCCGGACGGTTCTGTCATTCGCTTCGATGGTAATGCATGCGTTATTTTAAACAATAACAGCGAGCAACCTATCGGTACGCGTATTTTTGGGCCGGTAACTCGTGAACTTCGTACTGAAAAGTTCATGAAAATTATCTCTCTGGCACCAGAAGTACTCTAAGGAGCGAATCATGGCAGCTAAAATCCGTCGTGATGACGAAGTTATCGTGTTAACCGGTAAAGATAAAGGTAAGCGCGGTAAAGTAAAAAATGTTCTGTCTTCCGGCAAAATCGTCGTTGAAGGTATCAACCTGGTCAAGAAACACCAGAAGCCGGTTCCGGCTCTGAACCAGCCAGGTGGCATCGTAGAGAAAGAAGCAGCTATTCAGATCTCTAACGTTGCACTCTTCAATGCGGCAACCGGCAAGGCTGACCGTGTAGGCTTTAGATTCGAAGACGGCAAAAAAGTCCGTTTCTTCAAGTCTAACAGCGAAACTATCAAGTAATTTGGAGTAGTACGATGGCGAAACTGCATGATTACTACAAAGACGAAGTAGTTAACAAACTCATGACTGAGTTTAGCTACAATTCTG
This sequence comes from Enterobacter sp. C2, assembly GCF_019880405.1. Taxonomy (NCBI): domain Bacteria; kingdom Pseudomonadati; phylum Pseudomonadota; class Gammaproteobacteria; order Enterobacterales; family Enterobacteriaceae; genus Enterobacter; species Enterobacter sp. C2. The sequence goes on from NZ_CP082269.1 coordinate 366,055, forward strand.
TCATGCAAGTCCCTCGGGTCGAGAAGATCACCCTGAACATGGGTGTTGGTGAAGCGATCGCTGACAAGAAGCTGCTGGATAACGCAGTAGCTGACCTGGCAGCAATCTCCGGTCAAAAACCGTTTGTCACCAAAGCACGCAAATCTGTTGCAGGCTTCAAAATCCGTCAGGGCTATCCGATCGGCTGTAAAGTAACTCTGCGTGGCGAACGCATGTGGGAGTTCTTTGAGCGCCTGATCACTATTGCTGTACCGCGTATCCGTGACTTCCGTGGCCTGTCCGCTAAGTCATTCGATGGTCGTGGTAACTACAGCATGGGTGTCCGTGAGCAGATCATCTTCCCAGAAATCGATTACGACAAAGTCGATCGTGTACGTGGTTTGGATATTACCATCACCACTACCGCGAATTCTGATGAAGAAGGGCGTGCTCTGCTGGCTGCCTTTGACTTCCCGTTCCGCAAGTAAGGTAGGGTTACTTAATGGCTAAGCAATCAATGAAAGCACGCGAAGTAAAGCGCGTAGCTTTAGCTGATAAATTCTTCGCTAAACGCGCTGAACTGAAAGCTATCATCTCTGATGTGAACGCTTCCGACGAAGATCGTTGGAATGCAGTTCTGAAGCTGCAGACTCTGCCGCGTGATTCCAGCCCGTCTCGTCAGCGTAACCGCTGCCGTCAAACTGGTCGTCCGCACGCTTTCCTGCGGAAGTTCGGGTTGAGCCGTATTAAGGTCCGTGAAGCCGCTATGCGCGGTGAAATCCCGGGTCTTAAAAAGGCTAGCTGGTAATTGTCACCAATTGAATCACGGGAGTAAAGACAGATGAGCATGCAAGATCCGATCGCGGATATGCTGACCCGTATCCGTAACGGTCAGGCCGCGAACAAAGCTGCGGTCACCATGCCTTCCTCCAAGCTGAAAGTGGCAATTGCCAACGTGCTGAAGGAAGAAGGTTTTATTGAAGAATTTAAAGTTGAAGGCGACACCAAGCCTGAACTGGAAGTGACTCTTAAGTACTTCCAGGGCAAAGCTGTTGTAGAAAGCATTCAGCGTGTCAGCCGCCCAGGTCTGCGCATCTATAAGAAAAAAGATGAGCTGCCGAAAGTTATGGCGGGTCTGGGTATCGCAGTTGTTTCTACCTCTAAAGGTGTTATGACTGATCGTGCAGCGCGCCAAGCTGGTCTTGGTGGCGAAATTATCTGCTACGTAGCCTAATCGGAGGAAAAAATGTCTCGTGTTGCTAAAGCACCGGTCGTTGTTCCTGCCGGCGTTGATGTAAAAATCAACGGTCAGGTTATTACGATCAAAGGTAAAAACGGCGAGCTGACTCGTACTCTCAACGATGCTGTTGAAGTGAATCATGCAGATAATGCACTGACCTTCGGTCCGCGTGATGGTTACGTAGATGGTTGGGCTCAGGCTGGTACCGCGCGTGCCCTGCTGAATTCAATGGTTATCGGTGTTACCGAAGGCTTCACTAAGAAGCTGCAGCTGGTTGGTGTAGGTTATCGTGCAGCAGTCAAAGGGAATGCAGTAAACCTGTCTCTGGGTTTCTCGCATCCTGTTGAGCATCAGCTGCCAGCGGGGATCACCGCAGAATGTCCGACTCAGACTGAAATCGTGCTGAAAGGCGCTGATAAGCAGATGATCGGTCAGGTTGCAGCAGATCTGCGCGCCTACCGTCGTCCTGAGCCTTATAAAGGCAAGGGTGTTCGTTACGCCGACGAAGTCGTGCGTACCAAAGAGGCTAAGAAGAAGTAAGGTAACACTATGGATAAGAAATCTGCTCGTATCCGTCGTGCGACCCGCGCACGCCGCAAGCTCCAGGAGCTGGGTGCAACTCGCCTGGTGGTACATCGTACCCCGCGTCATATTTACGCACAGGTAATTGCTCCGAATGGTTCTGAAGTTCTGGTAGCTGCTTCTACTGTAGAAAAAGCTATCGCTGAACAACTGAAGTTCACCGGAAACAAAGACGCAGCCGCAGCTGTAGGTAAAGCTGTTGCAGAACGCGCTCTGGAAAAAGGCATCAAAGATGTTTCTTTTGACCGTTCCGGGTTCCAATATCATGGTCGTGTCCAGGCACTGGCAGATGCTGCCCGTGAAGCTGGCCTTCAGTTCTAAGGTAGAGGTGTAAGATGTCACACATCGAAAAACAAGCTGGCGAACTGCAGGAAAAGCTGATCGCGGTTAACCGCGTATCTAAAACCGTAAAAGGTGGTCGTATTTTCTCCTTCACAGCTCTGACTGTAGTAGGCGATGGTAACGGTCGCGTTGGTTTTGGTTACGGTAAAGCGCGTGAAGTTCCAGCAGCGATCCAGAAAGCGATGGAGAAAGCCCGTCGCAACATGATTAACGTCGCGCTGAACCACGGCACCCTGCAGCACCCTGTTAAAGGTGTGCACACGGGTTCTCGTGTATTCATGCAGCCGGCTTCAGAAGGTACCGGTATCATCGCCGGTGGTGCAATGCGCGCCGTTCTGGAAGTCGCTGGGGTTCATAACGTTCTGGCTAAAGCCTATGGTTCCACCAACCCGATCAACGTGGTTCGTGCAACTATCGACGGCCTGGAAAATATGAATTCTCCAGAAATGGTCGCTGCCAAGCGTGGTAAATCCGTTGAAGAAATTCTGGGGAAATAAGCCATGGCAAAGACTATTAAAATTACTCAAACCCGCAGTGCAATCGGTCGTCTGCCGAAACACAAGGCAACGCTGCTTGGCCTGGGTCTGCGTCGTATTGGTCACACCGTAGAACGCGAGGATACTCCCGCTGTTCGTGGTATGGTTAACGCGATTTCCTTCATGGTTAAAGTTGAGGAGTAAGAGATGCGTTTAAATACTCTGTCTCCGGCCGAAGGCTCTAAAAAGGCGGGTAAACGCCTGGGTCGTGGTATCGGTTCTGGCCTCGGTAAAACCGGTGGTCGTGGTCACAAAGGTCAGAACTCTCGTTCTGGCGGTGGCGTACGTCGCGGTTTCGAGGGTGGTCAGATGCCTCTGTACCGTCGTCTGCCGAAATTCGGTTTCACTTCGCGTAAAGCAATGATCACGGCAGAAGTTCGTCTGTCCGATCTGGCTAAAGTAGAAGGCGACGTAGTTGACCTGAACACGCTGAAAGCGGCAAACATTATCGGTATCCAGATCGAGTTCGCGAAAGTGATCCTGTCTGGTGAAGTTTCTACTCCGGTAACTGTTCGTGGCCTGCGTGTTACTAAAGGCGCTCGTGCTGCTATCGAAGCTGCTGGCGGTAAAATCGAGGAATAAGTAGCAGATGGCTAAACAACCGGGATTAGATTTTCAAAGTGCCAAAGGTGGCTTAGGCGAGCTGAAACGCAGACTGCTGTTTGTAATCGGTGCGCTTATTGTGTTCCGTATTGGCTCTTTTATTCCGATCCCTGGTATTGATGCCGCTGTACTTGCCAAACTGCTTGAGCAACAGCGAGGCACCATCATTGAGATGTTTAACATGTTCTCTGGTGGTGCTCTCAGCCGAGCTTCAATCTTTGCGCTGGGCATTATGCCGTATATTTCGGCCTCTATTATTGTCCAACTGCTGACGGTGGTTTACCCACCGCTGGCAGAGTTGAAGAAAGAAGGGGAGTCTGGTCGTCGTAAGATCAGCCAGTACACCCGTTACGGCACTCTGGTGCTGGCAATATTCCAGTCGATCGGTATTGCTACCGGTCTACCGAATATGCCTGGTATGCAGGGCCTGGTAATGAATCCAGGCTTTGCATTCTATTTCACCGCTGTTGTAAGTCTGGTCACAGGAACGATGTTCCTGATGTGGCTCGGCGAACAGATTACTGAACGTGGTATCGGTAACGGTATCTCGATCATTATCTTCGCTGGTATCGTTGCGGGACTCCCGCCAGCCATTGCCCATACGATCGAGCAAGCGCGTCAAGGCGACCTGCACTTCCTCCTGTTGCTGTTGGTTGCAGTATTAGTATTTGCAGTGACGTTCTTTGTTGTGTTTGTTGAACGTGGTCAACGCCGTATTGTGGTAAACTACGCGAAACGCCAGCAGGGTCGTCGTGTCTATGCTGCACAGAGCACACATTTACCGCTGAAAGTGAATATGGCGGGGGTAATCCCGGCAATCTTCGCTTCCAGTATTATTCTGTTCCCAGCGACCATCGCGTCATGGTTCGGGAATGGTACTGGTTGGAACTGGCTGACAACAATTTCGCTGTATTTGCAGCCTGGGCAACCGCTTTATGTGTTACTCTATGCGACTGCAATCATCTTCTTCTGTTTCTTCTACACGGCGTTGGTTTTCAACCCGCGTGAAACAGCAGATAACCTGAAGAAGTCCGGTGCATTTGTACCAGGAATTCGTCCGGGAGAACAAACGGCGAAGTACATCGATAAAGTAATGACCCGCCTGACTCTGGTCGGTGCGCTCTACATTACCTTTATCTGCCTGATCCCGGAGTTCATGCGTGATGCAATGAAAGTACCGTTCTACTTCGGTGGAACCTCACTGCTCATCGTTGTTGTCGTGATTATGGACTTTATGGCTCAAGTGCAAACTCTAATGATGTCGAGTCAGTATGAGTCTGCATTGAAGAAGGCGAACCTGAAAGGCTATAGCCGCTAAAGGTCGCTCGAGAAGTTACGGAGAGTAAAAATGAAAGTTCGTGCTTCCGTCAAGAAATTATGCCGTAACTGCAAAATCGTTAAGCGTGATGGCGTCATCCGCGTGATTTGCAGTGCCGAGCCGAAGCATAAACAGCGCCAAGGCTGATTATTTCGCATATTTTTCTTGCAAAGTTGGGTTGAGCTGGCTAGATTAGCCAGCCAATCTTTTGTATGTCTGTACGTTTCCATTTGAGTATCCTGAAAACGGGCTTTTCAGCATGGGACGTACATATTAAATAGTAGGAGTGCATAGTGGCCCGTATAGCAGGCATTAACATTCCTGATCAGAAACACGCCGTAATCGCATTAACGTCGATCTACGGTGTCGGCAAGACCCGTTCTAAAGCCATTCTGGCTTCTGCGGGTATCGCTGAAGATGTTAAGATCAGTGAGCTGTCTGAAGAACAAATCGACACGCTGCGTGACGAAGTTGCCAAATTTGTCGTTGAAGGTGATCTGCGCCGTGAAGTTAGCATGAGCATCAAGCGCCTTATGGATCTTGGTTGCTATCGCGGTTTGCGTCATCGTCGTGGTCTGCCAGTGCGCGGTCAGCGTACTAAGACCAACGCACGTACCCGTAAGGGTCCGCGCAAACCGATCAAGAAATAATCGGGGTGATTGAATAAAATGGCAAAGGCACCAGTTCGTGCACGTAAGCGTGTAAGAAAACAAGTCTCTGACGGCGTGGCTCATGTCCATGCTTCTTTTAACAACACCATCGTAACTATTACCGATCGTCAGGGTAATGCGCTGGGTTGGGCAACAGCCGGTGGTTCCGGTTTCCGTGGTTCTCGCAAATCTACTCCGTTCGCAGCTCAGGTTGCAGCAGAGCGTTGCGCTGACGCCGTAAAAGAATACGGTATCAAGAATCTGGAAGTTATGGTTAAAGGTCCGGGTCCAGGCCGCGAATCTACTATTCGTGCTCTGAACGCCGCTGGTTTCCGCATCACTAATATTACTGATGTGACTCCGATCCCTCATAACGGTTGTCGTCCGCCGAAAAAACGCCGCGTATAACGCTGTCGTTTCCAGGTTTGTTGGAGAAAGAAAATGGCAAGATATTTGGGTCCTAAGCTCAAGCTGAGCCGTCGTGAGGGCACCGACTTATTCCTTAAGTCTGGCGTTCGCGCGATCGATACCAAGTGTAAAATTGAACAAGCTCCTGGCCAGCACGGTGCGCGTAAACCGCGTCTGTCTGACTATGGTGTACAGTTGCGTGAAAAGCAGAAAGTTCGCCGTATGTACGGTGTTCTGGAGCGTCAGTTCCGTAACTACTATAAAGAAGCAGCTCGTCTGAAAGGCAACACGGGTGAAAACCTGCTGGCTCTGCTCGAAGGTCGTCTGGACAACGTAGTATACCGTATGGGCTTTGGCGCAACTCGCGCGGAAGCACGTCAGCTCGTTAGCCATAAAGCAATCATGGTAAACGGCCGCGTTGTTAACATCGCTTCTTATCAGGTAACTCCGAATGACGTAGTTAGCATCCGTGAGAAAGCCAAAAAGCAATCTCGCGTGAAGGCCGCTCTGGAGTTGGCTGAGCAGCGTGAAAAGCCAACCTGGCTGGAAGTTGATGCTGGCAAGATGGAAGGTACGTACAAGCGCAAGCCTGAGCGTTCTGATCTGTCTGCGGACATTAACGAACACCTGATCGTCGAGCTTTACTCCAAGTAAAGCTTAGTACCAAAGAGAGGACACAATGCAGGGTTCTGTGACAGAGTTTCTAAAACCGCGCCTGGTAGATATCGAGCAAGTGAGTTCGACGCACGCCAAGGTGACCCTTGAGCCTTTAGAGCGTGGCTTTGGCCATACTCTGGGTAACGCACTGCGCCGTATTCTGCTCTCATCGATGCCGGGTTGTGCGGTGACCGAGGTTGAGATTGATGGTGTACTACATGAGTACAGCACCAAAGAAGGCGTTCAGGAAGATATCCTGGAGATCCTGCTCAACCTGAAAGGGCTGGCGGTGAGAGTTCAAGGTAAAGATGATGTTATTCTTACCCTGAATAAATCTGGCATTGGCCCTGTGACTGCAGCCGACATCACCCACGACGGTGATGTCGAAATCGTCAAGCCGCAGCACGTGATCTGCCACCTGACCGATGAGAACGCATCTATTAGCATGCGTATCAAAGTTCAGCGCGGTCGTGGTTATGTGCCGGCTTCTGCCCGAATTCATTCGGAAGAAGATGAGCGCCCAATTGGCCGTCTGCTGGTTGACGCATGCTATAGCCCTGTAGAGCGTATTGCCTACAATGTTGAAGCAGCGCGTGTAGAGCAGCGTACCGACCTGGACAAGCTGGTCATCGAAATGGAAACCAACGGCACAATCGATCCTGAAGAGGCGATTCGTCGTGCGGCAACCATCCTGGCAGAACAACTGGAAGCTTTCGTTGACTTACGTGATGTACGTCAGCCGGAAGTGAAAGAAGAGAAACCAGAATTCGATCCGATCCTGCTGCGCCCTGTTGACGATCTGGAATTGACTGTCCGCTCTGCTAACTGCCTTAAAGCAGAAGCTATCCACTATATCGGTGATCTGGTACAGCGTACCGAGGTTGAGCTACTTAAAACGCCTAACCTGGGTAAAAAATCTCTTACCGAGATTAAAGACGTGCTGGCCTCACGTGGTCTGTCTCTGGGCATGCGCCTGGAAAACTGGCCGCCGGCAAGCATTGCTGACGAGTAACCGGATCACAGGTTAAGGTTTTACTGAGAAGGATAAGGTCATGCGCCATCGTAAGAGTGGTCGTCAACTGAACCGCAACAGCAGCCATCGCCAGGCTATGTTCCGCAATATGGCAGGTTCACTTGTTCGTCATGAGATCATCAAGACGACCCTGCCTAAAGCGAAAGAGCTGCGCCGCGTAGTTGAGCCGCTGATTACTCTTGCCAAGACTGATAGCGTAGCTAATCGTCGTCTGGCATTCGCCCGTACTCGTGATAACGAGATCGTGGCAAAACTGTTTAACGAGCTGGGCCCGCGTTTCGCGAGCCGTGCCGGTGGTTACACTCGCATTCTGAAGTGTGGCTTCCGTGCAGGCGACAACGCTCCGATGGCTTACATCGAGCTGGTTGATCGTTCTGAATCGCAAGCAGAAGCTGCTGCAGAGTAATCTGTAGCAACATAAAAAGACCCGCTTCGGCGGGTTTTTTTATTTCTCTCATCCCACCTTCTTCGTCCTGCTAAAATAGCCTTGAGCCTACGTTCATCCCCCGGAGTTGACTATGTGGTTACTCGATCAGTGGGCAGAACGCCATATTCGTGATGCCCAGCAACAAGGTGAATTTGATAATCTTCCCGGTAGCGGTGAGCCGCTGCGTCTCGATGATGATGCGCATGTCCCCCCTGAACTACGGGCAGGCTACCGACTCCTGAAGAATGCCGGCTGTTTGCCGCCGGAGTTGGCCCAGCGTAAAGAGGCTATGGCGCTGGCCGATCTGTTAAAGACGGTACAGCGAGATAATCCTGACTATCATGAACTCAGGCGTAGATTAGCCCTGCTTGAACTCCAGCTGCGCCAGGCTGGTTTAAGCACCGACTTTTTGCGCGGTGAGTATGCCGATAAACTGATGAAAAAAATGGGCGAGGAGTAGCGATGTACCGAATTGGAGAGCTGGCAAAGCTCGCAGAGGTGACGCCTGATACCGTTCGCTATTATGAAAAGCAACAGATGATGGATCATGAGGTGCGAACGCAGGGCGGTTTCCGTCTGTATACTGACAGAGATCTTCAGCGGCTGAAGTTTATTCGCCACGCACGGCAGCTTGGTTTTACCCTGGAATCGATCCGGGAGCTGCTGTCGATCCGTATCGATCCCGAGCACCATACCTGCCAGGAGTCAAAAGGCATTGTTCAGTCTCGCCTAAGCGAAGTTGAAGCCCGGATTGAAGAGTTGCAGGTGATGCGTCGCTCCCTTCAGCGACTTAACGACGCCTGCTGCGGCACGGCCCATAGCAGCGTTTACTGCTCGATTTTGGAAGCGCTGGAGCAGGGTGGGATAAAGAGTGCTGGTCAGAAAGGGTGTTAATAGTGTGAAAGGCCAGCGGCAAAAGCGTGACTCACCCTTGCCGCTGGCTTTCTGTTAAGGACGGCTGTTCTGCTCTTTGAGCAGGTCGCGGATCTCAGTCAGCAGCAGCTCCTCTTTAGAGGGTGCCGGCGGGGCTTTAGGTTCTTCTTTCTTCTTCTGATGGAGCCGGTTAATCAGCTTAATCGCCATAAAGATCGCAAATGCCACGATCAGAAAATCAAAAATGTTTTGAATGAATACGCCGTAGTGCATGACAACGGCAGGGAGGTCACCCTGAGCCGGACGCAGCGTCCACGCGAACTGTTTGAAATCGACGCCGCCGATCAGCAGGCCGAGGGGAGGCATAATGATATCAGCAACCAGCGACGAGACAATTTTACCGAACGCCGCACCAATGATGACCCCGACGGCCAGATCGATAACGTTGCCGCGCATGGCGAAAGCGCGAAACTCTTTTAACAAACTCATTTGATTCTCCTTATGCCAAAGACCCACTAAGTCTAACAAAGGTCTCTTTAATTTCCATTTCCTGGCCTATTACAGGAAGAAGGGGCTCGGTTGGAACAGCCGTTCTACATCGGTGATAAACTTTTTATCCGTCAGGAACATAATAACGTGATCGCCTTGCTCAATACGTAAATTATCGTTAGCAATCATAACGTCGTTACCGCGCACAACTGCCCCGATGATCGTTCCCGGCGGCAGCTTAATTTCATCAATCACTCGGCCTACGACGCGGGAAGTACTCTCGTCACCGTGCGCCACGGCCTCGATCGCCTCGGCAACGCCCCGACGCAGAGAGGAGACACCCACAATATCTGCCTTACGCACGTGGCTAAGCAGCGCAGAGATCGTTGCCTCCTGCGGGGAGATAGCGATATCAATGACGCTGCCCTGCACGAGGTCAACGTAGGCGCGGCGCTGGATCAGCACCATCACTTTTTTCGCCCCCATACGCTTGGCCAGCATGGCGGACATAATGTTGGCTTCATCGTCATTGGTAACGGCAATGAAAAGATCCACCTGATCGATATGCTCTTCCGCCAGCAGCTCTTGATCCGACGCATCACCGTAGAATACGATCGTATTTTGCAGCTTTTCGGCTAGCTCCGCCGCCCGGCGCTGATCGCGCTCGATCAACTTAACGCTGTAGTCCTTCTCTAACTGGCGTGCGAGGCCTGCGCCTATGTTACCGCCGCCTACCAGCATAATACGCTTATAGGGTTTTTCCAGACGCTGTAGCTCGCTCATGACGGCACGAATATGCTGTGATGCGGCGATAAAAAATACCTCATCGCCTGCTTCAACAATGGTCGATCCCTGCGGGCGGATCGGCCTGTCATGACGGAAGATGGCCGCAACACGGGTGTCGATATGCGGCATATGCTCGCGCATAATTGACAGGGCGTTACCCACCAGCGGCCCGCCGTAGTAGGCTTTCACCACCGCAAGGCTTACTTTACCTTCGGCAAAGTTAACAACCTGCAATGCACCAGGGTACTCAATCAGACGATAGATGCTATCGATCACCAACTGCTCGGGCGCGATCAGATGATCGATAGGTACGGCGTCGGTATTAAATAGCTTATCTGCATCGCGTACGTAGTCAGGCGCACGAATACGCGCGATGCGGTTGGGCGTATTAAACAGCGAGTAGGCGACCTGGCAGGCAACCATATTGGTTTCATCGGAGCTGGTGACGGCAACGAGCATATCTGCATCGTCAGCTCCCGCCTCGCGCAAAACGCGGGGGTGCGAACCGTGCCCCTGAACAACCCGCAGATCAAACTTATCCTGCAACATGTGCAGACGATCGCCATTGATATCAACAACGGTAATGTCATTGTTTTCACCGACCAGGTTTTCGGCCAGCGTGCCGCCAACCTGTCCTGCACCCAGAATAATTATCTTCATCAGCTGCGACCCGTCATCTTAATTACTGTTTGATTAGCTTAGCGTAATAGAAGCCGTCACCTTCTTCTGCGCCGGGAAGATTTTGCTGTCCCGGCTGCGCTGGCGTGCCCGTACCGCTTAGCTGCGCATCGGGCGTACGCTTGAGGAACTCAGCAATTTGCAGGCTGTTCTCCTCCGGAAGAACGGAACAGGTGGCATACACCAGGGTACCGCCCGGTTTCAGGTGCGGCCAGATGGCATCGAGAATAGCGGACTGCAGCTGGACCAGCTCCGGGATATCGCGATCCCGGCGCAGCCACTTGATATCCGGATGGCGACGGATCACTCCGGTCGCCGAGCAGGGGGCATCAAGCAGAATACGATCGAACGTCTGGTCGCCGCACCACTGGGCAGGGAATCGGCCGTCGCCCTGCTTAACCTGCGCCTTCACTCCCAAACGCTTCAGGTTATCGTAGACGCGGGAGAGGCGCTGTTCATCAACGTCAACTGCCAGGACGCTGGCTTCAGGAGCAACTTCCAGAATATGGGTTGTTTTACCCCCCGGCGCGGCACAGAGATCGAGGATCTGCTCGCCATTTTGTGGCTCCAGAAAATTCATGCAGCCCTGGGCCGAGGCGTCCTGTACCGTCACCCAGCCCTGATCGAAGCCGGGCAGAGCCTGCACAGGGGCAGGCGAGGCCAGGCGCACGGCATCGGGATAATCGCTATGAGGAAAACCCTGCTGGCCGGAGGCCTCCAACAGCGCCAGCCAGGCATCGCGGGAGTGGTGGTTGCGGTTCACGCGTAGCCACATCGGCGGACGCAGGTTGTTAGCCTCAACGATACGCTCCCACTGCTGCGGGTAGGCTTTTTGCAGGCGTTTAAGCAACCAGTCAGGGTGCAAAAAACGGCTTTCACTGGTGGCAAACTCTGCCAGCAGCGGCTCCTGCTGACGCTGGAACTGGCGCAGCACGCCGTTAATCAGGCCTTTGAGCTGCGGACGCTTAATCGCTACCGCACCCTCTACCGTTTCCGCTAAGGCAGCGTGCGGCGGAACGCGGGTATAGAGCAGCTGATAAAACCCAACCATGATCAGATAGTGAAGGGTGCGCTGCTTGCCGGTCATCGGCCGAGACATCAGCTTATTGATGAGCCACTCCATTTGGGAGAGCGTGCGTAGCACGCCGAAGCACAGCTCTTGAAGCAGGGCTTTATCTTTATCCGAGACTTTCTGTTGCAGAGCAGGGAGGACGTTACTGAGCGACTGCCCCTGCTCAACAACCTGTTCGATGGCCTGCGCTGCCATGCTGCGTAAATTGATTGTTTTTTTCATAACCGCAAAAATAAAAATGCCCGGCAACACCGGGCGTTAAAGGTAGGGGCCGTCAGGCCAGACGGTGGCCGGGAATAAACCATTCGCGACGGGAGTTCAATAGATCCTGCGCGCTCATCGCTTTTTTACCTGCGGGCTGCAGTGACTCCAGATTCAGAATGCCGTCGGCGGTCGCAACCTGAATACCCTGTTTATTAGCATCAACAATCGTGCCTGGCTCAGCGCCGGTCTGCTGGTTAATTACTGACGCCTTCCAGACTTTCACCGGCTGCTCGTCGATCTCCAGCCAGCTCATCGGCCATGGATTAAAGGCCCGGATGCAGCGCTCAAGCTGCGCCGCAGAGAGCGACCAGTCGATGCGCGCTTCCTCTTTACTGAGCTTCTCAGCGTAGGTGACGAGCGTCTCATCCTGTACCTGCGGCTGGGCAGTGCCCTGTGCCAGCTGGGCCAGGGTTTCGATTAACCCCTGCGGCCCAAGCTCTGCGAGCTTATCGTAGAGCGAGGCGCTGGTATCTTCGGCGGTAATCGGACAGGCAAGCTTGTAGAGCATATCGCCGGTGTCCAGCCCCACGTCCATCTGCATAATGGTAACGCCCGTTTCGGCATCGCCCGCCCACAGCGAACGCTGGATAGGAGCCGCTCCACGCCAGCGCGGCAGCAGAGAACCGTGAACGTTAATGCAGCCGAGGCGCGGCATATCAAGTACTGCTTTCGGCAGGATGAGGCCATAGGCAACGACGACCATGACGTCAGCGTTGAGATCGGCAACCAGCTGCTGGTTCTCCTGCGGGCGCAAAGAGACGGGCTGAAAGACAGGTAGGCCTTTCGCTTCAGCCAGCACCTTCACCGGACCCGGCATCAGTTTTTTACCACGCCCGGCAGGCCTGTCTGGCTGGGTAAAGACGCCAACCACCTGGTGTCCGGATGACAGCAGCGCATCAAGATGACGCGCGGCAAAGTCAGGCGTACCGGCAAAAATAATACGTAATGAATCCGACACGTTGATCCTTTTGGCTTCGGTTATGCACGCCCGTTCAGGCGGTCCAGTTTTTCTACTTTCTGGCGAATGCGCTGACGCTTCATCGGCGACAGGTAGTCGATAAACAGTTTGCCGACCAGGTGATCCATTTCATGCTGAATACAGATAGCCAGCAGGCCGTCGGCTTCCAGCTCAAAAGATTTACCTTCGCGATCGAGGGCGCGAATTTTTACTTTTTCCGCCCGTGGAACCAGCGCACGCTGCTCAGGGATTGACAGGCAACCCTCTTCAATACCGGTCTCGCCGCTCTTTTCCAGCAATTCTGGGTTAATAAGCACCAGCTGCTCGTCGCGGTTTTCAGAGACATCGATAACAATAATACGCTGGTGGATATCTACCTGCGTGGCGGCAAGACCGATACCCTCTTCGGCGTACATCGTTTCAAACATATCATCAACGATGCGCTGAATTTCTGCATTCACTTCTTTTACCGGCGCAGCGACTTTGCGAAGACGCTCGTCCGGAATATGTAACACGTGCAAAACTGACATAAATACCCAGGAGTTGTGTTCAGGAGTTGAAAAGATCGTTACCACTATTCTAGACAAATCCCCCTCCGATTGACAGCATCAGTGACCAATCGCAAAGATTGCAACCGCCCCGTGTGGCAAGGGACAAGGATGACTTTGACAGAGATTTGGCTGCGGCTGATCCACCTCGGTGAACTCTACGGCGAACGGATGCTGGAGGCCGCACATTTTTTAGCATCTCATCTCCATCCCGATGCAAAAACGCTTTCGCACGCGGGGCTGACGGCAAAACAGAGCGCGCGGTTTTTCGCTGTCTCTCCCCGCGATATCGACAGCACGCTTGCGTGGCTGGCGCTGCCTGGGCATCACCTGCTGTTGGCGAGCGATGCGGATTACCCGCCAGCGCTGCGTGCCATTACTGATTTCCCCGGCGCGCTGTTTGTGAAGGGAGATGTGAGTCTGCTCACTACCTCGCAGCTGGCCGTGGTGGGTAGCCGAGCAAACTCATGGTATGGCGAGCGCTGGGGAGGTCATTTTTGCGAACGGCTTGCGGCGTGCGGCTTAACAATTACCAGCGGGCTGGCGTTAGGCATCGACGGGATTGCTCATCGCAGCGCGCTACGCGGCGGTGGCAAGAGCCTTGCGGTGCTGGGTAATGGTCTGCAACAGGTCTATCCCCGCCGACATGCTGCCCTGGCGGCGCAGCTTATTGAGGGCGGCGGCGCGCTGGTGTCAGAGTTTCCGCTGACAGCGCTGCCCAGGCCGGGTAACTTTCCCCGGCGTAACCGGATTATCAGCGGACTTAGCCAGGGCGTGCTGGTGGTGGAGGCCGCTCTGCGTAGCGGATCTCTGGTGACTGCCCGCTGCGCGATGGATCAGGGGCGGGAAGTCTTTGCGCTGCCCGGCGCGTTAGGCAGTCCCGGTAGCGAAGGTCCTCACTGGCTGATCCAGCAGGGGGCGATGCTGGTCAGCACCCCAGAGGAGATCCTCGAAAATCTACACCAGGGTTTACGCTGGCTACATAATGTACGCGAAAAACCAATTTATTCGTCAGAACACCAAGCGGCGGCATTGCCATTTCCTGAGCTCCTGGCTAACGTAGGAGATGAGGTAACACCTGTTGACGTCGTCGCTGAACGTGCCGGCCAACCTGTGCCAGTGATTGTGGCCCAGCTACTCGAACTGGAGTTAGCAGGATGGATCGCAGCTGTACCCGGCGGCTATGTCCGATTAAGGAGGGCAAGCCATGTTCGACGTACTAATGTATTTGTTTGAGACTTATATCCACAATGAAGCAGAACTGCGTGTGGATCAGGACAAACTTGAACGGGACCTCACTGACGCCGGTTTTGACCGTGAGGATATCTACAACGCGCTACTGTGGCTGGAGAAGCTTGCTGACTATCAGGAAGGCCTCGCCGAACCGATGCAGCTTGCCTCAGACCCTCTCTCTCTGCGTATCTATACTGCAGAAGAGTGTGAACGGCTGGATGCCAGCTGCCGGGGTTTCCTGTTATTCCTCGAGCAGATTCAGGTGCTAAACCTCGAAACACGAGAAATGGTGATTGAGCGCGTGCTGGCGCTGGATACGGCAGAGTTCGAGCTGGAAGATCTCAAGTGGGTCATCCTGATGGTGCTCTTCAATATCCCAGGGTGTGAAAATGCCTATCAGCAGATGGAAGAATTACTCTTTGAAGTGAATGAAGGTATGCTGCACTAACTATCGTCGCAGCATCAAGAGTTGTTATGGCCAAATCAGCACTGTTTTCGGTGTCTAATCAAGAGCCCTGCCCGCAGTGCGGGGCTCCGCTTGTTATTCGGACCGGGAAACGCGGGCCGTTTCTTGGTTGTTCCCACTATCCTGAATGTGACTATGTCCGCTCCCTGAAAAGCCAGGCCGACGGACATATCGTCAAGGTTCTGGAGGGGCAGCTGTGCCCACTTTGCCAGTCCGTGCTGGTGCTTCGCCAGGGGCGCTTCGGTATGTTTATTGGCTGTAGCCAATACCCGGAATGCGGACATACGGAAACAATCGATAAACCCGACGACACGACCATTACCTGCCCGCAGTGTAGGCAGGGCACCCTCGTCCAGCGACGTTCACGCTATGGCAAAACCTTTCACTCCTGCGATCGCTATCCGGAGTGCCAGTTTGTTATCAATTTTAAACCGGTAGCAGGCGAGTGCCCGACGTGTCACTACCCGCTACTTATAGAGAAGAAAACCGCGCAGGGCATTAAATGCTTCTGTGCCAGTAAACAATGTGGAAAGCCGGTCACGGCGGAAAAGAACAGTGAATAATAACCTGCCCTCAGGCGCTATCGCGGATGCGGTGGCGGTACTGAATAGAGAAGATGTCATCGCCTATCCCACCGAAGCTGTTTTTGGCGTCGGCTGCGACCCCGACAGTGAAACGGCGGTTAACCGCCTTCTGGTATTAAAACAGCGTCCGGTAGAGAAGGGATTGATCCTTATCGCTGCCAGCTTTGAGCAACTGAAACCTTATATAGATGAGCAGGCGTTAAATGATGCCCAGCGAGAAGCGGTATTTGCCTGCTGGCCTGGACCGGTGACCTTTGTCTTCCCGGCAAAACCGACAACGCCGCGCTGGCTGACCGGGCGCTTTGACTCTCTGGCCGTACGGGTTACCGATCATCCGCTGGTGGTGGAGCTGTGCAAGGCCTACGGTAAACCGTTGGTCTCTACCAGCGCTAATCTTACCGGTCTGCCGCCGTGCCGGACAACCGAGGAGGTGCGCGCGCAGTTTGGCGATGCGTTTCCGGTTGTAGAAGGTGAAACCGGCGGGCGTGAAAATCCGTCTGAAATTCGTGACGCATTGACCGGCGAACGTTTTCGCCAGGGGTGATCTATGGAATCCTATGCCGTTTTTGGTAATCCCATTGCACACAGTAAATCGCCGTTTATTCATCAGCAGTTTGCGCAGCAGTTGCAGATAGCTCACCCTTACGGGCGCGTTTTGGCTCCCGTTGATGATTTTATTGCGACGCTAAACGCTTTTTTCGCTGCGGGCGGAAAGGGGGCTAATGTCACCGTTCCCTTTAAAGAAGAAGCGTTTGCCCGGGCGGATGAGCTGACAGAGCGCGCGGCGCTTGCCGGTGCGGTTAATACGCTCAAGCGTCTTGATGATGGCCGTCTGCTGGGGGATAACACAGACGGCATTGGCCTACTCAGCGATCTACAGCGGCTAGGATTCATTAAGCCAGGCTTTCGCATTCTGCTGATTGGTGCAGGTGGCGCGTCACGCGGCGTACTGCTGCCGTTGCTCTCTCTCGACTGTGCAGTAACCATAACCAACCGGACTTTTGCTCGTGCCGAAGCGCTGGCGACGTTATTCGCCCATACCGGCAGCGTTAGCGCCGTCGCGATGAAGGATCTTGTCGGGCACGAGTTTGATCTTATTATCAACGCCACTTCCAGCGGCATCAGTGGGGAAACGCCGCAGATCCCTGACTCCCTGATCGGTAGCCATAGTCACTGCTATGACATGTTCTATCAAAAAGGAGAGACGCCGTTTCTCCGCTGGTGTGAACAGCATGATGCAAAACAGCGTGCGGATGGGTTGGGTATGCTGGTGGCGCAGGCTGCTCATGCGGTACTGCTCTGGCATGGCGTACTGCCGGAAACCGCCCGGGTGATTGAACAACTCAAGCAGGAGCTGGCCGGGTGAATCAGGCAATTCACTTTCCCGATCGGGAAGCGTGGCATAACGAACTGAACGCCATCTGCTTCCCGGCGCTGGTTAATGGCATGCAGCTTAGCTGTGCGATCAAAGCCGAAATCCTGGCAAACCGGTTCGGCGGCGAGACGCCAGCCCAGTGGCTGGCGCTTTTTCAGGAGCATCGCTGGGATCTGGAAGAGGAGGCTGAGCAGCTGATCCGACGCCAGCAAGAAGACGATCAGGGCTGGGTGTGGCTCTCCTGAGCCTGATCCAGATAGTCATCTTTCCATTTCACATAGTTATTGGCGGAGTACTGCAGCCCCTCAATCTCCGCCTCGGTCAGAGGGCGGATCTGTTTAACCGGGCTGCCTAAATAGAGAAAGCCGCTCGCCAGACGCTTATTCTGCGGTACAAGGCTACCGGCGCCAATCATCACGTCATCCTCTACAACTACGCCATCCAGCAAAATGGATCCCATCCCGACCAGCACTCTGTTGCCCACCGTGCAGCCGTGCAGCATTACTTTATGCCCTACCGTCACATCTTCACCAATAATGAGCGGATTACCGTCCGGGTTATAGGAAGATTTATGGGTCACGTGCAGCACGCTGCCATCCTGAATATTGGTGCGGGCACCAATCTGCACGTAATTCACATCGCCGCGGATCGCAACCAGCGGCCAGATGCCAACGTCATCAGCTACTCTGACATCGCCGATCACCACGCTGGTGGCATCAATCATCACGCGCTGACCTATTTTAGGGTAGAGATCTTTATAAGAACGTAGAGCAGCTGACATAGTTACCTCGTCAAAACAGAAGTTATAGAGATGACTTTGGTAGCTTTAGAGGCCCGGCGCAAGCCCTTTACACGCCAAAATTTAAGCAGATCGCACAGGATCTCAGCATAAAGAGTGAAAAAGCGGCGGTCGGAAAAAAAGATCCAAAAAAGGGTTGTGCAAAAAAATGGGATCCCTATAATGCGCCTCCATCGAAACGGCAAACGTGAATCACTTCACGGAAACAGCCGGTCCGGTTGAAGAGAAAAAATTCTGAAATTGAGGGTTGACTCTGAAAGAGGAAAACGTATTATACGGGACCTCGCAACGGTGAGCGAAAGCCGCGTTGCACTGCTCTTTAACAATTTATCAGACAATCTGTGTGGGCACTCGAAGACATGGATTCTTAACGTCGCAAGACGCTAAATGAATACCAAGTCTCTGGAGTGAACATACGTAATTCATTACGAAGTTTAATTCTAAGAGCATCAAACTTAAATTGAAGAGTTTGATCATGGCTCAGATTGAACGCTGGCGGCAGGCCTAACACATGCAAGTCGAACGGTAGCACAGAGGAGCTTGCTCCTTGGGTGACGAGTGGCGGACGGGTGAGTAATGTCTGGGAAACTGCCTGATGGAGGGGGATAACTACTGGAAACGGTAGCTAATACCGCATAACGTCGCAAGACCAAAGAGGGGGACCTTCGGGCCTCTTGCCATCAGATGTGCCCAGATGGGATTAGCTAGTAGGTGGGGTAATGGCTCACCTAGGCGACGATCCCTAGCTGGTCTGAGAGGATGACCAGCCACACTGGAACTGAGACACGGTCCAGACTCCTACGGGAGGCAGCAGTGGGGAATATTGCACAATGGGCGCAAGCCTGATGCAGCCATGCCGCGTGTATGAAGAAGGCCTTCGGGTTGTAAAGTACTTTCAGCGGGGAGGAAGGCATTGTGGTTAATAACCACAGTGATTGACGTTACCCGCAGAAGAAGCACCGGCTAACTCCGTGCCAGCAGCCGCGGTAATACGGAGGGTGCAAGCGTTAATCGGAATTACTGGGCGTAAAGCGCACGCAGGCGGTCTGTCAAGTCGGATGTGAAATCCCCGGGCTCAACCTGGGAACTGCATTCGAAACTGACAGGCTAGAGTCTTGTAGAGGGGGTAGAATTCCAGGTGTAGCGGTGAAATGCGTAGAGATCTGGAGGAATACCGGTGGCGAAGGCGGCCCCCTGGACAAAGACTGACGCTCAGGTGCGAAAGCGTGGGGAGCAAACAGGATTAGATACCCTGGTAGTCCACGCTGTAAACGATGTCGACTTGGAGGTTGTGCCCTTGAGGCGTGGCTTCCGGAGCTAACGCGTTAAGTCGACCGCCTGGGGAGTACGGCCGCAAGGTTAAAACTCAAATGAATTGACGGGGGCCCGCACAAGCGGTGGAGCATGTGGTTTAATTCGATGCAACGCGAAGAACCTTACCTACTCTTGACATCCACGGAACTTGGCAGAGATGCCTTGGTGCCTTCGGGAACCGTGAGACAGGTGCTGCATGGCTGTCGTCAGCTCGTGTTGTGAAATGTTGGGTTAAGTCCCGCAACGAGCGCAACCCTTATCCTTTGTTGCCAGCGATTCGGTCGGGAACTCAAAGGAGACTGCCAGTGATAAACTGGAGGAAGGTGGGGATGACGTCAAGTCATCATGGCCCTTACGAGTAGGGCTACACACGTGCTACAATGGCGCATACAAAGAGAAGCGAACTCGCGAGAGCAAGCGGACCTCATAAAGTGCGTCGTAGTCCGGATCGGAGTCTGCAACTCGACTCCGTGAAGTCGGAATCGCTAGTAATCGTGGATCAGAATGCCACGGTGAATACGTTCCCGGGCCTTGTACACACCGCCCGTCACACCATGGGAGTGGGTTGCAAAAGAAGTAGGTAGCTTAACCTTCGGGAGGGCGCTTACCACTTTGTGATTCATGACTGGGGTGAAGTCGTAACAAGGTAACCGTAGGGGAACCTGCGGTTGGATCACCTCCTTACCTGAAAGAACCTGCTTCGCAGTGTCCACACAGATTGTCTGATAGATGTAGAGAAGCAAGGCGTCTAACGATTGAGACTTTAGTGTCCCCTTCGTCTAGAGGCCCAGGACACCGCCCTTTCACGGCGGTAACAGGGGTTCGAATCCCCTAGGGGACGCCACTTGCTGGTTTGTGAGTGAAAGTCACCCGCCTATATATCTCAAAACTGATTCCGTTACGTAAGTAGCGAGTCACGTTTGAGATATTTGCTCTTTAAAAATCTGGATCAAGCTGAAAATTGAAACGACACACTGTTTCCTTTCTCCGTAATAAGAAAGGAAGATGCGGTGTGTTCGAGTCTCTCAAATTTTTGCAATCAGAAGTGAAACATCTTCGGGTTGTGAGGTTAAGCGACTAAGCGTACACGGTGGATGCCCTGGCAGTCAGAGGCGATGAAGGACGTGCTAATCTGCGATAAGCGCCGGTAAGGTGATATGAACCGTTATAACCGGCGATTTCCGAATGGGGAAACCCAGTGTGCTCCGGCACACTATCATTACGTGAATACATAGCGTAATGAAGCGAACCGGGGGAACTGAAACATCTAAGTACCCCGAGGAAAAGAAATCAACCGAGATTCCCCCAGTAGCGGCGAGCGAACGGGGAACAGCCCAGAGTCTGAATCAGCGTGTGTGTTAGTGGAACGGTCTGGAAAGTCCGGCGATACAGGGTGACAGCCCCGTACACAAAAATGCACATGTTGTGAACTCGAAGAGTAGGGCGGGACACGTGGTATCCTGTCTGAATATGGGGGGACCATCCTCCAAGGCTAAATACTCCTGACTGACCGATAGTGAACCAGTACCGTGAGGGAAAGGCGAAAAGAACCCCGGCGAGGGGAGTGAAACAGAACCTGAAACCGTGTACGTACAAGCAGTGGGAGCCTACTTGTTAGGTGACTGCGTACCTTTTGTATAATGGGTCAGCGACTTATATTCTGTAGCAAGGTTAACCGTATAGGGGAGCCGAAGGGAAACCGAGTCTTAACTGGGCGTTAAGTTGCAGGGTATAGACCCGAAACCCGGTGATCTAGCCATGGGCAGGTTGAAGGTTGGGTAACACTAACTGGAGGACCGAACCGACTAATGTTGAAAAATTAGCGGATGACCTGTGGCTGGGGGTGAAAGGCCAATCAAACCGGGAGATAGCTGGTTCTCCCCGAAAGCTATTTAGGTAGCGCCTCGTGAACTCATCTTCGGGGGTAGAGCACTGTTTCGGCTAGGGGGCCATCCCGGCTTACCAACCCGATGCAAACTGCGAATACCGAAGAATGTTATCACGGGAGACACACGGCGGGTGCTAACGTCCGTCGTGAAGAGGGAAACAACCCAGACCGCCAGCTAAGGTCCCAAAGTCATGGTTAAGTGGGAAACGATGTGGGAAGGCACAGACAGCCAGGATGTTGGCTTAGAAGCAGCCATCATTTAAAGAAAGCGTAATAGCTCACTGGTCGAGTCGGCCTGCGCGGAAGATGTAACGGGGCTAAACCATGCACCGAAGCTGCGGCAGCAGCGACACTATGTGTTGTTGGGTAGGGGAGCGTTCTGTAAGCCGTTGAAGGTGTGCTGTGAGGCATGCTGGAGGTATCAGAAGTGCGAATGCTGACATAAGTAACGATAAAGCGGGTGAAAAACCCGCTCGCCGGAAGACCAAGGGTTCCTGTCCAACGTTAATCGGGGCAGGGTGAGTCGACCCTAAGGCGAGGCCGAAAGGCGTAGTCGATGGGAAACAGGTTAATATTCCTGTACTTGGTGTTACTGCGAAGGGGGACGGAGAAGGCTATGTTGGCCGGGCGACGGTTGTCCCGGTTTAAGCGTGTAGGTGTGTGCTCGTGCAAATCCGGAGTGCTTTAACACTGAGGCGTGATGACGAGGCACTACGGTGCTGAAGCAACAAATGCCCTGCTTCGGAAAAGCCTCTAAGCATCAGGTAACACGAAATCGTACCCCAAACCGACACAGGTGGTCAGGTAGAGAATACCAAGGCGCTTGAGAGAACTCGGGTGAAGGAACTAGGCAAAATGGTGCCGTAACTTCGGGAGAAGGCACGCTGGTGCGTAGGTGAAGCGACTTGCTCGCGGAGCTGAAACCAGTCGAAGATACCAGCTGGCTGCAACTGTTTATTAAAAACACAGCACTGTGCAAACACGAAAGTGGACGTATACGGTGTGACGCCTGCCCGGTGCCGGAAGGTTAATTGATGGGGTTATCCGTAAGGAGAAGCTCTTGATCGAAGCCCCGGTAAACGGCGGCCGTAACTATAACGGTCCTAAGGTAGCGAAATTCCTTGTCGGGTAAGTTCCGACCTGCACGAATGGCGTAATGATGGCCAGGCTGTCTCCACCGAGACTCAGTGAAATTGAAATCGCTGTGAAGATGCAGTGTACCCGCGGCAAGACGGAAAGACCCCGTGAACCTTTACTATAGCTTGACACTGAACATTGAGCCTTGATGTGTAGGATAGGTGGGAGGCTTTGAAGCGTGGACGCCAGTCTGCGTGGAGCCAACCTTGAAATACCACCCTTTAATGTTTGATGTTCTAACGTGGACCCGTGATCCGGGTTGCGGACAGTGTCTGGTGGGTAGTTTGACTGGGGCGGTCTCCTCCTAAAGCGTAACGGAGGAGCACGAAGGTCAGCTAATCTGGTCGGACATCAGGAGGTTAGTGCAATGGCATAAGCTGGCTTGACTGCGAGCGTGACGGCGCGAGCAGGTGCGAAAGCAGGTCATAGTGATCCGGTGGTTCTGAATGGAAGGGCCATCGCTCAACGGATAAAAGGTACTCCGGGGATAACAGGCTGATACCGCCCAAGAGTTCATATCGACGGCGGTGTTTGGCACCTCGATGTCGGCTCATCACATCCAGGGGCTGAAGTAGGTCCCAAGGGTATGGCTGTTCGCCATTTAAAGTGGTACGCGAGCTGGGTTTAGAACGTCGTGAGACAGTTCGGTCCCTATCTGCCGTGGGCGCTGGAGAATTGAGGGGGGCTGCTCCTAGTACGAGAGGACCGGAGTGGACGCATCACTGGTGTTCGGGTTGTCATGCCAATGGCACTGCCCGGTAGCTAAATGCGGAAGAGATAAGTGCTGAAAGCATCTAAGCACGAAACTTGCCCCGAGATGAGTTCTCCCTGAGACTTTAGGTCTCCTGAAGGAACGTTGAAGACGACGACGTTGATAGGCCGGGTGTGTAAGCGCAGCGATGCGTTGAGCTAACCGGTACTAATGAACCGTGAGGCTTAACCTTACAACGCCGAAGATGTTTTGGCGGATTTGAGTGACGATTTTCAGCTGATACAGATTACATCACTGCGCGAAAGCGGGGTGATAAACAGAATTTGCCTGGCGGCACTAGCGCGGTGGTCCCACCTGACCCCATGCCGAACTCAGAAGTGAAACGCCGTAGCGCCGATGGTAGTGTGGGGTCTCCCCATGCGAGAGTAGGGAACTGCCAGGCATCAAATTAAGCGTGCTGATATGGCTCAGTTGGTAGAGCGCACCCTTGGTAAGGGTGAGGTCCCCAGTTCGACTCTGGGTATCAGCACCACTTTTTAGTGGTTAAAGTTCGGCACATAGTAAAGAATTTGCCTGGCGGCACTAGCGCGGTGGTCCCACCTGACCCCATGCCGAACTCAGAAGTGAAACGCCGTAGCGCCGATGGTAGTGTGGGGTCTCCCCATGCGAGAGTAGGGAACTGCCAGGCATCAAATAAAGCAGAAGGCCATCCGTAAGGATGGCCTTTTTGCGTTGTGGTATTAAACGCCGGGCGGCATTGTATTTGCCCGTCCTGCGGCCCGAAAGCCTCAGTAGGCCGGGCAAGCGTAGCGCCGCCCGGCAATACGATCCTAATGAATAACCTGCGAGAGAAACGCGCGGGTACGTTCTGATTTCGGATGGGCAAAGAACTCTTCAGGCGCGGCCTGCTCGACGATCTCTCCGCGATCCATAAAGATCACGCGGTCAGCAACCGTGCGGGCAAAACCCATCTCGTGCGTTACACACAGCATGGTCATGCCTGACTCCGCCAAACCAATCATGGTATCGAGCACCTCCTTAACCATCTCCGGATCCAGCGCAGAGGTGGGCTCATCAAACAGCATGATTTTAGGCTTCATGCAGAGTGAGCGGGCAATCGCAACGCGCTGCTGCTGCCCGCCCGAGATCTGACCGGGGAACTTATGCGCATGCTCGGCAATACGCACGCGCTCAAGATAGTGCATCGCCAGCGCTTCGGCCTCTTTCTTCGGCATTTTACGCACCCAGATAGGCGCGAGAGTGCAGTTCTGCAACACCGTCAGGTGCGGAAAGAGATTAAAGTGTTGAAACACCATCCCCACTTCCTGGCGTACTTTCTCAATATTGCGGATATCTTCATTCAGTTCGATGCCATCCACAACGATACGGCCCTGCTGATGCTCTTCCAGATGGTTAATGCAGCGAATGGTGGTTGATTTACCCGATCCGGAAGGGCCGCAAAGTACAATACGCTCCCCCTGTTTTACGTTCAGGTTGATGTCTTTCAGTACATGGAACTGCCCGTACCACTTATTTACGTTCTCAAGCGTAATCATCGCGTCGGCAGGTTGCATAGTCATATTACTCATGGTGATCCTCAGTGCGGTGTACGCCCGGTGTTAAAGCGCCTCTCCAGATGCTGGCTATAGCGCGACATGCTAAAACAGAAAATCCAGTAGACCAGTGCGGCAAAAACATAGCCTTCTGTCGACATCCCCAGCCACTCGGGATCGACCGTCGCCTGCTGCACGCTGCTAAAGAGATCGAACAGGCCGATGATGATCACCAGGCTCGTATCCTTAAAGAGGGCGATGATTGTGTTCACCAGACCAGGAATCACCATCTTCAGCGCCTGAGGCAGGATCACCAGCCCCTGGGTTTTCCAGTAACCCAGCGCCAGTGATTCAGCGGCTTCATACTGCCCTTTGGGCAGCGCCTGCAGCCCGCCTCGTACCACCTCGGCCACATAGGCCGACTGGAACAGAATCACCCCTACCAGCGCCCGCACCAGCTTATCAATGCTGGTCCCTTCCGACATGAACAGCGGCAGCATCACCGAGGACATAAACAGCACGGTGATCAGCGGTACGCCTCGCCAGAATTCAATAAAAATCACAGACAGAATGCGTACCACCGGCATGGTTGAGCGTCGGCCAAGGGCAAGTAAGATCCCCAGCGGCAACGCGCCAGCAATGCCCACGGAAGCGATGATCAATGTCAGCGTCAGGCCGCCCCACTGGCGTGTTTCGACACGCTCCAGCCCGAGAAACCCCCCGTACATCAGCCCCCAGACGACCAGCGGATAGATCACGGCCCAGCAGGCAATGTAGCGTCCACGTTTGGGCAACGCATTCAAGAACATCGGTATAATCGAGAGCAGGCCAATCACCAGCGCGGTATTGATGCGCCAGCGCTCGTCATGAGGATAGAGCCCATACATAAACTGGCCGAATCGTTCATGAATGAAGACCCAGCAGGCGCCCTCCTTGGTGCAGTCCGCACGGGTAGTACCAACCCAGTTAGCCTGGAACAGCGCCCAGTTCAGTAGGGGAGGAATGAGCTCCCACATCAGCCACAGTGCGACCAGCGTCAGCAGGCCATTCGACCAGCTGGAGAACAGATTTTTTCGCGCCCACTGGAGATAGCGTCCAGTACCGGCACGTGCCGGGCGCGCGGGGTGAGACAGAAGTGCTTTTGTCATCATGGCTCCTTAGCGCTCGACCAGGGCGATACGGCGGTTATAGATATTCATTAGCAGGGAGATCGTCAGGCTAATAATCAGGTAGACCGACATCGTGATAGCAATCGTCTCAATAGCCTGCCCGGTTTGGTTCAGCACCGTTCCGGCAAACAATGACACCATATCGGGATAACCTATTGCAGCCGCCAGCGACGAGTTCTTCACAATGTTGAGATACTGGCTAGTCAGTGGTGGAATGATCACCCGCATCGCCTGCGGGATAATGACCTGGCGCAGCGTCACCGGGTTAGGCAAACCCAGCGAGCGTGCGGCCTCATGCTGACCAAAGGGCACCGACTGAATGCCCGAGCGGATGATTTCAGCAATAAACGCGGAGGTATAAACCGACAGGGCCAGGGTCAACGCCGCCAGTTCCGGAATTAGCGCCATTCCGCCACGGAAGTTAAAGCCGCGCAGCTCGGGGACATCCCAGTGTAGTGCCGCACCGAACAGCCAATGAGAGAGCAGCGGCAGCAGAATAATCAACCCGAGCGCGGTTGGCCATGTCCGCCGCAGCTGGCCGGTTTTCATCTGATGCGTTCGGTTGAAGCGGTACAGCCCCACGGTAATGGCGACGGCAATCAGCACCGCTACGATGAAACCAACGATGCCTTCGCCAAGCGCAGGGGCCGGAATATAGAGACCACGGTTACTGAGGAACGCCAGATCAAAAGCGCTTACCGCCTGACGCGGCCCCGGCAGGTTGCGCAGCACGGCAAAATACCAGAAGAAGATCTGCAGCAGCGGCGGGATATTACGGAAGGTTTCGATATAGATCGTCGACAGCTTGCGCAGCAGCCAGTTTTCAGACAGGCGTGCAAGGCCGAGGAAGAACCCCAGAAACGAGGCAAAAACAATACAAAGAGCAGAGACCAGCAGCGTATTGAGCAGGCCGACCAGGAATACGCGACCATAGGTATCACCCTGCTCATAATCGATCAGATGCTGAACGATACCGAATCCGGCGCCGCGATCGAGAAAGGCAAAGCCGGAGGTGATACCTCGGTTGCTCAGGTTAGTAACGGTGTTGTGTATCAAATAGATCGCGACGCTGACAACGGCCACGATAGCGATGATCTGAAACAGCCAGGCGCGAACCGCGGGGTTAGAAAGGGAGAACGATCCTTTAACGGTTGGGCGGCGTTGGGACATAGGAAAACCTCGGTAACCTTGACTCTGGACTGGGCACTGCCTGCGCAGTGCCCGTTACAGCACTCTACCTTAGCGTGCCGGTAGCTTAGCGCACCGGCGGCGCGTACTGGATCCCGCCGTTGTTCCAGAGGTTGTTCTGACCGCGTTTAATCTTCAGCGGGCTTTCCGAGCCCACGTTACGCTCGAAGATTTCAGCGTAGTTACCCACTTTTTTGATGATGTTGTAGGCCCATTTGTTATCAAGCTTCAGATCCTTGCCGTAGTCGCCCTCTTTGCCTAACAGATGCGCCATATCTGGAGTTGCTGGATTAGCCGCTTTCTCATCAACGTTTTTAGAGGTGATGCCCATCTCTTCTGCGTTCAGCATCGCGAACAGGGTCCAGCGAACAATAGAGAACCACTCTTCGTCGCCGCGGCGAACCACCGGGCCCAGAGGCTCTTTAGAGATGACTTCCGGCAGAACGATCCACTCACCCGGCGTGCTCAGCTTGATGCGCAGCGCATAGAGCTGGGACTGGTCAGAGGCCAGAGTATCGCAGCGGCCGGATTCCAGCGCCTTCGCAGACTCATCGGAGCGATCAAAGGTAACCGGGGTATACTTCATGTTGTTGGATTTGAAATAGTCCGCCACGTTCAGCTCGGTATCGGTACCGGCCTGGATACAGACGGTAGCGCCGTCCAGCTCTTTGGCACTCTTCAGGCCCGCTTTATTGTGGGTCAGGAAGCCGATGCCGTCATAGTAGGTCACACCGGTGAACGCCATGCCCATGCCCGCATCGCGAGAGGAGGTCCAGGTAGTATTACGCGACAGCACGTCGACTTCTCCGGACTGCAGGGCGGTGAAGCGCTCTTTGGCCGTCAGCGGGGTATACTTCACTTTAGTATCATCGCCAAAAACGGCAGCAGCGACGCCACGGCACATGTCTACATCAATCCCGGTAAACTTGCCGTTGGCATCTGCATAGGAGAAACCTGGCAGGCCGTCGCTGATACCGCACTGCACAAAGCCTTTACTCTTTACGGCATCCAGCGTTGCGCCAGCATGCGCCTGGTTTACAACAGCAAACAGCGCACCGGCGGCAGCCAGGCTGGCGATTGTCATTTTTTTCATAATGCATCCTGTGTGGCGAAATTATTGTTATAAAGAGGCGCTTGGGAGGCGCCTGAAACCTGTCTGTGGCGTTGGCCATACTCTTTAAAGCAAAGGTAGTGCCAGGTTTGCGGAAGGCGGAAAAGGGGCGTTCTCCCCGCAATATGCAGAGTGTAGACAGGAAAAAAGAGAGAAAGCGCACTGAAATAGGGCGAAAAGTTAACCGACGCCACAAAACAGAGCAAAATAGTTTCGCTACGTGAGGATTGCACCAGGCAGGAGCAAAAAAGAAGGCGTGGGGGGAGTCACGCCTTGAGTCAGATTATTTGGTTAAGGCCACAATACCCAGCGTCAGGCCAGCAATCGCGGCAGCACCGCCAGCAACCGCCCCTGCGGTTTCCCAGTTATCCTGAGTGGTGCCTTTCATGCAGGTATTGGTATGCACAAGTCGGCCCTGATCGTCATAGGTTGGTACACACGGAGAATCATGGGCACAGCCTGCAAGAACGGTAGATAACAGTGCAACGGCAATGAATTTTTTCATGGTCACATTCACCTCATTTATGTGAATGGCGGTATTGTACCATTGGTTGCGGCTGGCACTTATGCCTCTATTCTTACAAAGCGTGTCTAATGTAAAAAAGATGGAGAGAAATGGCTGCAGATAGCAGATTAAGGAGAAAAGATGGAGCTGAAGCGCTGTGAGGTTATGCGCTTAGCTTCGCTTTTCGTTCATCAGGCATCGTGCGCAGCATAACCAGCAGGCCCTCAACTAACTGGGGAGCCAGTGTGGCAAGGTCGAAACATTTGCCCAGCATCAGCCAGTTTTTAACAATTCCGCTCAGGTACCCCTGAATGATAATCAGCGCTGTTTCCACGCTGCCGCTCAAAAACTGCGGATCCTGCTGCTGGCATTTCTCTAACATTTCGGCAACGTTTGCAGGATTAAAAAACAGACGTTCACGTATTTCCGCTTCCGACGTCATATTTTGTGTAAATTCGCATTTATGGTAAAGAATTTCTACGAGTGCTTGTTCGAAAGGGCTTTTTGCAATTAAACGCAGCGCCTCTGTTACGCTATGACGGAATAACCCTTGTGGATCGTCGCTAAAATGTAACCGTGTTTTACGATCTAACCGCTCTCTTAGCGGCCGTTGCTCCTGCCAGATTGCGTTAAATAGTTCTATTTTATTTGTAAAATGCCAGTAAATAGCACCGCGTGTCATATTTGCTGCGCAGGCGATATCATCGAGCGTTGTATTGGAATAGCCCTGCTGCGCGAATGTTAAAATAGCCGTGTCAATTAATAGCTGCCGTGTTTTGGCTGCCTCTTCTTTTGTCTTTTTCGCCATGCATGTCACCGTCAGGCCAAAAGCGGGATTTACATTTGTTGAATAAAATATACCCGGGAACGTACTATCTATCCTTGCATTTTTTTATTGTTCATTCAACATAGCGCCACTATTTTCGCTATGCGTTAATAAATATTCATTATATGAATGTTATTAAATAAAGTATTTATTTGGGTAATGAATGCTGACGCCATTCGGTAATAAAATCCGGTGATAAAAGAGAAAAGGTAATACGTTTATATGGCAAAGTTCTTTATCGATCGCCCGATTTTCGCCTGGGTACTGGCGATTATCTTGATGCTGGCAGGTGCGCTGGCCGTCATTAAGCTGCCTGTCGCGCAGTATCCCACGATTGCGCCACCCGCCATTGCCATTAACGCTACCTATCCCGGCGCGGATGCACAGACCGTGCAGGACACGGTCACCCAGGTGATCGAACAGAACATGAACGGCCTCGATAACCTGATGTATATGTCCTCGACCAGTGACTCCTCGGGCGGCGTTACGGTCACCTTAACCTTTAATTCCGGGACCGATCCCGATATCGCCCAGGTTCAGGTGCAGAACAAGCTGCAGCTTGCCATGCCGCTGCTGCCGCAGGAGGTCCAGCAGCAGGGCATCAACGTCAAAAAATCGAGCAGCAACTTCCTGCTGGTCATGGGCTTTATTTCAGATGATGGCAGCATGTCGCAGGACGACATTGCCGACTACATCTCTTCCAATATCAAGGATCCGGTGAGCCGCACGGAAGGGGTCGGTGATGTCCAGCTGTTTGGCGCGCAGTATGCGATGCGTATCTGGCTCGATCCCAGTAAGCTCAACCAATATCAGCTGACCACTCTCGACGTGGTTAACGAAATTAAAGCGCAGAACAGCCAGATTGCCGCCGGGCAGCTGGGGGGCACCCCTTCGCCAGCCACGCAGCAGCTCAACGCTTCAATTATCGCCCAGACCCGTCTGCGTACCCCGCAGGAGTTTGGCAACATTACCCTAAAAGTGCAGACCGATGGTTCGCGCGTGCTGCTACGCGACGTTGCCCGCATTGAACGCGGCGGTGAGAACTACAACGTCGTGGCTCGCTATAATGGAAAACCCTCGGCGGGGCTGGGTATCAAGCTGGCGACGGGGGCGAATGCGCTCTCCACCGCCGATGCGGTAAAGCAGCAGATGGCGCACCTGCAATCCTATTTTCCGCACGGCCTGAAGCTGGTCTACAGCTACGACACGACGCCGTTCATCAACATCTCTATCCGGGAAGTGTTTAAAACGCTGTTTGAAGCAATTGTGCTGGTCTTTCTGGTGATGTATCTCTTCCTGCAAAACCTGCGTGCGACGCTGATCCCGACCATCGCCGTGCCGGTGGTGCTGCTGGGAACCTTTGCCGTGCTGGCGGCGTTTGGCTACTCCATCAATACACTCACCATGTTTGGCATGGTACTGGCCATCGGCCTGCTGGTGGATGATGCCATTGTCGTCGTCGAAAACGTCGAGCGCGTGATGACTGATGAAGGGCTGCCGCCAAAGGAGGCCACGCAGAAGTCAATGAGCCAGATCCAGGGGGCGCTGGTAGGTATTGCGATGGTGCTCTCTGCGGTCTTTATTCCCATGGCCTTTTTTGGCGGATCGACCGGGGTCATCTACCGGCAGTTCTCTATCACCATTGTCTCGGCGATGGCGCTCTCGGTGCTGGTCGCCCTGATCCTGACGCCCGCCCTGTGTGCAACACTGCTTAAGCCGGTGCAGCACGATAAGACCCATCGGCTGTTTACCCGCTTCAATCGCCTGTTTGAACAGAGCACCCGGCACTACACCGGCAGCGTGCAGAAGCTGCTCCACTGCACGGGGCGCTATATCGTTGTTTATGTTGTGATCGTGATAGGAATGGCCGTGCTGTTCCTGCGGCTGCCGACCTCGTTTTTACCCGAAGAGGATCAGGGCGTGTTTCTGACGATGGTCACGCTGCCTGCCGGCGCGACGCAGGCGCGAACGGAAAAGATCATGCGCGAGGTAACGGATTACTATCTGACACATGAGAAAAACAACGTTGATTCTGTTTTTACCGTAACTGGCTTTGGTCTGAACGGTAAAGGGCAGAACAACGGCCTGGCCTTTGTACGCCTGATGCCGTGGGCCCAGCGTGAAGCGAAAGAGGATCGCGTTGCCGCTATCGTCAGCCGGGCCACGAAAGCCTTTAGCCGCATCAAGGATGGGATGGTTTTCGCCTTTAACCTGCCAGCCATTACTGAACTGGGCACCGCCACCGGGTTCGACTTTGAGCTGATCGATCAGGCGGGGCTGGGCCATACGACGTTGACCGCCGCGCGTAACCAGCTGCTGATGCAGGCGGCGCAGCATCCGGACATGCTGGTCAGAACGCGGCCTAACGGCCTGGAAGATATGCCCCAGTTCAAGCTTAATGTCGATCAAGAGAAAGCCCAGGCGCTGGGCGTCTCGCTGAGCGATATTAATAACACCATCGCCACCGCGTTGGGCAGCACCTACGTTAACGACTTTATTGATAACGGGCGCGTAAAAAAGGTCTATGCCCAGGCCGATGCCCCCTATCGCATGATGCCGGATGACATTAACACCTGGTACGTTCGCAACCAGGCTGGCGGTATGGTGCCGTTCTCCAGCTTCTCTAGCGCCCGTTGGGTCCAGGGTTCACCTCGGCTGGAACGCTATAACGGCCTGCCTTCTATGGAGATCCTCGGTGAGGCCGCGCCGGGCAAAAGCAGCGGTGAAGCGATGAAGCTCATGGAGACCCTGGCGTCGC
Organism: Enterobacter sp. C2; assembly: GCF_019880405.1. Taxonomy (NCBI): domain Bacteria; kingdom Pseudomonadati; phylum Pseudomonadota; class Gammaproteobacteria; order Enterobacterales; family Enterobacteriaceae; genus Enterobacter; species Enterobacter sp. C2. Next base: position 398,116 of record NZ_CP082269.1, read on the forward strand.
AGCTCCCGGCTGGCGTGGGTTTTGACTGGACCGGGATGTCCTATCAGGAGCGGCTTTCAGGTAACCAGGCTCCGGCGCTGTACGCTATTTCGCTGGTGGTCGTTTTTCTCTGCCTCGCTGCCCTGTATGAGAGCTGGTCGATTCCCTTCTCGGTCATGTTGGTTGTGCCGCTGGGCGTCGTGGGGGCGCTGCTGGCGGCGAGCCTGCGCGGTCTGAGTAACGACGTCTATTTCCAGGTAGGCTTGCTCACCACCATTGGGCTATCGGCAAAAAATGCCATTCTGATCGTCGAGTTTGCCAAGGACCTGATGGATAAAGAACACAAAAGCCTTATTGAAGCCACGCTGGAAGCGGTCAGAATGCGCCTGCGTCCCATTCTGATGACCTCCCTGGCCTTTATTTTAGGCGTTATGCCGCTAGTGCTTAGTACCGGTGCAGGCAGCGGGGCGCAAAATGCGGTCGGTACGGGCGTAATGGGTGGAATGATTGCGGCAACGCTGCTGGCAATATTCTTTGTGCCGGTATTTTTTGTCGTTGTCTGTCGGCGTTTAACACGAACGAGCCCCGCGAGTGTACAGCAGCAATAACTCTTTCTCTTTCCGATGAGCCATTAATTATTCATCGGGCTGATTAAATAATTTCATTTATTGATATGAATTATTTTTTATCGTGGATTTTGCGGTTAGCGCCGTGCGTTGTGTTTTTGAGGAACTGCAATGAATAAATTTGGTGAATATTTCCGCCTGTCGTCATTAGTATTAATGTCGGCAGGTCTACTCAGTGGCTGTAATGATAACGGCGACGGCGCGAAAAAAACTGCTGCGCCAGAGGTCAGTGTTTATCAGGTAAACGCTGCCCCGCTGGCAGTCACCACGGAACTCCCCGGCAGAACCGAAGCGTTTCGTATTGCTGAAGTGCGGCCTCAGGTGAGCGGTATTATTTTACGGCGTAATTTTGTGGAGGGTGCGGATATTACCGCAGGCCAGTCGCTGTACCAGATCGATCCTGCGACCTATCAGGCGGACTATGCCAGCGCTCAGGGCGAGCTGGCAAAGGCCCAGGCAGCGGCAAAAATTGCCCACCTTACCGTTAAGCGCTACCTGCCGCTCGTCGGCACGCAATACATCAGCCAACAAGAGTATGACACGGCTATTGCCGATGCCCAGCAGGCTGATGCCGCGGTACAGGCCGCAAAAGCCGCCGTCGAAACGGCAAGAATTAACCTCGCCTATACCCAGGTTCGTTCGCCGATTAATGGCCGCATTGGCAAATCAACGGTAACCGAAGGGGCGTTGGTGACCAATGGCCAGAGCACCGCGCTGGCAACCGTACAGCAGCTGGATCCCGTCTATGTCGACGTGACCCAGTCGAGCAATGACTTTATGCGCCTGAAGCAGGCCGTCGAGCAGGGCAATCTGCAAAAAAACAGCGGTAAAACAGACGTTGAGCTGTTAACCGAAAACGGCCAGCGCTATCCGCTAAAAGGTACCCTGGAGTTCTCAGACGTCACCGTCGATGAAAGTACGGGGTCTATTACCATCCGCGCGGTATTCCCTAATCCGCAACACACTCTGCTGCCGGGTATGTTCGTCCGGGCGCGCATCGACGAGGGCGTGCAGCCCACGGCCATTCTTGTGCCGCAGCAGGGCGTTACCCGCAACGCCCGCGGCGATGCCACCGTGCTGCTGGTCAACGCTAAAAATCAGGTTGAATCACGCAACGTCATTGCGTCGCAGGCCATTGGCGATAAGTGGCTCATTACGGACGGTCTGAAAGAGGGTGAAAAAGTCATCGTCAGTGGATTGCAGCGGGTTCGTCCTGGGGCAACGGTGACTATCGCCCCGAGTACGGCAAGCCAAACCGCCGCTGCGCGTTAATTGTATAAACCCAATGAGAGCAAAAGATGGCTAAGTTTTTTATCGATCGTCCGATTTTTGCGTGGGTGCTGGCAATTATTTTGATGATTGCCGGGGCGCTGGCAATCTTACAGCTGCCCGTCGCGCAATACCCGACCATAGCGCCGCCGGCGATCGCCATTAGCGCTACCTATCCGGGAGCGGATGCCCAAACGGTGCAGGATACCGTCACGCAGGTTATTGAGCAGAACATGAACGGCATCGATAACCTGATGTATATGTCATCCACCAGCGACTCGGCGGGAAGCGTCACGGTTACGCTTACTTTCAAATCAGGTACGGATCCGGACATTGCTCAGGTTCAGGTGCAGAACAAACTGCAGCTGGCGATGCCGCTGCTGCCGCAGGAGGTTCAGCAGCAGGGGATCAGCGTTGAAAAATCCAGCAGCAGCTTTTTAATGGTGGTGGGCTTCACCTCTGAGAACAAGAGCCTCAATCAGGACGATATCTCCGATTACGTGGCCTCTAACGTTAAAGATGCCATTAGCCGTACTAACGGCGTCGGCGACGTACAGCTGTTCGGTGCCCAGTATGCCATGCGTATCTGGCTAAACGCCGATCTGCTCAATAAATACAGTCTGACGCCGGTGGACGTGGTTAATCAGATCAAGGTGCAAAACGATCAGATTGCCGCTGGCCAGCTCGGTGGTACGCCATCAATCCCTAACCAGCAGCTCAATGCGTCAATCATTGCCCAAACCCGACTGAAGGATCCGGAGGAGTTTGGCAACATCACGCTGAGGGTCAATGGCGATGGCTCGCAGGTGCGGCTGAAAGACGTGGCGCGCATTGAACTGGGGGGAGAGAACTACAACACGGTCACAAAAATTAACGGTCAGGATGCGGCGGCGATCGGCATCAAGCTGGCAACCGGCGCCAATGCGCTGGATACCGCTACCGCCATCAAAGCCAAGCTCAACGAGCTGCAGCCGTTCTTTCCTCAGGGTATGAAAGTGGTTTACCCCTATGACACCACGCCCTTTGTGAAGATCTCTATCCATGAGGTAGTGAAAACCCTGTTTGAGGCCATTATCCTGGTCTTCCTGGTGATGTACCTGTTCCTGCAGAATATTCGCGCCACGCTGATCCCCACCATCGCCGTGCCGGTTGTTCTGCTCGGGACCTTTGCGATCCTCTCGGCGTTTGGCTACTCCATCAATACGCTCACCATGTTCGGTATGGTGCTGGCGATAGGCCTGCTGGTGGACGATGCCATCGTGGTGGTAGAAAACGTCGAGCGTGTGATGGCGGAGGATCATCTCCCGCCGAAAGAGGCGACGGAGAGGTCGATGTCGCAGATCCAGGGCGCGCTAGTGGGGATCGCCATGGTGCTCTCGGCGGTCTTTATCCCAATGGCCTTCTTTGGCGGCTCTACCGGTGCGATCTATCGTCAGTTCTCGATTACCATTGTCTCGGCGATGGCGCTATCGGTGCTGGTGGCGCTTATCCTTACCCCGGCCCTCTGCGCCACGCTGTTAAAGCCGGTGGATCCCGATACGCACGGCGAGAAAAAAGGCTTTTTTGGCTGGTTTAACCGCCTGTTCGATCGTAGCACGCATCACTACACGGAAAGCGTCGCCCGAATCATCAAGGGCACAGGACGCTACCTGCTGATCTATGTGCTGATTGTCGGTGGCATGGCGGTGCTGTTTTTACGCCTGCCCACCTCATTTCTGCCTGATGAAGATCAGGGCGTCTTTATGACCATGGTGCAGCTGCCTGCCGGGGCAACCCAGGCACGTACGCAGAAGGTGTTGGATAAGGTCACTGATTACTACCTTAACAGTGAGAAGGCGAACGTTGACTCCGTCCTGACCGTCAATGGCTACAGCTTCAGTGGTCAGGGGCAGAACTCCGGGATGGCCTTTATCAGCCTTAAGCCATGGGAGCAACGCCCCGGTAAAGAGAACGGCGTCGGCGGTATCGTAGAGCGTGCCACCAAAGCCTTCAGCAAAATCAGCGACGGTCTGGTCTTTCCGTTTAACCTCCCGGCGATTATCGAGTTGGGCACGGCGACGGGCTTTGACTTTGAGCTCATTGACCAGGGTAACCTCGGGCATGAGGCGCTGACCAGCGCACGCAATAAGCTGCTGGCAGAGGTACAGAAGTATCCGGACCAGGTCGTGCGCGTGCGGCCCAACGGCCTTGAGGATACCCCGCAGTTTAAGCTGGAGGTGGATATCGAAAAGGCCCAGGCGCTGGGGATCGATCTCTCGGAGATTAACCAAACCATCTCTACCGCCCTGGGTGGCACCTATGTAAATGACTTTATCGATCATGGGCGGGTAAAAAAAGTTTACGTGCAGGCGGACGCCCAATACCGCATGCTGCCTACGGACGTAAATAATCTCTACGTTCGCAGCAGCAACGGCGAGATGACGCCATTCTCGGCCTTTACTACCTCGCACTGGGTCTATGGCTCGCCGCGTCTGGAGCGCTATAACGGCCTGCCATCGATGGAGCTCCTGGGCGAGGCCGCACCGGGTAAGAGTACTGGCGATGCGATGCAGCTCATGGAGAAGCTGGCCTCGGGGCTGCCATCCGGTATCGGCTATGACTGGACGGGAATGTCTTACCAGGAGCGCCTCTCCGGTAATCAGGCACCGGCGCTGTACGCTATTTCGCTGATCGTGGTCTTCCTCTGCCTGGCGGCGCTGTATGAGAGCTGGTCGATTCCGTTCTCGGTTATGCTGGTGGTGCCTTTAGGGGTGATAGGCGCACTGCTGGCGGCCTTTGCGCGGGGAATGAACAACGACGTCTACTTCCAGGTTGGCCTGTTAACGACCATCGGGCTATCGGCAAAGAATGCCATTCTGATCGTTGAGTTTGCCAAAGATCTGATGGATAAAGAGGGCAAAGGGCTGGTGGATGCGACGCTTGAGGCGGTTCGCATGCGCCTGCGTCCGATCCTGATGACCTCTCTGGCCTTTATCCTCGGCGTTATGCCGCTGGTGATCAGCTCTGGCGCAGGCAGCGGCGCACAAAACGCGGTGGGAACCGGGGTACTGGGCGGCATGCTCTCCGCGACGCTGCTGGCGATCTTCTTCGTACCGGTGTTCTTTGTCGTGGTACGGCAGTTCTTCACGAAAAGAACCGAAGCGAAATAGGTCGTTCGTAGTGAGTCGTAGGCCGGGTAAGCAGAGCGCCACCCGGCGTTACTCTTATCTCGTCTCGGTCCCCAGCTGGGTTGCCTCCTGGGCCGAGATAGGTTTACCCAGCAGATAGCCCTGCAGCGTATTGCAGCCCAGCTCGGTCAGAAACGCCTGCTGGGCCTGCGTCTCCACGCCTTCCGCCACCACTTTAAGGTTCAGCGTCTTGGCCAACGCCACGATAGCGGAAACGATAGTGGCATCGTCACCTTCACGGCTTAACTCCTTAACAAACGCCCGATCAATCTTCAGCTCGCAGGCTGGCAGACGTTTCAGATAGAGCAGGCTGGAGTAGCCGGTACCAAAATCATCAATTGAGGCCTTAACTCCGGCGTCGGTGAGGCGGGTCAAGACGCGCACGCTCTCATCCGGGTGAGTCATGGCGGTGGTTTCGGTCACTTCAAGGATCAGGCTCTCGGGCGGAACCTGATACCGCGCCAGACACGCCATCACATGATCGACCAGCTCCGTCTGCTCAAACTGCAGGGTCGAGAGGTTAACGGCCACCGTCCAGTGCGTATGCCCCTGCTGACGCCACTCGCTCAGCTGGCGGCAGGCCTCGTCAATCACCCAGTTGCCAATGGGAATAATCAGGCCCGTTTTTTCTGCCAGCGGCAAAAACCGGTCCGGCGTCAGCAGGCCGTGAACGCCGTGCTGCCAGCGCAGCAGTGCTTCAAAGCCGACGATTGGCCCGGCGGGGGCCTGAAACTTGGGCTGATAAAAAAGGCGTAGCTCGTTGCGCTCAAGCGCTAACCACAGATCGCTCATCAGCAGGAGCTGGGTCTGCGCTAACGTATTCATCGAAGGCTGGAAGAAGTGATAGCCGTTACGCCCCATATGTTTGGTGTGATACATCGCTGCATCGGCATTAAACATCAGCTCGCGTTCGTTCTTGCCGTCGTGAGGGTAGAGGGCAATGCCGACGCTAAGCGTCACCACCAGATCGTAGCGGTCGAGGGTAAAGGGCTGGTCGATGGTGCGTACCAGCGCATCCGCCAGGGTAGCTGCCTCATCCGGGGCGTTAACCTCCGCCAGCAGGACAAACTCGTCACCGCCGATGCGTGCCAGCGTATACTGGCCCTTCAGCGGCTGGAGCAGGCGCTCGGTCACGGCGATCAGCAGCCGATCGCCAACGTCATGGCCGTAGGCGTCGTTGACGGTTTTAAACCCATCGAGATCCATAAACATCAGGGCAAAAAACGAGCCTTCACGACGGGCTTTATTGATCGCCTGATCGAGCCGATCTTCCAGCAGTACGCGGTTAGGTAGGCGGGTGAGGGGATCGTGCAGCGCCAGCTGGGCCAGCTCGCGGTTGGCTTCCGCCAGCGACGACGCCAGCAGCGAGGTGCGCGCCTGCAGACGGGCATCCAGCATAGAGACCACCAGAGTAATGCCCAGAATTGAGAGCGCCACCACGCTGACCAGCAGCGCCAGCCAGTTACCGTCTACGCCATGATGCATGACCGAGTGCTGCATCGGAAACTGAGCTGCCATCATGCCGGTATAGTGCATACCCGCAATGGCAATGCCCATCAGAACAGCCGCTCCCGCGCGCATTTGTGCCACCAACGCAGCCTCGTGGCGCAGGCGGAAGGTGAGCCACAGCGCAGCCAGCGACGCACCCAGGGCAATCAGCAGCGAGAGCGCCACCCAGCGCATATCCCACACGATAGGCGGTGATACCTCTAACGCCGCCATACCGGTGTAGTGCATACCGGCAATGCCGCCGCCCATCACCAGCGAGCCGGGCAGCAGGCGGCGCAGGCGCAGCTGAGGTGTGCTGACCAGCCATAGGGCAAACAGGGACGAGCCGACGGCAATCAGCATCGACAGGCCGGTGAGCAGCCGATCGTAGCTCATGCTCATGGTCAGCTCCATTGCCAGCATGCCGATAAAATGCATGGCCCAGATGCCGATACCCAGCGCAAGACCGCCGCCGGCCAGCCAGAGCCAGCCGGCCTTGCCAGGATTGGTCGAAACCCGGCCTGCCATATTCAGGGCGGTGTAGGCTGCCATGATGGCAACGATAAAAGAAATGACGACGAGGATCTGGTCGTACTGGCTAACCTGCATGATGCCACCAACTCATTCACAATAACGGTTATTGATCGCTATAACTTCATGCCCGTGGGCATAAAGGGCAGTGACATTAGCACCCAATTCAGAGCGGAGGAAGGGATTTAAACCCCTGTTTTTGAGGAGGAATAGAGGTTAATTCGTACAGATAAAAAAAACAGGTAGACCAGCAACAAAAAAGGCGCTTCCCCATGCCGAGTAGCGCCTTTTTAAACAAACACTTAACTGATTAGTATCAGTTCATGCCGTATTTTCAGAATCTACGTTTTTTACGGTTCGTCTCTGTTTAATGATGTTCATATAACGAATTGATATTAAACAGCTATCATCTTTGTTTGGTTTATCTTTGTTCGTCTCAGTTCATAGAGTAAAATTAGAATGTGTAGTCAGTGGTGTAGTCAGTGCCAAGTATGAACTGAGGTTTTTATGGCTGGTGGAACGAATAAATTAAGTGATGCCTCACTGCGTAAAATGCTGGGCAGAGAAAGCCCCGGCGAAAACTTTTACGCTGATGGTGACGGGCTGAGCGTAAAGGTATCAAAGGCCGGGATCATGACCTGGTACTTTACCTTCCGTGTAGGCGGCCGTTCGACAGCGCCCCAACGCATCAAGCTGGGTAACTATCCTGATCTCTCCCTCAAATCTGCCAGGGATAAGCGGGAGCAGTGCCGCGCCTGGCTGGCCGAAGGGAAGAACCCAAAGCATCAGCTGAGCATTTCAACCCAGGCAACCCTGAAGCCGGTGACCGTTAAAGATGCGATGGAATACTGGATCGCTGAATACGCCACCCATAAGCGCGCCAACGTGCATAAACACACCGAGCAGCTGCAGAAGCATATCTACCCTTACATTGGTGATTACCCGCTCTCTATGTGCGAAACGCGTCACTGGCTGGAGTGTTTCAGCCGGGTAAGGAAAGATGCGCCAGTTGCTGCCGGCTACCTTCTGCAGATGTGTAAGCAGGCCCTGAAATTTTGCCGTGTGCATCGATACGCGGTTAGCAATGCTCTTGACGATCTGGCGATCGATGATGTGGGTAAAAAGCAGGAGAAGCGCGACAGGGAGCATACCAGCCAAGAGCTGGCTGATATCTGGCGGGAAAGTAGCGGGCTTAAATTCAAACCCTACTATGCCGCTATGCTGCGTCTGCTGGTGGTGTTTGGTTGCCGAACGAAGGAGCTGAGGCTCTCCCGGCCCGGCGAGTGGGACTTAAACGAATGGGTCTGGACAGTACCGCGTGAGCATAGCAAAGGGGGTGTGAAAATCGTTCGCCCTGTGCCAGCTGCTATCCGGCCATACGTGAAGGCGCTTGTCACCAGAAATCGTGATACCGGCCTGCTGCTGGGCGAAATGAAGAAGTCAGAGGCGGTGAGCCAGTGGGGAAGAGGTATCTATAAGCGCTTGGGGCATTCTGAGCCGTGGACGCTTCACGATCTCCGCCGGACGTTCTCTACCACGCTGAACAACATGGGGATCGCGCCGCACGTTGTAGAGCAGCTGCTGGGGCATACGCTCGGCGGAGTGATGGCCGTATATAACCGTAGCCAGTACCTACCGGAAAAGCTGGATGCTCTGAATAAGTGGATAGAGCGACTTGAAATTATCTGCACTGAATATCCAAACGTTTCTATTTTGAAGGTGGCAAAATGAGTAAAAGAATAAGTAGTAAACGGGATTTGCCTAAAGAATTTGATTTATCAAAATACAATGGCCTCTCTACGATGTCAGATGAGGATGTGTTTAGACAATTAAAAATGAGAGCAAATGCCGTTGAATTTGAAGGATGGGGTAAAGAATGGAGTTCTGAGCTTGCTACTTATTTTTTAGAGCATGGCTGTGACATGTCTCAAAGGTACGATTACTCCGATCCTTTTATAAAAAATGAAATTGAAATGCCAGATGAATATTATGCATTCAATGGAGGTAAAAAATTTCATGACAAGTATCAAAAAAACATTGATACGTCTCGCAGGTTAAGTCACGGCTATGCAATGGGCGGGCTTACAAGATACGAAGTCATGTGTCTGGCCTCTGAGAACGATTTGCACGGAGAAAGGAAAGGTAAGCCATTAGTTATAGGTGATGAAGAAGGTAAACAAATAATCTCGGGTGGCGATGAGTCCCAAGGCCTTTTGATGGCACGCTTAACAGACTCTATTAATATGATTACCAACAGCCCATTATATCTGAGACTAGACTTAGATATGCCTGACGACATTTTAATTGATGACCTTAAGACACTCCTTCCAATCTGGAGGGAAGAATTAAACATTAAAGAAAACAAACATGAAATCAACAACTCTTGGTCGGTTGTAAAAAGAAAGGTAATCGAATATAGGGTCCTGCCTTATGTGGATCTGATCTGCTGGGCCAATGCAAAAAACTTATCTATTCCTCAAGGGGTGTTAGCTGTTGCACTTTTCCCTGACGGTGAGAAGGATGGATTTGCGATAGCCCAAACCATTAAGAAGTTTGTAGAAAACCTCATGCGCTCTGAGTATTTAGAAAAATTAAGGCGTGAAATTTCTCAAGGAATTGAGGTAGGGAAATAATATTTATAGCTTTTTGGCTAAGTTCTCACCGATGTTAAGTATATTCCAATGAATAAAAATGCCCTCGAACTTTAACGAACGAGGGCGTTTTTTTATGAACAAGCTATTTCAATCACCCATAGCTGTAGCTGATCGCGTTATCCGTGAAACTGAGTGCCGTCAGCTAACCGGCATCTGCCGCACTACCCGCTACATGATGGAGAAAGAGGGTGAGTTCCCCGCCCGGCGCAAGTTGGGAGGCCGCGCAGTGGGCTGGCTTCTATCTGAGGTCACTGCCTGGCAGCAGAGCCGCTGCAAAGCAGCTTAAGGGGACGGTATGGCACATAAAACAAAGGCGGCCATGCAGGGCCGCCAGTGCGAAGAAACGAAACAGGTTCAGCATACCAGGCCGGGCGCTGATGGTCAAAGCCTAAGCAGAGGGCAATTTTGCCCTTTGGCTCCTGAGATCTCAGGAACGGGTAACTGCGCCAACGGCGCGCTTAAAAATCAATCACCTGACATTTCAGGAGCGAGTAACTGCGCCAACGGCGCACACCCCCTAGATAACGCGCTGGGTAACTTCCGCCAATGGCGGAGGTGTACGGCAGCGCCGCATACCCTTCGGGAGATCTCCCCAAATCTCGGGAGATTGATTTTTAAAAGGCACTTATCTTGCCCTTTAGACTTCTTACGCTTCTGCGAGCCAATGAGATTGGTCCACAACGTGGCTCAAAGTCACTCTGTTTTCGAGTCAGCTCAGCCTCTTGGCTCTTCTTTAGCGAGCTTGCGCTGGCGGCGTTTGATCTCATTTTCCAGGGCAGTAACTACAAACTGTCCTGTGCTTTCACCGTCGCTTTTCAATAACTCTACAGATTCGGCTACCTGGTGTGGGACACGAACGTCAAATCTTTTTGATTTCGCATTAATGGATTTGGTTGCCATTACTCAAGTCCTTGTAATTAGGTGTCCGACAATAATATACGAAAAAAAGGCTATGGCAATACTTGACGTGTCGGACACCTATAAATACTATGTGTCGGACACTTTGATTTTGCTTAAGTGTAAAAACAGCGAAGCCCGGCAGTGTTGGAGCACTAACCGGGCCTCTGACCACAAACCGTTAAGTGAGGTAACGATCATGGCTGAGCTACAGCATACCCAAGATCATCCTAAATTTACATGGCGTTTTCTTGCCCTCAGCTCCGTCGGGTGCAACGTCGTTCACATTCCTGCCAGCACAGAACGTGAAGCCCGGGAGCAATCCCCTGACGGCTGCGTGATGGTATTCGCTGGCCGCCTGCCGGTTCGGGAGGTGCACCATGAGCATGCATAGCCTTCAACTGCTGATTGACGCGCATAACAACATTTCCGCCGAGGATGCGAAAAAGATCTACAGCGTTGCCAGCGAAGCCGGGGACACCATCGCGCTGGGCATGGCCGCCATTGGCGATCTCATGTACAACGCCGCGCAAAACGAGGAGTTTGATCCCGAGTCCATGCGCTCTGACATGTTCAACATCGGGCTGCTGCTGCGCTGCCTTGGTAATTTTCAGGTAGCAATCGGCACCGCAGAGTCCAATGCAGAGTACGCCATGAGCCAGGACAAAAAGGGAGCCAGCAAATGATCAGCAACGTCAAATTCAACGAACTGGATAAGCGTGTTGAGCTGCTGGTGCAACGCGTTCTGGAGCTGGAGGAGAAGGTGCGCTCCCTGACCGATTGCCAGGGTGGGGAGATCCCCCCGGGCATGACGCCGGTGGCCACGCTGGCAGCGGAGTACGGCATCTCTACCAAAAAGGCTGAGGAGCTGGCGAATAATACAGGAGTGATGCTGGTCAAGATGAAGTCTGGCGGTTTCGTCGCACCGGATGAGAAATTCAGGGAGGCGGCCCGCCTGGTGCTGCGCAGTGCGAAACGCAAATACGGATCGGCGTACTGGTTCCATCCATTGCTGGGTAAATTCCAGATGAGCGGAGGTATTCCGCAATGACCGTACAGCTGACGGCAGTAGAAACTGCCTCTGATGCGCTTTTTGCCTGCTCTTACCTCTGGGCGCATGGCCGCCCATATACCCGCAGCGATCTGGATAAGGCAATCCACCAGCACAAGGACCCGACCACCCGCTACGGTAAGCTGGTGGCTAAATTAACCCAGCTCCACAGCATGACGTATGAGGAGTTGTGCGAGGCAGGTTATCTGGGCAGCGACGCCGGAGAAGTGAATACGCTCCGCCGTGCAGTCCTGGTGGAAGAGATCGGCGAGGATGAGCTTAAGGCCTGGCTGACCGATGCGCAGCGTGTACAGCGTGTTTTTCCGGCTGAGGACATACAGCCCCGGCGCACCCGGCTACCTCTTTCACGCGGCTCCGAGGGGTTCGACGCCCGGCAGGACTTTGTGATTAAGCACTTCCTCCCGGCGCAGTCGCTATGCAGCATCTACGGCCCCAGCGGCTCCTACAAGAGCTTCCTTGCCGTGTCGTGGGCCTGCCATATCGCCACTGGCATGGTGTGGGCTGGAAAGAAAGTAGCGCCCGGTGCTGTGCTGTACGTAGTGGGCGAGGGTGGCGTGGGCGTTCCCCGGCGCGTCAAAGCCTGGGAGATGATGCACGGCCAGCAGGCGGATAACCTTTACCTTGTGAATCGCCCGGTGTTCCCGGTGCGATCGTCAGAGGTCAACGAAGTGCTGCTGGCGGCCCGGCAGGTTGAGGCCGAGTGCGGGCTTCCCGTTCGTATGGTTGTCATCGATACGCTAGCACGCTGCTTTGGTGGAAATGACGAGAACGATGCCCGCGATATGGGCGCGTTTATTGAGGGCTGCGACGTAATCAAGCAGAAGACTGGCGCTACTGTGCTGGTGGTGCATCACTCCGGCAAGGATGAGGCTAAAGGCGCGCGCGGCTCCAGCTCTTTTCGGGCCGCCCTGGATGCTGAGTTTAATGTGAAGCGAGAGGGGGAAGGTGGCGCGCTGATCCTGTCATGCACAAAGATGAAGGATGCGGAGGAGCCTGAGCGCCGGGCCTATGACCTGCAGACTACCGAGCTTTACAGAGATGAGGATGACGAACCGGTTTGCTCCTTGATCGTCAGGGATGTACCAAGGGAGCCAAAAGAGGTAGAGCCTGAGCTGGCGAACGTGTCACGCCTGACCGAGAACCATCAGGCCCTATGGCAGGCCGTAAGGAGCAGGACGGCTCAAGGGGATCCATGCACCATTGCTATCGTTAAAGATGATTTGAGGGCAACACTTGGTACGGACAAGGTAAGAAAGTTATTTTCCCGATGGCTGGAAAAACTGGAGGGAGAGGGTCTGCTCAGGATCGAAGGGGACAGAATCTTTCCGATGACAGTTGACTAAGTGTGGCATTAAGTGTGGCAGGTGTGGCATTTAGTATGTTGTTTAGCCAAATGCCACACTTTGTCTCTGTATACACGAGCTAAGTGTGACACCCCCATGAAAACCCCGCCATTACTGGCTTTGGTGGGTTTTAATAGAAATAAAGTGTGGCAGTAAGTGTGGCAGTCTCGAAGTGAGGCGCTAAGTGTGGCAAGTGTGACAGCTAAGGAGTATTTATGCCAATGAGTATTCAAGAAATTAAAGAGCATTATGACCTATATGGCCTTCATGACATGAGCGTCATGCCTACTGCTGAGTATCGGCAGGCATTGGCCAACGGTGCGTTATTCTGGATTGACCATCACGATTTTGTGCGTAGCACCTTATCTGATGAGATTCTGGCCACTAACCGGGAGCAGCTTGATGTGCTGATTGAGCACTTGCAAACATATCGGGACAAAATGCCTAGGCCTCCAAAATGGATGAGAGAAAAATAATAGAAGGCCTGGTATAATCCAGGCCTTTTCTTTAAGCTAGCGATGCAACTCGTCAATTCTATCATTGACGTTCTTTTTTCTTAACTCATTTAAGAAGAAATAGTTAACGAGTATCACTCTAAATATCGCTGTGAATTGTGCGATCGTTAAAAAGCTAACGCAAGAAAAATTCATATATTTAACATATGGAAGGTATGGATTGCTAATCAGCCCTTTTAATATAGGGGCAAAGAATTGAATTAACAAGACTGCCATTAATACAATGGCTGATACCATTACTATTTCAACTAGTTCGCTCAAGTAGTTAGCATCTTTATGAGATTCTTTATTTTCGCTTTGGTTGCCCTGTGCTGAGCTCTGTTTATTTATAATGCGAGCCATGGCTCTAGGGTAAACAATAGCAATCCAGGCACCGATTATAGCGAATATAATTGATGATATATTAAGCAAGGCTCCTAGCGTATCTTTATAATCATTATAGCTGAGCGCTGTTATCCTGCTTTTGAAAGCAAAGGTAAGTAGCGCGGCTACGAAAAGGTAAATTATATATTTTACCATTTTACCCCCCTGTTGGTGGTGTTCTCATTTTTTCTAAAAACTCGTTCCTGCGTTTCATTATAGCAGATAGTAATCGATCAGGAGCTATAATATGGTTATCCCTACGTCTGACATTTAGCTCAGTTTCAAAGGTGACATTTGCGCCGCTAAGCCAAATTGACTTGCCATCACTATATTTAAAACCCACGTTTCTGATGGGTGAGGTACTATTAAGGGCATTGTAACTTGCGATTATGGTCTTAAGTTGCGTTTCAGTAGGTTTAAATTCCATTTCATGAAAAATAGTTCTTTCCTGAGTGCTTGCGGGAGTATTACTCAGCAACCCTGAAAAAACACGCTCAATTACTGTCCTATCATCAGGCGCTAGGTAAGTAATTTTTTCCCTTTTCAAGATTCTAGTTATTCGATGGATATTATTGAGAAGTTCAGCTTGGATTTCGTCATATTTCATGCCTACCGCATAGAATTTAGGATTCAACTTTGCTGCATTAGGGTTATTTTTTCCATCGATAGAGAAACCAATAACTTTCTCATGCTTATCGAGTACTCTATATGGAGATTTATTTGCTAAGTATCCGTTGAGGTAATTATCAAGATTGCTTTTGCCTTGCAGCGAATGGTCAAATTTTACAGAAGCAAAAGCGTTTTCCTCTGGAATGAACCAAAAATAACACGGAAAGCCCGGTATTGTTTTATCATCATCAAAACCAGTGGTTAACATATCAACTTTACCTGGTTTTGCTAAAGGAGGCATTCCATATATGACCCCGCTATCATTCGGTACTTCAGCCCATAAAGTTAATAAATGGTCTCCATGCTGTGTTTCCGTCGCTAAGCCACAAAAGTAGGTATTGCGAATATCTTCATCTTTATCAGCGGCGTAAGTGAGAGTGTTTATAAACTCTCTACCATCAGTAGCCCACTTCTTTAACTTTTGTAACGTGTCAGTTGTATCACTTAGATCTGGTTCCTTAGAACCATACTTATAATATCCCAGCTTATTTATATCAAAAAACTTCAATTTTGCAGTTAGCATTGATTTACCTTTCTAGTTCCCTCTAACGAGGCGCGGTGTCTATCAAATAATCTAATAAATTGAGCGCTTTGTAAATTATTTGTTCGTCTATTTTCATTGTCGTTCAGATTGATAAGCGGCTGTTTACTCCTTGATTTTTATGTATATCTTAAAGAGTGGTACTCAGACGTGAGCCGCCACCCGGCCGTTTAATCAAGCTGTAGCGAGTACAGCCTGAGGGAATCAGAAAAAGGTTAAACGGCCTTACCCCTTCCGCGCTGGTTTCACGTCTCAACGTTCATTGTTACGGAAACCACCCATGAAAAAATTGCTCGAACTCCGCCAGGAAAAGACCACCCTCAAAACCCAGATGCGTGCGCTGCTGGATAAAGCTGACGGCGAGAAGCGCAGCCTGAACGACGAAGAAGGCAAACAGTTCGACGAACTGCGCGGCCGTGCCGATGCCCTCGATGTTGAAATCTCCCGCCTTGAGGCAGTCTCTGATGAAGAGCGTCACCTTCCCGGCGCTAAGGTCGAAGGAAAAGGCGTCACCAACGCCGAGCTGCGTCACTACATCCTCACCGGCGAAACACGCGCCCTGACCACGGCAACCGGTGCCGATGGCGGCTATACCGTTATCCCTGAGCTGGATAAAGAGATCATGCGCCAGCTGGCCGACGAGTCAGTGATGCGCCAGATCTCCACTGTTAAAACCATCTCTAGCAACGAGTATAAAAAGCTGGTGTCCGTGGGCGGCGCTACCGTTAAACACGGTGAAGAAGGTCAGCCCCGCACCGAAACCAGCACGCCGAAGCTGGAAGAGGTGAGCATCAAGCTCTACCCCATCTATGCCTATCCAAAAACCACCCAGGAGATCCTCGACTTCAGCGACGTGGATATTCTGGGCTGGCTCTCCTCTGAGATCAGCGACACTTTCAGCGAGACGGAAGAAACCGATCTGCTGGAGGGCGACGGCAACAAAAAAGCCCGCGGCTTCCTCGACTATCCGCGTGCGGCCACCGGCGACAAGACCCGCCCGTTCGGCACGCTGGAGAAGATGGAGACCGCTGGTGCAGCCCCGACCGCCGATGAACTGATCGACCTGCTCTTTAAGCTCAAATCGAAGTACCGCAAAAATGCCGTGTGGGTGATGAACTCCGGTTCCGCCGCCGCGCTGCAGAAGCTCAAGAACGGAAACGGGGATTATATCTGGCGCGATCGCCTGACCGCTGGCTCTCCGGATACGCTGCTGGGCCGTCCGGTTTACTACCTCGAAAACATCCCTGACGCGACAACAGGTGAGCCGGTGCTGGCGGTGGGTGACTTCAAGCGCGGTTACTACGTTGTGGATCACACCACCGGCGTGCGCACCCGTCCGGACAACATCACCGAGCCGGGCTTCTACAAGGTGCATACCGATAAATACCTGGGCGGCGGCGTGGTAGATTCCCGCGCCATCAAAGTGCTGGAAATCGGCGGCGAGTAACGGATGGGGCTTCGGCCCCTTTTCAGTCTGATGGAGTCCGACAATGAAAACCGTAGATTTTGAGATCCGCACCTCCGGGCTGACCGCAAGCAATAAAAAGCTGGTGGGTTATGCCGTGCGCTGGAACAGCCTGTCAGAAGTGATCTGGGATGAGTTTACAGAGCAGTTCGCGCCTGGCGCATTCAGTGAGAGCCTGGCCTCCGGCAGCGACGTGCGGGCGCTGTATGAGCATAACTATACCCAGCTGCTGGGGCGTACCAAATCCGGCACGCTGGTGCTGGCCGAGGATGATACCGGGCTGCGCTTTGAGCTGACGCCGCCGGATACGCAGCTGGGCCGCGACGTGCTTACGCTGGTGGAGCGGGGCGATCTCAGCGGGATGAGCTTTGGTTTCCGCGCGCTTAAAGAGTCCTGGGATATCGGCCAGTCTCCTTACCTGCGTACCGTAACCGCCGCTGAGCTGCGGGAGATCACCGTCACCTCGATGCCTGCTTACCCGGAATCGGCTGTTGAGGTGGCGCAGCGCTCGTTGTTCACCCAGCATCCTGAACTGCGCCGCGCCGGTGATAACCGTCACCGCTGGGCCGTGCTGGCGGGGTTGTGATATGTGGCCTTTTCGCAGGAAAGAAGAGCAGCGCAGCATGACCATTGACCAGTTTCTGGCGATGGCAGGGATTCCTAATACCGGATCGGGTGAGTATGTCTCCGCCGGTACAGCGGAGTCCCTGCCGGCGGTAATGAATGCCGTGTCAGTTATCAGTGAAGCGGTGGCAACCATGCCCTGCTATCTGTACCGCGTGCGTAACACCAACGGGCAGGAGGCGCGGGAGTGGCTGAGTGATCACCCTGTCGATTATCTGCTTAACGAGCGCCCTAACGATTGCCAGACGGCCTACCAGTTCAAGCGCACCATGCTGCGCCACTGCCTGCTGAACGGCAACGCCTACGCCGTGATCGAGTGGGGAAGGGACGGGCAGCCCAAATCCCTGCACCCCTATGCGCCTGGCTCAGTTGTTCCTGAGCGCATCGCTGAGCACCGTTACCGCTACACCATCACCGAACCGTTTACCGGCGCTGTGCGCACCTACCTGCAGGAAGAGATCCTCCACCTGCGCTATGCCACTGACGATGGTTTTCTGGGGCGATCGCCAATCACCATCTGCCGGGAAACGCTGGGGCTCGGACTGGCCCAGCAGCGCCACGGTGCCAGTATCATGAAAGACGGCATGATGGCTTCAGGCATTGTAAAAGCCAAAGAGTGGCTGGACAGCGTAAAAGGCAAGCAGGCACTCGAAGCACTGGAGCGCTATAAGGGCGCACGAAACGCAGGTAAAACGCCGATCCTTGAAGGTGGCATGGAGTATGAGCAGCTGGGCATGAGCAATCAGGATGCCGAGTGGCTGGCCTCCCGCCGGTTCACTATCGAGGATATTGCCCGCATGTTCAACGTGTCGCCGATCTTCCTCCAGGAATACAGCAACAGCACCTACAGCAACTTCAGCGAGGCGAGCCGCGCCTTTCTCACCATGACCATGCGCCCGTGGCTGACGAACTTTGAGCAGCAGATCAAAGCCGCGCTGCTGGTGGCCTCTCCGGTGCCGGGCATCCGGTACCAGGTGGAGTTTGATTCTGCCGACCTTCTCCGGGCGACGCCTACAGATCGTTATGCAACCTACGAGCGGGGTATCAAGAACGGGATTATGAGCCCGAACGAAGCCCGCGAGCGCGAAGGTATGCCGCCGCGTGAGGGTGGTGATGAGTTCAGCCAGGCATGGAAACAGGAAGTCAAAGTCAGCAGTGGCACCGGGAAAGAGGAGGTCTGATCAATGGCTGAATTAATAACGCTCGAAGAGGCAAAGCTTCACTGCCGTATTGATGATGACTATGAAGACCCACTAATTCAGGCGTACATCGCCGCCGCGCTGGAGGTGTGCCAGCAGCACATAGGTAAGCGGTTCGGTACCGGGCTGATGTTCAATCCGGCTATCAAGGTGGGCTGCCTGATGTACATCTCCCAGCTCTACGAATACCGCGCCACTGTCAGCGATGCTGAGGCAAAAGAAATTCCGCTGGCTATCTCTGCGCTGTGGTCAGCGTACCGCGATCTGGGGGTGTACTGATGCCCTGGCAACCCTTACGCCGGTGTACCGAGCCGGGATGCAATAAGCGGGTGAAGTCTGGCAAATGCGATGAGCATAAACGTATTGCACAGCGCCAGCAGGACGAGCGCAGAGGAAGCCGCCGTGAGCGTGGTTACTCCGCGTCATGGGAGAAGTACCGCCTGCAGTTCCTGAAGGCTAACCCGCTGTGTGTTGAGTGCCTGAAGCAGGGTCTCTATGTGCCTGCAAAGGTGGTGGATCACATCATCCCAATCAACGGCGGTGATGACGTGCTGTTCTGGCCCGCCTGGAATCATCAGGGCATGTGCCAGGCACATCACAACCAGAAGACCGTACAGCAGGATCCCATCACCAAAGCGAACCGTAAAGCGGGGCTGTACCGCGAGCAGGAAGAGCGGGCAGCACGTCGCAACGACTGGATGCATGAGGTGGGCAATGACTGAGCACGAGCAGCAGCAACTGATGAACGGCCTGATGAAGCACCGTACTGCATGGCAACCGCCCCGAAGGAGAGCGCATGAGAGGCCGCCAGCGAAGCGCATGACCCGGCGTGACCGGGAGCTGATGGAATGCATGCGCAACCGCTGACAGGCCGCACGGATGGGGTGGGGGAGGTTTTCAGGACAAACACCCGGGCGCAAGGCACCGCCTCCCCCCTCAAATTTTTATGCACGGTGAATTTTTTGAAAATAAAACGCGATGGAAACGAGAAATTTTTATGGCAAGACCACCAAAACCGCCAGCTTACCTTGATGATTTAGCCGCGCAACAGTGGAAAGCAAAGGCGAAGCAACTGGCCGAACGCGGTGATCTGACTCCCGCCGACTGGAACAACCTTGAGCTTTTTTGCGTCAATTATTCGATGTACCGCAAAGCCGTGGAAGACCTTGCCAGCCGTGGATTCAGCATTGTGAACAGCCAGGGCGGCGAGAGCCGAAATCCGGCGCTGAGCGCAAAGGCCGACGCTGAAAAAATCATGATTAAAATGTCGTCGCTGCTGGGCTTTGATCCGGTAAGCCGCCGCCGTAACCCGATAGAAACGGAAGAGGAAGACGAGCTTGACCGTCTGGGATGAGTACGCAAATGCGATAAAAACGGGGGGAATTCCCGCCTGTAAGCGCGTAAAACAGGCCGTGGAAAGGTACTTTTCAGACCTCAATGACCCCCGTTATGAGTTCGATACGGCGACCGTAGAGCGGTTTATTGCCTTCTCCCGACTCTGCCCACACGTCAAAGGCCCTCTGCGGGGCCAGCCAATCGAGCTGGAGCCGTGGCAACAGTTCGCCTTTGCTAACCTGCTGGGCTTTAAGGTCAGGGGGTCAGGGCGCCGCAAGTACAGCAGCGCTTTTATTGAAGTACCGCGCAAGAACGCAAAATCAACCGTGGCCGCCATGCTGGCTAACTGGTTTCTGGTGATGGAGAAGGGCCAGCAGGATATCTACACGGCGGCGGTGAGTCGTGATCAGGCCCGAATCGTGTTCGACGATGCCCGCCAGATGTGTCTGCTGTCAAAACCGCTGAAAAAGCGCGTCAATATCCAGGCGCATAAGGTCATTTTCCCGAAGAGCAACAGCCTGTTAAAGCCGCTGGCGGCGAAAGCGGCCACCATTGAGGGGACTAACCCCAGCCTGGCGATTGTCGATGAATACCACCTTCACCCGGATAACGGCGTTTATTCCGCGCTTGAGTTGGGTATGGGCGCACGTCCGGAGGCGATTTTGTTCGCCATCACGACCGCCGGGAGTAACGTTGTATCTGCCTGTAAACAGCATTATGACTACTGCTGCCAGATTCTGGCCGGGGAAGAGAGCAATGATTCGCTGTTTGTCCTGATCTACGAACTGGACGACGAAAGCGAGGTTGAGCAGCCTGAAATGTGGATCAAGGCTAACCCTAACCTGCATGTGTCCGTTGATGCGGCGAAACTGGAGTCCACCATCCAGAAAGCGCGGGGCATACCGTCGCAGTGGGTCGAAATGCTGACCAAACGTTTCAATATCTGGTGTCAGGGCTCCACGCCGTGGATGGGGGCCGGGGCATGGGATGCCTGTGCGCTCGACTATACCGAAGAAGACCTTGCCGGGATGGAGTGCTACGCCGGGTTTGACCTGTCCTCTACCAGCGACATCACCAGCGTAAGCTACGCGTTCCCGTTCGACAGGGAGATCAGACTCCTTACCCGTCATTATCTGCCGGAAGCGCAGCTGCTTAACGTCGCCAACAAAAACCGCGCCATCTATCGCCAGTGGGTAAAAGCGGGATGGATACGCACCACGCCCGGCGACTGCATCGACTATGACCGCATCCGTGACGATATTCTGCGCGATGCTGAAACCTTCAATATCAGGCTGGTGGGATTCGATACGTGGAACGCCACGCACCTGCGCACCCAGCTACAAGGGGCGGGGCTTGATGTGGAGCCGTTCCCGCAAACCTATCTCAAATTCAGTCCGGTAGCGAAATCCTTTGAGGTGTTTGTTAATCGCAGAGTGGTTCGCCACCGTGGCGATCCGGTTCTGGCCTGGGCGATTGGTAACGTGGTGATGGAGTCTGACGCCAACGCCAACATTAAGCCTAACAAGAAGAAATCCTCTAACAAGATAGACCCGGCTGTATCCGCGCTAATGGCGTTCGGAACCTTCCAGGCTGAGCACGAGGATTTTGCTTTCGACATGAGCGACTGCCACAAACAGCGGCTGGCAACATTTAACGGTATCTGACAGGAGTAGAACGATGAATACAGCTAACAATGAAACACTTGCTACCATCCGTATGTTTGGCCCGCTAGGCAAGACCTTCGGTAAAACTCACCAGCGCTTTGTAAGGACTACGCATGAGGCTTTTCGGGCTCTAGCCGTAACAATTCCCGGATTCGAAAAATACATGAATACAAGTAGGGCTCGCGGTTTAACGTATGCGATTTATGTCGGGAAAAAGAACATTGGGGCAGATGACCTGGAATTTCCGAACAATGGACGCGAGATTCATATCGTTCCGGTGGTAATTGGAAGTAAAAAAGCAGGGATGTTACAAACTATTCTCGGCGCGGTACTAGTGGTAGTAGGGGCAATTGGGGTTACGGTTGGTCAGGCATGGGGTGGCGGCACATGGGGGCCCGTTGCCTGGAAACTTGGAGCGGCCATGATCGCTGGCGGTGTTGTGCAATTACTTTCTCCACAACCTACTGGACTTGCAAGCAAACAAAGTGCGGACAATAAGGCTTCTTACGCATTTGGCGGCGTTACGAATACTGCTGCGCAAGGTTATCCGGTACCATTGCTTTATGGAAAGCGCCGTATCGGCGGTGCAATCATATCGGCAGGTATCTATGTGGAGGATAAGCTTTGACAAATCAGATGCTACTCTGGCCGGAAGGTGAGGTATTTACCCGAGAGGTATTAATACCAACGAAGTACGAGCCATTGCCGGTGGAGGTAACTTACATTGTTCCTCCTTTCGATAAGGTTGTGGAGACATGGCAGAACAGGGACCCGGCGAAGGCCTACGCTCTTTTTAGACAGTTCATTGTTGACTGGGATCAGCAGGACAAACTCACCGACGAAATACTCATGTGTTTTCTGACAGCTTACCCTGGTACAGATCAAGCTATTTTTGCGGGTTGGTGTGAGCATATGAAGGCGCATCTTGAGAAAAATCAAGAGTCATTTACCCATTCGCCAAACACTATTAATTAAGCCTGCATATCCATTATGCGGTTGGATTCAATCATAAAGAAGGGGATTAAGTGAGAAAGATACTTTCCTTGTTTGTCGCATCGATTTTACTGGCTGGTTGTTCAGTTGACACTATTACTAGCAAACCTCCAATTTTCACTGGTAAAAGCCCAAAAAAACCAGCTGAGGTAGTTCGCTGCTTGGCACCCAAGATGTCAGATTTGAACCCATCGGCAACAACAATGGAGACTGAAACGGGCTACAGAATAGTGGTATCAGTTTCTGATGTAGGTGCTTCAGTTGTTGCCCTGGTGGATGCTGACGGTGAGGGCTCAGAGGTCAGAATGCACGCATTTACAGCCGGATACGGAAACCCGTGGGGTAAAATGGCTATGGCCTGTCTATAGTTATGGCTTCGTCCGTGAGTTTAAAATTTTTAATTAATATTGCGGGCTGATCGAGCCCGCATTTTATTACAGTTTGTTGTACATTTTTGCTGCGAAATCATGAACTGCTTGAGGAATATCCGAAGGGGTGCCTAACATCGTTGGCGCATCGGATACAAAGAACATTATTGCATCTTTGATTTCTTCGAAGGTAGGTGTAGGGGAGAGGCGCTTGAGATTTGATACCGCACGTTTAAATTCAGCCGCATCCATCGGATGGGGGCTAAACCAAGTTGATCTGTCGGCCCAACATTTCACTGCTTTTTTGACCTCAATGTTCATTTGTAACTCCTTGAATTTTTTGCCATGTGAAATGTATGGATAATACTTGGAATGCGCGCAGACTGCATTAATGTATATCAGGTGAAATGAAAATTAATCAGCGTCCTTTCTATGTTGCCAAGTACTTATCAAAAAGAGCGCCATGGAGCCAGAGAGATTCACAGCGAGTTCAGCGTGACGCGGAGAGGGTTTAACGGCCGCTCTGTTCTTACCATGGGCATCCCCCAAACGGTTACGGAGAGTACCAAGTCCGTTCACAACAGCGGAACACCCGCCTAATATTTGCTTAAAAATACTTTCTGAATGCTGATCGCTAGACAGATTTAACTCTTTGGAGACGAGCTTGTAGAGTTCAGACATCTCAATATTTTTATTGTTATAGGGGACGTTCATATCATCCAGGATGTGTTTACAAACTGTTTCTAGCAACGTTCTGGCCGAAGTTATTGCTCCGTCTGGATCTGTTAGTCTGCGCTCTAGAGCTTTTGTCCAAACAGCATGGACCCCATCAGTATCAAAAGATTTGAAAGCATCCGTAATTACCTCATCTGCTGGGGCTCGGTTCTTGCCTTCTATGAAGTCGAGTAAAGGGGTGAATTCGGCCCAGATGTAGGTACGGCGCTCAGCATATGAGGGGAATTTGCTTTTGATAAATTGCCAGAACTGATCGAGAGATCTGCTTTTACGCACAAAGCTGGGCACTAATGACTTATAGAGCGGATTATCAAGAAAGTAATTTCTCAACTCTGCATAATCATCAGCAGGCGTTGTGCCGTTCGTTGCGGTGCTAATCATGATTAACTGGAGATGTTCTGCTTTCTCGCTATCGTCCAGCAGTTCTTCCATTACCGAAGCCATAAAATCCCTCTGATATTGTACGTTGATTTCTGATATTCAACATCAAGGTTTAATGCGGTTCAAGGATGTTCAGCGGCCTGTGCAGTCAGTGGTGTAGTTAGTTAAATAAAAAAGGCGCATCCCCATGCCGAGTAGCGCCTTTTTAAACAAACACTTAACTGATTAGTATCAGTTCATGCCGTATTTTTTCAGTTTCTTACGCAGGGTACCACGGTTGATACCCATCATCAGAGCAGCACGGGTCTGGTTACCGCGGGTGTATTGCATCACCATGTCCAACAGGGGCTGTTCAACTTCAGCCAGTACCAGCTCATACAGGTCATTCACATCCTGACCGTTCAGTTGAGCAAAATAGTTCTTCAGTGCCTGTTTCACGGAATCACGCAGGGGTTTTTGGGTTACCTGGTCCTGAGAGTTAACGGTAGAAACGGTCAGTACGTCAGAATTTACGCGTTGTTCGAACATAGTTCTGTCAGCTCTTTATTTCTAATACGCAAAATTTTCGAAGTATGCCTCCAACGCCTCCAGCTGTACGCTGGCATCCTCAATGGCGTTGAATGTGCGCCGAAACTGGTCATCTGGAGCGTGCTCCTGGAGATACCAGGAGACGTGTTTACGCGCAATTCGGTACCCTTTTGCCTGACCGTAAAAGTCGTGCAGTTCCCGAACGTGTGCGCAAAGTAAGCGCTTAACCTCTGCCAGAGGCAGGGGGGGCAGCAGCTCCCCAGAGTCCAGATAGTGCTGGATTTCCCGAAAGATCCAGGGTCTTCCCTGAGCCGCGCGACCTATCATCAGAGCATCAGCCCCTGTATAGTCGAGCACGGCTCTGGCTTTAAGCGGGTCAGTAATGTCACCATTCGCGATAACCGGAATGGAAACCTTCTGCTTAACTGCCCGAATGCTGTCGTATTCCGCGTCTCCGTTGAACAAACAGGCGCGGGTGCGTCCATGAATGGTCAGAGCCTGGATACCACAGTCTTCAGCCAGTTGGGCAATTTCTACACAGTTACGGTGCTCCGGCGACCAGCCGGTGCGAATCTTCAGCGTAACGGGGACCTCCACCGCTGCCACCACCGCCGTCAGGATCGACTTCACCAGATCGGGGTGCTGTAACAGGGCTGAACCTGCTAGCTTGCGATTCACCTTTTTAGCCGGGCAACCCATATTAATATCAATAATTTGGGCACCGCTTTCCACGTTGATACGCGCGGCTTCCGCCATCTCTTCAGGAACACTACCGGCAATTTGCACCGTGCGGATCCCTGGCTCATCAACGTGCACCATCCGTAAACGTGATTTGTCGCTCGCCCATACCTCTGGGTTAGAGGACATCATCTCGGATACGGTTAAACCCGCTCCCATCTCGTAGCACAGCGTCCTGAATGGCCTGTCGGTGATGCCTGCCATCGGTGCTGCGATCAGGCGATTTCTGAGCTGGTGGTGTCCGATTCGCATGAGTTAAGAAATGACCATACTGTGACTGCAAGGCGGCGTATATTACGCATTTTTTTCATGAGATGAAAGGCCAAACTTTGAACAATACCCGGTTGTAGATCAATGAATCGTAAGCAATGATGAGCGCAAGAAATAAATATCATTAGTAATCATGATTTTAACGTAAATCGCATTTTTTTTAACCGTTAATATTTTCCTGAAAGTTATCCGTTTTTATTGCATCTGCGACGGCGCTGACGGGATAATACGCTGTTTTTATAAGCAAAAGAGCACTTTCGAATGCGATCGTGCTCTCATTTCTGCTTATCATTTTGGCGAATTTACAAACAGAAACGTGGCCCGTAGGCCACGCTGGGGAGATTACCGTTTTTGACCGGTAATGCGACACCACTCTTCTTTTTCGACCACCGGGTCGAGCGTGAAGCGATCGGCATAGGCTTCGCACACGCTCTCGGCCTGGCTGGCCAAAATGCCCGACAGTCCTAACAGGCCACCGCTCACCGGCAGAACGCTAATCAGCGGGGCCAGCTCGCGCAGCGGACCGGCGAGAATGTTGGCGACCACCACATCGGCCTGCATCTCGGCAGGCTGGTCCTGGGGCAGATACAGCTCCAGGCGCTCGGAGACGCCGTTGCGTTCGGCGTTGTCACGGCTGGCCTGAATGGCCTGCGGATCGATATCAATACCAATGGCCTTTGCCGCGCCCAGCTTCAGGGCAGCAATGGCCAGAATGCCGGAGCCGCAGCCAAAGTCGATTACCGTCTTGCCCACCAGGTCGAGGCCGTCCAGCCACTGCAGGCACAGCGAAGTGGTTGGGTGCGTGCCGGTACCAAACGCCAGGCCTGGGTCGAGCATCACGTTAACCGCATTAGCATCCGGTACCTCGCGCCAGCTCGGGCAGATCCACAGACGCTCGCCAAAGCGCATCGGGTGGAAGTTCTCCATCCACTCGCGCTCCCAGTCCTTGTCTTCCAGCTGCTCGATCTTGTGCGCAAAGCCACTCCCCAGCAGAGGATGCCCCCCAAGGATAGCCACCACCTCTTTCATATCGGTTTCGGCGTCAAACAGGCCGATGACATCCGTATCGCCCCACAGGCGGGTCTCGCCCGGCAGCGGCTCAAACACCGGCGTATCGTGCGTATCCTGGAAAGTAATGGAGACCGCACCGGCTTCCAGCAGGGCATCGCTCAGCTCTTCCGCATTGGCACCGGTCGTATTCAGTTTTAGTTGGATCCACGGCATGGCAAAACTCTTTATTTATCAATTGAAATAGCGTTGGCTTCCGGAGTCGGGTGACCGAAGCGGTTCCCCACTACAAACGCCAGCAAACTTAACAGCAGCGACGGTACAATCGGGTGGAACCCGAGGTACTGAATATTAAAGGTCGCTAACAGGGCGTACAGCACGCCGCCGACAATCATCGCGCTCAGCGCGCCGGTAGCATTGGCTCGCTCCCAGTACAGTCCCAGCACCAGCGGCCAGAGAAATACCGCTTCCAGTCCGCCAAAAGCCAGCAGGTTTAGCCAGATGATCATCTCCGGCGGACGCCAGGCTGCCAGCAGCAGTAGCGCCCCGAGGAGCAGCGTGATCGCCGATGACATCCGCTTCAGGCGGCGTTCGTTGTGGATCTGATCCGGGCGCAGGTTCAGGTAGAGATCTTTGATGATCGTAGCGGAACTTTGCAGCAGCTGCGCGTTGATCGTCGACATGATCGCCGCCATCGGCGCAGCGAGGAAGATCCCGGCGGCAAAAGGCGGTAGCACTTTGACCATCAGGGTGGGGATCACCAGATCCGGTACCGCCAGGTCTGGGATCACCGCCCGTCCCAGCGCGCCTGCAAGATGCATCCCGAACATCAGGATCGCGACCACCACGGTGCCAATGATCATCCCCCGGTGCACCGCCTTGCTGTCCTTATAGGAGATGCAGCGCACGGCGGTATGCGGCAGGCCGATCACGCCGAAACAGACCAGCACCCAGAACGAGGTCATAAAGGTCGGGGAGAGGATATCGTTAGCGCCCTGAGGGGTCACCAGCTGCGGATCGATATGTCGCAGGGTCTCTACGGCGTTACCGAGGCCGCCCGCCGCATGCACCACGCCAATCAGCAGCACGATGGTGCCGATGAGCATCACCATGCCCTGCATGGCGTCATTAAGCACGCTGGCGCGAAAGCCACCGTAGGCCGTATACAGCGCGATGCTAATACCAAAGATCAGCAGGCCGGTCTCGTAGGGGATCCCCGCCGCCGACTCCAGCAGCCGTGCGCCACCGATGAACTGCACCGCCATCGCACCGATAAACGCCACCAGCAGGCTAATGCTTGCCAGCCACACCAGCAGGCGGCTCCTATAGCGGCCAAACAGCATGTCGTTAAGGGTCACCGCGTTATAGCGCCGCGCCAGAATGGCAAATTTCTTGCCCAGAATACCCAGCGACAGCCAGACCGCAGGCAGCTGGATCATCGCCAGCAGTACCCAGCCGAGGCCATATTTATACGCTGCGCCTGGGCCGCCAATAAACGAGCTGGCGCTGATATAGGTGGCGGTTAGGGTCATCGCCAGCACCACGCCGCCCATTGAGCGGCCGCCGAGAAAGTATTCGTTTAGAAACGTTCCCGTTTTGCGCTGACGCATGGCATAGACCGACAGGCCAAACACCACCAGCAGGTAGGCAACCAGAGGCAGGATCACTTCAAGCTGCATCATCATCCTCCAGCGGGATGTCGCGATAGATAAACTTCACCATTGCCCAACACAACAGAATAAACAGCAGCGGGATCAGCAGGCAGGCCATCTCAAACCAGTGCGGCAGCCCGGTAAAGCCAATCTCCGAGCCAGGTAAGTAAGCACCCGCTAACCATGCGGCCAGATAGAAAAGGGTAAGCCACAGCGCCCAGCGGGCCTCTTTGTGTGCCTGAACGAAACGTTGATCCATTATCGTTCCTCATAAACCAGCAAAGCGGGGATTGTACCCCAGGGAACTTTGCGATCCCCAGAAATAAAAAAGGGCCGGAAGATCCGGCCCTTGATGCGGCAAGCGCGCTTATTTTTCCTGAAGACCGAGCTTTTTCTCCAGATAGTGGATATTGGTTCCACCGTGTTGGAAGTTCTCGTCGTTCATAATGCGGGTCTGCAGATCAACGTTGGTTTTGATACCGTCGATGATCAGCTCCTGCAGGGCGTTCTTCATGCGGGCAATCGCCACGTCACGGTTCTCACCGAAGCAGATCAGCTTACCGATCATGGAGTCATAGTACGGCGGTACGGTATAACCGGCGTAGATATGGGACTCCCAGCGCACACCAAAGCCGCCCGGCGCATGGAAACGGGTAATTTTCCCCGGGCTTGGCAGGAAGGTGTTCGGGTCTTCGGCGTTGATACGGCACTCGACCGCATGGCCTTTCACCACCACATCTTCCTGTTTGATGGAGAGCGGCTGACCGGCAGCAATACGCAGCTGCTCTTTGATCAGATCCACGCCGGTGATCATCTCGGTAACCGGATGCTCAACCTGGATACGGGTGTTCATCTCAATGAAGTAGAACTCGCCGTTTTCGAACAGGAACTCGAAGGTACCCGCCCCGCGGTAGCCGATATCCACGCACGCTTTCGCGCAGCGGTCGCCGATGAAGGTGCGCAGCTCTGGGGTAATACCCGGTGCCGGAGCCTCTTCGACCACTTTCTGGTGGCGGCGCTGCATAGAACAGTCGCGCTCCGCCAGATAGATAGCGTTACCCTGACCGTCTGCCAGCACCTGAATTTCGATGTGGCGTGGGTTCTCGAGGTACTTCTCCATGTAGACCATGTCGTTGTTGAAAGCGGCTTTCGCTTCCGCTTTGGTCATGGAGATGGACTGCGCCAGCTCGGCATCGCTGCGTACGACGCGCATGCCGCGACCGCCGCCGCCGCCGGAGGCTTTGATGATCACCGGGTAGCCGATGCGTTTGGCATGGGCGCGGTTAGCCGCCATGTCGTCGCCCAGCGGACCGTCAGAGCCCGGTACCGTTGGGACGCCCGCTTTCTTCATCGCGGTGATCGCAGACACTTTGTCACCCATCAGGCGAATGGTGTCGGCTTTCGGGCCGATGAAGACAAAGCCGGAGCGCTCAACCTGCTCGGCAAAGTTGGCGTTCTCAGAGAGGAAGCCGTAACCCGGATGGATTGCCATCGCGCCGGTGATTTCAGCGGCGCTGATGATAGCCGGGATGTTCAGATAGCTTTTTACGGACGGAGCCGGGCCAATACAGACCGTCTCATCCGCCAGAAGTACGTGTTTCAGATCGCGATCCGCAGTGGAGTGCACAGCGACGGTCTTGATGCCCAGTTCTTTACAGGCACGCAGAATACGCAGAGCAATCTCGCCACGGTTGGCGATGACAATTTTTTCCAGCATGTGCGCCTCGTTACTCGATAACGACCAGTGGCTCGTCAAATTCAACCGGTTGACCACTTTCCACCAGAATGGCTTTCACCACGCCGGACTTGTCGGCTTCGATCTGGTTCATCATTTTCATCGCTTCAACGATGCACAGGGTGTCGCCCGCGTTCACTTTCTGGCCAATTTCGATAAAGGCTTTCGCGTCCGGGCTAGGGGTGCGGTAGAAAGTCCCGACCATTGGGGAACGTACGATGTGGCCACTGATTTGCGCTGCCGCCGGCGCTTCGGCTACCGGAGCGGGGGCCGGTGCAACGGCGTTAGAGAGCGCAGGCTGCTGCATCATCGGTGCGGCATAGGCCTGCTGCATCACTGGATAGCCTGCGTTCGGTGCAGACCGACTGATGCGAACAGACTCTTCGCCTTCAGAAATTTCCAGTTCGGAGATGCCTGATTCTTCAACCAGCTCGATCAGTTTTTTAATCTTACGAATATCCATGAGTGGGTTCCGTACTCTTGTTTAGTGTGTTTGTGACAGGCGTTTAACCGCCGTCTGTAATGCGTATGAATAGCCGTCAGCGCCGAATCCACAGATGACGCCAGCAGCGATATCGGAGAGATAAGAGTGATGGCGGAACGGTTCGCGTGCGTGAACGTTGCTCAGGTGGATCTCGATAAACGGGATATCCACGGCGAGCAGCGCATCGCGCAACGCTACGCTGGTGTGCGTAAACGCGGCCGGATTAATCAGGATATAGTCAATATTGTCTTTAGCCTGATGAATGCGGTCGAGTAGGACGTACTCTGCGTTCGACTGTAAATGCTCTAACCCAACGTGCAGCGCCTCCGCTTCCGCGGTTAAACGGTTAACAATTTCTGTTAACGTCAGCGTGCCGTACTTGTCTGGTTCACGCGTACCCAGCATGTTTAGGTTGGGACCGTTTAAGAGCAAAATGTGCAACTTGTCCGCCATTGTGCTGCTATCTCCTGCAAATCTCCGGTAAAAAACAAAATATACCTTCGTTGCATGGTTGTCACGTTTTCAGCGCACGAAATGCCCTGTCGTGAAAACCAAGGTCGCACATTATAACGATTTCGTAGCATTTGGCAGCTAAATACTGGTCTTATCAGGGAAGATTATCTTACGCCCGTTGGAAAACGGGCGTAATGGCTATCAGAATTGTGGCAAACCGCACACATTACCGTACGATCGCTGCGCTATCGCCACCACTGGCGAAACTTCTTATAGCGCCAGGCCAGCAGGATACAGGCGAGGGCGGCGTAGATGAGCGGCTGGGGCGAGAGTACCTTTACCGACCATAGATAGTGAATGGGGGCGAGGATCGCGACCAGATAGACGAAATTATGCAGACGCTGCCAGTTTCGGCCCAGTTTGCGCTGTGCGGCCTGGGTAGAGGTCAGCGCCAGCGCCAGCAGAACCAGCCAGCTGACGATCCCCAGCGTCAGATAGGGGCGGGTTACCAGCTCCTGGCCCAGCAGCGCCAGGTTATTGATCCCCAGCTCCAGCAGCGAATAGCTCACCAGATGCAGCGATGCCCAGGCAAAGCACCAGAGGCCCAACAGACGCCGGGTGCGGATCAGCAGCGGTTGTTTACCATAGCGCGCCAGGGGGGTAATAAGCAGCGAGCCAAGCAGGAACTTTAGCGCCATTCTGCCGGTAAAGTGCTGGATATCCTTCGCCGGATCGGCGCTGAAGTAGCCCTGGCTGGCCGCCCAGAAGAGCCATAATAGAGGAAGTAGGCCCGCCAGGTGCAGGACTACCTTAAGCCAGACGATCTGTTTTGCCGTGATGCGCACCTAGAAGTTCTCCCGAAGGTCCATGCCGCGATAGAGCGAGGCTACCTCATCGGCATAGCCGTTGAACAACAGGGTCGGCTGGCGCTTGACGTCGAGAATGCCGCCCGAGCCGATAAATCGCTCCGTGGCCTGCGACCAGCGCGGGTGATCGACGTGGGGGTTCACGTTAGCGAAAAAGCCGTATTCGTTAGGGGCAGAGAGGTTCCAGGTGGTCGGCGGCCGCTCGCGGGTCAGCGTAATGCTGACGATCGACTTAATACCCTTGAAACCGTACTTCCACGGCACGGTCAGACGCACCGGCGCACCGTTTTGCGGCGGCAGCGCTTTACCGTAGACGCCGGTCGTGAGCATGGTCAGCGGGTGCATGGCCTCGTCGAGACGCAGGCCCTCTACGTAGGGATACGCCAGCCCGCCGCCAATAAAGCGGTCTTTCTGGCCGGGCATCTGCTCCGGGGAGTAGAGTGTCTTAAACGCCACATATTTTGCGTTGCTGGTGGGCTGCACCAGTTCGAGAAGCTTGTGCAGCGGAAAGCCGATCCACGGCACCACCATCGACCAGGCTTCGACGCAGCGCATCCGGTAGATACGCTCCTCCAGCGGAAAGCGCCGGGTCAGATCGTCATGATCGAGAGTGATCGGTTTAGCCACCTCACCGTCGATCTTCAGCGTCCAGGGATCGGTTTTCATGCTGCCCGCGTTGGCGGCGGGATCGGCCTTGTCGAGGCCGAACTCATAGAAGTTGTTGTAGCCCGTAACCTTCTCCTCAGGGGTGAGGGGCAGGGTGCTTTGCCACTCGGCAGGCTTGCTGAACTCAAGCGGCTTACCCGCCGGGGCTTTCGGGCGATCGTTGCCTTTAAACCAGTCGAGCAGGTCGGCATGGGCAGCTGATGAGAGCGACATCGCCGTCGCGCTAATGCCCAGCGCTTTTAAAACCTGCCGACGTTGTAACATAAAAACGGACTCCGCCGTGACGTCCGCTTCCCTCAGCTTTCTCTTCTTCATTACACTCTCCGCCAGCGTCTCATACTAAGTGACTAAGACTATAAGCATGACGGAGGAGTCGCGTTAGTGCGAGCCTGTAATAAAAAATTGCCTGTCAGGCAATTTTGACCAGCGTACGCCCCTGGGCCTGGTTGTTAATAATCGCGTTAGCGAACTCCGGCGCTTGTTCAAGGCTAATCTCCGTTGCGCTCTGTTCGTAGAACGATTCGGGCAGATCCTGTGCCAGACGCGACCACGCGGCGGTACGTTTTTCAGCAGGCGTCATCACCGAGTCAACGCCCTGCAGACGCACGTTGCGCAGAATAAACGGCATCACGGTGGTCGGCAGGGCAAAGCCGCCCGCCAGGCCACAGGCTGCCACGCAGCCACCGTAGTTCATCTGGGCCAGCACCTTAGCCAGCACCTTATCGCCTACGGTATCCACCGCACCGGCCCAGAGCTGTTTCTCCAGCGGACGGCTCTCGGCAAACTCGTCGCGGCCCAGAATACGGCTGGCTCCAAGAGCCTTGAGGTAGTCATGGGTGCTTTCCCGACCGGAGACCGCCGCGACCTGGTAGCCGAGCTTGTGCAGTAGAGCGACCGCCGTGCTGCCCACGCCGCCACTGGCGCCGGTAACCACAATTTCGCCGTCGGCAGGACGTACGCCCGCCTCTTCCAGCGCCATCACGCAGAGCATTGCGGTAAAGCCCGCCGTGCCGATGATCATCGCCTTACGGCCGTCCAGCCCCTGCGGCAGCGCCACCAGCCAGTCGCCGTTGACCCGAGCCCGCTGTGACAGGCCGCCCCAGTGGTTCTCCCCAACGCCCCAGCCGGTCAGCAGCACCTGCTGACCAACGTGAAAGCGTGGATCCTCGCTGGCGTGAACCGTACCCGCGAAGTCGATACCCGGAATCATCGGAAAGTTGCGGATAATTTTACCTTTGCCGGTGATTGCCAGCGCATCCTTATAGTTCAGACTGGACCAGGCAATATCCACCGTCACATTACCTTGCGGCAGCTGGCTATCGGCAATATCCTGCACCGAGGCGAGCGTGTTTCCATCCTGCTGTTCTAAAATCAAGGCCTGCATATCTCTTCTCCGGTTGCTTGATGATTGGCAAAAAATTTCTGAAGACTATACTCGCTAATTAAAACGCTATGCCGATTTAACGCAATAAATTGCCAGATGACCCGGTACAGGCGTCAGCTCTTAACCCACGGAGTTAACACACGGATGCGCTTAACGACGAAATTCTCGGCTTTTGTCACTCTGCTAACCGGGCTGGCAATCTTTGTCACGCTTCTGGGGTGCTCGTTCAGCTTTTACCGCGCCATTGAGCAGAAAGTTGCCGAGCGCGTCGAGTCGGTTGCGGCGGTAATCGACACGCGGCTGATTTCGCAGCCGCCTTCGGCACTTGCGGTCCAGCTGGATGAGCTGATGGTGCCTGTTGATATCGTGCGCGTGGTGGTAAAGCAGGGGGAGCATATCCTGCTCGATCATGTGCGCAGCGGCAGCTACCGTCCCGCAGGCAGCAGCGATCTGCACCGCGAACGCCTTGTTCCCTCGATTAAGAACCCAGGAACGAGCATCCTGCTGGTGTATCAGGATCCGATGGCCAACTACTTTCACTCGGTCATCACCACCGTACCGCTGACGTTCGCCGTTGGCTTTATGGTCATTATTATCTTTCTGGCGGTACGCTGGCAGCGCCGTCAGCTGGCGGGACAGGAGCTGCTGGAGAGCCGGGCCACCCGGATCCTCAACGGCGAGCGCGGCCAGCGGGTGCGGGGCAGCATCCATGAGTGGCCCGCCCGGGCCAGCAGCGCGCTCGATCTGCTGCTGACCGAGATCCATTTCGCTGGCGAGCAGCGCAGCCGTATGGATACGCTGATCCGCTCCTATGCCGCTCAGGACACCAAAACCGGGCTCAACAACCGACTCTTTTTTGATAACCAGCTGGCGACGCTGCTGGAGGATCAGGAGAAGGTTGGGTCGCACGGGGTGGTGATGATGATCCGCCTGCCGGACTTTGACCTGCTGCGGGACAGCTGGGGGGCAGCGGCCACCGAGGAGCACTTCTTTATTCTGATCAACCTGCTCTCAACCTTCATTATGCGCTACCCCGGTGCGCTGCTGGCCCGCTACCACCGCAGCGACTTTGCGGTGCTGCTCTCCCACCGCACGCTTAAAGAGTCTGAAAGTATCGCCGCACAGCTGCTGAAG
This sequence comes from Enterobacter sp. C2, assembly GCF_019880405.1. Lineage (NCBI taxonomy): Bacteria > Pseudomonadati > Pseudomonadota > Gammaproteobacteria > Enterobacterales > Enterobacteriaceae > Enterobacter > Enterobacter sp. C2. The sequence continues at coordinate 432,912 of NZ_CP082269.1, forward strand.
TCCGTGGACGTCCTGCCGCCGTCAAAGATGCTCGACCGGGAAGATATGATGCACATCGGTATCTGCGCCTGGCGCAGCGGGCAGACCACGACGCAGGTGATGGAGCATGCTGAGGCGGCGACGCGTACCGCTGTGTTGCAGGGGGCGAACAGCTGGGCGGTCTACAATGACAGCCTGCCAGAGAAGGGGCGCGGCAACGTGCGCTGGCGAACCCTGATCGAGCAGATGCTTAGCCGGGGCGGGCCGCGCCTGTACCATAAGCCAGCCATCAACCGCGACGGCAGCGTCCACCACCGCGAACTGATGTGCCGCCTGTTTGACGGCGAACAGGAGGTGATCTCCGCCGAGTATATGCCGATGGTATTACAGTTCGGCCTCTCGGAAGAGTACGACCGGCAGCTCATTACCCGACTGGTGACGTTTCTGGGCTTCTGGCCGCAGGAGACGCTGGCTTTACAGATCACCGTGGAGTCGCTCATTCGCCCTCGGTTCCAGCGCTGGCTGCGGGATACGCTGATGCAATGTGAAAAATCGAAGCGAAAACGCATTATTTTTGAACTTGCAGAGGCAGATGTTTGTCAACACATCAGTCGGTTACAGCCGGTGGTACGTCTGATTAATGCTTTAGGTGCCCGCGTTGCCGTTACTCAGGCAGGTCTGACGCTGGTCAGCACCAGCTGGATCAAGGCGCTGGACGCCGAGCTGTTAAAGCTGCACCCAAGCCTGGTGCGCAACATTGAGAAGCGCACCGAGAACCAGCTGCTGGTACAGAGTCTGGTTGAGACCTGCAAAGGCACGCAGACCCGCGTCTTCGCCACCGGTCTTCGCTCCAGAGGCGAATGGCAGACGCTAATTGAGCGTGGTGTAGCAGGCGGGCAGGGGGATTTCTTTGCCGCATCAGAACCACTTGATGCAAGCGTGAAAAAATATTCACAAAGATACTCGGTTTGACCTGCCGTTTAATGTGTTTTCACGTAGAATAACGCGCGCTGTATCGCCTGGGGGTGTGCATGTCTGCCTGCCGGTCCGAATAGCGTAAGACAGTGAACGTCCTTTGATGCGTTACAAAATGATGAGGCGAGGAGCGCTGCTATACCGTGGAGTCCTGAAGGAGTCAGGCCAATTTGTAACAGAGGAAACGAACTGCACTAATTTTCACCGTAGCAGATGATTTTTGCGCCTTGTCGCTGCTGCGTGTGGTTGGTAAAGTAAGCGGATTTTGTTTTCCGCCCCAGCTTTCAGGATTATCCCTTAGTATGTTGAAAAAATTTCGTGGCATGTTTTCCAATGACTTGTCCATTGACCTGGGTACTGCGAATACCCTGATTTATGTAAAAGGACAAGGCATCGTATTGAATGAGCCTTCCGTGGTGGCTATTCGTCAGGATCGTGCCGGTTCTCCGAAAAGCGTCGCTGCTGTAGGCCATGAAGCTAAGCAGATGCTGGGCCGTACGCCTGGCAATATTGCGGCTATCCGCCCGATGAAAGACGGCGTGATCGCCGATTTCTTCGTCACGGAAAAGATGCTGCAGCACTTTATCAAGCAGGTGCACAGCAACAGCTTCATGCGTCCAAGCCCGCGCGTACTGGTCTGTGTGCCGGTTGGCGCGACCCAGGTTGAGCGTCGCGCCATCCGTGAATCCGCGCAGGGCGCAGGTGCACGTGAGGTCTTCCTGATTGAAGAGCCGATGGCGGCTGCAATCGGTGCTGGCCTGCCGGTGTCCGAAGCGACCGGCTCCATGGTGGTGGATATCGGTGGCGGTACGACCGAAGTGGCGGTGATCTCCCTGAACGGCGTGGTCTACTCTTCCTCCGTGCGCATCGGCGGCGACCGTTTCGACGAAGCCATCATTAATTATGTGCGTCGTAACTACGGCTCCCTGATCGGTGAAGCAACCGCTGAGCGTATCAAACACGAAATCGGCTCTGCCTATCCGGGCGATGAAGTGCGCGAGATCGAAGTCCGTGGTCGTAACCTGGCTGAGGGCGTGCCGCGCGGCTTTACCCTGAACTCTAACGAAATCCTCGAAGCGCTGCAGGAGCCGCTGACCGGCATCGTGAGCGCAGTGATGGTGGCCCTCGAGCAGTGCCCGCCGGAGCTGGCTTCCGATATCTCCGAGCGCGGTATGGTCCTGACCGGCGGTGGTGCGCTGCTGCGTAACCTTGACCGTCTGCTGATGGAAGAGACAGGCATTCCTGTCGTGGTTGCAGAAGATCCACTGACCTGCGTAGCCCGTGGCGGCGGCAAGGCGTTGGAAATGATCGACATGCACGGCGGCGACTTGTTCAGCGAAGAGTAGTCCGCATGAGGTCTGGGGTAACGCAGCCGTTGCCCCCGATCTATCCGGCCTGAGAAGACGCATAGCCTATGAAGCCCATTTTTAGCCGTGGCCCGTCGCTACAGATTCGCCTGATCCTGGCGGTGCTGATTGCGCTTGGTGTCATTATTGCCGACAGCCGCCTCGGTACGTTCAGTCAGATTCGAACGTACATGGATACCGCCGTCAGTCCTTTCTACTTTATCTCAAACGGTCCCCGTGAACTGCTCGATAGCGTGTCGCAAACCTTAGCCTCGCGCGATCAGCTTGAGCTTGAGAACCGGGCGCTGCGCCAGGAGCTGCTGCTGAAAAACAGCGAGCTGCTGATGCTGGGACAGTACAAACAGGAGAACGCGCGTCTGCGCGAGCTGCTGGGCTCACCCCTGCGTCAGGATGAGCAAAAAATGGTCACCCAGGTCATCTCGACGGTGAACGATCCCTACAGCGATCAGGTGGTGATCGACAAGGGTAGCGTGAACGGCGTCTATGAAGGCCAGCCGGTGATCAGCGATAAAGGCGTGGTTGGCCAGGTGGTGGCGGTTGCCAAGCTCACCAGCCGCGTGCTGCTGATCTGCGATGCGACCCATGCGCTGCCAATCCAGGTGCTGCGTAACGATATCCGCGTGATTGCGGCCGGTAACGGCTGTACCGACGATCTCCAGCTTGAGCATCTGCCGGCGAATACCGATATTCGCGTTGGCGACGTGCTGGTTACCTCCGGCCTCGGGGGACGTTTCCCCGAAGGGTATCCGGTTGGCGTTGTCTCTTCCGTGAAGCTTGACACCCAGCGTGCCTATACGGTTATCCAGGCGCGTCCAATGGCGGGGCTCCAGCGTTTACGCTACCTGCTGCTGCTGTGGGGAGCCGATCGCAACGGCGCAAACCCGATGACCCCGGAAGAGGTACACCGCGTGGCCAACGAGCGGCTGATGCAGATGATGCCGCAGGTGCTGCCTGCGCCCAACTCCATGGGGCCGCCTGCGCCCGTCCCTGAGCCTGCTACCGGCCTTAACACGCCCTCGCAGCCTGCATCCGGGGGGCAATAGTGGCTAGCTATCGTAGCCAGGGACGCTGGGTCATTTGGCTCTCGTTCCTCATTGCGCTGTTGCTACAAATTATGCCCTGGCCGGATAACATTCTTGTTTTCCGGCCAAACTGGGTGCTGCTTATTCTGCTCTACTGGATCCTTGCCCTGCCGCACCGCGTAAATGTCGGTACAGGTTTAATGATGGGTGCCATACTGGATCTGATCAGCGGCTCAACCCTTGGGGTCCGCGCGCTGTCGCTCAGCATCATCGCTTACCTGGTTGCCCTGAAATATCAGCTTTTCCGTAACCTGGCGCTCTGGCAACAGGCGCTGGTGGTGATGCTGCTGTCGCTGGCGGCAAATATCATTGTTTTCTGGGCCGAGTTTTTAGTCATCAACGTGTCGTTCCGTCCGGAAGTTTTCTGGAGCAGCATTGTTGACGGCGTGCTCTGGCCCTGGCTCTTCCTGCTGATGCGTAAAATCCGCCAGCAGTTTGCGGTGCAATAAAGGTATTTATGACAGATCTCTATCTTGCCTCTGGTTCACCACGCCGTCAGGAGCTGCTCACCCAGCTCGGCGTCTCTTTTGAGCGCATTATTCCGGGCGTGGAGGAGCAGCGCCATGCTCAGGAGAGCGCCCAGCAGTATGTGGTGCGCCTGGCGCGGGAGAAAGCCCAGGCTGGCGTTGCGCTGGCCGCGCGGGATCTGCCGGTGCTGGGGGCCGATACCATTGTCATCGTAAACGGTGAAGTGCTTGAAAAACCCAGAGATACCCACCATGCTGCTGCAATGCTGCGCCAGCTTTCGGGACAGACTCACCAGGTGATGACCGCCGTTGCGCTGGCTGACAGCCAGCGGGTGCTGGAGCGCCTCGTGGTTACCGACGTCACCTTTAAGGTGCTGGCCGAGCACGACATAGAGGCCTACATTACCAGCGGCGAACCGATGGATAAAGCAGGTGCGTATGGCATCCAGGGGCTGGGCGGCTGCTTTGTTCGCCGCATCAACGGCAGCTACTATGCTGTAGTTGGCCTGCCGCTGGTAGAGACCGGCGAACTGATAAGCGATTTTAACGCACTGCGTGAGGGAAGGGATAAACATGACGGCTGAATTGCTGGTGAACGTAACGCCATCGGAGACGCGCGTCGCCTATATTGACGGCGGCATCCTGCAGGAGATCCACATCGAGCGCGAAGCGCGGCGCGGTATCGTCGGCAATATCTACAAAGGGCGCGTGAGCCGGGTCCTGCCGGGCATGCAGGCGGCTTTTGTAGATATTGGTCTCGATAAAGCGGCTTTCCTCCACGCCTCCGATATCATGCCCCATACCGAGTGCGTCGCCGGCGAAGAGCAGAAGAATTTCACCGTGCGCGATATCTCCGAGCTGGTGCGCCAGGGCCAGGATCTGATGGTGCAGGTCGTCAAAGATCCGTTAGGCACCAAGGGCGCACGCCTGACCACCGATATTACGCTACCTTCGCGCTACCTGGTCTTTATGCCGGGGGCCTCTCACGTGGGCGTCTCCCAGCGTATTGAAAGCGAAAACGAGCGCGAGCGGCTGAAAAAGATCGTCGCGGAGTATTGCGACGAGCAGGGCGGTTTTATCATCCGTACGGCAGCCGAGGGCGTCTGCGAAGAGGATCTCGCCTCGGATGCGGCCTACCTGAAGCGCGTCTGGACCAAGGTGATGGAGCGTAAAAAGCGTCCCCAGACCCGCTACCAGATGTACGGCGAGCTGGCTCTTGCCCAGCGGGTGCTGCGCGACTTTGCCGATGCCCAGCTCGACCGCATCCGCGTCGACTCGCGCCTGACCTTTGACGCCCTGATGGAGTTCACTGCGGAATACATTCCGGAGATGACCAGCAAGCTGGAGCACTACAGCGGGCGGCAGCCGATCTTCGATCTCTTCGACGTAGAGAATGAGATCCAACGCGCGCTGGAGCGCAAGGTTGAGCTGAAGTCCGGCGGCTACCTGATTATCGATCAGACCGAAGCGATGACCACCGTCGATATCAATACCGGCGCGTTTGTGGGACATCGCAATCTCGACGACACTATCTTCAACACCAATATTGAAGCGACCCAGGCCATTGCCCGCCAGCTGCGCCTGCGCAACCTCGGCGGCATTATCATTATCGACTTTATCGATATGAGTAATGAGGATCACCGCCGCCGGGTGTTGCACTCCCTGGAGCAGGCGCTGAGCAAGGATCGGGTCAAAACCAGCATCAACGGCTTCTCCCAGCTTGGCCTGGTGGAGATGACCCGCAAACGCACCCGGGAGAGCGTGGAACACGTGCTCTGTAACGAGTGCCCAACCTGCCACGGGCGCGGAACGGTCAAAACGGTAGAGACCGTCTGCTATGAGATCATGCGGGAGATCGTTCGTGTGCATCACGCCTACGATTCCGATCGATTCTTAGTCTATGCTTCTCCTGCGGTAGCCGAAGCGCTAAAAAGCGACGAATCCCATGCGCTGGCAGAAGTGGAAATCTTTGTTGGCAAACAGGTAAAAGTACAAATTGAGCCGCTCTATAACCAGGAGCAGTTCGACGTGGTAATGATGTAATTACGCAGCATGCTGCGACACGAGCAAGGCCTGTTTTTTGGCTGACAAGGAGAGATGCGTGAGGCGATTGCCTGGGATACTGCTGCTGACTGCCGCAACGTTGATTGTCATCGTCGCGCTGCTGGTGAGTGGCCTGCGTCTTGTGCTGCCGCATCTCAATACCTGGCGTCCGGCGGTGCTGGCAAAGATTGAGGCGGCCACGGGAATGCCGGTCAACGCCAGCTATATTCAGGCCAGCTGGCAAAACTTCGGTCCGCAGGTTGAGGTGCGCGATATCAGCGCTGGTCTGAGCGACGGCGGCGAATTCTCGGTTAAGCGCGTTACCCTGGCTCTGGACGTCTGGCAAAGCCTGCTGCATCTGCGCTGGCAGTTTCGCGATCTCACCTTTTACCGGCTGCGTGTCTACACCAATACCCCGATACAGCAGGGCGACAGCCAGCAGGGCCTTGAAGGCAACCGCCTCAGCGATCTCTTTCTACGCCAGTTCGATCACTTCGATCTGCGCGACAGCGATATCAGCTTCTTAACCCCTTCCGGCCAGCGGGCCGAACTGGCGATCCCTCAGCTTACCTGGCTTAACGACAGCGCGCGTCATCGGGCCGAGGGGCAGGTGAGCCTCTCCAGCCTGACCGGCCAGCACGGCGTCATGCAGGTACGGATGGATCTGCGGGACGACAACGGCCTGCTCAACAACGGACGCCTGTGGCTACAGGCGGATGACGTTGACGTTAAGCCGTGGCTGGGAAAATGGATGCAGGACAACGTCGCCCTCAATAGCGCCCGCTTCAGCCTTGAAGGGTGGGTGACCGTCAGCAAAGGCGAGGTTGCCAGCGGCGACGTGTGGCTGAAAAAAGGCGGTGCAAGCTGGCAGGGCGATGCGAAAACGCACCGCCTGAGCGTGGACAACCTGACGGCGCACGTCACCCGCGCCGAAGGGGGCTGGCAGTTTGCTATCCCCTCTACCCGCGTCACGCTGGATAATAAACCCTGGCCGAAGGGGGCGCTGACTCTGGCGTGGATCCCGGAGCAGACGGTAGGCGGCGAAAACAACACCCGTAGCGATGAGCTGCGCGTGCGCGCCAATCACCTTGAGCTCAGCGGCCTGGATGGTCTGCTGCCAATTGCGGAAAAATTCTCCCCCGCGCTGGGTGAGATTTGGCGAGCGATGCAGCCTGCCGGGCAGATTGAGCAACTGGCATTAGATATTCCGCTTCAGGCTACGGATAAAACGCGCTTCCAGGCACGCTGGCAGGATCTCTCCTGGCAGCAGTGGAAGATGCTGCCGGGCGTCCAGCATCTGGCCGGAACCCTGAGCGGCAGCGCGGAGGATGGCCGGCTAACGGCTGAGGTGACCCAGGCCACCATGCCCTATAAAACCGTGTTCCGCGCCCCGCTGGAGATCAAAAAAGGCGTGGCGACCCTTAACTGGCTGAATAACAGCGATGGTTTCCAGCTGGATGGCCGCCAGCTGGATATTGAGGCCACCGGCCTGCGTGCTCGGGGTGATTTCCGCTATCTCAAGCCGACCCATGACGAGCCGTGGCTGGGGATCCTCGCTGGGATTAGCACTAACGACGCCGGGCAGGCATGGCGCTATTTCCCGGAAAACCTGATGGGCAAAGCGCTGGTGGACTACCTGAGTGGGGCCATTCAGGGCGGCCAGGTGGATAACGCCACGCTGGTCTACGGCGGTAATCCGCATCTCTTCCCTTACAAGCACAACGAAGGACAGTTTGAGGTGCTGGTGCCGCTGCACAATGCGGTGTACGGCTTCCAGCCCGGCTGGCCAGCGCTAAAGAATTTCGATATCGAGCTGGATTTCCTCAACGACGGCCTGTTTATGAAGAGCGATGAGGTCAGCCTCGGCGGGGTGCAGGCGCGCAATCTGGCGGCGGCGATCCCAGACTACCGAGAAGAGAAGCTGCTGATTGATGCTGATATCAACGGTCCGGGCAAAGAGGTTGGGCCGTACTTCAACGAGACGCCGCTGAAGGACTCTCTCGGTGCGACCCTTGACGAGCTTCAGCTTGATGGCGATGTGAGCGCTCGCTTACATCTCGATATTCCGCTGGACGGCGAGATCACCACGGCCAAAGGCGAGGTGAGGCTGCGGAATAACAGCTTGTTTATCAAGCCGCTGAACAGCACCCTGCACAATCTCAACGGCAACTTCAGCTTCGTGAACGGCAACCTTCAGAGTGAGCCGCTGACCGCCAGCTGGTTTAATCAGCCGCTCAACGTCAACTTCTCCACCACCGAAGGCAAAAAAGCCTACGAGGTGGCGATCGACATGAATGCGAACTGGCAGCCCGCCCGCACTGGCGTCCTGCCAAAACAGGTCAACGATGCCCTTAGCGGCAGCGTAGCGTGGAACGGCAAGGTTGGCATTGAGCTACCTTACAACGCAGGTGCGCGCTACAACGTGGATATTAAAGGCGACCTGAAAAATCTCGCCAGCCAACTTCCCTCGCCGCTGAATAAACCGGCAGGCCAGTCTCTGCCGGTGAAGTTGAACGTGACGGGCAATCTGCGCAGCTTTGATCTGACCGGGGCTGCGGGCAGCGATAACCATTTCAATAGCCGCTGGCTGCTGAATCAAAAGCTGACCCTGGACCGCGCCATCTGGGCCTCAGAGAGCCAGACCATTCCGCCGCTGCCGGCGCAGAGCGGCGTCGAGCTGAACCTGCCGCCGCTGGACGGCGCGCAGTGGCTGGGGTTATTCCAGCAGGGCGTGGCCAGCAACGTCAGCAGCGCTACGGCCTTCCCGGAGGCAATTACCCTGCGCACCCCGGCGCTCACCCTCGGCGGCCAGCAGTGGAACAACGTCAGCCTGGAGACGCAGCCCGTGGCGGGCGGCACGAAAGTCGACGTACAGGGGCGCGAGATTGCGGCGGCGCTGACGATGGCGGATAACAGGCCCTGGACCGCCGCCATTCGCTATCTCTACTACAACCCGACTCCGGTAACCAGCGAGCCGCTGTCGCCAAAAGCTTTGCTGACCGGCAAGACGCGGATCGATTTCAGCGGCTGGCCCGATCTTCAGCTGCGCTGTGCCGAGTGCTGGCTGTGGGGACAGAAATATGGCCGCATTGAGGGTGATTTTACCATCAAAAGCGATACGCTCTCCCTGGCCAACGGCCTGGTTGACAGCGGTTTCGCCCGCCTGACCGCCGACGGCGAGTGGGTTAACCGCAGCGGTGCCGAGCGCACGTCCATTAAAGGTAAGCTGCGGGCGGATAAGATCGATTCGGCCACGGAGTTCTTTGGCGTCACCACGCCTATGCGTGATGCGTCGGTCGATGCGGATTACGATCTTCACTGGCGTGATACACCGTGGAAACCGGATGTGGCCTCTCTTAACGGCGTGCTGCATACCCGCCTCGGCAAGGGGCAGATTGCAGACGTCAGTACCGGCCGTGCCGGGCAGCTGCTGCGTCTGCTGAGCTTTGACGCCCTGCTGCGTAAGCTGCGCTTTGACTTCAGTGACACCTTTAGCGAAGGCTTCTATTTTGACTCTATCCGCAGCACGGCGTGGATCAAAGATGGCGTTCTGCATACCGACGATACGTTGGTGGACGGCCTTGAGGCAGATATCGGCATGAAGGGATCGGTCAACCTGGTGCGCCGGGAGCTGGACGTAGAGGCCGTCGTCGCCCCGGAGATCTCCGCCACCGTTGGCGTCGCGGCCGCGTTCGCCGTTAACCCGATTGTTGGCGCAGCGGTGTTTGCCGCCAGCAAGGTGCTGGGGCCGCTGTGGAGCAAGGTCTCTATTCTGCGCTACCACATCAGCGGCCCGATGGATAAACCGCAGATCAACGAAGTGCTGCGCCAGCCGCGAACCCCGCCCGCGAAATAGCAATGATTTGACGAGTTGAGCGAATTGCCTCACTCTCAATAGAGTGAAATTTATAACCGCAACGCGCGGCAACCTGAGAGTAGCAAAACGATGAGTTTGAACCTGGTTAGTGAACAATTACTCGCGGCAAACGGCCTGAGCCATCAGGATCTGTTTTCCATCCTCGGCCAGTTGGCCGAGCGCCGTCTCGACTACGGCGACCTCTATTTCCAGTCGAGCTATCACGAATCCTGGGTTTTAGAAGATAACATCATTAAAGATGGCTCCTACCATATCGACCAGGGCGTAGGCGTGCGCGCCATCAGCGGCGAGAAGACCGGCTTTGCCTATGCCGATCAGATCAGCTTGCTGGCCCTGGAGCAGAGCGCCCAGGCTGCGCGCACCATTGTCCGCGACGCCGGTGATGGCCGGGTGCAGACCCTCGGTGCAGTTGAGCATAGCGCCCTTTATACCAGCGTCGATCCGCTTCAGGGCATGAGCCGGGAAGAGAAGCTGGACATTCTGCGTCGGGTTAACAACGTGGCCCGTGCTGCCGACAAGCGCGTGCAGGAAGTCACCGCCAGCCTCACTGGCGTCTATGAGCTGATCCTCGTGGCGGCCACCGACGGTACTCTGGCGGCGGACGTTCGCCCGCTGGTACGCCTGTCGGTTAGCGTGCAGGTGGAGGATGACGGTAAACGTGAGCGCGGTTCCAGCGGCGGCGGCGGTCGTTTTGGTTACGAGTGGTTCCTCAGCGACGCCGACGGCGAAGCGCGGGCGGACGCCTGGGCCAAAGAGGCGGTACGCATGGCGCTGGTGAATCTCTCTGCGGTGGCGGCTCCGGCGGGTACCCTGCCGGTGGTGCTGGGTGCGGGCTGGCCGGGCGTGCTGCTGCACGAGGCGGTAGGTCACGGTCTGGAAGGGGACTTTAACCGTCGCGGCACCTCGGTCTTCAGCGGCCAGATGGGCGAGCTGGTGGCCTCCGAGCTGTGCACCGTGGTTGATGACGGCACCATGATGAACCGCCGTGGCTCAATCTCTATCGACGATGAAGGCACGCCGGGCCAGTACAACGTGCTGATCGAAAACGGTATCCTGAAAGGCTACATGCAGGACAAGCTCAACGCGCGACTGATGGGCGTGGCACCGACTGGCAACGGCCGTCGTGAATCCTACGCGCATCTGCCGATGCCGCGTATGACCAACACCTATATGCTGGCCGGGAAATCGACTCCGCAGGAGATCATCGAGTCGGTGGAGTACGGGATCTTTGCCCCGAACTTTGGTGGCGGCCAGGTGGATATCACCTCCGGTAAGTTTGTCTTCTCCACCTCGGAAGCCTATCTGATTGAGAACGGCAAGGTGACGACGCCGGTGAAAGGGGCAACCCTGATCGGCTCCGGCATCGAAGCCATGCAGCAGATCTCCATGGTCGGTAACGATCTCAAGCTCGACAGCGGCGTCGGCGTCTGCGGTAAAGAGGGGCAGAGCCTGCCGGTGGGCGTCGGCCAGCCAACGCTGAAGGTAGACAACTTAACCGTCGGCGGCACGGCGTAAGGCCTGCTCGCCTCTTCCTGCCGGTAAAAACCGGCAGGAAATCCCTCACTTCTCTTTTGCGCGTCCGCGCATCGTCTGGAATACCTGCGACACCTCAACAAAGTAGTTTGTCAGCGCATCGATACAGACCTGCACCTTCAGCGGCAGCTTATCCTTCTCGGTATAGAGGGCATACACCGGGCGCGGATCCGACTGGTAGCGCGGGAAGAGGATCTCCAGCGTGCCACGATTGATCTCGTCGATCACCCACATCAGCGGGACGTAGGCTACTCCCGCGCCCACCGTCAGCCAGCGGGTCAGGGTCATGGGATCGTTGGTGACAAAGCGTCCCTGGGGAACGATCTTCGTCGACAGCCCTTCCGGGGCGATCAGCTCAAACTCATTGTCGGGGCGCACGCTATACTCAAGCCAGGAGTGATTAGCGAGATCGGCTGGCTTTTCAGGCACGCCGTACTGCGCCAGATAGCTTTTCGCGGCGCAGACCACCATCGGCATGGCCCCCAGACGCCGGGAGAAGAGACTCGAATCCTGTAGCGCGCCCACACGGATCACCACGTCCAGCCCATCGGCAATCAGATCCGGGGCAGGGATCCCGGTGACCAGATCCACCGACAGGCCAGGGTAGTCGCGCAGCATCTCGGCGGTCATTTTGGCCAGCACGTTCTGTGCCATGGTAGACGAGCAGCCGATGCGCAAGGTACCAATAGGGGTATTGTTAAAGGCGTAGAGCTGTTCATGCACGTCCTGCGCCTCGTGCAGCATCCGACGGCAGCCCTGGTAGTAGATCTTGCCCGCTTCGGTCAGGGCCAGGCTGCGGGTGCTGCGGTTGAGCAGCTTAACCTGCAGCTCATCTTCCAGTCTGGCGACAATCTGGCTGATAGAGGAGACGCTCATCTGGAGCTGTCGGGCAGCGGCGGTGAACGATCCTAGCTCAACCACTTTGGCGAACACCGACATACGTTTTAATCTTTCCATTGTTCACTCTGGCTTAAAAGTGATTTAGATAACACAATATAGATAACAACATAACAGTTACGGTAAAATACTGTTAGCTAAGTAACAGACACGTCACTCTCGCCCGGCCTCTCCGGCCCTTATTCCTGCGGTGACGTGAATAATAAACCATCGCCTGCACGCTCTCTAATCAAGGTTAACATGAGTCTGTTTCCCGTTATCGTGGTCTTCGGCCTTTCGTTCCCGCCGATATTCTTCGAGCTACTGTTATCGCTGGCCCTCTTTTGGCTGGTGCGCCGCGTGCTGATCCCGACCGGGATCTACGATTTTGTCTGGCATCCAGCGCTGTTTAATACAGCTCTCTACTGCTGCCTGTTCTATTTATTGTCGCGCCTGTTCGTCTGAGGTTGATGTGAAAACGTTTATAAAAAATATCTCTCGTACCGCTATCACCGTGATTCTGGTGATACTGGCTTTCATCGCTATTTTTCGTGCCTGGGTCTACTACACCGAGTCGCCGTGGACGCGCGACGCCCGCTTTAGCGCCGACGTGGTGGCGATTGCCCCTGACGTCGCCGGGCTTATCACCGATGTGAAGGTCCATGATAACCAGCTGGTGCAGAAAGACCAGGTGCTGTTTACCATCGACCAGCCGCGCTACCAGAAAGCGCTGGAGGAGGCCGAGGCGGATGTCGCTTACTACCAGGCGCTGGCTACGGAAAAACGCCGGGAAGCCGGACGGCGTAATAAGCTCGGCATCCAGGCGATGTCCCGGGAAGAGATTGACCAGGCGAATAACGTCCTGCAAACCGTGCTTCACCAGCTGGCAAAAGCCGAAGCCACGCGCGATATGGCGAAGCTGGACCTGGAGCGCACGGTGATCCGCGCCCCGTCCGCCGGTTGGGTAACTAACCTTAACGTCTATACCGGCGAGTTTATCACCCGTGGTTCAACGGCGGTGGCGCTGGTAAAACATGACTCCTTCTACGTGCTGGCCTATATGGAAGAGACCAAGCTGGAGGGCGTGCGTCCCGGCTATCGCACCGAAATTACGCCGCTTGGCAGTAACCAGGTGCTGAAAGGCACGGTGGACAGCATCGCCGCCGGGGTGACCAACGCCAGCAGCAGCCGGGATGCCAAAGGGATGGCGACCATCGACTCTAACCTGGAGTGGGTCCGTCTGGCGCAGCGCGTGCCGGTGCGTATCCGCCTCGACAGCCAGCCGGGCAACCTGTGGCCAGCTGGCACCACCGCGACGGTGGTGATCACCGGGGAGAAAGATCGGGACGCCAGCCAGGACTCCTTCTTCCGCAAGCTAGCCCACCGTCTGCGTGAGATGGGCTAAGCACGATGGGTATTTTCTCCATCGCCAACCAGCACGTGCGCTTTGCCATCAAGCTGGCCTGCGCCATTGTGCTGGCGCTGTTTGTTGGCTTCCACTTTAATCTTGAAACGCCGCGCTGGGCGGTGCTGACGGCAGCGATTGTGGCCGCTGGCCCGGCCTTTGCCGCCGGGGGCGAACCCTACTCGGGAGCGATCCGCTACCGGGGCATGCTGCGTATCGTCGGCACCTTTATCGGCTGCGTTGCTGCGCTGGTGATGATCATCGGCATGATCCGCGCCCCGCTGGTGATGCTGATGGTCTGCTGTCTGTGGGCGGGCTTCTGTACCTGGCTCTCCTCGCTGGTGCGGGTTGAGAACTCCTACGCGTGGGGCCTGTCGGGCTACACCGCGCTGATCATCGTCATTACCGTGCAGGCCGAACCGCTGCTGACCCCGCAGTTTGCCGTTGAGCGCTGCAGCGAGATCGTCATCGGGATCGTCTGCGCCATCGTGGCCGATCTGCTCTTCTCGCCGCGCTCGGTGAAGCAGGAGATCGACCGCGAGCTAGACAGCCTGCTGTTGGCGCAGTACCAGCTGATGCAGCTCTGCGTGCAGAATGGCGACGGCGATGAGATGGATAAGGCCTGGGGGGCGCTGGTGCGGCGTACCAATGCCCTGGACGGGATGCGTACCAACCTCAATATGGAGTCGTCGCGCTGGACGTGGGCCAACCGCCGTCTGAAGGTGATCAATACCCTGTCGCTGACCCTGATTACCCAGGCGTGTGAGACCTGGCTGATGCAGCAGTCGCGCCCAGAGCTCGTCACCGATACGTTTCGGGAGCTCTTCGCCACGCCGGTAGAGACGGTGCAGGACGTGCATAAGCAGCTCAAGCGGATGCGCCGGGTGCTTGCCTGGACCGGCGAGCACGATACGCCCATCACTATCTATAGCTGGGTCGGCGCAGCGACGCGCTTTCTGCTGCTTAAGCGCGGGGTGATTGGCAATACCCGCATTAGCGCCACCGAAGAGGAGGTGCTGCGCGCCGAGGCGGTGGTAAAAGCGGAGTCGGCAGAGCGGCACCATGCGATGGTTAACTTCTGGCGCACCACGCTCTCCTGCATGTTGGGGACTCTGTTCTGGCTTTGGACCGGCTGGACCTCCGGCAGCGGGGCGATGATCATGATTGCGGTGGTCACCTCGCTGGCGATGCGCCTGCCCAACCCGCGCATGGTGGCGATGGACTTTGTCTACGGCACGCTGGCGGCGCTGCCCATAGGGGCGTTCTATTTTCTAGTAGTGATGCCTGCCACCCAGCAAAGCATGCTGCTGCTGTGCATCAGCCTGGCGGTGCTGGCCTTCTTTATCGGCATTGAGGTGCAAAAGCGGCGTCTGGGATCGCTGGGGGCGCTGGCGAGCACCATCAACATCCTCGTGCTGGATAACCCGATGACCTTTGAGTTCAACCGCTTCCTCGACAGTGCGCTGGGGCAGATTGTCGGTTGCGTGCTGGCTCTGCTGGTGATCCTGCTGGTGCGGGATAACTCCCGGGCGCGCACCGGCCGCGTGCTGCTGAACCAGTTTGTTTCGGCGGCGGTCTCGGCGCTGACCACTAACACGGCACGGCGTAGAGAGAACCACCTGCCCGCGCTCTATCAGCAGCTCTTTTTACTGCTGAACAAGTTCCCGGGGGACGTGGGCAAATTCCGTCTGGCGTTGACGATGATTATTGCCCACCAGCGTCTTCGCGATGCGCCGATCCCGGTGAATGCCGATCTCTCTGCTTTCCACCGTCAGCTACGGCGTACGGCAGACAGCGTTATTGCCGCCCGCAGCGACACGACGCGCCGCCGCTACTTCAGCCAGCTGCTGGAGGAGCTGGAGGTCTACCAGGAAAAACTCCGCGACTGGGACGCACCGGAGCAGGTCACCCATCCGGTGAAACGGCTGGTAGATGTGCTCCACAAATACCAGTCTGCGCTGACTACTCGCTAAGCCAAAACCGACGCCAGAGGCGTCGGTTTTTTTGTAGCTATACTTAGCGGAGTCATTCATTCACGGGGATCGGGAGGACGCATGGCAACCCAGGCACTTCAGGACAATGCGCTTTTTCAAACAGGCTATTTCGTAGACGGCGTATGGAAAATGCTGGAGAACACCTTCGACGTGACCAACCCGGCAACGGGCGAGGTGATAGCGAAGGTTGCTAAAGCAGGCAAAAAAGAGACCGAGGAGGCGATTGCTGCCGCCACGCGCGCGTTTCCCGCCTGGCGGGCGAAAACCGCGAAAGAGCGCTCCGCTATTCTCTACCGCTGGTATGCGCTGATTATTGAGAACAAAACCTGGCTGGGACAGCTGATGACCAGCGAGCAGGGTAAGCCGCTGAAAGAGGCGGAGGGCGAAGTCGAGTACGCCGCCAGCTTTATTCAGTGGTTCGCCGAAGAGGCGAAGCGCGCCAACGGCGAGATTATTCCACCGATTAAACCCGGCTCGCGCATTCTTGCCACCCGCGAGCCGATTGGCGTTGTTGCAGCCATCACGCCGTGGAACTTCCCGATGGCAATGCTGACCCGCAAGCTGGGTCCGGCGCTGGCGGCTGGCTGTACCGGCGTCATCAAGCCCGCCAACAATACGCCCCTCAGCGCCTTTGCCCTTGTGCAGCTGGCGAAAAAAGCGGGCGTCCCGGATGGGGTACTCAATGCCGTGGCGGGCACCACCGCTGAGATCAGCGATGCGATCATGGCCAGCCCGCAGGTGCGTAAAATCTCCTTCACCGGTTCTACTGCCGTGGGTAAAACGCTGGTCCGTAACGCCGCTGAAACCATGAAAAAAGTGTCGATGGAGCTGGGGGGCAACGCGCCCTATATCGTCTTTGACGATGCAGACATCGATGCCGCCGTTGAGGGGGCGATTGCCAATAAATTCCGTAACGCCGGGCAGGTGTGCGTCAGCGTCAACCGTTTCTATATCCACGAAGCCGTTTATGACGCCTTCGTGAACAAGCTCGCCGAGCGGGTTAGTGCCCTGAAAGTGGGTAACGGTATGGAGGAGGGCGTGGTCGTGGGGCCGCTCATCGAGTCGGCGGCGGTGGACAAGGTACGCGAACATGTAGAGGATGCGATCGCCAAAGGCGCAACGGCGCTGGCGGGCGGCAAAGCCCACGCGCTGGGAGGAAACTTCTGGCAGCCAACGGTGCTCACCAACTGTAGCGACAGCATGAAGCTGGCTGCGGAGGAGACTTTCGGCCCGGTGGCTGCCTGCTTCCGCTTCACCACCGAAGATGAGGTGATCCATCGCGCTAACGATACGCCGTTTGGCCTTGCAGCCTACTTCTATACCCAGAATCTACAGCGCGTCTTCCGCGTATCGCAGGCGCTGGAAGCCGGGATGATTGGGGTTAACGAGTGCGCGGTATCTACCGAACTGGGACCATTTGGCGGAGTGAAAGAGTCTGGCTTAGGCCGGGAAGGATCGGTGCTGGGACTGGAAGAGTACCTGGAAGTTAAGACTCTTCATCTCGGAGGATTATAAACGCTGGGGCGGCACAGGCCGCCCATTCGCGCAGGGTGGCTAATAATGACTATTTACACGTTTGATTTTGACGAAATTGACGATCAATACGCTTTTTATCGCGAATTTTGCCGCACTTTTACTATCGATCGGACAAAGGTGAATAATCTGGACTCGCTGTGGGAGGTAGTAACCAGTGAGGATAACGTTCTGCCGATGCCGCTTGAGATCGAGTTTGTCCACCTGCATGAAAAACAACGTCGTCGCTTTGGCGCGTTAATCCTGCTCTTTGACGAAGCCGAAGAGGAGCTGGGCGGCATGCTGCGGTTTAACGTGCGCGCCTGAAGGCACACTTCAGTTATAAAAAAGCCCCCGACAGGCGGGGGCAAGGTCGTAGAACACTACGACGAGGGTTTATTTGTAGAGTTCTGCAGTAGCGTGCCAGTGGTCACCGGTACGCGCTTCGATAATACGGTAAGAGGATGCGCCCTGTGCTTCGGCTTTTTGATTCAGCGCATCACGAATATCCATCGGTGAGGAGCTTACTGCGCCTACGGAAACCGTACCGATTGCCTGGCGGCCCTGCGCCTGATCAGCGTTAATGGAGTCGGCAGCGAAAGCACCGAAAGAGAGTGCAGACAGGATGCCCAGAGCGGCTACAGTTGTTTTGATTTTCATGGTGTTTACCTCGTCGGATTCTTATTTACTGGGGTCTTATTTCGTGACCCTCATCACAAAATCAAGTATACACTAATCACCGCAAAAATTAATACCATGCTAATGGTTTCATGGGTTATTACGTCACATAAATTTAACTTCTTATAACGTAAAAGAATAAAAATGCGGTTTTAAGAGGGGTAATTGATTGGTATCTCTAAGAAAATCATATGGATACGGTTTTTTAGCATTTTGTGCGATCGCGCAGGTGGGATCCACTGGATGACAAGGAAATGACAGAGAATCGCACATTCTGTTAAAGGCGCAGGCAGTGGATTATGGTGATAAACGGGCTAACCGAGAAAGATTCCCCTCGCTAAGGCGCGAGGGGAGAGAGGATCATAGCTCTTGTTCAAACAGCACCAGAATCGCTTCGTAGAGATCCTTTACGGTAAAACCGCTGGCAGGGGTGGTAAAGATGGTATCGTCCCCCGCGATGGTGCCGAGAATGCCTTCTGATTTCCCTAATGAGTCCAGCAGGCGCGCAATCAGCTGGGCGGCCCCTGGGCTGGTGTGGATAACCACCACCGCATCGTTATAGTCGATGTCCAGCACCAGGTTCTTCAGCGGACTTGAGGTGGTCGGCACGCCAAGCTCTGCGGGCAGGCAGTAGACCATCTCCATTTTGGCGTTGCGCGTACGCACCGCACCGAACTTCGTCAGCATTCGGGAGACTTTGGATTGATTAATGTTATCAAACCCTTGCTCCTGCAGTGCCAGGACGATTTCGCCCTGGGAGCTGAACTTTTCTTCTTTAAGCAGCGCTTTGAACGCCTTAACTAATTCTTCTTGTTTTGCCGAGCTTCGCATAAGTCACCCGTAGAATGGCGATTGAAACAACATTATTATGCATAAAAATGAATTTTTATGCAAATAGTCTGCCACTATTAAGGCTGAAATAATGTTATGAAAGCCGCGGATTTTATCAAAATAACTTATCGAGAAACATGCCTGTGTCACGGGTCACAAATAAGATTAAAAGTAAAATAAATGTTATTAAAGTGCTGTTGTTTTGCTAGCTTTACAGGGTGTATTGTACCGCCTGCGGGGATATGCCTGGCTTTATGAAGGAAATTTTCATGCTGCCGGAGAGGGCAACAGAAAGTGGATGATGCTAAAAGCGAGCTGTAACGCGTTTTTTCTGCAGGAGGATCGCTATCATTTACCCCATGTTGTCATGTCCTTAGCAACGGAGTAACGGTATATTTCGCTAATCATAATAAGGAGTTTAGGATGAAAGTTGCAGTCCTCGGCGCGGCAGGCGGTATTGGCCAGGCGCTAGCCCTACTTCTCAAGACCCAACTGCCCTCAGGCTCAGAACTCTCTCTGTACGACATCGCACCTGTCACCCCTGGCGTGGCGGTTGACCTGAGTCATATCCCTACTGCTGTTAAAATTGAGGGCTTCGCTGGCGAAGATGCTACCCCAGCGCTGAAAGGTGCAGACGTGGTACTGATCTCTGCGGGCGTCGCGCGTAAGCCAGGAATGGATCGCTCCGATCTCTTTAACGTCAACGCTGGCATCGTTAAAAACCTGGTGAGTCAGGTTGCGAAGACCTGTCCGCAGGCGTGCATCGGCATCATCACCAACCCGGTGAACACCACCGTCGCTATCGCCGCTGAAGTGCTGAAAAAAGCAGGCGTTTACGACAAGAACAAGCTGTTTGGCGTGACCACGCTGGACATCATCCGCTCCAACACCTTTGTGGCCGAGCTGAAAGGCAAGCAGCCTGGTGATGTTGAAGTGCCGGTTATCGGCGGTCACTCTGGTGTCACTATTCTGCCGCTGCTGTCGCAGATCCCTGGCGTTAGCTTCTCCGAGCAGGAAGTGGCCGATCTGACCAAACGTATTCAGAACGCGGGTACAGAAGTGGTCGAAGCGAAAGCCGGTGGCGGTTCTGCAACCCTCTCTATGGGCCAGGCGGCGGCGCGCTTTGGGCTCTCACTGGTACGCGCCCTGCAGGGCGAACAGGGCGTAGTTGAGTGCGCCTACGTTGAGGGCGATGGCGAGCATGCACGCTTCTTCTCTCAGCCGCTGCTGCTGGGTAAAAACGGCGTCGCGGAGCGCCAGTCTATCGGCACCCTGAGCGCTTTCGAGCAGCAGGCAATGGAAGGGATGCTGGAGACGCTGAAAAAAGATATCCAGCTCGGCGAAGAGTTTGTGAATAAGTAATTCAGAACCGTAGCTCTCGTAGGCCGGGTAAGGCTGTAAGCCGCCACCCGGCATTACCGCAATGCCCGGTGGCGCTACGCTTACCGGGCCTACGGAACTACAAAACTGGGCTAGTTTGTAGCCGGGTACTCCTGAATCGTCACGTGTAGCAGCAGCTTTTTATCCTCACGCATTACTTCGACCGGGATCTCTGAACCCGGACGGATCTCCGCCACCTGGTCCATCGTTTCCAGTGCCGAAATGGCTGGCTTGCCGTTCACCGAGACAATCACGTCGTTGACCTGAATACCTGCGCGTGCCGCCGGACCGTCCGGGGCCACCTCGTTAACCACGATCCCCTGGATCTGATCGATCCCACCGCCCTGGGTATGCAGAGGCGCGATCTCTCTGCCGCCGATACCAATATAGCCACGGATCACCCGCCCGTCGCGGATTAGCTTATCCATAATCTTGGTGGCCAGCTGGAACGGGATAGCGAAGCCGATCCCCTCTGGCGTTTCGCCATCGTTGCTCTTATCAAACGAGAGGGTATTAATGCCCATCAGCTCGCCGAGGGAGTTAACCAGCGCGCCGCCGGAGTTGCCGTGGTTAATAGAGGCGTCGGTCTGCAAGAAGTTCTGCCGTCCCGACGGGTTCAGACCGATGCGGCCGGTGGCGCTGATGATCCCCTGGGTGATGGTCTGGCCGAGGTTATAGGGGTTACCGATAGCCATAACGACGTCGCCGATGTGCGGGGTGCGCTGACGGTTGATAGGGATAACAGGCAGACCGCCGGTGGCGTTGACCTTCAGCACAGCCAAGTCTGTTAGCGTATCGGAGCCGACCAGCAGCGCCTCAAATACGCGACCGTCCTGCAGCGCGACGATGATCTGATCCGCATCGTTAATCACATGCTTGTTGGTAATAATATACCCGCGCTGATCCATAATCACCCCGGAACCCAGGGTGCGGATCTCCAGCTGATTGTTGGACGAGCTGGCTGCGCTGCGGTTATAGACGTTGACCACCGCAGGCGCAGCCCGGCGCACCGCCTGGTTATAGCTCACCGGCGTTTCATCGGTGCTGTCAAACTGCGGGGTAGCGGAGGCGCTCAGCTGACGTAGCGAGGGCAGGGCAGCCAGCAGCAGGCTACCTACAATGAGGCCAATAGCGACAGATCGGAATAGCTTCACTAACATGATGCGGACGTCGTTAAAGAGGGTGCGGGCAGCATAGCACGACTTATCCGGACATCACACAGCGTCGGTGATGTCCGGCAGTCTGGGGCTAGCGCAGGAGTAAATAGAGCGTATCGTTACCGCGTACGACGTGTAGCGCAATAATATTAGGCTTCGTCTCCAGCACCTTACGCATCTCGGCGATGGACTGCACCCGCTCGCGGTTGACGCCGATAATCACGTCGTCTTTATGCAGGCCAGCCTGGGCGGCGGGACTGTCCTTGGCCACCTCCTCAACTTTGATGCCTTTAGTACTATCCTTCAGCTGTCCATCGGCCAGGCTTGCGCCCTGTAACGCCGGAGAGAGGCTCTCCGCGCTGGCGGAAGAGGCGGTGCTCTTGTCCAGGGTCACTTCCACGTCCTGGCCTTTGCCATCGCGCAGCAGGCCAAGCTTGACCTTGGTGCCAGGCGCTGTGGTGGCGATGCGCGAGCGCAGTTCGGCAAAGCTGCTCAGCGGCTTGCCGTTCAGGCTGACGATCACATCGCCCGATTTGATCCCGGCTTTGGCTGAGCCTGAGCCAGGCAGCACTTCGCTCACAAAGGCCCCGCGCTGCACGTTGAGGTTAAACGCCTTGGCGATATCGGCGCTCATCTCCATGCCTTTGATACCTAACAGGCCGCGCTGGATTTCACCGGACTGGATCAGCTGCTGGGCGAGGGTTTGCGCCATGTTGCTGGGGATAGCAAAGCCAATACCGATGCTGCCGCCGGTTGGGGCCAGAATCGCGGTGTTGATGCCGATCAGCTCGCCGTTGAGGTTAAGCAGCGCCCCGCCGGAGTTGCCGCGGTTAATAGAGGCATCGGTCTGAATAAAGTTCTCTAGCCCCTCAAGGTTGAGCCCGCTGCGTCCGAGGGCCGAAATAATCCCTGAGGTAGCGGTCTGGCCGAGGCCAAACGGGTTGCCGACCGCGACGGCAAAATCACCAACCCGCAGCTTATCGGAGTCGGCGACGGCAATCTGCGTCAGCCCGGTGGCGTTCTGCAGCTGTAACAGGGCGATATCGCTCTGGTCATCGCCGCCAATCAGCTTGGCTTCAAACTCACGGCCATCGTTAAGCTGGACGTTAATCTTCTGCGCCTGGTTAATCACGTGGTTATTGGTCAGCACATAGCCTTTGGCGGCGTCGATGATCACGCCGGAGCCTAGCCCTTCAAACGGCTGGGCCTTGCCATCAGGCAGCTCTTCACCGAAATATTTTTTCAGCTCTTCAGGTATTTTTTGCTCGGGGGCGACCGCCGTGCCTTCTACCTGCACGCTCACCACCGCAGGCAGCACCTTCTCCAGCATTGGCGCGAGGCTGGGAAGCGCTGGCTGGCCGGGGATCTGCGCGGGCAGCGAGGCCGTCGCCGGGAACGGTGCCGAGAGGGATAATCCGACACTTAACGCTAATGCACTCAACAGCGGGTTTCTTTTCTTCATTGATGCAAGCTCTCGTGACCTGAAGTGAAAGGAAAAAAATGCCCCAAAACGGATCGATGTTATTGAATTTTCAACCGGGTAACAATGCGGATAATGATTAAATAATAGCTGGGATGGCGAAAGAAGAGGCGGGCGTAGCCAGTACGCCCGAAAAAAAAGTAGGTCAGGATCAGTCGCGCTTCGCTGCACCACGCAGCAGGCCCGACGCGCTGTCGGAGTAGTCACGCGGCATCTGAACCGGGGCCTGGTCGTTACCAGCTTCGGACTCGGCAAGGCGGTTGCGGAACGGATTGTCTTCCGCAGACATCTCTGGCAGCAGCTGGCTGGAGCTTTTTGCCATGTGCTGATAAAGCTGACGGTAGTCGTGGGCCATGTTATCGAGCAGCTCTGCGCTGCGGGCAAAGTGGCCGGTAAGCTCTTCACGATACTCTTCCAGCTCGGCTTTGTTCTTCTCTAACTCATACTGTAAGGCCTGCTGCTGGCGCAGTTTGCGGTTTCCAAAGCGCATGCCCACAGCACCAATAATGATGCCGACGACTAATCCAATTAGCGCATATTCCCAGGTCATGAACATCTCCCGTTGTGTTGTAGGTCCGTAGGGTGTAGGCGGCGAGGCTCCTTGCCTGTGCCTCATTATGCCACTATAACCGCTAAATCCGTATAAGTGGAATCCTGGCACAGCATCGCGTAGTGTAGAACGGCCTTTTTTTCACCAGCCAGGACCTGCGGCAAATTCATTATCAAGGAATAACAATAGCATCATGCAGAGCCTTACCCCCACATCGCGATATCAACTGGCCCTAAAAGAGGGCAGCCATCAGCCTGACGACGTCCAGCGCGAGGCCGTCAATCGGCTGGAGACCCTCTATCAGCAGCTCACGAGCCGTACCGAGACGCCCGCTGCCGGCGGCGGACTGCGGGCGGCGTTTGGTAAACTGCTGGGCAAGCGCGAGACGCACAACGCAGCGCCAGTGCGAGGCCTGTATATGTGGGGCGGCGTCGGGCGGGGGAAAACCTGGCTGATGGATCTCTTCTACCATAGCCTGCCGGGTACGCGTAAACAGCGGCTGCACTTTCACCGCTTTATGCTGCGGGTGCACGAAGAGCTAACCCAGCTGCAGGGGCAGAGCGATCCGCTGGAGATCGTTGCCGACCGCTTTAAGGCCGAGACCGACGTGCTCTGCTTTGACGAGTTTTTTGTTTCGGATATCACCGATGCCATGCTGCTGGGCGGCCTGATGCAGGCGCTGTTTGCCCGTGGCATTACGCTGGTCGCCACGTCGAATATTCCGCCGGAGAATCTCTATCGCAACGGCCTGCAGCGCGCGCGCTTCCTGCCGGCTATCGAGGCGATCAAGCAGCACTGCGACATCATGAACGTTGACGCCGGGATTGATTATCGCCTGCGTACGCTGACCCAGGCGCACCTCTGGCTGTCGCCGCTGAATGCCGAGACGGCGCAGCAGATGGAGACGCTGTGGCAGGCGCTGGCCGGAGCGAAGCGGGAGAATCATCCGACGCTTGAGATTAACCACCGTCCACTGCCGACGCTGGGGGTAGAGAACCAGACGCTCGCGGTCTCCTTCACTACCCTGTGCGTCGATGCCCGCAGCCAGCATGACTACATTGCGCTCTCGCAGATGTTCCATACCGTGCTGCTGTTTGACGTCCCGGTGATGACCCCGCTGATGGAGAACGAAGCCCGGCGCTTTATCGCGTTGGTAGATGAGTTTTACGAGCGCCACGTCAAGCTAGTGATCAGCGCCGACGCGGCACTGCATGAGATCTACCGGGGCGAGCGGCTGAAGTTTGAGTTCCAGCGCTGCCTGTCGCGTTTGCAGGAGATGCAGAGCGAGGACTATTTAGCCCGCGAGCACCTGGCCGGATAAAGGCGAAAACCTCGTCACGAAGTATAAAAAGGGGTCGATCTTTGACCCCGACTTCTCTATAATCTTGCGACCCCACGTTACGAGAAGGTTTTTTTCCCAAAACTTTCTATGTGCTGGCATTTGCTATTCGAAGGGGTAGGTTTGCCGGACTTTGTCGTGTGAGCCTCAACTGACTAAACGTTTGGGTGTTCACCAACGTGTAACTTATTACTTGGGTAAGCTTTTAATGAAAACTTTTACAGCTAAACCAGAAACCGTAAAACGCGACTGGTATGTTGTTGACGCGACCGGTAAAACTCTGGGCCGTCTGGCTACCGAACTGGCTCGTCGCCTGCGCGGTAAGCACAAAGCGGAATACACTCCGCACGTAGATACCGGTGATTACATCATCGTTCTGAACGCTGACAAAGTTGCCGTAACCGGTAACAAGCGTACTGACAAAGTGTACTATCACCACACTGGCCACATCGGTGGTATCAAACAAGCGACCTTTGAAGAGATGATTGCCCGCCGTCCTGAGCGTGTGATTGAAATCGCGGTTAAAGGCATGCTGCCAAAAGGCCCGCTGGGTCGTGCTATGTACCGTAAACTGAAAGTTTACGCGGGTAACGAGCACAACCACGCGGCACAGCAACCGCAAGTTCTGGACATCTAATCGGGATTATGGCAATGGCTGAAAATCAATACTACGGCACTGGTCGCCGCAAAAGTTCTGCAGCTCGCGTTTTCATCAAACCGGGCAGCGGTAAAATCGTTATCAACCAACGTTCTCTGGAACAGTACTTCGGTCGTGAAACTGCCCGCATGGTAGTTCGTCAGCCGCTGGAACTGGTCGACATGGTTGAGAAACTGGATCTGTACATCACTGTTAAAGGTGGTGGTATCTCTGGTCAGGCTGGTGCGATCCGTCACGGTATCACCCGCGCTCTGATGGAGTACGACGAGTCCCTGCGTGGCGAACTGCGTAAAGCAGGCTTCGTTACTCGTGACGCTCGTCAGGTTGAACGTAAGAAAGTCGGTCTGCGTAAAGCACGTCGTCGTCCTCAGTTCTCCAAACGTTAATTTGTTTCTGCTTACGCAGAACGAATGGCGCAAAAACCCGGTTTATACCGGGTTTTTTTATGGACAAAAGATAAGATATCCACAGCAAGCATCGATTTTTTCCTGATTTGCAGCATTTCCGGAATCGCCTCACCACAAAGCCCGCAAAATCTGGTAAACTATCATCCAATTTTCTGCCCAAATGCCGGGGATTGCTCATTTTTTGCTGCGTTTTGCACAAATGCGTCTCTCCGGGTGGATGGGTGACCTTACATCTGGCTAGTCACTTTGTGGCTCGCAGCAGTAATATTCTGAATATACCTGGAGGTTTTCATGGCTGTCGCTGCCAACAAACGTTCGGTAATGACGCTGTTTTCTGGTCCTACTGACATCTATAGCCACCAAGTCCGCATCGTGCTGGCCGAAAAAGGTGTGAGTTTCGAAATCGAACACGTGGAAAAGGATAATCCGCCTCAGGATCTGATTGACCTCAACCCCAATCAAAGCGTACCGACGCTGGTGGATCGCGAGCTGACCCTGTGGGAGTCTCGCATCATTATGGAGTACCTGGACGAGCGCTTCCCGCACCCGCCGCTGATGCCGGTCTATCCGGTTGCGCGTGGTGAGAGCCGTCTTTACATGCAACGCATTGAGAAAGACTGGTACACGCTGATGAACGTTATCGTCAACAGCGCCGGTGCTCAGGCAGATGCCGCCCGTAAGCAGCTGCGTGAAGAGCTGCTGAGTATCGCCCCGGTCTTTACCCAGAAACCTTACTTCCTGAGCGATGAGTTCAGCCTGGTAGACTGCTACCTGGCACCGCTGCTGTGGCGTTTACCGCAGCTGGGCATTGAGCTGAGCGGTACCGGTTCGAAAGAGCTGAAAGGCTACATGACCCGCGTTTTCGAACGCGACTCCTTCCTCGCTTCTCTGACAGAAGCCGAACGCGAAATGCGCCTCGGCCGGGGTTAATACGCATGGATTTGTCACAGCTCACTCCACGCCGTCCATATCTGCTGCGCGCATTCTATGAATGGCTGCTGGATAACCAGCTCACGCCGCACCTGGTGGTAGACGTGACGTTGCCTGGCGTACGTGTGCCGATGGAGTACGCCCGAGACGGACAGATCGTTCTCAACATCGCCCCGCGTGCGGTAGGGAACCTTGAGCTGGCGAACGACGAAGTGCGTTTCAACGCGCGCTTCGGCGGCGTGCCGCGCCAGGTTTACGTGCCGCTGGCTGCCGTGCTGGCTATCTACGCCCGTGAAAACGGCGCAGGTACCATGTTCGAGCCGGAAGCGGCCTACGATGGCGAAGCGGTTACCGTCAACGACGATGATGAAACGGCAACGGCTGAAAGCGAAACCGTGATGTCGGTGATCGACGGCGACAAGCCCGATCACGTTGACGATGACAACGAGCCCGATAACGATCCACCGCCGCGCGGTGGCCGTCCGGCGCTGCGCGTCGTGAAGTAATCCCACAGGCCCCTCGGGGCCTGTTTTGCTTTCTGCCCCTTTTCGCCACCTCTGACTTCCTGTGTTATGATGAATTGTTCTCCCTTTCCGGCACCGGACTGCTATGAAACCAATTGATCTTAAAGCTGAAAACTCAACGGAAATGCCTGGCCGCACGCTGCGACGCCGTCCGCTTGCGCGCAAAAAGCTCTCTGAAATGGTGGAAGAGGAGCTGGAGCAAATGATCCGTCGGAAAGAGTTTGCCCAGGGGGAGCAACTGCCTTCCGAGCGCGAGTTAATGGAGTTTTTCAACGTTGGCCGTCCCTCTGTACGTGAGGCGCTGGCGGCGCTGAAGCGTAAGGGGCTGGTACAGATTAACAACGGCGAGCGCGCGCGTGTCTCCATGCCGTCTGCCGATACCATCATTAGCGAACTCTCCGGCATGGCGAAAGATTTTCTGACTCAGCCCGGCGGTATCGCCCATTTTGAGCAGCTGCGGTTGTTCTTTGAGTCCAGTCTCGTGCGCTACGCCGCAGAGTATGCCAGCGATGAACAGATCGAACGGCTAACAAAAGCACTGGAGATTAACAGTCAGTCGCTTGATGACAACACGCTGTTCATTCGATCCGATGTTGATTTTCACCGTGTGCTGGCAGAGATCCCCGGTAACCCGATCTTTATGGCGATCCACGTCGCATTGCTCGACTGGCTGATTGCCGCGCGGCCTAAAGTGGCAGATCCAGAGCTATATCAGCACAACGACGTTAGCTATCGACAGCACATCGCGATCGTGGATGCGATCCGCCGTCGCGATCCCGATGAAGCCGATCGGGCGTTGCAAACCCACCTCAACAGCGTTTCTGCTACCTGGCATGCTTTCGGCCAACGCGCCAAAGCCAAAAAATAACCTCCCTTTAGTGAAGTAGATCGCAATATAAGCGTTCTGGATAGGATCGCTGCGTAATCGTTCTGGTATAACAGGTATAAAGGTATATCTTTAAAACAGAACCATTATCAATTGAGGTAGCTATGGCAATGCAATTACGTGGCGTAATGGCCGCACTTCTGACGCCGTTTAACAGCCAGCAGATGCTGGATCAAGAGAGCCTGAGCCGTCTGGTTCAGTTCAATATTCAGCAAGGCATTGATGGTCTTTATGTCGGCGGTTCGACGGGGGAGGCCTTTGTACAAAGCCTTGCCGAACGCGAGCAGGTAATGGAGATCGTGGCGGAAGAGGCGAAGGGAAAAATAACGTTAATCGCCCACGTGGGCTGCGTCAGTACAGCGGAAAGCCAACGGCTTGCTACCGCTGCCGCTCGCGTTGGCTTCGACGCCGTGTCCGCGGTCACACCGTTTTACTACCCCTTCAGCTTTGAGGAACATTGCGATCATTACCGTGCAATTATTGATTCTGCCGATGGTTTACCGATGGTGGTGTACAACATCCCGGCGCTGAGCGGCGTTAAATTGACGCTTGATCAGATCGCTACGCTGGTTACCCTACCGGGCGTTGCTGCCCTAAAGCAAACCTCTGGCGATCTCTTCCAGATGGAGCAGATCCGTCGCGCGCATCCGGATCTGGTGCTCTACAACGGTTACGACGAGATCTTTGCTTCTGGCCTTCTCGCAGGCGCAGACGGTGGGATCGGCAGTACCTACAACATTATGGCCTGGCGCTATCAGGCGATTGCGAAAGCGGTGCGCGAAGGGGATAACGCCACCGCGCAACGCCTGCAAAGCGAATGCAACAAGGTCATTGACCTGTTAATCAAGGTAGGCGTCTTCCGTGGCCTGAAGACGGTTCTGCATTATATGGACGTGGTCTCCGTGCCGCTGTGCCGCAAACCGTTTGCGCCGGTAGACGAAAAATTTGCGCCAGCGTTAAAAGCTCTGGCAGAGCAACTGATGGCGGAAAAACGCTAACGCACTGCCGGATGGCGCTTTGCTTATCCGGCAAAACGACAGAGAAATCGTCGGGAGAGTGAAATGAGTACTTCTACCCAAAGCATCCCGTGGTATCGCCATCTTAGTCGCCCTCAGTGGCGCGCCTTCTCTGCCGCCTGGCTGGGATATCTGCTTGATGGCTTCGATTTTGTGTTAATTGCATTAGTTCTAACAGAAGTAAAAAGTGAGTTTGGCCTGACGACCGTGGAGGCGGCAAGCCTGATTTCGGCCGCCTTTATTTCGCGTTGGTTCGGCGGTCTGCTGCTGGGGGCGATGGGCGATCGCTACGGGCGTAAGCTGGCGATGATCACCAGCATCGTGCTTTTCTCCTTTGGCACGTTGGCCTGCGGTTTTGCGCCGGGCTACATCACGCTGTTTATTGCCAGGATGGTTATTGGCATGGGAATGGCGGGCGAGTACGGCTCCAGTGCGACCTACGTGATTGAAAGCTGGCCAAAACATCTGCGCAATAAGGCGAGCGGTTTTCTTATCTCTGGCTTCTCCGTCGGTGCCGTGTTGGCCGCGCAAGTGTATAGCCTTGTCGTGCCCCTGTGGGGCTGGCGTGCGCTGTTCTTTCTCGGCATCTTGCCTATCGTGTTTGCGCTGTGGCTGCGCAAAAACATACCTGAAGCAGAAGACTGGAAAGCGAAACATGAAGGCAAAGCGCCGGTGCGAACCATGGTCGATACTCTTTATCGCGGGAAATACCGCGTCATCAATATCGTGATGACGCTGTTTGCCGGAACGGCACTGTGGTTCTGCTTTGCCGGTGAACTAAACAACGCAGGGCTGATCGTGATCCTGGGGCTGCTGTGTACCGCTGTATTTGTCAGCTTTATGGTGCAAAGCAGCGGCAAACGCTGGCCCACGGGCGTCACGCTGATGGTTGTCGTGCTGTTTGCCTTCCTCTACTCATGGCCCATTCAGGCATTGCTGCCTACCTGGCTTAAAACCGACCTGGGGTATGATCCGTCAACGGTGGCGCAGGTGCTGTTCTTCAGCGGATTCGGTGCGGCCATAGGCTGCTGCACGGGTGGCTTCCTCGGCGACTGGCTCGGTACGCGTAAAGCTTATGTCTACAGTCTGCTGGCCTCGCAACTGCTGATTATCCCTGTCTTTGCGATCGGCGGCACAAATCTCTGGGTGTTGGCCTTGCTACTCTTTTTCCAGCAGATGCTGGGACAGGGGATCTCAGGAATATTACCCAAACTGATCGGTGGCTATTTTGATACTGGCCAGCGTGCTGCCGGGCTGGGTTTTACCTACAACGTGGGGGCATTGGGTGGGGCGATTGCGCCGGTGATCGGGGCCTTGCTGGCACAGAATATGGAGCTCGGTACGGCACTGGGTTCGCTCTCCTTTGGCCTGACGTTTGTCGTGATCCTGCTTATCGGTCTGGATATGCCCTCCCGCGTACAGCGCTGGCTGAGGCCGGAAGCCTTGCGAACGCATGACGCTATTGACGGCAAACCGCTGAGTGGCGCAGTGCCTTTCAGCGTCAGCAAAAGTCGGCTGATCAAACACAAAGGATAACGTGATGTCATTGATTGAAATGCTTAGCCAAAAGAGAGCGGCACAGGGCGGATTGATTGTCTCCTGCCAGCCGGTGCCAGCAAGTCCGATGGACAGGCCAGAAATTGTCGCGGCGATGGCGCAGGCGGCAGAGCAGGCTGACGCCGTGGCGGTACGCATAGAAGGGATCGCGAACCTGCGGGCCGCGCGTCCGCTGCTCTCGGTTCCGGTGATTGGCATTATTAAGCGCGATCTGCCTGATTCGCCGGTGCGCATCACCCCCTTTCTTGAAGATGTGGATGCGCTGGTGGCGGCGGGAGCCGACATTATTGCTTTTGATGGCACCGATCGCGTCCGGCCGATAACGCGGGAAGCCATTGTGGCGCGGATCCATCATCACCAACGGTTGGCTATGGCGGACTGCGCTTCCCTTGAGGATGGAGGCTATTGTCAGCGGCTCGGGGCAGAGCTGATAGGCTCTACGCTTTCAGGTTACCTGACGCCAGATACGCCCATCGATCCCGACCTGGCGCTGGTGCGTGCCTTAAGCGATGCGGGATGCCGCGTAATTGCTGAAGGTCGGTACAACTCACCGGCGCTGGCGGCGCAGGCGATGCAACACGGGGCATGGGCCGTCACTGTCGGCTCAGCAATCACCCGCCTTGAACATATCTGCCAGTGGTTTAATCACGCCATGCGTGAGGCGGTGAAATGACGACGCTGGCCATTGATATCGGCGGCACGAAGCTGGCTGCGGCCCTGGTAGAGGGCCAAACCATCACAGCACGCAGGGAGTGCGCCACGCCCGCCAGTCAGACGCCGCAGGCTCTCCAGCAGGCGTTGCATTCGCTGGTCGCACCTTTCAGGGCGCAGGCCGATCGGGTGGCGGTGGCCTCGACGGGGATCATCCACAATAGTGTCCTGACATCCATCAACCCCTCTAACCTGGGCGGGCTAGCGCAGTTTCCGCTGGTCGGGTTTCTCTCTGCGATAACGGACTTACCCGTAATGGCAATGAATGATGCTCAGGCTGCGGCCTGGGCGGAGTTTTGTGCCTTGCCTGGCGAGGACGATATGGTGTTTCTGACGGTCTCCACCGGCGTAGGAGGCGGAGTGGTGCTCAACGGACAACTACTTATGGGCAACAGTGGGCTGGCCGGGCACCTGGGTCATACGCTGGCCGATCCTGCTGGCCCCCATTGCGGCTGCGGGCGGCGAGGCTGCGTTGAGGCCATTGCGTCGGGGCGCGGCATTGCCGCGCTGGCAAAGGATGAGCTGGCCGGGCTGGATGCCAAAGCAATATTTATGCTTGCGGCACAGGGGGTTCCCCAGGCGCGTGAGCTAGTAGCAAATTCCGCCCGCACGCTGGCGCGTCTTATTGCGGACGTGAAGGCCATTACCGACTGTCAGATAGTGGTAGTTGGGGGCAGCGTTGGGCTGGCAGAGGGCTATCTACCGCAGGTTGCAGACTTCCTGGCGCAGGAGCCTTCGGTGTATCAGGTCTCTTTGCGGGCAGCACACTACCGTCATGATGCCGGGCTATTGGGCGCGGCGCTGTTAGCACAAGGAGAGTGGTTATGATAGTGGGAGAGGTGCAGTCGCGGGTGGGTTCCGGCTTACCTGCTGTATGGCTAGCCGCATAAAAAAAGCCGGAGGGCGTTTACCCATCCGGCTCGTTGTTTACACTTCGAGGTAATTCATAATGCCGTCGGCGGCTTTGCGCCCTTCGGCAATCGCCGTCACCACCAGATCCGAACCGCGCACGATGTCACCCCCGGCGAAGATTTTCGGGTTGCTGGTCTGGAAGGCGTTTTCGTTGCCTTCCGGGGCGATGATCCGGCCCTGGGCGTCCAGCTCAACGCTGTGCTGTGCCAGCCAGGACATGCTGTGCGGACGGAAACCAAACGCCATCACCACCGCATCAGCCGGAACCACGTGCTCAGAGCCTGCGACGATCTCAGCCCGGCGGCGACCGTGTGCATCCGGCGCGCCCATCTCGGTACGCACCATCTTCACGCCGCTTACCTTGCCATTAGCGTTCACTTCAATACCCAGCGGCTGGACGTTGAACTGGAACTCCACACCCTCTTCACGCGCGTTTTTCACTTCGCGGCGGGAGCCTGGCATGTTCTCTTCGTCACGGCGATAGGCACAGATCACGTGGGTTGCGCCCTGGCGGATTGAGGTACGCACGCAGTCCATCGCGGTATCACCCCCGCCCAGCACCACCACGCGCTTGCCTTCCATGCTGACGAAAGGTTCATCAGCGGTCTCACCGAAGCCCATGATCTGCTTGGTGTTAGCGATCAGGAACGGCAGGGCATCAAATACGCCAGAGGCCTCTTCGTTTTCCAGACCGCCGCGCATGGATTGATAGGTGCCTACGCCGAGGAACACCGCATCATAATCCTTCAGCAGATCGTCGAGCTGTACGTCACGGCCCACTTCAACGTTGAGTTTGAACTCAATGCCCATGCCGGTGAAAATCTCCCGGCGGCGGGTCATCACCTCTTTTTCCAGCTTAAAGGCCGGAATACCAAAGGTCAGCAGGCCGCCGATCTCCGGATGGCGATCAAAAACCACCGCCTTCACGCCGTTGCGGGTCAGCACGTCAGCACATGCCAGACCTGCTGGGCCTGCGCCGATGATGGCGACGCGTTTGTTGGTCTGCTTCACGCCGGTCAGATCCGGACGCCAGCCCATCTCGAACGCTTTATCGTTGATATAGCGCTCGATGTTGCCGATGGTCACCGCGCCGAACTCGTCGTTCAGGGTACAGGAGCCTTCGCAAAGGCGGTCCTGCGGACAGACCCGGCCGCACACTTCCGGCAGGGTGTTAGTCTGATGCGACAGTTCGGCGGCTTCAAAAATACGCCCCTCGTTGGCCAGCTTCAGCCAGTTCGGGATGTAGTTATGCACCGGACATTTCCATTCACAGTACGGGTTGCCGCAGGAGAGGCAGCGGTCTGCCTGCGCCTTGGCCTGGCCTTCTGAAAACGGCTCATAAATTTCAACAAATTCGATCTTACGGATCTTCAGCGCTTTCTTGGGCGGATCCACGCGCTGTAAGTCGATAAACTGGTATACGTTCTGGCTCATTGCTACCTCTTACTGCGCCTGCACGCGCAACTCTGCGGCGCTGCGACTACGGTGACCCAACAGGGCTTTAACATCGCTGGACTTCGGCTTAACCAGCGCAAACTTCGCTGCGAAGGTAGGCCAGTGCGCCAGAATCTCTTCTCCCCGCGAGGAGCCTGTATGCTGCACATGCTCGGTGATCAGGCCGCGGAGGTGCTCTTCATGGATCGCGAGGTCGTCGACGCTCAGCACTTCCACCAGCTCCGGGTTCACGCGTTTGCGGAACTCGCCATCTTCATCCAGCACGTAGGCGAAGCCGCCGGTCATGCCTGCACCAAAGTTAACGCCGGTCTTGCCGAGAATACAGACGATGCCGCCGGTCATGTACTCACAGCCGTTGTCGCCAATGCCTTCCACCACGGTGATCGCCCCGGAGTTACGTACCCCGAAACGTTCGCCCGCGCGGCCTGCGGCGTACAGACGACCCCCGGTCGCGCCGTACAGGCAGGTATTACCGATAATGCTCGCCTCATGGCTACGGAAGGCCGAGCCAACCGGCGGACGCACCGCCAGCAGACCGCCTGCCATGCCTTTACCGACGTAGTCGTTGGCATCCCCGGTCAGGTACAGCTCAACGCCGCCCGCGTTCCACACGCCGAAGCTCTGGCCTGCGGTGCCGCTGAAGTGGGCTTTGATCGGATCAGACGCCAGGCCCTGATCGCCATGCGTCTGGGCAATGTAGCCGGAGAGCGATGCGCCTACCGAACGATCGGTGTTGCGAATATCAAACCAGAAGGTTTTGCTCTGGCGATCGTCGACAAACGGCCTGGCCTGGTTCAGCAGCTGGGCATTGAGCACCCCGTTATCAAACGGCGGGTTGTGCTCGGTGCAGTGGAGCGCTTTGCCTGGGTGCGGCTCGGCGGTCTCCAGCAGCTTAGAGAGAT
Source organism: Enterobacter sp. C2 (assembly GCF_019880405.1). Lineage (NCBI taxonomy): Bacteria > Pseudomonadati > Pseudomonadota > Gammaproteobacteria > Enterobacterales > Enterobacteriaceae > Enterobacter > Enterobacter sp. C2. The sequence continues at coordinate 467,395 of NZ_CP082269.1, forward strand.
CCAGCTTCTGCTGTTTGGCGGTGAAGCCCTCCAGCGCGGTGAGCAGATCGGTACGGCCAATCAGGTCTACCAGGCGGGTCACGCCCAGCTGCGCCATCAGCTCCCGGGTCTCACGGGCGATAAATTCAAAGTAGTTGGTCACTTTGAACGGCAGGCCGTGATAGTGGTTCTTACGCAGCTTTTCGTCCTGGGTTGCAACGCCGGTTGCGCAGTTGTTCAAGTGGCAAATACGCAGGTATTTACAGCCCAGCGCCACCATCGGGCCGGTGCCGAAGCCAAAGCTCTCTGCACCCAGAATCGCCGCTTTAATGATGTCTACGCCGGTTTTCAGGCCGCCGTCCACCTGCAGGCGAATCTTGTGGCGCAGGCCGTTCGCCACCAGCGCCTGCTGAGTCTCAACCAGTCCCAGCTCCCACGGGCAGCCCGCGTATTTTACTGATGAGAGCGGGCTTGCGCCGGTGCCGCCGTCGTAGCCGGCAATGGTGATCAGATCCGCATAGGCTTTTGCCACGCCGGTGGCGATGGTGCCCACGCCCGGCTCGGAGACCAGCTTCACGGAGATCATCGCCTTGGGATTGACCTGCTTGAGGTCAAAGATCAGCTGGGCCAGATCCTCAATCGAGTAGATATCGTGGTGCGGCGGCGGGGAGATCAGCGTCACGCCCGGCACCGAGTAGCGCAGCTTAGCAATATACGGGGTCACTTTATCCCCCGGCAGCTGGCCGCCTTCCCCAGGCTTCGCGCCCTGGGCCACTTTAATCTGGATCACGTCCGCGTTCACCAGGTAGGCCGGGGTCACGCCGAAGCGGCCGGAGGCAACCTGTTTGATACGCGACACTTTGTTGGTGCCATAACGAGCCGGATCTTCTCCGCCTTCGCCGGAGTTAGAGTTGCCGCCGATGCTGTTCATCGCTTCGGCCAGCGCCTCGTGGGCCTCTGGACTCAGCGCACCGATAGACATCGCCGCGGTATCGAAGCGTTTAAACAGCTCGCTGGCGGGCTCTACGTCGTCGATGCTTACCGCGTCCGCTGGCGGGTTGATGCGCAGCAGATCGCGCAGCGTAGCCGCCGGGCGCTCGTTGACCAGCTTAGCGTACTGCTGATAGTCGCTGTACTCGCCGCTCTGTACCGCCTGCTGCAGGGTGCGCACCACGTCCGGGTTATAGGCGTGGTATTCACCGCCGTGCACGTACTTCAGCAGGCCGCCCTGTTCAAGCGGCTTACGCGCTAGCCAGGCACGCTTCGACAGGTTCAGCAGATCCTGCTGGAAGTCGGCAAAGCCTGCGCCACCGATGCGGCTGATCACGCCCTGGAAGCAGAGATCGGCGACCTCGTCATGCAGGCCGACCGCTTCAAACAGCTTCGAGCAGCGGTAAGAGGCCACGGTCGAGATGCCCATTTTGGACATGATTTTGTAAAGGCCTTTGTTGATGCCGTTACGGTAGTTCAGCATCACGTTACGGTAGTTCTTATCGATGGCGTGCGTGTCCACCAGCTTCGCCAGGGTTTCATAGGCGAGGTACGGGTAGATAGCCGTCGCGCCGAAGCCCAGCAGCACGGCGAAGTGGTGCGGATCGCGGGCGCTGGCGGTTTCAACGATGATGTTGGCGTCGCAGCGCAGGCTCTTCTCAACGAGACGAGTCTGGATAGCGCCCACCGCCATCGGGGCCGGAACCGGCAGGCGATCTTTGGCAATGTTACGGTCAGAGAGCACCAGCAGCACCGTGCCGTCGCGCACCATCTGTTCTGCTTTATCACACAGCGCGCTCACCGTCTCTTCCAGCGACGCGGTGTTGACGTCAAAGGTGATATCCAGCGTGTCGGCCCGGTAGTGGTGCTCCGACATGGTGGTCAGCTGTTTAAAGTCGGAGTAGAGCAGGATCGGCGACTTAAAGGTCAGGCGATGCGCCTGGCCCTCGGCTTCACAGAAGACGTTCATCTCCCGGCCGATGCTGGTGGCCAGCGACATGACATGCGCTTCGCGCAGCGGATCGATTGGCGGGTTGGTGACCTGCGCAAACTGCTGGCGGAAGTAGTCATAAATGATACGCGGCTGGCTGGAGAGCACGGCAAACGGGGTATCGTCACCCATTGAGCCGACCGCCTCCTGGCCATTTTCGCCCAGCACGCGGACCACGGAATCCAGCTCTTCGGCGCTGTAGTTAAACTGTTTCTGGAAGCTGGCGAGCAGGTCGTCATCCATCTCACGGCTGCCCACCGCGTCATCCGGCAGATCTTCAAACGGCACCAGACGGCGGACGTTTTTCTCCATCCACTCTTTATAGGGGTGGCGGCTCTTCAGATCGTCATCGGTTTCGCGGGAGTGCAGAATACGACCGCCGCGGGTGTCGATCACCATCAGCTCGCCCGGACCCACGCGGCCTTTTTCCACTACTTCGTCTGGCTGATAATCCCAGATCCCGACTTCTGAGGCGCAGGTGATCAGCTTGTCTTTAGTGATGACGTAGCGCGCCGGGCGCAGACCGTTACGGTCCAGGTTACAGGCGGCAAAGCGACCGTCGGACATCACGATGCCCGCCGGGCCATCCCACGGCTCCATGTGCATGGAGTTAAAGTCAAAGAAGGCGCGCAGCTCCGGATCCATATCCGGGTTGTTCTGCCAGGCCGGTGGCACCAGCAGGCGCATGGCACGGACGATATCCATCCCGCCCGCCAGCAGCAGCTCCAGCATGTTATCCAGCGAGCTGGAGTCGGAGCCGGTTTCGTTGACGAACGGCGCGGCGTCGTGCAGATCCGGGATCAGCGGCGTCTTGAATTTATAGGTACGCGCGCGCGCCCACTGGCGGTTACCGGTGATGGTGTTGATCTCACCGTTATGGGCCAGGTAGCGGAACGGCTGAGCCAGCGGCCAGCGCGGTACGGTGTTGGTGGAGAAGCGCTGGTGGAACAGGCAGATGGCCGACTCCAGGCGCAGGTCCGCAAGATCCAGGTAGAAGCGCGGCAGGTCCGCCGGCATACAGAGACCTTTATAGATGTTGACCAGGTTAGAGAGGCTACAGACGTAGAACTCTTTATCGTCCTGGAGGCGTTTCTCGATACGGCGGCGCGCGATAAACAGGCGGCGCTCCATATCGCGTGGACGCCAACCCGCAGGGGCGTTCACAAAAATTTGCTCAATACGTGGCAGCGAGGAGAGGGCGATTTCACCGAGCACCCCTTCGTTGGTTGGCACATCGCGCCAGCCCACGATAGACAGGGTCTCTTGCTGAAGTTCTTCTTCGACGATGCGGCGCGCAGCGGCGGCCTTTTCAGCGTCCTGGTTCAGGAACAGCATGCCCACGGCGTAATTTTTGGCTAAGCGCCAGCCGCGCTCTTCGGCAACCAGGCGGAAGAAACGGTCAGGTTTTTGCAGCAGCAGGCCGCAACCGTCGCCGGTTTTACCATCGGCAAGGATCGCACCGCGGTGCTGCATTCGGGCCAGTGCGTGAATAGCGGTACGCACTACCTTGTGGCTAGGTTCGCCTTCTATGTGGGCGATCAGGCCGAAACCACAGTTATCTCTCTCAAGAGATTTATCGTACAACATATCAGTGAACCTCCCCAGGCTCTACGTGACTCGCTCATGACCGTGGCGCACAGGCGCAGAAAGGGCGTGGCGACGGAGCCTACAGGCCTCGCATGTCGCCCTCTATCATCCTTTTCGCTTAGGTCAAACAAGTGTTGAGGACTTGCTTCAGAGGGAATCTAAATTACTGCATAAATATGGTGAGCAGACTGCTCACCCAGAAAGCTTCCAGCGGATATCCAACTTATCGGGAATCGACACACAGGTCAAATCACAATCTTATTTATACAAAAATGTGCTAACACAGGGTTAATTGACTGATATTATTGACTATTTAGCTATTTTACAGCCAAGTTACAGTGACGGCGGGCAGAGGCAGAGTGTGATCTCTCTCACTATAAGAAAGCGCTATTGTTACCGGTATGCGCTGTTTTTTTACATTAATGCGCTATTTTTCGCTGGTTGCGTAGAGTAACCCGCATAAAGACACTGTTTTACACTTGCGCAAAAATTGTCGAAAAACAGGCTCGCAATATAAGGAAAAGTAATCAACACGGCGATGAATGAAATAGCGGTAATTTTGCTTGGTTATGCAAAGAAAATAGCGCCGCTATGACGATTGATCCAGGTCATCGCCGACGGAGGCTAAAAGTGGCAGGCTTGGCCCTTTTTCGAGGGCGGCCTTTCAGATTATGCAGTTACAAAAATTAGTCAATATGTTTGGTGGCGATCTTGCCCGCCGCTACGGTGAAAAAGTGCATAAGCTGACCCTGCACGGCGGCTTTAGCTGTCCGAATCGCGATGGCACCATTGGCCGCGGGGGCTGCACCTTCTGCAACGTTGCCTCCTTTGCCGATGAGACCCAGCAGGCCCACTCTATCGCCGAGCAGCTGGCTTACCAGGCGACGCGGGTTAACCGCGCCGGGCGCTATCTGGCCTATTTCCAGGCCTATACCAGCACCTGGGCCGAGGTTCAGGTCCTGCGGGCGATGTACCATCAGGCGGTGAGCCAGGCCAATATTGTTGGGCTGTGCGTCGGGACGCGCCCGGACTGCGTCCCGGAGGCAGTGCTGGATCTGCTCAGTGAATACCGGCAGCAGGGGTATGAGGTCTGGCTGGAGCTGGGTCTGCAAACGGCCCACGATAAAACCCTGCACCGCATTAACCGCGGCCACGACTTCGCCTGCTACCAGCGAACCACCCGGCTGGCTCGCCAGCGCGGGCTGAAGGTATGCAGCCACCTGATTGTTGGCCTGCCGGGGGAGGAGGAGGGAGAGTGCCTTGCAACTCTACAGCGGGTGGTAGAGACCGGCGTTGATGGTATCAAGCTGCATCCGCTGCATATTGTTACCGGCAGTACGATGGCAAAGGCCTGGCAGGCCGGGCGATTGACCGGTATCGCGCTGGATACCTATACCCATGCCGCCGGGGAGATGATCCGCCATACGCCGCCGGAGGTGGTCTACCACCGCATCTCCGCCAGCGCCCGGCGTCCGACCCTGCTCGCGCCGCTGTGGTGCGAGAACCGCTGGACCGGCATGGTAGAGCTGGATAAGTATCTCAACGCCCACGGCGCGCAGGGATCCGCGTTAGGCAATTCATGGTCGGTTGCATAACGCCCGATGGCGCGAGCGACATTTTTTGCACAACCTTCAACGCTTTGCTCAGAATTGAGTATTATTGTGCGACGTTGTGGTGAAGGAACTCATTAATGAAGCAAATCCGATTACTCGCACAGTACTATGTCGATCTCATGATGAAGCTTGGCCTGGTGCGCTTCTCCATGCTGCTAGCCCTGGCGCTGGTGGTGTTGGCGATTGTTGTCCAGATGGCCGTGACCATGGTGCTGCATGGTCGGGTTGAAAGTATCGATGTGATCCGCTCGATCTTCTTCGGATTGTTGATTACCCCCTGGGCAGTCTACTTTCTGTCGGTGGTGGTTGAGCAGCTGGAGGAGTCCCGTCAGCGGCTATCCAGGCTGGTGGAGAAGCTCGAAGAGATGCGCGAGCGCGATCTCAAGCTCAACGTTCAGCTTAAAGATAATATCTCCACGCTCAACAAGGTGCTCAACGATCGTGCTATCGCTGAGGCTGAGCGCCAGGCCACCTTTGAGCAGCTGAAAGTGGAGATGAAAGAGCGCGAGCAGACGCAGATCCAGCTGGAGCAGCAGTCCTCGTTCCTGCGCTCGTTCCTCGACGCCTCGCCGGATCTGGTTTTCTACCGCAACGAAGATAAAGAGTTCTCTGGCTGCAACCGGGCGATGGAGCTGCTGACCGGTAAAAGCGAGAAGCAGCTGGTCAACCTGAAGCCGGACGACGTTTACTCGCCGGAGGCGGCGGAGAAGGTTAATGAAACCGACGAGAAGGTGTTTCGTCACAATGTCTCCCTGACCTACGAGCAGTGGCTGGAGTACCCGGACGGGCGCAAAGCCTGCTTTGAGATCCGCAAGGTTCCCTATTACGACCGGGTGGGTAAACGTCACGGGCTGATGGGCTTTGGCCGGGATATTACCGAGCGCAAGCGTTACCAGGATGCGCTGGAGCGCGCCAGCCGGGACAAGACCACCTTTATCTCCACCATCAGCCACGAGCTGCGCACGCCGCTTAACGGCATCGTTGGCCTGAGCCGTATTCTGCTCGATACCGAGCTGAGTGAAGAGCAAGAGAAGTATCTGAAGACTATCCACGTCTCTGCGGTCACGTTGGGGAATATCTTCAACGATATTATCGACATGGACAAGATGGAGCGCCACAAGGTGCAGCTGGACAATCAGCCGGTAGATTTCACCAGCTTCCGGGCCGATCTCGAAACCCTCTCTGGACTGCAGGCGCAGCAGAAGGGTCTGAGCTTTGTTGTCGAGCCGACGCTGCCCTTGCCGCATAAGGTCATCACCGACGGCACCCGGCTACGACAGATCCTGTGGAACCTCATCAGCAACGCAGTGAAGTTCACCCAGCAGGGCCAGGTGACGGTACGCATCCGCTATGACGATAACGAGATGCTGCGCTTCGAGGTGGAGGACTCCGGTATCGGCATTCCGCCGGCGGAGCAGGATAAAATTTTTGCCATGTACTACCAGGTTAAAGACAAGCACGGCGGCAAACCGGCCACCGGTACGGGGATTGGCCTCGCGGTCTCGCGGCGGCTGGCGAAAAGCATGGGCGGCGATATTACCGTCACCAGCGAGCCGGGCAAAGGTTCGCGCTTTGTGCTGACGGTGCACGCCCCTGCGGTAGCAGAGGAAGTAGAGGATAGTTTCGAGGATGACGAGATGCCGCTCCCGGCCCTGAACGTGCTGCTGGTAGAGGATATCGAACTGAACGTGATCGTGGCGCGATCGGTGCTGGAAAAGCTGGGATGCAGCGTCGATGTTGCCATGACCGGGACAGATGCGCTGGCGATGTTTACCCCAGGAGAGTATGACCTGCTGCTGCTGGATATTCAGCTTCCGGACATGACCGGGCTGGACATCTCTCGTCAGCTGACCCAGAACTACGCCCGGGAGGATCTGCCGCCGCTGGTGGCCTTGACCGCCAACGTCTTGAAAGATAAAAAAGAGTACCTGGATGCGGGAATGGACGAGGTCCTGAGCAAGCCGCTGGCTGTACCGGCGCTGACCGCGATGATCAAGAAGTTTTGGGATACCTGTGAAGACGAGGAGGAGAGTACGGTGGACGCTGTCGATAACGATAAAGCACAGACGCTGTTAGATATTCCGATGCTGGAGCAGTACCTGGAAATCATCGGCCCGAAGGTGATCGTCGATGGCATTGCGATGTTTGAGAAGATGATGCCGGGCTATATCGCGATCCTTGAATCAAACCTGACCGCTCGCGACCAGAAGGGTATCGCGGAAGAGGGGCATAAGATCAAGGGCGCGGCGGGCTCGATTGGCCTGCTCCGTCTGCAACAGTTGGGCAAGCAAATTCAGTCTTCCGATCTGCCGGCGTGGTGGGACAACGTAGGTGAATGGATTGAGGAGATGAAGCTGGCCTGGCAGGACGATATTGCGGTACTTAAGGCATGGGTAGCCGGGGCGGGGAAAAAATGACCCCGGATAGACCGGGGTGCGCGAATACTGCGCCAACACCAGGGAAATTGTGGCCGTGCCGGTATTTTTAGAGTTGGGTATTCAATGGGCACAGGCGGAAAGAGTGTCAAGCCCGCACATAAGATAGCAAATCTTAACTTATTTGTTATATGAATCGATGAAATGTGTGAAGCATAGCGTCCTTATCAAAATTTTTAATAATCGTCAGCATGTTGCAATAAGGGATTGGCATAAATGAAGTTACGCAGTACCGCGTTGAAGGCAAAGATAAAGCGTCTGTTGCTGCGTACTCTGTTGGGGCTGACCCTGCTGTGGGGTGGTGGTATTTTGCTGTTCAGCTTTATGCCGGTTCCCTTCTCGGCGGTGATGGCGGAGCGCCAGATATCGGCCTGGCTGAGCGGTGATTTCAACTATGTTGCCCACTCTGACTGGGTGGGGATGGATGATATCTCTCCCTGGATGGGGCTGGCAGTGATTGCCGCCGAGGATCAGACCTTCCCGACGCACTGGGGCTTTGACGTTGACGCTATCCAGAAAGCAGTTTCCCATAACGAGCGTAACGCCAGCCGGATCCGCGGTGCATCTACCCTGTCGCAACAGACGGCGAAAAATCTCTTTCTCTGGGACGGGCGCAGCTGGCTGCGTAAAGGGCTGGAGGCCGGATTAACGCTGGGAATGGAGACGGTGTGGAGCAAGCGGCGGATCCTGACGGTTTATCTCAACGTCGCTGAATTTGGCGAGGGCGTATTTGGCGTCGAGGCGGCGGCCCAGCGCTATTTTAACAAGCCCGCGAGCCGCCTGACTATGTCAGAGGCCGCGCTGCTGGCGGCCGTGCTGCCTAATCCTATCCGCTTTAAGGCCGGTGCTCCCTCTGGCTACGTGCGTAGCCGCCAGGCATGGATTATGCGCCAGATGCGCCAGCTAGGCGGTGAGGGGTTTATGACCCAACATTCGCTGCACTAAGTCCATTGGCAAGCGCGGGCTGAGCGATAAAGCGCTGCCACAGGCGGGCCTGCTTACGCGCGCAGGCCCAGCCCGACCAGGTTGCCAGCGGGATCAGCGTGCCTTCGCCAATGTTGTCGCACACCACCGGCACCACTTCATCCGGGCTGATACGGCGGCAAAGCACGTTCTGCGGCTTCAGGTTCATAGTAACGATACGGTTTTTGCGCAGGTAGCTTTTTAGCGTCCTGAGCAGCGGGTAGAGCGCCTTGCTGTTGCCCGCTTCACGGCACTCGGCGGCATACTCCGTCAGGGTCTTTGACGGCGAGCCGTCAAAGTCGGTGATGATATCGTAGACGTATCCCGTCCCCAGATCGGTTTCGACCGTGCCGTAGTAGCGCGGCAGTCCGCTCCAGTCTGTTAAACGGCGAGAGAGATGGGCATAGTAGCTCAGCTCGCGCTTGATCTCTTTATCGCCGCCGCTCTCGTAGTTATAGATGATCTTGATGCAGCGCTGGGCGTTGTCCGGATGCGCATAGCATTGGCGGTGCCGACCGGTGCCCAACGGGGTGAGATGAGATAAGCGAATCATGTGTTGTCCTGCTTTTTTGGAAATTGTTTTGGAAACAATCCAAGTATGGCCAGGCAACTTAAATGGAAAATAAACGGCTAGCTTAAGGTTATCTTCAGGAAAGATTGGCAGGAGTTAAGCGCACGAAATGTTCAATTTTGCTACGATGTAGGCCGGGTCAGGCGTAACCGCCCCCCGGCGCGACCGGCAGTTAATCTTCGTCGAAACCGGCGTTAAACAGGGCAATGACGGCGGCAAGCGCCTCCTGCTCCTGCGGGCCGCTGACTTCAATCTCGATCTGACGACCCTTGGCGGAGTCGAGCATCAGCAGCGCAATCACGCTGCTGGCCTCCGCCTCGGTGCCTTCGTCATTACGCAGCAGCACTTCTGCATCAAACCCCTGCACCAGCTCAAACAGTTTCATTGCCGGACGGGCATGCATGCCCAGCGTGTTGGTGATCTCAACGGTCTGCTTAACGGTCATGTTTTGCGTTTTTCCAGCGTACGGTGGCGAGACTGCACGTTTTTACCCCGCGAGCGGAAGTAGTCCGCCAGCTGCTCGGCAATATAGACCGAACGATGCTTGCCCCCCGTACAGCCAATGGCGACGGTGAGATAGCTGCGGTTGTTGGTCTCCAGCATCGGCAGCCACAGTTCGAGATAGCTGCGGGTCTGGTAGATAAAGTTGTGCACTTCGGTATGCCGATCCAGGAACGCCGCTACCGGTTTATCAAGGCCGGTCATCGGGCGCAGCTTTGGATCCCAGTGCGGGTTCGGCAGGAAGCGAACGTCAAAGACGTAGTCGGCATCGATAGGAATGCCATGCTTGAAGCCGAACGACTCAAACACCATGGTCAGCTCGCGTTCGCGCTTGCCCAGCAGGCGGGTACGCAGCATCTCCGCCAGCTCATGCACCGACATCTCTGAGGTATCGACGATCAGATCCGCCCGGGAGCGCAGCGGCTCCAGCAGATCGCTCTCTTCGTCGATAGCGCTCTCCAGCGACAGGTTCTTGCTGGAGAGCGGGTGCAGACGTCGGGTATCGCTGTAGCGCCGGATCAGCGTGTTGCGATCGGCATCAAGGAACAGCAGCTGCGGCGAAAAGGCCGACGGCAGGTTGTTCATCGCCTGTTCAAAAATTTCCGGCGACTCTGGCATGTTACGCACGTCAATGCTGACGGCCGCAGAGATCTGGCGGTCGGCCAGCGATTTCGCCAGTTCGGGCAACAACACTACCGGCAGGTTATCCACGCAGTAGAAGCCCATGTCTTCCAGCGCTCGCAGGGCAACTGATTTCCCCGAGCCCGAGCGACCGCTGACGATCATCAGTACCATGTACCGTTTCTCCTCAGGCGAGCAAATAGAAAAGCCTTTCCCCGGCTATGCGTCATCGTGGCTGCCTTCACTGTCCGTGATGATCTGGTACAGCTCCTCATCGCTCTGCGCGGCGCGCAGGCGTCGACAGATGGTTTTGTCCGCCAGGCGGCGGGCAACGAGAGAGAGCGTATGCAGATGCGTCTTTGTCTGATCGGCCGGAACCAGCAGGGCAAACAGCAGATCTACCGGCTGGTTATCGATAGCATCAAAGGCAATGGGCGTCTCCAGCTGTACAAAGACGCCGACGGCGCGCAGGGTATCTTCCTCGACCTTGCCATGGGGGATCGCGATACCGTTGCCGATACCGGTACTGCCCATTTTTTCACGGGTCAGGATGGCCTCAAAGACCACCTGCGGCGGCAGGCTAAGCTGTTTGGCAGCCAGCTCGCTGATAATCTCCAGCGCACGCTTTTTACTCTGGCAGTGCACGCCGCTGCGGGTACATTCCTGGTTAAGGACATTGCTCAATTGAAGAGCGGAATCGTTGTTCATCATAAATTCACCTAAGCGTTGCTCGTGCAGACAACCTGCTGCGTGACCACAGCAGGTTGCTAACTGCCGTCGAACGCCCGGACAATTAGTGTTGTTTCAGTTTATCTTTATGTTTGTTTAACTGTCGCGCCAGTTTATCAATTAAACCGTCGATAGCCGCATACATGTCTTGCCCTTCCGCACTGGCGTGGAGGTCGCCACCGTTAACGTGCAGTGTGGCGTCCGCGACGTGCGTCACTTTCTCCACTTTTAACACAATGTAGACCTGATTGATCCGCTCGAAGTACTGCTCCAGCTTAGCAAATTTTGTACCGACAAAATCGCGCAGTGCTTCAGTAATTTCGACATTGTGCCCTGTAATGTTGAGCTGCATAGTGTCTTCCTTATCGGTTGGGTCAGACCAGCTGCTTGCGCTGGTTAGACGGCGGGATGGATAAAGACTCTCGATACTTCGCAACGGTACGGCGAGCCACCATGATACCCTGGTCGGACAGCAGGGTGGTCAACTTACTGTCACTCAGTGGTTTCGCAGGGTTTTCTGCGGCTATTAGCTTCTTCACCAGCGCGCGAATAGCCGTCGACGAGGCTTCGCCGCCGCCTTCGGTATTCACGTGGCTGGAGAAAAAGTATTTAAGCTCAAAAATACCTCTCGGGCTGTGCAGGTACTTCTGGGTTGTTACGCGTGAAATGGTGGATTCGTGCATCTCGACGGCCTGGGCGATATCCGCCAGCACCATCGGTTTCATAAACTCTTCGCCTTTGTCGAAAAAGGCCTGCTGCTGTTCAACGATGCAGCGGCTGACGCGCAGCAGGGTATCGTTGCGGCTCTCCAGGCTCTTAATCAGCCATTTGGCTTCCTGAAGATTGCTGCGGATAAACTGGCTATCGGCATCGTTACGCGTGCCGCTGCACATGGCGGCGTAGTGCTGGTTGATCTGCAAACGCGGAATGCTGTCACCGTTCAGCTCGACCATCCAGCGGCCGTTATGCTTGCGCACCAGCACGTCGGGGATCACATACTCCGGCTCGCCGGTCTGGATCGACTGGCCAGGGCGCGGATCCAGCGACTGGATCAGGTTCACCGCCTCTTTCAGCACCTCTTCCTTCAGGCGGGTCACGCGCATCAGGGTGCGGAAATCGTGGTTCGCCAGCAGATCGAGGTGATCGCTGATGATCAGTTTGGCTTCGGCCTGCCACGGCGTATCGCTGGCGAACTGGGAGAGCTGAATCAGCAGGCAGTCGCGCAGGTCTCTTGCCGCTACGCCCACCGGATCGAAACGCTGGACGCGTTTCAGCACCGCTTCGACCTCGTCCAGCCCAACGTTGCTATCGCCCATACTGTCGAGGATATCCTCCAGCGAGACGGTCAGGTAGCCCGTCTCATCCACGGCGTCGACAATGGAGGTGGCAATAGCGCGATCGGTATCAGAGAAGGGGGTCAGCTCCACCTGCCACATCAGGTAGTCCTGGAGTGACTGGGTAGTCTCGCCCTGGTAGACGGGAAGCTCGTCGTCCTGGTAGTCTACGCCGTTGCCCGACGGCGTACCGGCGGTGTAGATCTCATCCCAGCTGGCATCCAGCGGCAGCTCCTCGGGCATATCTTTCTGCTCAAGGGCGTCGGCGGAGTCTAATGTTTCGGTGTCCTGGGTCTGCTGGGCGTCTATCTCATCGTGAAGATCGGTTTGCTCCAGCAGCGGGTTGCTATCCAGCGCCTGCTGAAGTTCTTGCTGAAGTTCCAGCGTCGAGAGCTGCAACAGACGAATAGCCTGTTGCAGTTGGGGCGTCATGGCGAGCTGTTGGCTTAGCCGCAGTTGCAAACCTTGCTTCATGTTCAGAGCACTTCTCTCCCGCTAAAACATTACCGTCATTAACCCTATCAGAGTCTGAAGTCTTCCCCAAGATATACGCGTTTAACCTGTTCGTCTTCAAGGATTTGCTGCGGCGTGCCGTGGGCAATGAGATGCCCCTGGCTGACGATGTAGGCGCGTTCGCACACGGCCAGCGTCTCGCGCACGTTGTGATCGGTGATCAGCACGCCGAGTCCGCTGTCGCGCAGGTGCTCAATGATGCGCTTAATGTCGATAACGGAGATGGGGTCAACGCCGGCAAAGGGTTCATCCAGCAGGATAAATTTAGGATTTGCTGCCAGCGCACGGGCGATCTCAACGCGGCGGCGCTCACCGCCGGAGAGGGCCTGGCCGAGGCTGTCGCGCAGGTGTTCGATGTGAAACTCTTCCATCAGCTCATTGGCGCGATCTTCGCGCTGCTCTGAGGAGAGATCGTCACGAATTTGCAGCACTGCCATCAGGTTATCGTATACGCTCAGGCGGCGGAAAATAGAGGCCTCCTGCGGCAGATAGCCGATACCGCGGCGCGCGCGCGCGTGCAACGGCAGCAGGCTGATATCTTCGTCATCAATAATGATGTTACCCGCGTCGCGGGAGACAATACCAACGACCATGTAAAACGTGGTGGTTTTACCCGCCCCGTTAGGGCCAAGCAGGCCCACAATTTCGCCGGATTTAACGGTCAGGCTCACATCCTCGACCACGCGGCGGCCTTTATAGGCTTTAGCAAGATTTTTTGCAGTTAACGTTGCCATAACGAATTAGTTACTCTTCTTCTGGGCCGGTGCCGGTTTATTGCCTTTGTCCTGCAGCTGAGACGGGACCAGGACGGTGGTCACGCGCTTGCCTTTTTCGCTAAACGCCTGCATTTTTTGCTCTTTGACCAGATAGGTAATTTTGTCGCCGGTGATATTGCTGTCCTGCTGCTCAAGGAAGGCGTTGCCGGTCAGCACCACGAAGTCATTTTGCAGCTCGTAGTGCAGCTGACCCGCATGGCCCTGCACCGGCTTGCCGTTATCCTGCATCTGATAGAAGGTGGCCGGGTTGCCGTAGCCGTCAATGATCTCTTTGCCCTCCTGGCCGCCCGGACGGGTAACGACCACTTTATCGGCATTGATCTTAATCGTGCCCTGGGTCACCACCACGTTGCCGGTGAAGGTGACCACGTTGCCCTGCATATCCAGAGACTGCTGGTCAGATTCAATATGGATCGGCTGATCGGTATCGCCGGTCACGGCCAGCGCCGGGACAGATGCGGCCAGAAGTACGCTGGCAAGCGCAAGATTAAGGCTGAGTTTGTTTATTTTGAATTTCATAGGAGGTTCTAACCTTTTCAATCAGCTCGGCGTTTTGGCTGCGTAAGTTGCCGCGCATTTTCAGGCCGCTGGAATTAAATGTTGTACCGTATAACGTGACCAGATCGTTCGAGGTAACATCCTGAGTAATCAGGTTAATCTGCGCGTTATCCGTCGTGATTTTCCGCAGTTGGGACTCTGCTGTCAGGGCATTGACCTCAACATGTCCATAAAGATACAGCATACGGTCATCAGTCAGTTTGGCTTTATCTGACCTAATCGACCAGGTGGGCACTTTATTTTCGTCAAAGGTTGTTAATACCGGTTGCGTAAACCAGGAGACTGCCTGGTCAGAGAAATACTCCACGTGCTGTGCGATCAGGCGATAGTTCAACGCCCCTTCCGGGCTGTAGACCACGGTATCGGTGTGCTCGCTGCGGTAGGTCGGCTCACTATTGTTGATCACGACCTCGCTGTCGTCATCCCGATCGGTGAGGTTGACGCCAATCAATACCAGCACCGCCAGCGAAAGCAGAATGATAACCCAACGTCTGGTTTTACTCATATCGATTGCCCTTTGGCCTCTTCCAGTTTGCCCTGCGCCAGAAGCAGCAGATCGCAGACTTCACGTACCGCGCCGCGTCCACCCTGAATATGCGTAACGTAGTCCGCACGCGGCAGCAGCAGCGGGTGTGCATCGGCCACGGCCACGCTTAAACCGACTTCCGCCATCACCGGCCAGTCGATCAGGTCGTCACCCACGTAGGCGACCTCATCGGCGCTGACGGCGAGGGTAGCGAGCAGCTCCCGGTAGGCGATCAGCTTGTCTGACTGTCCTTGATAAAGGTGCGTGATCCCCAGCGTAGCGCAGCGGTCTTCCAGCAGCTTGGCCTTGCGACCGGTAATGATGGCCACCTCGATGCCCGAGGTCAACGCGCAGCGGATGCCGTAGCCGTCGCGCACGTTGAACGCTTTCAGCTCTTCACCATTATTACCCATAAAAATCAGGCCGTCAGACATTACGCCGTCGACGTCCAGGATCAGCAGACGGATCTTCTCCGCCTTTGCTATCACTTGCGTACTGACCGGCCCGTAGCAGGTCGCCAGTGACGCACCAGCATTACTCATTCTCGTATCCTTTTTACACTACGCCTGCGCGCAGCAGATCGTGCATATGTACCACACCCAGCAGTTGGTCGCCATCGGCAACCATCACCGCCGTAATATGCCGGGACTGCATCAGGTTCAGGACGTCAACCGCCAGCGTGCCTGCGCGAACGCGAATGCCGCCGGGGGTCATCACGTCAGCGATACCCAGATTTCTTACGTCTGCGCCCATATCAAACACGCGGCGCAGATCGCCATCGGTGAAGATGCCTTCAATCTTCATCAGGTCGTCGCACACCACCGTCATGCCCAGGTTTTTGCGGGTGATCTCCAGCAGCGCGTCGCGCAGGGAGGCCTCTTTGCTGACGTGGGGGATCTCATCCCCGGTGTGCATAATATCGTTTACCCGCAGCAGTAGCTTGCGTCCCAGCGCGCCGCCGGGGTGGGAGAGGGCAAAGTCCTCTGCCGTAAAGCCGCGTGCCTTCAACAGCGCTACCGCCAGCGCATCGCCCATGACCAGCGCCGCCGTGGTGCTGGAGGTGGGGGCCAGCCCCAGCGGACAGGCTTCACGAGGCACTTTGACGCACAGATGAATATCCGCCGCTCGCGCCATGCTGCTCTCCGGGCGGCTGGTGACGCAGATCAGCGGCACCTGCAAGCGTTTCAGCACCGGAATCAGCGCGAGGATCTCGTTCGATTCGCCGGAGTTCGACAGCGCGATAACGATATCCTGTGGAGCGACCATGCCGAGATCGCCGTGGGCGGCCTCGCCAGGATGCACAAAAAACGACGGCGTGCCGGTACTTGCGAAGGTTGCTGCCATTTTACGCCCGATATGGCCAGATTTGCCCATGCCCATCACCACCACTTTACCGGCGCAGTAGAACATCTTTTCGCAGGCTTCGGTAAAGTCCTCGTTGATATAGCGGTCAAGCTCGGCCAGGCCTTCACGTTCAATGGTCAGTACATCCCTGCCTGCCTGTTGAAAGTCAAAGCCCGGCGGCAAATCTATGTGCGACATAATAGGTTTCCGATTATCCAGTGATATACGGCGATAGCCAGTAGAGCATCGCCATCCATATGATAAAACCGCCGATCAACAACGCCCCTGCACCCCGGCCCGTCTGGCGCTGCCGACGCCAGCACAGCAGGGCAAAGATAACGCTGACCGCCAGCATCACGCCGTAGTCACGCGTAAAGGCCAGCGGGTTAAAGGAGCCGGGCACAATCAGCGCGGGCAGGCCCAGCACAATGGCGATATTAATAATGCTGGAGCCGATGATATTACCGATGGCAATATCATCTTCGCCTTTGCGTGTGCCGGCGATAGCGGTAGCCAGCTCCGGCAGGCTAGTGCCAATAGCAATGACCGTCAGGCCGATAGTCAACTCGCTCATCCCCAGCACGTTAGCCAGCACCGTGGCGTTATCAATCACCATCCGGGTTGCCATCGGCATGACGATCAGCGCGACCCCCAGCCAGAGAAACGCCACCGACAGGCTGCCTTCACGGGGCAGCTCTGCCAGCTGCTCCCGCGTCAGGCTATCGTTGCCCTGGCGGCCAATCTTAACAATGAATACCAGCCAGAGCACGGCTAACAGCAGTAAAAAGAAGCCGTCCGCCCGGCTAAGCTGGCCATCGTACAGCACTGCGCCAGCCAGCGCGCTAACGATCAACATTAGCGGGATTTCGCGGCGCAGAATATCAGAATGTACGGTAAATGGATGGAACAGGGCGGCCAGACCGAGGATCAGCAGAATATTAACAATGTTGGAGCCCAGCGCCGTGCCGATGGCCAGATCCATCTGCCCATGCAGGGAAGCGGCCATCGAGACAATGATTTCAGGGAGAGAGGTGCCGATGGTGACCACCGTCATGCCGATGATCAGCGGCGGGATCCCGACGCTTCGACAGAGAATAGATGCGGCAAACACCAGACGATCGGCACTGTAGACCACCAAAAGTAAACCAATAATTAACAGCGCCATCGCTAAAAGCATCTAAAGTCCTTTCTTCAGGTATAATCGCCGGTCCGCAGTCAGCGATCGCAGGCGAGAAAAGGATCGGTTAGACACAGCGAGTCCTAATTTTGACTTTAAGCGGCTTAAAAGTAAAACAAATGCCAGCTTTAGCTAACCTATGCACACAATATTCTGTAAAAATATCGTGACCAGGCGTAATGACGCGCCCCGGTTACACCTAACAAGGCAGAAGGAAAAGTAAATGAGCCAGACGATGGCGAATTTAGTCGATGTCCGTGGCGTCAGCTTCTCCCGTGGCAATCGGTGTATCTTCGACAATATTTCACTGACGGTGCCGCGGGGAAAGATCACCGCGATCATGGGGCCGTCAGGGATTGGTAAAACCACGCTGCTGCGCCTGATCGGCGGGCAGATCCCGCCGGATGGCGGTGAGATCCTGTTTGATGGCGAAAACGTACCGGCCATGTCGCGTACCCGCCTCTACACCGTGCGCAAGCGTATGAGCATGCTGTTCCAGTCTGGGGCACTGTTCACCGACATGACCGTGTTTGACAACGTGGCCTATCCGCTGCGTGAGCACACGCATCTGCCGCCTGCGCTGCTTAAAAGCACGGTGATGATGAAGCTGGAGGCCGTTGGCCTGCGTGGTGCGGCGAAGCTGATGCCGTCCGAGCTCTCCGGCGGCATGGCCCGACGGGCGGCGCTGGCGCGGGCGATTGCCCTGGAGCCGGACCTGATCATGTTTGATGAGCCTTTTGTCGGCCAGGATCCCATCACCATGGGCGTGCTGGTCAAGCTTATCTCTGAGCTGAACAGCGCGCTGGGCGTCACCTGCATTGTCGTCTCTCACGATGTGCCCGAGGTATTGAGTATTGCCGACTACGCCTATATCGTGGCCGACAAAAAGATCGTTGCCCACGGCAGCGCGCAGGGACTGCAGGAGAATGCCGATCCCCGGGTACGCCAGTTCCTTGACGGCATTGCGGATGGCCCGGTGCCGTTCCGCTACCCGGCAGGTGACTACCTTCATGATTTACTAGGAACAGGGAGTTAAGCCACTCATGCTGTTAAATGCACTGGCATCGCTTGGACATCGCGGGATCAAAACGCTCGCGACGTTCGGGCGCGCCGGGTTGATGTTATTCAATGCGCTGGTCGGCAAGCCCGAGTTTCGCAAGCACGCCCCGCTGCTGATTCGCCAGCTCTATAATGTGGGCGTGCTCTCGATGCTTATCATCCTTGTCTCCGGTGTGTTCATCGGTATGGTGCTTGGGCTTCAGGGCTACCTGGTGCTCACCACCTACAGCGCCGAAACCAGCCTCGGTATGCTGGTGGCGCTGTCGCTGCTGCGCGAGCTGGGGCCGGTGGTTGCCGCGCTGCTGTTTGCCGGGCGGGCCGGGTCGGCGCTGACGGCCGAAATCGGCCTGATGCGGGCGACCGAGCAGCTCTCCAGCATGGAGATGATGGCCGTGGATCCGCTGCGCCGGGTAATTTCGCCACGCTTTTGGGCGGGGGTGATCTCGCTGCCGCTGCTGACCATTATGTTTGTCGCGGTCGGCATCTGGGGCGGCTCGCTGGTGGGCGTAAACTGGAAAGGCATCGATTCCGGCTTCTTCTGGACGGCGATGCAAAACGCCGTCGATCTGCGCCTCGATCTGGTGAACTGCCTGATCAAAAGCGTGGTGTTCGCTATTACTGTTACCTGGATCGCGCTGTTTAATGGTTATGACGCGATCCCCACGTCGGCAGGGATCAGCCGGGCCACCACACGTACCGTTGTGCACTCATCGTTGACCATTCTCGGCCTCGATTTTGTGCTCACCGCTCTGATGTTTGGGAACTGAGTAGATGCAAACGAAAAAAACAGAAATTTGGGTGGGTATTTTTCTTCTGATTGCCCTGCTGGCAGGACTTTTTATCTGCCTGAAGGCGGCGGACGTCGCCTCTATGCGGACTGAGCCAACCTACCGGATCACCGCCACCTTCGACAACATTGGCGGCGTGAAGGTCCACTCGCCGGTGCGTATTGGCGGCGTCGTAGTGGGGCGCGTAGCTGATATCGAACTCGATCCGAAAACCTACCTGCCGCGCGTGTCGCTGGATATCGAAGAGCGCTATAACCAGATCCCGGATACCAGCTCGCTGGCTATTCGCACCTCGGGCCTGCTGGGAGAACAATATCTGGCGCTTAACGTCGGTTTTGACGATCCCGAGCTGGGAAGTTCTATGCTTAAAGACGGCAGCACCATTCAGGATACCAAGTCCGCAATGGTACTTGAGGACCTGATCGGACAATTCCTTTACAACAGCAAAGGTAGCGACAATAAGAGTTCAGGTGATGCGCCAGCGCCGGGCGCTGCTGATACTGACGTTGCACCGTCCGCCACCCCGACGAATCCATAAGGAGAAGTGACGCATGTTTAAACGACTGTTAATGATTGCCGTACTGGCTATTGCTCCGCTGACGGCAGCCACTGCCGCCGATCAGAGCAACCCGTACACGCTGATGCAGGAAGCGGCGAAAAAGACCTTTGATCGCCTTAAAACCGAACAGCCGAAAATTCGCGCTAACCCTGACTACCTGCGTGAGGTGGTCGACCAGGAGCTGCTGCCCTACGTGCAGGTGAAATACGCTGGCGCACTGGTGTTGGGCCGCTACTACAAAGAAGCGACCCCAGCCCAGCGTGATGCCTACTTTGCCGCCTTCCGTGAGTACCTCAAGCAGGCCTATGGCCAGGCGCTGGCGATGTATAACGGCCAGACCTACCAGATTGCTCCGGAGAAGCCGCTGGGTAATGCCTCTATCGTGCCGATCCGCGTCACCATTAACGATCCAAACGGTCGTCCGCCGGTGCGCCTCGACTTCCAGTGGCGTAAGAACAGCCAGACCGGCAACTGGCAGGCCTATGACATGATTGCCGAAGGCATCAGCATGATCACCACAAAACAGAACGAGTGGAGCGACCTGCTGCGTACCAAAGGCATTGACGGTTTGACCGCACAGCTGAAATCGATCTCCCAGCAGAAAATCACCCTGGACGAGAAGAAATAATGGCTGACCAGCTACGCTGGACGCGCGATGGCGAGCGGCTGGCTCTCCAGGGAGAGCTGGACCAGGACGTGCTGAACGAGTTGTGGGAGGCGAGGGCGCAGGCGCTGAACGGCGTTAACGTCATCGACTTGACCGGGGTAGCCCGCGTCGACACCGCCGGTGTGGCCCTGCTGGTTCATCTGGTGGCCTTTGCCCGCAAACAGGGGCGCGAGGTCGTGCTTGAGGGCGTCAGCGATAAGGTCCGAACCCTGGCGCAGCTCTATAACCTGCCCGCCGATGCGCTGCCACACTAATATTTTCAGTACGTTACTACTCATAGCCTCGCTTGATTGATAAGCGAGGCTTTTTGCTTATTTAAGACAGCGCCACTTTCCTCTAAGATGTTGGACTGTTTTCACTACCAGATGAATTAAAGCCCATGGAAAATCATGAAATCCAGACCGTGCTGATGAACGCACTCTCCCTGCAGGAAGCCCACGTTAGCGGCGATGGCAGTCACTTTCAGGTTATTGCGGTGGGTGAAATTTTTGCCGACATGAGTCGCGTGAAGAAGCAGCAGGCCGTCTATGCGCCGCTGATGGAGTACATTGCGGACAACCGCATCCATGCCCTGTCGATCAAAGCCTATACGCCCGCTGAGTGGGCGCGCGATCGCAAACTTAATGGTTTTTGAGCTGGCGGTCATTGACCGACAGTACGTATGAATTCTTAACAGAGAAGAGATGAATGGATAAGTTTCGTGTACAGGGGCCGACCCGGCTTCAGGGCGAAGTGACAATTTCAGGAGCGAAAAATGCAGCGCTGCCCATTCTTTTTGCCGCCCTGCTGGCAGAAGAGCCCGTGGAAATTCGTAACGTTCCGAAGCTGAAAGATATCGATACCACCATGAAGCTGCTGAGCCAGCTTGGCATGAAGGTCGAGCGCAACGGTTCCGTCTGGATGGACGGCAGCGCGGTTAATATCTATCGCGCCCCCTACGAACTAGTAAAGACCATGCGCGCCTCAATCTGGGCTCTGGGTCCGCTGGTGGCACGTTTTGGCAAAGGTGAAGTCTCCCTGCCGGGCGGCTGCGCTATCGGCGCGCGTCCAGTAGACCTGCATATTAGCGGCCTTGAGCAGCTGGGTGCAGAGATCAAGCTGGAAGAGGGCTACGTTAAAGCCTCCGTGAATGGTCGCCTGAAAGGGGCGCATATCGTGATGGATAAGGTCAGCGTTGGCGCAACCGTGACCATCATGTCGGCGGCGACGCTGGCCGAAGGCACCACGATTATCGAAAACGCCGCCCGCGAGCCGGAGATTGTCGATACGGCAAACTTCCTTAACACCCTGGGGGCCAAGATCACCGGCATGGGTACGGACAGCATCACCATTGAGGGCGTTGAGCGCCTGGGTGGCGGTGTCTACAGCGTGCTGCCTGACCGTATCGAAACCGGGACCTTCCTTGTTGCTGCGGCCATCTCCGGCGGTAAAATCGTCTGCCATAAAGCTCAGCCTGATACCCTGGATGCGGTGCTGGCCAAGCTGCGTGAAGCGGGCGCGGATATTGAGCTCGGCGAAGACTGGATCAGCCTGGATATGCACGGCAAGCGTCCGAAGGCGGTTAACGTGCGCACCGCGCCACACCCGGCATTCCCGACCGACATGCAGGCGCAGTTTACGCTGCTGAACCTGGTGGCGGAAGGAACCGGCGTCGTGACGGAAACCATCTTCGAAAACCGCTTTATGCACATTCCGGAGCTGATCCGCATGGGTGCACACGCGGAGATTGAGAGCAACACCGCTATCTGTCATGGCGTGGAGAAACTCTCTGGTGCCCAGGTGATGGCAACCGATCTGCGTGCTTCTGCAAGCCTGGTGCTGGCGGGCTGTATTGCAGAAGGAACCACCATCGTTGAGCGTATTTATCATATCGATCGTGGGTATGAAACCATTGAGAACAAGCTGCGGGCGCTGGGCGCGAACATCGAACGCGTAAAAGGCGAGTAAGGCTTAATGGAAGGCAGCCCCCTTACCGGAAGGAGAAGGGGGTTGGCTTGCCGGATTAACGATCTTTATGCTTTGGACTGTTTCCTCTCTCTCTTTCGGATCAGCTTCGAACGATCGATAAACTCATGAGTAATCCGATCGTGATAGCGCGACGGCCAGATGACCCACGGATCCGTCTCAATCGCCCTGGCGATGATCATTTCCCCCTTCGGCCACGGACGCGTCAGCACGTTAGCCAGCGTCGATGAGCTCAGACCATTTCTGCGTGACTCTGCCGCCATTGAGGTCCCTTTCTTACGTAGCGCGGCAATGATATCGGCTGGGTGCCAGTCAATCAGTTTCTGTTCCATTTTTCCTCCCTGTAATTGCGATAAGCACTGCGCTAAAACGGTGCGCGGGACCATCATATCGCTAAGGGAACTGAAGCTCTAATAAGTTCTTATAAAAGAGTGCGATTTAGGAATTTGCCAGGAGTAATCCCATGGTGTAACTGAATTTATGAGGATCTGATTATTGGAATTTTTTGGAATATTCCCGCGCTGTCACGCGGGAGTGTAGGGATCAGCGATCGCGCTGCACGGCAATATGCGCCAGGCCAATCAGCGCGTCACGCCAGGGGGAGTCCGGCAAGACCTGAAGCGCGGCAATGGCTTTATCCGCCTCCTCTTCCGCCCGCTGCCGCGTCCACTCCAGCGAACCGCAGGCAGCCATCGCCTCCAGTACCGGGGTTAACAGGTGGCGGCCGTTGCCCTGCTCAATGGCTTCACGGATCATCTGCGCCTGCTCTGGCGTACCGTGACGCATGGCATGCAGCAGCGGCAGGGTAGGTTTGCCTTCGTTGAGATCGTCGCCCACGTTTTTACCCAGCGTCTCGCCATCGGCGCTGTAGTCCAGCAGATCGTCGATAAGCTGGAAGGCGGTGCCCAGATAGCGGCCGTAATCCTGCAGCCCCTTCTCCTGTGCTTCGCTACAGCCTGCCAAAATGCCTGAGCACTGGGCAGCCGCCTCGAACAGACGAGCCGTTTTGCTGTAGATAACCCGCATGTAGTTCTCTTCGGTGATATTCGGGTCGTTCACGTTCATCAGCTGAAGCACTTCACCTTCAGCGATCACGTTTACCGCTTCCGACATCACCGCCAGCACCTTGAGCGAGCCGAGGCTGGTCATCATCTGGAAGGAGCGGGTATAGATAAAATCCCCCACCAGCACGCTGGCTGCGTTGCCAAACGCGGCGTTAGCGGTGGCTTTGCCCCGGCGCATATCGGATTCATCCACCACGTCGTCATGCAGCAGCGTTGCGGTATGAATAAATTCAATTAGCGCCGCAATAGTAACGTGATCATGTCCCTCATAGCCTACAGCGCGTGCGGCCAGCACGGCGATCATCGGACGGATACGTTTGCCGCCGCCGCTGACAATGTAATACCCCAGCTGGTTGATCAGCTGTACGTCCGAGTCGAGCTGTTGCAGTATTGTCGCATTGACACCCGCCATATCTTGCGCGGTTAACTCATTGATTTTTTCTAAATTCATCGCAAAAGCCGGGCTTAAAGTCCTGTTTATCACCTGTCAAAATGGGATAACAAAGGGTTACGGGTTAGCTATAGTATCGTTGATTGTACTGAAAAAACGCGCCAGATAAACGTTACCATACACGTTGTGTTTTTTTTCTTCGTCTGTTGACGATCGCTCTTGTCAAAGCCTCGCGTTTTGCGTAATATTCGCGCCCTATTGTGAATATTTATAGCGCACTCTGAATCACTCGAAAGATGTGCGCGGAAGCGGAGTTTTTTATGTACGCGGTTTTCCAAAGTGGTGGTAAACAACACCGAGTAAGCGAAGGTCAGACCATTCGCCTGGAAAAGCTGGACATCGCAACTGGCGAAACTATTGAGTTCGCTGAAGTTCTGATGGTCGCAAACGGTGAAGAAGTCAAAATCGGCGTTCCTTTCGTTGATGGCGGCGTTATCAAAGCTGAAGTTGTTGCTCACGGTCGTGGCGAGAAAGTTAAAATCGTTAAGTTTCGTCGTCGTAAACACTATCGTAAGCAGCAAGGCCATCGTCAGTGGTTCACTGATGTTAAAATCACTGGCATCAGCGCTTAAGACTAGGGGAGCAGATTTAAATGGCACACAAAAAGGCTGGCGGCTCAACTCGTAACGGTCGCGATTCAGAAGCTAAACGTCTGGGCGTAAAACGCTTTGGCGGAGAAGCAGTACTGGCAGGTAGCATCATCGTTCGTCAACGTGGTACTAAGTTCCACGCTGGCTCTAACGTTGGTTGCGGCCGTGACCACACTCTGTTCGCTTTGACTGACGGTAAAGTTAAGTTCGAAGTTAAAGGCCCGAAAAACCGTAAGTTCATCAGCATCGTTGCTGAATAAGTTTTTCGCGTCCCGGTAACGGATGAAAGCCCCGCAACACGTTGCGGGGCTTTTTACATTCGACGTCCGGAAAATCTCTTGTAGGGAATACGGGCAATGAAGCAGCAGGCAGGCATTGGGATCCTTTTAGCGCTAACGACAGCCATGTGCTGGGGCGCATTGCCCATTGCTATGAAGCAGGTGCTGGAGGTGATGGAACCGCCCACAATCGTGTTCTATCGCTTTTTAATGGCCGCCATAGGCCTCGGCTCGATTCTGGCCATCAAGGGCAAACTGCCGCCGATGCGCATTTTCCGTCAACGCCGCTGGCTGGTGTTGCTGGCTATTGCTACCGGGGGCCTGTTCGGGAATTTCATTCTCTTCAGCTCTTCCCTACAATATTTGACCCCGACGGCATCACAGGTGATTGGACAGCTCTCACCGGTGGGCATGATGGTGGCTAGCGTGTTTATCCTGAAGGAGAAAATGCGCGGCACCCAGGTCATTGGGGCAGTCATGCTGCTTTGCGGGCTGGTGATGTTTTTCAACACCAGCCTGATTGAGATCTTCACCAGACTCACAGATTACACCTGGGGTGTGATTTTCGGCGTTAGCGCCGCCGCGGTCTGGGTGAGCTATGGGGTCGCGCAAAAGGTATTATTACGCCGGTTGGCCTCGCAGCAGATCCTCTTTTTGCTGTACACTTTATGCACAATAGCGTTGCTGCCGTTGGCAGAGCCCGCCACGATAGCCCGGCTTAGCCACTGGCAGCTGGCCTGTCTGATCTTCTGCGGCCTTAATACGCTGGTAGGCTATGGCGCACTCGTCGAGGCGATGGCGCGCTGGCAGGCGGCGCAGGTGAGCGCGTTAATCACGCTGACCCCGCTGTTTACGCTGTTGTTTTCAGATTTATTATCACAGGCCTGGCCTGATGTTTTCGCCAGACCGATGTTAAACCTTTTAGGTTATCTCGGTGCGTTTGTCGTGGTTGCGGGCGCTATGTATTCCGCCATAGGCCACCGCCTCTGGGGACGCTGGCGCAAGCGTGAAGTGATTGTCACTTTACCCCGCTCAGGCGAATGAGTAACGGAGAGTAAAATGAAGTTTGTTGATGAAGCTACGATTCTGGTCGTGGCAGGTGACGGCGGTAACGGCTGCGTAAGCTTTCGTCGTGAAAAATATATTCCACGCGGCGGCCCTGATGGCGGCGACGGTGGTGACGGTGGCGATGTCTGGCTGGAAGCGGACGAGAACCTCAACACCCTGATCGACTACCGCTTCGAGAAGTCTTTCCGCGCCGAGCGTGGGCAGAACGGCCAGAGCCGTGACTGTACCGGCAAGCGCGGTAAAGATGTCACCGTTAAGGTGCCGGTAGGAACGCGCATCATTGACCAGGGTACGGGCGAGACCATGGGCGATATGACCAAACACGGTCAGCGTCTGATGGTCGCTAAAGGCGGCTGGCACGGTCTGGGTAACACGCGCTTTAAATCCTCTGTTAACCGTACGCCGCGACAGAAAACCATGGGTACGCCGGGCGATAAGCGCGATCTGCAGCTGGAGCTGATGCTACTGGCCGACGTCGGAATGTTGGGCATGCCTAACGCCGGTAAATCGACGTTCATCCGCGCCGTCTCCGCAGCGAAGCCGAAGGTGGCGGACTATCCGTTTACCACCCTGGTGCCAAGTCTCGGCGTGGTGCGTATGGATACCGAAAAGAGCTTTGTGGTTGCCGACATTCCGGGCCTGATTGAAGGCGCGGCAGAGGGCGCAGGGCTGGGTATTCGCTTCCTGAAACATCTTGAGCGTTGTCGCGTCCTGTTGCACCTGATCGACATCGATCCGATCGACGGTTCCGATCCGGTTGAGAACGCACGCATCATCATCGGCGAGCTGGAGAAATACAGCGAGAAGCTGGCCGCTAAGCCACGCTGGCTGGTCTTCAACAAGATCGACCTGATGGATAAGGCTGAGGCCGAAGAGAAGGCTGCGGCGATTGCAAAAGCACTGGGCTGGGAAGATAAGCACTATCTTATCTCTGCGGCCAGCCAGCAGGGCGTAAAAGACCTCTGCTGGGACGTCATGACCTTCATCATCGAGAACCCGCTGGTTCAGGCTGAAGAGGCGAAGCAGCCTGAAAAAGTCGAATTCATGTGGGATGACTACCACCGCCAGCAGCTTGAAGACGCTGAAGTGGAAGAAGACGATGAAGATGACGACTGGGATGAAGAGGACGACGAAGGAATCGAATTCATCTACAAGCGTTAATGCAGTAAAAATGAAAAAACCCGGCTATAAGCCGGGTTTTTTGTTTGTGCACGTAGCCGAATTAATTATTCTGGTAAACGTCTTTGTACAACCGGCTCTCAAAGCGCACCAGCGGAATACGGCGGTTGCGCTGGTCGGCAGGCTCTACCGCATAGCCAGAGAGATACTGCACAAAGGCCATACGCTGACCGCTGGCGGTGGTGATAAAGCCCGCCAGGTTATACACCCCCTGCAAGGAGCCTGTCTTCGCCGACACTTTACCGTCTACGCCTGCCGCATGCAGACCGGCACGGTACTGTAGCGAGCCGTCATAGCCAGCCAGCGGCAGCATCGAGATAAAGTTCAGTTCAGTATCATGCTGGGCAATATATTGCAGCACCTGCATCATGGTGGCAGGGGAGATCAGGTTATGGCGCGACAGGCCGGAGCCATCCACCACAATGCTGTTACCCAGCTCAACGCCCGCCTGCTGGCGCAGGATCTGCCGCACGGCATCCGCTCCCGCACGCCACGTCCCCGGCACGCCAAAGCGCGCATGGCCAATGGTGCGAAATACGGTATCGGCGATCATGTTGTCCGACTTTTTCAGCATAATTTTCAAGAGATCGTGCAGCGGCGCGGACTGCTTGCTGGCAATCACCGTTCCCGGCTCGTTAACCAGCGTCTGGCGCAGCAGCGTCCCGCTATAGGTAATGCCGGCCTGTTTAAGCTCATCCTTCAGCACCGCACCAGCGTAGCTCGCCCCGTCCTGTATCGCAAAGGCCAGCGGCAGCGGATCGGCGCGCTGGGTCAGGCAGCCGGTCAGCGTAAAGCGGTTGAGATCGCCTGGGACGACGTCCAACTCGCAGTACTGGGCATCAGGAGAGCCTTTCGCCAGCGTGCGCACCTGGCTGAACATGGTTACAGGGTAGTAGGAGGCGATGCGGATAAACGCCAGATCGTTCGCTTTCTGGGCGCTGTAGAGCGACACCGAGAAGCAGTTACGATCGATAATCGCGGCGGCGGGTGGCGCACTGAAGCACTGGGTCATGTCATTCCACGGCCAGCCGGGAGCTTTGTCGTGGCTGGCAAACACCGAGGTGTCGATCAGCACATTGCCTTCGATCTGCTGGACACCGGCTTTCTTCAGCACCGCCACCATATTGCGGATATCCTGACGCTTTAGCGTCGGATCGCCGCCAAATCGCGCCACTAAGTCCCCTTTTAGCACCCCGTTCGCGACGCTGCCTTTACTCTCAAGCGTGGTGGTAAAACGGAAATCTGGCCCGAGCTGCAGCAGGGCGGCCAGCGCGGTGATCACCTTTTGGGTACTGGCGGGCAGGGCCATCTGCTGACTGTGGTAATCAATATCAGGAGCCTGAGCGCCCACCTTCTGCACCATCAGGGCGAGGTTTGCGCCAGCAGGAAGCTGGTTAATGTACTCATCAACGTTCGCGGCCTGCACATTCAACGCTATACTGGTGGTCAATCCGATGACATATCTGGAAAATCGCATAATCTCGCGCTAGAAACCTGGAAACAGGCCGTCATACTACGGTGCATCGCACCGGAAAGTAAACGATGACCCATAAGGAACTTCCGGGTAAAATGCGTATCAAATTGAAAAATTGCTGCTGACCTGGAGCTTTGTCTCCGGGTCGGTTTTCTTTTTGCTTTTTGACCCCTTCTTTTGCGCGGTATGCAGGGGCAAAGCTACCGGGGCGGGGCCACCGCTCCCTACAGGAATGTTTAAGAGGTATAACAATGCAAGCTATTCCGATGACCTTACGTGGTGCTGAAAAATTACGCGAAGAGCTGGATTTTCTGAAATCCGTGCGTCGTCCTGAAATCATCGCTGCGATTGCCGATGCCCGTGAGCACGGCGACCTGAAAGAGAATGCGGAGTACCATGCTGCCCGTGAGCAGCAGGGGTTCTGTGAAGGTCGTATCAAAGACATTGAGGCCAAGCTCTCCAATGCACAGGTGATCGACATCACAAAAATGCCTAACAATGGCCGCGTGATTTTTGGTTCAACCGTTACCGTGCTCAATCTCGATAACGATGAAGAGCAGACCTACCGCATTGTGGGTGATGATGAGGCGGATTTTAAGCAGAATCTGATCTCCGTAAACTCACCGATCGCACGCGGGCTGGTTGGGAAAGAGCAGGACGATGTCGTCGTTATCCGCACCCCGGGTGGCGAAGTGGAGTATGAGATCCTCAAGGTAGAATATCTTTAATTACGTACCAACCTGTAATATGTTGACGTAATGTAAAGATAAGAAAAAGGCCGCATAGCGGCCTTTTAACAACGTCAAGAGCGTGGCATTTTGCTTGTCAGCTTGCAGAAAACCCCTCGTTTTACACAGATTTTGTGTTCTATCCAGGATATTCTTAGCGTGGCAGCGAAATTTTACGCTCCTTCGATGGGCGGTACAGCACCAGCGTTTTACCGATGACCTGTACGTTAGAGGCGCCGGTTTCACGAACAATCGCTTCCACGATCAGCGTCTTAGTTTCGCGGTCTTCGGTAGCGATCTTGACCTTGATAAGCTCATGGTGCTCTAGCGCTTGTTCAATCTCGGCCAGTACCCCTTCGGTCAAACCATTGTTGCCAAGCATAACTACCGGCTTGAGCGGATGTGCCAGACCTTTAAGGTGCTGTTTTTGTTTAGTACTCAGATTCATCGTATATTTTTGCTTACGTTGGGATTGAAAACGGTTCATTCTACCGCCATCTCCAGTGTATCGCCAAATCGGCTGTGCTGATAGTTGATAGCCTGCTACTCACGATGAACAACGTTGGAAATAGAGATGACAGGTAAAAAGCGTTCTGCCAGCTCAAGCCGCTGGCTTCAGGAACACTTTAGCGATAAATATGTGCAGCAGGCGCAGAAAAAAGGGTTACGTTCCCGCGCCTGGTTTAAACTTGATGAAATACAGCAAAGTGACAAGCTTTTTAAGCCAGGCATGACGGTTGTCGATCTGGGCGCTGCGCCGGGTGGCTGGTCACAGTATGTGGTCACGCAGATCGGTGGCAAAGGGCGGATCATCGCATGCGATCTTCTTCCTATGGATCCCATCGTTGGTGTCGACTTCCTTCAGGGCGATTTTCGTGATGAATTAGTGGTTAAGGCGCTGTTGGAACGCGTCGGCGACGAAAAAGTTCAGGTGGTCATGTCCGACATGGCCCCCAACATGAGCGGAACACCGGCAGTGGATATCCCCCGCGCTATGTATCTGGTGGAGCTGGCGCTGCAGATGTGCCGCGACGTTCTCGCACCGGGCGGAAATTTTGTTGTGAAGGTGTTTCAGGGCGAAGGTTTTGATGAGTATCTTAGAGAAATTCGCTCTCTGTTTACGAAGGTAAAAGTGCGTAAACCTGACTCTTCGCGTGCGCGTTCACGTGAAGTGTACATTGTAGCGACCGGGCGAAAATGATAAACCGTTGATATCAAACCCAGGTTTGAAGGAGACGGGATACAGAGTATCCTGACGCTGTTTTTAACACAGTTGTAATATGAGGTTAATCCCTTGAGTGACATGGCGAAAAACCTAATACTCTGGCTGGTCATTGCCGTTGTGCTGATGTCAGTATTCCAGAGCTTTGGGCCCAGCGAGTCGAACGGGCGTAAGGTGGATTACTCTACCTTCCTGCAAGAGGTCAATCAGGACCAGGTTCGCGAAGCGCGTATCAACGGACGTGAGATCAACGTTACCAAGAAAGATAGTAACCGTTACACGACTTACATCCCGGTTAACGATCCGAAACTGCTTGATAACCTGCTGACGAAAAACGTCAAAGTAGTTGGCGAGCCGCCGGAAGAGCCAAGCCTGCTGGCTTCAATCTTCATTTCGTGGTTCCCGATGCTGCTGTTAATCGGCGTCTGGATATTCTTTATGCGCCAGATGCAGGGCGGCGGTGGCAAAGGTGCCATGTCGTTCGGCAAGAGCAAGGCGCGTATGCTGACCGAAGATCAGATCAAAACTACCTTTGCTGACGTTGCCGGCTGCGACGAAGCCAAAGAAGAGGTGGGTGAGCTGGTTGAATACCTGCGCGAACCGAGCCGCTTCCAGAAGCTGGGCGGTAAGATCCCGAAAGGCGTCTTAATGGTCGGCCCTCCAGGTACCGGTAAGACCCTGCTGGCAAAAGCGATTGCCGGTGAGGCGAAGGTTCCCTTCTTTACCATTTCCGGTTCTGACTTCGTGGAAATGTTCGTAGGTGTCGGTGCATCTCGTGTGCGTGACATGTTCGAACAGGCCAAGAAAGCGGCACCGTGCATCATCTTTATCGATGAGATCGACGCCGTGGGCCGCCAGCGTGGCGCAGGCCTGGGCGGTGGCCATGATGAACGTGAGCAGACCCTGAACCAGATGCTGGTTGAGATGGATGGCTTTGAAGGTAACGAAGGCATTATCGTGATCGCCGCGACGAACCGTCCGGACGTACTTGACCCGGCGCTGCTGCGTCCAGGCCGTTTCGACCGTCAGGTTGTGGTCGGTCTGCCAGACGTGCGTGGCCGTGAGCAGATCCTGAAGGTGCACATGCGCCGCGTACCGCTGGCGCCGGATATCGATGCGGCAATCATTGCTCGCGGTACCCCAGGCTTCTCTGGTGCGGATCTCGCTAACCTGGTCAACGAAGCGGCACTGTTTGCTGCCCGCGGCAACAAACGCGTTGTCTCTATGGTTGAGTTTGAGAAAGCGAAAGACAAGATCATGATGGGTGCGGAACGTCGCTCCATGGTGATGACCGAAGCGCAGAAAGAGTCGACCGCGTATCACGAAGCGGGCCACGCGATCATCGGTCGCCTGGTACCAGAACACGATCCGGTACACAAAGTGACGATTATTCCGCGCGGCCGTGCGCTGGGTGTGACCTTCTTCCTGCCTGAAGGCGATGCGATTAGCGCCAGCCGTCAGAAACTGGAAAGCCAGATCTCCACGCTGTACGGCGGTCGTCTGGCAGAAGAGATCATCTACGGCGTTGAACATGTTTCTACCGGTGCGTCCAACGACATTAAAGTGGCGACTAACCTGGCACGTAACATGGTGACCCAGTGGGGCTTCTCCGACAAACTCGGTCCACTGCTGTATGCAGAGGAAGAGGGTGAGGTGTTCCTGGGCCGCAGCGTGGCGAAAGCGAAACACATGTCCGATGAAACGGCACGTATTATCGACCAGGAAGTGAAATCCCTGATTGAGCGTAACTACAACCGCGCTCGCCAGATCCTGAACGATAACATGGACATCCTGCATTCAATGAAAGATGCGCTCATGAAGTATGAGACCATCGATGCTCCGCAGATTGATGACCTGATGGCCCGTCGCGATGTGCGTCCGCCAGCGGGCTGGGAAGATCCTGGCTCAAACAGCTCTGACAGTAACGGCACGCCGCGTGCGCCGCGTCCGGTTGATGAACCGCGTACGCCAAATCCAGGCAATACGATGTAAGTCTGGTTTGGCGCTGAGCAGTTTGGCGACAAATACGCTCATGCGGCATCTGCGTTAGCACTATTTAAAACCCCGGGGCGTGCTCCGGGGTTTTTTGTTATCTATCACCCACACAGTACAAGGGATGCTCTATGAAACTCTTCGCTCAGGGAACCACACTCGATCTCTCTCATCCGCACGTGATGGGGATCCTCAACGTCACCCCCGACTCCTTCTCAGACGGCGGAGCGCATAACACGCTGATCGACGCGGTTAAACATGCCAACCTGATGATCAACGCCGGGGCCACCATCATTGACGTCGGCGGCGAGTCAACCCGGCCGGGCGCGGCTGAGGTGAGCGTTGATGAAGAGCTCTCCCGCGTGGTGCCAGTCGTAGAAGCGCTGGCGCAGCGTTTTGAAGTGTGGATCTCGGTAGACACCTCTAAGCCTGAGGTCATTCGGGAGATTGCCCGCGTTGGCGCGCATCTGATTAACGACATCCGCTCCCTGAGCGAGCCGGGCGCGCTGGAGGCAGCGGCGGAAACCGGCCTGCCGGTCTGCCTGATGCATATGCAGGGCGATCCGAAGACCATGCAGGATGCGCCGAAATATGCCGATGTCTTTGCCGACGTTGACCGCTATTTCCACGAGCAGATAGCAAGGTGTGAGAAAGCAGGCATTACAAAGGATAAATTGGTACTCGACCCCGGCTTCGGTTTCGGTAAGAATCTCTCCCATAACTACGCGCTTCTTGCTCGCCTGGCAGAGTTTCACCATTTTGGTCTACCGCTGCTGGTCGGCATGTCCCGTAAATCGATGATTGGCCAGCTGCTCAACGTTGGTCCATCAGATCGCCTGAGCGGCAGTCTGGCGTGCGCAACGATAGCGGCCATGCAGGGAGCGCACATAATTCGCGTCCACGACGTGAAAGAGACAACAGAAGCCATGCGGGTGGTCGAGGCCACGCTATCAGCGAAGGAAAACAAACGCTATGAGTAGTCGCAAATATTTTGGTACAGACGGTATTCGTGGGCGCGTCGGCGATGCGCCTATCACGCCTGATTTCGTTCTTAAGCTGGGCTGGGCAGCAGGTAAAGTTCTGGCGCGTCATGGCTCGCGCAAAATCATTATCGGTAAGGACACGCGTATCTCTGGCTATATGCTGGAGTCTGCGCTGGAAGCGGGCCTGGCGGCTGCCGGTATCTCTGCCTCATTCACCGGGCCAATGCCAACGCCTGCGGTGGCGTACCTGACCCGTGCATTCCGCGCTGAAGCAGGGATTGTTATTTCGGCCTCCCATAACCCGTTCTACGATAACGGCATTAAGTTCTTCTCAACCGACGGAACCAAACTGCCAGATGAGGTAGAAGAGGCCATTGAAGCCGAGCTGGAAAAAGAGATCAGCTGCGTTGACTCCGCGCTGCTGGGTAAAGCCAGCCGCATCGTGGACGCTGCCGGACGCTACATCGAGTTCTGTAAAGGTACCTTCCCGAACGAGCTAAGCCTGAAAGCGCTGAAAATTGTCGTCGACTGTGCCCATGGCGCGACCTACCACATTGCTCCTAGCGTCTTCCGTGAGCTGGGTGCGAATGTTATCACCCTCGGCTGCGAGCCGAACGGCGTCAACATCAACGAAGAGGTGGGTGCTACCGACGTGCGCGCGCTGCAGGCTCGCGTGCTGGCTGAAAAGGCCGATCTCGGTATCGCCTTTGACGGCGACGGTGACCGCGTCATTATGGTTGACCATGAAGGCAACAAGGTTGATGGGGATCAGATCCTCTACATCATTGCGCGTGAAGGCCTGCGTCAGGGGCAGCTGCGCGGCGGTGCGGTCGGCACGCTGATGAGCAATATGGGTCTGGAGCTGGCGCTGAAGCAGCTGGGTATTCCTTTTGCCCGCGCTAAGGTCGGCGACCGCTACGTGCTGGAGAAGCTGCAGGAGAAGGGCTGGCGTATTGGTGCAGAGAACTCCGGACATATCATTCTGCTGGATAAAACCACCACCGGGGACGGTATCGTTGCAGGCCTGCAGGTTGTTGCTGCCATGGTGCGTAACAATATGACCCTGCACGATCTCTGCAGCGGCATGAAGCTCTTCCCGCAGATCCTCGTTAATGTGCGCTTTACCGCAGGTACGGGCGACCCGCTGGAACACGAAACCGTGAAATCAGTGACGGCAGAGGTTGAAGCGGCGCTGGGCAGCCGCGGACGTGTGCTGCTGCGTAAATCCGGCACCGAGCCGCTGATTCGCGTTATGGTTGAGGGTGAGCACGAAGCCCAGGTGGCCGAGTTCGCCCACCGCATTGCCGACGCGGTTAAAAAAGTTTAATTTTGTACCCATGCCACTCCAATTCTGGAGTGGCATATAGGTAATAATGCTCTTCTTAATTCCTTACAGATTACTTAAAATTGAAGGATTAAATTATAACCTAATGCAATTAACTGCATTAATTCATTCAATTAATGTAAGTAAGGAATTTTATGGAAAGGATCGCGTTTGATTTTAAAGACAATAGCGCAAGAAGCCGCTTAACAAAACAGCGTGGCGTCACGTTACTTGAAATTATCATTGTGCTGGGTATTATCGGCGTTATTGCCGCAGGTGTTGTCGTATTAGCACAGCGGGCATTTACCGCTCAGGATATATCGGATATCCAGAACAATACGAACAGCATCCGGACCTCAATGGCCGAGGCGTTTCAGGATGAGGGCGAATATCCGCCTGCCACAGTAACGGCCGTTACGCTGACCAAAGGGAATATTGCGACAACGGACGATCTTGCACCTATCGTTACGCTAAATAAGCTGGGTAAAATCTCCCCCTCTGAATCGTTTAACGGCATTTCAGGCGATGCTTTCCAGATTGGTCAGGCGCTGGTGGACTCGGGGAGTACCGTGCATAAAGGCTTCGTGATCCTCATTAGCGGTCTCGATCAACAGACATGCAGAAACCTCCTCTCTCAGATGGGAAACCAGTGGGACTACGTTGGCATTATCTCTGCGCCTGCGGGTGAAGATGAATCAGCGGTACTTAACGAAACCCAATTAGATGCAGATAAAAAGGCGGGGAGCGTCCTAAAATCCCTCTCCGTTGCCGAAGATATTACCAGCACGGATATTGTCGGCGAGGAGACCTGTAACATCGGTGGCGCGAATAACGGCATCGTTTTCGGCAGCAAGTAATTACTATCCTAAAAATAATATCCGCCTTCGGGCGGGTGTTATTATATCCGCTATATGAGATTCTTTAATGTTTAAGCGCAGAGATGCCGGATTTTCCCTACTGGAGATCATTATTGTGATGGCCATTGCTGGCGGTCTTTTGATGACGTATACCCGGTATGTGCGCAAGCAGGCGGAGCGTGTCTCTGAAAAGAATATCTCTGCGGCGCTGGTGCAGGAGATGAAAGGGGTGATTAATTTCGTCAGGGATCCTGAGGTTGTCGTAAAAGAAAGTGAAACGGGTGAAGCGAAAGAGATCGTGAATCCACTCTACAGTACCGACATGCCGGATGCCGACTACCTGGTTCGGTTGAGCAATAGTGTGGAAGATATTGATACCGGCAGCGAAAGCGAATATTACCTGTGGGGCGACGGCAGCGATGCTAGCCAGCAGCAGCGTTACCGTTTTATTAGCAGCCGCTGCAACGTTAAGGCTCCAAAATCAAACTATGCGTATGAGAAAGAGTATCTTCCCTGCTGGATGAGTGGTGCAGCAAAGAACACCTCTGCATATATCGATCGCATCGGTTTTCGCGGCAGCGATCTAGAGGGGCAGGAGAGTGCTATTAACCAGATCGACGCTATCGTTGAGTTTGATGCGATCGATCTTAATCACCTGCTGGAGTTTTCCCGATTCCAGCCCGCTCTGGCGCAGGCATTTTCAGATGCGGGCGCCGTACCTTCGCACGCCTGGGTTGTACACCGGGAAAGCGCGAACGCCGATTGGCAGCTGGTGACCCAAAACAGCGATGGTAAAACACCTGTTGAGTTTGGCAGCGTCGCCAGCAGCATAGGATCCTTAAACAGCTATAGCAGCGGGGAGTTTGGCGTCCGCTTTACCTTTGACCTGAATGATAACGATAGCGGCAGTACCGCCAGCGGCGGCGGGAACATGTGCTGGAATTCGGAAGATGGCCAGGTTGAAATGTGTTACGAACAGCGCACAGGAACGGGAACGCATGGTGAAAATACGGTATTAGCGCTGGGTATGAAAGATGCCACCAACACTCACGGCGATCAAAAGCTCGGTACCCTGCAGGCGAACCTGGTGATGGAGAATACTGCACGCAGGGTCTATATCTTCCAGCGCAGCTACGGCGGCGATCTTGTCACGGATTCCGAAGGTAACCCTGTACGTTACCAATATAAGGATGCACAGTCGCAGCCCTTCACCGGGGAATATTACATGGATGATCTGCAAGGGAATGAGCATCAAGATGGGGAAGACTATCGGCTTTACTACTATAAGCCTTACACCTATGACGCTTTCGAGTTAGTCACCCCGACAATGACAGACTATATTACCCATGGCGGCTATGACTCTACCCCCTTCGAACCCGGGCCAGACTATCACCCCTCTTATGATGATGGTGATCCAGATATCTCTGGCCATAACGATACATCGGATGTGCGTTATCCGGTACAAACCTGCCCCCAGGTTGAGCAGAATATTTCGCTACGGGATCGTAACGGAGAAGTACTCCTTGAGGCTGATGGCAAACCGCAACAGACAAAGGTATTACGAAAGCTATTTCCTCGCTTAAGCGTTGCCATATCTTCAATGTCTGCATTTAGAGCAGCAGAAAGCACTGGTCAGTATGCTGACCCCAGCCGTAATCGGAGTGATTTAGGAATGACATCGACCTTGGGCAAGCTAGGAGGTGTAACGATCCAAATTGAATTTGCGAAACAGAATTTTACTAATAAATCATCAAGCACGGGGCGAAATATTGGTAACCATACTATCTACGATGATTCAAAATATATATGGATTATTAGCTCCACGATGGGCATGTTTGATAGTGAAGACGGGCACGGTGTAAATGTGGTGAATTCAGAAGCTATCGCCTATACCGTTAGCCGCTGGTGCAGCACTATACCGCAAGCGGGCACACCAGCAGACCTGTTAGATTCATACCAGTATCAATAAATTAATGAGGCCAGTTCAAGGAATAGATATGCGTCATACCGATTATTTGTTGTATGCAATCTTTATTACCCTATTTATGCCTTTAAGTGCATTAGCAGAACAGGAAGCAAAAAACCCATTCAACCATTCCGAATCAGCAGCAACACGCTCAATGATTATCAAAGAGGATAAACTGTTAAGTCAGGAGGTAAAAGCTTGGGTTACAGGCAATGGCTATAAGCTTTTCTGGAACAGCAAAAAGGACTACCTGGTCTATAACGACATTACGCTGACGGGAAAAACGGATGACGACATTTTACAGGCGCTAGGGGAGCTTTTCTTTTCTGAAAACTATGGGCTGGTCGTCAAAAAATATCAAAAAAATCACGTCATTGTTATTGACGAAATGTGACCATACGGACGTGCTATGAAAATTAAAGCAGGATTAGTATTGCTGATATTGCTGATGCAGGGGTGCGTCAGTGATTTTGAGAAAAAATACGATGCCAGCGAGGCAGTCAAAAAAACATTTCCTGATGCCACGACTCAGGATGCGGCTAAAGCTAAACCCTTTATCAAGTATGACACTGCTTTCTTAGGCCAGAGAGTTGAGTACAGCGTCGAGCAGCAAAAATTATTAAGTAAACACGTTAAAATCTTATCCTATGAGCCAGCCACACTGTCCATTATTTTGGATGCGGTTGCTGCTCAGACGGGTATCAGCTACCGCATTAACGATAAAGCCATGGGCAGTACTAAATCGGGCGAGGCGGATGACGCCTGGGATAAGCCGCATAGCGTAAAATTTGACGGTACGTTTGAAGAGTTCATGCGCTATATCACCTCCTTGTATGACGTCAGCCCTAAGCTCGATGGCAATAACGTATTAAAAATAAACGTATATGAAACATACGTTATCAAATTAGATTTCTACGGGGAGAACAATAAGTCAGAGACAACGCTCGACCTCTCCGGCAACGAGGCGACGTCAAACGGCGGCTTAACCGGCAAAACAGAGACGAAGTTTGAATCTTCATTCTGGGACGACGTTGAGGATATGGCGAAAAACTACGTCACCTCCGGCAACTACAATCTCTTTAAAGATACCTCAATTTTGATGGTTAATTCGCGCCCCTCAGAGTATGAAGCCCTGAGTAAAGCGCTGGATAAATACAAAGCGGATAATAGCCGCCAGTTTATCGTGACCTACAAAATTTTTACCCTTGATAAATCGAAGGTGAAAGAGCTTGAAGCTGGGCTGGATTTCTCGTTTGACGACGGGACAAGCGCGATGAAAATCACCTCATCAATGATGGATTCATTAACGGGTGGCGTCTCCGTCGGCTGGAAAAACAGCAATGTGGATATCAACAGCGGACTGGACGCACTCTATAAGCTCACCGGCAGCCGCTCCTTGCAAAGCGGTTCGTTTATCACCCGTAACAATATGTCGGTACCGCTCAATATGACGCGCTCACAAAACTATGTCTCCAGCAGAACGCGCACCGTGGACGACAACGGTGAAGAGAATGTCGATGTGGAAACCGACTCCATCATAACCGGCACCAGTTTTATCATTACGCCCCGCGTGCTCTCCGATGGACGTATCGAAGTGGTCAGTGGCTTTACGAAGCGTTATCTGGAAGGCATTGAGGAGTATGACGATGTGCAGCTGCCTTCAGTGAGCACCACGGAGTCTTTTAACTCGTCGATTATCATGCCTGGCGATCTGCTGATGGTGGCGAAGTACGACATCAAAGATGAGAACGGCGGCTTACAGTACCAGGTGTTAGGCGTTAACGATAGCAGCGATGATACCTCGGCAACGGTCGTTATGGTCATTGGCATTGATTATTACCGTCAGCCCATCACCTCGCGTGAGTAATCTGGTAAGCATAATGGATAACTTGTTACTTAAAGAGAATATTGTCACCGGGCTGCTGTGGGAGGCCGAAGATATGACCTGTCTTGGTCCACCGGCACAGGCCTCGTTTCGCGGAATGATCAAAGCAAACCGTAAGCTTGTCTATCGTGATGATGAAGGCAAGCTGGCAACGGGCTACTGCAATAAGGTCTCTATGCTCTATGAGCCGTTTGCTATTTATATAAAAAAGTTGTTCGGCGATGGGATCTATTTCTCACATAAAGACGAGACGATAACCTACTTACTGGTTATCAACCGTGGGCGGATTGTCAGCGGAACAGACTGCTTCATTGCCCGAACGCTTTTCGATGAAGTTATGCGGTATCCGGGAAAATATGAGCACCTTGATGTAAAACCGTTGACCAGTATGCATCTGAATACGGTGATCGAACGGTGCCGTAGTCATCAAGTATTGCTTAAGCGTCGGCGTCGTTTCATCACAGCGATCGGCGTTTGCGTTAGCGCTTTTTTATTAATAATTCTGGGTGTAATTGTTCAGTTTTACTTAAACGGATAATCTATGCGTGAAAGAGTCTATTTCTGGAAAAGAAAAAATGGATACACTATGCCCTTTAGTGGCATCCTGCTCCTGTTTATTGCCGCGCTTGTTATCATTGGTGGAGGCTTCGCCTGGTGGTATTATGGTGTAAAACTGCCAGCAGAAAATAAACGTTTACGTCAGCTGGCCTTACATCAGCAGCAGGCCGATCTCGCGTCGATTGCCTCCTTTTATAAAAAATCGCTAGCGGGTATGGATATCCCACAGGCCATCACTATCCTGGCAGAAATCAGACGTAATACCCTAACGATGTCCGCATTAGGCCTGGCCATTAAAAGCGAACGCAT
Organism: Enterobacter sp. C2; assembly: GCF_019880405.1. Classification (NCBI taxonomy): domain Bacteria; kingdom Pseudomonadati; phylum Pseudomonadota; class Gammaproteobacteria; order Enterobacterales; family Enterobacteriaceae; genus Enterobacter; species Enterobacter sp. C2. The sequence goes on from NZ_CP082269.1 coordinate 507,569, forward strand.
TGTATGTGATACGTTAAGCTGTGCATTTGGTTTTAAGCTACAGCCGAATGCCATTCTGACGCTTCCCGTAATTCGCTTTTTTGACAAAACGTATCCGGCATTAGTACCCGTAAAACGTGAAAAGGATAGCGCTCCGATTAATGATTTCGAATATACAAAAGTGGCATTGCCCTATAAAGAGAGCAAATTACTGAAAGCGTGGCAGTCCCATAGCACGTTAAAATTGCATAGTTGCAATGAAATTATATCTTATGTGAATAGCTATAACTCGCTGCTCACGCCCGCCAGGGGTAATAAGGGGCTGAATAATGGGGCGATTATCTATAAAAGCTTTCCCGCTTCCGCAGTAAAAAATAAAGAGAGAGGGCTGGCTGGTCAGTTGAACGTGCGCGGTTTGATGAGTGCGGCCTGGGAGATGCAGATCAACGATGAGAGCCACGCCTTATATGCGCGTGCACCTGAAGTTAACGCCCAGGTTGCGCTCTATAAACAGGCCTATCGGGATGCTTTCTTAATCAGAACAATAGAGTTGAATGATAAAGGCATCAAAATTTCAGGAGGACTGGTATGCAAAGCATAAAAAGGAGTTTAACGGTGGCGCTATTTTTGTCAGGTACCGGGCTGGTTCATGCCGCGCCGACACCGGCGTTAATGCCAGCGCCAACATCTGATGAGAGCGCCATGCAGCAGCACCTGCAGAAAATGGTAGAAGCGGATTACGCCTGGGAGACAAAAAAGCGCGAATTATCCAATGAGCTTGAGCTGGAAAAGATGAAAAGCGAGATCCGTAAGCTTCGCGGAGAAGACAAAGTGAGGCCGGTGCCGGTATCCGATTTAACGCCTCCAGACGCCAGCGGCAGAGCACCCAGCGGTGGGTTCCCACATATTTTGCTGGAGTCAAACATCGGTGGTCTGTTACGGGTTGCAGTGGGTAGCGCCAACGAGAACGATCTTCTCTATGTGGCACCTGGCGATAACTTCACGCTTGATGGTCGCCAATACCAGCTAGTGAGGGACAAGAGGTCGGGGCTGGCTATCAAGGAAACGGGAAGGTGAGCGTAGAGTATGTGCGTATTGCCGCCGAGGAGCTGCTGAAAGGGGCATGGGTATATGATGAGTTTGACGGTATTGGCGTAACCGCCGCTCATGCAGATAAAGAGTATCTGCTGGTATATATGCTGGATATAGACAAGCTCTTTGAGTATCAGATCCAGCTGGCGCGGCTGGGGACGCTGCGTAAACGTCCGTTATCCGGACTGGCTAAGGTTACCGAAGAGCAGTACTACAAGGTTATTGAGTTTATCTCACTAAGGCAGATAAGTGCTGCGCAGAGTGCGATTGATATTACCGATACCCAGCGGCGTCTCGGTAATATCCTTCAGCGCGTGGTCAATATGGGGGCCAGCGATCTGCATATTACGCGTAATGATGTGTTAGCCGTCTTCGAGGCGCGGGTCAACGGAGTGCTAACGCCATTTATGCAGGTCAAAGCGGCCCAGTGTGATGAGATGGTCTTCGTGCTCTATAACGTGGAGGCGACGACGCGCGACACGACCTGGAACCGTGCAATCCCGCAGAACGCAAATATTCTCTATAACATGGAGGGTAAGCCCTACCGTTTTCGCTATGCCCACTTTCCCATTTTTGGCGAATCACCAGAGTGCTATCACGCCGTGCTGCGTATCATTCCATCGGGGCTGCAAAAAGAGGGGTTGGGTTCGCTGGATAAAATAGGCGTTTCCGCCTGTGAGAGTGAGGATGTGAAAAAGATCCTTAGCCACCCCTATGGCGCGTACGTGATTGCTGGCACCACTGGCTCAGGTAAATCGACGACCCTAAAAAACCTTATGGAGTGGTTACAGATAAACCGCTATGAGGACAGGGGCTGCTTCCTGACGGTCGAGGATCCCGTTGAGTACCAAATCTATGGTGCCAAGCAGAGCTCGGTAATCAGCGGCGATGACGGGGGTTTTCATGCCGCAATCAAATCTGCCCTGCGTCGCGACCCCGATGTTCTGATGGTCGGAGAGATTCGGGACAGCATTTCAGCTAATGCGCTTGCCGGGGCGGTAGAGAGCGGTCACTACTGTTTCACCACTATTCATGCCGGCAGTATTGTTTCGCTGCTGCAGCGTATGTCCGCTCTGGGCATCGGCAGCGACAAGCTCTCCACACCGGGTTTCCTTGCCGGTTTGCAGTGTCAGAAGCTTATCCCGATGCTGTGCGATTGCTGCAAACAAATTTACCGATCGCAAAATCTTTCAGGCCGGACGTTTACGCTCTATACCGCCAGCGAAGAGGGGTGTACAGCCTGTAATCAGAGTGGCATTAAAGGTCGGCAGATCGTTATGGAGTATTTTCTTCCGACTTATGAAGAGCTGGCGGCTATCTCTCAACAGGCGTGGTTACAGGTTTTTACGCTCTGGCGTAAAAAGCGTTATACGGCAGCAGGCCTGACTGAAGGTTTTGATATCCGGGAAAAGGTGATGGCGAAAGTATTACAAGGCCAGGTAGATGCTCGCTGGTTCGCGATGGAGTTTGGTGCTATTCCGCCTGAGGATTTGGAGATTGTCGTTGAAAAAATTCAGTAAGAAGCAGCGCATCTATATGTATCAGTTCTGTGGCGATATGATTAAAGCGGGGCTACCTCTGTATGACTCGTTGAAAAAATTACAGACGGAAGGCCGGGCGTTGCTGGGGAAAAACTTTAGTCAAAAGCTGCTGCTGCTGATTATACAGATGAAGCAGGAGACCTCTGTTTCTGCCGTATTTACGGGGGCGGTTCCTGTTACTGAACTCAGCTTAATTAAGGCCGCAGAAAAGAGCGGCAGTCTGGCCGACGGATTTTTCACGCTGGTCTCAATCATTAAATATAATGATGACCTACGTAAGAAACTCGTTAGTGCATTGGCTTTCCCACTCATTATGATTTCACTGTCACTGATTGTGATCGCAGGCTATGCCGAAAAGGTCTTTCCGGCCTTTGCCTCGGTTCTGCCCACCGAGCGTTGGCCGGGTATTACTCAAAGCCTTTATCACTTTGGTACTCGCCTTTATGAAGGCTTATGGTTGGAGTTGTTAATTGGTTTTATTATTCTGATCTTTTTAACAAAGCTTGCATTGGCAAACCTGATCGGTACGTTGCGTAACAGAATCTTAGACAAAGCACTGCCTTTTTCAACTTACCGACAGCTTACCTCATCCATATTTTTAAATAATATATCGCTGATGCTAACTAATAATATTCCGCTAACCGATGCGATTGCGATTATCCGGTCCAATGCTAATCGCTGGTTCACATGGCATCTTGACGTCATGTTGGGAAAAATGGCGCAGGGAGTTAACTATGGTAAAGCGATGGATTCAGGGCTGCTTGGTGCCGAAGAGTTACTTAATATTAGCCTGTACGCCGAACTCCCTTCATTTAATGCGGTGCTATTTTCAGTCTCTGAACGTTCCCGGCAGCATGTTTATGAATACATCAACAAGCTTGCTATTTTTTTAAAGAATTTGGCCGTCATCACTCTGGGCAGCTGCGTTATCTGGATCTTCCTCGGGCTTTTTGCGCTCATGGATACGCTCTCTAAAACCACAGGTTAATTCAGGAAGGGAAATGAAATACAGTCTACAGGGCACCTTAGCATTTCTGTTGTTCATTAGTCTGGCAGGAGGAGCCTCTGCGGGTTATCGCTTTGCACCGCCCAACTGCGATTATTTGTCACGCCCCTTTCCCCTCTATTTAAAAAGCGTGGCATCTGAAAATTCGTCTTATCTCTATAATATTATTTATGTATTACATCATGACGAAGATGTCTTTCCTGTTTCCGCTCCCGCCGATACCGCGCCGAGTATTGTTACAGATAGCAGCAGTCAGATAAAGTGCCTCGATCCCTTCTGTTATCGTGATGCTCGCTGGTCGACGCCAGGCCGTCAGGGCAAGCTTTCCCTCTATAACGCTATCGCTAACGATGCCGGATACAGAGACAGCCATATCTATTCAATCTCCGGTGAGCTGGGGCCAGGACGGGCTGAGAGCGAGCAGGCTGTCTGGATCCCTTCACGGAACCTACGCCTGCTGACTATCGAGATTTTTAATAAAAATGTCTCGGGTAGCCACAGCGGAAATGGGAAGTACACGCGGCCACTCTTGATTCAGTATCAGCGCAGCACCCATGCAGTAGTCGCGGGCGATATGACAGGCAGCCTGCACTACCGTGAATCTGCTACGCCAGCCATCACCTTCCAGCCGCAGAGCGACGTGGGATCCTCGAACCTACCCGAAAATATTAATATGATCGATTTTGCTTACATGACCATTACGTTGGACGGGAAGAGAAGGGCTGATTCCCGGCCTGATGGCGTAGTGCCGCGTGCCGAGGTCGTCTCCTACACCCGGGCACCGCGATCCTCGCATTTTACATCGGCTGATATAAGAACAGTGAAAGAGTATATCTCTCGCTGCGCCATTGGGCGGTAACCCAATGCGTATTGAAGCGATATTCATTGCCTGGTTCCCGTGGCTGGCGCTGGGCCTGGGACTGTTAGTCGGTAGCTTTCTTAACGTGGTCATTTACCGTCTGCCAATAATGGTGATGCGCAGCGCGGTAGCCGATGCTACGCAGGGCAATTTTCCAGACGTAAATCTCTGCTGGCCGCCCTCGCACTGTCCGCGCTGCCAGCACGCTATATTGCCATGGGATAACATTCCTCTACTAAGCTGGCTGTTGCTGCGAGGACGCTGCCGCTACTGCAAAAGTGCCATTTCAGTTATCTATCCGCTCAACGAGGTATTTACCGGCACCGTTTTTTTTGCCCTGGCCTACTTCTACCTTCCTCATTTCACGCTGATACAGATCCTCTTCCTGGCCTGCTTTTTTTGCCTGCTCTATACGCTGGCTGTAATAGACATCAATACGTTTCTGCTGCCGGATTGTCTGGTTTATCTCCTGCTTTGGCTCGGGCTGACCGCCTCGGTGCTGAACATTATTCCGGTATCACCCCGGGATAGCGTGGTGGGTGCGCTGCTTATCTGGTGTTTCAACGAGTGCATCGCCCGGGGGTACGTTTGGGTTTGCAAGCGAGAGGGGCTGGGCGGCGGTGACGTCAAGCTTTACGCGGCCTGTGCGGCCTGGCTTGGGCTTAACCATATCGCAGAGCTGATGCTGGGGTCGGCTCTGCTGGGCGTTCTGGCATTTTTTATCCGTGGCCTGCTGCGTTTTCGGCAGATTACCACTGCTGAGCCCTACATGCCGTTCGGGCCAGCCATTGCGGCTACCGCGCTGTTGATTTTACATATGGAGGTGCTTCGTTAATGCCGGTGCTCGTGTTTTTGCTTACTCTTCTGGCCAGCTTTTTTTCGCTGCCAGCGTATGCCTCACTTCCTTTGCAAAAGGGAGTCGTCATGGCACCCGCGCAACCTGCTCCGCTATTCAGCTGGCCGCTTTCCGGCCCGCTTCGTATAACCTCACCGTTCGGTATGCGTTTTCATCCGCTTGAGCGTCTTTTCCTGAACCATAAAGGCGTGGATCTCCGCGCGCCAATGAACAGCGAGGTGAGAACAATTGCAGACGGGCAGGTAGCAGAGACGGGTTATGGGCCGTTAACGGGGTTTTTTATCACTATCGACCATCTTAACGGCTGGCGCAGTCGCTATCTTCACCTCAACAGCATTCATGTTCACAAAGGGGAGAAGCTTAAGCAGGGGGCGGTGATTGCCCTGTCCGGTGCAACCGGCCGTACAACGGGCCCGCACCTGCATCTGGCATTAAGCCATAACCAGCACGCTATCGATCCCCTGAGTATGATAACCACCTCGCCAGGCCGTACACCCGCGCCTGCGGTGAACGACACGCCAGCGTTAGTACCGGAACTGGATATGACGCCGATCGTTACGCTGGTCAGCGGAGAGGGCGAGGCGCTACAGGTAGGCGTGCGGCAGGGTAACAAAACAGCATTTTACAGCCTTCATGAACCCATCGAGCAGGGGGGCGACGTCTGGCGAATCGTTAGCCAGTACGGCAAGTACAAATTAGTCAAGACGACTGCGAAAAACGCACGGCGCTAAGCGTCTGTTTTATGCGCATTTAGTGCATTGAATCGCCTTTCTATCCGGCTTTTGCTCTTTTTTTCCGCAGTTGATACAATGCGGCAAAATTGCCCTTGCGCAGGCCATGCGCTTTGGTTAGTATTCACACCCGCTCAAGTGGGAAATAACATTAACTCCCGCTTTTGGTTTGAAACCCGCTAAGGGTTTGAAGCGTATGTTACGCGGCAACTCCGCAAGGAACAGGTTGATTATGTACGAAGCTCTTTTAGTAGTTTTCCTTATTGTGGCGATTGGCCTTGTGGGTCTGGTCATGCTGCAGCAAGGCAAAGGCGCTGATATGGGAGCCTCCTTTGGTGCAGGCGCTTCCGGTACGCTGTTCGGTTCAAGTGGTTCTGGTAACTTCATGACCCGTATGACGGCTGTATTGGCGACCCTGTTCTTCATTATCAGTCTGGTGCTGGGTAACATTAACAGCAATAAAACCAACAAAGGGAGCGAGTGGGAAAATCTGAGCGCGCCAGCGAAATCTGAGCAGACTCAACCCGCAGCGCCGGCTAATAAGCCGACCAGCGATATCCCACAGTAAGTATTCTGTACCGAGGTGGTGGAATTGGTAGACACGCTACCTTGAGGTGGTAGTGCCCTAACGGGCTTGTGGGTTCGAGTCCCATCCTCGGTACCAATATTCCAGAGAAAAGAGATCGCAAGATCTCTTTTTTTTCGTCTGTACTTCACGAAAACAGCGGCACGCGCTTTCTCCTGTCCTCTCCCGGCTATACTGCTTAAAAACAGCAACCACTCCTGTGCGGTACAGTATCATGACCTGGCAGCGGCTCGACGGCACGGCATGGCGCAACATCTGGGTTACCGGCGACCTTCACGGCTGCTACAGCCTGCTGTTGAATAAACTCAGCTTCGTTGGGTTCGACACGTCGCAGGATCTGCTGATTTCCGTTGGCGATCTCACCGATCGCGGCGTGGAGAACGTGGAGTGTATGACGCTGGTTACCTGTCCCTGGTGCCGGGCAGTACGCGGCAACCATGAGCAGATGATGCTGAACTGCCTGCTCCATAACGGCAGCGCCAGCCATTGGCGGATGAACGGCGGCAGCTGGTTTTTCAATCTTGATGATGAGCAGGAGCAGCAGGCCAGAGCGTTGCTGCCCTATATTGCTGCGCTACCGCTGATCGTTGAGGTCACCACGCAGGGTAAAAAAGTGATTGTGTGTCACGCCGACTACCCTGACGATAACTACGTTTTTGGCACCCCGGTCGACGAAGAGCAGATCCTCTGGAACCGGGATCGGCTGGCCGCCTCACAGGCGGGCAGGGTAAAAGATATTCACGGTGCCGATCTCTTTATCTTTGGCCATACGCCGTTGCGTAAGGCACAACGCTTTGCCAATCAATACTACATCGATACCGGCGCGGTAATGAGTGGCAATCTGACCCTGATGCAGATCCAGACCGGGTAAGATAGTAAAAAGGGGCCCGCAAGCCCCGCATAAAGTTACAGGCTGCCGACGCCGCCGTCGACCAGCAGGTCGGTACCCACCGTATAGCTTGAGTCGTCCGACGCAAGATAGAGCGCGGCCTTTGCCATCTCACGTACGTTACCCATTCTTCCGAGCGGCACCAGTTTGATAATCTCCTCCTGCATGGCCCGTAACGCCTCTGGCTCAAGGCCAAGCTTGCCCATCGCCGGGGTTTCCACCGGGCCGGGGCTGAGACCGTTTACGCGGATGCCGCGCGGCAACAGCTCGGCGGACAGCGTGCGTGCCAGCGAAAGCAGGCCAGCTTTGCTGGCGGCGTAGACGCTGCTGGTGGGCAGGCCGATGCGTGCGCTAACCGAGCCGCAGAGGATCACCGAAGAGGGATTATTCAACAGCGGCAGCAGGGCCTGAATCAGAAAGAAAGGGCCTTTGAGGTTAATCGCCATCAGGCGATCCCATTTGGCCTCGTCCCAGGCTGAGAGCTCACCGTGGGTAACATCGCCTGCGTTGATGAAGAGGGCATCCAGCCGCGGCCAGCGGGTAGCAATCGTCTGGGCAAGCTGCTTTTGCGCGGCAATATCGCCTGCGTCGGCAGGGATCACCCATGCGTTATCCCCCAAAATGCGCTTCGCCTCGGCAAGCGTGTCGGGGTTACGGCCCGTTACCGCCACGTGCGCTCCTTCGGCGATAAATTCCTGCGCCGTCGCCAGGCCGATGCCCGTCGTACCGCCGGTAATAAGCGTATATTTATCTGCTAAACGACCCATTTTCTTCTCCTGATTGGACACTGGAGAAAGCACTATAGAAACGTTAGTATCTAAAATAAACCAGGTACCAATTGGATACTAACGAGGCAAGAGGTGTGCAATGGCGTTATTACTCGACTGTGCGGAAGAAAAAAATTGTCAGCATGAGCCCTGCCCGATGACCAGCTTTATCGGACTGCTCTCCGGAAAGTGGGCTATCCCGATTATCTATCGCTTGATCGTCATCAACGAGCCGGTGCGCTTTGGCGATCTGCTGCGGGCCGCTGCGCCCATTACGCAAAAAGAGCTGACCAAGCAGCTGCGGTTGTTCGAACAGCGCGGGCTGGTCACGCGTACCGTTTATCCTGAAATTCCACCCCGGGTGGAGTATCACATCACTCCCCTTGGCCTCACCCTGCAAAATGCCCTCGCGCCGTTGGCCGACTGGATGCATGAATACGGTCATCAGCTTAGGCAGTAGGCGCTTGCCCACTTTGCGAAACGGCTCCGGGAAATTTGTCATTAATCTGTCACACTGAAAGCGACAATGACAAAGGTGAGGAATGAGGGATGAAAAGAGCACTACTCGCAGTTGCGCTGGCCGGCGCATTAACCGCAGGTGCGCAGGCACAAACGACGCCAGAAGGCTATCAGCTACAGCAGGTGTTGATCATGAGCCGCCACAACCTGCGCGCGCCGCTGGCAGATAACGGCAGCGTGCTGCAACAGTCGACGCCGAACAAATGGCCTGAATGGGATGTGCCGGGCGGGCAGCTCACCACCAAGGGCGGGGTGCTTGAAGTCTACATGGGGCACTACATGCGCGAATGGCTGGCGGAGCAGGGGCTGGTAAAAGCGGGAGAGTGCCCTACGTCTGACGCCGTCTATGCCTACGCCAACAGCCTGCAGCGTACCGTCGCCACGGCGCAGTTCTTCATTACTGGCGCGTTCCCCGGCTGCGACGTGCCGGTCCACCATCAGGATGCGATGGGCACGATGGATCCTACCTTTAATCCCGTTATTACCGATAAGGACGCGGCGTTCCGCGACAGGGCGGTACAGGCTATGCAGACCGAGCGCCAGGGGATGCAGCTGGATGAAAGCTATAAGCTGCTAGCGCAGATCACACATTATGCCGACTCCCCCTCCTGTAAAGAGAAACAGGTCTGCTCCCTGACCGACCCGAAAGATACCTTCAGCGCCGGGTATGAGAAAGAGCCGGGCGTCTCGGGGCCGCTGAAGGTGGGCAACTCGCTGGTAGATGCCTTTACCCTACAGTATTACGAAGGCTTCCCGATGGATCAGGTCGCCTGGGGAGAGATCAAAACCGACCAGCAGTGGCGCGTGCTGTCGAAGCTGAAAAACGGCTATCAGGATTCGCTCTTTACCTCTACGGCAGTGGCGCAGAACGTGGCGAAACCGCTGGTGAAGTATATCGACAAGGCGCTGGTAACGGACCGGGCCAGTGCGCCGAAAGTCACCTTGCTGGTAGGCCATGACTCTAACATCGCCTCGCTGCTGACGGCGTTGGATTTCAAACCCTACCAGCTCCATGACCAGTACGAGCGCACGCCGATCGGCGGTAAAATTGTTTTCCAACGCTGGCATGACCAGACCGCTAACCGCGATCTAATGAAGATTGAGTATGTGTATCAAAGCACGGAACAGCTGCGAAATGCCGATGTGCTCACGCTACAGGCACCGGCACAGCGCGTAACGCTGGCGCTAAAAGGCTGTCCGGTCGATGCGGAGGGTTTCTGCCCGGTAGATAAATTCGATGCGGTACTGAACGACGCGGCGAAGTAGGATGTAAGCTGGCAGGCATAAAAAAGGGCGCTTATGCGCCCTTAATACCTCAATGCGATATTACTCTTTATCGCTATGCTCAAGGCTGTCCATCTGCGGCAGGCCGGTGCTGGCCGAAGAGGAGAGCAGGCCCGTTTCAGCGTAGTTGAACAGCTTCTCGCGGGTGTCGGTGATATCAAGATTACGCATGGTCAGTTGGCCGATACGATCGTCCGGTGAGAAGACCGAGTCGCCTTTCTCCATGGTCAGACGCTCTGCCTTGTAGGTCAGGTTGTCAGAGACCGTATTCAGAATGGAGTAGTCGTTACCACGACGCAGCTCCAGCGTCACCTCACCGGTGATGGCGCTCGCCACCCAGCGTTGCAGCGCATCACGCAGCATCAGCGCCTGCGGATCGAACCAGCGGCCCTGATAGAGCAGCTTGCCGAGCTGGCGACCGTGAGAGTGATACTGCTCAATGGTATCTTCGTTGTGAATGCCGGTCAGCAGACGCTCGTAGGCGATGTGCAGCAGGGCCATTCCCGGAGCTTCGTAGATGCCACGGCTTTTCGCTTCGATAATACGGTTCTCAATCTGATCGCTCATGCCCAGACCGTGACGGCCGCCGATGCGGTTGGCTTCCAGCATCAGCTCAACGTCATCCGCGAAGGTTTTGCCGTTCAGCGCCACCGGGTAACCGCGCTCGAAGCGGATAGTCACCTCTTCCGCCGGGATCTTCACACTCTCGTCCCAGAACTTGACGCCCATGATCGGGTTAACGATCTTGACGCTGGAGTTAAGAAACTCCAGATCCTTGGCTTCGTGGGTTGCACCCAGCATGTTGGAGTCGGTGGAGTAGGCTTTCTCGACTGACATTTTGTAGTCAAAGCCGCAGGCGATCATAAATTCAGACATCTCCTGACGGCCGCCCAGCTCGTCGATAAAGTCGGTATCGAGCCACGGCTTATAGATCTTCAGCTCGGCGTTGGTCAGCAGGCCGTAGCGGTAGAAGCGTTCGATATCGTTGCCTTTATAGGTGCTGCCGTCGCCCCAGATGTTCACGCCGTCCTCTTTCATGGCGGCAACCAGCATGGTACCGGTGACGGCACGGCCCAGCGGGGTGGTATTGAAATAGGTCAGTCCGCCGGTGGTATTATGAAACGCACCGCACTGAATAGCGGCAATGCCTTCGGCAACCAGCTGCTTACGGCAGTCGATCAGGCGTGCATTTTCTGCGCCGTACTCTTTTGCACGGCGTGGAATAGCCTCATAGTCATCCTCATCTGGCTGACCCAGATTCGCCGTGTAGGCATAAGGAACCGCGCCCTTTTGGCGCATCCACAGCAGGGCTGCGCTGGTGTCGAGGCCGCCGGAGAAAGCGATGCCAATACGTTGTCCAACCGGAAGATGCTTGAGAATCGTCGTCATAAAATAAATCCCTGCTAACTATACCTATGGTGAGAGACTTAACAGCCACGCCATGATGATAGGCTAAACATTACCGAAAAAGCGCCTGGGCACCCATCAGTAATGCATGATTATGCAAAATAAGTGAGTTTTCATTTAATCATCTTTTCGCGGCGACCGAAAGCGTTGCATAGTAAAATCATTAAAAAAAATCACGGGATAATAGCGGGGCAGAGAGGAAGGGCGCGTTTTTTAGTTGCAATGAATAAAATCAATTGATTATAATGTCTGTCTAATCAGTCGTTCCCGGTGTTTACACCTGTCTTAACTTGCATTTAATGCAGTATCGGCGTAGTATTTGCCACGATTCAGGCGCGGGGTGGAGCAGCCTGGTAGCTCGTCGGGCTCATAACCCGAAGGTCGTCGGTTCAAATCCGGCCCCCGCAACCACTTTCCCTTAGTGTTCTTTTTCAAATATACTATGAAGACCTTGAGCCTTCGGCGTCACATTTGAAAAAAACAGTTGCGAAAGGTTCTCCAGGCCGTTGTTACGGCTATAGGGTTCAGTTATCTAAAGCCTCGATTTATCGGGGTTTTTTGTTATCTGACTACAGAATAACTGGGCTTACGCCCTTTTTTTATGTCTTGGGGGTGGGTTTGTCCACATTAGAGCAAAAATTAACAGAGATGATTACCGCACCGGTCGAGGCGCTGGGCTACGAACTGGTTGGTATTGAATTTATCCGTGGTCGCACATCTACGCTGCGCATCTATATTGATAGTGAAGATGGCATCAATGTTGATGATTGTGCTGATGTCAGCCATCAGGTTAGCGCCGTGATGGATGTGGAAGATCCCATTACCGTCGCTTATAACCTTGAAGTCTCCTCACCTGGTCTTGATCGTCCGTTGTTCACAGCCGAACACTACGCGCGCTATGTAGGCGAAGAGGTCACACTGGTACTGCGTATGGCGGTTCAGAATCGTCGCAAATGGCAGGGCGTTATCAAAGGTGTTGATGGCGAGATGATCACCGTTACGGTCGAAGGTAAAGATGAAGTGTTCGCGCTGAGCAACATCCAGAAAGCGAACCTGGTCCCCCACTTTTAACAGTCTGGATTGAGGTGAAAGGCCCCCAATGAATAAAGAAATTTTGGCTGTTGTTGAAGCTGTTTCCAATGAGAAAGCGCTGCCGCGCGAGAAAATTTTTGAAGCGCTGGAAAGTGCGCTGGCTACAGCAACAAAGAAAAAATATGAGCAAGAGATCGATGTCCGCGTGGAGATCGATCGTAAAAGCGGTGACTTTGATACCTTCCGCCGCTGGGTAATCGTTGAAGAAGTCACCATGCCGACGCGTGAAATCACGCTGGAAGCCGCACGCTACGAAGATGAGAGCCTGAACCCAGGTGACTACGTAGAAGATCAGATTGAGTCTGTGACCTTTGACCGTATCACGACTCAGACGGCGAAGCAGGTTATCGTACAGAAGGTACGTGAAGCCGAGCGCGCGCTGGTTGTTGATCAGTTCCGTGAGCACGAAGGTGAGATCATCACCGGTGTGGTGAAGAAAGTGAACCGCGACAACATCACGCTGGATCTGGGCAGCAATGCTGAAGCCGTGATCCTGCGTGAAGATATGCTGCCGCGTGAAAACTTCCGTCCGGGCGACCGTATTCGCGGCGTGCTCTACGCAGTGCGTCCTGAAGCGCGCGGTGCGCAGCTGTTCGTGACCCGTTCCAAACCGGAAATGCTGATCGAACTGTTCCGCATCGAAGTGCCAGAGATCGGTGAAGAAGTTATCGAGATCAAAGCGGCGGCCCGCGATCCGGGTTCCCGTGCGAAAATCGCGGTGAAAACCAACGATAAGCGTATCGATCCGGTCGGTGCTTGCGTCGGTATGCGCGGTGCCCGTGTTCAGGCGGTCTCTACCGAACTGGGCGGCGAGCGTATCGATATCGTCCTGTGGGATGATAACCCGGCGCAGTTCGTGATCAACGCGATGGCACCGGCAGACGTAGCGTCTATCGTGGTGGACGAAGACAAGCACACCATGGATATCGCTGTGGAAGCCGGTAACCTGGCGCAGGCGATTGGCCGTAACGGTCAGAACGTCCGTCTGGCATCGCAGCTGAGCGGCTGGGAGCTCAACGTCATGACCGTTGACGATCTCCAGTCCAAGCATCAGGCGGAAGCCCATGCGGCGATTGATACTTTCACCAAACACCTTGGCATTGACGAAGAGTTTGCCACCGTGCTGGTTGAAGAGGGTTTCTCAACCCTGGAAGAGCTGGCCTATGTGCCAATGAAAGAGCTGCTGGAAATTGAGGGTCTGGACGAAGAGACCGTTGAGGCCCTGCGCGAACGCGCGAAAAATGCCCTGACGACCCTGGCCCTGGCGCAGGAAGAGAGCCTTGGTAATAACAAACCGGCTGACGACCTGCTTAACCTTGAAGGCCTCGATCGCGAGCTGGCGTTTAAACTGGCTGCTCGTGGTGTTTGTACGCTGGAAGACCTCGCTGACCAGGGCATTGATGACCTAAGCGATATCGAAGGGTTAACCGACGAGAAAGCGGGTGAGCTCATCATGGCCGCACGTAATATTTGCTGGTTCGGCGACGAAGCGTAATAAACTGTAGCAGGAAGGAACAGCATGACAGATGTAACCGTAAAAACGCTGGCCGCTGAGATTCAGACCTCCGTAGACCGCCTGGTACAGCAATTTGCTGATGCAGGGATCCCGAAGGCTGCTGAAGACTCAGTCACAGCGCAAGAGAAACAGACGCTGCTGGCGCACCTGAACCGTGAACACGGTTCTGCGCCGGACAAGCTGACGCTGCAGCGCAAAACGCGCAGCACGCTGAATATCCCTGGCACCGGCGGGAAGAGTAAATCGGTGCAGATCGAAGTCCGTAAAAAGCGCACCTTTGTAAAACGCGATCCGCAAGAGGCTGAACGTCTCGCCGCGGAAGAAGAGGCGAAGCGCGAAGCGGAAGAGAAGGCAACGCGTGAAGCAGAGGAAGCTGCGAAGCGTGAAGCCGAGGACAAAGCCAAGCGTGACGCACAAGAGAAAGCGAAACGTGAAGCCGAAGAAAAAGCGAAACGCGACACCGCTGATACGGCGAAGCGCGACGCTGCGGAAACGAGCAAAGTGAGCAATCAACCATCTGACGAAATGACCAAAGCTGCCCAGGCTGAAAAAGCACGTCGTGAAGCCGAAGCGCAAGAGCTGAAGCGTAAAGCCGAAGAAGAAGCGCGTCGTAAGCTTGAAGAAGAAGCACGTCGCGTAGCAGAAGAAGCACGCCGTATGGCGGAAGAAAACGAGAGGAACGGGGTTATCGAACCTGTAGAAACCGAAGACACCAGCGATTATCACGTAACGACCTCTCAGCATGCTCGCCAGGCTGAAGACGAGAACGATCGCGAAGTAGAAGGCGGCCGTAGCCGTACCCGTACTGCTACAAAAGCTGCGCGTCCTCAGAAGAAGGGCAACAAGCACGCTGAATCTAAAGCTGACCGTGAAGAAGCACGTGCAGCGGGTCGCGGCGGTAAAGGCGGCAAGCGTAAAGGCTCCTCTTTACAGCAGGGCTTCCAGAAACCAGCCCAGGCTGTTAACCGTGACGTTGTGATTGGCGAAACCATCACCGTGGGCGAACTGGCCAACAAGATGGCCGTTAAAGGCTCTCAGGTCATCAAAGCGATGATGAAGCTGGGTGCAATGGCGACCATCAACCAGGTTATCGACCAGGAAACCGCACAGCTGGTGGCCGAAGAGATGGGCCACAAAGTTATCCTGCGTCGTGAAAACGAGCTGGAAGAAGCGGTAATGAGCGACCGTGATACTGGCGCTGCGGCAGAACCGCGCGCGCCGGTCGTGACCATCATGGGTCACGTTGACCACGGTAAAACCTCGCTGCTCGACTACATTCGTTCAACGAAAGTAGCCTCTGGCGAAGCGGGTGGCATTACCCAGCATATCGGTGCATACCACGTTGAAACTGACAACGGTATGATCACCTTCCTGGATACCCCGGGCCACGCCGCGTTTACCTCTATGCGTGCTCGTGGTGCGCAGGCAACGGATATCGTTGTGCTGGTCGTTGCAGCTGACGACGGCGTGATGCCGCAGACCATCGAAGCTATCCAGCACGCGAAAGCGGCGCAGGTTCCGCTGGTGGTTGCGGTGAACAAAATCGATAAGCCAGAAGCTGACATGGACCGCGTTAAGAACGAACTCTCCCAGTACGGCGTTATGCCGGAAGAGTGGGGCGGTGAATCTCAGTTCATCCCTGTGTCGGCGAAAGCAGGTACCGGTATCGATGACCTGCTGAACGCTATCCTGCTGCAGGCTGAAGTTCTTGAGCTGAAAGCGGTACGTAAAGGTATGGCGAGCGGTGCAGTTATCGAATCCTTCCTGGATAAAGGTCGTGGTCCGGTTGCTACCGTGCTGGTTCGTGAAGGTACCCTGAACAAGGGCGACATCGTTCTCTGTGGCTTCGAATATGGCCGCGTGCGTGCGATGCGTAACGAACTGGGTCAGGAAGTGCTGGAAGCGGGTCCGTCTATTCCGGTTGAGATCCTCGGTCTCTCCGGCGTGCCGGCTGCGGGTGACGAAGTGACCGTGGTGCGTGACGAGAAGAAAGCGCGTGAAGTTGCGCTGTACCGTCAGGGCAAATTCCGTGAAGTTAAACTGGCACGCCAGCAGAAATCTAAACTCGAGAACATGTTTGCTAACATGACCGAGGGCGAAGTTCACGAAGTGAACGTCGTGCTGAAAGCTGACGTACAGGGCTCTGTGGAAGCGATCTCCGACTCCTTGCTGAAACTCTCTACTGACGAAGTTAAAGTGAAGATCATCGGTTCCGGCGTAGGTGGTATCACCGAAACCGACGCGACCCTGGCTGCGGCGTCCAACGCCATCCTGGTTGGCTTCAACGTCCGTGCTGACGCCTCCGCGCGTAAAGTTATCGACGCTGAGAGCCTGGATCTGCGCTACTACTCCGTCATCTATCATCTGATCGACGAAGTGAAAGCAGCGATGAGCGGCATGCTGTCGCCTGAGCTGAAACAGCAGATCATCGGTCTGGCTGAAGTGCGTGACGTGTTCAAATCACCGAAATTCGGCGCCATCGCAGGCTGTATGGTTACCGAAGGCACGATTAAACGTCACAACCCAATCCGCGTTCTGCGTGACAACGTGGTTATCTACGAAGGCGAGCTGGAGTCCCTGCGCCGCTTCAAAGATGACGTTAACGAAGTCCGTAACGGTATGGAATGTGGTATCGGCGTGAAGAACTACAACGACGTTCGCGTTGGCGATATGATCGAAGTGTTCGAGATCATCGAGATCAAACGTAGCATCGAGTGATTGTAGGCCGGGATCGCCTCGCGTCACCCGGCAATCATATTAAAAGGGGCTAATGGCCCCTTTTTTGTCTGGAGAATTTATTATGGCGAAAGAATTTGGTCGCCCACAGCGCGTGGCCCAGGAGATGCAGAAAGAGATTGCAATGATCCTGCAGCGCGAAATCAAAGATCCGCGTCTGGGCATGATGACCACCGTTTCCGGTGTCGAAATGTCCCGCGATCTGGCCTATGCCAAAGTGTTTGTTACCTTCCTGAACGACAAAGATGAAGATGCCGTGAAAGCGGGCCTCAAAGCGTTGCAGGAAGCGTCTGGCTTTATCCGCTCGCTGCTTGGCAAGGCCATGCGCCTGCGTATCGTGCCGGAGCTGACCTTCTTCTACGACAACTCGCTGGTCGAGGGGATGCGCATGTCTAACCTGGTGACCAACGTGGTGCGACAGGACGATGAGCGTCGCGTCAACCCGGACGACAGCAAGGAGGACTGATGAGTCGTCCTCGTCGTCGCGGTCGCGACGTGCACGGCGTGCTGCTGCTGGATAAGCCCCAGGGGATGTCCAGCAACGACGTGCTGCAAAAAGTAAAGCGCCTCTATAATGCCAACCGTGCCGGGCACACCGGTGCGCTGGATCCGCTGGCGACCGGCATGCTGCCGATCTGCCTGGGCGAGGCGACAAAGTTTTCCCAGTACCTGCTGGACTCCGATAAACGCTACCGGGTGGTTGCTCGTCTTGGCCAGCGCACCGATACCTCCGATGCGGATGGTGAAATCGTTGAGGAGCGCCCGGTGACCTTTAGTGCGCAACAGCTTGCTGACGCGCTGGCGAGTTTTCGTGGCGACACGATGCAGGTTCCATCGATGTACTCGGCGCTTAAGTACCAGGGCAAAAAGCTCTATGAGTACGCGCGTCAGGGCATTGAGGTGCCGCGTGAAGCTCGGCCCATTACCGTCTACGAGCTGCTGTTTATTCGCCACGAAGGCAACGAGCTAGAGCTGGAAGTTCACTGCTCGAAAGGCACCTATATCCGCACTATCATTGACGATCTCGGTGAGAAGCTGGGCTGTGGCGCACACGTGACCTTCCTGCGTCGCCTGGCCGTCAGCACCTATCCTGTGGATCGCATGGTGACCCTGGAGCAGCTCCACGCGCTGGTCGAACAGGCTGAGCAGCAGGCGCGACCCGCAGCCCAACTGCTCGATCCGCTGCTGATGCCGATGGACAGCCCGGCTGCGGACTTCCCGGTAGTCAATCTGCCGCTGACCTCGTCGGTCTACTTCAAGAATGGTAATCCGGTACGCACCACGGGCGCGCCGCTGAACGGGCTGGTGCGGGTGACGGAAGGTGACGAAGGCAAGTTTATTGGCATGGGCGAGATTGACGATGAGGGCCGCGTTGCCCCGCGTCGACTTGTCGTAGAGTATCCGGCGGCATAAGCTTATGCAGCTACCTTGCGATAACAGGGTACTGCGAGTAGAATATTGCCGCTTAACGTCGCGTTAGCTGTGTAACAGCGAACGGGCGTTAAATCTGGGATCGCTGAATTAGAGATCGGCATCCTTTCATTCTTTTAATTTTGGAGTTCAAAATGTCTCTAAGCGTTGAAGCTAAAGCAAAAATCGTTTCCGAGTTCGGTCGTGGCGAAAATGACAGCGGTTCTACCGAAGTACAGGTTGCCCTGCTGACTGCTCAGATCAACCACCTGCAGGGTCACTTTGCAGAGCACAAAAAAGATCACCACAGCCGTCGTGGTCTGCTGCGTATGGTATCTCAGCGTCGTAAACTGCTCGACTACCTGAAACGTAAAGATGTTGCACGCTACACTGCGCTGATCGAGCGTCTGGGTCTGCGTCGCTAAGTCTGGCGAGTTTCAGAGAAAGGGGCCTTGATGGCCCCTTTTTTCAACCAGACGGCAGCAATTCACTCTAAACTATTGTATTGTTGCTTTGAATGATCTTCGTTGCAGAGGTTCGCGCGGCTAATGAGAGGCTTCACCCATGGGGGTGTCGGTTGTCATTAGTCGCGAGGATGCACTGAGGATCGGGTTTAACGTCAGCACGCCGCAAGGTGTGCTGTCAAACATTTAAGAAAGGGTAAAATTTTGCTTAATCCGATCATTCGTAAATTCCAGTACGGTCAGCATACCGTCACCCTGGAAACCGGCATGATGGCCCGTCAGGCGACAGCTGCCGTTATGGTAAGCATGGACGACACCGCGGTCTTCGTTACCGTTGTAGGCCAGAAAAAGGCCAAGCCGGGCCAGGACTTCTTCCCGCTGACCGTTAACTACCAGGAGCGTACCTACGCTGCCGGTAAAATCCCGGGTGGCTTCTTCCGTCGTGAAGGCCGTCCAAGCGAAGGCGAAACCCTGATCGCGCGTCTGATTGACCGTCCGGTTCGCCCGCTGTTCCCGGAAGGCTTCGTTAACGAAGTACAGGTTATCGCGACCGTGGTTTCCGTTAACCCGCAGGTTAACCCAGACATCGTGGCGATGATTGGTGCGTCCGCAGCCCTCTCCCTGTCCGGTATTCCGTTCAACGGCCCAATCGGCTCAGCGCGTGTCGGTTACATCAACGACCAGTACGTTCTGAACCCGACTCAGGACGAGCTGAAAGAGAGCAAGCTGGACCTGGTGGTTGCCGGTACCGAAGCTGCCGTACTGATGGTTGAATCCGAAGCAGAACTGCTGAGCGAAGATCAGATGCTGGGCGCAGTGGTATTTGGCCACGAGCAGCAGCAGATCGTGATCCAGAACATCAACGACCTGGTGAAAGAAGCCGGTAAACCGCGTTGGGACTGGCAGCCGGAAGTGGTTGACGCAGCGCTGAACGCACGCGTTGCTGCGCTGGCAGAATCCCGTCTGAGCGATGCTTACCGCATCACCGACAAGCAGGAGCGTTACACTCAGGTTGACGCGATCAAATCTGAAACTATCGCTACCCTGGTTGCTGAAGACGACTCTCTGGACGCTAACGAGCTGGGCGACATTCTGCACGCCATCGAGAAAAACGTGGTGCGTAGCCGCGTGCTGGCAGGCGAGCCGCGTATCGACGGCCGTGAAAAAGATATGATCCGTGGTCTGGACGTGCGTACTGGCGTGCTGCCGCGTACTCACGGCTCCGCGCTGTTCACCCGTGGCGAAACGCAGGCGCTGGTTACCGCGACCCTGGGTACCGCACGTGATGCACAGAACATTGACGAGCTGATGGGCGATCGTACCGACAGCTTCCTGTTCCACTATAACTTCCCTCCGTACTCCGTAGGTGAAACCGGTATGGTGGGCTCGCCGAAGCGTCGTGAAATTGGTCACGGTCGTCTGGCGAAGCGCGGCGTACTGGCAGTGATGCCGGACACCGAGAAGTTCCCGTACACCGTACGTGTGGTATCTGAAATCACCGAATCCAACGGCTCCTCCTCTATGGCTTCCGTGTGCGGCGCATCGCTGGCACTGATGGACGCCGGTGTGCCGATCAAAGCCGCCGTGGCAGGTATCGCGATGGGTCTGGTGAAAGAGGGTGACAACTTTGTCGTACTGTCCGATATTCTGGGCGACGAAGATCACCTGGGTGATATGGACTTCAAAGTAGCGGGCTCCCGCGAAGGTATCTCTGCCCTGCAGATGGATATCAAAATTGAAGGCATCACCAAAGAGATCATGCACGCTGCGCTGAACCAGGCGAAAGGTGCACGTCTGCATATTCTGGGTGTGATGGAGCAGGCAATCAACGCGCCGCGCGGCGACATCTCTCAGTTTGCACCGCGTATCCACACCATCAAGATCAGCCCGGACAAGATCAAAGACGTTATCGGTAAAGGCGGCTCTGTTATCCGTGCTCTGACCGAAGAGACCGGCACCACCATCGAAATCGAAGATGACGGTACCGTGAAGATCGCTGCGACCGACGGCGAGAAAGCGAAATACGCTATCCGTCGTATCGAAGAGATCACCGCTGAGATCGAAGTAGGCCGTATCTACAATGGTAAAGTGACCCGTATCGTTGACTTTGGCGCGTTCGTTGCCATCGGTGGCGGTAAAGAGGGTCTGGTTCACATCTCTCAGATCGCTGACAAGCGCGTTGAGAAAGTGACCGACTACCTGCAGATGGGTCAGGAAGTGCCGGTAAAAGTTCTGGAAGTTGACCGCCAGGGCCGTGTCCGTCTGAGCATCAAAGAAGCAACCGAGCAGTCTCCGTCCACTGACGCGCCGCAGGCGCCGGCAGCAGACCAGGGCGAGTAACGTTGCGATGAGCTCCTCGCCGCTGGCGGGGAGCTTTTACAACCGGGCAGGATGCCATGATTGCAGCCGGGGGACAGGACGTTCAACCTTTTGTTGTCTTCGGGAGTAGGAAATGAAGCCTTTTTTGCGCTGGTGTTTCGTTGCGACAGCTCTAACGCTGGCAGGATGCAGCAACTCTGCCTGGCGTAAGAACGAAGTCCTCGCAGTGCCATTGCAACCGACTTTGCAGCAGGAAGTGATTCTGGCACGTATGGAACAAATTCTTGCCAGTCGGGCTTTAACCGATGATGAACGCGCACAGCTTTTATATGAGCGCGGAGTGTTGTATGATAGTCTCGGTCTGAGGGCACTAGCGCGAAATGATTTTTCACAAGCGCTGGCAATCCGACCCGATATGCCTGAGGTATTCAACTACCTTGGCATTTACTTAACGCAGGCAGGCAATTTTGATGCTGCCTATGAAGCGTTTGATTCTGTACTTGAGCTTGATCCAACTTACAACTACGCGCACTTGAATCGCGGTATCGCTCTCTACTACGGCGGTCGTGACAAGTTAGCGCAAGATGATCTGCTAGCGTTTTATCAAGACGATCCCAACGATCCTTTCCGCAGTCTGTGGCTTTATCTCGCCGAGCAGAAGCTCGATGAGAAGCAGGCGAAAGAAGCACTGGAACAGCGCTTCGAGAAATCGGACAAGGAGCAATGGGGATGGAACATTGTCGAGTTCTACCTGGGCAACATTGACGAAAAAACGTTAATGGAGCGCCTGAAGGCGGACGCAACGGATAACACCTCGCTCGCTGAGCATCTCAGTGAAACCAACTTCTATTTAGGTAAGTACTACCTAAGTCTGGGGGAAAAGGACAGCGCTACGGCACTGTTCAAATTAGCGGTTGCTAACAACGTACACAACTATGTTGAGCACCGTTATGCATTGTTGGAATTATCGCTCTTGGGCCAGGAGCAAGACGACCTGGCAGAATCGGACCAGCAATAGCTGACGACATAAACATCAGCCCACAATCTTTTTTTGATTGCCATCATCTTCGCGGGTGAGGGCGTTGTTGTTCGTCAATACACCTACTTTGAGCCGGTTCACACTTTTCAATGAAAATTGCAGATCAATTTCATGATGAGTTATGTAGACTGGCCGCCAATGACATTGAGGCACTCGTACTACATGGCTGAATTCGAAACCACTTTTTCCGATCTTGGGCTGAAACCTTCTATTATTGAGGCGCTTAACGATCTCGGTTACGAAAAACCTTCTCCGATCCAGGCTGAGTGCATTCCGCACCTGCTCTCTGGTCGTGACGTGCTGGGTATGGCCCAGACCGGTAGCGGTAAAACCGCAGCGTTCTCGCTGCCGCTGCTGAACAACATTGATCCGGACCTGCGCGCGCCGCAGATCCTTGTGCTCGCTCCAACCCGTGAACTGGCCGTTCAGGTTGCTGAAGCGATGACTGACTTCTCTAAACATATGCACGGCGTAAACGTGGTTGCCCTTTACGGCGGCCAGCGTTATGACGTGCAGTTGCGCGCCCTGCGCCAGGGCCCACAGATCGTTGTGGGTACGCCGGGTCGTCTGCTCGATCACTTAAAACGTGGCACGCTGAACCTCTCCGGCCTGAAAGGCCTGGTGCTGGACGAAGCGGATGAAATGCTGCGTATGGGCTTCATCGAAGACGTTGAAACCATCATGGCGCAGATCCCGGCCGATCATCAGACCGCGCTCTTCTCCGCCACCATGCCGGAAGCGATCCGTCGCATTACCCGCCGCTTTATGAACGAGCCGCAGGAAGTGCGCATCCAGTCCAGCGTTACGACTCGCCCGGACATCAGCCAGAGCTACTGGTCTGTATACGGCATGCGTAAAAACGAAGCGCTGGTGCGTTTCCTGGAAGCGGAAGATTTTGACGCGGCGATTATCTTCGTCCGTACCAAAAACGCGACCCTGGAAGTGGCTGAAGCGCTGGAGCGCAGCGGCTATAACAGCGCCGCGCTGAACGGTGACATGAACCAGGCGCTGCGTGAGCAGACCCTGGAGCGTCTGAAAGATGGTCGTCTCGACATCCTGATCGCTACCGACGTTGCGGCCCGTGGCCTTGACGTAGAGCGTATCAGCCTGGTTGTTAACTACGACATCCCGATGGACTCCGAGTCTTACGTTCACCGTATCGGCCGTACCGGTCGTGCGGGTCGTGCAGGCCGTGCGCTGCTGTTCGTTGAGAACCGCGAGCGTCGTCTGCTGCGTAACATCGAACGCACCATGAAGCTGACCATTCCAGAAGCCGATCTGCCGAACGCAGAACTGCTGGGCAAACGCCGTCTGGAAAAATTCGCCGCGAAAGTTCAGCAGCAGCTGGAGAGCAGCGATCTGGATCAGTACCGTGCTCTGCTGGCGCAGATCAAGCCGACAGCGGAAGGCGAAGAGCTGGATATCGAAACCCTGGCTGCAGCACTGCTGAAAATGGCTCAGGGCGAACGTGCGCTGATCGTACCGCCAGATGCACCGATGCGTCCGAAGCGTGAGTTCCGTGACCGTGACGACCGTGCTCCGCGCGACCGTAACGATCGTGCCCCGCGTGGTGACCGTCCGGAGCGTGGTGGTGAAGACCGTCCGCGTCGTGAGCGTCGTGACGCTGGTGATATGCAGCTGTACCGCATTGAAGTAGGCCGTGATGATGGCGTTGAAGTGCGTCACATCGTTGGCGCTATCGCTAACGAAGGCGACATCAGCAGCCGTTACATCGGTAACATCAAGCTGTTCGCTTCTCACTCCACCATCGAGCTGCCGAAAGGTATGCCGGGTGAAGTTCTGCAGCACTTCACCCGCACGCGTATTCTGAACAAGCCGATGAATATGCAGCTGCTGGGCGATGCACAGCCGCACGAACGTGGTGAGCGCCGTGGCGGCGGTGACCGTCCGGCTGGCGAACGTCGTAGCTTCGGCGGCGGCGAGCGTCGTGAAGGCGGTCGTGGCCCGCGTCGCGAAGGTTCTGCCCCTGCAGGTGCTGGTGCAGGTCGCTTCAGCGGTGAGCGCCGTGAAAGCCGTGGTCCGCGCCGTGATGACGCCTCCACGCCGCGCCGTCGTTTTAACAACGACGCGTAAGCGTGTAAGCGCAGAAACGTTACTGTAAAGTAAGCGTTCCAGCCCCGATCTCAACAATCGGGGCTTTTTTTATCGGTAATGTACTCATGTACTGGTACAATGCGCAGCGAAACGCATTTTAGAGAGAAGAGAGAATGGCTACGCTTTCCACCACCCATACTACCCCGTCGCTGCTCGGCGGCGTGGTGATCATCGCAGGAACCATTATTGGCGCAGGGATGTTCTCGCTGCCGGTGGTGATGTCGGGCGCCTGGTTCTTCTGGTCGCTTGCGGCGCTGGTCTTTACCTGGTTCTGTATGCTGCACTCCGGGCTAATGATCCTGGAAGCCAACCTTAACTACCGCATTGGCTCCAGCTTTGACACCATCACCCGTGACCTGCTGGGCAAAGGCTGGAATCTGGTTAACGGCGTCTCTATTGCCTTTGTGCTCTATATTCTGACCTACGCCTATATCTCGGCGAGCGGATCGATTTTGCACCATACCTTCTCGGAGATGTCGCTCAACGTTTCGCCGCGCCTGGCGGGGCTGGGTTTCGCATTCATTGTCGCGTTTATCGTCTGGCTCTCCACCCGTGCGGTGAGCCGCATGACCGCCATCGTGCTGGGCGCAAAGGTCATCACCTTTTTCCTGACCTTCGGCAGCCTGCTGGGACACGTCGAGCCCGCTACGCTGTTTAACGTCGCCGAGAGCAACGCCTCCTACACGCCGTACCTGCTAATGACCCTGCCATTCTGCCTCGCCTCGTTTGGCTATCATGGCAACGTGCCGAGCCTGATGAAGTACTACGGCAAGGATCCGCGCACCATCACACGCTGCATTGCCTACGGCTCGCTGCTGGCGTTGGGTCTGTATACCATCTGGTTACTGGTGACGATGGGGAATATCACTCGCCCGACGTTTATCGGCATTGCGCAGCAGGGGGGAAATATTGACGTGCTGGTGCAGGCCCTGAGCGGCGTGTTGAATAGCCGCAGTCTGGATCTGCTTCTGGTGGTGTTCTCTAACTTTGCGGTCGCCAGTTCGTTTCTGGGGGTGACGCTGGGGCTGTTTGATTACCTGGCCGATCTTTTTGGCTTTGACGACTCCGCCAGCGGTCGCTTTAAAACCGCGCTGCTGACCTTCCTGCCGCCGATTGTCGGTGGGCTGCTGTGGCCGAACGGCTTCCTCTACGCCATCGGCTATGCCGGGCTGGCGGCGACCATATGGGCAGCAATTGTTCCGGCCCTGCTGGCGCGTGCGTCACGCAAGCGCTTCGGTAGCCCCACGTTCCGCGTCTGGGGCGGGAAGCCGATGATTGCGCTGATCCTGCTGTTCGGGGTAGGCAATGCCGTGGTGCACATTTTATCGAGCTTTAACGTATTACCGGTATATCAATAGATCGCCAGCAACCGTAGGCCGGGCAAGCGTAGCGCCGCCCGGCAAAACAAATTTACCCCAATAATTCCTCTTTCACCTGCATCGCCAGCTCAAACGAGTGCAGCCGCGCCTGGTGATCGAAAATCTGGCCGTTGACCATGATCTCATCAGCCTCGGTCTCGCGCAGAAGTGTTTCCAGCCCGTGGCGCACCTTCGCTTTATCCCCCACCAGCGACATGCTCAGCGCCTGCTGCACGCCATACTGCTCGGACGGCGACCAGAAGGATCCCATATCGGCAATCGGCGGCGGCAGCTGACCGGTTTCGCCCCGGCGTAGCTTCACAAACGCCTGCTGCATCGAGGTATGGAGAAACTCCGCGTCGCGGGTGCTGTCGGCGGCAACGATGTTGATGCACACCATCGCATAGGGTTTCTCCAGCCGCGCGGAGGGTTTAAAGTTCGTGCGGTAGAGGTGTAGCGCCTGGAAGAGCATATCCGGGGCAAAATGCGACGCAAAGGCAAACGGCAGCCCCTGCTGAGCGGCAAGCTGGGCGCTGTAGAGGCTGGAGCCAAGCAGCCACACCGGGATCTTCTCCCCGTAGCCCGGTACCGGACGAACGTGCGGGTTTGGATCGCGGGCGTCAAACCAGTCCACCAGCTCCGCCACGTCGCGTGGGAAGTTATCGATATCGCCGCTCATGTGCCGGCGCAGGGCCATCATGGTGCGCTGGTCGCTGCCCGGCGCACGGCCCAGGCCCAGATCGATACGCCCCGGATAGAGCGTATTCAGGGTACCAAACTGCTCGGCGATCACCAGCGGAGCGTGGTTAGGCAGCATCACGCCGCCGGAGCCGAGGTGCAGCGTCTGGGTATTGGCGGCCAGATAGCCAATCAGCACCGACGTTGCCGCGCTGGCGATGCCGGTCATGTTGTGGTGCTCGGCCAGCCAGAAGCGGCGATAGCCGCGCTTCTCTGCCAGCTGGGCTAAATCCAGGGAACGGCGGAACGCATCGCGCGCCGTAGCGCCCTGCGGGATCGGGGCTAAATCCAGCACCGAGAAAGAAACGGTTTTGTCAGTCATCATATGCTCACTTTGTCGACGGCAATCTTTTAATACTGCATTAAAAATTGATTACCGTAGTTAACAAAGTGAGCTTTTTTTCAAACCAGCTCAAGGCCAGCGAGGCGCTTCCAGTAGCCGTTGCAGTCGCTGTTCGCCGTCAGAGGCAGCGGCGCACCGCCATTTTCATTGGCGCGGAAGGCGTCGAGCATGGCGAAGGTCTCGGTTCCCAGCGGCGAGAGACGCACCATATCCACCAGCCCCTGCATCGAGGTCAGCTCGTTACCAAGATTGTAGACATAGCCGCTCATGGTCTGGATGCCGTTCAGGACAAACACCTGCTGGTTCTCCTGAGAGAGCACGTTGCGCCCGGTGGGGTACTTAATGCAGCAGGTCTCGCACTCGTCCTTGGGGCGATCCTCGGAGCGGGCGGTAAAGCAGCGGGCAGAGTAGGCCAACGGCAGATGACCGTAGCTCAACACCTCCACCTCAAACTGCTCGCGGATGCCAAGCTCGTCGCACTGATTAAGCAGGTTCGCCAGCCAGTCGCGGGAGAGCTCCACCGGCATGCACCAGCGCACCATGCCTTGCTTCAGCAGCAGACGGAGGGTGACTGCGTTATAGCAGTTCAGAGCATGCCCTGCGACGAAGGGCAGCTTACGTTCGGCGCACATGTTCACCACGCCCAAATCGCTCGCTTCCAGCAGAAAGTCGCCATTCTCTACGTAGCGCTTTAGCTCCCCCAGTTCGGAGGCGGCCTGCACCAGCGCCAGGGTAGAGAGCACGACCTGTTTGCCGCTTCCCGCGAGGGATTTGGCCATCGCCAGCCAGTCGCCTACTTTAGTGGCCCGGCGCTTGCTGCACACCGCTTCGCCCAGGTAAATGGTATCGGCGCTGCTGCTGGCTGCCTGCTGGTAGAAATCCTCCAGCGTCTCTTTTGACCAGTAGTAGAGAACCGGTCCTAATGAATATTTCATCTTGTCTCTCACTGCCATTTCCGATGATATGCGCCAAGGGTGGTCTGCGTGCCTTCAGACATCGCGCCGAGGGTCTCCATCCACGCCGGCTGCGGGGCATAGCGATCGGGCGCGGCCATGCAGCGGTCGATCGCCTGACGCCACACCTTTGCCACCTGGCTGACATAGGCCGGGCTGCGCTGACGACCCTCGATTTTTACCGAGGCGATATTTGCTGCCAGAAGCTCGGGCAGCAGCTCCAGCGTATTCAGGCTGGTAGGCTCCTCCAGGGCGTGGTAGCGCTCGCCGTCGACGTGGTAGCGGCCTTTGCACAGCGTCGGATAGCCCGCGTTCTCGCCCTCCTGATAGCGGTCGATCAGCACCTCATTAAGGCGCGACTCCAGCCCCTGCGGTGTCTGCTGCCAGCGGACAAAGCGGGCAGGGGAGCAGGCCCCCACGGTGTTGGGGGATTCACCGGTTAAATAGGATGAGAGATAGCAGCGCCCCTCGGCCATAATGCACAGGCTGCCGAAGGCAAAGACCTCCAGCGGAACCGGCGAGGTGCGGGCCAGCTGTTTCACCTGATGAATGGATAGCACGCGGGGCAGCACCACGCGGGCAACGTCAAAGTGGCGGTGATAGAAGCGGATCGCCTCGTCGTTGGTGGCCGAAGCCTGCACCGAAACGTGGCGCTCAATGTGTGGGTAGCGCTCGGCGGCATACTCCAGCATCGCCAGGTCGGCGAGGATCAGCGCGTCAGCCCCCAACTGGGCGGCCATATCCACCGCACGCTGCCAGCGCGCGTAGCCGTCGGGGTGAGCAAAGGTATTGATCGCAATATGCAGCTTTTTGCGCCGCTGATGGACAAAGCTTACCGCTTCCTGCAGCTTTTTCTCCGTGAAGTTGAGACCCGCAAAATGGCGGGCGTTGGTATCATCCTTCAGGCCTATATAAACAGCGTCGGCACCGTTTTCGATAGCCGCCTTTAACGCCGGTAGATTTCCGGCCGGGCAGAGCAACTCCATAGTGTATCCCAGGTCAGGGGCCAGATGGCCCGCGCACCGATAAGGTGCAAAATTGTTAACGAGCTGGGATTTTAGTTAACCCTCCGGCGACAATTTTTGATTTAAGGCAGCTAATCGCGTATTGATGGGAGGAATAAGGGGTAGTTTCATCTTCGCAATTGTTGATTTATGCCGCTATGTGGATTTGCGGTTATGGCAGAATAGCCAGACTTTTCATATCAGGGAGTAAAGCTTGTGTTGGATATACTGCGCTCACGTCTCGTTCATGCCGCGCCGTCTCTGCTTAGCGTGCCGGTAAAGCTTGCGCCTTTCGCGCTTAAACGTCAGGTACTGGAGCAGCTTCTGCGCTGGCAGTTCCAGCAGGCGCTGGCAGATGGCGAGCTGGCATTCCTGGAGGGCCGCTGGTTGAGCATTGAAGTACGCGATATTGGCCTCAGGTGGTTTACATCCGTTGAGAATGAGCAGTTAATTGTGCGTGAGTCTGCCGCTGCCGACGTCAGCTTTAGCGCTGATGCCAGCGACCTGCTGATGATCGCCGCGCGCAAGCAGGATCCAGACACGCTATTCTTCCAGCGCCGGCTGGTGATTGAGGGCGATACCGAACTGGGGTTATATGTTAAGAACCTGATGGACGCCATTGAACTGGAGCAGATGCCCAAACCGCTGCGCGTTATGCTGCTGCAACTGGCGGAGTTCGTCGAGGCTGGCCTGCAAGCCCCGCCTGCGACTAAACCAACTTCTGTAGGTGAGCCATGCTGATTCGAGTTGAAATACCTATCGATGCCCCCGGCATTGATGCGCTTCTCCGCCGTGCATTCGGCGGGGAGAGCGAAGCTAACCTGGTCCACTCTCTGCGGGAAGACGGCCTGATTACGTTAGGGCTTGTCGCCACCGATGATGAAGGTCAGGTTATTGGCTACGTTGCCTTTAGTCCGGTAGACGTTGAGGGTGAAGATTTGCAGTGGGTTGGCCTTGCGCCGCTGGCGGTGGATGAACACTATCGCGGTCAGGGGCTGGCGCGCCAGCTGGTGTATGAGGGGCTGGACTCGCTCAATGAGTTTGGCTATGCCGCCGTGGTTGCGCTGGGTGAGGCGGATTTTTATCAGCGTCTTGGCTTTGAGCAGGCGGCACGCTACGATCTCCACTGTCGCTGGCCGGGCAGCGAGAGCGCGTTCCAGGTGCATCGTCTGGCGGATGATGCCCTGAACGGCGTGCATGGCCTGGTGGAGTACCACGATCATTTCAATCGGGTTTAAGCGCCTCGGGCTGTAACGCCGCCAGCAGCGTATCAAACGATCCATCTCCGGCAACGAGGCGCTCTTTCTGGCGCTTCGTTAGCTGCTTAATGCGGTACTCGATTCTCAACGCTAGTGAACGCTCACCTACTTGTGCCGAGAAGGCCAGCCGCAGCTCGCCTTTACCGCGCAGCGCCTTTGCCCCTTTCCCCGTCTGATGCTGGATAAAGCGACGGGCAACGTCGGTGGTGATGCCGGTATAGAGCGCATCATCGGCGGTACGGATAAGATAGAGAAACCAGGGCGTCATAGCAGAATTTAACAGGATAAGGTGAGCGCACCTTAGCATGAGGTAGACAAAAAATGGAAACTCTCACCGCCATTCATCGCTGGCTGGCAAAGCAGCACGTGGTGACATGGTGCGTCGCCAGCGAAGGCGACCTCTGGTGTGCTAACGCCTTCTATCACTACGATCCGCAGAAGGTCGCCTTCTACGTGATGAGTGAAGATCGCACCCGACATGCGCAAATGAGCGGGCCGCGAGCCCCGGTGGCAGGCACGGTTAACGGCCAGCCGAAAACGGTGGCGCTGATCCGTGGTGTACAGTTTAAAGGTGAGATCCGGCGTCTGGAGGGAGCGGAAAGCGAGGCCGCGCGCAAGCGCTATAACCGTCGCTTTCCGGTTGCCAGAGCATTGTCGGCCCCGGTATGGGAGATTTCCCTGGACGAAATTAAGTTTACCGACAATACGCTGGGCTTTGGTACAAAGCTTCACTGGCTACGGGGATCAGGCTCCCAGTAGGCGCAGAGTCTCCCGGTTAAACGCGGGCAGATCGTCTGGCGTACGGCTGGTAATCAGCTGATCGTTATCATTCACTACTTCCTGATCGTAGAACTCTACGCCAGCGTTTTTCAGATCGATAACGATCGGTTTCACTGCTGTTAACTTGCGTCCGCGCACCACTTCCGCGCTGATCAGCAGCTGTGGACCGTGGCAGATAGCAAATACCGGCTTACCGGAGTTCACAAAATCGCGGGTAAAGGAGACAAAACGCTCGTCACCGCGCAGCGAGTCTGGAGAGTGGCCGCCTGGCAGCAGAAGGGCATCAAACTCGTCCGGCGATACCTCATCAATCGATTTATCGATCGTGATGCTGGCTTCGCCCTGTTTCCCCTTCACCGTTTTTCCGGCTTCTTTCTCAATGGTGATCACCTCGTGGCCCGCCTTACGGTATGCCTCGGCCGGGGAAGTGAATTCTGAATCTTCAAAGTCATCAGTGATCAAGACTGCGATTTTCTTGCCCATGTTACCTCCATTGTTTTCGCTCTGGATGGGTTATTTCGCCATCTATCGTTAATAATGACGTATGAATAAGTGTGGTTCAGCGATCTCACATTGCAAGGCGGACTAATCTGCAAAAGGGGGCGAGATGAGTCAGGTACTGATTACCGGAGCCACCGGGCTGGTGGGCTCACACCTGCTGCGTATGCTCATTCAGGAGCCACGGGTTAACTATATTGCCGCCCCGACGCGTCGGCCTCTGCTGGGCATGCCGGGGGTCTTTAACCCCTGCGATCGCCAGATTACTGACGCGCTGGCGCAGGTCAACGCGCCTATCGATACTGTCTTCTGCTGCCTCGGTACAACCCGTCGGGAAGCGGGCAGCAAAGAGGCGTTTATCCACGCCGATTACACCCTGGTGGTGGACACCGCGCTGGCTGGGCTGCGACTCGGGGCGAAGCATATGCTGGTGGTCAGCGCGATGGGAGCCAATGCCGGTTCGCCCTTTTTCTATAACCGGGTGAAGGGCAAGATGGAGGAGGCGTTAATGGCGCAGGATTGGCCGCGCCTGACCCTGGCCCGTCCAGCGATGCTGCTTGGCCATCGGGCAAAACAGCGGTTTGGCGAATCCCTGCTGGGGCCGATGATGCACCTGCTGCCCGGCAGGTGGAAATCCATCGAGGCCCGCGACGTGGCGCGCGCCATGCTGCTGACGGCGTTCTCTCCTTGCCGCGAGAGGGTGACTATTTTGTCCTCCGAGCAGCTGCATGCGATTGCCATTGGAGAGGAGAATTAACTGTTTCCAAAAGTATCCAGTCAGGCGTAGTATCTTCCGGCTAATAATAATCCATACATCTTTCCGGGGAATGCAATGACTGGTCAGTCTTCATCTCATGCGGCAGCACCTGTCCAATGGTGGAAGCCCGCGCTCTTTTTTCTCGTTGTTATCGTTGGGCTCTGGTATGTGAAATGGCAGCCCTACTACGGTAAAGCCTTTACCGCCGCTGAAACCCACAGCATTGGCAAATCCATTCTTGCTAACGCCGAGGCGGATCCGCTCCGGGCCGCGCTCGACTATGCCATGGTCTACTTCCTCGCCGTCTGGAAAGCGGCGGTGCTGGGCGTGCTCCTCGGCTCGCTGGTGCAGGTGCTTATTCCCCGCGACTGGCTGCTGCGCACCCTGGGCCAGAAGCGCGTGGGCGGCACGCTGTTCGGCACGCTCTTCTCCCTGCCGGGCATGATGTGCTCCTGCTGCGCTGCGCCGGTGACCGCCGGGCTGCGCCGCCAGCAGGCATCGATGGGCGGCGCGCTGGCGTTCTGGATGGGCAATCCGCTGCTTAACCCGGCGACGCTGGTATTTATGGGTTTTGTCCTGGGGTGGCATTTTGCCCTGATTCGTCTGCTGGCCGGTCTGGCGATTGTGCCTGGCGTTGCCCTGCTGGTGCAGCGCTGGGTGAAAGAGAGCGACCGACCGTCGCCCCTGCCTGAGACGGCCACCGCCGCCGAGCCGCAGGGCGGATTTATGGCTCGCTGGGGGCGGGCGCTGTGGACGCTGTTCTGGAGTACTATTCCGGTCTACATTCTGGCCGTGCTGCTGCTGGGTGCGGCGCGGGTCTGGCTCTTCCCTCACGCCGATGGCGCTATCGACAACTCGCTGATGTGGGTCGTGGCGATGGCTATCGTCGGCTGTCTGTTTGTGATCCCAACTGCGGCAGAAATTCCTGTCGTGCAGACCATGATGATGGCCGGGATGGGTATGGCTCCCGCGCTGGCCCTGCTGATTACGCTGCCCGCGGTGAGCCTGCCGTCGCTGATTATGCTGCGCAAATCCTTCCCGGCGAAAGCGCTGTGGCTAACCGGTGGGCTGGTGGCGGTGAGTGGGGTGATTGTGGGGGATATTGCGTTACTGTGATAAATCGCCGGATGGCGCTGCGCCATCCGGCTTATCAGTACTTACTTAATAAACGTAAACGCCGTGGTCACGTGCTTGACGCCGGACACGCGGCTGGCGGTATCGGCGGCGGCGCGGCCTTCACGCTCTGTTACCAACCCCAGCAGGAACACCTCGCCGTTTTCGGTGGTTACTTTCACGTTCGACGATTTCACCTGATCGCTACCCAGCAGCTGGGAGCGGACTTTGGTGGTGATCCAGGTGTCTGACGAGGCGGTGCCCAGACTGATTGGCTGGCCCTGACGGATCTCGTTATAGACCTCGGTTGCCCCATCGACGCCCATCGCTATCTGCTTCGCGCGGGAGGCCAGCTCGGTATCAGGTGCCTGGCCGACCAGCAGGACTTTACCCTGGTAAGCGGTCACGTTAATGCGTGCGCTTTTCTTAATCTGCTCATCTTTAGCCAGCGCGCTGTTAACGCGCAGCTCCAGCGTTCCATCATCAACCTGCGTGCCCACGGTACGCGGATCGGTGGCTGCTTTGGTGCCTACGGCAGCGCTGCCAACCACGGCCGCTGCGACACATCCCTGAAGCAGCAGCGCGGAGAGTATTACCGCAAGGGGCGAAAATGCCTTCATGTCTACTCCTTAATCATCCTGGTGAGGGAAAAGCGTGTTATCAATCAGATCGCAAAGGCAGTTAACCGTCAGCATATGCATCTCGTGAATGCGTGCGCTGCGGTGGGACGGAATACGAATTTCGACATCCTGTGGCCCCAACAAACCCGCCAGCTCGCCGCCGTCGTAGCCGGTGAGGGCTACGATGGTCATATCGCGCGTTACGGCGGCCTCAACGGCTTTTACGATATCCCGGCTATTGCCCCGGGCAGAGATCGCCAGCAGCACGTCACCGGCATGGCCTAGCGCACGCACCTGTTTGGCATAGATCTCATTGTGCAGTCGCTCGTTGGCGATCGCGGTTAAGACCACGTTATCGGTATTTAGTGCAATCGCTGGCAGGCTCGGACGCTCGGTTTCAAAGCGATTGATCATGCTGGCAGCAAAATGCTGGGCGTTGGCGGCAGAGGTGCCGTTGCCACAGCAGAGGATTTTGTTACCGTTAAGCAGGGAGTGAACCAGCGTCATGGCTGCACGGGAGATCGCATCCGGCAGGGCTTCCGCCGCCGCAATCTGGGTTTGAATACTTTCCGTAAAGCAGACTTTAATTCTTTCGAGCACGGTGATCCCTATAATGTCAGCTAGTATGAGTGGTCGTTAAACGCGTCTTGTATCCACTCCACATCATTTCCGGTGAAGGCTATCACATCGAACCGGCAATCCACAGTGTCAAAACTCCCATTGTGCCGGGCGAGCCACAAACGCGCCGCCGATAAGAGTTTCAACTGCTTGCTGCGGGTGATGCTGGCCGCTGCGCCGCCGTACCGGGCTGTCTTACGGTAGCGTACCTCAACGAACACGGTAGTGGGGCCCTGACGCATAATCAGGTCAATCTCGCCGCCGCGCGAACGCACGTTGGCGGCGACAAAGCGCAGTCCTTTGCCCTCCAGCCAGCGGCGCGCCGTTGCTTCCCACGCGTCGCCGGTCTGTTTACGGCTTAACTGGCCGGGACGATCTGCCCCTGCTGGTATTTGAGCCATGATAACTTCCTGTTAATCACGCAGTCGGGAGTAGCCGAGAGATCGCCCGTGTTGCCGCTGATCTCAAAGCCGGGAACCTGGCGCATCTGGGCGAAGTGGTTAGCCAGCGCCCAGGCGTCAACGCCCATGGCATACAGGCGTGCCAGCGAGTAGTCGTTATTGACGCTGCCCAGCGCCTGCTGCATCAGCGCAGGGTTGCTGCCTGCCAGCATCGGGATCTCGCTAAACTGGAGCCCCTCCATCTCAAGACGGAAGTCCGGGCCTGCGCCGCCCTGCGCGCTGCGTGAGCTGGCGTAGAGGGCAGCACCGCTGTGGCTGCCGGTACGCATGGCAATCATCGGCTTGATGAGCGCGATCTCGTTCGGCGTTGCCAGAATATAGGCCGCATCGACGTTGCCGCCGCCGGTGATCTGCGCCTCAGTCGGCGGGGCAGGGATGGTCAGACCGCCAATAGTCACGCCTTGCTGCTGCGGCAGGCTGGAGGTGACTGGCGTGCCGGTCAGGGCAATACCAGACCCGCCGTTAATGCCCATCTTCAGTTCAGCGGTGGAGCCAAACTTCTGCTGCAGCACGGTACCGCCGCCCAGCTTCTGCCACTCTTCGGCAAAGGCGGTGGTCACCCGATCCCCCAACGCGCTGCGCGGAACCAGCAGCAGCGGCGCACGGCGGCCCTGATCCCACATGTGGCGCGCGGCGTCGCGGGCTTCATCTTCCGGCGAGAGGGCGAAGTAGCAGATATTCGCCCGGCTCTCTACCGACTCCGGCTGGTTCAAGGCCAGTACGTTAAGGGCGGTGTGGCTGCGCATCAGCTCTTCAACGTTACCTTTTAGCAGCGGGCCAACCACGATGCTGGCCCCATCCTGCTGGACCTGGTTGAGGATCTGGTCAAGCGGCTGCGAACTGGTGTCGTAAATTTTCAGATCGGCAGAGGGATTCGCCGTGGCGCTGGCCGCCGCTGGCGTCGCGGCAGGCTGCCTCTGCGCCTCAGGCGCGTTCACGGGCGCAGCGGTCTCAACGGGCGCAGCGGCTTCAGCGGGCGCGGGGGCCTGGGTCGCTTCGGGGGCGGCCACTGGCGCTTCCGCCGGTGCAGCAGGCTGCGTCTGGGTCAGCTCATCCACCGGCGCCTGTGAGGGGCTTACCACCTCAGCATCTCCAGCCGTCGCCGCCTGGGCAACCTGAACCGGCGTTGCCGGGCCGCTCACAGCAGGCACACCGTTTTTCGCCGCCTCAAAGCCCTGCTGGATAGCACGACCGTAGACCGCGGCCTGGCCGTTCAGAGGCAGCAGCAGGGCGATTTTGTTGGTGGAGGCGGGTTTAAAATTCTGCACGTTGGTTAACGCCGTTGGCAGCATCTTCGCGCCCGGGTTTTGCGGATAGCGGGTCTGCCAGTCGCTGATGCCCGCCTTCAGCATATTCGGATCGGTACGGTTATCGAACCAGACGCGCTGTAGATCGAGCCAGCCCTGCAGCACGTTCTCATCGGCGTTGATCACCAGCGCCTGCGCCTGCTCCGGCGTCATGGAAGAGAGCGCTTGCCAGGTAGCATCGATATTTTTCTGCTTATCCTTTGCTGCCAGCAGTGGCTCCTGGGCGATTAAGGCCCGCAGCAGCGTCAGCGACGGACGGCCCTGGCTGGCGTCAATCTGCGCCTGCCAGTAGCGCGCCAGCTGGTTACCCTCGAAATCGGCAGGCTTCAGCTTATCCAGCAGCGCCTGCGCACCGGCAAAATCCTTCTGTACCAGCTTAAGCTCGACGGCCAGCAGCGACTGCTCTTTACGCTGGGTATCGGTCAGCTCCTGCGGCAGCTGGTTAAACAGCTCGCCTGCCTGCTGGCTTTTGCCCTCTTTCAGCAGGGCACGAATGGCGAGTAATTGCCAGTTGGTCTTGGTATCATCTGT
This sequence comes from Enterobacter sp. C2, assembly GCF_019880405.1. Taxonomy (NCBI): domain Bacteria; kingdom Pseudomonadati; phylum Pseudomonadota; class Gammaproteobacteria; order Enterobacterales; family Enterobacteriaceae; genus Enterobacter; species Enterobacter sp. C2. The sequence continues at coordinate 544,116 of NZ_CP082269.1, forward strand.
GCTGTGCTGCATCTGGCTTAGGTAGAAGCCAGAGTCCGCCTGCGCCGTGCCCTGCATGTGGGCGCTGCTCTGGTCTGGCGTCTGTGTTCCACAGCCTGCAAAAAGCAGGGCGGCCAGCACGACGGGCAGACAACGCGCTGCTTTTAAACGGAAAAATGTTGACTGTACCATTCTGTATCCAGTGATATTTTTTACGCAATGCTCAATATTAAATCGGCAATACGGATGAAACAATGAAACAACACGAATCGGCTGAGAATTCTCAAGGTCAGCTCTATATTGTACCCACTCCCATCGGGAATTTGGCTGATATCACCCAGCGCGCGCTGACCGTGTTGCAAAGCGTTGATTTAGTTGCCGCAGAGGATACCCGCCACACCGGCCTGCTGTTGCAGCACTTTGCCATTAGCGCCCGCCTGTTTGCCCTTCACGATCATAATGAGCAGCAGAAGGCAGACACCCTGGTCGCAAAGCTGAAAGAGGGGCAGAACATCGCCCTGGTCTCTGACGCCGGGACGCCACTGATCAACGATCCTGGCTACCATCTGGTGCGCACCTGCCGCGAGGCGGGGATCCGCGTGGTGCCGCTGCCTGGACCCTGTGCCGCGATTGCCGCCCTCAGCGCCGCCGGGCTGCCGTCGGATCGCTTCTGCTATGAAGGTTTTCTGCCTGCCAAATCAAAAGGCCGCCGCGATACGTTAAAAGCACTGGAGGCCGAGCCGCGCACGCTGATTTTTTATGAGTCCACCCACCGTCTGCTCGATAGCCTGGAGGACATCTGCACTGTGCTGGGAGAATCCCGCTATGTCGTGCTGGCCCGCGAGCTGACCAAAACATGGGAGTCGATTCACGGCGCGCCCATTGGCGAGCTGCTGGCGTGGGTGAAGGAAGATGAAAATCGCCGCAAAGGGGAGATGGTGCTGATTATCGAAGGGCATAAGGCTCAGGAGGAGGATCTGCCCGCCGATGCGCTGCGGACTCTGGCACTGCTTCAGGCCGAGCTGCCGCTGAAAAAAGCCGCCGCGCTGGCCGCCGAGATCCATGGCGTGAAGAAAAATGCTCTCTATAAACACGCTCTGGAGCAGCAGGGGTAAGGTTTATGAGCCGCTATCAGCCGCCGTTTACCATTACGCCGCCAATCCTGAATTTAGTGATTGAAATAGGGGAGCTGCTTGGACACTGGGCTGCCCAGACCGGGCGCGCCTCTCCTCTGCTGCGTAAAGAGAACCGGATCCGCACTATTCAGGCCTCGCTGGCGATCGAGCATAACAGCTTAAGCGCTGAGCAGGTCACGGCGATTATGGACGGTAAACGCGTGCTGGCCCCGGCAAAAGATATCCAGGAGGTCAGAAACGCTATTTTGGCATATGACCATCTCTCCAGCTGGGGTAAAGGACGGCTTAGCGATCTGCTTTCAGCACACCGTATTCTCATGGCCGGGCTAGTTGATAATCCCGGCAATCTCCGGCAAAACGATGTCGGTATCTATCGCGACAGGATGCTCATCCACATGGCTCCGCCAGCCTCACAGGTTTCCCGGCTGGTCGGTGAACTACTTAACTGGCTGGACAGTACCGATCTGCATCCGCTCATCGCCAGCTCTATTTTTCATTATGAGTTCGAGTTTATTCACCCTTTCGCCGACGGCAACGGGCGTATGGGACGCCTATGGCAAACGTTGATCCTGAGCACCTGGCGGCCTGAGATGGCCTGGCTACCGGTAGAAACGCTGATCCATTACCAGCAAGAGCGTTATTACCAGGTATTAGGCGAGTGCGACAGGGCCAGTGACTGCACTCTGTTTATCGAGTTTATGCTGGGAAACATTGCAGCGGCGCTGAAAGAGGGGCTAAATTCAGCGTCAACGATGTCGGAAGAAATGTCGGAAGAAATGTCGGAAGAAAAGGTGCTTGCGTTGTCACCTAAAGCGCAGGCGTATCTTGTTTGGCTCCGTCGGCACCCTACCAGTACGATTGCCGACATGGCTGCACGCTTTGGCGTAACGACACGCACGGTGGAGCGTCAGCTCCAGACGCTGCAAAAACAGGGCAGGCTGGAGCGCATCGGTTCAACGAAAGGCGGCTACTGGCATCTTGTCGACTAGCATGCCGTAGGCCGAGCAAGCGCAGCGCCGCCCGGCAAAAGTATCACGTTACCGGCGCCGGGTTAAACACCGCCAACTGGTTGTGCAGGCCCCACTGATCCGAGAAGGTTTTCTTGCGGCCGCTGGCGACGTCGAGAATAAAGTGGAACAGCTTCCAGCCCACGTCCTCAATGCTCTCTTCCCCGGTCGCGATCGTTCCGGCGTTGATATCCATCAGATCGTACCAGCGGTTAGCCAGCTCGGTACGGGTCGCCATCTTGATCACCGGCACCGCCACCAGACCGTACGGCGTACCGCGCCCGGTGGTGAACACCTGAACGGTGATCCCGGAGGCTACCTGCTGCGTACCACAGACAAAGTCGCTGGCAGGCGTCGCCGCGTAGATCAGGCCGCGCTTAGTTGGCCGCTGGCCCGGCGAAAGCACTTCCACGATGGCGCTCTGTCCCGACTTGGCAATGGAGCCAAGCGCTTTTTCAACCACGTTCGCCAGGCCACCTTTTTTGTTGCCCGGAGAGGGGTTGGCGCTGCGGTCGGTTTTGCCCATATCGAGATAGTTATCGTACCAGGCCATCTCTTCCAGCAGGCGCTTGCCCACTTCCTCGTTGATAGCGCGCGGGGTGAGCAGATGGATAGCATCGCGCACCTCGGTGACTTCCGAGAACATCACCGTCGCACCGCAGCGGACCAGCAGGTCAGAGGCATAGCCCACCGCGGGGTTGGCCGTCACACCAGAGAAGGCGTCGCTGCCCCCGCACTGCATGCCTACCACCAGCTCTGAAGCCGGGCAGGTTTCGCGCTGGCGAGCATTCAGCTTAATCAGGTGGCGCTCGGCAACCTGAAGAATATCGTCCACCATCGAGCGGAAGCCGACGTGCTGTTCATCTTGCAAACGCACAATGCTGGCGCTGTCGACGGGGATCGCCTGCACGTCTTCCGTTCCCTGCAGCAGGCGTTCCGGCTGAAGCTTCTCACAGCCGAGACCAACCACCATCACTTCGCCACCAAAGTTGGGGTTCAGGGCGATGTTGTGGATAGTGCGAATAGGCACCACCGCCGCCGGGGCGTTGATCGCCACGCCGCAGCCGTAGAGGTGATTCAGGCCAACCACGCCATCAACGTTGGGGTATTTCGGCAGCAGGTCGCGCTCGATAATTTTAACTACGTAGTCCACCACGCCCGCGACGCAGTGCACGCTGGTGGTGATCCCGAGCAGGTTTTTGGTACCGACGCTGCCGTCGGCGTTGCGGTAACCTTCGAAGGTGTAACCCTCAAGGGCAGGCATCGGATCCGGTACTTTGGTTGCCAGCGGCAGGGTCTCCAGCGGCGGCGCTGTTGGTAGCGCTACGGTGGATTCGTCGATCCAGCTGCCTCGGACAATATCGCGCACCGCATAGCCGATCACCTCCCCGTAGCGGACGATGTCGCCGTGCGCGGGAATATCCACCAGCGCGACTTTATGTCCCTGCGGAATATGCTCAATCAGTTCAAGCCCATCCGGGAAACGGGTCCCGGCTCTTAAGCCATTGTCATTGACAATAATCGCCACGTTATCGGTTTCATGAACCTTAATATAAAACGCCGTTGGCGATTCTTGTCTAATTTCGATGTCGGCCATTGTCCAGTATTCTCCGCCAGGTATGGGATAACAAAAACGGGAAAATGCGTATCATGTTTCTTGTTATCGGAAATAAACAACATTGCTATGGAATAAATAGTGTCAGGAGTTTCTGGTTAAGAATGTGATCCAGATCACTCATTATTGTTGTAGCAGGCCCGGCGGCAGGGCTAATGCCTAAATCTGTGGATCAGCGCCCAGAGAGTTGTGCATATGCTCAATATAATCGCCAAAATTACCGTGTTAATTGAGCATGGATACAATGCGGGATGGTTGAGGCCTGATTATACTGATTCACGATTTCATTGCATCTGGTTAGTTAACTGATATTGCCTGCTATCGATAAATAATCAGGAAAATACACCTCATAAAAATATAAAAATAGATTACCGTGCCCGAGGATAAATAAATGATATTAGATACTGCCGTTGAGTCAAAAAAGGGTATGCCTACCCGCTATTTAATCTTGCTCATTATCTTTATCGTTACGGCGATTAACTATGCGGACCGCGCAACCCTCTCTATCGCCGGGACCGAAGTGGCCAAAGAGCTGCAGCTCAGCGCCGTCTCCATGGGCTATATCTTCTCCGCTTTCGGCTGGGCTTACCTGCTGATGCAGATCCCCGGCGGCTGGCTGCTGGACCGTTACGGTTCGAAGAAAGTCTACACCTACAGCCTCTTTTTCTGGTCGCTGTTCACCTTCCTGCAAGGGTTTGTTGACGTCTTTCCGCTGGCCTGGGCTGGCGTGTCGATGTTCATCATGCGCTTTATGCTTGGCTTCTCTGAAGCCCCCTCATTCCCGGCGAACGCCCGCATCGTTGCCGCGTGGTTCCCGACCAAAGAGCGCGGTACGGCGTCGGCTATTTTCAACTCTGCCCAGTACTTCTCTCTGGCACTCTTTTCCCCGCTGCTGGGCTGGCTGACCTTTGCCTGGGGCTGGGAGCATGTGTTTACGGTGATGGGCGTGATTGGCTTTGTGTTGACCGGCATGTGGGTGAAGTTTATCCATAATCCTACCGACCATCCGAATATGTCAGCCAACGAGCTGGAGTACATCACCAAGGGCGGCGCGGTGGTCGATATGGACCATAAAAAGCCGGGTGCGGCAGTTGCTGGGCCTAAAATGCACTACATCAAGCAATTATTGACCAACCGCATGATGCTGGGTGTGTTCTTCGGCCAGTATTTTATCAACACCATTACCTGGTTCTTCCTCACCTGGTTCCCTATCTACCTGGTGCAGGAGAAAGGGATGTCGATTCTGAAAGTGGGCCTCGTGGCCTCTATCCCGGCGCTGTGCGGCTTTGCAGGCGGCGTGCTGGGCGGGGTCTTCTCGGATCACCTGATCAAACGTGGCGCAACCATCACCCTGGCGCGTAAGCTGCCTATTGTGCTGGGCATGCTGCTGGCGTCGAGCATCATTCTGTGTAACTACACCGATAACACCACCCTGGTGGTCACGCTGATGGCCTTGGCATTCTTCGGAAAAGGGTTTGGTGCCCTCGGTTGGCCGGTGATCTCCGATACCGCGCCAAAAGAGATTGTTGGACTGTGCGGCGGGGTATTTAACGTGTTTGGCAACGTGGCCTCCATTGTCACCCCGCTAGTAATTGGTTACCTGGTCAGCGAGCTGCACTCCTTTAACGCTGCTCTGGTGTTCGTCGGCTGTTCAGCCCTGATGGCGATGTTCTGCTACCTGTTCGTGGTGGGCGACATCAAGCGTATGGAACTGCGGAATTAAGCAACGGTTACTTCAAGGTATAGATGATGACTAACGATATCTTCCCAAACAAATTCAAGGCTGCGCTGGCAGCGCATCAGATTCAGATTGGCTGCTGGTCCGCGCTGGCAAGCCCGATCAGCACCGAGGTGCTGGGCCTGGCGGGCTTTGACTGGTTGGTACTCGACGGCGAACACGCGCCGAACGATGTCACGACCTTTATCCCGCAGCTGATGGCCCTCAAGGGCAGCAGCAGCGCGCCGGTGGTTCGCGCCCCGGCTAACGATCCGATTGCCATTAAGCGCCTGCTTGATATCGGCTTTTACAACTTCCTGATCCCGTTTGTCGAGAGCGAAGAGGAAGCCGTGCTGGCGGTGGCCTCAACCCGCTATCCGCCGGAAGGCATTCGCGGCGTATCGGTCTCCCATCGCGCCAACATGTTTGGCACCGTGCCGGACTACTTTGGCCAGGCGAATAAAAACATCACCATTCTGGTACAGATTGAGAGCCAGCAGGGCGTGGATAACGTTGATGCCATCGCCGCCACCGACGGCGTGGATGGGATCTTCGTCGGCCCAAGCGACCTTGCTGCCGCGCTGGGCCACTTAGGCAAAGCATCCCACCCGGAAGTACAGCGCTGCATTCAGCACATTTTTGCCCGTGCGAAAGCGCACGGTAAGCCGAGCGGCATCCTCGCGCCGGTAGAGGCCGATGCGCGCCGTTACCTGGAGTGGGGCGCAACCTTCGTTGCCGTAGGGAGTGACCTGGGCGTATTCCGCGCCGGAACCCAGCGTTTAGCTGATTCATTTAAGAAATAACCACCACCGAACAAGAGAGAGACGCAATATGACACTGAAAGTTGGTTTTATTGGCCTGGGCATCATGGGTAAACCAATGAGTAAAAACCTCATTAAAGCCGGTTACTCGCTGGTGGTTTCTGACCGTAATCCTGAGGCTATTGCTGAAGTAATTGCCGCCGGTGCAGAAACTGCCTCAACGGCAAAAGAGATTGCCGAGCGGTGTGATGTGATCATCACCATGCTGCCAAACTCCCCGCACGTGAAAGAGGTGGCGCTGGGCGAAGGCGGCATTATCGAAGGGGCGAAAGCGGGTACCGTGCTGATCGACATGAGCTCCATCGCACCGCTGGCCAGCCGTGAAATCAGCGACGCCCTGCAGGCGAAAGGCGTACAGATGCTTGATGCGCCGGTTAGCGGCGGCGAGCCGAAAGCGATCGATGGCACGCTCTCCGTAATGGTGGGCGGCGACAAGGCGCTGTTCGATAAATACTACGACCTGCTGAAAGCGATGGCGGGCTCGGTGGTGCACACCGGCGACATCGGCGCGGGCAACGTTACCAAGCTGGCAAACCAGGTGATCGTGGCGCTGAACATTGCCGCCATGTCTGAAGCGCTGAGTCTGGCGACCAAGGCTGGCGTAAACCCGGATCTGGTGTTCCAGGCAATCCGTGGCGGCCTGGCCGGCAGCACCGTGCTGGAAGCGAAAGCGCCGATGGTGCTGGATCGTAACTTCAAGCCGGGCTTCCGTATCGATCTGCACATCAAAGATCTGGCCAACGCGCTGGATACCTCTCACGGCGTGGGCGCGCAGCTGCCGCTGACCGCAGCGGTGATGGAGATGATGCAGGCGCTGCGTGCTGACGGTCACGGCAACGACGACCATAGCGCCCTTGCGTGCTACTACGAAAAACTGGCGAAAGTGGAAATCTCTCGCTAACAAAAAACGGGCGCGGAGACGCGCCCGGCATCTATGCCGCGTGCAGTAACAGGCTACTGATATGAAAATCGTAATTGCCCCAGACTCTTACAAGGAAAGCCTGTCTGCTACCGAGGTAGCCCAGGCGATAGAAAAAGGATTTCGGGAAATTTTTCCGGATGCACACTACGTCTCCGTTCCGGTCGCCGACGGTGGAGAAGGCACGGTTGAGGCGATGATCGCCGCTACCCAGGGCGCGGAGCATACGGCGTCGGTGACCGGCCCGCTGGGCGAGCGCGTAGACGCCCGCTGGGGCATGTCCGGCGACGGTCACACTGCGTTTATCGAGATGGCCGCCGCGAGCGGGCTGGCTCTCGTTCCCCCTGAATTACGTAATCCGTTGATTACCACCTCGCGCGGCACCGGGGAGCTGATCCTGCACGCGCTGGAGCACGGCGCGCGAAATATCATTATTGGCATCGGCGGCAGCGCCACCAACGACGGCGGCGCAGGTATGGTCCAGGCGCTGGGCGCGAAGCTGTGCGATGCTAACGGTACCGAGATTGGCCACGGCGGCGGCAGCCTGATGAGCCTCAACACCATTGATATTAGCGGGCTGGATCCGCGCCTGGCCTTATGCACTATCCGCGTTGCCTGCGATGTCAACAATCCCCTGACGGGGGAGCAGGGCGCATCGCGTATCTTTGGCCCACAGAAAGGGGCTACCGATGCGCAGATTGTTGAGCTGGATAACAACCTCAGCCACTATGCCGACGTGATTAAAAAATCCCTGCGCGTGGATGTTAAAGAGGTACCCGGCGCAGGCGCGGCGGGCGGTATGGGCGCGGCGCTGATGGCTTTCCTTGGCGCAGAGCTTAAGAGCGGCATTGAGATCGTTACCCAGGCGCTGAACCTGGAAGAGCATATTCACGACTGTACGCTGGTGGTCACCGGCGAGGGTCGCATCGACAGCCAGAGTATTCACGGCAAGGTGCCCGTGGGCGTGGCGAAGGTGGCTAAGAAATACCATAAGCCGGTGATTGGCATTGCGGGCAGTCTGACCCATGACGTGGGCGTGGTTCATCACTATGGCATCGATGCGGTGTTTAGCGTGCTGACCAGCATCGGCACGCTGGAAGAGGCCTTCCGCGGCGCATTCGACAATATCTACCGCGCTTCACGCAACATTGCCGCCACCCTGCGGGTCGGGATGTTGACGGAGGGGTGACAGCGGGACGTAAACCCTCTATACTGCGCGCCGAAGCTGACCAGACAGTCGCCGCTTCGTCGTCGTCCTCCTTCGGGGGAGACGGGCGGAGGGGAGGAAAGTCCGGGCTCCATAGGGCAAGGTGCCAGGTAACGCCTGGGGGGTGTCACAGCCCACGACCAGTGCAACAGAGAGCAAACCGCCGATGGCCCACGCAAGTGGGATCAGGTAAGGGTGAAAGGGTGCGGTAAGAGCGCACCGCGCGGCTGGTAACAGTCCGTGGCACGGTAAACTCCACCCGGAGCAAGGCCAAATAGGGGTTCATAAGGTACGGCCCGTACTGAACCCGGGTAGGCTGCTTGAGCCAGTGAGCGATTGCTGGCCTAGATGAATGACTGTCCAACGACAGAACCCGGCTTATCGGTCAGTTTCACTCTTTACACAGAACCCCGCCTCGGCGGGGTTTTTTGTTTTTCAGCCGTCATGCATATTTTGCAATCTGTCCCACCGCCGCCTGCACGGGCCTATGGTCTGGCATGTTCTGTAGGCTGGGCAAGCGCAGCGCCGCCCGGCATTTTATGGGATAAAACCTTGCGTGATCCCTTTCACACATACACCCGCGTTAGAATATTTTTATTAATTCAGATGCAAACGCAGCGGGTGTTTCTCAAATTATCCCATTCAAATTAAGTAATAGCCAAGTTTTTCTCTCGCTTCCTGATTACGATTAATTTATACCAAGAGCCGCAATATTAGCGGAATCGATAATAAGATCTGTCCCTACACTAATAAGCGAGAGCGTTATGATTATTAATAATAGTGATGTGATGCAAGGCACATCATCAGCAGCCCAAAAAGCGGGCATGACGGAGCAGGCGTGGCGCGAGGCGATTAAATTCGACAGCACCGACACGGGCTGGGTTATTATGAGTATCGGTATGGCCATCGGCGCGGGCATTGTATTTTTACCGGTGCAGGTGGGGCTAATGGGGCTGTGGGTATTTCTGCTCTCCTCCATTATTGGTTACCCGGCAATGTATCTCTTCCAGCGGCTATTTATTAATACATTGGCGGAGTCGCCTGAGTGCAAAGATTATCCCAGCGTCATTAGCGGCTATTTAGGTAAAAACTGGGGCGTTTTATTAGGTGCGCTCTACTTTATTATGCTGGTGATCTGGATGTTCGTCTACTCCACCGCCATCACCAACGACAGCGCCTCCTACCTGCACACCTTTGGTGTCACCCAGGGGCTGCTCTCCGATAACCCTCTCTATGGCCTGGTGCTAATCTGCATCCTGGTCGCCATCTCCTCGCGCGGTGAGAAGCTGCTGTTTAAGGTCTCAAGCCTGATGGTGCTGACCAAGCTGCTGGTAGTTGCGGCCCTCGGCCTGAGCATGGTGGGGCTATGGCATCTCTACAATGCCGGGACGCTGCCACCCGCTGGCCTGCTGGTGAAGAACGCAATCATTACGCTGCCCTTTACCCTGACGTCCATTCTCTTTATCCAGACCCTCAGCCCGATGGTTATCTCCTACCGCGCCAAAGAGAAATCCATTGAGGTTGCTCGCTATAAGGCCCTGCGTGCGATGAATATCGCCTTTGCCATTCTGTTTGTTACCGTCTTTTTCTACGCCGTCTCATTCACCCTGGCGATGGGCCACGATGAAGCGGTAAAAGCCTACCAGCAAAATATCTCCGCGCTGGCTATTGCCGCCCAGTTTATCAGCGGCGACGGCGCAGGTTGGGTAAAAGTGGTCAGCGTTATTTTAAATATCTTTGCCGTAATGACCGCTTTCTTTGGTGTTTATCTCGGCTTCCGTGAGGCGACCCAGGGCATCGTCATGAACCTGCTGCGACGTAAATTCCCGACCCGGCAGTTTGATGAAAAGTATGTCCAGGGTGGGATCATGATCTTCGCTATCCTGCTGGCCTGGAGCGCCATTGTGCTGAATGCCCCGGTGCTGAGCTTCACCTCTATCTGTAGCCCGATATTCGGCCTGATCGGCTGCTTAATTCCCGCCTGGCTGGTCTATAAGGTACCGGCTCTGCATAAGTACAAAGGCCTGTCGCTGAAGATCATTATTATTACCGGCCTGCTGCTCTGTATTTCACCGCTGCTGGCCTTCGCCTGATGCTATTCACTTAATAAAACAGATGGACGCTATTATGTCAGATGCAAAATGGAAGCCGATTTGGGATCGGTTTATTGAGATTGTCCGCCAGGAGGTTAAACCCGCGCTGGGCTGTACCGAACCGGTATCGCTGGCGCTGGCCAGCGCGACGGCCGCCGCACAGCTCTCCGGCAGGATCGAGCGCGTGGAGTGTTATGTATCGCCTAACCTGCTGAAAAACGGTATGGGGGTCACCGTGCCGGGAACGGGCATGGTGGGGCTGCCGATTGCCGCTGCCCTCGGCGCGCTCGGAGGCGATGCCGCCGCCGGGCTGGAGGTACTCAAAGCCGCATCGCCAGAGGCAATAGCACATGCCAAAACGATGCTTGCGGATGGGCGGGTGTGCGTCAGGCTACAGGAGCCGTGCGCCGAGACCCTCTACGCCCGCGCCTGTGTCTATACGGCAGATAGCGACGCGAGCGTAACGATCGAGGGCGATCATACCCGCATCGTCAGGATCGAAAAGCAGGGCGAGACGGTTTTTCAGCTTAGTGACCAGGTGGAAGAGGGCCGTGAGGATCCGCTGGTGGCGCTGTCACAGACAACGCTGCGCGACATTTTGGCCTTTATTGAGCAGGTCCCGTTTGAGCGGATCCGTTTTATTCTTGATGCGGCCCGCCTGAACGATGCGCTCTCTCGGGAAGGTTTGGCGCGGGAGTGGGGTCTGCACATCGGCACCACGCTGCAAAAACAGTCCGATCGCGGCCTGCTGGCGAAGGATCTCTCTTCGGCGATTGTGATCCGTACCAGCGCCGCATCGGACGCACGAATGGGCGGCGCGACGCTGCCAGCAATGAGCAACTCGGGTTCCGGTAACCAGGGGATCGCCGCCACGCTGCCGGTTGTGGTCGTGGCTGAGTTTTTAAGTGAGAGCGAAGAGCGGATGGCCCGTGCGCTGATGCTTTCCCATCTTAGCGCGATCTACATCCACTACCAGCTGCCGCGTCTCTCCGCGCTTTGCGCCGCGACGACGGCAGCCATGGGGGCGGCGGCAGGGATGGCGTGGTTAATGGATGGACGCTATGACACCCTTGCGCGGGCTATCAGCAGTATGATCGGCGACGTCAGCGGTATGATTTGCGATGGCGCATCTAACAGCTGCGCGATGAAAGTATCGACCAGCGTCTCGTCAGCGTGGAAAGCCGTGCTGATGGCGCTGGATGAGACCGCCGTGACCGGCAATGAGGGGATTGTGGCGCACGACGTCGAACAGTCGATCGCTAACCTCTGCGCCCTGGCCTGCCACGCTATGCAGGCCACCGACCGGCAGATCATCGACATTATGGCGCACAAAGCGGAGAGACGTAGGCCGGGTCAGGCGAAGCCGCTGCCCGGCATCTCAGCTATACCGGCAAATCGACCAGCAGGGCTCGCAGCGGCGTATCCGCCACTAGCGTGATGTTTGCCTCATCGCGAATAAAGGCTCCGTCGCCGCAGGTGAGCGCCTTCTGCTCCTCCTGAGGCGTCAGGGCATGGAACCTACCGTGAATTGATTGCAGGTAAGCGCGCGGGCCATGCAGCTGAAAGCTGATCTGCTCGCCCTCGTCCAGTTCAATATGGTGCAACCAGACCTGCTGGCGAAGCTGCATACTCTCATCATGCCCATCAGGAGAAGCGAGCAGCTGCTGCTGGCCCGCGATGGCAATCTTTTGCATCGGTGCGTTCTCGCGTTCAGGGCAGGCGTCCAGCCAGAGCTGCATCCGTGTCAGGGACTTATCTTTGCTCAGGTTGTGTTCGCTGTAGCTGATCCCCGGCTGGGTTGCGATCAGCAGCGCTTCTCCCGCCTTCACCTGCACATGATGGCCTTCGCTGTCGCGGTACTCGGCTTCACCCTCAAGGATCAGGTTGAGAATATCCACTTTAGGATAGGTACGCGGCTGGAACGACGCACCGGGGGCCAGCACCTCCTGGTTTAGCACCCGCAGGGAGGCATAGCCCAACAGCTTAGGATCAAAGTAGTGTCCAAAGGAGAAGGTGTAACGGGCCTGCAGCCATCCGAAATCTGCCTGTCCGCACTGTTTGGCTGTTCTGGTAGTAATCATAATTCTGACCTCTCTTTACACTAAATCAATGGTAAAGGTATGGACGCTGCATTGTTAGCCAGATATTCTGCCCGGTATGTTCAAATTTCCTGAATGAGAACGAGATGGCTAAAGAGAGAGCGTTGACGCTCGAAGCATTACGCGTCATGGATGCTATAGACAGACGCGGCAGTTTTGCCGCAGCGGCGGATGAGCTGGGCCGGGTACCTTCCGCGCTGAGCTATACCATGCAGAAGCTGGAGGAGGAGCTGGACGTGGTGCTCTTCGACCGCTCTGGGCACCGGACAAAATTTACCAACGTTGGGCGCATGCTGCTGGAGCGGGGACGCGTGCTGCTGGAGGCTGCCGACAAGCTGACTACCGATGCCGAAGCGCTGGCCCGTGGCTGGGAGACGCACCTGACGTTGGTGAGCGAAGCGCTGGTCCCCACGCCCGCGTTTTTCCCGCTGGTCGAGCGGCTGGCGACGAAAGCCAATACTCAACTCTCCATTATTACCGAAGTGCTGGCAGGGGCGTGGGAGCGCCTGGAGCAGGGCCGGGCGGATATCGTTATCGCCCCGGATATGCACTTCCGCTCGTCGTCAGAGATCAACTCGCGCAAGCTCTATACCCTTCTCAACGTCTACGTTGCCGCGCCGGATCACCCCATCCACCAGGAGCCAGAGCCGCTCTCCGAGGTGACGCGAGTGAAATATCGCGGCGTTGCGGTGGCCGATACCGCCCGTGAGCGCCCGGTGCTTACCGTACAGCTGCTGGACAAGCAGCCGCGTCTGACGGTGAGCAGCCTGGAGGATAAACGCAACGCGCTGCTGGCCGGGCTAGGCGTAGCCACCATGCCTTACCCGCTGGTAGAGCAGGATATTGCCGAAGGGCGTCTGCGGGTGGTCAGCCCGGAGTCTACCAGCGAGGTGGATATCATTATGGCCTGGCGGCGCGACAGCATGGGTGAGGCGAAGGCCTGGTGTCTGCGGGAGATCCCGAAGCTTTTTGCAGGGAAATAGCAAATAAAAAGGGCACCCTGAAGGTGCCCTGATGGCTTAGCCGAAGCGAATATCGCGCCCGTGCGGCTCGTCCAGATCCTGCCACGGTCCGATGGAGATGATCCCCGTCGGGTTAATGGTCTTATGGCTGCGGTAGTAGTGATTGCGAATGTGGGCGAAGTCCACGGTTTCGGCAATGCCCGGCATCTGATAGATGTCGCGCAGGAAGCCATGCAGATTCAGATAGTCGCTGATCCGGTGCTTATCACACTTGAAGTGTGTCACGTAGACCGGGTCAAAGCGCACCAGCGTCGTCCACAGGCGAATATCCGCTTCTGTCAGGCGATTGCCGGTGAGATAGCGGTGCTGGCCAAGGATCTGCTCCAGGCGGGCCAGCGAGGCAAAGACATTCTCTACCGCCTCGTCATAGGCTTCCTGGCTGGTAGCGAACCCGGCTTTGTAGACGCCGTTATTCACGTTGTCGTAGATCCAGCTATTCAGCTCATCAATCTGCCCCCGCAATTCCGGCGGGTAGTAGTCGCCCGCTTTCGCGCCGTGTGCGTCAAAGGCGGTATTGAACATGCGAATAATATCCGCAGATTCGTTGCTGACGATGGTGTGGTTTTTCTTATCCCACAGCACCGGCACGGTAACGCGCCCGGTATAGTGCGGATCGGCGTGAAGATAGAGCTGATAGAGAAAATCGTGCTGATAGAGCTTGTCGCCGGTGGCGGCAGGAAAGCTATCATCAAAGGTCCAGCCGCTCTCCAGCATCAGGGGGTTAACCACCGATACGTCGATAAATGGCTCAAGGCCTTTCAGCGTGCGCAGGATCAGCGTGCGGTGCGCCCATGGGCAGGCGAGGGAGACGTAAAGATGGTAGCGATCTTTCTCAGGTGTAAAACCGCCTTCGCCGGTCGGGCCTGCTTCGCCGTCTGCGGTTAGCCAGTTACGGAACGCGGACTCCGAGCGTTTAAACCGTCCCCCGGTTGACTTTGTATCGTACCAGACGTCATGCCAGACGCCGTCAATAAGCTGTCCCATGGTGCTCTCCTTACGGCCAGAAAAGGGTAAGCGGGAAGCGTTCGCTCTCCCCGCCTTGAATTGCTTTCAGTATAGAAGCCTTACCACTTTTTATTCAGAACGCGGTCGATGCTAAACGCGCCTGGACCGGTAATACCCAGCAGCAGGAAGCCGCCTGCGATGGTCAGGTTTTTCATGAACATGATGGAGTTCATGCCTTCAGCAAAGTTGCTGTGGAACAGGAACGCGGTGAGCAGCGTAAAGACGGCGGTAATCAGCGCGGTGGTACGGGTCAGGAAACCAAGCAGGATCGCCAGACCGCCGCCGAACTCAAGCAGGATAACCAGCGGCAGCATGAAGCCCGGTACGCCCATCGCTTCCATATACTGCTGCGTGCCAGCATAACCGGTGATTTTGCCCCAGCCAGCGGTAATAAACAGAATTGGCATCAGAATACGCGCTACCAGAATACCAACATCTTCTAATTTTTTCATTTTACTCTCCATGAAGCCGCGGGGGCCAATAATGTCATTTTTCCAGCGCTGGCAGGCGTATGCGCCTGTTCGCTGT
The DNA here is from genome assembly GCF_019880405.1 of Enterobacter sp. C2. Classification (NCBI taxonomy): domain Bacteria; kingdom Pseudomonadati; phylum Pseudomonadota; class Gammaproteobacteria; order Enterobacterales; family Enterobacteriaceae; genus Enterobacter; species Enterobacter sp. C2. Next base: position 559,264 of record NZ_CP082269.1, read on the forward strand.
CGATGGAGAGGATAATAAACGTGGCGTTGAAGGATTGTTAGCAAGGAAAACTGTCAATCTTTATCAAATAATCTGATTGTTGCTTTTGTGGGATAGTAGGCCCGGCCTGGGAGGCCGGGTAACTTCTTACTATTAACGCAGGCGCTGCTGCTTGAGGGTGGTCTGAACCAGACGCCAGGTGCTCCACGCGGCAAACCCACGTTTCGCCCAACGCAGCATCATGTTGGGATGGCGAACGGTGCGCACCGCCAACAGGCTACTGCCTACCAGCAGCCACGACCGCAGGCTGAGGAAGGTGTTCCAGCCACGATCGTAAGCGCCCGTCGTCTCTAACCAGTCGCGACGACTGGCGGTCAAATCAAGGCGCTGCTGCTGGATCTGGCTTAGCAGCATCGCTTTGCGTTTAAGACGCTCCGCTTTACTACTGCTCACTATTTATCCTCCTCCAGCAGAGAACGATCGTTAGCCAGCTCGCTACGCGTATGGCGCAGGAACGTAGATTGTCGAGCCTTATGCATCGTCCAGAAACCGCCAATGATGGCGCCTACCAGCAGAACCACAGTGGTAGCGATCATCGCGTTAAGACGGTATTGAGGGTCGATAGCCCAGATGATGAGCACCATCAGGCTCATCAGGCCAAAGGCGGCCAGCAGCATGGTAAGCCCCACCATCAGGAGCATCTGGATGACGTTAGCTTTCTCTTCTTCCAGTTCTACCACAACCAGTCGCAAGCGCGTTTCGACCATCTCAACAAGGATGGTCATAATGCGTTGCCCAATACCCAGGACGCTTTTGCCTGGCCCGCTTGTTTGACGTAAGTCAGCCATAATCAGCGACGCGTCAGCAGCACGCCCAGCACTACGCCGGCGGCAGCTGCAATCCCTACACCAGTCCACGGGTTCTCGCGCACATATTCATCGGCGCGCGTGGCGGCTTCACGGGTTTGCTTGGCAATGACATCGCTGGTTTCACCCAGACGATAGCGGCTTTCGTGCAGAGCACGCTCTGCTTTAGTACGCAGCTTACTCAACTCTTCTTTCGATTTGTCCCCGGAGTTACTTAATACCTCTTCCAGGGTATCCGTCAGGGATTTCAACTCAGCGCGCAGATGATCGGCAGTAGTATCTTTAGACTTAGACATAATTCTCTCCAGGTGAGCGAGTGGTAACTTCCTTTAATAATCACGGGCCTCAAGCGTACGCAGCTCTTCCTGCGCCTCTTTCAGCTTGTGTTCACGTTTGGTCACTTTATCCGCATCGCCTTTTTGCTGTGCTTCAGTCAGATCCTGCTGACGTTCAGCAACCTCTTCCTTTTGTTCAGCAATTTTTTTCTGGTGGTCTGCGCGCAGCTTGCTGTCGGTGCAGTTGGCTTTTAACTCTTTGAGTGCGGTGTTCAGTCCGTCAACGCGGCTCTGATTATTATGCTTCTCGGCGTAGCTAATTTCGCGCAGGATATCCTGTTCTTTCTCCTGGCAAAGCGATACGGCCTGCGAAGCAGCGCTCAACGATAAAAGGCTTAACGCCAGTACGATGCGGTATCTCATTCTTATAACTTTCCCTATTGCAGTCAGTAAAAGAGTGACACTGTTCCCGTCTACTCAAGCATAGTAAGTAAACGCGAAGATCACCAAAGTAAGTGAAAAGATTCGGATTAGTAGAAGGTTAACCCAGACGGTGAGGGGTATCGCGCAGGCGGGTAAGCCAGGCTGCCGTCTGGTCGTCGTCGTCCTGAAGGGCAATGATATAGCCCTGCGGCAAAGTGCGGTCTAAGACCACTTTTGCCGCCGCGCTTTGTGCGCTGGAGTCAAAGGTAATGACCAGGGTGTCATTTTTCGGCGTAATGCTTTTGAAGCGGATCCCGTTAGCGTCGAGGTGATGCCAGACGGAGAAGCCGTCCGGTACGCTGACGCTCTGGTTACCCGGACGAATGGCCAGCGTCGACTCGCGCTGCTGGAGAGTACTCCAGGCAGCGAAGAGCAGGGTAAAGAGCATAACGGCGGCCAGCGCAAAGGCGCACTGATGAATGAGTGTGCGTCGCGTACGTCGATTACTGCCGATTTCCATATTTTTTCTTCCATAAAACGAACAGCGAGCCAACCAGCCCAACCACCAGCAGCACCACCGGCAGCAGCATCAGGCAGGACATGAGCGCATCTTCATATTTGCGAAACACGGGCGTCTTGCCCAGCAGATAACCAAAGGTTGTGAGGATCACGACCCACAGCAGGCCGCTCATCCAGTTGAAGAACTGGAAGCGAGCATTATTCAGGCCGGAAAGACCGGCGATGGTCGGCAGCAGGGTGCGCACAAAGGCAATAAAGCGGCCAATCAGCAGCGCCGAGAGCCCATGCTTATGGAACATATGGTGCGCCCGCTGATGATAGTGTGCGGGCAGGTGTGACAGCCAGTTCTGCACGATACGCGTATTGCCGAGCCAGCGTCCCTGAATATAGCTTACCCAGCAGCCGAGACTGGCGGCGGCGGTAAGCAGCAAAATCGTTTGCGGATAGCCCATCGCCCCTTTGGCAATTAAAACGCCGACCAGCACCAGCAGGCTATCACCCGGTAAAAATGCCGCTGGCAGCAGGCCGTTTTCCAGAAACAGGATCATAAATAAAACAAAATAGAGCATGCCGATCATGGAAGGATTCGCCAGCGTTTCGAAATCCTGGTGCCATAAAGCGTTCAGTAACTGGGTAAATAGTTCCATTCAGTGTTCCTGGTACATCGGTTAACGAATATCGGGGTTAACGCCGCTGGAGAGAAATTGCATCTAATTGTAACAAACGCCAGAGATCTGCGTCACTGAAAATGCGTATTTTAGGAATTGATTTTGCTTGCCGGGGAGGGGAGTGACAAAGGTATTTACACAGGCTGACACTCTATACGGTTACTGACCGCGTTATGTTATTGATTGCACAGCGCAGGCGCACCAGCGCCCGCGGCAAAAAGAGAAGGGTATTATTTTACGGCGGTTGCGGCGGTATCGAGGTGAACCACCGGATTTTCAGCAAACAGATAGCGGTCTGCATTGAACTCAAAGTCATCGCTGGTTTCATTGAACAGCATCAGCTTGGTGTTCTCCAGATGCTGCCACATTGCCACCTTCGCCGCATGGGGATCTTTACGAATCAGTGCCTTAAGGATCTGGTCATGATCGTCACACCAGTTGTCTACGGTGCGGGCATCAATGTGATCGTGCAGTTTTTTCCAGTAGGGGTTGTGCGTGCGCTGAGTCCACATTTTTTCCACAATTGCTGCCAGGGCGGTGTTCTGTGTGGCTAGCGCAACCTGAACATGGAACTGAAGATCCCACTCTGAGTCACGGAAGCACTTCTCCTGGCGCGCCTTATCCTGGATCTCCATCAGCTTCATGATGTCCTGTTTGGTCACCTGGGTAGCGGCAAACTCGGCAATATTACTTTCAATTAGCTGGCGAGCCTGTAACAGCTCAAACGGGCCATAGTTAGCAAACTCCATGGATTCGTCGGGGATCTGCTGATACTTCGCCTGGTTAGAGATGACATGGATACCCGAGCCCTTGCGTACCTCAACGTAGCCTTCTACTTCCAGCATGATGATCGCTTCGCGCACCACGGTGCGGCTAACGCTCTTCTCATCGGCTATAAAACGCTCGGCGGGCAGTTTGTCACCGACAAGATACACGCCGGCCTCAATGCGGCTCTTTAGCTCAGCGGCCAGCTGCTGATATAAACGGCGTGATTCGGTGATTTCCATTTGTGCTCCGGGCGAGACAGGATAGATAGATTTGTTATACCACTTTTCCTAAATTCTCACCATACCAGTAATGAAAAAGCCGCCCGAATAGTGCAGGCGGCTGTGCATTAAATGTGTAATGCGTTATTGCAGTTTACTAGTGCTGGGTAGCCGGGCCACCGACAGCTCGTTTCTCTTCCTCAAGCTCGGCCGCGGACTTGCTCTTCAGCACGGTCCAGATAAGGATAGCCCCCATGATGTCGAACACGGCCAGCACGGCGAACAGCGGGCTGAAGCCGATGGTGTCAGCCAGCGCACCGACCACCAGAGCAAACATGGTGCTCGCCGTCCAGGCCGCCATACCGGTCAGGCCGTTGGCAGTAGCCACTTCGTTACGACCAAACACGTCAGAGGAGAGAGTGATCAGCGCCCCAGACAGAGACTGGTGAGCAAAGCCGCCGATACACAGCAGGCCAATCGCCACATACGGGCTGGTGAACAGGCCGATCATGCCTGGGCCAATCATCAGAACCGCACCCATGGTCACTACCATTTTACGGGAGACGATCAGGTTCACACCAAACCAGCGCTGGAACAGCGGCGGCAGGTAGCCCCCAACGATACAGCCGAGATCTGCGAACAGCATTGGCATCCAGGCGAACATGGCGATCTCTTTCAGGTTAAAGCCGTAGACTTTAAACATGAACAGCGGGATCCAGGCGTTGAAGGTACCCCAGGCTGGCTCTGCCAGGAAACGCGGCAGCGCGATGCCCCAGAACTGGCGGGTACCCAGAATCTGCCAGACGGTCATCTTCTTACCGTTGTTGGTCTGGTGCTGTGCTTCCTGACCGCCAATGATGTATTCGCGTTCTTCTTCAGACAGCTTTTTCTGATCGCGCGGGTGTTTGTAGAAAATCAGCCAGGCCATCGCCCAGGCGAAGCTCAGCACGCCGGAGATAATGAAGGCCAGCTGCCAGCTGTGCATGACGATTGCCCATACCACCAGCGGCGGTGCAATCATTGCCCCGATAGAGGAGCCGACGTTGAAGTAGCCTACGGCGATAGAACGCTCTTTTGCCGGGAACCACTCGGAGGCGGCTTTCAGGCCTGCCGGGATCATCGCAGCTTCAGCGGCACCTACTGCACCACGGGCCAGCGCTAAGCCACCCCAGCTGCCTGCCAGCGCTGTAGCACCGCAGAAGATTGCCCAGGTCACAGCAAAGACGGCGTAGCCTACTTTGGTACCCAGAATATCCAGCACGTAGCCTGCAACCGGCTGCATGATGGTGTAGGCGGCGGAATAAGCCGCGATGATATAAGAGTACTGCTGCGTGGAGATGTGCAGCTCTTCCATTAGCGTTGGCGCAGCCGCCGCAATGGTGTTACGGGTCAGGTAGCCAAGCACGGTGCCCAGCGTCACCAGCGCTATCATGTACCAACGTAAACCTTTAATTTTACGCATGTAAAACCTCATCGTTATGTTATTTCCGCCTTGGGCGGGCCCTCCTCCGGATCGAGCCGGGAGAGGTGTAACGGGGGGCGTAGCCGGGAGTAACTCCCGAAACGGCCCGGACCTTGCCATCAGTGTGCGTGCACAAGTCGGTATCCGTACCGGTAAACTCAGTGATAAACCACCTGAATGCATTCCGTCGGTATATGTTTCGCGACGGCAGAAAGATAACTTGTCATACAACTTTAAAAGGTGAGTGACATCACAAAAGTGCTTTTCTCTGTGTGGGCATTATTTCCCGCCAGCAAAGCCAGAGCTGGCGCGGGTTAGCGGCGAGTTTACCCCCTTGAGGGTAATTTTTTTGTCAGCGTTTATTGATCTAACTCACGAAAATATCTTCGGTCTATAGAAATTGGTGTGATAACTTTGTCAGCATTGAACGTACGCATCTAACGCACTCGTTTAGAGGAAGACGATAATGACCGCTTTTATGACTGAAGATTTCCTGCTGGATACCGAATTTGCTCGCCGTCTGTACCATGATTACGCGAAAGATCAGCCGATTTTCGACTATCATTGCCACCTGCCGCCGCAGCAGATTGCGGACAACTACCGTTTTGAAAACCTGTATGACATCTGGTTGAAAGGCGATCACTATAAGTGGCGTGCAATGCGTACCAACGGCGTGCCTGAGCGCCTGTGTACCGGCGATGCCTCTGACCGCGAGAAGTTTGACGCGTGGGCAGCCACCGTGCCGCACACCATTGGCAACCCGTTATACCACTGGACGCACCTCGAACTGCGCCGCCCGTTTGGTATTACAGGTAAGCTGCTCTCTCCGGCGACCGCCGATGAGATTTGGGAGCAGGGCAATGCGCTGCTGGCCCAGGATAAATTCTCCGCACGCGGTATCATGCAGCAGATGAATGTGAAGATGGTCGGCACCACCGACGATCCGATCGACTCTCTGGAGCATCACGCCAGCGTGGCTAAAGACACCGACTTCACTATCAAAGTGCTGCCGAGCTGGCGTCCGGATAAGGCGTTCAACATCGAGCTGGCGACCTTTAACGACTACATGGCGAAGCTGGGTGAAGTCTCTGATACTGACATCCGCCGCTTTAGCGATCTGCAATCCGCGCTGACCAAGCGTCTGGATCACTTTGCCGCCCACGGCTGTAAAGTCTCTGACCATGCGTTGGACGTGGTGCTGTTTGCCGAAGCGAGCGAAGCCGAGCTGGACAGCATCCTCGCACGTCGTCTGTCAGGCGAAACCCTGAGCGAACATGAAGTGGCGCAGTTTAAAACTGCCGTGCTGGTCTTCCTCGGCGCAGAATATGCCCGTCGCGAATGGGTACAGCAGTACCACATTGGCGCGCTGCGTAATAACAACCTGCGCCAGTTCAAACTGCTGGGGCCGGATGTTGGCTTCGACTCCATCAACGATCGTCCGATGGCGGAAGAGCTCTCTAAGCTGCTGAGCAAGCAGAACGAAGAGAACCTGCTGCCGAAAACCATTCTTTACTGCCTGAACCCGCGCGATAACGAAGTGCTGGGGACCATGATCGGCAACTTCCAGGGTGAAGGTATGCCGGGCAAAATGCAGTTCGGCTCCGGCTGGTGGTTTAACGATCAGAAGGATGGCATGGAGCGTCAGATGACCCAGCTGGCACAGCTTGGCCTGTTAAGCCGCTTCGTGGGTATGCTGACCGATAGCCGCAGCTTCCTCTCCTATACCCGTCACGAGTACTTCCGTCGCATCCTGTGCCAGATGATTGGCCGCTGGGTCGCCGCCGGGGAAGCACCGGCAGATATCCAGCTGCTGGGCGAGATGGTGAGAAATATCTGCTTTAACAATGCGCGTGATTACTTCGCGATTGAACTGAACTAAGGCCGTTTGAGGTTGATATGCAATACATCAAGATCCATTCGCTAGATAACGTCGCAGTCGCTCTGGCTGACCTGGCGGAAGGCGCGGAAATCAGTGTCGATAACCACACCGTGCAGCTGCGCCAGCCGGTGGGACGCGGGCATAAGTTTGCCCTGCAGCCCATCCCGCAGGGGCAAAACGTGGTGAAATACGGTCTGCCGATTGGCCACGCCACGGCAGATATCGCAGCGGGTGAATACATTCACTCTCACAATGCGCGCACCAATCTGAGCGATCTGGACGAGTATAGCTATCAACCCGATCTTCAGGCTGCGCAGGCGCAGGCGGCAGATCGTGACGTTGAGATCTACCGCCGGGCCAACGGCGAGGTGGGGATCCGCAATGAGCTGTGGATCCTGCCGACCGTTGGCTGCGTCAACGGTATCGCTCGCCAGATCCAGACCCGTTTCTTAAAAGAGACGCAGAATGCTGAAGGCACCGACGGCGTCTTCCTGTTCAGCCATACCTACGGCTGCTCGCAGCTTGGGGACGACCACGTCAACACCCGCACTATGCTGCAAAACATGGTGCGCCACCCCAACGCGGGTGCGGTGCTGGTGATTGGTCTCGGCTGTGAGAACAACCAGGTTGATGTGTTCCGCGAAACGCTGGGCGATTTCGATCCAGACCGCGTCCACTTTATGGTCTGCCAACACCAGGAAGACGAAGTGGAAGCAGGCCTGGAGCATATGCACCAGCTCTATAACGCGATGCGTAATGATAAACGCGAACCGGGCAAGCTGAGCGAGCTGAAATTTGGACTTGAGTGCGGCGGCTCCGATGGCCTCTCTGGCATCACCGCTAACCCGATGCTGGGTCGCTTCTCGGACTATGTGATCGGCAACGGCGGTACTACCGTGCTGACCGAGGTACCGGAGATGTTTGGTGCCGAGCAGATCCTGATGAGCCACTGCCGCGATGAGTCCACGTTTGAAAAAACCGTCACCATGGTGAACGACTTCAAACAGTACTTTATCGCCCACAACCAGCCGATCTACGAGAACCCATCGCCGGGTAACAAAGCGGGTGGCATTACCACCCTGGAAGAGAAGTCGCTGGGCTGCACCCAGAAAGCAGGGGCCAGCCAGGTGGTTGACGTGCTGCGCTACGGCGAACGTCTGAAAACCCACGGTCTGAACCTGCTGAGCGCGCCGGGTAACGACGCCGTTGCCACCAGCGCCCTGGCTGGCGCGGGCTGCCATATGGTGCTCTTCTCTACCGGACGCGGTACGCCTTACGGCGGCTTTGTACCGACGGTGAAAATCGCCACCAACAGCGAGCTGGCGGCGAAGAAAAAGCACTGGATCGACTTCGATGCCGGTCAGCTGATCCATGGCAAACTGATGCCGCAGGTGCTGACCGAATTTGTGGATACCATCGTTGAGATCGCTAACGGCAAACAGACTTGCAATGAGCGCAACGAGTTCCGCGAGCTGGCAATCTTTAAGAGTGGTGTGACGCTGTAAGTTTGATTGCCGGGCGGCGCTGCGTTTGCCCGGCCTACGAACTGTGTATTCAATGCAGGCCCGGTAAGCGTCAGCGCTACCGGGCTTTTTTTAACTATTTTTAACTATTTTTTTAACTGCGCAGGGCGTTTTTCGCCAGGCGCTCGTCTTCCGCCATACAGGCCGCGGCGGTAAAGAGCACGTCGGTGGAGGAGTTCAGCGCCGTCTCGCAGGAGTCCTGCAGCACGCCAATAATAAAGCCCACCGCTACTACCTGCATGGCCACATCGTTCGGGATGCCAAACATATTACAGGCCAGCGGGATCAGCAGCAGCGAGCCACCCGCCACGCCGGAAGCACCGCAGGCGCACAGGGAGGCAACTACGCTCAGCAGCAGCGCCGTAGGCAGATCCACCGGAATGCCCAGAGTTGTCACCGCCGCCAGAGTCAACACCGTGATAGTGATGGCCGCACCCGCCATATTGATGGTCGCGCCCAACGGCACGGAGACGGAGTAGGTGTCGCGGTCCAGATTTAGCTTTTTGCACAGCGCCATGTTAACCGGGATATTAGCCGCCGAGCTGCGCGTGAAGAAGGCGTAGACGCCGCTTTCGCGCAGGCACATCAACACCAGCGGATAGGGGTTACGGCGGATCTTCCAGAACACCAGCAGCGGGTTGATGATCAGCGCTACCAGCAGCATGCAGCCGATCAGAACCACCAGCAGCTGGGCATAGCCAAACAGGGTGTCAAACCCGGTAGTGGCAAGGGTCGAGGCAACCAGGCCGAAGATACCGACAGGAGCAAAGCGGATCACCAGCTGCACCATAAAGGTCACCGCGCTGGAGACATCATTCAGCAGATTTTTGGTCGTCTCGTTACCATGGCGCAGCGCGAAGCCCAGACCCACTGCCCAGACCAGAATGCCAATGTAGTTGGCGTTCAACAGGGCATCGACCGGATTAGAGACCATGCTCATCAGCAGGCCGCGTAATACCTCAACGATGCCTGACGGCGGCGTGATCTCTGTCGCGCCGGTAACCAGATGCAGCGTCGAAGGGAACAGGAAGCTGAACACCACCGCCGTCAGCGCGGCGGAGAAGGTGCCCAGCAGATAGAGAAACAGAATAGGGCGGATACTGGTTTTCTGCCCGTGCTGATGGTTGGCAATAGAGGCCATAACCAGCATCAGGACCAGCACCGGCGCGACGGCCTTCAGCGCGCCAACGAAGAGGGTGCCAAGCAGCCCCACGGCAATGGCCGCAGGTTTGGAGATCCACGCCAGCAGAATACCGAGTACCAGCCCGACAAGGATCTGTTTTACGAGGCTACCCTGCATGATATGCCTGAGCAGGCCAGACGGTTGTGTCGCCATGATAGTTCCTTAAGTGAAATTGCGTTCCAGCCGAAGTGTGCTCTATGTCACGTTTATGTCCGGATGTAACTAAATGTTTGCTTGGTTGAGTATATGGAAAGAACTATCGAGGGGAAGTGCAACGTGCTGGATTTTACGTACTGCGTCAAAGTTTTTAACTAATTATTTACATTTTTCCGGGCGGCGCTCACGCCGCCCGGGGTAATGATTATGAGAGCCGCTGCTTCTTGTCGTTCTGATGGTTAACCCAGGCATTGATCAGCAGGGTCACCGCCAGGATACCGCCCACTACACCCAGCGAGATAGCGATCGGGATATGGTAGAAATCGACGATCAGCATCTTGATACCGATAAACACCAGGATCACCGACAGGCCATACTTCAGCATCGCAAAACGCTCCGCCACGCCCGCCAGCAGGTAGTACATCGCACGCAGACCGAGGATCGCGAACAGGTTTGAGGTCAGCACGATAAACGGGTCAGTGGTGACGGCGAAGATCGCCGGGATACTGTCCACCGCAAAGATCACGTCGCTCAACTCCACAAGGATCAGCACCAGCAGCAGCGGCGTAGCGAACAGCAGACCGTTGCGGCGCACAAAGAAGTGCTCGCTCTCAATGGTATCGGTCATGCGCAGATGGCCGCGCAGCCAGCGCACCATCGGCTTATCGCCAATTCCGGCCTCGTCCTCTTTCGCCAGCGCCATCTTGACCCCGGTAAACAGCAGGAACGCACCGAAGACGTAGAGCAGCCACTCGAACTGCGAAATCAGCCAGCTACCGGCGAAGATCATGATGGTACGCAGCACAATCGCGCCCAGTACGCCGTAGATCAGTACCCGACGCTGTAGAGCAGGGGGGATAGAGAAGTAGCTGAACAGCATCAGCCAGACAAAGACGTTATCCACCGCCAGTGCTTTTTCGATCAGGTAGCCAGTGAGGAAGGCGAGCGCCTGCGGATCGGCCACGGCCCGTCCTTCGGTGCTTGCCAGATACCACCAGAAAGCGGCGTTAAACAGCAGGGAGAGGGTAACCCACAGGATCGACCAGCCGGCCGCCTGTTTCATGGTCATGGTATGGGTGCCGCGACGGCCATGAAGCAGAAGGTCGATAGCCAGCATGATCACAACCACTACAGCGAATCCGCCCCACAGGAGCGGTGTGCCGACACTATTCATAGAGAGTTCCTTGCAATAAAAACAAAAACGGCCAACGTCGAAAGACGGCAGCCGCTTGTTTTTAGAGCACAGGGCCTCGCCTTTCGGCAAGGTCTCACTTACACCCTGTTGAGGGTGCCCGGCGACCGGATGCATAAACGCATCGTAATGACGACCTGCCGGCGAAGAAGTTACTCCCCTTTGCTAGTAACAAAATATGTCAGAGCAGAGAGGGCGTCAATGTCAGCCCCCTCCTGTTTTACATACCTTTACGCCGGTAAGTGAGTGGCAGGTGTGGTGTCTGCCGGGAACACCACGCCCGTCTGGCGGCGGATCTCAGTCAGCAGCCTGGCAGTAATGCGGCTCACCTCAAGTTCTGCGTGGTTTACGGCGTTCTCATCCACCAGGTGGGCAAACCGCTCCGCTTCATAGAGCATGGTGTTGATATGCTGCGGCTGGGTGATCTCCTGCGGCTTACCGCCCCGGGGCACAAACGACACGCGCTGGCACTCGGAGAGATGTTCAATCACCAGCGCGCCATCTTCCCCCTGGATCTCGCTTGCCAACGAGGAGTCGCTGACCTTGGAGTGCTGCAACGTGACGCTAAAGTCACCGTAGTTCAGCACCGCTACGCCGTGGCCGTCCACGCCGCTGGGCAGCAGACTGGCGGTAGCCTGCACGCTCTGCGGCTCGCCCCACAGCGCCACCGCTGAGGCCAGGCAGTAGAAGCCAATATCCATGATCGAGCCGTTAGAGAAGGCCGGATTGAAGGTATTGGGGTTCTCGCCGTTGAGGTAGCGCGGATAGCGTGAGGAGTACTGGCAGTAGTTGAAGAACACCTTCCGCAGCTTGCCCACCTTCGGCAGCGACTGCTGTACCAGCTGGAAGTTGGGCAGCGCGGCGGTCTTAAACGCTTCAAACAGCACTACACCGTTTTCCCGCGCAACCGCGATGGCCGCCTCGACCTCCTGTAAGTTTGAGGCCAGCGGCTTCTCGCAGATCACATGCTTCTTATGCCGTAAAAAGAGTTCGGTTTGCGGGAAGTGCAGCGAGTTTGGGCTGGCGATATATACCGCGTCGATAGATTCACTCTGGGCCAGGGCGTCGAGCGAGGTAAAGAGATGCTCAACGGGATAATCGCTGGCAAAGTGCTCGGCTTGCTCAAGGCTGCGGGAGTAGACGCCGGTCAGCTTCAGCTTGCCGGTCTCATGGGCGGCATCAACGAACTGGCGGGTGATCCAGTTGGTGCCAACGACTGCGAAACGTATCATAAATCCTTTATGCTCCATCGGGGACAGTCCGCCCAATGTAGCATGTCAGGATGACAAAACGAGTGCGCTATTGCGCAAAATCGCTAAGGGAGCGGTGCGTCAGCCACAGGCGGGTATCGAACTCCAGCTGGTGGTACTGCGGCTCCATATAGCAGCACAGCTGGTAGAAGGCTTTGTCGTGCTCCTTCTCCTTCAGGTGCGCGAGCTCGTGGACGGCGATCATGCGCAAGAACGGCTCCGGTGCGCTGCGAAACACGGTGGCGATGCGGATCTCCGCCTTGGCCTTCAGCTTGCCGCCCTGTACCCGAGAGACGGCGGTATGCAGACCGAGGGCGTTCTTCAGGACGTGGATCTTGTTGTCATAGGCCACCTTGTTGATCGGCGGCGCGTTGCGCAGAAACTCGCTTTTGAGATCCTGGATATAGCCATAGAGCGCCTTGTCGGTGGTGACGCTGTGCTGGCCCGGATAGCGCTTCTCCAGCACCTCGCCAAGGCGATTTTGCGCAATGAGCGACTGCACCTGGGCCAGTAGATTTTCCGGATAGCCCTGGAGATAGAGAAGATTGCTCATTATTGCCCCGCGATAACAGTTAAAAAAGGGTATACTCACGCCCCCGCTCAGGGGACAACACCGAATTTTACCATCCAGGAGGGCCGATGAGCCATTCAGACAACGGTTTCCGTTCACTAAACTTAAAGCGTTTTCCGGAAACGGACGACGTCAACCCGCTGCAGGCGTGGGAAGCAGCCGATGAATATCTGCTGCAGCAGCTGGACGAAACCGAAATCAGCGGCCCGGTCCTGATTTTTAACGATACTTTTGGGGCGCTGGCCTGCGCGCTGGTGGAACATACGCCTTTCAGCATCGGCGACTCCTACTTAAGCGAGCTGGCGACCCGGGAGAACCTGCGTCACAACGAGCTGGATGAGGGCAGCGTCACCTTCCTCGACAGCACCGCCGCCTATCCGGCCGCGCCGGGCGTCGTGCTGATCAAGATCCCAAAAACCCTGGCCCTGCTGGAGCAGCAGCTGCGCGCCCTGCGTCAGGTCGTGACGCCAGAGACGCGGATTATCGCTGGCACCAAGGCCCGCGATATCCACAACTCGACGCTGGAGCTGTTCGAGAAGATCCTCGGCCCGACCACCACCACGCTGGCGTGGAAAAAAGCGCGGCTGGTGAACTGTACCTTTAACGCCCCGGCGTTAAACGATGTGCAAGAGACCCTGAGCTGGACGCTGGACGGTACGCCGTGGACTATCCATAACCACGCCAACGTCTTCTCCCGTACCGGGCTGGACATTGGCGCGCGCTTCTTCCTCCAGCACCTGCCGGAAAACCTGGAAGGGGAGATTGTCGATCTCGGCTGCGGTAACGGCGTGATTGGCCTGACCCTGCTGGAGAAGAACCCCGAGGCGCAGGTGGTGTTTGTTGATGAGTCGCCGATGGCGGTGGCCTCCAGCCGCCTGAACGTTGAGACCAACATGCCCGACGCGCAGGATCGCTGCGAGTTTATGATCAACAACGCGCTCTCCGGCGTAGAGCCATACCGCTTCAACGCGGTGTTCTGCAACCCGCCGTTCCACCAGAAGCACGCCCTGACGGATCATATCGCCTGGGAGATGTTCCACCACGCCCGCCGCTGCCTGAAAACCAATGGCGAGCTGTATATCGTGGCTAACCGTCACCTGGACTACTTCCATAAGCTGAAGAAGATCTTCGGCAACTGCACCACCGTCGCCACCAACAGTAAGTTTGTGGTGCTGAAGGCGGTGAAGCTGGCGCGCAGGCGCTGATAGCAGCGTTGCCGGGCGGCGCTACGCTTGCCCGGCCTACGTTGCTTCGGCGTTGCTTAAATCGCTAACGCTAACGTTGTCCCCTGGGCAATGGCGCGGCGGGCGTCCAGCTCCATCGCTACGTCGCAGCCGCCAATCAGATGCACCGTTTTTCCTGCCGCACGTAGCGGATCGGCCAGATCCCGGCGCGGCTCCTGGCCCGCGCAAAGCACAACGTGATCCACTGCCAGCAGCTGCGGCTCGCCGTCGATCAGCACGTGCAGCCCCTCGTCGTCGATCTTCTGGTAGCTCACCGCCGGGATCATCTTCACCCCACGCGACAGCAGGGTGGCGCGGTGGATCCAGCCGGTGGTTTTCCCTAGCCCGTCGCCGGGCTTACCGGGCTTACGCTGGAGCATCACAATCTGCCTCGGGCTTTTTGGCTGCAATGCCCCCTCGGGACGCAGGCCTCCTGGCTGGCGTAAACTGGTATCGATTCCCCACTCAACGCAAAACTCGGCAATATTTTGGCTGGATGACTCTCCCGGCTGGCTCAGATACATGGCGGTATCAAAGCCAATGCCGCCGCAGCCGATAATGGCCACCTTCGCACCCACCGGCACCTTATCGCGCAGTACCGCAAGGTAGGTCAGCACCTTTGGATGATCGATCCCATCGATCGGCGGGATCCGCGGCTCAATGCCGCAGGCGAGGATCGTCTCGTCAAAGTCGATAAGATCCTCGGCGGCTACCCGCCGGTTGAGCTGCAAACGGATGCCGGTAATATCGATCATCCGCCGATAGTAGCGCAGGGTTTCGTAGAACTCCTCTTTGCCGGGGATCTGTTTGGCGATATTAAACTGCCCGCCGATCTCCGCCCCGGCATCGAACAGCGTCACCTGATGGCCGCGCTGGGCGGCGTTCACCGCAAAGGCCAGCCCCGCCGGGCCTGCACCAACCACCGCCAGATTTTTCGTGGTTAACGCCGGAACGATCGGCATGATCGTCTCGTGACAGGCGCGGGGGTTAACCAGGCAGGAAGTTACTTTGCCAGCGAAAATCCGATCGAGGCAGGCCTGGTTGCAGCCGATACAGGTGTTGATCTCCGCCTCACGGCCGCTCTGCGCCTTCGACAGGATCTCTGCATCAGCCAGGAAGGGGCGGGCCATCGACACCATATCGGCATCGCCGCGCGTCAGCACCTCGTCGGCAACGCCGGGATCGTTAATCCGGTTGGTAGTAATCAGCGGCACTGAGACGTGACCCTTTAGCTTGCGCGTCACCCAGCTAAAAGCGGCGCGCGGCACCGGCGTCGCAATGGTGGGAATGCGCGCCTCGTGCCAGCCAATCCCGGTGTTGATCAGGGTTGCGCCTGCGGCCTCTACGGCTTTTGCCAGCTGCACCGTCTCCTCGAACGTGCCGCCATCCTCAACCAGGTCGAGCATCGACAGGCGGTAGATAATAATAAAATCACTGCCCACGCGCTGACGAACGGCGCGCACCACGTCGGTAGCAAAACGCATACGGCGGGTGTAATCGCCTCCCCACTCATCCTCGCGCTGGTTGGTACGGGCCGCGAGAAACTCGTTAATCAGATACCCCTCAGACCCCATGATCTCCACCCCGTCGTAGCCCGCCTCGCGGGCGAGCAGGGCGCAGCGGGCAAAATCTTCGATCAGGGCAAGGATCTCATCATGGGTCAGAGCATGAGGGGTAAAGCGGTTAATGGGGGCTCGAATAGCCGAGGGAGCCACCAGCTGCGGCTGATAGCTATAGCGCCCGGTATGCAGGATCTGCAGGGCGATTTTCCCGCCCTCTTGATGTACCGCCTCGGTGACCAACTGATGATGCGGGAGCTGACTGGCATCGCACAGCGCCGCGCTACCTGCCATCGTCACGCCAGAGAGCGCCGGAGCCACGCCACCGGTGACAATCAGCGCTACGCCGTGACGGGCGCGCTCGGCGTAAAAAGCGGCGAGGCGCTCAGGACCGTCGGGCCGCTCTTCAAGGCCGGTATGCATCGAACCCATCAGCACGCGGTTTTTTAGGGTGGTAAAGCCCAGATCGAGAGGGGCAAACAGCGACGAATAGCGCATTGTCTCTTCCAGTATAAAATTATTGTTATGTGGTCGGATGAGTTCTAATTTAGCCGTCGCAAGATAAAAGGGAAAAGGCGCGTGAAGCAGTTGTGATGGGATTCAAAGAATGGCGCGAAGGATATTCACAAGGCTATCTTAGCGATGCGCACGAAATGTACTAAATGCAATCGATAAAACCATAAAATATAAGTGGTTAATTTTGATTGGTTGAGGGTATACAGATGGCGTTACAAGGAAAGTTTGTTATTAACGGCGCGGATTTTTCACCGCTAACATTCTATGGCGTCGGTACTTTTATGGCGTTCTCAGGGAATGGTAATTACCGTAATCGAGGGGGATGCCAGGCGATTCCTGACAGTGGGCCTATTCCTGCGGGAAAATACTGGATAGTGCACCGGGGCCAGGGTGGTATACGGTCAAGGTTGCAGGCAGGCGCAAAGGATGACTTTAACAGGGTATTTCACCATGCTCAGTTCAGACATAACGAATGGTTCGCGCTGTATCGAGATGACAGGAGCATTGATGATGGAACCTGGATAAATGCTGTTTGGCGGGGTCACTTTCGCTTGCATCCTGGTGTCACCTCAAAAGGGTGTATAACACTCAAGCATAATTCAGATTTTGCGCTTATCCGGAATGTTCTTTTAAGGACACCCCTAATACCCGTTCCATGTATGAAAAACCTGATGACGTTTGGCTCTATTGAGGTAATCAGCAATGGCAACTCTTGCCCGTAGGGTGGCGAAAACAGCGCTCTTTACCCTTCTTTTTTGCCTGTGTGCAAAAGTAATTGATGCATCGGCATTTATCAGCGAAGAGACAACATCGAATTTTTCACAGTGGATGTACGGCTATGCAAGCCAGGACAATTTTGACGATCTCTGGTTTTACGTGAACGTCGGTGGTTCACTGCTGGTCGCGATAGTGCTCTATAACATCATTATTCAGAGCCTACGTTTTTTCACTAAATAGTGGCGTTGGCCCCCATCTGAAAACGGGGGCCAACGTAGTCAGGCTTTTTCAGTGGAGACGTTCAGGGCCGCCAGCGCCAGCCCAGCCGCTTTTAGCACCTGTTCGCACTGTTCAACCGTCAGGGTTAACGGCGGTTCGATACGAATGGTTTTGGCATTGTTCAACGTGCCCGCCACCAGAACGCGCTGGCGGAACATCTCGCTGGCAAAGTTATATCCACTCTCGTTATCGACAAACTCAATCGCCATCAGCATCCCTTTCCCGCGCGCGTCGTGCACCAGCGCCGGGTACTGACGCGCCAGCAGGCGGAAGCCATCCAGCAGCATGTCGCCTTTCTGCTCGGCCTGCGCCGGGAGGTTCTCCTCCAGCAGCACGTTGATGGTCGCCAGCGCTGCCGCACAGGCCAACGGGTTACCGCCAAAGGTGGTGGTGTGCAGGAAGGGGTTGTCGAACAGCACCGAAAACACCTCTTCGGTAGCAATCGTCGCGCCGATAGGCATTACGCCGCCGCCAAGGGCCTTGGCAAGGCAGAGAATATCCGGCTGCACGTTCTCATGCTCGCAGGCGAACATCCTGCCGGTACGCCCCATGCCGGTCTGCACTTCATCAAAGATCAGCAGCGCGCCGAACTCATCGCACAGCTTACGCACCGCAGGTAGGTACCCCACCGGTGGCAGGATCACGCCACCTTCGCCCTGAATCGGCTCCAGGATCACCGCCGCCACGTCATCGCCGGTTTTATGGCACTCGGAGAGCAGGGTGCGCATGGCCTCGATATCGCCAAAGGGAACATGGCGGAAGCCCGGCAGCAGCGGCATAAAGGGTTTACGGAAGGCGGATTTTGCCGTCGCAGACAGCGCCCCGAGGGATTTGCCGTGGAATGCGCCGCTGGTGGCGACAAAGGTAAACTTGCCGCGCGGCGACTGATACGCCTTCGCCAGCTTGAGAGCCGCCTCAACGGACTCGGTGCCGCTATTGCTAAAGAAGCTGTACTTGAGTTTGCCCGGTGCGAGGGCAGCGAGGGTTTTTGCCAGCATGGCCCGGAGCGGATCGAGCAGCTCCTGGCTGTGAAGCGGTTGTTTCGCGAGCTGATTCTGTACGGCGGAAACCACAACTGGATTACGGTGCCCCACGTTAAAAATGCCAAATCCACCCAGGCAATCTAAAAACTCCTGTCCCTGGGTGTCGACAAGCGTATTGAGACTTCCTGCTTGCCACTCTACGGCTCCGTAATCCCCGCCAGCAGTAACAGACTTGCGGTACTCTAAAAATCCAGGATTAACATGCTCTTTAAAGTAATCAATCACCTCTCGGTTAAGTTCTTTCATCTCCTCATGATCAAGCGTTCGCTTCTCAATGAGATTCAGGGCGTGTGCGCTACAGGCGAGGGCCGATGCGCTGGAAGGTAACCTGTTCAAAATGAGCTCCCGGGGATGGCGTATCACGCGATACTGCATAAATTATTGCAGGGATTACGCCACTTCGGCACGGGTAGCAAAAATCGGGATAAACGCCAGGTAAAAACAGCGTTGCACAAAATTTAATCATGCCAATGATGTCGCCAGAGAATAGCCACTGGGCTTTTATTGAAGAATTTTGCAGGCTTACGGCAGCGACTGCACCAGGGTAGTGCAAGGCATGCTACGCCAACGGGCAGGGCGAATACGCCTTTTTAGGTAGTTTCGTTATGAAAGTATTTGAAATCAATATATTAGAAAAACGTATAAAAAGTGCGGTTTAGTGATTTTTTGCGATCGCGATCGGTTTTAACAACTAAAGATAAATTTTTTACCGCCGACAAATGATTAGTCTAAAAAATTAACATATAACACCTGCAAGGAATGCCCACCATGTCCTCTCAACGCCATGTCACCCAGAACGAGTACACCCTGGACGATGACACCACCCTGATGTCCACCACCGATCTGCAAAGCTACATGACCCATGCTAATGACACTTTTGTGCAGGTGAGCGGCTATACGCTTAACGAGCTGCTGGGTCAGCCGCATAATTTGGTGCGCCATCCGGATATGCCGAAAGCGGCCTTTGCCGACATGTGGTACACGCTCCAGCAGGGCGAGCCGTGGAGCGGCATTGTGAAAAACCGCCGTAAAAATGGCGATCACTACTGGGTGCGGGCTAACGCGGTGCCGGTGGTGCGTAACGGCCAAACGACGGGCTATATGTCGATTCGTAACCGGGCGACGCCGGAAGAGATTGCTGCCGTTGAGCCGCTCTACAAGGCGCTGAACGAAGGGCGCTGCAACAGGCGGATCCACAAGGGGCTGGTGGTGCGTAAAGGCTGGCTCGGCAAGCTACCGGCCATGCCGCTACGCTGGCGGGTACGCGGCGTGATGGCCGTGCTGTTTGCGCTGATGACGGCCTCGCTCACCTTAAGCCATGCCGGGTGGAGCGCAGTGGCAGCCAGTGCGGTAGTGATGCTGCTGGGGACGTGGCTGTTTGAGCAGCAGATCGTCCGCCCTATAGAGAACGTGGCGCGCCAGGCGCTGAAGGTCGCCACCGGCGAGCGTAACAGTGTGGAGCATCTCAACCGCAGCGACGAGCTGGGACTTACCCTGCGCGCGGTCGGCCAGCTGGGCCTGATGTGCCGCTGGTTAATTCATGATATTTCTGGTCAGGTTGCCAGCGTGCGTAACGGCAGCGAACGCCTGGCCCAGGGTAATGAAGATCTTAACGATCGCACCCGTCAGACGGTCAGCAACGTTCAGCAGACCGTGGCCACCATGAATCAGATGGCGGCGTCGGTGCAGAGTAACTCCGAAACCGCTGC
The DNA here is from genome assembly GCF_019880405.1 of Enterobacter sp. C2. Classification (NCBI taxonomy): domain Bacteria; kingdom Pseudomonadati; phylum Pseudomonadota; class Gammaproteobacteria; order Enterobacterales; family Enterobacteriaceae; genus Enterobacter; species Enterobacter sp. C2. The sequence goes on from NZ_CP082269.1 coordinate 579,242, forward strand.
CGAGGTCGATAAGCTGTCGATGGCAGCGAGTACGGCGGCGAGCGAAGGCGGAGAAGCGATGCAGACGGTGGTGAAAACCATGGATGACATTGCCAACAGCACGCAGCGCATCGGCTCTATCACCTCGCTTATTAATGATATCGCTTTCCAGACCAATATCCTGGCGCTCAACGCGGCGGTTGAAGCGGCCCGCGCTGGAGAGCAGGGCAAAGGCTTTGCCGTGGTGGCCGGAGAGGTTCGTCACCTGGCAAACCGCAGCGCCAACGCGGCGAATGATATCCGCAAGCTAATCGATGCCAGCGCCAGCAAGGTACAGTCCGGCGCCGATCAGGTTCACGCCGCTGGGCGTACCATGGATGATATTGTGGAGCAGGTGAAAAACGTGACCCGTCTGATTGCCCAGATCAGCCACTCTACCTCGGAGCAGGCGACGGGGCTGTCAGAGCTCACCCGGGCGGTGGCCGAGCTGGACGGCATAACGCAGAAAAATGCCGAACTGGTCGAGGAGAGCGCGCAAATTTCGGCGATGGTTAAGCATCGCGCTAACCGTCTGGAAGATGCCGTTACCGTTCTGCATTAATTAGCACAGCTTATTCATGCCGCCGGGTTGATCGCAACCGGGCGGCTTTTTTTTGCATTCGTGTAATTGAATTTTAATATATTTGTTAAATCATGCTGCTTACGCTCATATAACGATCGATGCTCTGCCATTAATAGCCTGTGCCTATTTATCAAAGGATATATCGTCTATAAAAGCGATCAAAGTCATAAAGTTAGCTGCTCCGTTACCGATAACGTGATCGTCTTAAAGATAATCATTTTGATGGAGTATATATGTTCTTACATGACGTAAAGATTGGGACAAAGTTATTTCTGGCATTCGGATTCTTTATTGTATTAATGGTAGCCAGCTCCTGCCTTTCACTATTTAGCCTGAACCGCGCAAATAACGGCATGCAGACTATTGTGAACAGTGATTATCCCACCACGGTTAAAGCGAACCAGCTTATCGACAAGTTTCAGACCTTTGTTAGCACCCAGCAGCTGATGCTGCTGGATAGCGAAGGGAAGTGGAACGACAGCATGCAGCAGCAGCTGACCGGCATTAGCGGCGAAATTACGGTGCTGCTGGACACCCTGACAAAACAGCTCGATGACCCTCAGGCACAGAAGATCCTTACTGACCTGCGCGGGGTACGTCAGCAGTATCTCGACTCCCGCTTCCGCATTCTGGAGGCGGTGAAGGTCGGTAACCGGGAAGCCGCTGTTCAGGAGATGATGAACACCACCGTGCCTATCCAGAACGCCTATAAGCAGAAGGTGCTGGAGCTGATCGCGATTCAGGACGCGCGGATGCGTGATGCGGGTAAGCAGGTCGACAGCGACTTCAACACCAACCGCCTGATGCTGATCCTGCTGGCGGTGGTCAGCATCGGTATCGCTGTGCTGATGGGGACCGTCATTGTGCGTGCCATTACCCGCCCGCTGGGACAGGCAGTGGATCTGGCGGAGGCGATTGCCGCCGGGGATCTGACTCATTCGATTGAGGTGAAGCATCGCGACGAGACCGGCATTCTACTTAGCGCCTTAATGGCCATGAAGACCCGCCTGCTGGAGATTGTGCAGGAGGTGCAGTACGGCTCAGAGAATATCTCCAGCGCCGCTGCGCAAATCGTGGCCGGTAATCAGGATCTGGCGGCCCGCACCGAAGAGCAGGCCAGCTCCGTGGAGCAGACCGCAGCCTCGATGGAGCAGATCACCGCCACGGTGAAAAATACCGCCAGCCACACTACTGAAGCGACCCAGCTCTCCGCCGACGCGGCGACGGTGGTAAAAACCAATGGCGCGATGATGAAACAGGTAACGGAGAAGATGCGCGTTATCAACGATACCTCCAGCCGCATGTCCGACATCATCAACCTGATTGACGCCATCGCTTTCCAGACCAATATTCTGGCGCTCAACGCGGCGGTTGAAGCGGCGCGCGCAGGCGAGCACGGACGCGGCTTCGCGGTAGTGGCCGGGGAAGTACGCCAGCTGGCGCAGAAAAGTGCCTCATCGGCGAATGATATTCGCCAGCTAATTGAGGACTCCACGACCCAGGCGCGGGAAGGGATGGCGCTGGTGGAAAAAGCGGGTGGGCTGATCAGCGGCATGGTGAGCAACGTTGAAGAGATGGATACCATTCTGCGGCAAATTGGCCACGCCAGCCATGAGCAGACGGAAGGGATCTCGCAGATTAACAGTGCCATTGGCCTGATCGACGCCACCACCCAGCAGAACTCCAGCCTGGTGGAGGAGTCCGTGGCAGCAGCGGCGTCGCTGAACGAGCAGGCGCAGCACCTGAAAGCCCTGATCAAGGTATTCCGCGTTAGCCAGACAGAGGCGACTGCTTAATCCATCTGGGAGATCTCCAGCGCCGCCCGGTCGATCACGCCGATGATCTGTTTCAACTGGGCGGGGCTGATCTCTTCATGGTTCACCTTCAGATCCAACACCGCTTTGAAGTTATCCAGGGCACGTTTCATCTGCGGATTTTTGCGTAGCTGGTGCCCGACGCCGCGCGCTTTGATCCGCTCCTGAATATGCACGAGATGCTCCTGGTTCTCCTCCAGCCACTGCTGGCCTGCCTCGGTAATGGCAATCCTCTTACGGCCGCTCTCCTCTTCGCTCATCTCAATAAACGCCTGCTCCTGCAGGAAGTCGAGGGTCGGGTAGATCACGCCGGGGCTGGGGGTATAGTGGCCCTGGGTCAGGTTTTCGATCTCTTTAATCAGCTCATAGCCGTGGCTGGCATTGCGGGTCAGGATCTCTAACACCACCAGCCGCAGCTCGCCGTGACCGAAGAAGCGCTGACGGCGTCCGCCGCCGTGGCCGTGATGATGGTGGGAACGATCTTCAGCATGGTGCATGATTACGGCCTCTTTTTTGATATATCTAAATTATGTCTAAATTAAGTCTACACACTGAAATCACTGCTTGTCTAATGCTATCAAAAAAATTCTTGCAATCTTTGTAAGTAGCAATCATTATCATTTAAAATTTATTTAGATATATCGTATTCTACTTGGATGGCTAACATGACGAAACAAGATCGACGTTATCCGCAGCGCGTGCGTAATGAGCTGCGCTTCCGTGAGCTGACGGTGCTGCGCGTGGAGCGCATCGGAGCAGGGTTCCAGCGTATCGTGCTGGGAGGAGAGGCGCTGGCGGGTTTTAGCAGCCGGGGCTTTGACGATCACACCAAGGTATTCTTCCCGGAGCCGGGCCAGCCGTTTGTGCCGCCGACGGTAACAGAAGAGGGCATTGTTTGGGGTGACGGCGTGCGTCCCGCCTCACGCGACTACACCCCGCTCTACGACGAAGCCCGTCACGAACTGAGCCTCGACTTTTTCATTCACGACGGCGGCGTCGCCAGCCGCTGGGCCGAGAACGCTCAGCCAGGGGATACACTGACCATCGGCGGGCCACGCGGTTCGCTGGTGGTGCCGGAAGATTATGCCTGGCAGCTCTACGCCTGCGACGAGAGCGGCATGCCCGCCTTGCGCCGTCGCCTGGAAGCGCTGCGCCAGCTGGCGGAACGCCCGCAGGTAACGGCCATTGTTACTATTGGCGACGAGCGCTATAAGGATTATCTCGCCCATCTGGAAGAGTTTGCTATCGAGTGGATTGTGGGTCATAGCGAAGAGGCGCTGGATCGGCGTCTGGCACAGGTAAGCGTCTCGCAGGACGATTACTATATCTGGCTGACCGGGGAAGGGAAGGTCGTGAAAAACGTCAGCCGCCAATTTGAGACTGACGCTATCGATCCGCAGCTGGTGCGCGCTGCCGCCTACTGGCACGCTAAGTAACGGCGTCAGGCCACCGCGTCGTACTGTGCCTCGCTGACCTGCCGTTCCAGCGAGGTGCATACCTCCGCCAGGGCTCTCTCCTGCTGCACGAAGTAACCCTCCTGATCCTTTAAGGAAGAGACCAACTGCCATGCGCTCTCGCCCTCCAGCTTGCTAAGCTCCGCCAGTAGTCCGGTGATGTGGGCCTTCACCTCCGCGATCCGTGCCCGCAGACGAGTAAGATCGTTGAGTCTGTCGCTGGCCATCAGCGGCCCCAGCCCCTTTTGCAGGCGGGCGAAGAGCGAGCGGACGGCGGCTACGTCGCCGCGCTGCCGGGCCTGGTTAAGCTGAACCATCATGGCGTTGGCCTCATCTTTGAGATCGTCGTCCACCAGATCCGGATGGCACAGCTTGCTGGCCTGCCGCCACAGCTTTTTCAGCTCCTGCCGCTCGTCCTGGGAGAGCTTCTGCTCAAAGCTGAAGCGGGCCTGGGCATCGTGCTGCTGCTCCTGGTACTCTTCATACTCCTGACGTGCCTCGTCCCGCGCCTGGCGGGCCGGCTCCTCCTCGCGGATGAGTCCTTTTTCCAGCTCCTGGGCTTCGGCCAGCAGGGAGGCGATCAGAGCGTTTTGCTGCTGGACGCGGCGGCGGGTCTCCGCCGCCTGCGATGAGCTGGCGGGCAGGCTGCGCCAGCGCTGGGTCAGCGAAGCCAGCTCATCAACGGCCTGGGCCATATACTGCTGACAGCGCAGGTAGTCTGCCTCCCGACGCCGGGCCTCGGCCTGCTGCCTGCGCAGAGTGGCCTCCGCCAGCGCCTGACGAAGACGCAGGATCTGCGCCATCATTGGCCCGAGACGCTTCATATAGCTGTCGTTAAAGTCGTCGAGGATCTGAATGCGGGCGTTGCGTTTATCGATCAGCTCCCGCATCTGCTCTTCCAGCGCCTTCAGCTCCAGCTTGCTGGCCGCCACCTGAGGATCGGACCACTGGGTTACCGCCCGCTGGCCCTGTAGCCAGGCGGTGATAGCCTGTAACGCCGCGGAGTAGTTCTTCTGCTCCAGCGCCGCAACGATAAACGCCAGTTCAGGCTCCTGAGCATTGCTTTGCAGCCAGCCAAGCTGGCTATGGATGATGACGTCATCCTCCAGCTCAATAGCATTCTTTATGATCTCAAGCCGTTTGATAGGTTTGTTCATGGCGTTTCGCTGTGCGCCTGGGGAGTTAACTCAAGCGTAGTTGTGATTAAGAGAACAGGAAATAGTACCGTTTCGCTAGAGATTATCATTCGCCGCGGCAAAAATAGCATCAAAAATCGGGACGGCTTTTTCCAGCGTCTCCAGCGCGCTGCGCAGCGGGGCGAAAAGCGCATGATCGGGGGGAAACTCACCGTTCTCCCGCCAGCACTCGGCCATTAACGCGAGGTCCAGCGTGACCGGCAGGAAGAATGCGCCTTTACCGAGATCCTGAAACGTCAGCTTGCTTAATGCGATGCGGGAGGCCTGGTCAATATTGCTGGCTATCGCCTTGAGTCTTCTGTCGGGGCCAAAAATGGCTTTCGAAGGGTAGAAGCGAAAGCCAAACTGCGCCTGCTCTGTGCCGCAGCCGGTCAGCAGCGCCAGCTGAAAGTCTGGCTCTTCGCTGCTGGTAGAGAAGCTCTCATAGAAATACTTATATTCCTCGTCCACCCTCCACGTTTTTGGCGCGAACCAGAAGGCACCGGACTCGGCATAATCGGTCTCGCCGCCCCAGCCGCGGGCTTTAATAAACGCCGCGGCGCAGAGATCTATTCCTTTCCAGATAGCCGGATCAATCTGCTGCTCGAATACCACTACGGCTTCGTTGAACATTTTAAACTGGGAAAGCAGGAGGGTGCCTGCCTGACGCTCTTCACTATTGAGGGGTGACATAATGGTTCCTGTTAAAAACGACGCATACGGTCAAGAAAGCGAAACGCGGCGTGGGCCGCCATCTGCCGTGCGGGGGAAGCATCCGGTGCGGCAAAGATCTGTTGCCGGGTAGGCTCCAGCGCCTGGGCCATCACGCTTGCCAGCCGCCGCCATGAGAGGCAGGGCACGTCAGCCTCTTCCCCCGCGCTGAGCGGCACGCGCCCCTGCGGGGTTAAATAGACTACTGCCCAGGGCTGCTCACCAGCGCGTTTTTTTGCCTCACTGATATAGCGGAGGATCTGATCCTTCTGCTCATACGCGTCTATTTTTACTTCAATCAGCATAAAGAAGTTATCGGCATCGATCTCGATATCAACACGGTTGGTTGCATCCCCGGTGGGGTACTTCTCCACGTTTACGCGACAGTAGCGGGTGAAGTTCTGCGGGAAGTCTTCTCTGTCGCACTCCCGCACGGCGCTGAGCAGCGCCTTCAACGGCAGATCGCTAAAGCCGTGGTTGCCGTAAGGATCGAGCAGCCAGGCAAGCACCGCAGAGTTGCGTACCTCGTTACGACCAAGCTTCGCCACCTCCCACGGATCGAAGGTAAAGGTCCCGTGCCGCAGCGCGGCAAGAGGCTGCGCTATGCCGGTGAAAAAGGCGCTAAGCTGCTGGGCATCTACGGCAACGGTGGGTAGCTCAGCGGGCTGAGTATCCAGCGCCCGACGTGGCCACTCGGCAAAAAAATGCGGCAGCCACGCGACGAGAGAGGAGGGGCTTTGTTCCATAAGCAATGATTCTCTGAATTACTTTGCAGCGCACTAAATAGCGGTCATTTTCAGGCCAGGCTGCGGTAACGTAAAGAAGATTTGTTAGGACCACGGATATCTTTTAATGAACAAAATCATGCTGTTTTTAATGGGGACTCTACTGCTAAGTAGTAACGCATTAGCGGAAGTATGTATTCCAAAGGATGCCGAAGCCGCAGAGCAGGCCGTAGATCACCTTACCAGCTGGCAGGTAATGAATGACAACTTTACACGTTTCCATCAGTGCGATGAGGGCAGTATTGCGGAAGGGAATTCTGAAGCAGTTATCCGTCTATTGGTAGATAAATGGGAAACGTTGCCTAAGCTGAGTGTGTTAACTAGACAGAATGCAGCTTTTGAAACGTGGGTACTAAGCCACATTGATTCAACGTTGGATTCGGGCGATCTGCAAACGACAGTAAACCTTGCTACCTCTCAATGCCCAGCGTCAGAAAGTACGCTATGTCGAAAAATCGTAAAAGCTGCCCAGGCCGCTATTCATGAATCTAACTCGTAAGCGTATTAAGCGTGATTGACTGGCTAGATTATGCCAGCGGTGTAGACTTTTTATCGACACAATTCTTTAAATCACCTCATTCACCTGTATTGTTCCGTAAGAGGCTATTACCATGAAAATTAAAGCAATTGGTGCGCTCTCCGCCGCTCAGGCACTTGAACCGATGGATATTAGCCGTCGCGAGCCAGGCCCGCACGACGTGCAGATCGTCATCGCCTACTGCGGGGTTTGCCATTCGGATGTACACCAGGCCCGCGCCGAATGGGCCGGGACGCTGTTCCCTTGCGTACCAGGGCATGAGATTGTTGGCCGCGTTGCCGCCGTTGGATCCGACGTCACTGGGTACAAAGAGGGCGATCTGGTTGGCGTAGGCTGTATCGTTGACAGCTGTAAACAGTGCGAAGATTGCGAAGAGGGGCTGGAGAACTACTGCGATCATATGGTCGGCACCTACAATGGCCCGACGACGGATGCCCCAGGCCATACCCTTGGCGGCTATTCGCAGCAGATCGTGGTCCATGAGCGCTATGTGCTGCGTATTAAACATCCGGAAGATCAGCTCGCCGCCGTTGCACCGTTGCTCTGCGCTGGGATCACCACCTACTCACCGCTGCGTCACTGGCAGGCTGGCCCCGGTAAAAAAGTGGGCGTAGTCGGTATCGGTGGGCTGGGCCACATGGGGATCAAGATTGCGCATGCGATGGGCGCGCACGTGGTGGCCTTCACTACCTCTGAATCCAAGCGCGAAGCGGCAAAAGCGCTGGGCGCGGATGAGGTTGTGGTTTCCCGCAATCCGGAAGAGATGCAGGCTCACACCAAGAGCTTTGATTTTATTCTCAACACCGTGGCTGCGCCGCACAACCTCGACGCCTTCACCGCCTTACTGAAGCGCGACGGCACCATGACGCTGGTGGGAGCCCCGGCTACCCCGCATCCGTCTCCGGAAGTCTTTAGCCTGATCATGAAGCGCCGCTCGATTGCTGGCTCGATGATTGGCGGTATCCCGGAAACTCAGGAGATGCTCGACTTCTGCGCCGAGCACGGGATTGTGGCCGATATTGAGATGATCCGCGCCGATGAGATCAACGAGGCCTGGGAGCGCATGATCAAAGGCGACGTAAAATACCGCTTCGTCATCGACAGCGCTACGCTGGCCGAATAACGCACCGAAACCGTAGGCCGGGTAAGCGCAGCGCCACCCGGCAAAATGCCGCCTTCTGACGTAGGGGAGGGCGGCAATAGCTTAGTCAGGCTCTCATCAGCGCATCCTGTATTACCCCATGCCGGGATGATATTTACCAGCGGGTTCGCTGCATATCGATCACAAACCGGTACTTCACGTCGCCTTTCAACATGCGCGCAAAGGCCTGTTCGATATCCTCACCGGCAATCATCTCAACGTCGGCGGTAATGTTGTGTTTGCCGCAGAAATCCAGCATCTCCTGGGTCTCTTTAATGCTACCGATCGACGAGCCGCTGATGCTTAAACGGCGGAACACCATTGGCGTAACGTCAGGGGCCAAATGTGGGCGATCGGGAATGCCCACCAGCACCAGACGACCGTTGGTTTTCAACGTTGCCAGATAGGGATCGAGATCGTGCGGTGCCGCCACGCAGTTGATGATCAGATCCAGCGAGGTCTGGGCCGCCGCCATCTGCCCGGCATCGCGGGACACCACCACATGATGCGCCCCCAGCCGGCGTGCATCCTCGCCTTTTTGCGGGGAGGTGGTAAACAGGGTCACTTCTGCACCCAGGGCACTCGCCAGCTTAACGGCCATGTGACCCAGACCGCCAAGTCCGACCACGCCAACGCGCATGCCAGCCTGGACGTTGTAGTGGCGCAGCGGAGACCAGACCGTCACGCCCGCGCAGAGCATCGGTGCCACGCCCGATAACGGCAGGTGCTGCGGCACAGACACCACAAAATCCTGATCGACCACCACGTTCTGCGCATAGCCGCCCCAGGTGCTCTCTCCGGTATATTTATCGATGCCGTTATAGGTTGCTGTGAAGCCCGCCTCGCAGTACTGCTCCTCCTGCTGCTTGCAGAAGTGGCACTCCCGGCAGGAGTCAACCATCACACCAACGCCGACGATATCGCCCGCTTTAAACTTATCAACCCCTGCGCCGGTTTCGACGATGCGGCCAACGATCTCATGACCCGGTACCAGCGGATAGCGGCTTACTGCCCACTCGTTACGCGCCATATGCAGATCGGAGTGGCAAACGCCGCAGTAGAGGATCTCAATCTTCACGTCCTGCTGTTGCAGCGGGCGCAGCACAATCCGGCCGCTGGAGAGAGGTTGTGCCGCGTCCGTCGCGACTAATGCATTAATTTTCATCGTGCCTCGGAAATAGGGTGCTTTTATTCAAGGAAGGCGGCAGACTTTAATTAAGTTGGTTCGATATTGATAGTAGTCACCAAATGGTGACCCATAAACCGGAGAGTGAATAATGCCTGCATGGATAGACGGTAAGCTGATGTTCTTTGCGGACTCGCCTCCGCGACGCCTGATGGATCTCTTCTCCGTCAAATGGAGCACGATGGTGCTGCATGCTCTTTATCATTGGCCCGGCGAGCGCGCCCGCACAGGAGAGCTACAGCGCAGCCTCGAAGGCATCTCCAAGAAGATGCTGTTTCAAACCCTGAAGGAGCTGGAGCAACGCGGTCTTATTACCCGGCATGTCTATGACGTTATTCCGCCGAAGGTGGATTACCGCCTGACGGTGCTGGGCAGGACCTTTGCCGAGCCGATAGAGCAGATGTATCAGTGGGGGCTGGAAAATCAGGCGGCGCTGGATGAGATGGAGCAGAAGTATAGAATGGCAGAGAGGGATTGTGGTTAAAGAAGACCCGCTTGAACGGTGTTAATTGTGACAGTTAAGTTATTTTTTATCCGCTCTAACAGGATCCTGTTACAAGTACGACACATTGACCTTTATATTTGCAAGGGATAGGCTTGGGTAATCCTAGATTTCAATTAAAGGGATTTACTATGGCTAGTGAAGAAGGCGTATCAATCGCTATTTCTCCTGTTCAGATGGCAGCAATTCTGCACAAGAAAACGTTGAGTGAGGGTGAGACATGGAGTAATCGTCTTTGGGGAGGACTGGGTATCGTTGGCGGTGTAGTTGAGTCGTTTGGTGCAGGTGTGCTATGTGTTGTTCCAGAACCCACAATGCTATCCAAAGCAGGGTGTGTAGTCGTAGGTGCTCATAGCCTTGATACCATCAGGACATCTTTAAACCAGGTAATTACCGGGCGTGAGTCGCAAACTGCGACAGCGCAGCTGGCTAAGTTAGCCGCCGAACAGCTTGGAGCCAATAGCGCGACGGCATATAAAGTCGGCGTTACGGTTGATCTGCTGGTTCCGCTTGCTTTTGCCAGTGTGGCAGGTGCGGCAAGAGTTGCGTCAGTTTACTCTGGCCGGATTAAACTGATGGAGCATGAAGGCGGGGCGCTGGGGCATACAATCGCGCGTCATGTTGGTCAGACTACAGAACAGATGATAGCGCGACTAGCAGCTCCAAGAGCACCTGCTCGCGCTAGTACTTTTCTCAATAAGCAGCATGCTGAACTATTAATTTCCGAAACGTTGTCAGTTAAACGTTTTCAGATTGAAAATGCGTTAAAATATATGCATCCGGGAGCCAGACTCCGGCTTGATCATCGCTTTTATTTTTCGACCGGAAAATATATTGATAAAGGAAGTACTACTATTAAAAAGGCGTATGGTTTACGATTAATTATAGAATCCAGACAGTTTGGTGATAAAATTTATTATGTTGTTACAGCGTTTCCAGTACCCTAAGGAAGATTGATGGATACAAATATCGAAAAAACCTGTGAGTTAGATAATTTAGTTACTATTTATTTCGGTCAGGATTGTGATATTTTTGATGAAAATTGTGACTTCGATAATCTTCTTAATGAATATCTTAGTACATCATCAGCTTTCTCTCTAAGAATGCTGTTGGCAAACTTAATCGAATTGAATGCCCAAGATGATAGGTGTGAAGTACTACTGGCTCGCTATAATGGTGAATTTGCACCAGAACGCTGGGATATGTCTGCTCAGGATTGGCTTGATATTGTCAACAGTCGTCTTATCAAGTACATGGATGAGAAAGGCTATTCTACCGAGCTATCACAATTTTGAGAGAAAATTCTCATTTGGCTCAGTTTAGGTTATAACAAATGATAAGCCTTGTCCGTAGCATTGCAAAAATAGGGCTTTTCATCGTGCTTTTTTGCTTAGGCGCATGGTTGATAGATCCTGCAACATTCATCAGCCTTGACGCTACATCAGCTTTTGCGCAGTGGATTTATGGCAATGTGAATCAGGAGAACTTTGATGATCTCTGGGTCTTCTCTTGGGTAGTGTTTTCTATTATTTTTGCCATAGTTTTTTACAAGGTAATCATGCTTCTTATAAATAAGTATACCTGTAAACCCTAGAGCATGATCCAAGGTACTGGGTTTTGGCAAAGGAGAGTTTAACAAGCACAGAATCAATGATAATTAATGCGCTAAGTGACGAGTAAACTCTCTGTATGAATGACTGTAAATGTCGTGAAGCGCCGAAGCTATTCCGGTGCAAGTTCATTGAGTCTGAAACTGCCAGACCAGAGTCGTTTGGTTGTAACCTTGTCCTCTGTTTGCGCAGTAATAACAGTCACGCTGTATTCCTTGTCTCGGCTAAACTGGTATTTAACAGGAATACACTGTCCCGCCTGTATGTTATATGAAGGGTTATCGAAATTGTCTTGTTTCCATACTTCCTGCATTTGTCCCTTCGAATCACGGGCTGACAATGACAACGTAAGTAATTTCGCATGACCGCTTTTAACAGTGGGGTCATTATTGACTGATATACAGGGTTGATTGTCTTTAAGGGTTATGTCAGCGATCCTGTAGGCGTTATGTTCCATGCTACAGCCAGTGAGAAACAGTGGGGTGAGCAAAAGGAATTTCATCTTCATTTAAATAAGCTCCAATAGGGTTCGCACCGGCGTTATGTCCGAAATCAATCTCAGCACCGGGCTGTGCCGTGTTCGGTATAAACAATACCTTCACGCTCCTACCCGGGCCGCTTAATTTCAGGCGGCAAAGGAAAGGACTCTCCACCATGCATGGGTACCCCTTTGCTCAGATCGATATCCCAGTCCGCAAGGAAATAGGGTAATTTTCCTTGTCTTACCTCACCGAGTAGCTTTGTCAGCCAACCTGCATAGGCCCAGTCATCCCCTTTGCCAGCACGAGCCAGTTCCGGGAACTGGTGTAAAAACTGCTGCGCCATCTCCAGTGCCGAGAGTGACTTAACACTCTGCCATTCAAAGGGTTGCCAGCCAGCACCGCTTGTGTAACGTGCACTCTCATGCTCATTCGAGTGTTCGGGGGGCATGACTGCAGAAGGAACGCTGTAATCTGGCACCCATTCCAGCCGCCAATGACAACCCGATGGTGCTATAGAAGGAAATATGCGGATTTTTTGGTAACCCAGCACATGCAACTCATGGGTCATTTCCATCATGCGGATACAGGGCAGAATACCTTTATCAATACTCGGCTGCTCACTGCTTTGCTTATCGACCTCATTACGCCAGTTTTGCATGTGCTGAACCAGGTAAAGTATTTCATCCAATACATCAAGCCGGCGTATCCATGCCTGAGGAATGTCGTTCAGACCGTGTTTAGCTCCCCAAAGCTGCCCTGCAATCGATGCCGTTGAATCGCTATCTCCGTCGTGATTGGCTGCTCGTATCAGCGTATCGCGGAAACTACGGGCTGAAAGAAAGGCATACAGACCAATCGCCAGCGCTTCCTCACCCACCCAGCCTTGTCCCAGCTGCCGGATGGCTTCGAGTGGATTGAAACGCATTTCACGGGCAAGTTTTTGGGCTAACAGATAAGGCTCGGTATTGGCTGCTTTTCCATAGATATGCCCCCATTCACTGCCGTCACTATAGCCATTACGCACGGCGAGGAATTCCTCTTCTCCTTTGATTAAGCGAGCAACAATTCTGGGCAAAACACCCGAAGAAGCCCAGCCATCAACGTGGCCATGCGTTAATGCTGCCGCACGGGCAGCGAGATCAAACGGATCAATATCCTGTAAAAAGCCAATGGGAGCGGTACGCATCACACCACCACAGCCCTTTGAGTCATTTATCGGTTTTTCGATACTGCCTGTTCCGCCCGCTTTTAGCGCTGACAGGCATGTATTACCAGGAGCACGTCTTGTCCGCATGCTTGCTCGTGATGCCAGCCAACCAAAATGCGAGCCTGATTTATTTTGCTGGGTATCGTACCAGTCGAGATAAGCACGACGTATCTCTTCCAGCGCACAGGATAAGTTAATAACACCGTGCTCATTGGTAGCGCGCAAAATACCTTCAAGGGTAAACAGGGTCATTTGGGTATCATCACTGACCACCAGTTTACCCTGTTGCAGAATGGGCCTGGTCAGTCCTTCACTGCCAAACGTCTGGTGAATTTTCTCAAGTGAATCAAATTCAACGGTATAGCCAAAAGCATCACCGACAGCCCCACCCAGCAAGCAACCTAAAACGCGATCTAACCAGGCATCGTTAAGTGGTAGTGGTAGTGGTAGTGCATTGAGATATTGCTTCTGAACAGTAGATCCCAGACTACCCGGTCTGGCCTGATTAACCGCAGCGATAGACTCTTCAGCCGACATGCCGAGTTCGAACAATAATCTTGCTGAAATGAGTCCGGTGCGCCCGAGCCCACTACGGCAATGCACAAGAATGCGTTTTCCTTCACGAAGAAGCGTACGTAAGCGTAGGCCAGCATAAACCCAGCGCCGTTCAAACGTTTCGTCCGGCATTGTCCCGTCAGTAATAGGCAACTGAAACCAATCCATGTCTCTGGCTTCAACTTCAGTACCAAGGGCTCCGACGTGTAAACTGGTAAGTTCCTCATCCGTCATCAGGCTCACTACGGCAGAGGCTCCCCAGGATTTTATAAAATCCAGATCAAGCGCGAGGTCTCGCTGAAACTGTCCTGATAAAGCATTTTGCTGATGTTTTCCTGGACAAATTGTCATGCCAATATGCCCTTGACCATCAGGTACTTCAACCGAGGCAATGATTAAGGGGTTGTTGAGACTGGTTAGGGACATACGAGCTCCATGGGTAGCGATGGTCATCAGGATCGGGAACACTTGACCGGGTAAAGATCATGCTAGCCACAAGGAGGCATGACCTACAATGAGGTAGAGCGACATTCACATAACAACAGCTCCATGATTTCCAGCCAATGTCGCAGACGACTGAAGTAGAATCACTTATTCATGTTTTATTCTGTTTTATAGATATGAATTTATATATATTTATTAAATCCATTTGCTATATCTTATGTATAAGTAAGCAACAATAACAATCCAAAGCACAACAAAAAAAGGAGTATAAAAATGTACGAAACGTACAATGAAATATGCTCCAATCACACTAACTAAGATAGGAACGAGGTAAAAGAAAGATTGCAGCAGCCATAAAAATATTTTTTTCATTTTTTTAATATCTCGTGCAAAGCATCTGCTATTACATCTGGCTTGTTATCCCCGGAGTTTACTTGATAAATTATCTTTGTCATATATGGTTCAATGGTATAATAAAGCATTTCTAAGTTTTCTTTATATAATAAATGATAGTACTCGGAGTCTTGAAATTTTAACTTGTTTGCTGCTGAGGCAGCGAGCTGCGCCTTACCGTAAAGTGATGCACCAGTAATAAACCATGAAGAGAATTTATTAACCATATTTATATGGATCTCTTTGAAAGCACCTGAGCTAACAATTAGTTTGGCTATGGTTATGGCTAGAGCATTATTACTGACTTTACCCGCAACTTTGTTAGCGGTTATTCCCAATTTTTCATGTAGAAAAAATACAAGATCATTAGCCCTATCATTTTCGAGCCTTTTCAGAGTTTTCTTAAAATAGATTGACACCATATCAACAGCTACATCCTGTCGGCGAAAAATCTCGCCCACAGCTAAGAGCACTCTCTCATCTTCGCGCATCATGTCACGACACGTACTGCGATAGTATTCATCTGGAACAAGGCAAGAACCGTAGTTGATCAGGCGTTGCGCGCCCATTTTTGCACTGTTGATTGTAGAAATTAGATTTCCGTGAATGCTGCGGATAGAGTTTGTAAGCGCAATCGCCAATTGCTTTCTCGACTGCATCTGTAATTGAAAATAGTTCTGTGACATTGTGTTGCTCCATGCGGTATCATTCATGTTGGATAAGTTAGCAAAACTAGCGAAGAGGGCAAGTATCATGGTGAGTAAAAAGAAACAGAAAGCATTAATTTACGTAACAATGATTATTATTTTCTTTCTAACTATTCCAGAATTTCTTTTTCGTACCTTAAACCCGGAGCATCTTGCCTGGTTAGGTTTTATGACAAGTTTAGGTGGTATGATAAACCCTCTTCTTTCAGTAATGATTTTTATGGGCGTTTTATCTATAGCTCTGGCTGTTGCAACTGTATACATTCTTAGCAAAGTTTATCATTTAGCATCAAGGTCTGTTGAAAAATAAATTTTTACGATCTACGATTGGAAGGGTGAATGTGTAAATGCAATAAGGCTGTTAATAACAGTGCAAGTATTTTTATCATTAATGAGCTTAATAATGTATTGAGGGGCAGTTAATAATAGATATATTCTACTATCAAAGGCTTTCTATAGCTGTTAAATAGTTTTTTTATTAACCTGATTTTATGTGTTTCTTTATCTTGATTCATAGAAAAAAGCATATCTTTTTTTGCTGACTCCAAAATTTCTACTGTAACCTTCTCTATGTTTCGTTCCATGGAAAAACGAGGCCCTGAATGTAAGTAACCAGTAGACTCGTATTAATAACATCAGAGTAAAGTTTACTACTCATTTCTCTGGAGCCACCCTCAGGGGCATCATAACGATGGATATAACTATTTATATTTCAGGGCTGTTTTTGATGTCAATCTCTGTGTACGAATAGTAACTATAGCGACCTGAATATCCTGCATGCTTCCTACCACTGCGCCGCTGCTGAATGGAGCGAACAGAAGCGGCGTATTTGTTAGTTTCTTAAAGGGATGAAGTTAGAAAACGAAGAGGGCAACCGCATCAGACTTATCGACAAATACGACGGTAGCGTTGCTAATCCGGCGATCCATCGTTGCGGGCTGATGACCCGCATCCGTAGCTTCGAATACATCTGTAACGAGTTAGGTTATGTTGGTTAGTTCTACACCCTCACCATGCTGTCAAAATTTCACGCAACACCCGTGTCGGTTATTGGCTTGGTAAAACCTTTAATGGTATATTCATGCTAGGGTTTGATAATCCAGTGATTTTGAGTAAAAGAATTACACATATCCTAATGTCGACTGGTCTACTCCCCTCGCAAGGATGAGAACGAAAACTTTCGTTCAATTTTATTGATTTTGTTGTATCCTACTTTTTCAATATAAAAATACAATTTCTATAGCTTGATGCTAAATATGAAAAGGTGTCGTACATATGAAAGAAGTGCCAAATTTCCCTGATGTTCTTACAAAAGATGGTTTTTCATTAGATACGCACATTTTTAGATATCGTCCTGATCGTGAATTTACTGATGGGAATGGTGAGAAGAAAAATTTTATGCTTGAAGAAGTAAGTAAATTTACTCTTTGGCATTCTGCTATAGATGCCTTAAACGATCCCTTTGAAATTTATGCACACCGTAACGTCGATGAATTAAAAGAAATGACGCAGGAAGAAAAGTTTAAATTGTGGCGCCGCATACGACAAAAAAATCTACCTGCTGGACATAGAGTTGTAAGCAATGAATCGCTTAAGGAAAGATACTTGCAAGATGAACGCAGAGGTTTTTTTCCGAAAGTAGTGCAGAGCCAAATTTCGGGAGGTAGTCATTTTGATGAGTACCTACATTCAGTAAGAACAAATCTTGGTATTGCCAGCTTTACTGAGGTCTGTAATAGCCGCTTAATGTGGGGTTATTATTGTAATGGATTAACTGGATTTTGTTTGATTTATAATAAAAACAAACTATTACATAAAAAAATTATACTGGAAAAGGTTAGTTATATTAGCAGGGCTTATCAAATTAATCTTGTCGATTATGTTTATGGATATCGTACCAGCGGAAGCTATGACTCTCTTAGTGAAATGGTCAGAACAAAACATATCGAATGGGAGCATGAGCGAGAGCTTAGAAGTGTTGTAAACCTTCTCCCAAATGAGGTAGGGAAGGGCGGGGCCATACAATTATCAGATTCTTGTGTTGATGCGATAATTTTGGGCAAAAGGGCACGCGAAGAAGTTAAATTTCAAGCTAGAAAGCTGGCTAAAAAAATTCGCGCAAAAGTTTATATGGCCGATGTAGATTTTGAACAATTTGGTGTCAGAATTTATAAATAACCTTTTGAAATCGCAATGTATACATAAGCTGCATTAAAGCTGACCCATAAAGCAGGCATGCGTAGTAGGGAAAGTATTGCGCACTGAGTGGCATAATTGATTTAATTTGTGCGCCGCTGTCGCGTCGTTGGAGTAGGTGTGATGGAAATGGGTACGGGGCAAATGGACATCCTGTCGTGTGTCTTAGGGGATGTGATGCAGGATGAAAAAAAAGCCGCCTCGCGGGCGGCTATAGGTGAGTTATTCGTCTGTTTCGAAACTGTATTTTTTGCAGCGGATCTCTTCCTCACCGAGCCAGCCGTTAACTTCCCGAATGCTGTCCTGTAGTGGGATAAGCTCATTGCGTACAAATACCTTAGCCGCCTTCTCCATGTCTCCCACTCTGCCGACATTCTCGGGCTTGCCGCCCATGAGCTGGCAAGGAATGCGATGAGCATTCAGCAGATCCGCAGCACTGGCCTTTTTGATATTAAAAAAATCGTCTTTCGCTGCAACTTCGCTGAGGGGCACAATTTTAATGCCATTCAGTTTCCCGTTCGGTGCACACAAAAACAGATTCTTAAAATTACCAAGTCCTTTCGAACAGCTCATAGCCTCGTGTATCCGGCTCTCACATAGCGATCAGGCAGGAGCCGATGCCAAATTTCTGCCCCGACTTTCTGACAGAAAAGGCGGCGAGGTGTCGATCAAGACTGGAAAGCTATTTTTTCTGAAAGCAGGGGTAGGTGTAACAGCCAGTGGCAGCCCGATCCCGCAAGTCACGATTACTCATAGGGATGGCGATCGTCATCAATTTGCTATTGCAGATCGGGACCGCCATTTCATCGCCACACAAAAAGTACCAACAAAAAAGCCACCTTCTAAAGGTGGCTCAATTATATGATTATAAAGCTAAAATTTGGTGGCCCCTGCTGGGTTTGAACCAGCGACCAAGCGATTATGAGTCGCCTGCTCTAACCACTGAGCTAAGGGGCCGTGGCGAGGGATTATAATGTAACTGGTGGCTGCAATCCAGTCATTCGGGTGTGCATGGTGCTTTTATAAACAACCTATAATCAACCCGTTATATCTACATTTTGAACAACTCACCTGGAGCAATGATGATAAACGATATTCTCGCGCCGGGCCTGCGGGTGGTGTTTTGCGGCATCAATCCAGGCAAATCGTCGGCACATACAGGGTACCACTTCGCGCACCCCGGTAATCGCTTCTGGAAAGTGATCCACCAGGCGGGGTTCACGGAGCAGCAGCTGAAGCCGGAAGAGGAGCAGCGGCTGCTGGATACGCGCTGCGGCATCACCATGCTGGTAGAGCGCCCGACGGTGCAGGCCAGCGAGGTGGCGCTGCACGAGCTGCGCACGGGCGGACGGGACCTGATTAAGAAAATTGAGGACTATCAGCCGGACGCGCTGGCGATCCTCGGCAAGCAGGCCTTCGAGCAGGCATTTAGCCAGCGCGGCGTGGCATGGGGGAAACAGAACATTACCATCGGGGCCACCGAGGTATGGGTCCTGCCGAACCCCAGCGGGTTAAACCGCGCAACGCTCGATAAGCTGGTGGAAGCCTATAAAGAGCTCGATCAGGCATTGATTGCCCGCGGGTTGTAAATGTGTGCATTCCCCGGTGGCGCTTCGCTTACCGGGGCTACAAGGGCACATATGTCGCGACAGCCAATAAAAAAGCCCTCCGAAGAGGGCTTTTCTTTTCGCGGTAGCGATTAATCGTCGAGGAAGCTACGCAGCACTTCAGAGCGGCTCGGGTGGCGCAGCTTACGCAGCGCTTTCGCTTCGATCTGACGGATACGTTCACGGGTAACGTCGAACTGCTTACCTACCTCTTCCAGAGTGTGGTCAGTGTTCATATCGATACCAAAACGCATACGCAGGACTTTCGCTTCACGGGCGGTCAGGCCAGCCAGCACGTCGTGCGTTGCGGCACGCAGGCTCTCGGTGGTGGCAGAGTCCAGCGGCAGCTCGAGGGTGGTATCCTCGATGAAATCACCCAGATGCGAATCTTCGTCATCACCAATCGGCGTCTCCATAGAGATCGGCTCTTTAGCGATTTTCAGCACCTTGCGGATCTTATCTTCCGGCATCAGCATGCGCTCGGCCAGCTCTTCCGGCGTCGGCTCGCGGCCCATCTCCTGCAGCATCTGACGGGAGATACGGTTGAGCTTGTTGATGGTCTCAATCATATGCACCGGGATACGGATGGTACGCGCCTGGTCGGCGATAGAGCGGGTGATCGCCTGACGGATCCACCAGGTTGCATAGGTCGAGAACTTATAGCCACGACGGTATTCAAACTTATCAACCGCTTTCATCAGGCCGATGTTGCCTTCCTGAATCAGGTCGAGGAACTGCAGGCCACGGTTGGTGTACTTCTTAGCAATAGAGATAACCAGACGCAGGTTCGCTTCCACCATCTCTTTCTTCGCACGGCGGGCTTTCGCTTCGCCGATAGACATGCGACGGTTGATGTCTTTAACCTGCTCGATGGTCAGGCCGGTCTCTTCTTCAATCTGCTGCAGCTTCTGCAGGCCACGATGCACGTCTTCAGCTACGTCCTGCAGCTTCTCAGACCACGGCTTGTTCATCGCCAGCGCAGCATTGAACCAGGTCTCGCTGGTTTCGTTACCGGTGAAGAGGGTGATGAAGTTCTTCTTCGGCATTTTGCACTGCTCAACGCACATCTTCATGATGATGCGTTCCTGGGTACGTACGCGGTCCATCATGACGCGCATACTGTTTACCAGGTAGTCAAACTGCTTCGGCACCAGACGGAACTGCTTGAACACATCAGAGAGCTTGAGGATCTCTTCCTGAGCGGCGGCATGGCTGCGGCCTTTCGCTTTGATGGTGTCGCGGGTAACTTCGTACTGAGCACGCAGTTCGCCAAACTTCTCACGAGCCAGCTCGGGATCGATGCTGTTGTCATCGTCGCTGCTGTCGTCTTCTTCGTCTTCATCTTCATCTTCGTCGTCATCCAGCTCTTCCTGAGAGAGCTCGGAGCCAACGTGCGTCGCGGTCGGGGCCAGATCCTCTTCGGCGTTCGGATCGACAAAGCCGGTGATCAGGTCAGAGAGGCGCGCTTCTTCCGCTTCAACGCGATCGTACTGCTCCAGCAGGTAGGTGATCGCTTCTGGATATTCGGCAACGGAGCACTGAACCTGGTTAATACCATCTTCAATGCGTTTTGCGATGTCGATTTCGCCTTCACGGGTCAGCAGTTCAACCGTACCCATTTCGCGCATGTACATACGAACCGGGTCAGTGGTGCGCCCGATTTCAGATTCAACACTCGACAGAACCTGAGCCGCTGCTTCTTCCGCATCTTCATCCGTGTTATTTGAGTTTTCAGCGAGCAGCAGATCGTCGGCATCAGGTGCTTCTTCCATCACCTGAATGCCCATGTCGTTGATCATTTGGATGATGTCTTCGATCTGGTCGGAGTCGACGATATCTTCCGGCAGATGGTCATTGACCTCGGCATAGGTCAAATAGCCTTGCTCCTTACCACGTTGGACAAGAAGTTTCAGCTGTGACTGCGGGTTTTGCTCCATAAGACGGTATCCACACTTAATTCGTTTATTTGGTGTCGGCGTTGCTGCTGCCAACCTTTAAAGCGAGGGCGTGCTTATATTTTTGCCGCTGCCCTCATGGCGGCTGTCGGGATCTACCCGAACGATATTCGGCACTTAAGCCGTTAAATTCACTTCCGGGCGCGTGCCTCGTTAATCACACGCACCTCTTCGCGCTCTGCTGGCGTTAACCCGTGGGTCCGCGAGCGGGCGATCAATTCAGAGAGCCGTAGCTCAAGCACCGTGTCGAACATATGGTTCAACGCATCGGTAAAGGTCTTTTCTGCGATGTCCTTATCTGCTATATCGTCCCACATGGACAGCTTTTCAAGGGTGACGGCCTCATTTGTGCCGCGATACTGCTCTAAAAGCTGTCCGGTGGTCAGGCCTGGCTGTGACAGGCACGTGCTAACCAACTGGACGAATAAGCTCAGTCCAGGCAGCCTGGCTGGATCCAGACCGTCCAACGGTGGGACCAGCGGGGCCAGCTCAGGATTTTGCACCAGCAATCCTATCAGTATACGCATGGTAGTACGTTTTAGCTGCGGTGCCGGGCGCGGCTGGCCATTTTCGGACTGTTTAGGCATTAAACGTTCAAGCTGGTTATCGTCAAGAATGCCTAATTTGTTACCCAGCTCCTGTCGCAGGTAGATGCGCAGCGTCTCGCCCGGGACCTGGCCTATCAGCGGCAGCGCCAGGGTACTCAGCTGCGCGCGGCCATCCGGGGTACTCAAGTCCACCTGCGGCATCAGGCTGTTAAACAGAAACGTGGAGAGCGGCTGAGCCAGCTCCATCCGCGCTTCAAATGCCGCCTTGCCCTCTTTACGTACCAGCGTATCCGGATCTTCACCGTCGGGCAGGAACATAAAGCGTAGCTGACGTCCGTCCGTCATGTACGGCAATGCCGTTTCTAATGCGCGCCATGCGGCTTCGCGGCCTGCACGGTCGCCGTCGTAGCAGCAGATCACGCTGTTGGTGACGCGGAACAGCAGCTGAATATGCTCGGCGGTGGTAGACGTACCCAGCGAGGCGACGGCATAGTTAATGTCGTACTGCGCCAGCGCGACCACGTCCATATAGCCTTCAACCACCAGCAGGCGCGGCGGCTCGGCGTTATCCTGCTGCGCTTCATAAAGGCCATACAGCTGACGACCCTTATGGAAAATATCGGTTTCCGGGGAGTTAAGGTATTTCGGCATGGCATCGCCCATGACACGACCACCAAAACCAATCACCCGGCCACGTTTGTCGCGGATAGGGAACATCACGCGTTCGCGGAATCGATCGTAGGTACGCCCGCGATCGTTAGTGACTAACATGCCCGCGTCGGTCAGCGACTGGCGATTCTCACCGTTGCCGCCGAAGCGTTTTAAAACATTGTCCCAGCCGGGTGGAGCATAGCCAATGGCGAAGCGTGAAATCACCTCGCTGCTTAAGCCGCGCTGGGCCAGATACTGGCGCGCAGGTTCAGCCGCTGGCTGGTTCAGAGATTGCTGATAAAAGGCGCTTAGCCCGTCCATCAACTGGTAGAGCGTCTGGCGCTGGTGGCGCTCAATCTGGCTTGGGCCATTGCCCGCTTCATACGGCACGTCGAGGTTGTGCATCGCCGCCAGCTCTTCAACCGTCTCGACGAACTCGAGCTTGTCGTAGTTCATCAGGAAGTCGATAGCGTTGCCGTGGGCGCCGCAGCCGAAGCAGTGGTAAAACTGTTTCTCACCGTTTACGGTGAAAGAGGGGGTTTTTTCGTTATGGAACGGACAGCACGCATGATAATTCTTGCCCTGCTTTTTTAGCTTCACTCGCGCATCGATAAGATCGATGATGTCGGTGCGTGCCAGCAGGTCATTAATAAAAACGCGTGGGATTCGTCCAGCCATAGGCCCCGTCTACCTTTAGCGTGATGCGTTAAGGTATGTCAGATTATAAACGAAAATAAGCCGCGCATTCCTTTCGGAAGCACGGCCTTACAACTACAACTCTGCCTGTAAACTGAGGGTCAACACCCTCAGCTAATTAGTACAGACGAGTACGGCGTGCGTTTTCGCGAGCCAGTTTCTTCGCGTGACGTTTCACAGCAGAAGCTTTGGCG
This sequence comes from Enterobacter sp. C2, assembly GCF_019880405.1. Lineage (NCBI taxonomy): Bacteria > Pseudomonadati > Pseudomonadota > Gammaproteobacteria > Enterobacterales > Enterobacteriaceae > Enterobacter > Enterobacter sp. C2. The sequence goes on from NZ_CP082269.1 coordinate 602,394, forward strand.
CGTTTACGTTCGGTAGTCGGTTTTTCATAGAACTCACGACGACGAACTTCCGCCAGAACACCTGCTTTCTCACAGGAACGCTTGAAGCGACGCAGAGCTACGTCGAACGGCTCGTTTTCACGTACTTTAATTACCGGCATGTGCCTCTCACCTTTGATTAATTCGGTTTGCCGCTGGCATCAACGCCAGCTTATTTCAAAATGGTGCGGAATTTTACTGCAAATGCTGCTGCTTTGTAAAGCACCGCAGCCCTTTTTACAAGGGCGCTCTCATAAGGAGGGGGAGTATACACGACCTCTGTGCCTGGGTTGAACAATAGTTTTACAACCACCGTCCGGGACCCTACACTGCGCGGTATTGCAAAGAGGTAAAGAATAGCCATGCGTGTACTGGGAATTGAAACATCCTGCGATGAAACCGGCATCGCCATCTACGACGATGAAAACGGGCTTTTAGCCAACCAATTGTATAGTCAGGTGAAACTGCACGCTGACTACGGCGGCGTGGTGCCGGAGCTGGCCTCCCGCGATCACGTGCGCAAAACCGTGCCGCTGATCCAGGCTGCGCTGAAAGAGGCGAATCTGGCCGCCAGCGATATTGACGCCGTCGCCTACACCGCAGGCCCTGGCCTGGTGGGGGCGCTGCTGGTGGGGGCCACGGTAGGGCGCTCGCTGGCGTTCGCCTGGAACGTGCCGGCCATCGCGGTTCATCACATGGAAGGCCACCTGCTGGCACCCATGCTGGAAGAGAACCCGCCCGAGTTTCCGTTTGTGGCACTGCTGGTCTCCGGCGGCCACACCCAGCTGATCGGCGTGACCGGTATCGGCGAGTACGCACTGCTGGGCGAATCCATTGACGATGCCGCGGGCGAAGCCTTTGATAAGACGGCGAAGCTGCTGGGGCTGGACTATCCCGGCGGGCCAATGCTGTCGAAGATGGCCGCCAACGGCACGGAAGGGCGCTTTGTCTTCCCGCGCCCGATGACTGATCGTCCAGGGCTGGACTTTAGCTTCTCTGGCCTCAAGACCTTTGCCGCCAACACCATTCGTAACAACGGCAGTGACGATCAGACCCGAGCGGATATCGCCCGCGCCTTTGAGGATGCGGTGGTGGATACGCTGATGATCAAGTGCAAGCGCGCGCTGGATCAGACCGGCTTTACGCGCCTCGTAATGGCGGGCGGCGTCAGCGCTAACCGCACGCTGCGGGCGAAGCTGGCAGAGATGATGCAGAAGCGTCGGGGTGAAGTGTTCTATGCGCGTCCGGAGTTCTGTACCGATAACGGGGCGATGATCGCCTATGCGGGTATGGTGCGCCTGAAAGCGGGTAGCCTGGCGGATCTCAGCGTGACCGTGCGTCCGCGCTGGCCGCTGGCGGAGCTGCCTGCGGCATAATTGCCTGTTAGCCCGGCGGACCGCCTGCCGGGCCTACTCTTCCTCTTTTATTTCCCTGTCTTTCTCGCGCTTTTTCTTCAGCTTGCTCCAGATTTTGGTTTCCTGATGACGCCACAGGCGCTGGATATTGTCGTGATGACGGAGCAGGATCAGGCAGGAGAGCATCGAGACCGGGAAAGTAAACTGCGGCTTGAACCACCAGACGTAGAACGGGGCGATCAGCGCACTGATAATCGCCCCCAGCGACGAGTAGCCGCTCAGTAGAATGGTTAGCAGCCAGGTCCCGGCCATCACTCCGGTAAGATCCCAGCCAATCGGCGCAATCGCGCCAAACGCGGTGGCAACGCCTTTGCCGCCTTTAAAACCAAAGAATACCGGCCAGATGTGGCCCAGGCAGGCGGCGATAGCAATCAGCCCCAGCCAGAACGGCGTGACGCCCAGCGCGTAAGCTCCCCACACCGGCAGCATGCCTTTCAGCACGTCAAAAATCAGTACCGCTACGGCTGCACCCTTGCCGCCAATTCGCAGGACATTGGTCGCTCCGGGATTGCCGGAGCCACTCTCGCGAGGATCGGGCAGACCCGCGATGCGGCAGACCAGAATGGCGCTGGAGATTGAGCCGCAAAGGTACGCGAGGAGGATCATTCCAGGCGCGATTGCACTCATAACGCTGTTCCGTTTTGAAAATGTCGTTTTATTCTCAGCATCCGTGGATAATACGCATAATTTTTTGAAAGTGGTATCCAGGTTAGCCAAAAAGCGGGCGGTGCGTGATGGACATTGTATTTATAGAGCAACTTTCGGTAATCACCACGATCGGTGTTTACGACTGGGAGCAGACGATCGAGCAGAAGCTGGTGTTCGATATCGAAATGGCGTGGGACAACCGGGCGGCGGCGAAAAGCGATGACGTTAACGACTGTCTGAGCTATGCCGACATTGCCGATGCGGTGGTAGGGCACGTGGAAGGACAGCGTTTTGCGCTGGTGGAGCGGGTGGCGGAAGAGGTGGCGGATCTGCTGCTGAGCCGGTTCAACTCGCCCTGGCTGCGGATCAAGGTCAGCAAGCCAGGGGCGGTGGCTCGGGCGGCTAACGTCGGGGTTATTATTGAGCGTGGCAATAGTCTGAAAGAAAACATTTAAATTTATAATTATTAAACCAAACGGCACTATATGGGTCTTACCTGCGTGCCTTTTCACGGCTTGCGGATGTAGAAGCCGTTTTTTTATATCTTTTAGGGGTTTAAGTGATGAGTGATATGCACACTCTTCTGGTGGCGGCCATTCTGGGCGTCGTCGAAGGGTTAACTGAGTTTTTACCGGTCTCCAGTACTGGGCACATGATCATCGTCGGTCACCTGCTGGGGTTCGAAGGTGATACCGCCAAAACCTTTGAGGTGGTGATCCAGCTGGGCTCGATCCTGGCGGTGGTGGTGATGTTCTGGCGTCGCCTGTTTGGCCTGATCGGCATCCACTTTGGCCATCCGCCGCACGAGGGCGAAGGCAAAGGGCGCTTGACGCTGATCCATATCCTGCTGGGGATGATCCCGGCGGTGGTGCTGGGGCTGGTTTTCCATGACATGATCAAGAGCCTGTTCAACCCCATCAACGTCATGTACGCCCTGGTGGTTGGGGGCTTACTGCTGATTGCCGCCGAGTGCCTGAAGCCGAAGATCCCGCGCGCACCGGGTCTGGATGATATGACCTATCGTCAGGCCTTTATGATTGGCTGCTTCCAGTGTCTGGCGCTGTGGCCGGGTTTCTCCCGCTCCGGCGCGACCATCTCCGGGGGCATGTTAATGGGCGTTAGCCGCTATGCCGCATCAGAGTTCTCGTTCCTGTTGGCCGTGCCAATGATGATGGGCGCAACCGCGCTGGATCTCTATAAGAGCTACCACTTCCTGACCACTGCCGATATCCCGATGTTTGCCGTTGGCTTTATCACCGCCTTCATCGTGGCGCTGGTGGCGATCAAAACCTTCCTGCAATTGATTAAGCGGATCTCGTTTATTCCGTTCGCTATCTACCGCTTTATTGTGGCGGCGGCGGTCTACGTCGTCTTCTTCTAAGCGTTCAGGCGGCTGCCCTCATGCCTGTGGCTGAGGGCAGCGTGCCGCTTTCCATTTCGCTACCGCATCAATTCGCCGCTGGGTCAGCTCCTCGCGGATCTCAGCCCCCTTAAACCCTGCTGCCACCACCTCTTTGGTCGAGACCGCCTTCGCCACCTCCCACGCCTCGCGCAGCAGTCGTCCCTGCGGATAGTCTTTGGCCTCAAAATGAGTGCGGCCGCGTACGTCGGCTTCGCTGGTCAGGGCAATCTGCTCCACGCGCTGGGGCTTACGCCAGGCGTCGATAGCATCGAACAGCTTCACAATGATCTGCGGTTTCAGGATCGGGAAGGTGTGGATCAGATCGTGGTACTCCGCCACCAGCTTGGCCAGATCGCGCAGCTCGTTAGGCACGCGTAGGCGTTCGCACAGGTTGGCGACCAGCTTGACGCCTGCCAGGCCGTGCCCGTGGTGGCGCGGCCACAGCGCCGGTGGGGTCAGCCCCTTGCCGAGATCGTGGCACAGCGTGGCGAAGCGTACGTCGATATCCGGGCTGAGCATCGCCGCCATCGATACCGTCATCAGCACGTGGATGCCGGTATCGATCTCCGGGTGCCACTTTGCCGGGGCAGGGATGCCAAACAGAACATCGAGCTCAGGGAACAGCACCTTTAGCGCGCCGCACTCGCGCAGCGTCATAAAGTAGACCTGCGGATTACGGCTGGCGAGGGCGTTTTCCGTCTCTTTCCAGACACGCTCCGGCGTCAGGTGTTCCAGCTCGCCGGCGGCGGTCATCTCGCGCATAAGCGCCATGGTTTCGTCGGCAATACGGAAGCTGAGATGGGCATAGCGGGCGGCAAAGCGCGCCACGCGCAGCACGCGCAGGGGATCTTCCCCAAAGGCGGGAGAGACATGGCGCAGGGTACGGCTCTTGAGATCCGCCAGGCCATTATAGGGATCGATAATCTTGCCGTCCGCGTCCTGAGCCAGGGCGTTAACGGTGAGGTCGCGGCGAAGCAGATCCTGCTCCAGGGTGACGTCGGGCGCGGCATAGCAGGAGAAGCCGGTATAGCCAAAGCCGGATTTCCGTTCGGTACGCGCCAGGGCGTACTCCTCCCGGCTTTTGGGGTGGAGGAACACCGGGAAATCGCGGCCAACCTGCTGGTAGCCCGCGTCCAGCATCTCCTGCGGGGTCGTACCCACAACCACCCAGTCTTTATCTTTAACCGGTAGCCCTAACAACGCATCCCGAACAGCACCACCGACCAGATAACTCTTCACTACGCCACTCTCCTAACATACTTTTAACTGATGATACGTTAAGTGTAGAGAAAATGGCTAATCTGGTTCAGCTCATCCAGCGGTCTTTACGCTTGCGGCTAGGGATGATGTGCGGCAGTACCAGACCCAGGAACAGCCCTGCGCCGAGCACGCCGCCGCCGTACATAAACCACTGCATAATGATGGTGCGCTGCTTGTCGTCCAGCTGCAGGTTCGCGGCACTCACCTTCTTCTGTGCGACGATCAGCTGATTTTTAAGCTGCTGGTTCTCTTCTTTCAGGCCGTTGATCACGCTGTCGCTCTGGGCGACCTTCTGCTGCATATCGGCGGTGCGCTGGTTCCAGGTATTATCGATATTGGTCAGCTTATCGGTCAGGGTCTTAACCTGGTTCTCCAGATCCGGCACGCGGGTGCGCAGGCTTGGCTCGCTGCTCAACTCCTTCAACGGGATCCATGCGGTACGACCGCTGCTGTCACGCACCTGACCGTAGTTTGAGTCCCCGTTGGTTTGCAGCAGTGCAACCTCTTCACCCGCGTTAACCGTACCCACGAGGCGATAGTGATCCCCCGGGCCGCTACGAACCCAGGTATTCAGTTCATCCGAAACGTAACGCTTTTCTTCGGCATGGGCCACGGCAGAAACGCATACAAGTAAAAACAGTCCAGTCAGGCGTAATTTAGGCATCAGCAGTCATTTGTTGTCATAAAAAAAGTGGAACGATAGTAGTGGCATCAGTCTGACGACGCAAAGGATTCGGTATCAATCAGAATCATCTGGGTCGCAAACGATCCGCACCGTGGAAATTTGGCGCAAAATACTATCTACTGACAAACATCAAGGGCGTAAGTTCGCCGAAAATTTCACTGATGTGACATAACCATAAGTACAAGGCCATGACTCAAGAGATCGAACTGAAATTTATCGTTGACCCATCCCGCGTGGATGCCCTGCGCAGCCATCTTCATACCCTGACGGATGAGCACGTTGCGCCTGCGACCCTGCTCAATATCTACTACGAGACGGCGGATAGCTGGCTGCGTAGCCACGACATGGGCTTGCGCATTCGTGGCGCACAGGATCGCTATGAGATGACGATCAAAACCGCCGGCCGCACCGTGGGCGGGCTGCATCAGCGTCCAGAGTACAACGTTGCCATCGATAAGCCGGAGCTGGATCTCAGCCGCTTCCCGGCCGAGGCCTGGCCGGAGGGGGGCCTGCCAGCGGATCTTGCCGAGCGCGTCAGCCCGCTGTTCAGCACCCACTTCGATCGTGAGAAGTGGCTGATTAACGTTGGCGACAGCCGGATTGAGATTGCGCTGGATCTCGGGGAAGTGAAGGCGGGCGAACTGGCTGAACCGATCTGCGAACTGGAGCTGGAGTTGCTGAGCGGCGCGGCGGAGGACGTGTTAAAGCTGGCGCGCCAGCTGGTGACCCAGACCGGCCTGCGCCAGGGCAGCCTGAGCAAGGCGGCCCGTGGCTACCATCTGGCGAAAGGCAATCCGCCGCGTCCGCTGCGGGCCACGGAGATCCTGACCGTTGCGCCGAAGGCGAGCGTGGAGCAGGGGCTGGAGGCGGCGCTGGAGCTGGCGCTCTCCCAGTGGCAGTACCACGAAGAGCTGTGGGTCCGCGGTGAGAAAAAAGCGCAGGCGGAGACCCTGGCGGCTATCGCGCTGGTGCGCCACACCCTGATGCTGTTTGGCGGCATTGTGCCGCGAAAAGCGAGCGCTCGCTTACGCGATCTGCTGATTCAATCCGAGGCGACCCTGACCACTGCCGTCTCCGCCGTGACGGCGGTGTACAGCCCGGAGATCGCCGCGGCGAAGCTGGCCCTGACCGAGTGGCTGGTGACGCGCGCCTGGCGGACGTTCCTTGATGACAAGGCGCAGGCCAAAATCAACGACTCGTTTAAGCGTTTTGCCGACATCAACCTGTCCCGGCATGCCGCCGAGCTGAAACGTAACTTTGCCCAGCCGCTGATGGATAAGTACCAGGATCAGCTCCCGCGCCTGGCGCGCGACATCGACAGTATGCTGCTGCTGGCGGGCTACTACGACGGCGTCCGCGCCAGAGCATGGCTGGAGAACTGGCAGGGCTTGCAGCACGCCATCAAAACTCGCCAGCGCATTGAAATCGAACATTTCCGTAACGAAGCCATTGTGCAGGAGCCGTTCTGGCTGCACAGCGGAAAACGCTAACTCAGGCAAAGGATCTCCCTCATGATGCCGCTCTCTACGCCGCTTCAGCAGCACTGGCAGACGCTTATCGAACGTCTGCCGGATACACTCTCCGCCTCAACGCTCAGCGCAGAGGCGAAGTCAGTGCTCACTTTTAGTGACTTTGTGCAGGCAAGCATTGCCGCGCACCCCGAGTGGCTGACGGCGCTGGAGAGCGAGCCGCCGCAGGCGGAGGAGTGGCAGAACTATCCTGCCTGGATCAAGGCGGCGCTGGCGGAGGTCAGTGACGAAGCGTCGCTGATGCGCGAGCTGCGCCTGTTCCGCCGCCGCATTATGGTACGCATCGCCTGGGCCCAGGCCCTGCGGCTGGTAACCGAAGAGAGCACGCTTCAGCAGCTTAGCGCCCTGGCGGAGACCCTGATCGTCAGCGCCCGCGACTGGCTTTACGCCGCCTGCTGTCGGGAGTGGGGCACGCCGTGTAGCGCTGACGGCACGCCGCAGCCGCTGCTGATCCTCGGCATGGGCAAGCTGGGGGGGAACGAGCTGAACTTCTCTTCGGATATCGATCTCATCTTCTCCTGGCCGGAGAACGGGGCAACCCGCGGCGGGCGTCGCGAGCTGGACAACGCCCAGTTCTTCACTCGCCTCGGACAGCGGCTGATCAAGGTGCTCGACCAGCCCACTCAGGACGGCTTTGTCTACCGGGTGGATATGCGTCTGCGTCCCTTTGGCGACAGCGGCCCGCTGGTGCTGAGCTTTGCGGCACTGGAGGATTATTACCAGGAGCAGGGGCGCGACTGGGAGCGCTACGCGATGGTTAAGGCGCGGATCATGGGCGACAACGACGGCGTCTACGCTACCGAGCTGCGGGCCATGCTGCGTCCCTTTATTTTCCGTCGCTATATCGATTTCAGCGTCATCCAGTCGCTGCGCAACATGAAGAGCATGATTGCCCGCGAAGTACGGCGACGCGGATTGAAAGACAACATCAAGCTGGGAGCAGGCGGCATCCGCGAGGTGGAGTTTATCGTCCAGGTGTTCCAGCTGATCCGTGGCGGCCGCGAGCCGTCGCTCCAGCAGCGCTCGCTGCTGCCGACGCTGATCGCCATCGATCAGCTGCATCTTCTGCCTGCCGGAGATGCCGACACGCTGCGGGAAGCCTACCTCTGGCTGCGTCGGCTGGAGAATCTCCTGCAAAGCATCAACGACGAACAGACCCAGACCCTGCCGGGGGATGAGCTTAACCGTGCCCGGCTGGCCTGGGGAATGGGCGTCGCCGACTGGCAAGCGCTTAGCGACACCCTGGATCAGCACATGGCTGCCGTGCGGCGTATCTTTAACGAGCTGATTGGCGATGACGATACCGACACCCAGGACGAGCAGCTGTCGGAGCAGTGGCGCGAGCTGTGGCAGGACACGCTGGAAGACGATGACGCCACGCCGGTGCTGGCGCATCTTGCGGATGGCGATCGTATCCGGGTGGTAGCGCTGATCGCCGATTTTCGTCGGGAGCTGACGCGCAGGACCATTGGCCCGCGCGGTCGCCAGGTGCTCGATCACCTGATGCCGCATCTGCTCAGCCAGGTCTGCCCCCGTGCCGACGCGCCGGTGCCGCTGGCGCGGCTGATGCCGCTCCTGAGCGGAATTGTCACGCGCACCACCTATATTGAGCTGCTGAGCGAGTTTCCCGGCGCGCTCAAGCACCTGATCTCCCTCTGTGCCGCCTCGCCAATGGTCGCCAGCCAGCTGGCGCGCTATCCGCTGCTGCTGGATGAGCTGCTGGATCCCAGTACGCTCTACCAGCCGACGGCGATGGACGCCTACCGGGACGAGCTGCGCCAGTATCTGCTCCGCGTGCCGGAGGAGGACGAAGAGCAGCAGCTGGAGGCCCTGCGCCAGTTCAAGCAGGCGCAGCTGCTGCGCGTGGCGGCGGCGGATATTGCCGGTACCCTGCCGGTGATGAAAGTGAGCGATCACTTAACGTGGCTGGCGGAGGCGATGATCGACGCGGTAGTCCAGCAGGCCTGGACCCAGATGGTGGCGCGCTTTGGTCAGCCAAAGCACCTGCGCGATCGGGAGGGTCGCGGCTTTGCGGTGGTGGGCTACGGCAAGCTCGGCGGCTGGGAGCTGGGTTACAGCTCCGATCTCGATCTGGTCTTTCTGCACGACTGTCCGGCAGACGTGATGACCGACGGCGAGCGGGAGATCGATGGCCGCCAGTTCTACCTGCGCCTTGCCCAGCGCATTATGCACCTCTTCAGCACTCGCACCTCGTCGGGCATTCTCTACGAGGTGGACGCCCGCCTGCGGCCCTCTGGCGCGGCAGGGATGCTGGTCACCACCGCCGATGCGTTTGCGGACTATCAGCAGAATGAGGCGTGGACGTGGGAGCACCAGGCGCTGGTTCGCGCCAGGGTGGTATACGGCGATCCACAGCTGAAATCCCGCTTCGATGAGATCCGCCGCACCATTCTGATGACCCCCCGCGACGGGGAGAAACTGCAAACCGAGGTGCGGGAGATGCGCGAGAAGATGCGCGCCCATCTTGGCAACAAGCACCGGGAGCGTTTCGACCTCAAGGCCGACGCGGGCGGCATTACCGATATTGAGTTTATCGCCCAGTATCTGGTGCTGGGCCACGCGCACCAGAAGCCAAAGCTGACGCGCTGGTCTGATAACGTGCGTATTCTCGAACTGCTGGCGCAGAACGACATTATGGATGAGCAGGAGGCGCAGGCGCTGACCCACGCCTATACCACGCTACGCGATGCACTGCACCATCTGGCGCTGCAGGAGCAGCCTGGCCACGTGCCGGAAACGGAGTTTGCCGAAGAGCGTGGACAGGTCAGCGCCAGCTGGCAGAAGTGGCTGCTAAAACCGTGCGCGCAAAATTAAGTATGATATTATCGCGCGCAAATTTTGCATTTCGAGGGGACAGGAATGAAAGTAACGCTGCCAGAGTTTGAACGTGCAGGGGTGATGGTCGTCGGTGACGTGATGTTAGATCGCTACTGGTATGGCCCGACCAGCCGTATCTCACCGGAAGCGCCTGTACCGGTGGTCAAGGTCGATGCGGTTGAAGAGCGGCCTGGCGGCGCGGCGAACGTGGCGATGAACATTGCCTCTCTCGGTGCTCATTCGCGTCTGGTTGGCCTGACCGGCATCGATGACGCCGCGCGCGCGCTGAGCAAAACGCTGGCCGACGTCAACGTTAAGTGCGATTTCGTCTCCGTTCCGACCCATCCTACTATCACCAAGCTGCGCGTGCTGTCGCGTAACCAGCAGCTGATCCGCCTCGACTTTGAAGAGGGGTTTGAGGGCGTGGACCCCGAGCCGCTGCACGATCGCATTAGCCAGGCGCTGGGCTGTATCGGCGCTTTGATCCTCTCCGATTACGGCAAGGGCGCGCTGGCCAGCGTTCAGCAGATGATCGCCCTGGCGCGTAAAGCCAACGTGCCGGTGCTTATCGATCCAAAAGGCAACGATTTCGAGCGCTATCGTGGCGCAACCCTGCTGACGCCGAACCTCTCCGAGTTCGAGGCGGTGGCCGGGAAGTGTAAAAACGAAGCGGAGATCGTTGAGCGTGGCATGAAGCTGATCGCCGATTTCGATCTCTCCGCGCTGCTGGTGACCCGCTCCGAACAGGGCATGACCCTGCTGCAGCCGGGCAAAGCGCCGCTGCATATGCCGACCCAGGCGCAGGAGGTCTATGACGTGACCGGCGCGGGCGACACGGTCATTGGCGTGCTGGCAGCAACGCTGGCGGCGGGCAACTCGCTGGAAGAGGCCTGCTACTTTGCAAACGCCGCGGCGGGTGTCGTGGTCGGCAAGCTCGGTACCTCAACCGTTTCGCCGATTGAGCTGGAGAATGCCGTACGTGGTCGTTCAGAAACCGGCTTCGGCGTAATGAACGAAGAGGAGCTGAAGCAGGCGGTGGCGGCTGCGCGCAAGCGTGGCGAGAAGGTGGTGATGACCAACGGCGTGTTCGATATTCTGCACGCGGGCCACGTCTCCTACCTGGCTAACGCCCGCAAACTCGGCGATCGCCTGATCGTGGCGGTGAACAGCGATGCCTCGACCAGCCGCCTGAAAGGGCCTACCCGTCCGGTTAACCCGCTTGAGCAGCGCATGATCGTGCTCGGCGCGCTGGAGGCCGTGGACTGGGTGGTGTCGTTCGAAGAGGATACGCCGCAGCGCCTGATCGCCGGGATCCTGCCGGATCTGCTGGTGAAAGGCGGTGACTACAAGCCGGAAGATATTGCGGGCAGCAAAGAGGTGTGGGCTAACGGCGGTGACGTGCAGGTGCTCAACTTCGAAGATGGCTGCTCAACCACCAACATCATCAAGAAGATCCAGAAAAACTGATCCGGTAGGCCCGGTAAGCGTTAGCGCCACCGGGCAATACCGACTACAGGGTCAGTCAATATTCTCCACTGGCGGAATAGCCGGTGCGGGTTTTACTTCGCTCGGCAGATCCTGCGCCTGAGTGGGTTCAGCCGACGCGGTGGCCGGGCGGTTCTCCAGATCGCTGATCCGCTGCTCAAGTGCAGTCAGTTTCTCACGGGTGCGCAGCAGAACCTGCGTCTGAACATCAAACTCTTCACGGCTCACCAGGTCGAGTCGCGCCAACTGGGATTGCAGCGTCTGGCGGATCTTCTTCTCTACATCCTCGCCGAAATCACGAATGCCTTTTGGCATAGATTCATGAACCTGGCGGGCGATCTGTTCAATTTTTTTCGGGTCAATCATAGTAGTTTCCCTGAACTGGTAAGTATTAACATTAGTGTAGCGTGATTTAGTGTAACGTGGATTATGCCCTATGAAAGCACAATTGTGTCGGTGAATGGATTGCCGGAGATAATCAATAGCGTTATAGTTAATCCGCTTATTCTCAGGGCGGGGCGAAATTCCCCACCGGCGGTAAATCAGCCTACGCTGAAAGCCCGCGAGCGCTTCACGCACGGCATCACGTCATGCATGAAGGTCAGCAGATCCGGTGTAATTCCGGGGCCGACGGTTAAAGTCCGGATGGGAGAGAGTAACGATCCAGTCGGGTTTGTGCCCGCTCACGTTATTTTTTTGCCGCTTGCGGTACTCCTAAGACTGCCCTGATTCTGGTAACCATAATTTTAATGAGGTTTTTATTACCATGAATCAGACGCTGCTTTCCTCTTTTGGCACGCCATTCGAACGTGTGGAACACGCTTTAGACGCACTGCGCAACGGGCGCGGAGTCATGGTGCTCGACGACGAGGATCGTGAAAACGAAGGCGATATGATCTTCGCCGCAGAAACCATGACCGTTGAGCAGATGGCGCTGACTATTCGTCACGGCAGCGGCATTGTCTGCCTCTGCCTGACCGAAGAAGGTCGTAAACAGCTCGATCTGCCGATGATGGTGGAGAACAACACCAGCGCCTACGGCACCGGTTTTACCGTGACCATCGAAGCCGCTACCGGCGTGACCACCGGCGTATCCGCTGCTGACCGCGTGACCACCGTGCGTGCCGCCATTGCCGACGGTGCTAAGCCGTCCGATCTTAACCGTCCAGGCCACGTCTTCCCGCTGCGCGCGCAGCCGGGTGGGGTGCTGACCCGCGGCGGCCACACCGAGGCAACCATTGACCTCGTGACGCTGGCGGGCTTCAAGCCTGCGGGTGTGCTCTGTGAGCTGACCAACGATGATGGCTCTATGGCACGCGCGCCGGAGTGCATCGAATTTGCGAAAGCCCATGATATGGCCGTTGTGACCATTGAAGATCTGGTGGCCTACCGCCGCGAGCAGGAACGTAAAGCCAGCTAAGCGCTAGCGTTATATAAAGCAAAGCCGGGCATGCCCGGCTTTGTTGTTTCTGATGTTTCGTCTGATTAGCCCGCAAAGCCGATGCTTTGCAGCAGCACCAGGCTCAGCCCCATCACCGACATACCGCACAGTACGCCGTAGCTCGGGTTGTTGTTGGGATCGATCTCTTTCGCCAGCGGCATCAGCTCATCTACCGATAATGCCACCATGATCCCGGCCACCGCCGCCATGATCGCCGCCATCACCACCGGCGAAACCAGGCTGCCGAGGATCAGCCACGCCAGCACGCCGCCGAGAATTTCCGCCAGGCCTGAGATCCCCGCCCACATTACCGCTTTACGCTTTGAGCCCGTGGCGGCATAGACCGGCGCTGCCACCGCCAGCCCTTCGGGAATGTTGTGCAGCGCTACCGCCAGGGCGATCCCCAGCCCCAGCTCAAGGTTGCTGCTGGCCGTCACGTAGGTGGCCACGCCTTCGGGAAAGTTGTGCAGGCTAATGCCAAGGGTCAACAGGATCGCCGTACGCTTGATATTGCTCGGCATCGTTTTGCTGCTGGCGCGCATAAGATCCTGCGCATGGGCATGCGGCAGCAGACGATCGAGGCCGTAGTAGCCCAGCAGGCCGACGATAAACATGCCGTAGCCAAGCACCGGCGACATCCCTTCCGTACCGAGCGCGGCGGGGAGCATCTCCATTAGCGAGATCAGCAGCATAATCCCGGCGGCAAATCCCAGCGAAAAGGCCAGTACGCGGTTGGAAGGCTTCTGCCCAAGCACGCCGAGGATCGCGCCAATGAAGGTGGCCGCACCGGCTAATAAGGTCAGAATCAACGGGACCGACATTCAGAACTCCTTGTGATAATGATTCTCATTAATATTATTTAACACTGCTCCGTAAGGCGAGAGGGTAAGTCACTCTTTACGCATTTCTTACATTCAAATTATCTGATGATCTTCATCACGCTTATCTGAGTTCATCCTCTACGAGAAAAGCGTACTCTGCTTCTATCAAAATGACACTTTTTCTGAGGATATCATCATGTCTGCGTCTCGTATGCCAGCGCTGTTTCTGGGCCACGGCAGCCCGATGAACGTGCTGGAAGATAATATCTATACCCGTGCCTGGGGCAAGCTGGGGCAGACGCTGCCGCGTCCAAAGGCGATTGTGGTGATCTCCGCCCACTGGTTTACCCGTGGCACCGGCGTGACGGCAATGGAAACCCCGAAGACGATTCATGACTTTGGCGGCTTCCCGCAGGCGCTCTTTGACACGCACTATCCCGCACCTGGCTCGCCTGAGCTGGCACAGCGGCTGGTGGATCTGCTGGCACCGGTCCCGGTTGCGCTGGACAAAGAGGCGTGGGGGTTTGACCACGGCTCCTGGGGCGTGCTGATCAAGATGTACCCGGACGCCGACATCCCTATGGTGCAGTTGAGCGTGGACAGCACCAAACCCGCCGCCTGGCACTATGAGATGGGCCGCAGGCTGGCGACGCTCCGCGATGAAGGCATTATGCTGGTGGCGAGCGGCAACGTGGTGCATAACCTGCGTACCGCGCGCTGGCACGGCGAGAGCACGCCCTACGCGTGGGCGGAATCGTTTAATGATTACGTGAAGGCTAACCTCACCTGGCAGGGGCCGGTTGAGCAGCATCCGCTGGTGAACTATCTGCAGCACGAGGGTGGCTCGCTGTCGAACCCGACGCCGGAGCATTTCCTGCCGCTGCTCTACGTGCTCGGCGCATGGGACGGCGCAGAACCGATGACAATCCCGGTAGAGGGGATGGAGATGGGCAGCATCAGCATGCTGTCGGTGCAAGTGGGCTAATAAACTAAACGCCCGGCGGCACTACGCTTACCGGGCCTACGAGGTACAGCTACTCGACGAAAATGTGCGGATAGAAGCGGGAGAGATCCTGGGTGATCAACGCCCGATCCTCACGAATACCAATCCCGGCAGGTTGATCGTTGATTAGCCAGCTGCCGATCAGCACGTAGCTGTCACCAAACTTAGGTAGCGGATAGAACTGCTGGACGATCATGCCCTCTTCACCGTAGGGACCCTCTACCTGCTCGATAGTCTGACCGTTTTCCACGATAGAGACGTTAGCGCCTTCCCGCGAGAAGATCGGTTTAACAACGTATTTTTCCAGCGGCGGATGGTCATCTTCGGCAAAGTAAGCAGGCAGCAGGTTCGGATGATCCGGGAACATCTCCCACAGCATCGGCAGCAGCGCTTTGTTAGAGATAATGCTCTTCCAGGCCGGCTCCAGCCAGCGCACGCCAGCATCTTCCAGCTTGGTAGAGAAGATCTCACGCAGCATGTACTCCCACGGGTAGAGCTTGAACAGGTTGCTGATCACCTGATCCTGAAGATCGGTGAACTGGCCTTTTTCACCCAGCCCAATATCTTCGATGTAGAGAAACTCGCTGGCGACGCCCGCTTCGGCGGCGCAGTCCTGCAGATACTGCACCGTGCCGCGATCTTCAACGGTGTCGCGGCAGCAGGCCAGATGCAGCAGGTTAAAGCCGTACTGCTCGCGCAGCTCGCCGAAGCGCTCGATGAGCTTCTCCTGCAGACTGTTAAACTGATCGCTCTGTGGTGGCAGCTTGCCGGCGTTCTGCTGGTCTTCCAGCCAGATCCACTGGAAGAACGCGGCTTCATACAGCGAGGTCGGGGTATCGGCGTTGTTCTCCAGCAGCTTGGGTTCACCTACGCCGTCCCATGCCAGATCGAGGCGGGAATAGAGCGATGGCTGCTGCGTCTGCCACGCCTGGCGCACAAAGCTCCAGGTGTGTTTCGGAATGCGGAATTTGGCCATCAGCTCATCGCTGGCAACGACCTTCTCCACTACCTTCAGGCACATCTGATGCAGCTCGGCGGTAACTTCTTCAAGCTTCTCGATCTGCGCAAGGCTGAATTTGTAGTAGGCCTCTTCACACCAGTACGGCTCACCGTACATGGTGTGAAAATTAAAACCGTACTCGGTCGCTTTTTCGCGCCAGTCCGGGCGCTCGTCAATAGTGACTCGTTCCATGAGGCTTAGCCACCCATTGAGCGTGAAGAGGAGGTGCCGGCGGCGCTACGCTGCATAGTGGACTGTTTAGCAACCGACTCACCAAAGCCGCCGCGCGTGACCGTAGAGGTCGTGGCCGGTTTCGGGGCCAGCGCAGTTTTCGGGACGGTCGCGGTACGGCCCGGCTGGGCTGCACCGTAGCCTTTACCGGAGGCGTCGGTGTACTGACCATAGGCCGGGCTCGCCGGGTTACGCGAGCTAAACAGCGGCTGCTGGGCGAAGCCCGCACCGCCGCCCATCAGGCGTCCCATCATGTAGCCCGCCATCAGCGGCATCCAGAAGCTGCCGCTGCTCTGCTGGGCCTGAGCCTGGTTTTCCGGTGCCATACCCGCCTGAGCAGGTGCCTGCTGGCACTGGCCTTCACCAAACTCGGCGACGCAGTCTTCACGCGTCTTATATTTCGGCGCGGTGCGCTCGGCCTCTTTCAGGGCGTTGTTGTATGCGGTAGTACATTCGGCGCTTTTGCCCGGATTGGCACTGGAGCAGTCGTCGGCGTTTTGATACATCGATACCGTCTCATCGCTCTGTTCGCAGCCCGCTAGCATAAACGCGGCGGTAAGGGCGAAGGCGACGGGGGTCAGATGGCGAGCGCCCCAGCTTTTGCGGAACGTCGCATGATTAATCGTTTTTGTCCGTTTCATATGTCTCTTTTAATACCCAGAGTTAAAGCGAGGTAGCTACTGTTCAGGATAGAGGATGAGTGGTCGAAATTGAAGCGCAATGAGGCGGAATGCGGGTCTGGAGCAGGGATCTTTACGTTGTCTTACGTTGAAACGGGGGCTGGCGCCCCCATCTCGTTTTTACAGCAATTTCAAAGGTGCAAGCTTAACGTGGCAGCGCGGCGTTGAGCAGGCCGTTACCATTACCATTGCCGTTGCTGTCCGGGGCGCTGTTCTGCACGCGGGCATCCTGGTCAGGCGTCGACGGGGCGACGGCTTCCGGCGTGGTGGAGACCGGTTTACCCAGGGCACCGTTCAGAGCCATCAGGTCCTGCTCGTTCAGCGTACCGAGAGCAGATTTGATGTTCAGCTGGTTAATCAGGTAGTTGTAACGCGCGCTGGAGAGCTGCTGCTTGGCGTTATAGAGCGTGGTGGTTGCATCCAGCACGTCAACGATGGTACGGGTACCTACCGAGTAGCCTGCTTCGGTTGCATCCAGCGAGCTCTGGGCAGAGACCACGGACTGTTTATAGGCGTTGATGCTGCTGATGGAGGCGTTCACGTTGTTATAGGATGAACGTACAGTCTGCACCACGCTGCGGTGTGCGGTTTCCAGCTGTTCGCTTGCACCAACAAAGTTGTACTGCGCCTGTTTCACCTGGGAATTTATCAGGCCACCCTGATAGAGCGGCAGAGAGAAGTTCAGGCCGACCTTGTTCTGGCCGATGTTGCTGTCGTCATAGGCCGCGCCCTGAGCACCGCTGGTACGGGAGCCGCTGTAGGAGGTGTCAGAGACGCTGGAGGAGGCGGTTAAATCCAGGGTCGGCAAGTGACCATCCTGCGCCAGGCGAATCTGCTCGCGGGCCAGATCCTGGGAGAGGCGCGCCTGTAACAGGGAGAGGTTACGGCTTTCGGCCTCTTTCAGCAGGGAGTTAACCGGCTGCGGCTTGTCGGTCTGGAAGCGGTCGACGTTCAGCGACGCCAGCTCCGGATAGTAGTTGCCGGTCACCTGACGCAGCTGCTCAACGGCGTTGTCCAGGTTGTTACGGGCGGTCACTTCGTCTGCCAGCACGGTATCGTACTGAGAGCGGGCGTTCTGCACGTCGGTAATGGCAACCAGGCCCACGTTGAAACGCTGGGTAGTTTGATCCAGCTGGCGATAGATAGCCTGTTTCTGCGCTTCGGTATAAGAGAGCGCATCGATGGCGCTTAATACGTTAAAATAGGCAGTGGCGGTATTGAGGATCAGCGTCTGCTGATCGGTCTGGAACGTCACATCCTGAATGCCTGCTGATTTCTCTTGCAGGGTCAGGGCGCGCCATTTTGTCATATCGAACAGGGTCTGGGTCAGCTGTAAAGAGGCGCTGGTAGAGTTGCTATTGAGACCATTCTGGTCGCGGAAGCCGTTGCTGTAGCTGTAGTCTGCGCCCAAACCGAGCTGGGGCAGTAATGGGCTGCGCGCTTCGTTGATTTTCTCAAATGCGGCATCGCGATCCGCGGCAGATCTGCGCAGTTCAGGGTTGCTGAGACGCGCTTGCTGATAAACCTGAAGCAGGTTCTCTGCCTGACTCATCGTACTGAAAGCGGCCAGGCTCAGGCCGATAAGCATGGGGAGCAATTTCTTCATTTGCATTCCTTGTTACGAAGCTTTGTTAGCGCTAATGAAATTTAAAAAATAAGGCCGATTCTAGCAGAAAGTGTCGCTGCAAAAGGTTGGCGTTAAGTGCCATCCGGCGTTAATTTGCACCAATCTACCATATAGCATGGGAAACGGCAGTCTTACAGACTGGAAATCCATAATTTCGTCATTATTTGCCAGCAGGATGAAACCATGAAGAAACCCGAGCCATCAGCAGTAACTTTCACTAAAAATGATGTAGAAATTATTGCACGCGAAACACTCTATAACGGTTTTTTTTCTCTGAAGCGGTGGCGCTTTCGGCATCGGCTTTTTAACGGTGAGATGAGCGGGGAGGTGACGCGTGAAATTTTTGAGCGCGGCCATGCCGCCGTCTTGCTACCCTATGACCTGGCGCGCGACGAGGTGGTACTGATCGAGCAGATCCGTATTCCGGCTTACGACACCAGTGAAACCCCCTGGCTGCTGGAGCTGGTTGCTGGCATGATCGAAGAGGGTGAGAGCGTAGAAGACGTGGCCCGCCGCGAAGCCGTAGAAGAGGCCGGGCTGCAGGTTGGCCGGGTAAAAGAGTTTATGAGCTATCTGGCCAGCCCTGGCGGCACCAGCGAGCGCTTATCGTTAATGGTTGGCGAAGTGGATGCCACGCAGGCCAAAGGTATACATGGCCTGGTGGACGAAAACGAAGATATTCGTGTTCATGTGGTGAGCCGGGAACAGGCTTACCAGTGGGTTGAAGAGGGGAAAATAGACAACGCCGCGTCGGTCATCGCCCTGCAATGGCTGCAGCTGCACTACGAAAAGTTGAGAACTGAGTGGAAAAAATGAAGCGTTATACACCTGACTTTCCTGAAATGATGCGCCTGTGCGAAACCAACTTCGCCCAGCTACGCCGCCTGCTGCCACGCAATGACGCACCCGGCGAAACAGTGAGCTATCAGGTGGCCAATGCGCAATACCGAGTAACGATTACAGAATCAACCCGCTACACTACGCTGGTGGAAATCGTGCAGACAGAACCGGCGATCAGCTACTGGAGCATGCCGTCGTTAACGGTACGCCTCTATCACGATGCTATGGTCGCTGAAGTGTGTTCAAGCCAGCAGATCTTTCGCTTTAAAGCGCGGTATGATTACCCAAACAAAAAGTTGCACCAACGCGACGAAAAGCATCAAATTAATCAGTTTCTGGCCGACTGGCTTAGGTACTGTTTAGCACATGGAGCAATGGCGATTCCGGTTTGTTAGCATCGTGAAACCTACCTAAGGACACCATTTGGAAAGCCTGTTAAACCTGAATCTGGCGGGTGAGGCCAGCATCAGGATCTTACAAATAACCGATACTCACCTGTTTGCCGAAAAGCATGAAACGTTGTTAGGGGTCAATACCTGGGAGAGCTATCAGGCGGTATTGGAAGCCATCCGGGCCGAGCAGCGTCACTGCGATTTAATCGTCGCTACCGGCGACCTGGCACAGGATCACTCTGCTGCGGCCTATCAGCACTTTGCTGAGGGGATCGCCAGCTTCGACGTGCCCTGCGTGTGGCTGCCCGGCAATCATGACTTTCAGCCCGCCATGTACAGCGCGCTGCAGGAGGCTGGCATCTCGGGTGCCAAGCGTGTCTTCGCTGGCGAGAGCTGGCAGATACTGCTGCTCGACAGCCAGGTGTTTGGCGTTCCACACGGTGAACTGAGTGAGTTTCAGCTAGAGTGGCTGGAGAAAAAGCTGGCAGAGGTGCCGGAGCGGTATACCCTGCTGCTGCTGCATCACCACCCGCTACCGGCGGGGTGCAGCTGGTTGGATCAGCACAGCCTGCGTAACTCGCAGGAGCTGGATAACGTGCTGGTGCGCTATCCCCGGGTAAGGCACCTGCTGTGCGGCCATATTCATCAGGAGCAGGATCTCGACTGGAACGGTCGCCGTCTGCTGGCGACGCCGTCGACCTGCGTTCAGTTTAAGCCGCACTGCGCCAACTTTACCCTGGATACCATCGCGCCGGGCTGGCGCTGGCTGGAGCTTAACGCCGACGGCACGCTGCATACCGAAGTCAGCCGTCTGCAGAGCAGCCGCTTCAGTCCGGACACGGCATCGGAAGGCTATTGATGGCGACGCTTCTCTATCTACACGGGTTTAACAGCTCACCACGCTCGGCAAAGGCGGTGGCGCTACAGCAGTGGCTGGCGGTGCACCATCCACAGATTGAGATGGTGGTGCCGCAGCTGCCGCCCTATCCGGCGGATGCCGCCGAGCTGCTGGAGTCGCTGGTGCTGGGGCACGGCGGCGAGCCGCTGGGGCTAGTGGGCTCCTCGCTCGGCGGCTACTATGCCACCTGGCTCTCCCAGTGCTTTATGCTGCCGGCGGTGGTGGTGAATCCGGCGGTGCGTCCGTTTGAACTGCTGGCCGATTATCTGGGCCGCAACGAGAACCCCTACACCGGACAGCAATATGTGCTAGAGTCACGCCATATTTACGATCTCAAAACCATGCAGATCGATCCGCTGGAGGCAGCAGATTTAATCTGGCTGCTGCAGCAAACGGGTGATGAAGTGCTGGATTACCGTCAGGCCGTTGCGTACTACGCCTCGTGCCGTCAAACGGTTGAAGAAGACGGAAACCATGCCTTTGTGGGCTTTGACGATCACTTTTCACAGATTATCGATTTTCTCGGGCTGCACTGAGCCTCGCAGGGGTCGATGCTGTCACTATCTACGAATACACCATGACGCAATCCTATAACGCTGATGCCATTGAGGTATTAACCGGGCTTGAGCCGGTCCGCCGCCGCCCGGGGATGTATACCGACACTACTCGTCCTAACCATCTTGGTCAGGAGGTTATCGATAACAGCGTGGATGAAGCGCTGGCCGGACACGCCAAACGCGTGGAGGTGATCCTGCACGCCGATCAGTCGCTGGAAGTCATCGACGACGGGCGCGGTATGCCGGTGGATATCCACCCGGAAGAGGGCGTTCCCGCCGTTGAGCTGATCCTCTGCCGCCTGCACGCGGGCGGTAAGTTCTCCAACAAAAACTACCAGTTCTCCGGCGGCCTGCACGGCGTGGGGATCTCGGTGGTTAACGCCCTGTCAAAGCGCGTAGAAGTTAACGTCAAGCGCGACGGCAAGATCTATAACATTGCCTTTGCCAACGGCGACAAGGTGAAAGATCTCTCCGTGGTAGGCAGCACGCCGAAGCGCGCCACCGGAACCAGCGTTCACTTCTGGCCTGACGAAAGCTTTTTCGACAGCCCGCGCTTCTCGGTATCGCGCCTGACCCATGTGCTGAAGGCCAAAGCGGTGCTCTGCCCCGGCGTAGAGATTGTCTTTAAGGATAAGGTCAACGACAGCGAGCAGCGCTGGTGCTATGCCGACGGCCTCAACGACTATCTTGCCGAAGCGGTTAACGGCCTGCCGACGCTGCCGGAGAAGCCCTTTATTGGGGCCTTTGCCGGTGATACCGAGGCGGTGGACTGGGCGCTGCTGTGGCTACCGGAGGGCGGGGAGCTGCTCACCGAGAGCTACGTTAACCTGATCCCGACCATGCAGGGCGGGACGCACGTCAACGGCCTGCGTCAGGGGCTGCTGGACGCGATGCGTGAGTTCTGCGAATACCGCAATATCCTGCCGCGCGGCGTCAAGCTGTCGGCAGAGGATATCTGGGACCGCTGCGCCTACGTGCTGTCGGTGAAGATGCAGGATCCGCAGTTTGCCGGGCAGACCAAAGAGCGTCTGTCGTCGCGTCAGTGCGCCGCGTTCGTTTCCGGCGTAGTAAAAGACGCCTTCAGCCTGTGGCTGAACCAGAACGTGCAGGCGGCGGAGATGCTGGCCGAGATGGCTATCTCCAGCGCCCAGCGTCGTCTGCGGGCGGCGAAGAAGGTTGTGCGTAAAAAGCTCACCAGCGGCCCGGCGCTGCCCGGCAAGCTGGCGGACTGTACCGCGCAGGATCTCAACCGCACCGAGCTGTTCCTGGTAGAGGGTGACTCGGCGGGCGGCTCGGCCAAGCAGGCGCGTGACCGTGAGTTCCAGGCGATCATGCCGCTGAAGGGTAAGATCCTCAACACCTGGGAGGTCTCCTCTGATGAAGTGCTGGCCTCGCAGGAGGTGCACGACATTTCGGTGGCCATCGGCATCGATCCAGACAGTGAAGATCTGACGCAGCTCCGCTACGGCAAGATTTGCATCCTCGCCGATGCGGACTCCGATGGTCTGCACATCGCGACGCTGCTCTGCGCCCTGTTTGTGAAGCACTTCCGTACCCTGGTGAAGCATGGTCACGTCTACGTGGCGCTGCCGCCGCTCTACCGTATCGATCTGGGCAAAGAGGTCTACTATGCCCTGACCGAAGAGGAGAAGGCGGGCGTGCTGGAGCAGCTGAAGCGTAAGAAGGGCAAGCCTAACGTTCAGCGCTTTAAAGGGCTGGGGGAGATGAACCCGATGCAGTTGCGTGAGACAACGCTCGATCCCAACACCCGCCGCCTGGTGCAGCTCACCATCAGCGACGAGGACGATCAGCGCACCAACGCCATCATGGATATGCTGCTGGCCAAGAAGCGTTCGGAAGACCGGCGCAACTGGCTACAGGAAAAAGGCGATATGGCCGATATCGAAGCCTGATAAACCAGCCCCGCACTGCGGGGCTTTTTTTTACCCCCTCCGCTACCCCTTTAGGCGACTCATATTCCACTTAGAACAGGTATATGATCTGCAACATTCTTTTCTCGCAAAATGTCTTAACAAGAGGATGAATCATGCAGCGCATTGTCATACCTACCCACTATGTTCACGTTCGCTCGACGCCCCTGTGGACGAAAGAGACCGCCCCGGCCTCTATCTGGCAACGTCATCTGGACGCGGGCACCCGCCAGGGCGTTAATCCACGCCTCTGCGTCATGCAGGGCACTATCCGCTATTACGGGTATGCCGATGAGACCAGCCCGGAGCCGGTAGAGACCCTGACCATTGAAGCAGGGCAGTTTGGCGTCTTTCCAGCAGAGAAGTGGCACCGCATCGAAGCTTTGTCGGACGATACGGTATTTAACGTCGATTTTTGGGTCGATCCTAAAGTGCTCATTGAAGGTTGAGGTAGATATCATGACCACAGAAAACAGAGGCTACGCCTTAACAGTGACAAACTGCGGCAGCGACGCAACGGCAGAGAAAACCTATCTGAAGCCGATGTCGCTCTACGTACCGGCTCTCGCCCATACGGCGGTAGCGGAGCTTATCAACCTGCTGGCAGATAAAAGTGAAAGCGAGAACGGTTTTACTTTGACGGTAACGAACAACAATAACGGCGTATCCGCCGATAAAGACTTTTCCCGCCTTGCTGAATTAGAGGATGCCACCACGGCGGCGGACACTGTGAAGGATCTGATTAATATCGTGCGCGGCTATGAATCCGACGAAGAGACCAACGTCTGCGGCTGGTAGAGCGATTGCCCACGCAATAAAAGCCCTGTACCATCGAATGACAGGGCTTTTTTATTTCCGCCATCAGTAAATGTTGAGGGATTAAACGGTGATATTTGTTGACCGCAGCGCGTTGAGTATTCCGTGGGATAACTATCGAACTGTTGAACAGGATATTGAATATATCTTGCGAAGTAATGTAGTTGCTCAGGAGTTATACTCTCCCGAAAAAGTGAATGAAGTTCGTAAAAAAATTATCAGCCGAAGCCGTAAAAATACAATAAAATATAAAACATGGCTTGGTATCCTGTTTGATAATAAATGCGCGTATTGTGAGCAGCATTTGCCTAATGCTGTTATGCATATCGATAATTTTAGACCCGTGAGCGGATTTGTTGATGTCAAATCCGGCGAAGCTTATCCCCTTCACTATCTATGGCTTAAAAATAGCTGGGAAAATTTATATTTGTGCTGTCCTGAGTGTAACCAGTATAAGCGTAACAAATTTCCTATATCTAACAAGGTTTGTGAAGTTTTTGCCACAGGCGATGAACTGAGGCATGAATATCCACTGCTGCTAGATCCATGCGATCCTATAGAACCTATTGGGGATCATCTTAGCTTTATTGCAGATGGTATAGTTAAACCTTTAAGCGAGCGCGGAGAGGTGACTATCAATATTCTTAAACTTAATAGGCCTCAATTAGTCAGGGCTCGAAAGCTTCACGCGGCCTATTTAACGCAGCTTCTTAATACTGGGCCGGGCGAGGCCGAGATTAAAAATTTTCTCAGCATGAACAACCATCAATTTCTGGCGCTCACAAGAGAACTAATTACTAAGTTTACATGGGGCAAGATGGAAAATGCGGGTTATCAACGCAAAACCCTCGCCCCAACGGATACCGAAATCCGCCTCTACGGCCCTAAAATTAAGACCATTACTCTCAAAGATATCGGGCCAATATCGGGTACGCACACGTTAGAATTAAGCGACGATGATGACGCGTGGCTGATGCTGCTCGGCGATAACGGTGTCGGCAAAAGCACGGTGTTAAAACTCACGGCACTGCTGCTGGCAGGTGAGCAGCGTGCCACCGAACTGCTAGCATCGCTGAATATCTCTTTCCGGGATTTCCTGCGTCACGGTGCAAAAGAGGGCTACATAAAGCTGCAATTCACCAGCGAGTTTCCCGAGCAGACATTAACCCTGACGCCTGATGGCGCAGCATTCTCCGACTCGGCGAAACGGGCCAGCGCGATTATTCTCAACGCCTATGGCGCATCGCGCCTGCACCCTAACGCCCGCCATCCGGCACGCCCGCGACAAGACACCTGCTTTATCGACTCCCTATTCGATAACTTTGAACCGCTCTCCGACGTTAATGACTCTATTCAGGCACTGGATGAGCAGCGGCTTGCGTACAGCACCGATAGCCTGTCGCAGCTCTTTGGCAAGCGGCGAAAATTTAGCATCACCCAAGCCGACGATCGGACCGGCGTGCGCTTCGTTATCGATAGCAAGGAGTTTGCCTTTACCCAGCTCAGCGACGGCTTTAAATCCATGGTTTCTCTCTATATGGATATCGCCAATACGGCGATGAACCTTGGCTTTGAGCGCGCACAAGATTTTAACGGCATCGTGATTATCGATGAGCTGGGAACCCATCTTCATCCGCGCTGGCGCATGAATATAGTCAAAAGCCTGCGCAGCCTCTTCCCGCAAACGCAGTTTATCTGTAGCACGCACGAGCCGCTCTGTCTGCGAGGCTTAAAAGATAATGAGGTACGGGTGTTACGTCGTTTGCAGGGCAAAATCAAATTTGTCGAGGATCTCCCCCCGGTCAGCGGCCTGACCGCCGAACAGCTGCTGACCTCGGCGCACTTCGGTCTTAGCTCCACTATCGATCCTGAGGTTGAGGCGGAGTTTGAAGAGTACTACGACCTGCTCTACAGGCAGGCAAAAGGCGAAGAGCTATCTGAAAGTAGTGGCAAGCGCCTGGAAACATTGCGCAGCAGGCTTGCCGCTTCCGGCGCACGCACGGGGATTTTTTCCGGCACCCGGCGCGATCAGCTGGTCTATGAGGCGGTCGACAAGCTGATCGCTGCCACCCCGGAACGGAACGCCATCGACTCTCTGAATGAAGCACAAATTGCAGAGCTGGATGCGCTGTGGAATCAGGCTGCGGGGCGATAACCATGCGCTACTTTGACCGAAAGAGAGTGGATCGCCCCAGCTGTCTCGACATGGATAAAAAAACCAGTGCGGCACATAAAGAGCTGCAGAAAAATATCCAAAATAAAAAGAAAGTATTTAACGCCTACGGCAATGATGCCGTAAAGGCGGCGCTGGAAAAACTTTTTCACGGCAAATGCGCCTATTGCGAAAGCCACTATTCCGCGACGCAGCCGATAGACGTTGAGCACTACAGGCCAAAAAATGCGGGTACAGGCTACTTCTGGCTGGCGGCGGTGTGGGAAAACCTCTTACCTTCGTGCATCGACTGTAACCGCGAGCGGTATCAACTCATGTTCGATCCGCTCACCGGCGTGCTGGTTAAAAAAGAGAAAAAAGCGGGCAAGCATGACCATTTTCCCTTAAGCGGCCCAAAGGCCGCGGTGGTATTCGATAAAGCATTTATCATCAATAACATCAACCTCGCCGCCACCGTTACCGCTGAAAAATCGCTGTTGCTTAACCCTACGATTGACCAGGTGAATGTACTTTTCACCTATACCGATGAGGCGATTATTGCTCCTTCCACAAAGGCGATGACTTCACAGGCCGATATGGCTCGGGTTGATAAAACCATCGAACTGCTTGGGCTGAATCGCGTTGGGCTAGTGGCAAAAAGAAAAGAGATCCTGCTGTCGCTGAATGTGCTTCTCTATACCGTCGATAAGCTCACGCTGCTTCTTGGAGACAGTACACTGACCGTGGCCAGTCGGGAACTGGTCAAAGATCTGCTTTATTATCTTTTCAAAGAGATCCAGCGTACCTGTGCGCCAGACTTTCCCTACTCACTGATGTGTAAAACGGTGGTTGAAAAGAGATTAGGCACATTGCCTTCGGTCGCTTCGCCGGTTGGCAGCTGCGCCTGAGCCGGCTGACAAAACCCTGGCAACCGTAGGCCCGGTAAGCACAGCGCCACCGGGCAATATGATGTCAAAGGTGATTTTTCCGGTACTGGAGCGGCGTCTCGCCGATGCCTCGCTTAAAGGAGCTAATAAACCAGGTCACGTCGGAAAAGCCCACCCGCGCGGCGATATCACGCACACTCTCGTCGCTGTGCAGCAGGCACTCGCAGGCCTTACGCAGCCGCAGCGTATTCAGATAGTCGTGGATCTTCTCGCCCGTTTCAGCATGAAACTTTCGCGACACGTAGCTGCGCGATTTACCCAGCTCCTGCGCAAGGGCATCGAGGCTAAATTTATGCTGATAGTGCTCATCGAGCCAGATCATCGCCTGGCTGGCAATGCTGCGGCTGTCGCCGGGCGCGCCGTCGCGAGCGGCAGGCAGCATGGCAAACAGGCTGATGAGCAGGCTGGCGACGCTTTCGCTGTTCATCGGCTGCGGGTAGCAGCTAAACAGATAGTCGATATGGCTATGGCAGGCCGCGACGTCTGCCACCCATGCCGGACCGCCGCGCCGCGAGAGCGTCTGTAATCGCTGCTGGGCCTGGGGGAAATCACGCAGCGCCTTCAGCACTGCGTGGTGATCGAGATGGATAATGGTGCGCCGATAGATCGCCTCGGCCTGCTCATCCACCATCACTTTATGCAGGGTAAAGGGGGGAAAGAAGAAGAGCCGCCCTGGCCGCATGGTGTAGTGGCGATTATCGACGATCGCTACCCCAAAGCCCTCCTCAACGTAGAGGATCTCCAGGCACTGGTGCCAGTGGTGATAGCGCACGGTATTGGCAAACAGGCGGCTGAACGACACCACGGCGTCGTTTAAGGTAATCAGCTCCAGATAATCAGATTTTGGCTCATCGCGCATAGTGCAATAAAACTCAACTTTTACCCCTCTGCATGCCTTTATAAACCACCTTTTTAAATTTTCTCAACTGTGAGTTTATTCATCTTTCCCGGCTGTGACGTGGCTAACATTTCTACGCGCCAACGATTCACTATCCTTGAGCCACTTTGTTAAGAGGCTGATGCGGAAATGGAAACATCAAATGTATTGTCGTCCCGACAGCATATGGTTGAGCTGGTAACGGACATGCTGAGCGCGCTGGATAAACAGTTTCCCGAGGGGCAGTCACGCTTCGCATTAGGCAGCACCTGCGCCCACTACAGCGTTGAGATCGCCAACATGGAAGGGTTGTCGCGCGCGCTGTGGGGCCTGTTTCCGCTGCTGGCGGGCGGAGAGGAGACGCCGCTCAGCGATAAATACATCGCTGCCATCAAGCAGGGGACCGACCCGCACAGCCCAGGCTACTGGGGCGAGACCGGGCCTTACGACCAGCGGCTAGTAGAGATGGCGGCCTATGGCTTAGGCCTGGCGCTGATGCAGGATCGCCTGCTGGCCTGCTTTACCCCGCGCGAGCAGGCGAACCTCCACGCCTGGCTCAACCAAATTACCGACGCTGAAATGCCCGACAGCAACTGGAACTACTTTGCCATCATGGTGCAGCTTGGCTTTAAACGCGCCGGTCTACCCTGGGATCGTGATGCGGTAGAGCGGCGCTTTACGATGATGGAGGCTTACTATCTTGGCGACGGCTGGTACTCCGACGGTCCGGGACGGCCCAGGGATTACTACATCTCAATGGCGTTTCACTTTTACGGGCTAATTTACGCCACGCTCAACGCCGAGGACGATCCGCATCGTGCTGCTATCCTGCGGGAGAGGGCGCAGCGGTTCGCCCAGGACTTTATCTACATGTCGGCGGCAGAGGGAGAGTCGGTGCCCTTTGGCCGCAGCCTGACCTACCGCTTTGCGATGGTGGCCTTCTGGAGCGCGGTGGCCTTTGCCGAACTGGACGTATTTACGCCGGGGATAGTGAAAGGGATTGTTCTTCGCCACCTGCGCTGGTGGCTGGCGCAACCTATCTTTGACCGGGACGGCATTCTGACCCTCGGCTTTGCCTACCCGAACCTCGCGATGTGCGAAGACTATAACTCTCCCGGCTCGCCCTACTGGGCGCTGAAGGTGTTCCTGATCCTCGCTCTCCCCGAAGCGCATCCGTTCTGGCAGGCGCAAGAGCAGCCTTTACCGACGCTGGCGGCGCGGCGGGCGCTACCTCATGCCGGGCAGATCCTGATGCACAGCGAAGCCTCGCGACACGTCTGCATGCTCGCCTCTGGCCAGCTTGAACTGAACAACTACGTCAATACCGAGGCGAAATACACCAAGTTTGCCTACTCCAGCCGCTTCGGTTTCACCATCGAGCGCGGTCGCTACGGGATCAAGCACGCCGCCTGCGACAGCATGCTGCTGCTGGCGGAGGGGGATGAGTACTACCGGGGCCGCCGCGGCTGCGACGAGACCCGCGTTCACGATGATTACATCTTCTCGCGCTGGTCACCGTGGCACGACGTGCAGGTTGCTACCTGGCTGATCCCCTGCGGCGACGGCCATCTGCGCCTGCACCGCATCGATACCGCGCGTCATCTGAACAGCGTCGAGGGTGGTTTCGCGGTGATGAAAGCCCCGCACCAGAGCCAGGCGTCGGGCTGCGTGGTGCACGCCGTGAATGGCAGCAGCGCTATCTACGATCTCTCGTTCGGCCTTGCGCGCCACGGCGACTGCGTCATTACGCCGCCCAACAGCAGCGTGATGTTTGCCGAGTGTGCGGCGATCCCGGTCTTGACCGCCACCCTGACGCCGGGGCGTCACTGGCTCTGCTGCGCGGCTATCGCGGGCGATCCAGCATACAGCGATATGACCTCTCTCCCCGAGGTGCTTCTGGATAACGAAACGCTGACGGTGCGCTATGTTGGCCACCCAACGGCGTTAGTCATTACGTTATAAAAAACTCTGACCCCTACATGCTTTCGTCGAGGATAGTATGGATAAAATAATTAAAACCAACCGGACTGAATATTACAAAATCAGCTCCTTTATCTTTCTCTACTTCTTTACCTGGTCGGCCAGCATTGGGCTGCTGGCCATCTGGCTCGGGCAAAAAGCGAACTTAAGCGGGACGGTGATCGGCACGGTGTTTGCCGTCAACGGCATCTTCTCGGTGATCCTGAAACCGATCTACGGCTACATCCTGGATAAGATCGGCATGAGCAAATATCTGCTCTACTTCGTGGTTGCCGTGTCAGCCCTGATGGCACCGTTCTTTATCTACGTCTACCAGCCGCTGCTGCTCTCCAATACGCTGCTGGGGATCGTCGTCGGCGCAATCTATTTAAGCTTTGCCTGGTACGCGGGCGTGGCGGCCTGCGAATCCTATACCGATCGCTACAGCCGCCTGAACGGCATGGAGTTTGGCCAGATCCGCATGTGGGGATCGCTGGGCTGGGCGGTGGCTTCCTCCTTCTCTGGTCTGCTGTTTAACCTCTCTCCGGCCTATAACTTCATCATGGGCAGTGTGGCCTCCCTCGTGATGCTGGTGGTGCTGTTTAGCCTGAAGGTGGATACGCGAACCGAGCGTGCGGGTGAGGTGCTGGCGAAAGAGAAGATCGTTCCCGCCGACGTCTACGCGCTGCTGAAAAACCGCAAGTTCTGGGCCTTCTGCCTCTATGTGGCGGGCGTGGCGTGGATGATGTTTATCGCCGAGCAGCAGTTCTCCCGCTACTTCGTTACCTTCTTTGACGATGTGCATCAGGGCAACGCCGTGTTTGGCTACCTGGGCACCGTGCAGTCGGGGATGGAGTTTGTGATGTACATGATCATCCCGATGTTTGTGAACTACGTCGGGGCCAAGCGCGGGCTACTGATCGTCGGGCTGGTGGTGGGCGCGCGGCTGATCATCTCCGGGCTATGTGATTCCCATCTCTTAATCTCCGTGCTCAAGCCGCTCTACGGTCTGGAGATCTGCCTCCTGCTGGTGTCGGTCTTTAAATACATCGCTGAGCATTTCGATAAGCGCGTGAACGCCACCATGTACCTGCTGGGGTACCAGGCGATGCTCTACGTCGGCAACGTCGTGGTCTCCTCCCCGGCAGGGATCCTCTACGACAAAATCGGCTTTGAGCAGACCTATATCCTCATGGGCGCGATAGCCCTGACCTTTACCCTTATCTCTGCCTTTACCCTGTCGGCCTGTCAGAGCAAGCGGCGCGGTGCGCCTGCGGTCAACGTCGCCGGGTAGATCATTTATTCACAAGAAGAAGGACCGGAATATGTTAAATCGTATCGTTGAGGAGCGTCTGGGAGAGGTTCCCGTGCCGGTGGATGAGCACGCCTTTCAGGATGAGCTGATTACCGCCCGCCGTCAGACTCTTGAACTGATAAGCCGTCATTTAACGGAGTTCGGTGAAAAGTTTCCAGCCGAAACCTGCGTCAAAGGCTACTACCCGCTCACCGATAACGTGGAGTGGACCACCAGCTTCTGGACCGGCCAGCTGTGGCTGGCGTGGGAGCTGAGCGGCGAAGCGTCCTATCGCGCGCTGGCGGAGAAGCACGTGCGCTCCTTTGGGCTGCGCATTGCCGGACGGCAGGATACCAACACCCACGATCTCGGTTTTCTCTATACGCTCTCCTGCGTGGCGGCCTGGCGCTTGACCGGCAACCGCGACGCGCGCGGCTTTGCGCTTCAGGCCGCCGATGCGCTGCTGGAACGGTTCCATCAAAAGGCGCAGATCATCCAGGCATGGGGCGATCTTAGCGATCCGCAGCAGGCAGGAAGGATGATCATCGACTGCAACATGAACCTGCCGCTGCTCTACTGGGCCAGTGAGCAGACCGGCGATCCGCGCTTTGCCGAGGCGGCGCAGGCCCACGTTCAGCAGGCAGCGGCATATTTGATCCGCGACGATGCGTCGACCTTTCACACCTATTACATGGACGTGCAGACCGGTGCGCCGCGCTACGGCAATACCCAGCAGGGCTATGCCGATGATTCGTGCTGGTCGCGGGGGCAGGCGTGGGGGATCTACGGCTTTCTGCTGAGCTATCTCTACACCGGTGATAAAACGATGGTTGCGCTGTCAAAAAGGCTGGCGAATTACTTCCTCAACCGCCTGCCGGAAGATGGCGTCTGCCACTGGGATCTGGCCTTAGTGGGCAGCGATGCGCTGCGGGACTCCTCGTCCGCCGCCATTGCCGTCTGCGGCCTGCTGGAGCTGGTGAAGCAGCTGCCGGTGAGCGATCCCGATCGCGCCCGCTATCAGCAGTGGGCGATGCACATCATGTCGTCGCTAAATAAGCACTATCTGATGGGGATTAACGAACCTGGCAACGGGCTACTGAAGCACTCAGTGTACCATCTCGCCAGTAATAAAGGCGTGGATGAGTGTGCTAGCTGGGGGGATTACTTCTACGTCGAGGCGCTGATGCGGTTTAGCCAGAGCTGGAAGCTCTACTGGTAACGGGTACGGGGGGTAAACGCCCGGTGGCGCTGTGCTTACCGGGCCTACGTCGTATAACATGCGGGGGCCTGCCCCCGCCTGATTAAACCCCTTGCTCCAGAATTCGGATATGGGTTTCTAACACGTCGCTTTTAACCGCCTCGCCCCACGCTTTCATGTGCGGGGTTTGCAGGTGCGCTTCAAGATGAGCAACGGTCTCCCACTGCTCCACCATCACGATAGAGTCCGGATTGGTGGCCTGAAAGCTCACGTTAGCGGCGGTATCTACCATTGGCGCATAGCCGTGGCAGCCCGCTTCCTCTAATACGGTGGGGATAATTTTCGCAAACTCGTCCAGCACGGCCTGGCGATGATGCTGGCCCGGACGGGTGCGAATCTCTGCAATCACTGTCAACATGGTCAACTCCTTCTTTGTACCGTCAAACAGTTAAGCAAAAATTTCCGCAAGATGCTTGCGATATTCTGCGGTATAGCGAGGCACGTCCGGCATTTTAATCACATCGTTAGCGATAAAGGTCGGCAGCGCGTCCATCCCAAGGAACTGATTTGCCTTGTGGAATGGCAGATAAACGCCATCAACGCCGACGCCATGGAAGAACTGCTCTTTATCGGTGAAGGCCTGTAGCGGTGCGTTCCAGGTCAGCGACAGCATGTAAGTTTTACCCTGAATCAGGCCGCCAGAGCCATATTTTTTCGCATCGTCGGAGCGGGTACGACCATCGCTGGCGTACAGGGAGCCATGACCTTCGGTAAAGACGTCATCAATGTATTTTTTTACCGTCCACGGTGCACCCATCCACCAGCCCGGCATCTGCCAGATCACGGTGTCGGCCCACAGGAAGTTCTGCACTTCCTCTTTCACATCGTAGTCGCCGTCAGTGCGGACCACTTTCACGTCGTGACCGCTGTCGCGCAGGAAACTGGCGGCCACGTCGGTCATGGTGTCATTCAGCTGGCCGTTAGAGTGGCCGAATTTTTTAGCGCCGTTGATAATTAAGATGTTGCTCATTATTTGTCCCGTTAGAAAACGAATTTGCCGACTATTCTAACGGTCACGACCCTATTGAAAAATGAGCAAAATGTGCAAAGACTTTTGCACTTACAGCAATAATCCAGCTACCAGCTAACCTGGATCATAGCGCCACCGTCCGCCGCATTGTCTAGCTTCACCGTCATATTGTGCAGCGTGGCAATACGTTTCACAATCGACAGCCCCAGGCCGCTGCCCGTCTCCTCCTGTCCCGGCGGACGGTAAAAGCGCTCACCGAGACGCGGCAGCGCCTGAGGCGGAATACCTGGCCCGTTATCGCGTACGGTAAAACAGCGCTGCTCCAGGGTGACGTCAATCCGGCTGCCACGCGGGCTGTAACGCACCGCGTTGTCCAGCAGGTTACGCACCAGCAGGCCGAGCAGCAGCGGTTGGCCGGGGCGCGTCACCTCTGGCGCGTGGATACCAAGGTAGATGGCAATGCCTGCCCGGTGCGCCGAGGCATCAATATCCATTACCGCCGATTGTAGAAGATCCGCCAGGGGGATCTGCTCGACATCGTCCAGATTATCGAGTGAGTCGAGGCGCGAGAGGGTAAGAAGCTGATCCACCAGCCGTGTCGCGCGATCAATGCCGGAGTGCAACTGGCTCAGCGCACGCTGCTGACCCTCGGCATCGTCCCACGAGAGCTGTGCCACTTCAGCCTGGACCTTCAGCGCGGCAAGGGGGGTGCGCAGCTCATGAGCTGCGTCTGAGGTAAAGCGCCGCTCGCGGGCCATCATCTGCTGGGTACGGGCAAACAGGCTATTTAACGCGTCCAGCAGAGGCCGCACCTCCGGTGGAATCGCCTCAGTGGGAAGCATGTCGGTGGTATCTGGCGCACGATGATGCAGCGTCCGCGCCAGTTTTTTCAGTGGACGCAGCTCACGGCTGAGCAACACCACCAGGCACAGCAGCATCAGCGGCAGCGCCACTAGCCACGGGGTAAGCTGGGAGGTCACGATCTCCATGGCCATCTCTTCGCGATACTCCCACTCCTGGCCCACCACAATGCGGTATCTCCCGTCAGGGGCAGTGAGCCAGAGAAGACGCCAGGCATCGTTATCATCTTTGAGCTGCCCGTTACTGAAGCCGTCCCGACGATAGTGATAGGGTATATCCCGACCGTTTTCGCCATCGTGCAGAAGCAGTTTGCCGTCGCGGGAGTAGATAGCAAAAGCCAGCGCGTCATCATCGAGATGACCATGTCTGACCTTGTCCGGCGTGGAGACCTGGTGCAGCGGAGCAGGGACCTCGTTGAGATCCATCGCCAGCAGGCGTTTGGCAAAAAGCATCTGCTGGGTATCGAAGAGCTTATCCAGCTTGTGGGTGGTCTGCTGCCACGCGGCCACGCTTGCAACCAGCCAGGCGGCTAACGCCAGCAGGCAAAAAAGCAGGGTGAGCCGAACCCGCAGGCTCAAACGTTGCGTCAGTTTCATTCGCCGTCCAGGGTGTAACCAATGCCGTGCACGGTGCGGATAAACTCCGCGCCCAGCTTGCGGCGCAGATGATGGATATGTACCTCAACGGCGTTGCTCGACACCTCGTCATCCCAGCTGTAGAGCTTCTCCTCTATCGCTTTGCGCGGCAGCACGCGCCCAGCATTGCGCATCAGCAGCTCCAGCAGGGCAAACTCTTTTGGCTTCAGGATCAGCGTTTCGCCAGCGACGAGGACCGTCAGACGAGTGGGATCGAGCGTGACGTTGCCGTGGCGTAGCTCGCTGTGGATCTGGCCATGGCTCCGGCGGATTAGCGCTTCAAGTCGCGCTGCCACTTCAATCAAAGCGAAGGGTTTACACAGATAGTCGTCCGCCCCAAGGCGTAATCCCTCAATGCGCTGGTTGAGGGCGTCGCGTGCGGTCAGGATCAGCACTGGCTCGCTGCGACCAGCCTGACGCCAGTCGCGCAGGATCGCCAGCCCGTCGACCTCGGGCAGGGTCAGATCGAGGATCACCGCATCGTAAGGCGCGCGATAGAGCGCCTCTCTCCCTATGCCGCCTGCGGTAAACCAGTCAACGGTAAAGCCCATTTTACCCAGTCCGGCTTTGATGCCATCGCCTATCAGCTTGTCATCTTCCACCAGTAAAATTCGCATCTGCCTCTCCTTGCCGTAGCCTGCTTTTAGGCAGTAAACCTCCTGTAACCCACGGCTGTACAGTAAAAAAATTTAAATTTTCCGCTTAAGAACTCGTTAAGATCTACCCTGTTTAATGGAGCATGACTTGAGACAAAAAGGAGATACACGATGAAAAAATTTGCTGCTATTGCCGCCATCGCCATGATGGCCTCAGCCCCCGTTTTCGCCGCCGAGGGTGGCTTCAGCGGGCCATCGGCCACGCCAACCCAGACGCAAAACCAGACCCAGCCGGGCGGATTTGTGGATAACAGCGTCAGCCCGACCACCGCGGCGAAGGCGAAAGATCTGAAAGATGACAGCTGGGTGAAACTGCGGGGCAACATTACCGAGCGCCTCTCTGACGATCGCTATGTCTTCCGCGATGCCAGCGGTACGGTCAATGTGGAAATCGATCAAAAACGCTGGAACGGCCAGAACGTGACTCCGCAGGATCAGGTTGAAATTCAGGGTAAAGTTGACAAAGACTGGAACGAGTTTGAGATTGAAGTGAAGCAGATCACCAAGCTCGCTAAGTAAATCGCTGAAGGGCCGGTTATCCGGCCTTTTTCTTGTGACTCAGGAGGGCAGATAAGGTAAAATCTGCGGCAATATTGCCCCTGAATAATTGGGTGCAAACGCTGAGGAATCACACGTAATGAGCGATATGGCAGAGCGCCTCGCGCTACATGAATTCACTGAAAACGCCTACCTAAACTACTCCATGTACGTCATCATGGACCGTGCGCTGCCGTTTATCGGCGACGGCCTGAAGCCGGTGCAGCGGCGTATCGTGTACGCCATGTCTGAACTGGGCCTCAGCGCCAGCGCGAAGTTTAAAAAATCCGCCCGTACCGTGGGCGACGTGCTGGGTAAATACCATCCCCATGGCGATAGCGCCTGCTACGAAGCCATGGTGCTGATGGCCCAGCCGTTCTCCTACCGCTATCCGCTGGTTGACGGCCAGGGGAACTGGGGCGCGCCGGACGATCCGAAATCCTTCGCGGCGATGCGTTACACCGAGTCGCGTCTCTCTAAATACGCCGAGCTGCTGCTGGGTGAGCTGGGGCAGGGGACGGTCGATTGGGTGCCTAACTTTGACGGCACGATGCAGGAGCCGAAAATGCTGCCTGCCCGCCTGCCAAACATTCTGTTGAACGGCACCACCGGGATCGCCGTTGGCATGGCGACGGACATTCCGCCGCACAACCTGCGCGAAGTGGCCCAGGCGGCCATTACGCTAATCGACCAGCCCAAGACCACCCTCGATGAGCTGCTGGATATTGTCCAGGGGCCGGACTACCCGACCGAAGCGGAGATCATCACCTCCCGGGCCGAGATCCGCAAAATTTACCAGAACGGTCGCGGCTCTGTGCGCATGCGCGCGGTGTGGAAAAAAGAGGACGGCGCGGTGGTGATTACCGCCCTGCCGCACCAGGTTTCCGGGGCGCGGGTGCTGGAGCAGATCGCGGCCCAGATGCGCAATAAAAAGCTGCCGATGGTGGACGACCTGCGCGACGAGTCCGATCACGAGAACCCGACCCGTCTGGTGGTGGTGCCGCGCTCCAACCGGGTAGATATGGATCAGGTGATGAACCACCTGTTCGCCACCACCGATCTGGAGAAGAGCTACCGCATCAACCTGAACATGATCGGCCTGGACGGACGTCCGGCGGTGAAAAATCTGCTGGAGATCCTCACCGAGTGGCTGGCGTTCCGCCGCGATACCGTGCGCCGCCGCCTGAACCATCGCCTGGAGAAGGTGCTCAAGCGCCTGCATATCCTTGAAGGTTTGCTGGTGGCGTTCCTCAACATCGACGAGGTGATTGAGATCATCCGTGGTGAAGATGAACCTAAGCCGGTGCTGATGTCTCGCTTTGGCATCAGCGAAACCCAGGCTGAAGCGATCCTGGAGCTGAAGCTGCGCCATCTCGCCAAACTGGAAGAGATGAAAATCCGTGGCGAGCAGAGCGAGCTGGAAAAAGAGCGCGACCGTCTGCAAAGCACGCTGGCCTCCGAGCGCAAGATGAGCACCCTGCTGAAGAAAGAGCTGCAGGCCGATGCCGAGGCGTTCGGCGACGATCGCCGTTCGCCGCTGCACGAGCGTGAAGAGGCGAAGGCAATGAGCGAGCATGACATGCTGCCGTCCGAGCCGGTGACTATTGTGCTGTCGCAGATGGGCTGGGTGCGCAGCGCCAAAGGCCATGACATCGATGCCCAGGGCCTGAGCTACAAAGCGGGCGACAGCTGGAAAGCGTCCGCAAAAGGCAAAACCAACCAGCCGGTGGTGTTTATTGATACCACCGGGCGCAGCTACGCCGTCGATCCGCTGACGCTGCCGTCGGCGCGCGGGCAGGGCGAACCGGTGACCGGCAAGCTGACGCTGCCGCCGGGTGCCACCGTTGAGCATATGGTGATGGCCGGTGAGGAGCAGAAGCTGCTGATGGCCTCTGACGCTGGCTACGGCTTCGTCTGCACCTTCAACGATCTGATTGCCCGCAACCGGGCCGGTAAGGCGCTGATCACCCTGCCGGAAAACGCGCATGTGCTGCCGCCGCTGGAGATTGTGGACGACAGCGACCTGCTGCTGGCGATCACCGCTGCCGGGCGCATGCTGATGTTCCCGATTAGCGATCTGCCGCAGCTGTCGAAAGGTAAAGGGAATAAGATCATCAGTATTCCGTCAGCCGAAGCGGCGAAGGGGGAGGATAGCCTGGCGCACCTCTTTATCCTGCCGCCGCAGAGCACGCTGACCCTGCACGCCGGCAAGCGCAAAATCAAAATGCGCCCGGAAGAGTTGCAGAAGGTGCACGGCGAGCGTGGCCGTCGCGGAACGCTGATGCGCGGACTCCAGCGTATCGACAAGGTCGAGATCGACTCGCCGCGTCGGGCAACCCCTGGCGACAGCGAAGAGTAATTCCTGTGTGCTTCTCCCCCTTCTGGCCGAAGGGGGAGCTATCCATAAAATTTCCCGTAAAGTCATTGTTAAATCGCAGGTTACGATTAACAATACCTTTTTCACGGACCCGATGGAACAAAGCCGTACGCCGTCAGCCGCTACACTATAATGGGCGGGTGTCCGGGCTTTCGAGGTAGCTATGCTATTCATTTTACGTGCAATCATTATTGTTATTTACAGCATCCTGGTCTGTATCTTTGGCTGTATCTACTGCCTGTTTAGCCCACGGAATCCAAAACACGTCGCCACCTTTGGCCATCTGTTTGGTCGTCTGGCACCGGTTATGGGCTTAAAAGTCGAGCTGCGTCTGCCGCCGGAAGCGGCGACGTATGGCAATGCGATCTACATCGGCAACCACCAGAACAACTACGATATGGTCACCGCAGCCAGCATCGTGCAGCCGCGCACCGTCACCGTTGGCAAGAAAAGCCTGCTGTGGGTCCCGTTCTTTGGTCAACTCTACTGGCTAACCGGTAACCTGCTGATCGACCGTGATAACCGCGCCAAAGCGCACGGAACCATCGCTCAGGTAGTCAAAAACATTCAGAAGCGCGATATCTCTATCTGGATGTTCCCGGAGGGTACACGCAGCCGCGGACGCGGGCTGCTGCCGTTTAAGACCGGCGCATTCCATGCGGCTATCGCTGCTGGCGTGCCTGTTATTCCGGTATGTGTTTCGAACACCTCCAATAAAATTAACCTTAACCGTTTAAATAACGGCCTGGTGATCGTCGAAATGCTGCCGCCGGTGGACACCAGCCAGTTTGGCAAAGATCAGGTGCGCGAGCTGGCAACCCACTGTCGTGCACTGATGGCGGAAAAGATTGCCGAACTTGATAGCGAAGTCGCTGCCCGCGAGGCCGCTGGCAAGCGCCAGGTGTAGCCGTACCTTTTTACGCGCTTTAGTCCGTTTTACAGGGAGCAAGATATGTCACTCAGTCGGCGTCAGTTTATCCAGGCCTCCGGCGCTGCGCTTTGTGTAGGCGCGGTTCCGCTGCGGGCCAACGCTGCCGGGCAGCAGCAGCCGCTGCCTGTGCCGCCGCTCGTTGAATCTCGCCGTGGGCAACCGCTGTTTCTGACCCTGCAGCGGGCGCACTGGTCCTTTACGCCGGGTACTCGCGCCCAGGTATGGGGCATTAACGGACGCTATCTTGGGCCGACTATTCGCGTCTGGAGCGGCGATGACGTGAAGATGATCTACAGCAACCGGCTGGCAGAGAACGTCGCCATGACCATCAGCGGCCTGCAGGTTCCTGGCCCCCTGATTGGTGGTCCGGCGCGGATGATGTCTCCCAGCGCTGACTGGGCACCGGTGCTGCCGATCCGCCAGAGCGCAGCAACGCTCTGGTATCACGCCAACACGCCAAACCGTACCGCTGAGCAGGTCTATAACGGCCTGGCGGGAATGTGGCTGATTGAGGATGAGGTGAGTAAATCCCTGCCGATCCCCAATCACTACGGCGTGGATGACTTTCCCGTTATTATTCAGGACAAGCGGCTGGATAACTTCGGCACCCCGGAGTACAGCGAGCCGGGCAGCGGCGGCTTCGTTGGCGATACGCTGCTGGTTAACGGCGCGCAGAGTCCCTATGTCGAGGTGTCACGCGGCTGGGTACGCCTGCGCCTGCTGAACGCCTCCAACGCCCGTCGCTTTCAGCTGCAGATGAGCGATGGCCGGGCGCTGCACGTTATCTCCGGCGACCAGGGCTTCCTGCCTGCGCCGGTATCGGTGAAACAGCTCTCGCTGGCCCCCGGCGAGCGGCGTGAAATTCTCGTGAATATGACCGATGGCGACGAGGTGTCGATCACCTGCGGCGAGGCGGCGAGCATTGTCGACCGCATCCGCGGCTTCTTTGAGCCATCGAGTATTCTGATCTCCACCCTGGTGCTGACGTTGCGTCCTACCGGGCTGCTGCCGCTGGTAACCGATACGCTGCCGCTGCGGCTGTTGCCGACGGATCTGATGAGCGGGGCCGCGGTGCGCAGCCGCGATATCGCCCTCGGCGACGATCCGGGGATCAACGGCCAGCTGTGGGATATTAAGCGTATTGATATTACCGCTCAGCAGGGGACGTGGGAGCGCTGGACGGTACGCGCCGATACGCCGCAGTCATTCCATATTGAGGGCGTCAGCTTCCTGATCCGCAACGTCAACGGCGCGATGCCGTTCCCGGAGGATCGGGGCATGAAGGATACTGTCTGGGTGGATGGGCAGGTTGAGCTGCTGGTCTACTACGGCCAGCCTTCCTGGCCGCATTTCCCGTTCCAGTTCTTTAGCCAGACCCTGGAGATGTCTGACCGTGGCTCTATCGGCCAGCTGCTGGTGAACCCGGCTCCTTAACCTTATTGAAACCTGTAGGCCCGGTAAGCGCAGCGCCACCGGGCGTTAATCTGTCTGCATGAAACTTCTTCATTCTCCACACTGTTCAAGCGTATAATCCCCGCCCTTTTGTTTATTTTTTCTTCGGAAGCATTATGAGCGCTATTTCCCTGATCCAGCCGGATCGCGACCTCTTCTCATGGCCGCAGTATTGGGCTGCCTGTTTCGGCCCCGCGCCGTTTTTGCCCATGTCACGAGAAGAGATGGATCAGCTTGGCTGGGATAGCTGCGACATCATTCTGGTTACCGGAGATGCGTATGTTGATCACCCGAGCTTCGGCATGGCGATCTGCGGACGGATGCTGGAGGCTCAGGGCTTTCGGGTCGGCATCATTGCCCAGCCGGACTGGAACAGCAAAGAGGACTTTATGCGCCTCGGCAAACCGAATCTGTTCTTCGGCGTTACCGCGGGCAACATGGACTCGATGATCAACCGCTACACCGCCGATCGTAAGCTGCGGCATGACGATGCCTATACGCCGGATAACGTAGCGGGCAAGCGTCCGGATCGCGCCACCCTGGCCTATACCCAGCGCTGTAAAGAGGCGTGGAAAGACGTGCCGGTGATCCTTGGCGGCATTGAGGCGAGCCTGCGCCGTACCGCGCACTACGACTACTGGTCGGATA
Organism: Enterobacter sp. C2; assembly: GCF_019880405.1. NCBI lineage: Bacteria > Pseudomonadati > Pseudomonadota > Gammaproteobacteria > Enterobacterales > Enterobacteriaceae > Enterobacter > Enterobacter sp. C2. The sequence continues at coordinate 643,465 of NZ_CP082269.1, forward strand.
CCGTCCGTCGCTCGGTGCTGGTGGATTCCAAAGCCGATATGCTGATTTTCGGCAACGGTGAACGTCCGCTGGTTGAGGTCGCCCATCGTCTGTCGCAGGGTGAGCCGGTGTCCAGCATCCGTGACGTTCGCAACACCGCGATTATGGTTAAAGAGGCGCTGCCGGGCTGGAGCGGGGTAGACTCCCGCATCATTGATATGCCAGGCAAGATTGATCCGATCCCCCATCCTTACGGGGACGATCTGCCGTGTGCCGACAACAAACCTGTCGAACCCAAAAAGGCCGAAGCGAAAGCCGTCGTCATCCAGCCGCCGCGTCCGAAACCGTGGGAAAAGATCTACGTTCTGCTGCCCTCCTTTGAGAAGGTGAAGGCTGACAAGGTACTCTATGCCCACGCCTCGCGTATTCTGCACCATGAAACCAACCCGGGCTGCGCGCGAGCGCTGATGCAGAAGCACGGCGACCGCTACATCTGGATCAACCCGCCAGCGATCCCGCTCTCTACCGAAGAGATGGACAGCGTCTTTGCGCTCCCCTACAAGCGCGTGCCGCATCCGGCCTACGGCACCAGCCGCATTCCGGCCTATGAGATGATCCGTTTCTCGGTCAACATCATGCGCGGCTGCTTTGGCGGCTGCTCCTTCTGCTCCATCACCGAGCACGAAGGGCGCATTATCCAGAGCCGCTCCGAAGAGTCGATCATCAACGAGATCGAAGCGATTCGTGACACCGTGCCTGGCTTTACCGGCGTGATCTCCGATCTGGGCGGCCCGACGGCCAACATGTATATGCTGCGCTGCAAGTCGCCACGCGCCGAGCAGACCTGCCGCCGCCTGTCGTGCGTCCACCCTGATATCTGTCCGCATATGGATACCAACCATGAGCCGACGATCAACCTCTACCGCCGCGCCCGCGATCTGTCGGGGATCAAGAAGATCCTTATCGCGTCCGGCGTGCGCTACGATATCGCCGTGGAAGATCCGCGCTATATCAAAGAGCTGGCGACCCATCACGTGGGCGGCTACCTGAAGATTGCGCCAGAGCACACTGAAGAAGGCCCGCTGTCGAAGATGATGAAGCCGGGGATGGGCAGCTACGACCGCTTCAAAGAGCTGTTTGATACCTACTCGAAGCAGGCCGGTAAAGAGCAGTACCTGATCCCGTACTTTATCTCCGCGCACCCTGGAACGCGTGATGAAGACATGGTGAACCTGGCTCTGTGGCTCAAAAAGCACCGCTTCCGCCTCGATCAGGTACAGAACTTCTATCCGTCGCCGCTGGCCAACTCGACGACCATGTATTACACCGGCAAGAACCCGCTCGGTAAGATTGGCTACAAGAGCGAGGACGTGGTGGTGCCGAAGGGCGAGAAACAGCGTCGCCTGCATAAGGCGCTGCTGCGCTATCACGATCCGAAAAACTGGCCGCTGATCCGCCAGGCGCTGGAAGAGATGGGGAAAAAGCATCTGATCGGTAGCCGTCGCGACTGCCTGGTACCTGCGCCAACCCTCGACGAGATGCGTGAGGCGAAACGCCAGAACCGCCATACGCGCCCGGCGCTCACCAAGCACACGCCGATTGCCCACCAGCGCCAGACGCCGGCAGGCAATAAAGTGCGCAGCAAGGCTGGCGCTAAAGGTTAATACAGCCCAATCATCTTCCACCAGGCGAGTCCGACGCTAATAAAGACCGCCTGGTTGAAGAGGCTGACCAGAAACCCCGTGCGCCACCAAACCCCGGTGGGCACGTAGCCCGCACCGAACAGGATCGGGCCGCGAGCGTGGGTATACTGAGTCAGGGAGCAGTAGAGGCTGCTGGTAAACGCCAGCATCAGCGCGCACGGCGCTGCCGGGATCCCCAGATGCAGTCCGACGCCAAGAAACACCGCGTAGAGCGCGGCAATCTGCGCGTTGCCGCTGGCAAAAAAGTAGTGGGTGTAGAAGTAGGCCGCGTTCAGCAAGAGTAAAACCACCACCCAGCTGGTGCCGTGCAGCGAGCTGGCAAGGCTGTCGCCAATCAGATTACCAAACCAGGTGGTGAACCCGAGCTTTTTCAGCTGGTTGGCCATCATCAATAGCGCTGCAAACCAGATCAGCGTATCCCATGCCCCTTTTTCGCTCTTCACATCTTCCCAGCTCAGCACGCCGGAGAGCAGCAGAATGGAGAGGCCAACAAACGACGCGGTTGTCGGGTCGACGCCGAGCGCATCGCCAAAAATCCACAGTATCAGCAGCACCACCACCGTAGCGAGCATCAGCCATTCGCCGCGTGACATGCTGCCCATCTGCGCCAGCTCCTGACGGGCCAGCGCTGGGGCATCAGGCGTATAGCGGATCGTCGGGCGGGTAAGCCAGTAGACCAGCAGTGGGACGATCAGTAGCGATACCAGGCAGGGCAGCAGGGCAGCCATAAACCAGCTTCCCCACGTCAAGGTTACACTGGCGTTAGCCGCCAGCTTGACCGCCAGCAGGTTGCCGGTATAGCCGGTCATGAACAGTGCGGCAGTGACGTCGTTGACGTTGCCGATACAGGTGATGAGAAAGGTGCCGATTTTACTGCGGGATTCGTCATCCGGGCGGGAGTCAAAGCTGCGCGCCAGCGAGTCGGCAATGGGGTAGATGACACCTCCGCAGCGGGCGGTATTGCTGGGCATCGCCGGGGAGAGGATCAGATCGGCAAACGCCAGTCCGTAGGCCAGCCCCAGGGTACGTTTACCCAGCAGGCGGATCATCTGTAGCGCGATCCGCCGCCCGAGACCGGTTTTAATAAAGCCGCGAGCGATCATAAAGGCGACGACGATCAGCCAGATCAGTGAGCTGTTCAGTTCGCTGAGCGCCGTGGTAATGGCCCCGCTGGCGGTGGTGTCCCCGGCGGCATAGGCCAGTGCAAAGACGGTGATGCCGATAATGCCCACAGCGCCAATCGGCAGCACCTTTGCCACAATGGCGGCAATGGTTGCCACAAAGATCAGAGCCGAGCGCCAGGCCGCTACGCTCAGGCCAGAGGGAGGCGTCAGGTGCCAGAGAGCCGCCGCAGCGGCAACGATGATGATGAGCGGGAGCCAACGGACGCCCGACGATTTTCTTTCCGCCACAGCCATATCCTTATTCATCGTGCGGATGAAACATGTGAAAGAGATAGATTGTATGAATAATCAAAGAGTTATATCGACAATATGCTGCACCCGGGCGCGTAAAAAATACACCTAATAGTGGCAGGGAATTGTTGCAGGATGTTTCTTGTGCAGGGCGATGGGCAATAAAAAACCCGGCGCACAGGCCGGGTTGGAAGATGACAGATGCGCTTAGCCGCCGAACTGATCCGGATCCGGACCAAGGCGTTTGCCTTGATCAAGTTTCGCGATTTCGCTCAGCTCGTCTTTATCGAGGCGGAAGTCCCACACCTTGAAGTTTTCCGCAATGCGCGCCGGGGTAACCGATTTCGGGATCACCACCAGGCCCTGGTCAAGGTGCCAGCGGATCACGATCTGCGCCGGGGTTTTGCCGTACTTATCTGCCAGCTCGCGAATGATCTTCTGATCGAAGACGCCTTCGCCGCCCTGGGCCAGCGGGCTCCAGGATTCGGTCTGGATCTTGTGGGTGGCGTTCCAGGCATGAAGCTGACGCTGCTGTAACAGCGGATGCAGCTCAATCTGGTTGATCACCGGCGTCACGCCAGTCTCATCGATCAGACGCTGCAGGTGGCTAATCTGGAAGTTACAGACGCCGATGCTTTTCACCAGCCCCTGCTCCTGAAGTTTAATCATTCCCTTCCAGGCTTCAACGTAACGATCGCTAGCCGGTACCGGCCAGTGCATCAGGTAGAGATCAACATGATCGAGCTTCAGCTTATCGAGGCTCGTCTGCAACGCTTCCTGAGGGCGAGTCTGATCGTCATTCCACAGCTTGGTGGTGATAAACAGATCGCTACGCGGGATCCCGGCGCTTTCGATAGCCTTGCCGACGCCCTCTTCGTTTTTGTAGGCCGCAGCAGTATCAATCGAACGATAGCCTACTTCCAGTGCCTTATGAATGGCGGTGACGACCTCCTCATTGCCCGCTTTCCATACGCCGAGGCCCAGCTGCGGCATGATGTTGCCGTCCTGAAGCTTAATCACGGTTGGATTTGCCATACATTCCTCCTTATATAAAATCCACCCGGGCTGGCCCAGGTGGAGTTGAGTGACTTAAGTCTGGACGAAAAGCCCAAAAACGAAAGCTTTAGAAGAAAAAACCTTTAGCGTGCGGCTTCGTAGATGCGACGGCTGACCTCAAGGGTAATATCCTGATGTTCGCCTAATTGGGTCATGCCGTGCTCGTTCAGTTTCTCAAGCAGGGCAGGGATAGAGCTGCCGTCAAGGCCGTAGCCGGAGAGGCGGGTCGGGACGCCCATCTGCTCGAAGAAGCTACGCGTGGCGGCAATGGCCGCGTCAATGCGCTCGTCGTCGCTGCCTTCGGTGATGTTCCACACGCGCTCGGCGTACTGCAGCAGCTTGCCGCGTTTGGCGTCGCGTTTTTCATTCCACAGCGCGGGCAGGACTACCGCCAGCGTTTGAGCGTGATCCAGGCCGTGCATCGCTGTCAGCTCGTGGCCCAGCATATGGGTTGCCCAATCCTGCGGTACGCCTGCGCCAATCAGGCCGTTCAGCGCCTGGGTTGCCGCCCACATCACATTGGCGCGTACGTTGTAGTTTTCCGGCTCCTGCAGCGCTTTCGGACCATCCTCGATGAGCGTCAGCAGAATACCTTCCGCGAAGCGATCCTGAATTTTGCCATCGACCGGATAGGTCACGTACTGCTCAACGGTATGGATAAAGGCATCCACCACGCCGTTTGCCACCTGACGCGGCGGCAGGGTGTAGGTGTAGACCGGGTCAAGAATGGCGAATACCGGCTGGACGAACGGGGAGTGGAACGCCTGCTTGTCGCCGGTGGCTTTACGGGAAACGACCGCGCCTTTGTTAGATTCGGAGCCGGTGGCCGGCAGGGTCAGCACGGAGCCCATCGGGATCGCGCTTTTGATTTCGCTACCGCCAGTTTGCAGAATGTGCCACGGATCGATGCCGTCAGCGTAGTGCGCAGCGGCAGCGATAAATTTCGTGCCGTCCAGCACCGAGCCGCCGCCGACCGCCAGCAGGAAGGTGATCTTCTCTGCCCGGGCAATCGCTACTGCTTTCATCAGCGTTTCGTAAGAGGGGTTCGGCTCAATGCCGCCAAACTCCAGCACGTCAAGGCCGTTCAGTGCGCTATAGACCTGATCCAGCACGCCGGTTTTTTTAACGCTGCCGCCGCCGTAGGTGATCAGCACGCGGGCGCCTGCCGGGATCTGGTCGCGCAGATCGGCAATAGCGTTTTTACCAAACAGGATGCGGGTGGGGGTATGCAGATTAAAGTTATTCATGACGCTTTCCCTTGTATCGGTGAAAAGACAAACGGCAGCGGGCTGCCTGCTGGAGACTATTGTGGTCCGCGCGTCCGGCGCTCTCAATGCACATTCCTGCCGATGTCTTGCCCATTCCTCCCGCCTACTGGAGAAAACGCATAAAAACGCGCACACTGGCTGCAATAAAAAACGCGAGTGGAGTGGGATGAAATGAACCGCGAAGCGATTTGCCTTCAGCTGACAGAACAAATTAAGCAGCTGAAAAATAATGAAAACAGGCTCAGCGCTCTGCTGCCCGACGTGCGTCTGCTTTATGGCACCCAGCCGGGGACGCGTACGCCGGTCATGTACCAGCCTGGCATCGTGATCCTCTTTTCCGGGCATAAAATCGGCTATATCAACGATCGTGTATTTCGCTACGACACCAATGAGTACCTGCTGCTCACCGTGCCGCTGCCCTTTGAGTGCGAAACCTTCGCCACGCCAGAGGTACCGCTGGCGGGGATCCGTCTGAACGTGGATATTTTGCAGCTGCAGGAGCTGCTGATGGATATCGGCGAAGATGAGCATTTTCAGCCAGCCATGGCGGCAAGCGGCATCAATTCGGCCACGCTATCTGGAGAGATCCTTTGCGCTATCGAGCGGCTGCTGGACGTCATGGCCCGGCCGCTGGATGCGCGGATTTTGGGTAAGCAGATTGTGCGCGAAATCCTCTACCACGTGCTGACCGGGCCGTGCGGTGGGGCGCTGCTGGCGCTGGTGAGCCGCCAGACCCACTTTAGCCTCATCAGCCGGGTGCTGAAACGTATTGAAAGCCAGTACACCGAGAACCTGAGCGTGGACCAGCTGGCCGCAGAAGCGAACATGAGCGTGTCGGCGTTTCACCATAACTTTAAATCGGTGACCAGCACCTCGCCGCTGCAATATCTGAAGACCTACCGCCTACACCGGGCGCGAATGCTAATGATCCACGATGGTATGAAGGCCAGTGCGGCCGCGATACGCGTTGGCTATGAAAGCCCTTCGCAGTTCAGTCGCGAGTTCAAGCGCTACTTTGGCGTGACGCCGGGAGAGGATGCAGCAAGAATTAGAGGGGTATGAGGATGATCCAGGCCGGATAAGCACAGCGCCATCCGGCTTTTACCCTAATGGAGAAATCACGCGTTGCAGTATTTCTTCTTAATCACCACCACCAGCGTACCCAGCAGCCCGGCGACCAGCAGGAATACCGGCAGGATCATCAGGAAGGTCATGACCTGATCTTCATGACGCTTCACGAAGGGGATCATGCTCAGGGCATAGCCGAGGCCGGTAACCACGCCTACCCACAGCAGGGCGCTCAGCCAGTTAAATAGCTGAAAACGACGGTTTGACAGCCCGGAGATACCGGCCATGGTTGGCAGCAGGGTGCGCACGAAGGCGAGGAAGCGCCCGGCCAGCAATGCCAGCAGGCCATGCCTGTCAAACATGCAGGTGGCACGTTCGTGATACTTAGCTGGCAGCTGCGCCAGCCAGCCTTTGACTACCCGCGTATTACCGAGCCAGCGGCCCTGGATATAGCTCAGCCAGCAGCCAAGGCTTGCGGCCGTCGTCAGGATCACCAGCGCCGGGACAAAGTCCATCACGCCGCGGGCGATCAGCGCCCCAGTCAGCAGCAGCAGGCTGTCGCCGGGTAAGAACGAGGCAGGAAGCAGTCCATTTTCCAAAAACAGCGTCGCAAACATAACCAGGTAAACAACACCAACAACATGTGGATTAGCTAACGCTGCGAAATCGTGTTGCCAGAGCGCAGCGATAATTTCTTGAATAACAGCCATGGACATTCCTGTGGAACCGCGTAATTAAGGCTTATTGTACTCCTGAAATGCCCGCAGCACCTTGATCGTTAGCGCAAGAAATGCAGACAATTCCACTGGTTTTGTCTAAATTTGTACCAGCCTCATACACTTTACACGATACGCTCAAATCCTGCCGCTAAATCAGCCATCAGATCGTCAACGTTTTCTAAACCAATATGTACGCGGATCAGCGTCCCGGTGAAGTCAACTTCTCCCTCAGGACGGATAGCGGCGATGTGCTCCGGCTGGTTAGCGAGGATCAGTGACTCAAAGCCGCCCCAGGAGTAGGCCATGCTGAACAGGCTGAAGTTATCCAGATAGGCCGCCAGCTCGTCGTTGCTCAGGCGTTTGTTCAGCACAAACGAGAAGAGTCCGCTGCTGCCGGTAAAGTCCCGCTTCCAGTACTCGTGGCCCTTGCTGCCCGGTAGAGCAGGGTGGTTCACCTGCGCCACCTGCGGATGCGTCGCCAGCCACTCGGCAATCGCCAGGCTGCTCTCATGGTGCTGACGCAGGCGCACGCCCAGAGTGCGCAAGCCGCGGCTGGTCATGTAGGCGGTGTCCGCATCCACCATCTGGCCCATCAGATAGGCATTCTCGCGCAGCTGATCCCAGCAGCGGGCATTGGACACCGCCGTGCCGACCATCGCATCCGAGTGACCAATCAGGTACTTGGTCCCGGCCTGGATTGAGATATCGATTCCAAACTCCAGCGCCTTAAACAGAATGCCCGCCGCCCAGGTATTGTCGATCATGATGATCGCCTCTGGGGCCACGCGTCTGACCGCCGCCACAATCGCCGGAACGTCGTGGACTTCCATGGTGATAGAGCCGGGCGCTTCGAGGAACACCACTTTTGTATTGGGCTGGATCAAATTAGCGATATCCGCGCCGATCAGCGGATCGAACCAGCCGGTGGTGACGCCGAGCTTCGCTAAAATTTTGGTACAGAAGTCCTGCGTTGGCTCATAGGCGGTGTTGGTTATCAGGACATGGTCGCCCTGCTCAACAAAGGCGAGGAGAGTATTTGCCACAGCGGCCGCGCCGCAGGGGAAGAGCGCGCAGCCTGCGCCGCCCTCGAGTTCGCACATCGCTTCCTGCAGGGAGAAGTGGGTTAGCGTTCCCCGGCGACCGTAGAACAGTTCGCCTTTGGCCCGGCCGCGCGTGGCCTGCTTCTTAGCTTCCACCGTTTCAAAGACCAGCGACGAGGCGCGCTGGATCACGCTGTTTACTGAACCCTGGGTGTATTTTTTGCTGCGTCCGGCATTTACCAGCGCGGTATCAATGTGCTTCGCTGTCATCTTTACGCTACCCTGATTTTTATACGTCTGGATGTCCAGACTACCACGGCAGGAGATAAATTGAGCCCGGCAAGCGCAGAAAAGCGACATTTTTTTAATGCGGTGTCTGCTCGAAAACTCTGAAAATGGCTCTTACCGCCTTTTTTACTGCGTAAGCGCAAGGAAACTTTGTCAAAATTAGGCCAGTATGTAAATACTAATGAGAACTACTATCAATTCGATGCTGTTTTGATATTATTACGCCAAGATTTTGTGATTTGCGTCCGGAGATACAGAGTGGGTAATAATTTGATGCAGACGGATCTCTCCGTTTGGGGTATGTATCACCATGCCGATATCGTCGTGAAGCTGGTGATGATTGGTTTGATTCTGGCGTCCGTAGTTACCTGGGCCATTTTCTTCAGCAAAAGCGTGGAGATGTTCTCGCATAAGCGCCGCCTTAAGCGCGAGCAGAAGCTGTTAAGCGCAGCGCGCACGCTGGATCAGGCAAGCGAAATCGCAGCTGGTTTCCACGCCAACAGCCTGAGCACGCTGCTGCTGAATGAAGCGCAGAACGAGCTTGAGCTCTCCGCTGGCTCGGAAGATAACGAAGGCATCAAAGAGCGTACCGGCTTCCGTCTGGAGCGTCGCGTCGCCGCTGTGGGCCGCCACCTGGGGCGCGGTAACGGCTTCCTCGCTACCATTGGGGCCATCTCACCGTTTATCGGCCTGTTTGGTACCGTATGGGGCATCATGAACAGCTTTATCGGTATCGCCCAGACGCAGACCACTAACCTTGCCGTCGTGGCACCCGGTATCGCCGAGGCGCTGCTGGCAACGGCAATCGGCCTGGTGGCTGCTATTCCGGCCGTTGTGATCTACAACATTTTTGCTCGCTCTATCGGCGGCTATAAAGCCATGCTGGGCGACGTCGCCGCGCAGGTGCTGCTGCTGCAGAGCCGCGATCTAGACCTGGCTGCCAGCCCGTCGGCTGCGCCGGTTCACTCCGCACAGAAATTACGTTTAGGTTAATTCCGTATGGCAATGCGTCTTAATGAAAATCTGGACGATAACGGTGAAATGCATGAGATCAACGTGACGCCGTTTATCGACGTCATGCTGGTGCTGCTGATTATCTTCATGGTGGCGGCCCCGCTGGCCACCGTTGATGTGAAGGTAAACCTACCGGCCTCTTCCAGTCAGCCGCAACCGCGTCCGGAGAAGCCGATCTACCTGTCGGTGAAAGCGGATAACAGCATGTTTATCGGTAACGATCCGGTGACCGAAGAGACGATGGTTAACGCGCTGAATACCCTGACCGAAGGCAAGAAGGACACCACCGTCTTCTTCCGGGCGGATAAAACCGTCAATTACGAAACGATGATGAAGGTGATGGACACTCTGCATCAGGCAGGCTATCTGAAGATTGGTCTGGTGGGTGAAGAGGTAACACGCGCCAAATAAGCGCGGTGTTCAGACAAAGAGAAGGGGGCCATGGCGGCCCCCTTTTTTATTGCCTACAAAACTAGCTCAAATGCATCCCGCCGGTGACGCCGTGTACTTCGGCAGTCACATAGCTCGACTCTTGGCTTGCCAGGTAGACGTAAACAGCGGCGACTTCAGCAGGCTGCCCGGCGCGTTTCAGCGGTGTAGACTGGCCAAACTGCGGCAGCTTCTCCTGCGGCTGGCCACCGGAGATTTGCAGCGCAGTCCAGACAGGGCCTGGGGCAACGCTGTTCACACGAATGCCTTTCTCGGCCACCTGTTTTGCCAGCCCGCGGGTAAAGTTTAGGATTGCCGCCTTGGTAGAGGCATAGTCCAACAGGGTCGCGTTTGGCTGGTAGGCTTCCACCGAGGAGGTGGTGATAATGCTGGCACCCGGCTGCAGGAACTTCAGCGCCTCCTGCGTGATCCAGAACAGCGAGAAGACGTTGGTTTTATAGGTCTGCTCAAACTGCTCTGAGGTAAGATCGGCAATATCTTCCACGGCGGTCTGTTTACCGGCAACCAGCGCCAGGATATCTAAGCCACCTAGCGCATCGCGCGCCTGGTTAACCAGCGAGCGGGTAAAGGCTTCATCGGTCAGATCGCCTGGGATCAGCACCGCTTTGCGCCCTTCGGCTTCAATCAGCGCTTTAACTTCCTGCGCATCCTCTTCCTCAGCGGGCAGGTAGTTGATAACCACATCAGCGCCTTCACGCGCGTAAGCGATGGCGGCAGCGCGTCCGATGCCGGAGTCGCCCCCTGTCACCAGTGCCTTACGATCCTTAAGGCGGCCGCTACCTACATAGCTCTTCTCGCCACAGTCTGGGACGGGATCCATTTTAGCCTGCACCCCTGGCGCGGGCTGTTTCTGTTTCGGAAATCCCTCAGTGTAATACTGTGTAGTGGGATCCTGAATTTTCGTCTGGTCGTTTGCCATAAGTCGTCTCCATCTGTGATACATCCTGATTAAGGATAGATGCTTATAGGGGAAATGCAGGCGATTCGGACGATTTCCTATGGCTAGCGATCGCGGCCTAAGCTCTTGCGAAGTTATGGTTTGGAGGAGGTAGAGGGGCGCGCAGGCATGCTTTCCTGCTCATCAGGAAGTGCAACCACATTGACATTGCCGGTGCGATACTCACCGTCAGCAAGTTTGCGAGTAAGCCGTAGCGTGGCGGCTTCACGCTCCAGGATGTGCTGGTAGTTTGTTTCCAGCGTTGCCATGATCTTTTCCTCCAGGTCGGGACAGAGGGCGATAATTTCATTGATTGCCGCGCCGTAGATCTCCTCTTTAACCTGTAGGGCATAGATCTCACGGCGGTTCTGCCACTTCAGCTTTATCAATGCCGCCGGGATAGAGACTGACTCCCTGGCAATACGCTGAATCGTCTCATTTTTATTTTGAATTAACGCATCCAGATTTTGCTTTAAGATAAATTCATCTGTTTTTGTCTCATCTAAAGTCAAATAGACATTGTTATTCTTAATTTCTTTATCCACGCGAATCGTCCTGTAGCGTATAAAACATAGGCATATCTTTTTCGTGGGTGATGAGATTAAGCCAAATTTCATTTCCAGCATCATTAATCTCACTGGTTTTTTTTGCGATTATTTGACTTAAAAGCTGTGGGTCGATGTCGCCTGCGCCCTGGAGATCGTTTAGCAACCGACGAAAGCATTCAATTTTTACCACCCGGTATAGCCTGTCTTTTATATGACGGTCACGCTCTTCCAGCAGCATATTACGTGATTGCCGGGTAGGGTTCACGTTAGTTAATATATCGCTTTCATAATCTGCGAGCGTCGTTTTCCCCTGGGCTAAATTGACATCTTTTTCTGCTTCTCCCGCGTCTGTTTTCTCCGTGCAAACGTGAAAACGTGCCGGGACAAGGTTCTCGGGCAGCATCGGTAATATCCTGTTATTTCAACGAGGTGGAGAAGGTTAGGGCGTGAGTGTCGTTGACAATATCATGGTGCAATTTTAAAATCAAAAAAAATGGAGCCCGCAGATGAACACTGTTTTTTATTCTGTTATTGCCCTGCTGCTGCTTACCGGTGGCGTACTTTTAATGATGCGTGGGTTCGATGAAAGCTCGCCAGAGGCAGAGATAAGTCCCGATTACGGCCCCGTACCCTTAACAAAAGAGGAGGGGGAAGATCATTTTTCTATGCTGATGAATGCCATTACCCCCGTCTGGTACTGGCGCATAAACCATGAATATATTGATTTTCTCCACGCCACTATTAAGCGAATGAACATGGCGGATCTGAACCGCACGCCGGGATTATTTGAAGCGCAGCGCCGCTGTAGCGATCTCAATTCGGCGGTGTATCGTTATTATGACAATATAAAAAAACGCTGTCTTAACGGTGAGAAGGTTTCCCATGCCGATCTGAACGTACTCAATTTACGCCAGTGTTTTCGGGAGTTTAGCCTTGAGGCCTACCCCGCGCTGGTCGCGCTGGTATGGCCTGAGTACCAGCGTCCGGATGTCGATCCCAATCAGGTAACAACCTTCCCCGTAGAGTAACCGCTCTGGTGGCTGACCCAGCAATCCACCCTCAACGTGTCTCCAGACAGACGCGCCTCACCTAAGTTGCTTAAGTGAAATTTAAGCAACTTATGTCAAAAAAGCCTCGTCCAAAGTCTCTACAATACCCTTCATATTCATATGGTTAATAAGACCTGTTACATGTCATAGGAAGGGGTGAACAGCTCATGGACGACAGGGTGGCAGACACGGCTCTTACACCGCAGGTGCAGCATTTTCCCTGTGTGGTGTATGAAACGCAGAAGAAAATGGATGATTATCAGGCCCCCGATATGCGTTACGGCGATCTCAGCGCCCATCGCCTGATGACGTACTATGGACTCACCGATGTTTCAACCCTGGTAGACCCCTATACTCTGCAACAGCTTCCAGGGAATAGCGTTCACGTTCCTATCTACCAACCGTTGCCCAAAAGGGTAACGTTAAGCCGTGGGGAGTGTATTCGACGTATGTTTAACGAGATGCGTTCGCTCTCCCATATGCCGTTCTCGCTGTATGGGCCGTATCGCTATGTGATTAATGAGATGATTGATCATCTGCAAAACGGTCACGGACAGGTCTTCCGTTCACCGTTGTTGAATCAGGCGCTTAGGGAGCAAATCACTCAGGACAGCTCAGCCGATAACACGCTCACAGGTATAAAGGGTGTTTTGGATGCCAACGTTAATAAACAAAATAAAACTGTCCCAATCTCTTTAAAATCAATGGTGAAAGAGAAAATCTCAAGCGGCCGCTTACCTAAATTTAATCGCTTTGAGGACAGGGCTAACGGCTTAGGGATCACTGTCCATGATACGTGGGCAACACACATCACGATTACATCAGTTGTTTTTAGCGCCACGAACTGGAAAGCCTCAGTACATTATCGCATTCAGGATCACTTTGGACTGGATGACGACGACATCTTGAACTGGGAGTTTCGGCAGTGGCGTTTCTTCCGCCTGTGGTTTGTCTTACAGCGGTACAATGCGATGGCCCACAGACCCTTTATTACCGAGATGGAAACCACAATGGAGATCGCTGGCTCATTATGAAATTGTCTTTTAAAACATGCGGCATTGCCGCTTGCATTGCAGGGGCGCTCATCCTGGCATGGATAAACTTTCGCCCGGTAGAGTTGGTAGCCGTACATCAGCACGATGAATTTGCCTATATCCTTGTGCATAACTTCCCCCTGACGGATAAAGGCAAAATTGCGTGGTGGCTGGCTCATGCCGATAAGCTAAAGGAAAAATACGCTTTTCCCCGACCCGGCCCGTACGGACTTTACTTCATCATATTCTGGGATTTCGGTGACGGCTATAAGGAGGACGCGTTCGATCTGTTCTGCTTTAGCGACATGAAAACAAAGAAAAACTGCGTCGATAAAAACTTTGTTTTTATGGTAAATAATACTCGTGATGGCACTGTTGTTTTTACCACTGATATTGACAAATACACGCTAAAAGACGGAAAGATTGTTCCTTATAAGATTTAACGTGTTGAGTAGGTGCCTAAATGGATAACGCTCGTATTATGAAATTTTCTCTCAAAAAATGTGGGATTGTCGCTTGCATAGCGGGAGCGCTGTTGCTGGCATGGATTAACCTCCGCCCGGTAGAGCTGGTTGCCGTACATCAGCACAATGAATTTGCCTACATTCTGGTGCGTAACTTCCCCCTCACGGATAGAGGCAAAATTGCATGGTGGCTGGCTCACACCGATGAGTTAAAAGCGAAATATGGTTTTCCCCGCCCCGGTCTGTACGGATTGTATTCCATCTCTTTCTGGGATTTCAAAGACGGCTATAAAGAAGACGCGTTCGATCTGTTCTGCTTTAGGGATATGAAAACCAGGAAAAACTGCATCGAAAAAAACATTGTGTTTAGTGTCGATAATACTCGCTATGGCACAGTTTTTTTTACCACTGACTATGGCAGGTACACGTTGAAAGACGGAAAAATCGTCTCTTTTACGCTCTGACTCGCTGAGCTGCCGGTTCCTCTCTCGGTTGCTCTTAAACGATAACCGCGCGTCATCATATAATTAATCAGATGTTACCCACGAAATAGTAAAGTTAAGGAACTGTTTAGCGCTGCTAAAATATCGCATTGCGCGATTGCATTCTGCTGCACCGGCAGCGCTTTCCAGTGATGCAAATAGTCTCTTTTCTATGAGTATCTTCGGCGTAAACAGATTGTTGTGCTCTGTCAGCCCCTCTCATGGAGGTGCGAAGCGAGCAGGGGCGCGGCTTGATGGTGAGATCCTCCTTTTCTTAACGTATTAGATAAATAGCCAGGTTAACTCCACAAGGCTTAGCCTAAATAAGCAAAATAGGTATACGGTAAATTACGCAACAAATATTTTTGGCATTTTTTGATATGCGCTATTTAATATTTTAAAACGCTTTTAAATTTTTAAGTTATTAGTAAATGATATTTTATCACTGTCAGTGTGGAAGCAGATCAGGGTAAAAAGTGCTTTTATGAACAACCCTGAAGCCTGACATTTTTTGTGCTTACTTTTCAGTAACTTGAGTTTAAGATAATTCTTAATGATCTATTTTTTCTTCTAAAATTATAGGCATAAATGCAGGGTGCGCACTATTATGGTTCGCCATGCCTTGTTGTAAGCAAGACAACCCATGGCGCGTTTTTTGATCAAAAAAATTACGCATTACTCTACATATTGTCATTTATATGCCGATAACTCTGCTAAGTCGCTTGCGACAAGAAGTATCCCCCTTATCGGCAAGGAATTAATTATGCGCATGCTGCAAAACTTCACCATTCGTTTGGTGATGCTGGTTATCCTCGGCGTCTTTTGCCTGATGTGGTCCGGCGTCGGACTGTATAGCGTCTTTTCGCTCTCAAAGGTGGCGGAAGGCAATGAGATAGATCGTCAGCTGGTTAACCAGATGACGCTGCTCAGCCAGGGCAACGATCAATACTTTCGCGTAGTGACCCGCCTCTCCCGCGCGCTGGAGACAAAAGCCGCCGGCGGCAACGCGGACTTCAGCCAGGTCGAGCTGGCGCTGGACAACATGAAAAGCAAGCTGGATGCGCTGAAAGCCATCTCGCCAGGCCCTATGGATGAGAAGGTCTCTGCCCAGGCCATTGCCAACTGGCAGGCGCTGCTGGATCAGGGCGTAACGCCGCAGGTTCAGCTGGCACAGCAGGGCTCGCTGGACGCTTATCGCCAGCAGGCAAATAACGTAACTCCTGCGCTGAGCCGCGCCTTTGGCGCATCGGCAGAAGCTTTTAATAATGCCGCCAGCGCACGTCTGGACGAGACGCGCGTGATGGTTGACGGGCAGACCAGCGTCACCCGCATCCTGATCCTGACCGCGGTGATCCTCGGCCTGCTGATCCTGCTGTTTACCGATCGCTATCTGGTGAACATGCTGGTAAAACCGCTGGCCATCATCCGGGAACATTTCCGCATCATCGCTCAGGGCGATCTCAGCCAGCCGGTGCAGGATCTTGGCCGTAACTGTGTCGGCCAGCTGGTACCGCTGCTGCGTGCAATGCAGGATAGCCTGCGTGAAGCGGTCAGCACTATCCGCCAGGGCAGCGACAACATCTGGCGCGGCGCGACCGAAATCTCCAGCGGCAATAACGATCTCTCTTCCCGTACCGAAGAGCAGGCGGCGGCCCTGGAAGAGACGGCAGCCAGCATGGAGCAGCTGACCGCGACGGTGAAGCTGAATGCGGACAACGCGCGCCAGGCCAGCGAGCTTGCTGACGTTGCCTCAACGCGAGCGAGTAAAGGCGGCGAGCTGGTCGAGGCGGTGATCGGCACTATGACCGGCATCTCCGATAGCTCGAAAAAGATCGCTGAGATCACCACGGTGATTAACAGTATCGCTTTCCAGACCAATATCCTGGCGCTCAACGCGGCGGTAGAAGCGGCACGCGCGGGCGAGCAGGGACGTGGTTTCGCCGTCGTGGCCGGTGAGGTACGTAACCTTGCCAGCCGCAGCGCCGATGCGGCGAAACAGATCGAGTCGCTGATCGCTGATTCCGTTAGCCGGGTCGATAAAGGGGCGCAGCTGGTTAACGACGCCGGTACAACCATGGAAGGCATTCTGCGCGCGGTGACGGAAGTGACCACCATCATGAAGCAAATTGCTAACGCCTCCGCCGAGCAGAGCAAAGGCATCTCCCAGGTTGGCGTCGCGATTACCCAGATGGACAGCGTTACGCAGCAAAACGCCTCGCTGGTTGAAGAGGTCTCTGCAGCAGCTGCGGCGCTTGAGCGTCAGACCGAAGAGCTACAGCGTTCGGTACAGCGGTTCCGTCTCTCCGCCAATGAGCAGAAGAGCGAAGCCGCGGCGACAAACACGCCTGCTTTACGCCGTGCGGCCGTTGCAGGCCCTGCAGATGATGAATGGGTCGCGTTTTAAGCGCCATTAAAAAAGTCAGTTAGCGGTGTGGCACCCAGTGCTGCACCGTTTTTACCGGCATGCTTGATCTGATACATCGCCTGGTCGGCACGCACCAGCGCATTGACAAAATCGTCCTGCGGTAACACCTGCTCAATACCGATAGAGGCACCGACGTTCGCCGTGCCGTTATTCAACTCAAACGGCGTCAGGGCCACCTGCAAACAGTCGCGAGCGGCATCGCTAACCTGTATATCACTCAGCATAAAGGGCAGCAGCAGCACAAACTCATCCCCACCAAGCCGCCCAACGATCGTTCCCGGCGGGCAGGTCTCACGCAGACGCTGGCTAAGCTGCATCAGCAGCTCGTCGCCGCTACGGTGGCCAAAAGTATCATTCACGTTTTTAAAATCATCGAGATCGATAAACGCCACGCAGAGCGCCCCCGCCATCTTTAACGCCTCAAAATGCTGAATCAGGGCATGACGGTTGGCAAGACCGGTGAGCGGATCGTGGTTCGCCAGCAGGGCGAGCTGCTCCTCATACTGCTTCTCTTTGGTCATATCGATATGTGTACCGGTGACCTTCAGCGGCTGGCCGCTATCATCCCACTCGCTGACGCGCCCCCGGTCAAGCACCCAGGTCACGGTACCGTTTTTATGCTGCATGCGGTGCAGCGCTTCGTAGTAAGGGGTTTTCCCGTGCAGATGACCGTAAAAGGCATCCAGCACCCGCTCTCTGTCGTCCGGATGCAAATGCTCTTTCCAGACCTCAAAGCGGGCGTTGAGCTCTTTCGGCTGGTAGCCCAGCATCGATCCCCAGCGGCGGTTATAGATGATCAGCTTGCCGCTGGGCACGTCCAGCTGCCACAAACAGAGGCCGGTACCGTCCAGCGCCGCGCTGAGTTTGCTGCGGGCGTCACGCGCCAGCCGCACCAGACGGGCATTGTGCTTCTTTAGATTCTGGATCTGCTGCTTAAGCGCGAGTTCAGACATACCGGCCGATTAGGTGTAAATAAAAAGCATTCTTACTAGTTATTTTTTTGTTGTAAATACAGCAGGTAAAAAAGAGGAAACGTAATCGATTTCAAAAAGTGACCGGGCGGGAAATGCCCGGTCGGAAAGCGTTAGGCCTGGCGTTTATCTTGCGTGTTATTCGCAAAGTCGCTGGCGTCGTGGCGCTCGTGCAGCTGCTCGTTAAGCGGCCCGTTGGTGCGGTTAACGATTCGGCCGCGCTGTACGCCGGGACGCTCAGCAATCTCCTTCGCCCAGCGCAGCACGTTTTTATAGCTGCCTGCGTCGAGAAACTCTGCCGCGTCGTAAACGTTGCCAAGCAAGACGTTGCCGTACCACGGCCAGATGGCGATATCGGCAATGGTATATTCATCCCCCGCCACAAACCTGTGTTCGGCAAGCTGCTTGTCGAGCACGTCGAGCTGGCGCTTGGCCTCCATCGTAAAGCGGTTGATGGCGTACTCAATTTTTACTGGCGCATAGCTATAGAAGTGGCCGAAACCACCGCCGAGGAACGGAGCTGAACCCTGCAGCCAGAAGAGCCAGTTTAGCGTTTCGGCACGGCCTGCCGGATCCTTAGGCAGGAAATAGCCGAACTTCTCAGCCAGGTAGAGCAGAATAGCACCGGACTCAAAAACACGCGTCGGCGGCGTGGTACTGTGGTCGCGCAGTGCCGGAATTTTTGAGTTCGGGTTGACCTCAACGAAACCGCTGGAGAACTGATCGCCCTCGCCAATGCGAATCAGCCAGGCATCATACTCCGCCTCGCTGACGCCTTTTTCCAGCAGCTCTTCCAGCAGAATAGTGACCTTCTGTCCGTTCGGCGTGCCCAGAGAGTAGAGCTGCAGCGGGTGTTTGCCCACCGGCAGCGTTTTTTCATGCGTTGGGCCAGAGACAGGACGGTTTATGTTAGCAAACGCACCGCCGCCGGATTTATCCCACGTCCATACCTTAGGTGGTTGATAGCTGTTGTCTGACATAGCGATTCCCCTTTTTGTTGATATCGATAAACAGTCTACTCCACTTTTTTTGCAATGGGGTTAGCTAAAAAATGCACTTATTAATGAACATATTACGTGAGTATAAAGCCTATGTTTTCTATAAGCCTTCTCTCTACTGTCTATGGGGAAAATATGCAATTAATCCTGATAGTCGTCTCACTTTTTAGCCTGTGCGCATGCTCGGTTTTTCATACCTCTGAAAGTCACCTTGCTAAAGGAGAACCCTACTGGCTCACCTATGACGCTAACTACCGTGGCGCATTAATCGTGCCGAACGGCAGTCCGGTCAGATATTGCCCTGAGCCGCCGCCGGATACCGCCACCGCGTTAGCGTTAAAAACGTCTGCCGGCGCTGCAACGGCATCTGCTGGGCAGGATAGTGGCTCACGCGATTACAATCGTTCCATCGTGGAACTGGCTAAAAGAACGACCACCGTTGAGGTATTACGTTATGCGCTGTTTTCAATTTGCGTAGGGGAGATGAACGGTACGATATCAACTCAGCAGCGCGAAGAGATGACCGACCATATCCTTAAAGCGGTGGTTAATATTTCAAAATCAGAGTTTAACGATAGCGTTAAGGAGGCGTTAAAAAGCGCAGCAGAAGCCAGGAAATCAGGCGTAGATGAAAGCGTTATTAAAACGATTACTCAGCAGAAGTAAAGCAGCGCATTTTTACCTTAAGTTTGGCAAGAAAGTGACCACGCAAATAAGGCGCAAAACTGTGGTGTCTCCAGCACACCTGCCTGCCTCGCAAAAACAGCAGGTGATAATAGTAAAAAGCCCGATAATTTATAAATTATCGGGCTTTTTTAAATCATTGAAAATGAAGCTTTAATAAGATTGATTATGCGGCGCTACCCACAGCAGCAACATAAGTTTGACCCTCTTCATGCTCTACCATGACGGTATAATTATTGCGCATCGCATTTTCCAGGAACTGCGCGATATTAAACATATCATGGGCAAGCAGGAAATCAGTGTCTTTAGAAGGACTTATTTCATCAGGTACTACGGTGAAGGCGATCATATTAGTCAGGGTATTATATTGCATTAATGTAACGCGGCCGATAGTAACAGAGATAGACATAATTTATTACCTCATTAAGATAAAGAGTGTTTGCGCATCCCAATAAGGGAGCCACACAATAATGTCTTAATGAGTACAATGATGTTGCTCTTCATTTGCGCAGTGAGAGGGCAAAATTAAGTATTTTCTTAATTCGAAGAGTGCAAACGGAGTTCGATAGAGAGTCCGCGCCCCAGAACGAAAAAACCCCCGCCAAAGGCGAGGGTTAAGAATAAGTGGTGCCCGGACTCGGAATCGAACCAAGGACACGGGGATTTTCAATCCCCTGCTCTACCGACTGAGCTATCCGGGCAACGGGGCGCATTAAAACCGATTCGCCTCGTGTCGTCAACGAAATTTATTTAAATCGTTGCAGACTGCACAATCTATCACCACTTTGCCGCTCCTGCACCCGTTTTCAGGCAAAAAATGCGCTCCAGGCGGCGGAGAGCGGCATGGCGATAACCAGCGCGGGCAGCATATTGGCAACGGCAAACATCTTGATGCCGCAGATCCGCAGCCCGGTAGCCAGCAGCAGGATCCCGCCGACGGCGGTGAAGTCACCCATCATCGCGGGCGTTGTCAGGGGCATCACCAGCGTGGCGCAGGCACCCAGGCTGAGCTGAATCAGCAGCATCGGTATGGAGATTGCCGCGACTGCAATGCCCAGCGAGGTAGCAAAAATCACCGCGGTAAAGAAATCGAGAAAGGCTTTGGCGATCAGGATGCTGGCATCACCGGTCATCCCCTCGCGCATCGCACCGAAAATCCCGGTGCCGCTGGCACAGAACAGGATGATGATCGCTACCAGGCTCTGGATAAAGGTTTCATGGGGGGCGGGGGCGCCTTGCTTGCCGCCGCGCTGCACCAGCCGACGTAGGCCGTTTACCGCGCCGCCGATCCCGCGCTCCACGTAGCATATCTCGCCAATTAGCGTGCCGAGCAGCGTCGCCAGCACCATCACCGGCAGGTTTACGCACTTCACCACCAGCAGAATACCAATGCCCAGCGAGCAGAGGCCAAAGATAGCGGGCATAGAGGTGCGCACTCGCTCCGGCAACCGCTGGCTCAGAACGGCACCAATCGTCCCGCCAATCAGCACGGCGGCGGCATTTATAAAGGGTCCGGTTAGCACGCTGTTTCTCCTGAAATATCGATTTACATAACTGCATAGTATGCCGGAAAAACCCTCTGTTTACGCACTCATTGTGGGTTGCATGGGTAGATTAAAAGTGACATTATTGCGCGAAATTTCTCCTTATTCCGCTTCTTGAAATTCGGTGTTCTTAATACGGGGGGCTGCCAGATGACACATCAATTTGCTCGCCGGACCCATCGCATACTTATGCGATCCTTAACCCCTACGTTCCCGATCTCTACTTTTCTCACCATGCGGTGAGGCTAACGGTTACCCATAGCTTATGAAAACAATGAAAATTGCCGCCAGCCGCGAGCTGGTCTCTGCGCTTTCCACGCATCGGGAAGTGGTGACGCTGGACAACACGGACTTTACCGATGTGGCGGCAGTCGTCATTACGCGGGCGGATAGCCATAGCGGCATCCTTGCGCTGCTCAAGCGCACGGGCTTCAATCTGCCGGTGTTTATGTTTGCCGATGAGCAGGCAGAGACGCCCGCCGGCGTCGACGCAGTGATTAACGGCAAAGAGCAGGCGATGCTGGAGCTGGAAGCAGCCGCCTGCCGGTATGAAGAGAACCTGCTGCCGCCGTTTTTTGACACCCTGAGCCAGTACGTGGCGATGGATAACAGCACCTTTGCCTGTCCGGGGCATCAGCATGGCGCGTTCTTTAAAAAGCATCCGGCGGGCCGCCAGTTCTTTGACTTCTTTGGCGAAAACGTCTTTCGCGCCGATATGTGCAACGCCGACGTCAAGCTGGGGGATCTGCTGATCCACGAAGGCTCCGCCAAGCACGCGCAGAAATTTGCCGCCAAAGTCTTTAATGCGGATAAAACCTACTTCGTGCTCAACGGCACGTCGGCGGCGAATAAGGTGGTGACAAACGCACTGCTCACGCGCGGCGATCTGGTGCTATTCGATCGCAACAACCATAAATCGAACCACCACGGGGCGCTTATTCAGGCGGGGGCTACGCCGGTCTACCTGGAGGCAGCGCGCAACCCGTTCGGCTTTATCGGCGGGATCGACGCCCACTGCTTTGATGAAACGTACCTGCGCGAGCAGATCCGCGCCGTTGCGCCGGAAAAGGCCGATGCGCCACGCCCGTTCCGCCTGGCGGTGATCCAGCTCGGCACCTACGACGGCACGATCTATAACGCCCGGCAGGTGATCGATAAGATCGGTGCGCTGTGCGACTACGTGCTGTTTGACTCCGCATGGGTGGGCTACGAGCAGTTTATCCCGATGATGGCGGACTGCTCGCCGCTGCTGCTCGATCTTAACGAGAACGATCCGGGGATCTTTGTGACCCAGTCGGTGCATAAGCAGCAGGCCGGTTTCTCCCAGACTTCGCAGATCCATAAGAAGGATAACCACCTGCGTGGCCAGGCGCGCTTCTGCCCGCACAAGCGGCTGAACAACGCCTTTATGCTCCATGCCTCTACCAGCCCGTTTTATCCGCTGTTCGCTGCCCTCGACGTGAACGCCAAAATTCACGAAGGGGAGAGCGGGCGTCGCCTGTGGGCCGAGTGTGTGGCGGTAGGCATTGAGGCACGCAAAGCGATCATCGCCAACTGCAAGATGATCAAACCCTTCGTGCCGCCGGAGGTGGCGGGTCGACCGTGGCAGGATCACCCTACCCATGCCATCGCCAGCGAGCGCCGCTTCTTCAGCTTTGAGCCGGGTGCGGCGTGGCATGGCTTTGAGGGTTATGCGCGTGAGCAGTACTTTGTTGACCCCTGCAAGCTGCTGCTGACCACGCCGGGCATTGATGCGGAAACCGGCGAGTACAGCGAGTTTGGTATCCCGGCCACGATTCTGGCGCACTATCTGCGTGAGAACGGCATCGTGCCGGAGAAGTGCGATCTCAACTCGATCCTCTTCCTGCTGACCCCTGCCGAAAGCGAGGAGAAACTCAACCAGCTGGTCGCGATGCTGGGGCAGTTTGAGCAGCATATTGAGGATGATACGCCGCTGGCGGACGTGCTGCCGACCATCTTCAATAAATATCCGGTGCGCTACCGCGACTACACCCTGCGCGAGCTATGTCAGGAGATGCACGATCTCTACGTCAGTTTTGGCGTGAAGGATCTGCAGAAGGCGATGTTCCGCCAGCAGAGTCTGCCGCCGGTAGCGATGAACCCGCAGGATGCCAACAGTGAGTTTATTCGCGGCAATGTCGAACTGGTGCGCATCAGCGAGGCGGAGGGACGGATTGCCGGCGAGGGGGCGCTGCCCTATCCGCCGGGGGTGCTCTGCGTGGTGCCGGGTGAGATCTGGGGTGGGGCAGTGCAGCGCTACTTCCTGGCGCTGGAGGAGGGGGTCAACCTGCTGCCGGGCTTCTCGCCAGAGCTGCAAGGGGTCTACAGTGAAACCGACCCCGACGGAATCAAACGACTCTATGGGTACGTGCTAAAAGCGTAACCGGGCAATGCCCGGCTACGGCTTAAATCCTGCCCCCGCGATACCCTTTCTGCGCCGTATTCACCTTGTAGAGGTAGCGGCGCGACTCTGCCGATGGGTGACGGGTAGTGAGCGTCTCATAGACGTCGCCCGGCGACATGGTGTTAATGATGTTCGCCGCCTGCACCTTATCGTTAGAGAAGACCCGCAGCACGCTGCCCGCGCCGCCGTTATAGGCGGTGATCACCGCGTAGCGGCGTGAGGTCGGGTTGCTGATGCCAGCGAGGTAGATGTTGTTCAGCATCGCCAGATAGGCGGTACCGGTATCGATATTGCTGGCGGGATCGAACAGGAAGCTGCGGTCCGGCATGCCGGAACGGCCCTGCGCCCGGAAGACATCTTTCCCGGCGCTGTGCTGCACCACCTGCATCAGGCCCAGCGCGTCAGAGCGGCTGACCGCATAGGGGTTAAACGAGGATTCGGTCTGCATAATCGCGAGGATCAGCGACTCATCTACGCCATACTTGCGTGCTGACTGGCGCACCATGCCCACGTACTTATGCGCACGCTTATCGAGATGGTTAGCCACCAGGTTAATGGTCACGCTATAGATAATCTTCAGGCCGTTGGTGCGGCTCTTCATCTGGTTTTGCAGCAGGTAGTCGGCATATTTCTCGGCGCGCCACTGCCAGCGGATCGCCTCGCCGTTGTTATCCACCACCTGGCCATAGAGGAAGGGTTGTTTAGAGATCTGGATATCATCAACGTCAGAGTAGAGATCGATAGAGCCGGGATCGTCGCCCATCAGCAGGGTTTTGATGATCGCCTTGCGCAGATGCGCCGCCGGCTCGGTACCGGCAATGGTCTCGATGGTGATCGTCCCGGCATCAAAGTTGATGTGGCTGCGGGTCTGATACTGGTCGGTATACTTTACGTAGTCCTTGGGTCCGGCAATCAGAACTTCGTTAAAACCCCAGATGTTTTCGATGTTATGGGCAAACTGACCCATCAGGATATCAAAACCGTTGGTGTCCTTTACCCAGGCCTCGTTATAGCTATCGCCCTTTTTATTGGAACTGGAACACGAGATGAGCAACGGCGCAATAAGGGCTAGCGCTAAATATTTTTTCATCATTCCTGGATGTATGTTGTGTTAAGTCGTTATTCTTTCCAAAAAAAGGGCCGAGGCCCTTAATCTTGTGGCTTATAGCCTTCGATGTGTACGTCTTTCCCTTCGAACAGGAAGTTCACCATCTCCTCTTCCAGCAGCTTGCGATGCTCCACGTTCATCATGTTGAGCTTCTTCTCATTGATCAGCATGGTCTGCTTCTGCTGCCACTGGGACCAGGCTTCTTTGGAGATCTCATTGTAGATCCGCTTGCCCAGATCGCCCGGATAGAGCTGGAAGTCCTGGCCTTCCGCTTCGCGGCCCAGGAAGGTACAAAAAATGGTTCTGCTCATGGTCATTCCTCGTGATGTTGCGGCGCTAAACGGGTGCGCCCGCGCGTAATTGTTGTAACAGGCGCTCTACCGGCGCGGCCAGGCCCACCGACGGCGGCTGGGCTAAGTTATACCAGAGACCTGTTCCCTCATCCATGCATGACGTGAAGGAGGACACGGGAAGCCACATTGGCACAATATCCAGATGGAAATGGCTGAATGTATGGCGAAATCCGTTGAGCTCGGTAAGAGTATCGGCCTTAATCTGCCGCTGCGCCAGCCAGTCGCGCAGGGCCGCTTCATCACTGAACTGCGGGAAGCAGTAGAGGCCACCCCACAGGCCAGACGGCGGTCGGCGATCAAGCCAGACCGTCTCGCCGTGCTGCATCAGCAGCAGGAAACCGGTGCGCTCCGGCAGCGTCTGCTTCGGCTTTTTGCCTGGGTACTGCGCCCAGCTCTCGTTGGCATACGCGATACAGCCATTATTCAGCGGGCAGAGCGTACACTTCGGTTTCGAACGGGTGCAAACCGTTGCGCCAAGATCCATCATCGCCTGGTTAAACTGCGCTACGCCCTCGGCAGGCGTGACCTGTTCGCTGATCTCCCACAGGCGCTTCTCCACCTCTTTGCGGCCCGGCCAGCCGTCAACGGCATAGCAGCGAGCCAGCACGCGCTTCACGTTACCATCAAGGATAGGAAAGTGTTTGCCGAGCGCAAGGGAGAGCACCGCCCCCGCCGTCGAGCGACCGACGCCCGGCAGAGCGGCAACCTCCTCAAAGGTATCAGGGAACACCCCGCCGTGCTGGTCAGCGACCTGCTGCGCGGCCTTATGCAGGTTGCGCGCCCGAGCGTAGTAGCCCAGTCCGGTCCACAGATGCAGCACCTCGTCGATAGGCGCATGGGCCAGATCGGTGACGGTAGGAAAACGCGCCATAAAGCGCTCAAAGTAGGGGATAACCGTCGCCACCTGCGTTTGTTGCAACATCACCTCAGAGAGCCATACTTTGTAGGGCGTTTTTTCAATTTGCCAGGGCAGGGTTTTGCGCCCGTATTTGTCGTACCACTCCAGCACCTGGGCTGAAAACTGAGACGCGTGCATGGTCAAAGCAGGAGTTCCGAATTGCATGATTAAGGGGCCAGATTGCAGCACAGCGGCACCGGGCTGTAAACCGGAACTTTCCTGTGCTTGCATCCGGCTATTAACTTTGGATAATGCCCGTTTCCCGAACACTCTCACAAGCAGACTAAACACCTATGAACAACGACGTCATTTCACCCGAATTTGATGAAAACGGTCGCCCGCTGCGCCGTATTCGCAGCTTCGTCCGCCGCCAGGGCCGTCTGACCAAGGGGCAGCAGCACGCGCTGGATAACTTTTGGCCGGTGATGGGCGTTGAGTTTAGCGAGCAGCCGCTGGATTTCACCGCGCTGTTTGGCCGCGATGCGCCGGTGACCCTGGAGATTGGCTTTGGTATGGGCACCTCGCTGGTGGCGATGGCGAAGGCCAGGCCAGATCAGAACTTCCTCGGCATTGAAGTCCACTCTCCGGGCGTGGGGGCATGCCTCGCTCATGCCCACGAAGAGGGCGTGGAGAACCTGCGCGTGATGTGTCACGACGCGGTGGAAGTGCTGCATAAGATGATCCCGGACAACTCGCTAAACATGGTGCAGCTCTTTTTCCCTGACCCATGGCATAAAGCGCGCCATAATAAACGCCGTATCGTGCAGACGCCGTTTGCCGAACTGGTGAAGGGCAAGCTGAAGCTGGGCGGCGTTTTCCATATGGCTACCGACTGGGAAGCCTACGCCGAGCACATGCTGGAAGTGATGTCCGCTATCGACGGATATCAAAACCGCTCTGAGAGCGGCGACTATGTACCGCGCCCGGAGACGCGCCCGGTAACCAAATTTGAACAGCGTGGTCATCGTCTTGGCCACGGCGTATGGGACTTAATGTTCGAGAGGGTAAAATAATGGCAACGAACCGTAGCCGTCGTCTGCGTAAGAAGTTACATATCGATGAATTCCAGGAGCTGGGCTTCTCCGTCGCCTGGCGCTTCCCGGAGGGCACCTCTGAGGAGCAGATCGACCAGACGGTTGATGCCTTCATTAACGAGGTGATTGAGCCAAACAAGCTGGCCTTTGACGGCAGCGGCTATCTGGTCTGGGAAGGGCTGATCTGCAAGCAGGAGATTGGCAAGTGCACCGAGGAGCATCAGGCTACCGTGCGTAGCTGGCTGGAAGGCCGCGGCTTTGAAGATGTGCGCATCAGCGAACTTTTCGACGTCTGGTGGGACTAAGTCACTATCGGGGCTGGCGATTGCCGGCCCGTTTTGTCTCTACAGGACAGGAGTTTTTATGATGCGTAAAGCGCTGCTGGCTGCGGCACTGGCGGCAACCGCCTTTACTGCCCAGGCAGAATACAAATGTAGCGTGAACCCGCGTGACGATGTGATCGTCAACCCGCAGACCGTGCAGGTGGTGGGGGAGAACGGCAATCTGGTGATGACGCCAGACGGCAACGTCATGTTCAACGGCAAGCAGTATAGCCTCAGCGCGGCCCAGCGCGAGCAGGCGAAAGATTACCAGGCCGATCTGCGTAACGCGCTGCCGTGGATCGACGAGGGCGCGCGCAGCCGCGTTGAAAAGGGCCGCGTGGCGCTGGATAAGATCATCGCTAAGGAAGTGGGGCAAAGCAGCAACATGCGTGGGCGCTT
This sequence comes from Enterobacter sp. C2, assembly GCF_019880405.1. Lineage (NCBI taxonomy): Bacteria > Pseudomonadati > Pseudomonadota > Gammaproteobacteria > Enterobacterales > Enterobacteriaceae > Enterobacter > Enterobacter sp. C2. The sequence goes on from NZ_CP082269.1 coordinate 671,141, forward strand.
AACCAAGCTCGACGCGCAGCTGAAAGAGCAGATGAACCGCATTCTGGAACATCGCAGCGACGGCCTCGCGTTTCACTATAAGGCGATTGATGAGGTACGCGCCAACGGTCAGCAGCTGGTGAACCAGGCGATGGGTGGCATCCTGCAGGACAGCATCAACGAGATGGGTGCTCAGGCGGTGCTGAAGGGCGGCGGTAATCCGTTACAGAGCGTAATGGGCAGCCTCGGCGGCCTGCAAACGGCCATTCAAAGCGAGTGGAAGAATCAGGAAGCGGACTTCGAGCAGTTCGGCAAGGCGGTATGTAGCCGGGTGATCTCTCTGGAAGAGAGCCGCAAGACACTGGTGAGCGGGCTGAAGTAACGCCCGCCCTCCGGCTCGCGCCTGCTAGAAATCGGCAGGCGCTTTAAACGTCATGCTGGTGCCGTACGCTGGGTGCGTAATGGTTAACATCTCGGCGTGAAGTTGAAGACGGGGCGCCATCGCCAGCGCCTCGGGCGTGGCATAGAAGCGGTCGCCGAGGATCGGATGGCCCAACGCCAGCATATGCACGCGCAGCTGGTGCGAGCGCCCGGTAATCGGCTTCAGCTGCACGCGAGCGGTGTTATCCGTCGCGTACTCCAGCACTTCATACTCGGTCTGCGCCGCTTTCCCGGTCTCATGACACACTATCTGCTTCGGGCGGTTCGGCCAGTCGCAGATAAGCGGCAGATCGATCAGACCCTCTGCCTTCTCCGGATGTCCCCACACGCGGGCCACGTACTGCTTCTTCGGCTCGCGCTCGCGGAACTGGCGCTTAAGCTCCCGCTCCGCGGCTTTGGTCAGAGCCACTACGATCACGCCGCTGGTGGCCATATCCAGACGATGCACCGACTCGGCCAGCGGATAGTCGCGCTGAATGCGCGTCATCACACTGTCTTTGTGCTCGTCCAGCCTTCCTGGCACGGAGAGCAGGCCGCTCGGCTTGTTAACCACCATAATATGCTCGTCCTGGTATAACACGACCAGCCAGGGCGACTGCGGCGGATTGTAGGGCTCCATCAACATAACGGGTTCCTGTTACTGGTGCGTAACGACAATAAGACGCAGGGCATCGAGACGCCAGCCCGCCTGAGCAAGGCTATCGAGCACCTGCTGACGGTTGCTCTCAATGGCGGCCAGCTCGTCATCACGGATGTTCGGGTTCACCGCCTTCAGCGCTTCCAGGCGCGACAGCTCTGCCGAGAGTCGTTCATCTGCCTCCTGACGCGCCGCCGCAATCAGCGCCTTCGCCGCGCTCTCGATCTGTGCTTCACCCAGCTGCAGGATCGCGTGCACGTCCTGCTGCACCGCGTTCACCAGCTTGCTGCCGGTGTGGCGGTTAACCGCGCTCAGCTGACGGTTGAAGGTTTCGAACTCCACCTGGGCGGCAAGGTTATTGCCGTTTTTATCCAGCAGCATACGCACCGGCGTGGCAGGCAGGAAGCGGTTAAGCTGAAGCTGCTTCGGTGCCTGCGCCTCGACGACGTAGATCAGCTCGAGCAGCAGGGTGCCCACCGGCAGCGCCTTGTTTTTCAGCAGTGAAATGGTGCTGCTGCCGGTATCGCCGGAGAGGATCAGATCCAGACCGTTGCGGATCAGCGGATGCTCCCAGGTAACAAACTGGGCATCTTCCCGCGACAGAGCTACGTCGCGCTCGAAGGTGATAGTGCAACCATCTTCCGGCAGGCCCGGGAAATCCGGAACCAGCATGTGATCGGACGGGGTCAGCACGATCATGTTCTCACCGCGATCGTCCTGGTTGACGCCCACAATATCAAACAGGTTCATGGCAAAGCTGATCAGCCCGGTATCGTCATCCTGCTCTTCAATGCTCTCTGCCAGCGCCTGCGCTTTTTCACCGCCGTTGGAGTGGATCTCCAGCAGGCGATCGCGGCCCTGCTCCAGCTGAGCCTTCAGCGCCTCATGCTGCTCGCGGCAGGTTTTGATCAGCTCATCGAAGCCGTCGGTCTCTTCCGGCGCGGCGAGGTAGCCAATCAGATCGCTGTGAACCTGATCGTAAATGGTGCGGCCGGTAGGGCAGGTGTGCTCAAAGGCGTCGAGGCCCTCGTGGAACCAGCGCACCAGCACCGACTGAGCGGTTTTTTCCAGATAGGGCACGTGGATCTGGATATCGTGCGCCTGGCCGATACGGTCCAGACGACCAATACGCTGCTCCAGCAGATCCGGGTTAAACGGAAGATCGAACATCACCAGGTGGCTGGCGAACTGGAAGTTACGCCCTTCGGAGCCAATCTCAGAGCAGAGCAGCACCTGTGCGCCGCTGTCCTCTTCGCCAAACCAGGCGGCGGCCCGGTCGCGCTCAACGATGGACATGCCTTCGTGGAACACGGCGGCACGGATGCCTTCACGCTCGCGCAGCACCTGCTCCAGCTGGAGGGCGGTGGCGGCCTTGGCGCAGATCACCAGCACCTTCTGCGAACGGTGGCTGGTCAGGTAGCCCATCAGCCACTCAACGCGCGGATCGAAGTTCCACCATGTACCGGTGTCGCCTTCGAACTCCTGATAGATTTGCTCCGGGTAGAGCATGTCGCGGGCGCGCTCTTCGGCGCTTTTGCGTGCCCCCATGATGCCAGAGACCTTGATGGCCGTCTGGTACTGGGTCGGCAGCGGCAGCTTGATGGTGTGCAGCTCACGTTTCGGGAAGCCCTTCACGCCATTACGGGTGTTACGGAACAGGACGCGGCTGGTGCCGTGGCGATCCATCAGCATGGAGACCAGCTCCTGACGGGCCGCCTCTGCGCCGTCGCGATCGCTGTTGGCGGTTTGCAGCAGCGGTTCAATGTCCTGCTCGCCAATCAGCTCGCTCAGGGTGTTCAGCTCGCTGTCGCTCAGATGCTTGCCCGCCAGCAGCATGGCCACGGCATCGGCTACCGGGCGGTAGTTCTGCTGCTCTTCCACAAACTGCTCAAAGTCATGGAAGCGGTTGGGATCCAGCAGGCGCAGACGGGCGAAGTGGCTCTCCAGACCCAGCTGCTCCGGCGTCGCGGTCAGCAGCAGGACGCCCGGCACGCGCTCGGCCAGCTGTTCAATCGCCATGTACTCGCGGCTCGGTGCCTCTTCGCTCCACACCAGGTGGTGCGCTTCATCGACCACCAGCATATCCCACTCGGCGTCGCACAGGTGCTCCAGGCGTTGCTTGCTGCGGCGCACGAAGTCCAGGGAGCAGATCACCAGCTGTTCGGTCTCAAACGGGTTATCGGCTTCGTGCTGGGCTTCCGCGTAACGCTCGTCATCAAACAGCGCGAAGCGCAGGTTGAAGCGACGCAGCATCTCTACCAGCCACTGATGTTGCAGGGTTTCCGGTACCACCACCAGCACGCGCTCTGCCGCACCGGCCAGCAGCTGCTGGTGCAGGATCATCCCTGCTTCGATGGTTTTACCCAGGCCAACCTCATCCGCCAGCAGCACGCGCGGCGCATGGCGACGGCCCACGTCGTGGGCAATGTGCAACTGGTGCGGGATCAGGCTGGTGCGCTGGCCGCGCAGGCCGCTCCACGGCATCCGGTACTGCTCGCTCTGGTATTTACGTGCGCGGTAGCGCAGGGAGAAGCGATCCATACGGTCGATCTGCCCGGCAAACAGGCGGTCCTGCGGCTTGCTGAACACCAGCTTGCTGTCGAGCAGCACTTCACGCAGCGCCACGTCGGTTTCGCCGGTATCGAGGCGCGTGCCGGTGTAGGTCAGCAGACCGTTTTGCTCTTTTACGTCATCAATGGTGAGCTGCCAGCCTTCGTGGCTGGTCACCGTATCGCCTGGATTAAACATTACGCGAGTAACCGGGGAGTCACTGCGGGAGTAGAGACGGTTCTCTCCGGTTGAGGAGAAGAGCAGCGTAACGGTACGCGCATCCATCGCTACAACGGTTCCCAGTCCGAGTTCGCTTTCTGTATCGCTGATCCAGCGTTGACCAAGTGTAAAAGGCATAGTTATTCGGCTCTATATCTCAAATTGCAGGCAATAGTTAGACCACCGTCAGAGAGCGACAGCGCGTCAAAAAATTGGGGCCAGGGATTGGAAAGGGCGCTATGGTACTGGATGGCAATGCGTTCGTCACGTCTTCGTCACCATTCAAACCGCATTAAAATAGCCCCATCTGCCCCGTAACCAGTGTAGCAAAGTCATCTTCCATAAACGGCAGGATGCCCTCCGCCACTGGCTGTAGCTGTTTAGTTAAGTAGTGATCGTAGTCCAGCGGCGACTGCTGGTAGTCTACCGGCTCGGGGCCGTGGGTGGTCCAGACATACTTGATGGTGCCGCGCTTCTGATACTGCAACGCCCGGCCGCGCTTCTGGTTCTGCTCATCCGCCAGCCTCGCCGCCCGCACGTGCGGCGGCACGTTGCGCTGATACTCCGCCAGCGGACGCCGCAGGCGCTTGCGATACACCAGCTGGCTATCCAGCTCGCCCGCCATCAGTTGGGCAATGGTTTCACGAATGTAATCCTGATACGGCTCGCGGCGAAAAATGCGCAGGTAGAGCGCCTGCTGGAACGTCTGCGCCAGCGGGGTCCAGTCGGTGCGTACCGTCTCCAGACCCTTAAAGATCATGCGCTGGCTGTCACCCTCCTGAATCAGCCCGGCGTAGCGCTTCTTGCTGCCGGTATCCGCCCCGCGAATGGTTGGCATCAGGAAGCGGCTGAAGTGGGTCTCAAACTCCAGCTCCAACGCGCTGGTTAACCCCTTGCTGGCGAGATGCTCCCGCCACCAGTCATTGACCAGCGCGACCAGCCCCTGGCCGATGCGGGCAGCCTGCTCTTCGCTATGGGCGTGCTTCAGCCAGACGAAGGTCGAGTCCGTGTCGCCATAGATCACTTCAAAGCCCTGGGACTCGATCAGCGTTTTAGTCTGGCGCATGATCTCATGCCCGCGCATGGTGATCGACGACGCCAGCCGGGGATCGAAGAAGCGGCAGGCGCTGGTGCCCAGTACGCCGTAGAAGGCGTTCATGATGATCTTCAGCGCCTGCGAGAGCGGCTTGTTACTCTGGCGTTTGGCCTCGTCACGGCCGTGCCAGATCTGACCGACAATCTCTGGCAGGCAGTGCTTCTCGCGGGAGAACCACGCCCCGAGAAAACCTTCAATGCTGTGGGCTTCATCCGGCTGCGCCATGCCCTCTATCAGCCCCACCGGATCGATCAGAAAAGTGCGGATAATCGACGGGTAGAGGCTCTTGTAGTCCAGCACCAGCACCGAGTCATACAGGCCGGGGGTGGAGTCCATCACATAGCCGCCCGGGCTGGCCTGCGGCGGCACGTCACCGAGATTTGGGGCCACGTAGCCCGCCCGGTGCATGCGGGGAAAATAGAGATGGCTGAAGGCCGCGACCGACCCGCCGTGGCGATCGGCAGGCAGGCCGTTGACCGAGGCGCGCTCCAGCAGGAAGGGCATAATGGCGGTCTTATGGAAGATACGCGTCACCAGCTCGCAGTCTTTCAGGTTGTAGGTGGCAAGGGCAGGCTTATCTTCGTTAAAGCGCCGCTCAATCTCGTCCATTCGGTCCCACGGGTTATCGATCGACTTGCCTTCCCCGAGCAGCTCCCGGGCCACCGCTTCGAGAGAGAATGACGGGAAGTTCCAGAAAGCGGACTTCAGGGCGTCGATGCCGTCGATAATCAGCCGGCCCGCCATCTGCGCAAAGAAGACGCCGTTCTTGAAGCCATGCTCGCGCCACTCCAGCTCGCTGTTGCCGCGCCCCAGCCGCAGCGGAACGCCGTAGCGCTCGGCGTGCTTCTGTAACACGCGCAGATCGAACTGCACTACGTTCCAGCCGATCAACACGTCGGGATCGTGGGCGGCAAACCAGGCGTTGAGCTTCTCCAGTAGCTGCCGACGGCTGGCAACGTACTCCAGATGGAAGTCGAGGCCCGAGGCGTCACCGTTTTCCGGCCCGAGCATATAGACCGTACGCTGGCCGCACCCTTCCAGCCCAATGCAATACAGCTCGCCGTGGCGGGTGGTTTCGATATCCAGCGACACCCACTTCAGCGGCGGGCGGTAGTGCGGGCTGGGCTTCAGACGAGTATTCACCAGCTCGCCGTCGCGTGCCTCGCCGCTGACCCACACAGGGGCCGTGATAAAGCGCTCCATTAAGAAACGTTCGGGTGGGCGGATGTCGGCTTCGTAAAGCGTTACGCCGCCCTCGCGGAGCAGCTTCTCATAGCGCATCAGTTGACGATGGGCGCGACAGTAGAGGCCGTGCACTGGCTGGCGACTGAAGTCTTTCAGCTCAAGCGGCGTCAGGCGGTAGTGGCTTTCGCCCGCCAGGATCCGCTGCGCCTGAGGCACCTGCGCCGAGGGGATAAACGCTACCGACTCCTGAACGGGCAGCACCACCCGCAGCGGACCGTTATCGGTTGCCAGCCAGAACGCGATCTCGGTGCCTTGCGGGGTATCCCGCCAGTGTCGGGTCAGTAAAAAGCCTTCTTGCGCCTGCGCCACGCTCTCTTCTCATAAAATAAAACCAGGCATTATTATAGCCTGGTTTCACTGTTTTAGCTGGGTTTTTATACAGTCTTACTGTCCGTAATAGGCCTTCGCCCCGTGTTTGCGTAGATAGTGCTTATCCAGCAGTGTTTGCTGCATGGCTGGCAGATCCGGGGTGAGCTGGCGGCAGAAGATCCCCATGTAGGCGACCTCTTCCAGCACGATGGCGTTATGCACCGCGTCGTCAGCATTTTTGCCCCAGGCAAAGGGACCGTGGGAGTGCACCAGCACGCCAGGCATCTGGGCAGCGTCGATCCCCTGGGTAGTAAAGGTTTCGACGATCACCTGACCGGTCTCCCACTCATACTCGCCGTTGATCTCGGCATCGGTCATCTTGCGGGTGCAGGGGATAGGACCGTAGAAGTAGTCAGCGTGGGTCGTGCCGGTTGCCGGAATGGACTGTCCCGCCTGCGCCCAGATGGTCGCGTGGCGCGAATGGGTATGCACAATCCCGCCGATGGAGGGGAAAGCCTGGTAGAGCAGGCGGTGGGTCGGCGTATCGGACGAGGGTTTTTTCGTCCCCTCGACTACCTCGCCAGTTTCGATGCTCACCACCACCATATCCTCTGCCGTCATTACGCTGTAGTCGACGCCAGAGGGCTTGATGACAAACACACCGCGTTCGCGATCGACGGCGCTGACGTTGCCCCAGGTCAGGGTGACCAGATTATGTTTCGGTAGCGCCAGGTTGGCTTCCAGCACCTGGCGTTTGAGATCTTCAAGCATAGTTATCTCCACGTAGGCCCGGTAAGCGCAGCGCCACCGGGCGTTACGGACTTAACGTTTAGAGCCGTAATAGACTTCGTTCCAGCGCAGGGCATCTTTAAACGCTGGCAGGCGGGTGTCGTTATCGATCACCGCCAGCTCAATGTCGTGCAGCTCGGCGAACTGGCGCATATCGCTGAGATCCAGCGCGTGGCTGAAGACGGTGTGGTGTGCACCCCCGGCAACGATCCACGCCTCAGAGGCGGTGGCGAGATCCGGCTGGGCTTTCCACAGCGCGTTGGCGACCGGCAGCTTCGGCAGCTGGTGCGGGGTCTCGACGGAATCAACGCAGTTCACCAGCAGGCGGAAACGATCCCCAAGATCGATCAGGCTGGCGTTGATCGCCGGGCCAGTTTTAGTGGAGAAGATCAGGCGGGCCGGATCGGCTTTGCCGCCGATGCCGAGGTACTGCACGTCGAGGATCGGTTTCTCATCCAGGGCGATGGTTGGACACACTTCCAGCATATGGGAGCCGAGCACCAGATCGTTGCCGTCCTCAAAGTGGTAGGTGTAGTCCTCCATAAAGGAGGTGCCGCCCTGTAGACCGGTCGACATCACCTTCATGATGCGAAGCAGGGCGGCGGTTTTCCAGTCGCCTTCGCCCGCAAAGCCGTAGCCCTGCTGCATCAGGCGCTGCACGGCGAGGCCCGGAAGCTGTTTCAGGCCGTGCAGATCTTCAAAGGTAGTGGTGAAGGCGTGGAAGCCGCCTTGTTCCAGGAAGCGCTTCATCCCCAGCTCGATGCGGGCCGCGTCAATCACGTTCTGGCGTTTATCACCGTTAACTTGCGCGGCAGCGGTCAGGCGGTAGCTGCTCTCATACTCGTCCACCAGCGCGCTGATATCGCCTTCGCTGATGTCATTCACCACCTGCACCAGATCGCCCACCGCCCAGGTATTGACCGAGAAGCCGAACTTGATCTGCGCTGCCACTTTATCGCCGTCGGTAACGGCAACTTCACGCATGTTGTCGCCGAAACGGCACACTTTCAGATGGCGGGTATCCTGTTTGGAGACCGCATGACGCATCCACGCCCCGATGCGCTGCTGGGCTTTTTGATCCTGCCAGTGGCCGGTCACCACGCTGTGCTGCTGACGCATCCGCGCGCCAATGAAGCCGAACTCGCGGCCGCCGTGCGCAGTCTGGTTCAGGTTCATAAAGTCCATGTCGATGCTGTCCCACGGCAGGGAGGCGTTGAACTGGGTATGGAACTGCAGCAGCGGCTTGTTAAGGATGGTCAGGCCGTTGATCCACATCTTGGCCGGAGAGAAAGTGTGCAGCCATACCACCAGGCCTGCACAGTTGTCGTTGTAGTTGGCGTCGCGGCAGATAGCGGTGATCTCATCCGGCGAGGTGCCGAGCGGCTTCAGCACCAGCTTGCAGGGCAGTTTGGCTTCGCTGTTCAGCGCGTTCACTACCTGCTCAGCGTGCTGCGTGACCTGGCGTAGGGTCTCCGGGCCATAGAGATGCTGGCTGCCAATCACAAACCATACTTCGTAGTTATCAAAAATAGTCATTATCGTGTCCTTAATGAGTCAGAGCGGCCTGCGACGCTGGCGCGGCTGAAGGGAGATAGTGTTGTTCGGCGCTGGCCGCCCAGTGCTGGTAGCGGCGATAGAGCTGTTCAAAGCGTTGCGCCTGAGCCGGAGCAGGCTGGAGCGTATTTTCGACGGCGCTGGCCATATGGCGCTGCGCGGTCGGGATATCAGCATGATCCCCTGCGGCTACGGCGGCGAAGATGGCCGCGCCTAAAGCGCAGCACTGATCGGAGGCGACGATCTGCAGCGGACGGTTGAGCACGTCGCAGCAGGCCTGCATGATCACCCGGTTTTTACGGGCGATACCGCCAAGGGCCATCACGTTGTTGACTGCGATCCCCTGTTCGGTAAAGCACTCCATAATGGCGCGCGCGCCGAAGGCGGTGGCGGCGATCAGCCCGCCAAACAGCAGCGGCGCGTCGGTAGCAAGGTTAAGGTCAGTGATCACCCCCTTCAGGCGCTGGTTAGCGTTAGGGGTGCGGCGACCGTTAAACCAGTCGAGGATCACTGGGAGGTGATCGAGGGAAGGGTTATCTGCCCAGGCCTGGGTCAGGGCTGGCAGCAGCTGTTTCTGGCTGGCCTGGATCTGGGTTTTCAGCTCTGGATGCTGGAGCGCAAGCTGCTCAAGCGGCCAGCCGAGGATGCGGCCAAACCAGGCATAGATATCGCCGAAGGCCGACTGTCCGGCTTCAAGGCCGATAAAGTCCGGCACCACGCTGCCGTCAACCTGGCCGCAGATGCCTTTTACCGCTCGCTCGCCGACGCTGGGCTTATCGGCAATCAGGATGTCGCAGGTTGAGGTGCCGATCACTTTGACCAGCGTGTTCGGCTGCGCCCCTGCGCCCACGGCGCCCATATGGCAGTCGAATGCGCCTCCGGCAATCACCACCTTCTCCGACAGGCCCAGACGCTGGGCCCACTCCGGGCTCAGGTTGCCCACCGGAAGATCGGCGGTATAAGTTTCGGTAAACATCGGCCAGGCCAGATGCTTATTAATGATCGGATCCAGCTCGTCAAAGAAGCTGGCCGGAGGCAAACCACCCCAGCTTTCGTGCCAGAGGGATTTGTGTCCGGCGCTACAGCGTCCGCGGCGGATATCCTGCGGACGGACGGTGTTGGAGAGCAGGGCGGGAACCCAGTCGCACAGCTCAATCCACGAGGTGGCGGCCTGGGCGACGGCGGCGTCCTGACGGGTGACATGCAGGATCTTGGCCCAGAACCACTCGCTGGAGTAGATCCCGCCGATATAGCGTGAGTAGTCGGCTTTGCCCGGCTGGTGACAGAGGCGGGTGATGGCCTCAGCTTCCTCAACCGCCGTGTGATCTTTCCAGAGCACGAACATGGCGTTGGGGTTGTCGGCAAACTCCGGACGCAGCGCCAGCACGCGCCCCTCGGCGTCGATCGGGGCTGGCGTCGAGCCGGTGCTGTCTACGCCGATACCGCTGATCTGTTCGCGCTGGTCAGGGCTTAGCTGGGCCAGCACGCTTTTGATTGCCGCTTCCATCGACTCGATATAGTCGCGTGGGTGATGGCGAAACTGATTCCGCGGAGCGTCGCAATAACGCCCCTCCTGCCAGCGCGGATACCACTCCACGCTGGTGGCGATCTCTGTGCCGTGCTCGCAGTCTACTGCCAGGGCGCGTACCGAGTCGCTGCCAAAATCGAGGCCAATTGCAATTGCCATCGTCTTACTCCATCCAAAATAACCGTATGGAGAAACATTAGAGACAGGGGCCAAAAAGCGTCAGGCAGGATCCGCTAATCTTATGGATAAAAATGCTATGGCAGCAGAAAGTGTGACTCACTGCAAATATTCAATGTGGACATTTCTGCCGGGTTTATAGACACTTTTGTTACCCCTTTTTATCGGTGTAGATTAGTCAAAACGGGGAAAGTGCTTTTATCTGGCGGGGTTGTCACGCTGCGGTTTTTATATCTGGTTCACCAGAGCCGCCGTGTGGTGAAATAAAACTCAATATGGACAAATGGTTTCCTTGACCACTACCTGGAGCGCGCTGTTTATGGCTGAATTACAAACCGATCCTCTGCTGCCTGGCTATTCGTTCAATGCCCACCTCGTGGCGGGACTGACGCCCATTGAGGCCGACGGCTACCTCGATTTCTTTGTCGATCGCCCGCTGGGGATGAAAGGCTACATTCTCAACCTGACGGTGCGGGGAGAGGGGATCGTCAATAACAATGGCCGCCAGTTTGTCTGCCGCCCCGGCGACATCCTGCTTTTCCCGCCAGGCGAGGTGCACCACTATGGCCGTCACCCTGAGGCGCGGGAGTGGTATCACCAGTGGGTCTACTTCCGGCCGCGCGCCTACTGGCATGAGTGGCTGGCTTGGCCAACCCTTTTTGCCCAGACCGGCTATTTCCGTCCTGACGAGGTGCACCAGGCACGCTTTAGCGAGCTGTTTGCGCAGATTATCAGTGCCGGTCAGAGCAGCGGGCGCTATGGCGAACTGCTGGCGATCAACCTGCTGGAGCAGGTGCTGCTGCGACGGATGGACGCGATCAACGAATCGCTGCATCCGCCGCTGGATAACCGGGTGCGTGACGCCTGTCAGTACATCAGCGATCACCTGGCGGACAACCATTTCGATATCGCCGGTGTGGCGCAGCACGTTTGTCTGTCGCCGTCGCGGCTGTCGCACCTCTTCCGCCAGCAGCTGGGGGTGAGCGTGCTCAGCTGGCGGGAGGATCAGCGCATCAGCCAGGCCAAGCTGCTGCTCAGCACGACGCGAATGCCCATCGCCAGCGTGGGGCGCAACGTCGGTTTTGAGGACCAGCTCTACTTCTCTCGCGTGTTCAAAAAATGTACCGGAGCCAGCCCGAGCGAGTTCCGCGCCGGGTGTGAATAACGTAAAGAAACGAAATGCCGCCGCCGACCTCTGATACAGACAGTAAACTAATCAGACAATTGTGAGCTTGACGAGGCGTTACCGGCTCTGGAGAATCCCTGCTTCGTCACTAAAACGGACCGCGTATGCAGGCATTTCTGGAACATTTTATTACTCAATCAGCGACCTATACGCTCATTGCGATCGCCCTCGTAGCTTTTCTGGAGTCGCTGGCGCTGGTGGGCCTGATCCTGCCCGGCACGGTGATGATGGCCGGGCTAGGGGCGCTGATCGGCAGCGGCGAGGTGAACTTTTGGTATGCCTGGCTGGCGGGCATTGTCGGCTGCCTGCTGGGAGACTGGATCTCCTTCTGGCTCGGGTGGCGTTTTAAGAAGCCGCTTCACCGCTGGTCGTTTATGAAAAAGAACAAGGCGCTGCTCGATAAGACCGAGCACGCCCTGCACCAGCACAGCATGTTTACCATCCTTGTCGGCCGCTTTGTTGGGCCAACCCGTCCGCTGGTGCCGATGGTTGCCGGGATGCTCGATCTGCCCGTCAGCAAGTTTTTGCTGCCTAACGTTATCGGCTGCCTGCTCTGGCCGCCGTTCTACTTTTTACCGGGTATTCTCGCCGGGGCGGCGATCGATATTCCTGCTGATGAGCAGAGCGGGGCGTTTAAGTGGCTACTGCTGGGTGCGGCGCTGCTGCTCTGGATTGCGGTATGGCTCTGCTGGCGACTGTGGCGCAGCGGCAGGTCCGGCAGCGATCGGCTGACAAAATACCTGCCGCGCGGGCGGCTGCTGTGGGTGGCTCCCCTGCTGCTTGGCGTGGCGGTTATCGCCTGCGTAGCGGTGGCCCGTCATCCGCTGATGCCCACCTATTTAACGATCCTGGGTAAGGTCGTCAGCGGTCACTGACGTTCAATTCCCAGCAGCGCCGAGACCGGGGCGCGACCGCTGACCAGCTCATCGGTTGCGCCGTCCCACGCGATGCGTCCCTCGGCCACCACCAGCGCCCGGCCGGCAATGCGTGCGGCATCCTCAATGCTGTGGGAGACCATCAGCAGGGTGATGTTTTGTCGCTTGCAGACGCTCTGCACCAGGGCCAACATCTCCTGACGCAGGGCCGGATCGAGCGCCGAAAACGGCTCATCCAGCAGCAGGATAGGCTGCTCCCGCACCAGACAGCGCGCCAGCGCCACCCGCTGCCGCTGCCCGCCAGAGAGCTGGTCCGGCAGCCGGTCGAGCAGCGTCTCAAGCCCCATCTGGGCGGCAATCTCCGCCAGTTTCTGCTGCTGATCGGCATTGAGCTTCAGGCCGGGATGCAGGCCGAGGCCGATGTTCTGCCGCACCGTCAGGTGGGTGAACAGGTTGTTTTCCTGAAACAGCATGGATACCGGACGGCGCGACGGCGGCGTAGCGGTATGCTCCCGCTCGCCAATTAAAATCGTGCCGCTCACCGGCTGGATAAAACCGGCGATGAGGTTGAGCAGCGTGCTTTTCCCCGCGCCGCTGGGGCCCAGCACGGCAATCTGCTCTCCCGCCTCGACGGCGAGAGTAAAGCGCATCGGCAGATGCTGATAGAGCCAGGTGACATCAGTGAGTTTTAGCATGGCGGCCCGGAAGTTTTTCAATAACGGTAAACAGAACAAAGCAGAGCGTCAGTAGGATCAGCGCCGTCACCGCGCCGTCCTGGCTGCGGTAGGAGCCAATCTGCTGGTAAAGATAGAAGGGGAGCGTGCGGAAGTCATCGTTGCCAAACAGCGCTACCACCCCAAAGTCGCCGATCGAGAGCACGCAGGCGAAGGCCAGCGCCTGGGCCAGCGGCCGCCGCAGCGCTCGCAGCTCTACCACTCGCAGGCGTGAAAAGCCGCGCATGCCCAACGACTCACACAGCAGGCCGTAGCGGGCGGTGATGTCCCGCATCGGGTTATCGAGCACCTTCTGGGCGTAGGGGATAGCCATTAAGGCGTTGGTAAAGATCACGATCCCATCCGCCGAAGTAGGCAGACCCACAGAGTTGTTGAGCAGCAAAAAGAAGCCGGTTGCCAGCACGATGCCGGGCATGGCGAGGATCAGCATCCCGCTCAGCTCCAGCGCCTGTCCCCGGCGCAGCTGTCCGCGCGCCCGCAGCTCGCGGCTGCTCCAGAGCAGCATCATGGTGAGGATCACACAGAGCAGACCGGCCAGCAGGGCAATGCGCAGAGAGGTCCACACCGCCTGCCACAGCACCGGCTGGGCCAGCACCTCGGGCAGGTTACGGTTTATCCCCTCGACGATCACTGCCAGCAAGGGCGGCAGGAGCAGGAGCAGCGCCAGGCCAATCAGCAGGCCATCCCCCAGCCGGGCGTGCCAGCTGTCCTGCGGATCGCGCCAGCCCTGGATTTGGCTGCTGCCCACCGGAATGGCCTTGCTCAGACGCTGGCTAAGCAGCACCAGCGCCAGGCAGCAGATCATCTGCAATAGTCCCAGCAGCGCGGCGCGGCCGGGATCGTAGTCGAAATTCAGGGCCTGGTAGATCGCCAGTTCAATGGTGGTCGCCCTGGGGCCGCCGCCCAGCGACAGCACGGTAGCGAAGCTGGCGAAGCAGAGCATAAAGATCAGCGCCGCCACCGGAGGGATCTGTCGCCGAAGCCACGGCCACTCGACGAAGCGGAAGAAGGCGAAACCACGCATCCCCAGCTGAGCGGCAAGCTGGCGCTGCTCGCCGGGGATCTGCTCCAGGGCTTGCAGCAGCAGGCGGGTCGCCATCGGCAGGTTAAAAAAGATGTGCGCCAGCAGAATGCCGCTTAGCCCGTAGGGTGAGAATCCCCACGGCAGGCCGAGCGAGTCGCACAGCGACGCCAGCCAGCCCTGTCGGCCGTAGACGGTGAGGATGCCAAACACCGCTACCAGCACCGGCAGGATCAGGGTCATCGCGCAGAGGCGGAGCAGCATCAGCCGCCCGGGAAAGCGGCGGCGATAGAGGGCGCGGGCCAGAAAAATAGCGGGCGTCACCGAGAGCAGGGCAGAGAGAAACGCCTGGCCAAAGGAGAAGGCCACTACGTGGCGCAGGTAGCTGTCGTGCCACAGCGCCGCGACGTCGGTGGTCGGCGCGTTGAGCCAGAGGGCAAGAAACGCCGCCACCGCCACCGCCACCAGCAGGGTGGCAGCGGCAGCGCCGGGCAGCAGCCAGCCGGGAACTAGCGGCTGGTCGCGCGAAGCCACGTGTTAATCCACTCAGCGCGTTGGGAGAAGACCTGCTGCGGCGTGAACTCCAGGGTGGTCTTCGGCTTCGTCAGTGAGTCAAAGCCAGCGGGGAGCGTCACATTGCTCACCGGGTACATCCAGTTGCCGGTCGGGATGGCGTTCTGGAACGCCGGGCTGACCATAAATTTGAGGAACTTCTCTGCCAGCTCGGGCTGCTTGCTGGCTGCGGTGCGGGCAGCGACCTCTACCTGCAGGTAGTGCCCTTCACTAAAGTCCGCCGCCGCGTAGTTATCCTTTTTCTCTTCGATCAGGTGATAGGCCGGGGAGGTAGTGTAGCTCAGAACCAGATCGCTCTCGCCCTTCAGGAACAGGCCGTAGGCTTCGCTCCAGCCTTTGGTGACGGTAACGGTTTTCGCCGCCAGCCTCTGCCACGCCTCAGGCGCTTTATCGCCGTAGACTTTTTGCATCCACAGCAGCAGGCCCAGCCCAGGGGTGCTGGTGCGCGGATCCTGATAGATTACCCGCCACTTCTGGTCGCTCTCTACCAGCTCTTTCAGGCTCTTCGGCGGATTCTTCAGCTTGTTCTTGTCATAGACGAAAGCGAAGTAGCCGTAGTCAAAGGGCACAAAGGTGTCGTTTTTCCAGCCGCCGGGGACGTTAACGGCGTCGGCCGCCACGCCGCTTTTGGCAAACAGGCCGGTCTGGCTGGCGGCCTCCAGCAGGTTATTGTCGAGGCCCAGCACCACGTCGGCCTTGCTGTTTTTGCCCTCCATGCGCAGACGGTTGAGCAGCGAGACGCCATCTTCCAGCGCCACCATCTTCAGCTCACAGTGACAGTCGGCTTCAAAGGCTTTTTTTACCGCAGGACCTGGCCCCCAGTCGGCGGCGAACGAGTCGTAGGTGTAGACGGTAAGAACGGGTTTATCAGAAGCCGGGGCGGCAAAAACGGGGGCGGCCACGAGTAGCAGCAGCGGCAGACATTTTTTTAACACTTTGCACCTCAATAGAAAGAGAGTGGCAAAGGATTTTGAGCAGCAGCCTCAAATCCCTTCGCCGGCGTTATCCGGATCAGGTTCGACGGGTATTTTCTCAGCACACGCATCGCGCAGCACCCCGTTGAGCACGGCCTCATTGTAGTGATTATGTCAGCATTCTGAAAGCGCTAAGGATCTGGGGGCGCAAACCATGCCGATTTAAAATCAAACCAGCCGAGGGTGTTCATCCGCAGGCCGCGCATGCTGCGCTGCCCTTGGATCATCAGCCAGTGATGGATCAGCGGCACAATCGCCTTGCCCGCCAGCAGCTGCTGGCACCAGGCGGCTAAGTTCATCTCGCCCGCTCGCCACTGCGTGGCATCTGCCTGCCAGTCGCGGGGAATGCACTTCTGCAGCAGCGGCACCTCATAGAGGTGGGTAAAGAGTGAGAAATCCAGCGGCAGGGTAAAGTTAGCGCTGTTGAGCCAGATATCGCTCACCGCGTCGCCGCTGTGCCACTCCTCGTAGTCCACCTCCTGAATGTGCAGCGTCACCTGATGCGCCGCCAGCAGGGCGCTCATGGTCTGGGCCAGCACCCGGTGTTCGATGTGTTCCCGGTAGTAGGTCAGTGTCAGCGACTCCAGTCCAGCAGGCTTCTCGCTGCCGCCCGGCCGGGTATGATGCCAGCGCGGCAGCAGGCCGTAGGCCGGGAACCAGTAGCGCTGGTGATGCTCCTCGGCGTGAAACAGCAGGCTTGCTGGAGAGAGGATCTGGCTCACCCACTCCCGCACCTGCTGGCTGGAGCCGCGACCAGTGCGGGCATCAAACAGCAGATAGTAGCACCCCTCTTCAAGACGGCTCTCAACGGCTTTCTCCTCGCCGCCGGGGCCCTCCAGCGTCAGGCCTGCGCTTAAATCGTCGTTGACGTCGGGCAGCACCCAGACGTTCACCTCATCGATCAGCGCCCTAAAGCCAAAGTAGTCATCAAAAGCGTGGATCTTCAGCTGATTGCTGTTATTGAGCGTGACCGCGTACGGCCCGGTGCCCAACGGCAGGCTGGCAAAGTTCTCCATGGTCGGCCACTCCTGAGGCAGGATCATTGACTGTACGTGGCCCAGCAGCCACGGTAGCCAGCTGTCGGCCTGGGAGAGGTGGATATCCAGCGTCCAGGGCGTCGGTGAGACGATCTCGGTGATATGCGAGTAGAGCGGCAGGGCATTAACCCGTTGCAGGGAGGTGATGACGTCGCTCATCTCCAGCTCGCGGCCATGGTGAAAGTGAATGCCGGGACGCAGATAAAAGCGCCAGTGCAGCGGGGAGAGACATTTCCAGTGGTGGGCGATATCCGGCTCCAGTTCCCCGTTTTCCTCATTTATCCGCGTTAGCGCGCTGAAGATCTGGCGGGCAATGTGGGTTTCCGAGCGGCGCAGGGCCGTGCCGGGCAGTAGGTTGCGCAATGGCCGGTAGTAGAGCACGCGCAGAATATGCCGCCCCTGACGAAAGCTTCTGCCAAGGTGCGAAACCAGCATTTGTCGTACGGCGCTTTTATCGCCCACCAGCTGTACCAGCTGATCGATGCGATCCTGATCCAGCAGATCCTCTGCCCGCTGCTGCTGGAGCGCGAGGCCGGTATAGAGAAAGGAGAGGCGTGAGCGTTTGCCGCGACCGGCCTCCGCCTCCCATGTCAGCCAGCCGCGCTGCTGCATGGCGTTAAGCAGGGTGCGCATATGGCGGCGGGAACAGCTTAGCTGCTCCGCCAGCTCGTTCAGCGTGGTCTCCCGGGATGCGCCGTTGCAGCACTGCCAGAGACGGATAAACTGTTGTTGCAGACGACCAGAGGACATAAAAGGGGAACTCCCGGCGAAAAGTCAGCAATTTATTTTTCCCTATATTAAGCCAATAATCCTTGCAGATGAAAGCGGTGCCCAACTGCTTTCATTCTGTGTGACTGAGTATTGGTGCTTATCGCCACGCCAGCAGCTATGATCCTGCTGGCTTTTTTCTTTTCTCACACGCTAAAAGGATGCTTATGCTCTGGCTGATGACAATGGGAAGGCGGCTAAACGGGGTCTATGCCGCGTTTATGATCGTCGCATTTATGATGGGCATTGCCGGGGCATTACAGGCACCGACGCTCAGCCTCTTTCTCAGCCGCGAGGTGGGTGCCGAGCCGTTCTGGGTAGGGCTGTTCTACACCGTCAACGCCATCGCCGGGATCCTCGTCAGCCTGTGGCTGGCGAAACGATCCGACAGCCAGGGCGATCGCCGCAAGCTGATCATGTTTTGCTGTGTGATGGCGGTGGGCAACGCGCTGTTGTTTGCCTTTAACCGCCACTACTTAACGCTTATTACCTGCGGCGTGCTGCTGGCTTCGCTGGCTAATACCGCCATGCCGCAGCTCTTTGCCCTTGCCCGCGAGTATGCCGACAGCTCCGCCCGTGAGGTGGTGATGTTCAGCTCCGTGATGCGCGCCCAGCTCTCGCTGGCGTGGGTGATCGGTCCGCCGCTGGCCTTTATGCTGGCGCTGAACTACGGCTTTACCGCCATGTTCACTATCGCTGCCGGGATCTTTATCATCAGCCTGGCGCTGATTGCGCTGATCCTGCCGTCGGTGGCACGGGTGGAGCAGCCAGCGGATGTGGCGGTCACGCAGATAAGCGGCTGGCGCGACGGCAACGTGCGCAAGCTGTTTGTCGCCTCCACGCTGATGTGGACCTGCAATACCATGTACATCATCGATATGCCGCTGTGGATCAGCGGAGATCTTGGCCTGCCCGATCGGCTGGCGGGGATCCTGATGGGCACCGCCGCCGGGCTGGAAATCCCGGCGATGATCCTGGCCGGCTACTACGTTAAACGCATCGGCAAGCGGCGGATGATGACTCTGGCGGTAGCGGCGGGAGTGCTGTTCTACATCGGGCTGATCTTCTTTCATAGTGAACATGCGCTGCTGCTCTTACAGCTCTTTAATGCGGTGTTTATTGGGATAGTTGCCGGGATCGGCATGCTCTGGTTTCAGGATCTGATGCCGGGGCGGGCAGGATCGGCCACCACGCTGTTTACCAACAGTATCTCTACCGGGGTGATTTTAGCAGGGGTCATTCAAGGGGCGCTGGCGCAAAGCTATGGCCATGGGGTGGTTTACTGGGCTATCGCGGGGATATCACTGCTGACGCTGGGGCTGACAATGCGGGTAAAGGATGTGTAGGCCCGGCAGGCGTAATGCCGCCGGGCAATACAGCACTTATTTATACAGTTCAGCCGTCATATGCACGGTGTTGTTGACGTTGGCTTCGGTGATTTTATAGGAAGAAGCACCGGCCTGCTCTGCCTGAACGGCGATTTTCGCTTCCGCATCATCAATCGTGGTACCGCTGGCAGTTACGCTCTGAGCAAACGCACCAAATGAGAGGGTCGAGAGGGCAACGGCAGCAACAAGAGTTTTAATCGATTTCATGGTGGTGTTCCTTAAGCTTGGTTTTGTCTGGGGTCGTTAATTAGTTAACGATCGATAGATAAATGATAGGCGCGATCGGCCGTGCGCGTCAACACTATTTTATAACGAACATTAATTAATTTAGGAAAGCTAAGGAATTCAACAGATAAAAAAACGGCGGGGATCGCTCCCCGCCGCTTAGAAGGTCTCAAAACGCTAGCAAATCAGTTCATAAAAGCGGGCTGCCGCTGTTCGTAAGCAGAGATAGCCTCTTCGTGTTGCAGCGTCAGGCCGATGCTGTCCAGCCCGTTTAACATGCAGTGACGGCGGAATGCGTCGATATTGAAGCTGTAGGATTTCTCCCCGGCGATGACCTTCTGCGCCTCCAGGTCTACGACGAAGGAGATGCCGGGATTGCTCTGCACCAGGCTAAACAGCTCATCTACCTCGTCGTCGCTCAGCGTGACCGGCAGCAGCTGGTTGTTAAAGCTGTTGCCGTAGAAGATATCGGCAAAGCTCGGGGCGATCACCACCTTAAAGCCATAGTCGGTCAGGGCCCACGGCGCGTGCTCGCGCGAGGAGCCACAGCCAAAGTTCTCTCGTGTCAGCAGGATTGAAGCCCCTTTGTACTGCGGAAAGTTCAGCACGAACTCCGGGTTGGGCTGCTCGCCTTTGTCGTCGAGGAAACGCCAGTCGTTAAACAGATGTGCGCCGAAGCCGGTACGCGTCACCTTCTGTAAAAACTGCTTCGGAATGATCGCATCGGTATCAACGTTGGCTGCGTCCAAAGGGACGACCAGGCCGGTATGCTGGATAAATTTCTCTGCCATGGTGGTCTCCTTATTTGATGCTGCGAATATCGGCGAAGTGGCCGGTGACGGCGGCGGCGGCAGCCATGGCCGGGCTGACCAGGTGGGTGCGTCCTCCACGTCCCTGGCGACCTTCAAAGTTACGGTTGCTGGTTGAGGCGCAGCGCTCGCCTGGATTCAGACGATCGTTGTTCATCGCCAGGCACATGGAGCAGCCCGGCAAGCGCCACTCAAATCCCGCCTCGATAAAGATCTTGTCCAGACCCTCCGCTTCCGCCTGGGCCTTCACCGGGCCAGAGCCAGGGACGACCAGCGCCTGAACGCCTGGCGCAACCTTGCGTCCTTTGGCGATCTCTGCCGCCGCGCGCAGGTCTTCAATGCGCGAGTTGGTACAGGAACCAATAAACACCTTGTCGATGTTCACCTCGGTCAGCGGAATGCCCGGCTTCAGGCCCATATAGGCCAGCGCCTTCTCCGCGCTGGCACGTTCAACCGGATCGGCAAACGAAGCCGGATCGGGAATGTTTTCGCCGACGGCGATAACCTGACCTGGGTTAGTTCCCCAGGTGATCTGCGGGGCGATCTCTGCCGCCTGCAACGTGACCACGGTGTCAAAGGTTGCGCCTTCGTCAGTTTTCAGCGTCTTCCAGTAGGCCACTGCCTCATCGAAATCGTTGCCCTTCGGCGCGTGCAGGCGGCCTCGCACATAGTTAAAGGTGGTCTCGTCAGGGGCGACAATACCCGCTTTGGCACCCATCTCGATGGCCATGTTGCACAGGGTCATCCGACCCTCCATGCTCAGTGCCTGAATAGCTTCGCCGCAGAACTCGACCACGTGGCCGGTACCGCCCGCACTGCCTGTCTTGCCGATGATCGCCAGCACGATATCTTTTGCCGTGATACCCGGCGCGGCCTGGCCCTGGACTTCAATTTTCATGGTTTTGGCGCGGCCCTGCTTCAGGGTCTGGGTCGCCAATACATGCTCCACTTCCGAGGTGCCGATCCCGAAGGCCAGTGCGCCGAAGGCACCGTGGGTGGCGGTATGTGAGTCGCCGCAGACGATGGT
Organism: Enterobacter sp. C2; assembly: GCF_019880405.1. Taxonomy (NCBI): domain Bacteria; kingdom Pseudomonadati; phylum Pseudomonadota; class Gammaproteobacteria; order Enterobacterales; family Enterobacteriaceae; genus Enterobacter; species Enterobacter sp. C2. Next base: position 692,282 of record NZ_CP082269.1, read on the forward strand.
CATCCCCGGCAGGGTAATGCCTTGCTCCGGCCCCATCACGTGGACGATGCCCTGGTAGGGGTGATTCAGATCGTACAGCTCCACGCCAAACTCGTTGCAGTTCTTGATCAGCTCCTGCATCTGAATGCGCGCCATCTCGCCTGAGGCGTTGATATCTTTCGTCTGGGTAGAGACGTTGTGATCCATGGTGGCGAAGGTTTTACCCGGCTGGCGCACCGGGCGATGGTGCGCACGCAGGCCATCAAACGCCTGCGGAGAGGTCACCTCATGCACCAGATGCCTGTCGATATAGAGCAGCGGGGTTTCGTTTGGCGCTTCATAGACCACGTGGGCGTCAAACAACTTCTCATACAAACTTTTAGCCATGATTACACCCCTTCCGCTACATAGCGGGCAATAATGTCGCCCATCTCATCAGTACTCACCGCCGCGCTGCCGCGGGCCAGGTCTCCGGTACGCACACCCTCTTCCAGCGCGCGGTTAATAGCGGCTTCAATGGCATCCGCCGCATCGTTGGCGTTGAGGCTATAGCGCAGCAGCAGGGCCAGAGAGAGGATCTGGGCAATCGGGTTGGCAATGTTTTTCCCGGCGATGTCCGGCGCCGAGCCGCCTGCGGGCTCATACAGGCCAAAGCCCTGCTCGTTGAGGCTGGCCGAGGGCAGCATCCCCATCGAGCCGGTGATCATCGCGCACTCGTCAGAGAGGATGTCGCCAAACAGATTGGAGCAGAGCAGAACGTCGAACTGGGACGGATCCTTGATCAGCTGCATGGTGGCGTTGTCGATGTACATATGCGCCAGCTCAACGTCCGGGTACTCTTTTGCAATGTCGTTTACGATCTCACGCCACAGCAGCGAGGTTTGCAGCACGTTGGCCTTATCGATAGAGGTCACTTTATTGCGGCGCTTGCGCGCGGACTCAAAGGCGATGCGGGCGATGCGCTCAATCTCGAAACGGTGATAGACCTCGGTATCAAACGCTTTTTCATGCTGGCCGCTGCCTTCACGGCCCTTCGGCTGGCCAAAGTAGATCCCGCCGGTCAGCTCGCGCACGCAGAGAATGTCAAAACCGTTGGCGGCAATGTCTGCCCGCAGCGGGCAGAAGGCTTCCAGCCCCTGGTACAGCTTCGCTGGACGCAGGTTGCTGAACAGCTTAAAGTGCTTACGCAGCGGCAGCAGCGCGCCGCGCTCTGGCTGCTGGGCCGGGGGCAGGTGCTCCCACTTCGGGCCACCGACCGAGCCGAACAGGATCGCATCGGCCTGCTCGCAGCCAGCCACGGTCGCCTGCGGCAGCGGATTGCCGTGGCGGTCAATCGCAATACCGCCTACGTCGTAGTGGCTGGTGGTAATGCGCAGGGAGAAACGCGCCCGAATAGCTTCCAGTACTTTCAAGGCTTGCGCCATCACTTCCGGGCCAATGCCGTCGCCCGGCAAAACTGCAATATGATAATTTTTAGACATCACACGGTTTCCTGGTTGTTTTCTTTTATCGCTTTGCGCTGCAGCTCTTTTTCGACTTCATTGGCGCGCCAGATATTATTCAGCACGTGCACCATGGCGCGGGCAGAGGACTCTACGATATCGGTGGTCAGGCCCATGCCGTGGAAACGGCGGCCGTTATAGTTGACGACGATATCCACCTGGCCCAGGGCATCTTTACCGTGGCCCTTGGCGCTCAGACCATATTTCACCAGTTCGATGTTGTAGTCGGTGATGCGGTTAATCGCTTGATAGACCGCATCAACCGGGCCGTTGCCGTTCGCGGCTTCGGCTTTCACGTCATCACCGCAGGCCAGCTTCACGGAGGCGGTGGCGATATCGTTGGAGCCGGACTGCACGCTGAAGTAGTCCAGACGGAAATGCTCTGGCTCCTCCTGCTGCTTGTTGATAAAGGCCAGTGCCTCCAGATCGTAATCAAAGACCTGGCCTTTCTTATCCGCCAGCTTCAGGAAGGCGTCGTACAGGTTATCCAGGCTGTAGTCGCTCTCTTTATAGCCCATCTCATCCATGCGGTGTTTCACTGCCGCGCGGCCGGAGCGGGAGGTCAGGTTCAGCTGCACCTGATTCAGGCCGATAGACTCTGGGGTCATGATTTCGTAGTTTTCACGATTTTTCAGCACGCCGTCCTGGTGAATACCGGAGGAGTGAGCAAACGCGCCGGTGCCAACAATCGCCTTGTTCGCCGGGATCGGCATGTTGCAGATCTGGCTAACCACCTGGCTGGTGCGCCAGATCTCCTGGTGATTGATACGGGTTTGCAGGTTCATGATGTCCTTGCGTACCTTAATCGCCATGATCACCTCTTCCAGCGAGCAGTTACCGGCGCGTTCGCCGATACCGTTCATCGCACCTTCAACCTGGCGCGCACCGGCATGGACTGCGGCGATGGCGTTGCCGACGGCGAGGCCTAAATCGTCATGGGTGTGGACAGAGATAATGGCTTTATCGATGTTGGGTACGTGCTCATACAGGCCGGTAATAATATTGGCAAACTCGAAAGGCATGGTGTAGCCGACGGTATCAGGGATATTGATGGTTTTCGCCCCTGCGTTAATCGCCGCCTCAACCACCCGCGCCAGATCGGCAATCGGGGTACGGCCCGCATCTTCACAGGAGAACTCGACGTCGTCGGTATAGTTACGTGCGCGCTTAATCATATAGATCGCGCGCTCGATTACCTCGTCCAGGGTGCTACGCAACTTGGTAGCGATATGCATCGGCGAGGTAGCAATAAAGGTATGGATGCGGAAGGCCTCGGCGACCTTCAGCGACTCTGCCGCCACGTCGATATCTTTCTCAACGCAGCGCGCCAGGGCGCAGACGCGGCTGTTTTTCACCTGGCGGGCGATGGTCTGGACAGACTCAAAATCGCCTGGGGAAGAGACCGGAAAGCCTACCTCCATCACGTCCACGCCCATACGCTCAAGCGCCAGTGCAATCTGCAGCTTCTCTTTTACACTCAGGCTTGCCTGTAACGCCTGTTCACCGTCGCGTAAGGTGGTATCGAAAATGGTAACGTGCTGCTGGCTCATGGTTTAGGTCCTTGTCTGTCGGAAGTCGCCTTGTGCTACGAGCATAAAAAAACCCGCGCATTGGCGCGGGTTCTCTGTTTTAACTGGAAGCTGACTTAACTCTGTTTGTCGCCCACCAGTCCACCGCGCAATGAGGATGCGTTTAGTAGTAGTAGACCGGCGATACGAACGTTGCGAATCATGCGTCAGGCTCCAGATGAAATCGATATGCTTTAAGTGGTACTGGATATGGCCATTGATGTCAACAGCAGAGGCGGAAAAAACGGTGCACGTGGGATCGGAGGGTTAGATTATTGTGCTATTCAGGAGAGCCTGCGCGAACATTTTCATTTGTTGATCTCCTGCGGTCTTAGTTGGTTTCCTGTAGACATATTTGATTTACAGAAAGATATATTTTGTCACATTTAGTGAGGTGGGTTTATTTGATTGATTTGGCTGGTTTAAATGTTTTTATAATCTTCTTTTTATATATTTATTTACAATGATGGAACAATGAATATTCATTTTGCCAATAATTAATTAGTTGAATTTAGTTAATCTGAATTTGCTTTTAAGTATATATTGCTTTGGTTATTCATGATGTTTATGTTTACATTGCGCCCATAGCGTTAAGATTATGCGTTGTGCAATAAAAAAGCGCGGCGTGACTTTCGCTTTTGTCGCGTGCCTTTTTCTCGCGAAGTTATCCAAAATTGCCCTGTATTTTTTCTTAAATTATACGATACTGCTTTTGCTTGTTTATATGCTAATAAATCATATTGATAGCCAAGCGCTACGCTTGCCAGCAAAAGGAGTTTAGCATGACAGTGGAGTCAAAAATGTCAGAAGCCAACAGTGAATATCTCTCGGTACCTTATGATATGAAATCGAAACTGCGGCAGGTCGATCTGAATTTATTAACCGTTTTTGATGCGGTGATGCAGGAGCAAAATATCACCCGCGCAGCGCGTAATCTTGGCATGTCACAGCCAGCGGTGAGTAATGCGGTAGCCCGGCTTAAGGTGCTGTTTAACGACGATCTCTTCTCCCGCTATGGTCGTGGTATTAAGCCTACGGCACGAGCCTATCAGCTCTTCGGCTCGGTTCATCAGGCGCTGCAGCTTATTCAGAATGAACTCCCTGGCTCGGGCTTTGACCCACTAAAAAGCGAGCGCATTTTCCATATTTGTATCTGCAGTCCGTTGGATACCTACCTGACGTCAACGATCTACAACCGGATTGAAAAAGAGGCGCCAAATATACATTTAGTTTTTAGCTCGGCGCTCGATAAAAATATTGAACATCAGCTGCGCTATCAGGAGACGGGATTTGTCATTGGCTATGAGGAGTTTAAGCGCCCGGAGTTCTCTTGCCTGCCGCTTTTTAATGACGAAATGGTGCTGGTAGCCAGTAAAAATCATCCGCGGATCCATACGCCGTTAAAAGAGACTGATATTTATATCGAAGAGCATGCGGTGGTTTCCCTTGAACGCTATGCCTCTTTTAGCCAGCTATGGTATGACACGCCGGATAAACAGAGCCGTATTGCCTATCAGGGCATGGCGCTGGTTAGCGTGCTTAATGTCGTCTCGCAAACTCATCTGGTCTGTATTGCCCCGCGCTGGTTAAGCGAAAAATTTGCCGACAGCCTGGAGTTACAAATTATGCCGCTGCCGTTAAAGCGTAATAGCCGGACCTGTTTTCTGTCGTGGCACGAAGCCGCCGGGCGCGACAAAGGCCATCAATGGATGGAAGAGTTGCTCATTGACGTTTGCCGCCGCGTATAGCTATTAATAAAACCGGATAGCCTCTATCCGGTTTATGCTGCGTATGGCCTCATCCACGCTATTTTTGACTAATCTGTAATTTGCCTGTGCTTTGCCAGCAGGTGAAAAATGGATGAATCGCTGTACGTTGCCCGTTTTAAATGATGAAGCATCATCAGCTTTCCCTATCGTAGTTGAATCCACCAATAACTTTTTATTCACCTCCCGCTTCCTCTTTTTTGCCGTCGCAACGCTAATCGTTTGCTAATTGCCTGCCCCGGAATCAACGGTTAAGGTAACTGACAATGAACAAACGCCTGGAGGCAAGTCATGGAGATGTTGTCTGGAGCCGAGATGGTCGTTCGATCGCTCATCGATCAGGGGGTAAAGCAGGTCTTTGGTTACCCTGGAGGGGCCGTCCTTGATATCTACGACGCCCTGCATACGGTAGGCGGGATTGAGCATGTATTGGTGCGGCACGAGCAGGCAGCGGTTCATATGGCTGATGGGCTAGCACGCGCCACGGGCGAAGTGGGCGTGGTGCTGGTGACCTCCGGGCCCGGCGCAACCAATGCCATCACCGGCATTGCTACCGCTTACATGGACTCTATTCCGTTGGTGGTGCTCTCCGGGCAGGTTGCTACCTCGCTGATTGGCTACGACGCTTTTCAAGAGTGCGATATGGTGGGGATCTCCCGCCCGGTGGTAAAACACAGCTTCCTGGTTAAACAGGCGGAAGATATCCCCGGCGTGTTGAAAAAAGCGTTCTGGCTAGCCTCTACTGGCCGTCCTGGTCCGGTCGTGGTCGATCTGCCGAAAGACATTATGAGCCCGGCAAATAAGCTTCCCTACGTCTGGCCGGAGTCGGTAAGCATGCGCTCCTACAATCCCACCACCCAGGGCCACAAGGGGCAGATCAAGCGTGCACTGCAGACGCTGATCGCGGCGAAAAAGCCGGTGGTTTACGTTGGGGGTGGGGCGATCAACTCCGCCTGCGACAAACAGCTGCGCGAGCTGGCCGAGAAGCTGAACCTGCCGGTCGTCTCGTCATTAATGGGATTAGGCGCATTTCCGGCCACCCATCGTCAGGCGCTCGGCATGCTGGGGATGCACGGCACCTATGAAGCCAACATGACGATGCACCACTCCGACGTGATCTTTGCCGTCGGCGTGCGTTTCGACGATCGCACCACCAACAATCTAATGAAGTACTGCCCGAACGCCACGGTGCTGCACATTGATATCGACCCGACCTCGATCTCGAAAACGGTGGCGGCGGATGTCCCCATCGTGGGTGATGCCCGGCTGGTGCTGGAGCAGATGCTGGAGCTGCTGGCCCAGGAAGAGAGCGTGCAGCCCCTCGATGACATTCGCGACTGGTGGCTGGCGATTGATGGCTGGCGCGCCCGTCAGTGCCTGAAGTACGACACCCAGAGCGAGAGCATCAAGCCGCAGGCGGTGATTGAAGCTATCTGGCGCCTGACCGATGGCGATGCCTACGTGACCTCTGACGTCGGCCAGCACCAGATGTTTGCCGCTCTCTATTATCCTTTCGATAAGCCACGGCGCTGGATCAACTCTGGCGGCCTCGGCACGATGGGCTTTGGCCTGCCCGCCGCGTTGGGGGTGAAAATGGCCCTGCCGGAGGAGACGGTGGTCTGCGTAACCGGCGACGGCAGTATCCAGATGAATATTCAGGAGCTGTCCACGGCGCTGCAATATGAGCTGCCGGTGCTGGTGCTTAACCTTAATAACCGCTATCTCGGGATGGTGAAGCAGTGGCAGGATATGATCTACTCCGGTCGCCACTCACAGTCCTATATGCAATCCCTTCCTGACTTTGCCCGCCTGGCCGAAGCCTACGGCCATGTGGGTATCCGCATTACCCGTCCCGATGAGCTGGAAGCGAAGCTGAGCGAGGCCCTGACGCAGGTGAAAAATGGCCGGCTGGTATTTGTCGATGTCACCGTCGACGGCAGTGAGCACGTGTATCCCATGCAGATCCGTGGGGGCGGCATGGATGAGATGTGGTTAAGCAAAACGGAGAGAACCTGATTATGCGCCGGATATTATCTGTGTTACTGGAGAACGAATCAGGTGCGCTGTCGCGCGTGATCGGCCTCTTCTCCCAGCGCGGTTATAACATTGAGAGCCTGACCGTGGCCCCGACCGACGACCCAACTCTCTCGCGTATGACCATCCAGACGGTGGGCGATGCCAAAGTGCTGGAGCAGATTGAGAAGCAGCTGCATAAGCTGGTGGACGTGCTGCGCGTCAGCGAGCTGGGGCAGGGCGCACACGTCGAGCGCGAGATCATGCTGGTGAAGATCCAGGCCAGCGGCTATGGCCGGGAAGAGGTGAAGCGTAACGCGGAGATCTTCCGCGGTCAGATCATTGACGTCACCCCCTCGATCTACACGGTTCAGCTTGCCGGTACCAGCGATAAGCTGGATGCGTTTCTGGCCTCTATCCGCGACGTGGCGAAAATCGTCGAGGTTGCCCGCTCCGGCGTGGTGGGTCTGTCGCGCGGCGATAAAATCATGCGTTAGGTTGAAGGCAACGGCAAAATGAGCAGCCCGGCGGATCCCGTCGGGCTTTTTTTTGCGAAAACAGCCGGAAGGCTGATCGAAAGCGGTTGCCGCAGTGACTATTCTGCGTTTAGATGTGATGGATTAAACCTATATTCCAAAAAAGGTTATGGAGTATCCTTTTTTCTTTGAGAGGCAATTGTGAAACTGGATGAAATCGCCCGGCTTGCCGGCGTCTCACGTACCACAGCAAGCTATGTGATTAACGGCAAAGCGAAGCAGTACCGCGTCAGCGATAAAACCGTTGAAAAAGTCATGGCCGTCGTACGCGAGCATAACTACCATCCGAATGCGGTAGCCGCCGGGCTGCGGGCAGGACGCACGCGATCGATTGGGCTGGTGATCCCCGATCTGGAAAACACCAGCTATACCCGCATTGCTAACTACCTTGAGCGGCAGGCGCGCCAGCGCGGTTACCAGCTCTTGATTGCTTGTTCGGAAGACCAGCCGGATAACGAGATGCGCTGCATTGAGCATCTCCTGCAGCGTCAGGTTGATGCCATTATTGTGTCGACGTCACTTCCACCGGAGCACCCCTTTTACCAGCGCTGGGCCAATGACGCATTTCCTATCGTAGCCCTGGACCGGGCCTTAGATCGGGAGCACTTTACCAGCGTGGTGGGTGCGGATCAGGACGATGCCGAGATGCTGGCGGCAGAGCTGCGTACCTTCCCCGCAGAGAACGTGCTCTATCTGGGCGCGCTGCCGGAGCTGTCGGTCAGCTTTTTGCGCGAGCAGGGGTTCCGTACCGCCTGGAAAGACGATCCGCGCGAGGTCAGTTTCCTCTATGCCAATAGCTACGAGCGGGAAGCTGCCGCGCAGCTGTTCGATAAGTGGCTGGAGACTAACCCAATGCCGCAGGCGCTGTTTACCACCTCCTTTGCCCTGCTGCAGGGGGTGATGGATGTGACGCTGCGCCGCGATGGTCATCTGCCTGCTAACCTGGCGATCGCCACCTTTGGCGATCACGAGCTGCTCGACTTCCTCCAGTGCCCGGTCCTGGCCGTGGCCCAGCGCCATCGCGATGTTGCAGAGCGCGTGCTGGAGATCGTCCTTGCCAGCCTTGACGAACCGCGTAAGCCAAAGCCTGGCCTGAGCCGCATCCGGCGCAACCTCTACCGCCGCGGCGTGCTAAACCGCATCTAATCTTGCTTAAGGGCGGCGAAAGCTGCCTTTTTCCGTTAGCGTTCTCTTTTATATGACAGCCGTTGGTGAATTAACGTAAATTAACGTTCGGATTAATCCTTAAAATCCATAGGCCGCTATATTTTAAATTCCGCCTTATTTTAAAAACACTCTTTTTTAGAGAGGAAAGAGGTAACGGTGCATTAATTTTGAATTGTTTTGTTACATCTAACCGAGGAGTGTTGAATTAATGACCTTTTCTTTAGTATGACCATTCACTTCTACTCGCCCTAATCCACCTGACGTCGCTCCGCCTGCAACTGTCGCTGTTAACCATTGACAATATGGCTTAAAATGCCGCCCGCGTCGCAAACTGACACTTTATATTTAATCCGTATCGTGGCCGAGGTCTTTAAGTGGTGCATGCGGAGGCACTATTTTTTTTGCAAATATTCATGACGTTAATTTGCAGCGCATGTTGAGCACATTTTGTGCGGGCCTGCTGTTCACAATTAATCGTGGTTGTTTCAGACACGTTAGCGTCAGTGCTGGCTTGACAAGCTTTTCCTCCGCTCCGTAAACTCCCTCGGTGGGGATTTGTGGGATAAAGTGGTGAAAGGTTGATTTTGAGGTGAAACTGGCATGTTCCGTGGGGCAACGTTAGTTAATCTCGACAGTAAAGGTCGGTTGTCCGTGCCTGTTCGCTACCGGGAACAACTTGTCGAGCATGCTGCCGGTCAGATGGTCTGTACCATAGACATCCATCACGCCTGCCTGCTCCTTTATCCTCTCCCGGAATGGGAAATTATTGAGCAAAAATTATCGCGTCTGTCGAGCATGAATCCCGCAGAGCGACGCGTGCAGCGTTTACTGCTGGGACATGCCAGTGAATGTCAGATGGATAGCGCGGGGCGCTTACTGATTGCCCCCGTTTTACGGCACCATGCCGGACTGAACAAAGAAGTGATGCTGGTCGGGCAGTTCAACAAGTTTGAGCTGTGGGATGAAACGACCTGGTATCAACGGGTCAAGGAAGATATCGACGCTGAGCAGTCAGGCTCTGAACCGCTTTCAGAGCGATTGCAGGATTTGTCTCTATAACGATGATGGAAAATTTTAAACATACAACGGTACTGCTGGACGAGGCCGTAAACGGCCTGAACATTCGTCCTGACGGCATCTACATAGATGGAACTTTTGGTCGCGGTGGCCACTCGCGCCTGATCCTCTCCCAGCTGGGGGCGGAGGGGCGACTGCTGGCAATCGATCGCGATCCTGAGGCGATTGCTATTGCCAAAACCATTGACGATCCCCGCTTTACCATTATACACGGTCCTTTTTCCGGGCTGGCGGACTACGTGCGCGAGCGCGATCTCGCCGGTAAAATCGACGGTATTCTGCTCGATCTTGGCGTCTCCTCTCCACAGCTTGACGATCCTGAACGTGGCTTCTCGTTTATGCGCGACGGTCCGCTGGATATGCGCATGGACCCCACCCGCGGCCAGTCTGCCGCCGAATGGTTACAAACCGCTGACGAAGCCGACATTGCCTGGGTGATTAAAACCTTTGGCGAAGAGCGCTTTGGCAAACGTATTGCTCGCGCCATCGTCGAGCGTAACCGCATTGAGCCGATGACCCGCACCAAAGAGCTGGCCTCAGTGATTGCCGCGGCAATGCCGGTGAAGGATAAGCATAAACATCCCGCCACCCGCACCTTCCAGGCGGTACGCATCTGGGTGAACAGTGAGCTGGAAGAGATAGAGCAGGCGCTAAAAAACTCGCTCGACGTGCTGGCCCCAGGGGGACGGCTGTCGATTATTAGCTTCCACTCGCTGGAAGACCGCATTGTAAAACGCTTTATGCGTGAGCAGAGCCGTGGGCCGCAGGTTCCCGCCGGGTTACCGATGACCGAAGCCCAGCTCAACAAGCTGGGCGGCCGCTATCTGCGCGCCTTAGGCAAGTTAATGCCGGGCGAAGAGGAGGTGGCTGAGAATCCACGCGCCCGGAGTTCAGTGCTGCGTATCGCAGAGAGGACGAACGCATGATCAGCAGGGTGGCAGAGACGCTTAGTAAAGTAAAAGGGTCGTTAGGCAACACCGAGCGCCATGCCTTGCCTGGCGTGATCGCAGACGATCTTTTGCGTTTCGGGAAACTGCCGCTCTGCCTGTTCATCTGCATTATCGTGACGGCGGTAACGGTCGTCACGACCGCGCACCATACCCGTCTGCTGACGGCGCAGCGTGAACAGCTGGTGCTGGAGCGTGATGCGCTGGATATCGAGTGGCGTAACCTGATCCTTGAAGAGAATGCCCTCGGCGATCACAGCCGCGTTGAGCGCGTCGCTACCGAGAAGCTGCAGTTGCAGCATGTTGATCCCTCACAAGAAAACATAGTAGTACAAAAATAAGGACTTACGCGACGCATGAAAGCAGCGGTGAAGACGCTTAAACCAAAACGTCAGGAAGAGCAGGCCAACTTTGTGAGTTGGCGTTTTGCGTTGCTTTGCGGATGTATTTTACTGGCGCTGGCGTTTCTGCTGGGGCGCGTCGCATGGTTACAGGTCATCAACCCGGATATGCTGGTGCGCCAGGGCGATCTGCGCTCGCTGCGCGTGCAGGAGGTCTCTACCTCTCGCGGCCTGATCACCGACCGCTCCGGCCGTCCGCTGGCGGTGAGCGTGCCGGTGAAGGCAATCTGGGCCGATCCGAAAGAGCTGCATGACGCCGGCGGCATTACGCTCGATAACCGTTGGAAAGCGCTGGCGGATGCGCTGCATCTCCCGCTCGATCAGCTGGCTGCCCGCGTAAATGCCAACCCGAAAGGCCGCTTTATCTATCTGGCGCGTCAGGTGAACCCGGACATTGGCGATTACATTAAAAAGCTGAAGCTACCCGGCATTCACCTGCGGGAAGAGTCGCGTCGTTACTACCCCTCCGGCGAAGTAACCGCTCACCTCATTGGCTTTACCAACGTTGACAGCCAGGGCATTGAAGGCGTTGAGAAGAGCTTCGATAAGTGGCTCACCGGCCAGCCCGGCGAGCGCATCGTGCGTAAAGACCGCTATGGCCGCGTCATTGAGGATATCTCCTCTACTGACAGCCAGGCGGCGCACAACCTCGCCCTGAGCATTGACGAGCGCCTCCAGGCGCTGGTCTATCGCGAGCTGAATAACGCCGTGGCCTTCAACAAGGCGGAGTCCGGCAGCGCGGTGCTGGTAGACGTTAACACCGGCGAAGTGCTGGCGATGGCGAACAGCCCCTCCTATAACCCGAACAACCTCAGCGGTACGCAGAAAGATGTGATGCGTAACCGTACTATTACCGACGTGTTCGAACCCGGCTCTACCGTGAAGCCGATGGTGGTAATGACCGCTCTGCAGCGCGGCGTGGTCAGAGAGAACACCGTCTTAAATACCGTGCCATACCGTATTAACGGCCACGAGATCAAAGACGTGGCGCGCTACAGCGAATTGACCCTGACCGGGGTACTACAGAAGTCGAGTAACGTCGGTGTTTCAAAGCTGGCGTTAGCGATGCCCTCCTCAGCGCTGGTAGAAACGTACTCGCGTTTTGGATTGGGAAAAGCGACCAATTTGGGGTTGGTCGGAGAACGCAGTGGCTTATATCCTCAAAAACAACGGTGGTCTGACATAGAGAGGGCCACCTTCTCTTTCGGCTACGGGCTAATGGTAACCCCGTTACAGTTAGCGCGAGTCTACGCAACGATTGGCAGCTACGGGATCTACCGTCCGCTGTCGATCACCAAAGTTGATCCTCCCGTACCGGGCGAGCGCATCTTCCCGGAATCTATCGTCCGTACCGTGGTGCACATGATGGAGAGCGTGGCGCTGCCCGGCGGCGGCGGCGTGAAAGCGGCCATCAAAGGCTACCGCATCGCCATTAAAACCGGTACGGCGAAAAAGGTCGGGCCGGACGGGCGCTATATCAACAAATACATTGCTTATACCGCGGGCGTTGCGCCAGCCAGCCAGCCGCGTTTTGCGCTGGTGGTGGTCATTAACGATCCGCAGGCAGGTAAATATTACGGTGGTGCCGTTTCCGCACCGGTCTTCGGGGCCATCATGGGCGGCGTACTGCGTACCATGAACATCGAGCCGGACGCGTTAGCAACGGGCGAAAAAAGTGAATTTGTGATTAATGAAGGCGAGGGAACAGGTGGCAGATCGTAATTTGCGCGACCTTCTCGCTCCGTGGGTATCGAATCTGCCCGCGCGAGCTTTGCGGGAAATGACACTCGACAGTCGCGTGGCGGCAGCGGGCGATCTCTTTGTGGCGGTAGTGGGCCACCAGGCGGACGGGCGTCGGTATATCCCGCAGGCGATAGCGCAGGGCGTGGCGGCCATCATTGCGGAAGCCAAAGGCGAGGCCGCCGATGGTGAGATCCGCGAGGTTCACGGCGTGCCGGTTATCTATCTCAGCCAGCTTAACGAGCGCCTCTCCGCGCTGGCCGGACGTTTCTATAACGAGCCTGCTGAGCGTTTAAGCCTGGTCGGCGTCACCGGTACTAACGGCAAGACCACCACCACCCAGCTGCTGGCACAGTGGGCTCAGCTGCTGGGTGAAACCAGCGCGGTGATGGGCACGGTGGGCAACGGCCTGCTGGGCAAGGTGATCCCAACCGAAAACACCACCGGCTCCGCCATTGACGTTCAGCATGTGATGGCCGATCTGGCAGAGCAGGGGGCAACCTTTGCCGCGATGGAGGTCTCCTCCCACGGTCTGGTGCAGCACCGCGTAGCCGCCCTGAAGTTTCGGGCGTCGGTCTTTACTAACCTGAGCCGCGATCACCTCGACTACCACGGGGATATGGCGGGTTACGAATCGGCAAAATGGCTGCTCTTCTCCGCGCACCACTACGGTCAGGCGATTGTTAACGCCGATGACGAAGTGGGCCGCCGCTGGCTGGCTAACCTGCCGGACGCCGTGGCGGTATCTATGGAAGGGCACATCAACCCGGACTGTCACGGCCGCTGGCTAAAGGCCGAGGCGGTAAGCTATCACGACAGCGGGGCGACAGTGCGTTTCACCTCCTCATGGGGCGAAGGCGAGATTGAAAGCCGCCTGATGGGGGCGTTTAACGTCAGTAACCTGCTGCTGGCCCTGGCCACGCTGCTGGCGCTGGACTTCCCGCTGAGCGATCTGCTGAAAACGGCGTCGCGCCTGCAGCCGGTATGCGGCCGCATGGAAGTCTTCAGTGCACCGGGCAAACCAACGGTGGTGGTGGATTACGCCCACACCCCGGACGCGCTGGAGAAAGCACTGCAGGCCGCGCGCCTGCACTGCACTGGCACGCTGTGGTGTGTCTTTGGCTGCGGCGGCGATCGCGATAAAGGCAAGCGCCCGCTGATGGGAGCCATTGCTGAAGAGTTCGCCGACGTGCCGGTCGTGACCGACGACAACCCGCGTACCGAAGAGCCGCGCGCCATCATTAACGATATTCTTGCCGGCATGCTCGACGCTGGCCGCGCCCGGGTGGTCGAAGGCCGCGCCGAAGCGGTAACCAGCGCCATTATGCAGGCGAAAGAGAGTGACGTCGTGCTGCTGGCCGGTAAGGGCCATGAAGATTACCAGATTGTCGGCAACCGCCGTCTTGACTATTCCGACCGCGTCACTGCCGCGCGTCTGCTGGGAGTGGTGGCATGATTAGCGTAACCCTTAACGAGCTGGCACAGGTCCTCAACGGCGAGCTGCGCGGCCAGAGTCTGACTATTGATGCCGTCACCACCGATACGCGCCAGCTGACGCCGGGCTGCCTGTTTGTTGCCCTTAAAGGCGAACGCTTCGACGCTCACGATTTTGCCGAGCAGGCGAAAGCGGGTGGCGCGGGCGCGCTGCTGGTCAGCCGCAAGCTCGACTGCGATCTGCCTCAGCTGGTGGTGAAAGATACCCGTCTCGCCTTCGGTGAAATGGGTGCCTGGGTGCGCCAGCAGGTGCCGACCCGCGTGGTCGCACTCACCGGCTCCTCGGGTAAAACCTCGGTGAAAGAGATGACCGCCGCCATCCTCGGCGAGTGCGGCAATACACTTTATACCGCTGGCAACCTAAATAATGACATCGGCGTGCCGATGACACTGCTACGCCTGACGAAAGCGCACCAGTACGCGGTGATCGAGCTCGGGGCTAACCACCAGGGTGAAATTGCCTGGACCGTTAGTCTGACCCGCCCGGAAGCGGCGCTGGTCAATAACCTGGCGGCGGCGCATCTGGAGGGCTTTGGCTCGCTGGCGGGCGTGGCGAAGGCGAAGGGTGAAATCTTTACCGGCCTGCCGCTCGACGGCGTGGCGATCATGAACGCGGACAACAACGACTGGCTGAACTGGCAGAGCATTATCGGCGGGCGCAAAATCTGGCGCTTCTCACCGAATGCCGCCAACAGCGACTTTACCGCCAATAACGTGCATGTCACGTCGCAGGGGACCCACTTCACGCTGCAAACCCCGACCGGTAACGTTGATGTGCTGCTGCCGCTGCCGGGTCGTCACAACATTGCGAATGCGCTGGCCGCTACGGCGCTGGCGATGGCGGTAGGTGCCCCGCTGGACGCGGTTAAATCCGGGCTGGCAAAGCTGAAAGCCGTGCCGGGACGCTTGTTCCCGATCCCGCTTGCGGAAAACCAGCTCCTGCTTGATGACTCCTACAACGCTAACGTCGGCTCGATGACTGCCGCAGCGCAGGTGCTCTCCGAGATGCCGGGCTACCGGGTGATGGTCGTGGGTGATATGGCCGAGCTGGGCGATGAAAGCGAAGCGTGCCATCAACAGGTGGGTGAGGCGGCGAAGGCGTCCGGTCTCGATCGCGTGCTGAGCGTGGGCGTCCAGAGCAAAGGTATCTCCGACGCCAGCGGCGTTGGCGAACATTTTAACGATAAAGCTGCGCTGATTGCGCGCCTCAAGGCGCTGATTGCTGAGCAGCAGATTATTACCATTTTGGTAAAAGGTTCACGTAGTGCTGCCATGGAAGAGGTAGTACGCGCATTACAGGAGAACGGGACATGTTAGTTTGGCTGGCCGAGCATTTGGTCAAATATTATTCAGGCTTTAACGTCTTTTCCTATCTGACGTTTCGCGCCATTGTCAGCCTGCTGACCGCGCTCTTCATCTCCTTATGGATGGGGCCGCGCATGATCGCCCGCCTGCAAAAGCTCTCGTTTGGCCAGGTTGTTCGTAACGACGGTCCGGAATCGCACTTCAGCAAACGCGGCACCCCGACGATGGGGGGGATCATGATCCTCACCGCCATTGTGGTGTCGGTCCTTCTGTGGGCTTACCCCTCCAACCCCTACGTCTGGTGCGTGCTGGTGGTACTGGTGGGCTACGGCATCATCGGCTTTGTCGACGACTACCGGAAGGTGGTGCGCAAAGATACCAAAGGCCTCATCGCCCGCTGGAAATATTTCTGGATGTCGGTCATTGCCCTGGGCGTGTCGTTTGCGCTCTATCTGGTGGGGAACGATACGCCAGCTACGCAGCTGGTAGTGCCGTTCTTTAAAGACGTCATGCCGCAGCTGGGTGTTCTCTATATCCTGCTGGCCTACTTCGTTATCGTCGGGACTGGCAACGCCGTGAACCTCACCGACGGCCTCGACGGCTTAGCGATTATGCCTACCGTGCTGGTAGCGTCAGGCTTTGCGCTGGTGGCCTGGGCCACCGGCAACATGAATTTTGCCAGCTATCTGCATATTCCCTACCTGCGTCACGCCGGTGAACTGGTGATTGTCTGTACGGCTATCGTCGGGGCAGGGCTGGGCTTTCTCTGGTTTAACACCTATCCGGCGCAGGTCTTTATGGGCGACGTCGGATCGCTGGCGTTGGGCGGCGCATTGGGCATCATCGCTGTGCTGCTGCGCCAGGAGTTCCTGCTGGTGATCATGGGCGGCGTATTCGTGGTGGAGACCCTGTCGGTGATCCTGCAGGTGGGCTCCTTCAAGCTGCGCGGACAGCGCATCTTCCGGATGGCTCCGATTCACCACCACTATGAACTGAAAGGCTGGCCGGAGCCGCGCGTAATCGTGCGCTTCTGGGTTATTTCGCTGATGCTGGTGCTGATTGGCCTGGCTACGCTGAAGGTGCGTTAATCATGGCAGATTACCAGGGTAAACAGGTCGTCATCATTGGGTTAGGGTTAACCGGGCTATCCTGCGTGGACTTTTTCCTCGCGCGTGGCGTGACGCCGCGGGTGATGGATACGCGTAGCGCGCCGCCGGGGCTGGATAAGCTGCCGGAGTCGGTTGAGCGCCACCTTGGTAGTCTGAATGACGACTGGCTGCTGGCGGCCGATCTGATCGTTGCCAGCCCCGGTCTCGCACTGGCGCACCCGTCGCTGAGCGCGGCCGCCGAAGCTGGCGTGGAGATTGTCGGCGATATCGAACTGTTCGTACGCGAAGCCCAGGCACCGGTGATTGCGATCACCGGCTCTAACGGCAAGAGCACCGTTACCAAGCTGGTCGGCGAGATGGCGGAAGCGGCGGGCGTTAACGTTGGCGTTGGCGGCAACATTGGTCTGCCGGCGCTGATGCTGCTCGACAGCAACCGTGAGCTGTACGTGTTGGAGCTCTCCAGCTTCCAGCTGGAGACCACCTCCAGCCTGCACGCCGTGGCGGCAACGATTTTGAACGTCACGGAAGATCACATGGATCGCTATCCGTTTGGCCTGCAACAGTACCGCGCCGCCAAGCTGCGTATTTTTGAGAATGCCAAAGTCTGCGTGGTCAATGCCGACGATGCCCTGACCATGCCGGTTCGTGGCGCGGACGATCGCTGCATTAGCTTTGGTGTCGACGTGGGCGACTATCACCTCAACCGCCAGCAGGGCGAAACCTGGCTGCGGGTGAAGGGTGAGAAAGTGCTTAACGTCAAAGAGATGAAGCTCAGCGGCCAGCACAACTATACCAACGCCCTCGCGGCGCTGGCCCTGGCGGACGCCGCAGGCCTGCCGCGCGCTACCAGCCTGAAGGCGTTAACGACCTTTACCGGTCTGGCGCACCGTTTCCAGCTGGCGCTGGAGCACAACGGCGTGCGCTGGATCAACGACTCCAAGGCGACCAACGTCGGCAGCACCGAGGCGGCGCTTAACGGCCTGCACGTTGAGGGTACCCTGCACCTGCTGCTGGGCGGCGACGGCAAGTCGGCGGACTTCTCACCCCTGAGCCGCTACCTGAACGGCAATAATGTGCGTCTCTGGTGCTTTGGCCGTGACGGCGCAGAGCTGGCAGCGTTACGCCCTGAGATTGCCCAACGAACCGAGACCATGGAGCAGGCGATGCGCCTTATTGCCCCGCAGCTTAAGCCTGGCGATATGGTGCTGCTGTCACCCGCTTGTGCCAGTCTCGATCAGTTTAAGAACTTTGAACAACGGGGCGATGAGTTCACCCGTCTGGCGAAGGAGTTAGGCTGATGCGCTTATCACTTCCTCGCCTGAGGCTGCCACGCATGCCGCATTTGCCGGGACTCGGTATCCTGGAGTGGCTGTTTGCGGCGCTTAAAGGCTGGGTCATGGGGTCGCGTCCGAAGGACGATGATAGCCTGGTCATGTACGACCGGATGCTGCTGTGGCTGACCTTTGGCCTTGCGGCCGTGGGCTTTATTATGGTCACCTCCGCATCGATGCCGGTAGGGCAGCGCCTGACCAACGATCCCTTCTTCTTTGCTAAACGCGATGCGCTCTATATCTTCCTCGCGTTTTGTATGGCGATGATCACCCTGCGCCTGCCGATGGAGTTCTGGCAGCGCTGGAGCTCGGCGATGCTGATCGCCTCTATTGTCATGCTGCTGCTGGTACTGCTGGTGGGGAGCTCCATTAACGGGGCATCGCGCTGGATTGACCTTGGCGTGATGCGCTTCCAGCCCGCAGAGTTCACCAAGCTCTCTCTTTTCTGCTACCTCGCCAACTACCTGGTACGTAAGGTGGACGAGGTGCGTAATAACCTGCGCGGCTTCTTAAAGCCGATGGGCGTGATCCTGGTGCTGGCGGTGCTGCTGTTGGCGCAGCCTGACCTCGGGACAGTGGTTGTGCTGTTCGTGACTACCCTGGCCATGCTGTTCCTCGCCGGAGCCAAGCTGTGGCAGTTTATCGCCATCATTGGGATGGGTATCTCTGCCGTGGTCCTGCTGATCCTTGCCGAACCCTACCGTATCCGTCGTGTTACCTCGTTCTGGAACCCGTGGGAAGATCCCTTTGGCAGCGGCTACCAGCTGACCCAGTCGCTGATGGCGTTTGGCCGGGGCGAGTTCTGGGGACAGGGGTTGGGCAACTCGGTACAAAAACTAGAGTACCTGCCGGAAGCGCATACCGACTTCATTTTCTCCATTATCGGCGAAGAACTGGGTTATATCGGTGTGGTACTGGCGCTTTTGATGGTATTCTTCGTGGCTTTCCGCGCGATGTCTATTGGACGGAAAGCGCTGGATATCGACCACCGCTTCTCAGGTTTTCTGGCCTGTTCGATCGGTATTTGGTTTAGTTTTCAGGCACTCGTCAACGTTGGCGCGGCCGCCGGGATGCTGCCAACCAAGGGTCTGACGCTGCCGCTGATCAGCTACGGTGGTTCCAGCCTGTTAATTATGTCGACGGCGATCATGATGCTGTTGCGTATAGATTATGAGACGCGTCTGGAAAAAGCCCAGGCGTTTACACGAGGTGTTCGATGAGTGGGCAACCGAAGCGGTTAATGGTGATGGCAGGCGGCACGGGCGGGCACGTTTTCCCCGGCCTCGCGGTTGCGCACCATTTAATGGCCCAGGGCTGGCAGGTTCGCTGGCTGGGCACCGCCGATCGTATGGAAGCGGATTTGGTGCCAAAACACGGGATCGAGATCGACTTTATCCGCATCTCTGGCCTGCGCGGGAAAGGGCTGAAGGCGCTGCTGCTTGCGCCGCTGCGCATCTTTAACGCCTGGCGTCAGGCGCGGGCGATTATGCAGCGCTTTAAACCGGACGTGGTGCTGGGGATGGGGGGCTACGTCTCCGGGCCGGGTGGCCTTGCCGCCTGGTCGCTGGGTATCCCGGTGGTGCTGCACGAGCAGAACGGCATTGCCGGGCTGACCAACAAATGGCTGGCGAAGATCGCCACCAAGGTGATGCAGGCCTTCCCCGGTGCGTTTCCACAGGCCGACGTGGTGGGTAACCCGGTGCGTACCGACGTGCTGGCGCTGGCGCTGCCGGCGGATCGCCTCTCGGGTCGTGAAGGGCCGGTACGGGTGCTGGTGGTCGGCGGCTCACAGGGCGCTCGGGTGCTGAACCAGACGCTGCCGCAGGTGGCTGCCCGGCTGGGCGACGCGGTAACGATCTGGCACCAGAGCGGGAAAGGGGCGCAGCAGGCCGTTGAGCAGGCCTATGCCGATGCGGGCCAGCCGCAGCACCGCGTGACCGAATTTATTGATGATATGGCGGCCGCCTACGCGTGGGCCGACGTAGTGGTTTGCCGCTCCGGGGCGCTGACGGTGAGCGAGATCGCCGCCGCCGGGCTACCAGCGCTGTTTGTGCCGTTCCAGCATAAAGATCGGCAGCAGTACTGGAATGCGCTGCCGCTTGAGCAGGCGCACGCCGCGAAGATCCTTGAGCAGCCGCAGTTTACCGTTGATTCCGTCGTCGAGACGCTGGCGAGTTGGGATCGCGTTACGTTACTGGGGATGGCCGAGCGCGCACGCGCCGCAGCCATTCCTGATGCTACCGACCGGGTAGCAAAAGCCGTAAGCCTTGCTGCACAGGCTTAACCATCGCGACGCCTTTTGCGTCGCACGAATTTTAGAAGTTTATGGCGTTTAGAGAATGAATACACAACAACTGGCGAAACTGCGTTCAATCGTGCCCGAGATGCGTCGCGTCCGGCACATTCACTTCGTTGGCATTGGCGGGGCCGGCATGGGCGGCATCGCTGAAGTCCTGGCGAACGAAGGCTATCAGATCAGCGGTTCCGACCTTGCGCCAAACCCGGTTACGCAGCAGCTGGCCGCCCTTGGCGCGACCATCTACTTCAACCATCGTCCGGAAAACGTACGTGACGCCAGCGTAGTCGTGGTCTCCAGTGCCATCTCTGCCGATAACCCGGAGATTGTTGCCGCGCACGAGGCGCGTATTCCGGTGATCCGCCGTGCAGAGATGCTGGCGGAGCTGATGCGTTTTCGCCACGGCATCGCCATCGCCGGGACGCATGGCAAAACCACGACCACCGCGATGGTCTCCAGTATCTATGCCGAGGCCGGACTGGATCCGACCTTTGTTAACGGCGGCCTGGTGAAAGCCGCGGGCGTACATGCTCGCCTGGGCCACAGCCGCTATCTGATTGCTGAAGCGGATGAGAGCGATGCTTCGTTCCTGCATCTGCAGCCGATGGTCGCCATTGTGACCAATATCGAAGCCGACCATATGGATACCTACCAGGGCGACTTCGAGAACCTGAAGCAGACCTTTATTAACTTCCTGCATAACCTGCCGTTCTATGGCCGGGCGGTGATGTGCGTGGACGATCCGGTGTGCCGCGAGCTGCTGCCGCGCGTGGGTCGTCAGACCACCACCTACGGCTTTAGCGACGACGCGGACGTGCGGGTAGAGAGCTACCAGCAGACCGGGCCGCAGGGACACTTTGTGCTGGTGCGCCAGGACAAACCTAATTTACAGGTCACGCTGAACGCACCGGGCCGCCATAACGCTCTGAACGCGGCGGCGGCCGTTGCCGTAGCCACGGAAGAGGGGATTGACGATGAGGCGATCCTGCGGGCGCTAGAGAGCTTCCAGGGTACCGGACGCCGCTTCGACTTCCTCGGTGCGTTCCCGCTGGAGCAGGTAAACGGCAAAGCGGGCAGCGCCATGCTGGTTGACGACTACGGTCACCACCCCACCGAGGTGGATGCCACCATTAAAGCTGCGCGTGCAGGCTGGCCAGATAAAAATCTGGTGATGATTTTCCAGCCGCACCGTTTCACCCGTACCCGTGACCTGTACGATGATTTTGCCAACGTGCTGACCCAGGTGGATGCCCTGCTGATGCTGGACGTTTACGCCGCAGGCGAGACGCCGATCCCTGGCGCGGATAGCCGCTCCCTGTGTCGCACCATCCGTGGCCGGGGAAAAATCGACCCGATTCTGGTTCCCGATGCAGCCCAGGTGGCGGCGATGCTGGCTCCGGTATTAACCGGGAACGATCTCATTCTGGTTCAGGGTGCAGGCAATATTGGTAAAGTCGCACGCAGCCTGGCCGAGAGTAAACTGAAGCCGCAGCAGTCGCAGGAGGAAGAGCGTCATGGCTAATAAAGTTGCAGTCCTGCTGGGCGGCACCTCCGCCGAGCGCGACGTGTCGCTGAACTCCGGCGCGGCGGTGCTGGCTGGCCTGCGCGAAGGCGGCGTGGATGCCCATCCGGTGGATCCGCGTGACACCGATGTGACCCAGCTTAAGAGCATGGGCTTCGATAAGGTCTTTATTGCCCTGCACGGTCGCGGCGGCGAAGACGGTACGCTGCAGGGGCTGCTGGAGTTAACCGGCTTGCCCTATACGGGCAGCGGCGTGATGGCGTCCGCCATCTCCATGGATAAGCTGCGCAGCAAGCTGCTGTGGCAGGGCGCGGGCTTGCCTGTCGCCCCGTGGGCGGCACTGACGCGCAAAGAGTTTGAGCAGGGGCTGGGCGAGAGCGTAACCCAGCACATTGCCAGCCTGGGCCTGCCGCTGATCGTTAAGCCCAGCCGCGAAGGTTCCAGCGTCGGCATGTCAAAAGTTGACGAGGCCGGTGCGCTGCATGCGGCGTTAGCTTTAGCGTTTCAGCACGATGAAGAAGTTTTAGTTGAGAAGTGGCTGAGCGGGCCAGAATTTACCGTTGCAGTATTAGGGGAAGAAATTTTACCCTCAATTCGCATCCAACCCGCAGGAACCTTCTATGATTATGAGGCAAAGTATCTCTCTGATGAGACTCAGTATTTCTGCCCCAGCGGATTAGAAGCGGAGCGCGAAGCGCAGTTACGCGATCTGGTACTAAAAGCCTGGACCGTATTAGGCTGCCGTGGATGGGGTCGAATCGATGCCATGCAGGATCGCGATGGTCACTTCTATCTGCTGGAAGCGAACACCTCGCCGGGGATGACCAGCCACAGTCTGGTCCCGATGGCGGCTCGCCAGGCTGGATTAAGTTTCTCGCAATTGGTTGTACGAATTCTGGAGTTGGCGGACTGATATGTCGCAGGCTGCGCTAAACACGCGAAACCGCGAAGAGGAGGAGGTTGTTGCCTCCCGGCGGAATAATGGAACGCGTCTTGCAGGAATTATTTTCCTGCTGGCGGTGCTGTGCACCGTGTTGGTGAGCGGCTGGATGATTCTGGGCTGGATGGACGATGCGCAGCGTCTGCCGCTGTCGAAGCTTGTGGTCACCGGTGAGCGCCACTACACGCGCAACGATGATATTCGCCAGTCGATTCTGGCGCTGGGTGCCCCTGGCACCTTTATGACCCAGGATGTGAACATCATCCAGAGCCAGATCGAACGCCTGCCGTGGATCAAGCAGGCCAGCGTAAGAAAGCAGTGGCCGGACGAATTGAAGATTCATCTGGTTGAATATGTCCCGATTGCGCGGTGGAATGATCAGCACATGATGGACGTAGACGGAAATTCGTTCAGCGTGCCCACCGACCGGGCAAAAGAACAGAATCTTCCGCTGCTGTTTGGCCCGGAAGGAAGCGAAAGCGAAGTGTTGCAGGGCTATCGCGACATGGGGCAGGTGCTGGCAAAGGATAAATTTACATTGAAAGAGGCGGCGATGACTGCCCGTCGCTCCTGGCAGTTGACGCTTAACAATGGAATCAAGCTCAACCTGGGCCGGGGGGAGACGATGAAACGTCTGTCACGCTTTGTAGAACTCTATCCTGTTCTGCAGCAGCAGGCGCAAACCGACGGCAAAGAGATCAGCTATGTCGATCTGCGCTATGACTCAGGCGCGGCAGTCGGTTGGAAACCGGCACCTATTGTGGATCCTAATCAGCAACAGAATCAGGCACAGGCAGAGCAATAATGATCAAGGCGACGGACAGAAAACTGGTAGTAGGACTGGAGATTGGCACCGCGAAGGTTGCCGCTTTGGTAGGGGAAGTTCTGCCCGACGGTATGATCAATATCATTGGCGTGGGCAGTTGCCCGTCGCGGGGTATGGATAAAGGCGGGGTCAACGATTTAGAGTCGGTGGTGAAGTGCGTGCAGCGCGCCATCGATCAGGCCGAGCTGATGGCGGACTGCCAGATTTCGTCGGTTTACCTGGCGCTCTCCGGCAAGCATATTAGCTGTCAGAATGAGATCGGCATGGTGCCCATTTCCGAAGAGGAAGTGACCCAGGAAGATGTTGAAAACGTTGTGCACACCGCCAAGTCGGTGCGCGTGCGCGATGAGCACCGAGTTCTGCATGTGATCCCGCAGGAGTATGCCATTGACTACCAGGAAGGGATCAAAAATCCGGTAGGGTTATCCGGCGTGCGGATGCAGGCAAAAGTGCACTTGATCACATGTCACAACGATATGGCGAAAAACATTGTCAAAGCCGTTGAACGATGTGGTCTGAAAGTTGACCAACTTATTTTTGCCGGACTGGCGTCCAGCTATTCCGTTTTGACGGAAGATGAACGTGAGCTGGGTGTCTGCGTGGTCGATATCGGTGGTGGTACAATGGACATCGCCGTGTATACCGGCGGTGCGCTGCGCCATACCAAAGTGATCCCCTATGCGGGGAACGTGGTGACCAGCGACATCGCCTATGCCTTCGGTACGCCGCCAAGCGATGCCGAAGCCATTAAGGTTCGCCACGGCTGTGCCCTGGGCGCTATCGTTGGTAAAGACGAAAGCGTAGAGGTGCCGAGCGTGGGCGGACGTCCGCCGCGCAGCCTGCAGCGTCAAACGCTGGCGGAAGTGATTGAGCCGCGCTATGCCGAGCTGCTCAATCTGGTGAACGAAGAAATTTTGCAGCTGCAAGAACAGCTCCGGCAACAAGGCGTTAAGCACCATCTTGCAGCAGGAATTGTATTAACCGGCGGCGCAGCGCAGATCGAAGGGCTTGCAGCCTGTGCGCAACGCGTGTTTCATACACAGGTGCGCATAGGTGCGCCGCTGAATATCACGGGCCTGACGGACTATGCCCAGGAGCCGTACTATTCAACGGCGGTAGGTCTGCTGCACTACGGGAAGGAGTCCCATTTAAGTGGTGAAGCAGAGGTGGAAAAACGTGCGTCAGTCGGCTCGTGGATCAAACGTCTGAACAGCTGGCTGCGAAAAGAGTTTTAATATTTTCAGAGACCGCACAAAATTAGCGGACTCAGGCGACAGGTACTTACATTGAATCCCTCTTGCAGCCGTAACGCAGTTTGAAGGATGATGTGTAAAATCGGAGAGAAAATTATGTTTGAACCTATGGAACTGACCAACGACGCGGTGATTAAAGTCATCGGCGTCGGTGGCGGCGGCGGTAACGCCGTTGAGCACATGGTGCGCGAGCGCATCGAAGGCGTTGAATTCTTTGCAGTGAATACCGACGCCCAGGCGTTGCGTAAGACCGCGGTAGGGCAGACCATCCAGATCGGCGGCGGCATCACCAAAGGTCTGGGAGCAGGCGCTAACCCGGAAGTCGGCCGCAATGCCGCCGAAGAGGACCGTGAAGCACTGCGCGCAGCGCTTGACGGCGCAGACATGGTATTCATCGCCGCAGGTATGGGCGGGGGTACTGGCACAGGTGCTGCTCCGGTCGTTGCCGAAGTGGCCAAAGATTTAGGTATTCTGACCGTTGCCGTCGTGACCAAGCCTTTCAACTTTGAAGGCAAGAAGCGTATGGCCTTTGCTGAGCAGGGGATCACCGAGCTGTCTAAGCACGTTGACTCCCTGATCACCATCCCGAACGACAAGCTGCTGAAGGTGCTGGGTCGCGGTATCTCTCTGCTGGACGCCTTTGGCGCAGCCAACGACGTGCTGAAAGGCGCTGTCCAGGGCATCGCCGAGCTGATCACCCGTCCGGGCCTGATGAACGTCGACTTCGCCGACGTGCGCACCGTTATGTCCGAAATGGGCTACGCGATGATGGGCTCCGGCGTGGCGAAAGGGGAAGACCGTGCGGAAGAGGCGGCCGAGATGGCTATCTCCAGCCCGCTGCTGGAAGATATCGATCTCTCCGGCGCGCGTGGCGTACTGGTCAACATTACGGCGGGCTTCGACCTGCGTCTGGACGAGTTTGAAACCGTGGGTAACACCATCCGTGCCTTTGCATCGGATAACGCTACCGTGGTTATCGGTACCTCTCTGGATCCAGAGATGAACGACGAGCTGCGCGTGACAGTTGTTGCTACCGGTATCGGTATGGACAAGCGTCCTGAAATTACCCTGGTGACCAACAAACAGCAGCAGCAGCCGGTGATGGATCGCTATCAGCAGCACGGTATGGCTCCGCTGAGCCAGGAGCAGAAACCGGCCGCTAAAGTCGTCAATGACCCGACGCCGCAGACCGCAAAAGAGCCAGATTATCTCGATATTCCGGCGTTCTTGCGTAAGCAGGCTGACTAAGAATTAGCTGGAAGTTGGGCATTGTCGCTCTTTGTGCTAAACTGGCCCGCCGGTTGTATAGTACAATTCGGTTGGATTAGTAACTAGGCGAGATTATACGATGATCAAACAAAGGACACTTAAACGTATCGTTCAGGCGACTGGCGTCGGTTTACATACCGGCAAGAAAGTCACCCTGACGCTGCGACCTGCGTCGGCCAACACCGGGGTCATCTATCGTCGCACTGACTTGAATCCACCGGTAGATTTTCCGGCAGATGCCAAATCTGTGCGTGATACCATGCTCTGTACCTGTCTGGTCAACGAGCATGACGTGCGGATTTCTACCGTAGAGCACCTTAACGCCGCGCTGGCGGGTCTGGGTATCGACAACATCATGATTGAAGTTGACGCCCCTGAGATCCCAATCATGGACGGTAGTGCAGCCCCGTTCGTTTACCTGCTGCTTGATGCCGGTATCGAAGAGCTGAACTGTGCGAAGAAATTTGTTCGCATCAAAGAGACCGTGCGTGTCGAAGACGGCGATAAATGGGCTGAATTCAAGCCGTACAATGGTTTTTCGTTGGACTTTACCATCGACTTTAACCATCCGGCGATTGATGCCAGCAACCAGCGCTACGCGATGAACTTCTCTGCCGACGCATTTATGCGCCAGATTAGCCGCGCGCGTACCTTCGGCTTTATGCGTGATATCGAGTACCTGCAGTCCCGTGGCCTGTGCCTGGGTGGCAGCTTCGATTGTGCCATCGTAGTTGATGACTATCGCGTGCTGAACGAAGACGGCCTGCGTTTTGAAGACGAGTTTGTGCGTCACAAAATGCTGGATGCGATCGGTGACCTGTTTATGTGTGGCCACAACATTATCGGGGCATTTACCGCTTATAAATCCGGTCATGCGCTGAATAATAAGCTGCTGCAGGCGGTTCTGGCTAAACAGGAAGCCTGGGAGTACGCGACGTTCCAGGACGACGCTGAACTGCCTCTGGCATTCAAAGCACCGTCAACGGTACTGGCATAATCCTCCAGACCGTTTAGTAAAAATTCGACTGGTTAACCTGGCACTCTCTCCGGTCAGGAGCGCCAGTCGTTTTTGTTTCCAGGTTTTGCTGCTCTCTTCTTTTCTCCTGACGCACAAACACAGACTAAAAATAGCGCCAAAAGCGGTGCGTTCGCTGTTTTCTTAAGCATTTTCACCCGGCTATGCCGCTCATTGTTACTGCCGTGTAGCGCCTTTAATGGTAATATTTGGTCGCAAAATAACGGATGTTGATGTGAACCGGGTCGGTTTAACCCATTAATGGTGGAGCAAGTGAGCGGATTACTGACGCGCTGGCGACAATTTGGCAGACGCTACTTCTGGCCGCATCTCTTTTTAGGGATGGTCGCGGCGAGTCTTGGCCTGCCCGCGCCCGGTACGCAGGAGCGCCCCACCCAGCCTGAGAAGGCAACCGCCAGCAACCATAACCGCACCAGCCCGGTCAATTTCACCAGCCTCGCGCTGCTCGAAGCCAGCCGCCGTCCGACCTTTACCGTCGACTACTGGCATCAGCATGCTATTCGCACCGTTATTCGTCACCTCTCCTTTGCAATGGCGCCCCAGGCGCTGTCGGTTGCCGAAGAGCCGCTGCCCGTCCAGGCACATCATTTAGCGCTGCTGGATACGCTTAATGCCCTGCTGACCCAGGAGGGCAAACCGCCGGTTATTGTCCGGCGCAAGCCTGTCTCTACTCCCGAACCGCACGCTGCGTTTACCGTCGCCAGCTGGCTCGCGCAGGTGCAGGGGATCCGCGCCGGACCTCAACGCCTCAGCTAAATTAACCGCTTTAACACCTTAATTTATCTGCCCATTTTGGGGCGTTTGAGAATTTATTATGCTTATTAAACTGTTAACAAAAGTATTTGGTAGCCGTAACGATCGTACCCTGCGCCGGATGCGCAAAGCTGTCACTCTCATCAACAGCATGGAACCGGCCATGGAGAAGCTCAGCGATGATGAGCTGAAAGCCAAAACCGCCGAGTTCCGCGCCCGTCTGGAAAAAGGCGAGACCGTCGAGAGCCTGATCCCGGAAGCGTTCGCCGTAGTGCGTGAAGCGAGCAAGCGCGTGTTCGGCATGCGTCACTTTGACGTCCAGCTGCTGGGCGGGATGGTGCTTAACGATCGCTGCATCGCCGAGATGCGTACCGGTGAAGGTAAAACCCTGACCGCAACCCTGCCGGCCTACCTGAACGCGCTTAGCGGTAAAGGCGTGCACGTGGTTACCGTCAACGACTACCTTGCCCAGCGCGACGCCGAAAACAACCGTCCGCTGTTCGAATTCCTGGGCATGAGCGTGGGCGTGAATATGTCCGGCCTGCCTGCGCCAGCCAAACGTGAAGCCTATGCTGCCGATATCACCTACGGTACCAACAACGAATATGGCTTTGACTACCTGCGTGACAACATGGCGTTCAGCCCGGAAGAGCGCGTTCAGCGTAAGCTGCACTATGCGCTGGTGGATGAGGTCGACTCCATCCTGATCGACGAAGCGCGTACGCCGCTGATCATCTCTGGTCCGGCTGAAGACAGCTCCGACATGTACAAGCGCGTCAACAAAATCATCCCTAACCTGATCCGTCAGGAGAAAGAGGACTCTGACACCTTCCAGGGTGAAGGCCACTTCTCCGTGGATGAGAAAGCGCGTCAGGTGAACCTGACCGAGCGCGGGCTGGTGCTGATTGAAGAGCTGCTGGTGCGAGAAGGCATCATGGACGAGGGTGAGTCGCTCTACTCCCCAAACAATATCATGCTGATGCACCACGTCACCGCTGCACTGCGCGCCCACGTACTCTTCACCCGTGACGTGGACTACATCGTCAAGGACGGCGAGGTGATCATCGTTGATGAGCACACCGGCCGTACTATGCAGGGTCGCCGCTGGTCTGATGGTCTGCACCAGGCCGTTGAGGCCAAAGAGGGCGTGGAGATCCAGAACGAAAACCAGACGCTGGCCTCCATCACCTTCCAGAACTACTTCCGTCTGTATGAGAAGCTGGCAGGTATGACCGGTACCGCTGATACCGAAGCGTTTGAGTTCAGCTCTATCTACAAGCTGGACACCGTGGTGGTGCCGACCAACCGTCCGATGATCCGTAAAGATCTGCCGGACCTGGTCTACATGACCGAAGCGGAAAAAATTCAGGCTATTATCGAAGATATCAAAGAGCGTACCGCTAACGGCCAGCCGGTGCTGGTGGGGACCATCTCCATCGAGAAATCCGAGGTGGTCTCTAACGAGCTGACCAAAGCAGGTATCAAGCACAACGTTCTGAACGCCAAGTTCCACGCCAACGAAGCGGCAATCGTCGCCCAGGCGGGTTACCCGGCAGCGGTGACCATCGCCACCAACATGGCCGGTCGTGGTACCGATATTATGCTCGGCGGCAGCTGGCAGGCAGAGGTTGCCGCCCTGCCGGAGCCAACTGCAGAGCAGATCGCGCAGATCAAAGCGGACTGGCAGGTGCGTCATGATGCAGTGCTGGCCTCTGGCGGTCTGCACATCATCGGTACCGAGCGCCATGAATCCCGCCGTATCGATAACCAGCTGCGCGGTCGTTCCGGTCGTCAGGGTGATGCGGGCTCCTCTCGCTTCTACCTGTCAATGGAAGATGCCCTGATGCGTATCTTCGCCTCCGACCGCGTCTCCAACATGATGCGTAAGCTGGGGATGAAGCCGGGCGAAGCGATCGAGCACCCGTGGGTGACCAAGGCCATCGCCAACGCCCAGCGTAAGGTTGAGAGCCGCAACTTCGACATTCGTAAACAGCTGCTGGAATATGATGACGTGGCCAACGACCAGCGTCGCGCGATCTACACCCAGCGTAACGAACTGCTGGACGTGAGCGACGTGAGCGAAACCATCGCCAGCATCCGCGAAGACGTTTTCAAGGCGACCATCGACGGGCACATTCCGCCGCAGTCGCTGGAGGAGATGTGGGACATCCCTGGCCTGCAGGAGCGTCTGAAGAACGATTTCGATCTCGACCTGCCGATTGCCGAGTGGCTGGATAAAGAGCCGGATCTGCATGAAGAGACGCTGCGCGAACGTATTATGCAGAGCGCCGTAGAGGTGTATCAGCGTAAAGAAGAGGTGGTGGGTGCCGAGATGATGCGCCACTTCGAAAAAGGCGTCATGCTGCAAACGCTCGACTCCCTGTGGAAAGAGCACCTGGCGGCAATGGACTACCTGCGTCAGGGTATCCACCTGCGTGGCTATGCGCAGAAGGATCCGAAGCAGGAGTACAAGCGCGAGTCCTTCGCGATGTTCGCCGCTATGCTTGAGTCGCTGAAGTACGAAGTGATCAGCACTCTGTCAAAAGTTCAGGTGCGGATGCCGGAAGAGGTAGAGGAGATGGAGCAGCAGCGTCGTGAGGAGTCAGAGCGTCTGGCTCAGATGCAGCAGCTTAGCCATCAGTCCGACGACGCGCAGGCTGCCGCCGATCTGGCGGAGCAATCCGGCGAGCGTAAAGTGGGCCGTAACGACCCGTGCCCATGTGGCTCCGGCAAAAAGTACAAACAGTGCCACGGCCGTCTGAGCTAAACGCAACACAATAAAAAACAAAGGCGCAGATTCTGCGCCTTTTTTATGGAGCCTATCTAATGAAAGTATTGAATATCGCTGCCGGGATCATTCGCAATCCGCAGGGCGAAATCTTTATTACCCAGCGTGCCGCCGACGCGCACATGGCCAATAAGAAAGAGTTTCCCGGCGGCAAGATTGAGGCTGGCGAAACCCCGGAGCAGGCGCTGGCGCGCGAGCTGGACGAGGAGGTGGGCATTACCGTCACCTCCGCGCAGCTGTTTGAGAAGCTGGATTACCAATATCCAGAGCTGCACATCACCCTGTGGTTCTACCTGGTCGAAGGTTGGGAAGGGGAGCCGTGGGGCAAAGAGGGTCAACCGGGAGAGTGGCTAACGCCGCAGGCGCTGAACGCGGACGATTTTCCACCCGCGAACCAGCCGATTGTCGCCCGCTTACGCGGCGAGTAAGTTTTAGTCCAGTTTGTAGGCCTGCTAAGCGAGGCGCCAGCAGGCGTTATTTCTGCGGATGGGCAGCGGTTACTGTTTCTCTTCGCTCCAGCCATCGCTGTCGGAGAGATCGCCCTCGCTGGGGATACGCTTCTCTTCTGCGGCCCACTCACCTAGATCAATAAGCTGGCAACGCTTAGAGCAGAACGGGCGAAACGGGCTGGTCTCGTTCCAGATCACTTTCCGGCCGCAGGTGGGGCAGTTTACAACGGTTTCTTCAGACATCATTGCTCCTTAGCAGCAGGCCAGACCAAAATCGAGACGCTCAGGCACGTGGCCATTTTCGCTATCCAGCGGCATAAAACGGATAGCAAAGCGGCTCTTGTGCCCGGAGATTTGCGGATAGAGCTGGTCAGCAAGCGTTAGCTCCAGACGCAGCAGATCGGCATCGTCCCCGTTATCCTGGTAAAAGCCGTTCAGGCTGGTCTGCTTGCGGAAGGGGGCAGAGTTGCGGATCAGGTCGAGGATCAGCGTCAGCGTCTGGGTCAGCGGCTGGAGGCTGTCCAGCCAGACGGCAACCTGCTCATCACGCTGGGACTGGGGGGCATAGAGCCACAGGTGCAGCGTCGGCAGATCGAAGCTGCAGCAGCCGCCGGGAATAGAGAGACGCTGGCGCACCAGGCCAATCAGCCGCTCTTCACGCAGCAGTTGCCCAACGCGCGGAGCGGCCATCAGCGTACTGCTGCTCTGCTTAAGCTGGTCGCGTACCGCATCAATGCGGCTCTGATCGACGCCAGGCACTTCTACCCACGCTTTCAGCTTACGCTGCTGGCGCTCAAGCTCTTTCAGCAGCTCGGTGCGGATATCGCCGCGTTCGAACACATCAAGCAGGTCTCCGGCGTTACGAAAAAAGTGTAAAGCGTCAGCGTGATCGCTGACAGGGAGCCGGGCTTTGAGCTGCTGGAGCAAAAACTCAATGCGCAGCCAGGTGCGCATCTTTTCATTGAGCGGGTGTTCAAAAAGGACGTGGGTGTGCATTACGGTTTTTCCTGTGATACGACCTGGGAAGCGTAGCGTAGGTACGCCTCATGCAGGCGGGCAACATCCGATGCAACGGCATCTGGTGCGCCATTATTGTCAATAACGTCATCCGCGACGGCAAGACGGGCTTCTCGCGTGGCCTGAGCGGCAAGAATATGCTCGGCGTGCTCACGCGTAACGCCATCGCGCGCCATCGTGCGGGAAATTTGTGTCTCCGGGGAGACGTCAACCACCAGAACCCGATCGGCTTTGGTGTGCAGCTGGTTCTCTACCAGCAGCGGTACCACCCAGAGCACGTAGGGCGATGTTGCCTCAGCAATCTGCCGCTGGGTTTCTGCGTGGATCAGGGGGTGGAGGAGGGCATTAAGCCAGCGTTTGTCGTCTGGCGAGGCGAAGATGCGTTCACGCAGCAGGCGGCGGTTGAGCGTGCCGTCCGGCTGGATAGTCTCTGGCCCAAAATGGGCCGCGATTGCGCGTAGGGCAGGAGCGCCAGGCTCTACCACCTGGCGGGCGATGACATCAGCATCAACGACGCTAACTCCATTTTTCAGGAATTCGTTGGCAATCGTACTTTTCCCGCTGCCTATTCCCCCGGTTAAGGCGACCGTATACCCCATAACGCAAAATCCCAGACTGCTCTGCCAGCTCACGAGCTCTTGATTTATTTTTTCACAAATCAAAAGGTTATAATTTGTACGGAAAACGAAACGTTCAATAATCCGGACTCTGCCCATTCGGCAGGTAAATTTATAGGATTGTAGCGTAAAAAAAGAGAATTTCGCAGTCTTGCGGACTCCTATTTAGTGCGTATGATAGCGTCACTGGAGTTGTGTGTTAGCTCGTATGCGTTAGTCGCCATTAACCCCAGGAATCCGTTCATGCGTATTGAAGAAGATCTGAAATTAGGCTTTAAAGACGTTCTTATCCGCCCTAAGCGCTCTACCCTCAAAAGTCGTTCTGATGTCCAGCTAGAACGTGAATATACCTTTAAGCACTCTGGCATGACCTGGTCTGGCGTTCCTGTTATGGCCGCGAACATGGATACCGTGGGTACCTTCGCGATGGCGAAAGCGCTGGCGTCGTTCGACATCCTGACAGCCGTGCACAAACACTACTCCGTTGAAGAGTGGAAAGCCTTTGTTAATGCAGAGTCCGCCGACGTGCTGAAACATGTGATGGTATCAACCGGTACCTCCGACGCCGACTTTGAAAAGACTAAACAGATCCTCGACGCCAGTCCGGCGCTGGGCTTTATCTGTATTGACGTGGCTAATGGTTACTCCGAGCACTTCGTGCAGTTCGTGACTAAAGCGCGTGCGGCATGGCCGAATAAAACCATTTGCGCCGGTAACGTAGTGACAGGCGAAATGTGTGAAGAGCTGATCCTCGCCGGGGCAGACATCGTCAAGGTCGGCATCGGCCCAGGCTCCGTCTGCACCACCCGCGTGAAAACCGGCGTCGGCTATCCGCAGCTCTCTGCGGTGATTGAGTGTGCCGATGCTGCCCACGGTCTCGGCGGCCAGATCGTCAGCGACGGCGGCTGTACCGTGCCGGGCGACGTGGCAAAAGCCTTCGGGGGCGGCGCAGACTTCGTGATGCTGGGCGGCATGCTGGCCGGTCATGAAGAGAGCGGCGGCACCGTCGTTGACGAGAACGGCGAGAAATTCATGCTCTTCTACGGCATGAGCTCCGAGTCAGCGATGAACCGTCACGTTGGCGGTGTTGCGGGCTACCGCGCTGCGGAAGGGAAAACCGTTAAGCTGGCCCTGCGCGGCCCGGTTGAGAATACCGCGCGTGATATCCTTGGCGGCCTGCGTTCAGCCTGCACCTATGTCGGGGCTTCCCGCCTGAAAGAGCTGACCAAGCGCACTACCTTTATTCGCGTCGCCGAGCAGGAAAACCGCGTTTTCAATAGCCTTTGATGCCTGTGCTGGCGCGGTTCGCTGCGCCAGCTTCTCTCCTGTCGTTATCCCACTCCACTCATCGCATCCCCCAGATGAAAAATCGGCAAATACATTGCGACGATCAGCGTTCCGATGATAACCCCGGTCACCACCAGCATCAGCGGCTCCAGCAGCGTGGCCAGGCTATCCGCCTGCTGCTGCGTCAGCTCGCTATGGTGACGAGCAAGGTTGTTGAGCATGGTATCGAGCGCTCCCGACGCCTCCCCGGTTTGCACCAACTGAATGCACAGGGCGCTAAACTGCCCGCTGTTTTTTAGCGCTGTCCAGATGGGCGTTCCCTGAGCGATCTCCTGATGGATATGATGGATCGCTTCGCGCCAGTGGGGGCAGGTTAAGGTTGCCTCGACGCTCTCTAGCCCTTGTAGGAAAGCAATACCCGCCCGCTGGGTGAGGGCCAGCACGGTAAATATCTGGCTAAGTTTCTGGCCTCGCACCAGCCCACCGACAACCGGGATGCCCAGTAGCAGCCGCTGCCGATAGCGGAGCCACGGCGGGTGCTTACGCAGGGCAAATCCGCTGACGGCAAGCAGCAGCGCCACCCCCAGCGTCCAGGGGCCAGCGCGGGTAATTAGCCCTGAGAGCGCCATGACGCCGCGGGTGAGTGCTGGCAGCGGCGTATTAAAGGTTTGGTAGATGGCGGCGAATTCGGGCAGCACCAGCAGAATCATCGCCAGCGTTACCGCTACGGCCAGGAGCAGAACGATCAGCGGGTAGCGCAGCGCCTTTTTTACCTTACCCGCCAGCATTAGCTGTGTTTTCTGCTGGGCGGCAAGCTGGAAGCAGCACTCATCCAGCGCGCCGGTCAGCTCACCGGTATGGATCATGGCGATATAGATCGGTGGAAAGGCATCCGGCCAGCGGCGCATGGCCGCAGAGAGCGCGGTGCCCTGGGCCAGATCCTCCGCCAGGGTTTGCAGCAGCGCCTGCCACTGGCGTACCGGGTGCTGGCGGGAGAGCATCAGCAGCGCATCGGGCAGGGGCAGGCCCGCCTTGAGCAGCGTTGCCAGCTGATGCACAACCTCGCAGCGGTGCGTCCCGCGCCAGGCTGCCGTTCGAACCGCGCTGCGCCTGAGAGCCAGAATAAAGATCTGTTCAGCCTGCAGCGCGTCGGCGACGGCCAGACGATCTGCCGCCCAGCGAGCCCCCTGGCAGCGCTGACCGCCCTCATCAAGGCCCCGCCAGTGCCAGAGCTGTTTAGCCTGCATGGGGCATCCCCAGCACTCTTAGCAACTCCTCCAGGGTCGTTAATCCCTGTTCGACGACAAGGCAACCGTGTTCAAACAGGGTGAGCATACCCTCCTGACGCGCCTGCTGCTCAATGCGCTCAGCAGGCTCGCCGCTGGCGATGGCCTGACGCAGGGTGCGGTTGACGCTCAGCACCTCAAAGAGGGCTACCCTACCACAGAAGCCGTGGTAGCACGCTTCGCAGCCGATGGCCTGCCAGTGGGGCAGGGCACGGGGCCACAGGCCTGGCGGCAGGGTAACCTCATCCGAATGTTGGCGACGACAGTGTGGGCAGAGTTTACGCACCAGCCGCTGCGCCACCACCAGCGAGAGTGCGGAAGCGATCATCCAGCGCGCGACGCCCATCTGGGCGATCCTCACCAGCGCTTCGCTGGTCGAGCTAGTGTGCAGGGTAGAGAGCACCAGATGGCCGGTCTGGGAGGCTTTTATAGCGATCTCCGCCGTTTCGCCATCGCGGATCTCGCCCACCATGATGATGTCTGGATCCTGGCGCAGCAGCGCCCGCAGCACGCTGTGGAAGTGCAGCCCCGCCCGGGGGTTAATCTGCGTCTGGTTTAGCCCTTCCAATGGGATCTCTACCGGATCCTCCACGCTGCAAATATTGACCTCGGGCAGGTTACGCGCCGCCAGCGCGCTGTAGAGCGTCACGGTTTTGCCGCTGCCCGTGGGCCCGGTGACCAGCATCAGCCCCTGCGGTCTGGCCAACGCCGTCTGAAACTGAGCCAGCTGCTGCGGCTCCATGCCCAGCGCAGCGAGATCCAGCGGCTGGTTCACCTGGTGCAGGAGGCGCAGGACGATCTTCTCCCCGTGGCGGCAGGGCAGCGTGGCGATACGAAACGAGATCGCTCTGCCGGAGAGCGTAACCGTGAACTGTCCGTCCTGTGGCAGACGCCGCTCGGCGATATCCAGGCTGCCCAGTACCTTCAGGCGTGCCGTCAGCGTCTTTGCACTCTCCCGTGACAGCGAGGGAAGCGCATGGAGCACGCCGTCAATGCGTAGCCGAATGCGGTAGTGCTCTTCCCCCGGCTCAAAATGGATGTCGGACGCCCGCTGCGCCAGCGCCTGCTGGAGCGTCTGGTTAAGCAGTTCAACCACGGAGGTGCTGCCCTCGCTGACGGCAGGCAAATGGCTTTGCGCAGCGAACGATGCGGGTATAGCCATATTTCCCCCTTACTGATAGTCAAAGCGGAAAACGTCTTCGCAGGCCTGCTGGAACGTCACGTCGTTTTGCACGTCGCAAGTCCGCTGCCAGCCGCTCACTCCGCTGCTGCTGCTCCACTGCGGTATCAGCGTCACGCTCAGCCCTGTCAGGCTCTCCTGCCCAGTCAGCG
The DNA here is from genome assembly GCF_019880405.1 of Enterobacter sp. C2. Lineage (NCBI taxonomy): Bacteria > Pseudomonadati > Pseudomonadota > Gammaproteobacteria > Enterobacterales > Enterobacteriaceae > Enterobacter > Enterobacter sp. C2. The sequence goes on from NZ_CP082269.1 coordinate 728,888, forward strand.
TGACCGTGCCGTTCTCGACGCTCATCTCGGAAACGTAGCGCGTGGTGCCAGGAGAGGGGATACCGTTGCTGCCGCCGTCGCAGCTCTCCGTACCGCCGCGATCGAGCGCGCACAGCTCAATGGCGGTACGGTAGGGGATAAAGGTTTGCAGCATGTCGGTGAGGGCCGCTTTGCGCAGGTAGTTCTGATAGGCGGGAATGCCGATGGCGCTGAGGATGGCAATAATGCCGATAACCACCATCAACTCGATTAAGGTAAACCCCCGCTGTTTTTCCAATGACTGTTTCATGATCTGCTCCCTGGTTGGTGTGGGGGAGTGTGTCAGTCCGGGGAGAGTGTGACGAGGGAGCAAAGTGGCGTTCAGGAAGTCAGCTTCCCGAGTTTTTTACGCCGTTGCAGGGGTAAACAACATTTTTGCGAGCAGGGACGCAATCCGTCGCCCCGGTTAGCGCAGCGCCACCGGGGCATTACCGGGACTAACGGAAACGCATCGAGAGATCGAGGGCGCGTACGTGCTTGGTCAGCGCGCCCACTGAGATATAATCCACGCCGGTTTCAGCAAACTCGCGGATCGTGTCAAAGGTGACGTTGCCGGAGACCTCCAGCCGTGCCTGCCCGTCGACGATCCGCACCGCCTCGCGCATCTGCTCGGTAGTGAAGTTATCCAGCATGATGATATCGGCCCCGGCCTTCAACGCCTCTTCCAGCTCGGTGAGCGTCTCCACCTCTACCTCGACCGGCACGTCCGGGTGTAGCCAGAAGGCTTTCTCTACCGCCTGTCGCACCGAGCCGGAGGCGATAATGTGGTTCTCTTTGATCAGGAATGCATCGGAGAGGCCGAGGCGGTGGTTGGCCCCGCCGCCGCACAGCACTGCATACTTCAGGGCGGTACGCAGGCCAGGAAGAGTTTTGCGGGTGTCCAGCAGCTGGGTTTTGGTGCCCGCGAGCAGATCGACGTAGCGGCGGACCTCGCTCGCCACGCCGGAGAGCGTTTGTACAAAGTTCAGCGCCGTGCGTTCGCCGGTCAGCAGTACGCGAGATGTGCCGTCCAGTTCGAACAGCGGCTGGTTAGCGGTAACGCTCTCCCCGTCGGCAACGTGCCATTGGATCTGCACGTCGTCGCCTGCCAGCTGAATAAAGACCTCTTCTACCCAGCGCTTGCCGCAGAAGATGCCATCTTCACGGGTGATCACCACCGCGTGCGAGCGCGTATCTTCCGCCAGCAGCTGGGCGGTAATATCGTTGTTCGCATCCACCTCGCCGCCCAGGTCTTCACGCAGGGCCTGCGCCACGGCGGCGGGGATATCCAGATTTATACGTTCCAGCAGCGCATCACGACGGCTATCGGGGTTGTAACGGCGAGGCGGCATGATAAAACTCCAAAAAGGGTAACGAATCAAAAGATTGAAACATGCTACTCTGAAGCGAGTATTAGAGCCATACTTGAGGAGATCCCGTATGCAGTTAAACGAGGGCTGGCTGGTCGGTGTGCGGCAGGTCCGCTCCCCGCATTATGACTGTCGCCCGGATGATGAGTGTCCCTCCCTGCTGGTTGTGCATAACATTAGCCTGCCCCCCGGTGAGTTTGGTGGGCCGTGGATCGACGCCCTGTTTACGGGCACGCTGGATGCCACCGCGCATCCCTTCTTTGCCGAGATTGCCCATCTGCGCGTCTCTGCGCACTGCCTGATCCGCCGCGACGGCGAAATTGTCCAGTATGTGCCTTTTGATAAGCGCGCCTGGCACGCGGGCGTCTCCCGCTATTGTGGGCGCGAGCGCTGTAACGATTTTTCCATCGGTATTGAGCTGGAAGGGACGGATACGCTGCCCTATACCGAAACGCAGTATCAACAGCTGGCGGCGATTACCCAGGCGCTGGTTGCGCTTTACCCCGCCATTGCTGACAATATGACCGGACACAGCAACATTGCGCCCGAGCGTAAAACCGACCCCGGCCCGGCCTTTGACTGGGCGACGTTTCGCGCTCTGGTTGCCCTCTCGTCAGATAAGGAGATGACATGACGCTATTCACGATGCTGCTGGTGTTGATCGCCGAGCGCCTTTTTAAGCTGGGTGAGCACTGGCATCTGGATCACCGCCTTGAGGTGCTGTTCCGTCGGATAAAGCGCTTCTCGATGCTGCGCACGCTGCTGTTGACCGCCGTGGCGATGCTGGTGACCTTTCTGCTGCTGCGTGCGCTCTACGGACTCTTTTTCAACGTGCCGTTGCTGGTGGTGTGGATTATGCTCGGCCTGCTCTGTATTGGCGCGGGTAAGGTGCGCCTGCACTACCACGCCTATCTGAAGGCGGCCTCGCGAGATGACAGCCACGCGCGGGATACCATGGCCAGCGAGCTGACGCTGATCCACGGCGTGCCGCCGGAGTGCGACGAGCGTGAATACCTGCGCGAGCTACAAAATGCCCTGCTGTGGATTAACTTCCGCTTCTACCTGGCACCGCTGTTCTGGTTTGTTGTTGGCGGTGTATGGGGGCCGGTGCTTCTGGTGGGCTACGCCTTCCTGCGCGCCTGGCAGTCGTGGCTGGCGCGATACATGACTCCGCACGCGCGGTTACAGTCCGGTATCGACGCTATTCTGCACCTGCTGGACTGGATCCCGGTACGGCTGGTGGGCGTGGTCTACGCGCTCATTGGCCATGGTGAAAAAGCGCTGCCCGCCTGGTTTGCCTCGCTCACCGACTGGCACACCTCGCAGTATCATGTCCTGACCCGGCTGGCCCAGTTCTCACTGGCGCGCGAGCCGCATCTCGATAAAGTCGAAACGCCAAAAGCTGCGGTATCGATGGCGAAGAAGACCTCCTTCGCCGTGGTGGTAGTGGTGGCGCTGCTGACTATTTACGGGACTCTGGTCTAGCTTTTAACGCCCGGCGGCGCTAGCTTGCCGGGCCTACAAAGCAACGTAGCACTTAGCTATAAGGTATCTGCAGGCGGTACGCCAAAAATCGGCATCCCGTCTTTATCCCACTCAATTAGCTTCAGCCGCGTATGGCGGTTCGGATCGTAGAGCGGGTCGCCTTCAATCTCGGTGTAGTTACGCGCATGGTAAACCAGCACGTCTTCACCGTCCGTTGTACTGGTAAAGCTGTTGTGGCCCGGTCCGTACTGCCGGTTGTCGTAGCTGGTGGTAAACACCGGCTGCGGTGATTTATGCCAGTTTTCCGGCTGGCGTGGATCGGCAGCAATATCGATCCACAGCAGGCCCAGACAGTAGTTCTCATCGGTGGCGCTGGCGGAGTAAGTGACAAACAGTCTGTCACCATGAGTAATCACTGCTGGCCCCTCGTTGACCAGAAACCCCCGGTACTCCCACTCAAACTCCGGCTTGCTTAGCATCACCGGGTCGCCTTTCAGCGTCCACGGGTTCTCCAGCTCCGCCAGGTAGATGTTTGAGTTGCCTGCAATATCGGGGGCTTTCTGCGCCCACAGATACCACTGTTTGCCCTGGTGGTTGAACGTCGTGGCATCCAGCGCAAAAGTATCAAACGGCGTCTGCACCTGTCCTTTCTCCGTCCAGCGCCCGGTTAAGGGATCGGCATCGGCACACTCCAGCGCAAACATGCGGTGCTGGAACATATTCAGCGCGTCGAGATCGTGCGTATGGGTCGCGGCAAAGTAGATGTACCACTTCCCGTCAATCTGATGCAGCTCCGGGGCCCAGATCAGCTGGCTCATCGGGCCGGTCTGCGGTTTACGCCATACCACCACCGGCTCGGCGGCGCGTAGCCCCTCCAGGGTAGCGGCGCGGCGGATCTCCAGCCGATCATACTCCGGCACGGAGGCGATAAAGTAGTACCCATCGTCGTGACGCAGAATGAACGGGTCGGCGCGCTGCTCAATAAAGGGGTTTGGCCAGTTTTGCATAGGACGCTCCTTATTTATTCTCTGCGGCTTTCAGTTCCTGATAGTCGCTCAGTTCACGGTAGTTGGTGCGACGCTTCTCCAGGTCCTCCTGGATCCGTGCCATCGTTTCGCGGTCTACCTTCAGCAGCCGGACAACACCTGCCGTAATCAGATAACCTACGCCAGGGATCACGGTGAACAGCAGGACAATGCCGTTGATGGCATCAGGGCTTTGCGCCTTCGCACTGGCATTATAACCATACCAGGAGAGCAGGAAGCCGACCATCGCGCCAGCAATGGCCAGCCCCAGCTTGAGGAAGAAGATGTTGCCAGAGAAGCTAATACCGGTAATGCGCTTACCGGTTTTCCACTCGCCGTAATCGTCTACGTCGGCCATCAGGGACCAGTGCAGCGGGGAGGGGATCTGATGCAGGATATTAAGCAGGAAGTAGAGCACCACGATAGTGGTAGTCGCCTTCGGATCGAAGAAGTAGAACGCGCAGGAGAAGATAGCCAGCGCGATGTTGGTCCAGAAAAATACCTTCAGCTTGCACCAGCGGTCGGTCAGCACCTTTGCGAGCATGCTGCCCAGCATCATACCCACTACGCCAAGGCTGATAAACAGGGTGGCAAAGTGGGTGCTCTGACCCATCACCCAGGTGACGTAGTACATGGTGGCCGCCATGCGGATAAAGCCCGGACAGACGTTGCACAGGGTCAGCAGCAAAATGCGCACCCACTGGTCGTTTTTCCAGACGTCTTTGAGATCGTTTTTCAACTCATCGTTGGTTTGCACCGCCGGGCGAACGCGTTCCCGCACCGTTGCGAAGCAGAACAGGAACATGCAGGTACCAATCAGCGCCAGCACGGTCATTGCCATCTGGTAGCCTTTGGCTTTGTTATCCCCACCAAACCAGTCGGCCATCGGCAGCAGCGTGAGCGACAGCAGCAGGGTCGCGACTCCGACCATCACGAAGCGGTAGGACTGACACGCCACGCGCTCTTTCGGATCGTTGGTGATGACGCCCCCCAGCGAGCAGTAGGGAATATTGATCGCCGTATAGGTCAGAGAGAGCAGGAAGTAGGTGACGAAGGCATAGATAACTTTGCTGCTGTAGCTCCACTCTGGCGTGGTAAACATCAGGATGCTGAACAGCGCGTAGGGCAGGGCGATCCACAGCAGCCAGGGGCGAAAACGGCCATATTTGCTTTTGGTTCGGTCGGCCAGCGCCCCCATAATCGGGTCCGTTACCGCATCAATAACGCGGATGGAGAGCAGAAGCACCCCTACCAGCGCCGGTGCCAGGCCAAATATGTCGGTATAAAAGTAGTTAACGAACAGCATGATAGCGCCGAAGATGATATTGCATCCGGCGTCGCCCATGCCGTAGCCGATCTTCTCTTTCACTGACAGCTTGTTATTATCCATCGCGAAATCTCCCGTTGATATAGAAAGAGATTATTTGCGCGCTACGAAATTTTTGCGTTACAGGATAGGAGTGCAGAGATGGACAAAACGGCTACGAAAGTGAATTTGTGAAGCGTCTTACATTTCACATCTGCCCTGCCTCCCTGGATTTAGGGGGCAGGGCAGAGCGTGCGGTTAGTGCGCCTTAACCGGCTTTCCCGCTTTTTGCTGCTTAATGAAGTAACCTACGGCAAGGATGGCTACCCAGACTGGGATCAGCCAGACTGAGATCGCCATGCCAGGCGTGATCGCCATGATCACCAGCACCGCCGCCATAAACAGCAGGCAGATCCAGTTCCCCAGCGGGTAGAAGAGCGCCGGGAAGCGCGTCTTCACCCCCTGCTTGTCTTTGGCGCGGCGGAACTTCATGTGCGCCAGGCTGATCATCGCCCAGTTGATCACCAGTGCGGAGACCACCAGCGCCATCAGCAGGCCAAAGGCTTCGCCAGGAGCCAGGTAGTTGATCAGCACGCACAGCGCGGTAAAGAGGGCAGAGGTGAGAATGGTCGCCACCGGTACGCCGCGCTTATCGACTTTCGCCAGCGCTTTCGGGGCGTTGCCCTGCTTCGCCAGGCCAAACAGCATCCGGCTGTTGCAGTAGACGCAGCTGTTATAGACCGACAGCGCAGCGGTTAAGACCACGATGTTGAGGGCGTTAGCAACAAAGGTATCACCCAGCTCGTGGAAGATCAGCACAAACGGGCTGGTGTCGGCGGTTACGCGCGTCCACGGCAGCAGCGAGAGCAACACCGCCAGCGAGCCGATGTAGAAGATCAGGATCCGGTAGATAACCTGGTTAGTGGCTTTTGGAATGCTCACTTCCGGGTTATCCGCTTCGGCGGCGGTGATCCCTACCAGCTCCAGGCCGCCGAAGGAGAACATAATGATTGCCATCATCATCACCAACCCGGTAAAGCCGTGGGGCAGGAAGCCGCCCTGTTCCCAGAGGTTACGCACGGTGGCCTGCGGACCTGCGCTATCGCTAAACAGCAGCCAGCCGCCGAAGAGGATCATGGCGACCACGGCAATAACTTTAATAATAGCGAACCAGAACTCCATCTCCCCGAACACTTTGACGTTGGTCAGGTTAATGGCGTTGATGATCACAAAGAAGGCTGCCGCCGACACCCAGGTGGGGATCTCCGGCCACCAGAACTGAATGTATTTCCCCACGGCGGTCAGCTCAGCCATCGCCACCAGCACGTAGAGCACCCAGTAGTTCCACCCGGAGGCAAAGCCAGCAAACCCGCCCCAGTATTTGTAGGCGAAGTGGCTGAACGAACCGGCAACCGGCTCTTCAACCACCATTTCACCCAGCTGACGCATAATTAAGAACGCGATAAAACCGGCGATGGCATAGCCAAGGATAATCCCCGGCCCTGCGGACTGAATAACGGATGCGCTGCCCAGAAACAGACCCGTCCCGATAGCACCACCCAGCGCAATTAGCTGAATATGGCGGTTTTTAAGACCGCGCTTCAGCGTTTCACCGTGCTGTTGATCTTCCATCATGAAACCTCATATGTGGTTATTTTTTGTACGCTGTTGTGTGCGTGTACGTATAAAATTCCATTTTTGTATTTTTTTATTTACGTAAGCAGGATCTGAAATATCGGCCCATCTCTTTCGTAAGGCTCAGAATAGTGATAAGCGCGGGGGAATGCACCTGCTTTATGCAGGGCCGGAGGCGGGTTGGATGAAAAGCAAACATTTGTAAATTCGCGCCGATTACCCCCAGCTACTACCATATCGATTATTTAAAATAATTAAGCACTATATTTGATTCAATATGCAAAATATTGCGCACTGAATCGGTTCAATTAGTAATTTTAAGGTTTCATTGAGGTTAAATCTGCCTCTTAAGGGGTAACGGTATCTTTTGTGCAAAGTTACATTCCTGAAACGTCATTTCTGTAATGTTGTTAAAATGTGCAGGGTTCCCTGATTTCAATCAAAACCTGTATGGACAGAAGGTGAATACTTTGTTACTTTAGCGCTAAGAACATGAAATTGGTAAGACCAATTTACTCCGGGCTAATGGCAGAGACAGGGAATAATGGCCTACAGCAAAATCCGCCAACCAAAACTATCCGATGTGATTGAGCAGCAACTGGAGTTCTTGATCCTTGAGGGGACACTGCGCCCCGGTGAAAAACTTCCACCTGAACGCGAGCTGGCTAAACAGTTCGACGTTTCCCGTCCTTCGCTCCGTGAGGCGATCCAACGTCTTGAAGCCAAGGGCCTGCTGCTTCGTCGCCAGGGCGGCGGTACGTTTGTCCAGAACAGCCTGTGGCAGAGCTTTAGCGACCCGCTGGTCGAACTGCTCTCCGATCATCCTGAATCCCAATTTGACCTGCTCGAGACGCGCCATGCGCTGGAAGGGATTGCCGCCTATTACGCGGCGCTACGCGGCACCGATGAAGATCGGGTGCGTATCCGCGAGCTGCACCACGCCATCGAGCTGGCGCAGACGTCAGGGGATCTTGATGCCGAGTCCAGCGCGGTGGTCCAGTATCAGATTGCTGTCACCGAAGCGGCGCATAATGTCGTGCTGCTGCATCTGCTACGCTGCATGGAGCCGATGTTAGCCCAGAACGTTCGCCAGAATTTTGAATTGCTTTATGCCCGCAGGGAGATGCTCCCGCTGGTAAGCAAACATCGCACCAGTGTTTTTGAGGCGATTATTGCCAGGGAACCGGAGCAGGCGCGTGAAGCGTCGCACCGCCACCTGGCATTTATTGAGGAGATATTGCTGGATCGCAGCCGTGAGCAGAGCCGTCGGGAACGCTCAATGCGCAGGCTTCAGCAACGAAAGGACTAAGCGTGGTTCTTTAAACGCGCGGCAACTCACGCAGAACCTGTCTTATTGTGTTTTCTGGCGAAAATACAATGGGACAGGTTCCAGACAAATTAACGTAATCAGATAGATAAGGAATACCCCCATGTCAGAACGTCTCCAAAATGACGTGGATCCGATCGAAACTCGCGACTGGCAACAGGCGATCGAATCGGTCATCCGTGAAGAAGGTGTTGAGCGCGCTCAGTATCTAATTGAACAGATGCTTTCTGAAGCCCGCAAAGGCGGCGTGAAAGTAGCTGCAGGTGCAGGGGCTAACAACTACGTAAACACGATTGCCGTTGAAGACGAACCGGAATACCCGGGCAATCTGGATCTGGAACGCCGCATTCGTTCTGCAATCCGCTGGAACGCCATCATGACCGTGCTGCGCGCGTCCAAAAAAGATCTGGAGCTGGGCGGCCACATGGCTTCCTTCCAGTCTTCTGCAACCGTTTATGAAGTGTGCTTTAACCACTTCTTCCGCGCGCGCACCGAGAAAGACGGCGGCGACCTGGTGTACTTCCAGGGCCACATCTCTCCGGGCGTCTACGCACGTGCGTTCCTGGAAGGTCGTCTGACTGAAGAGCAGATGAACAACTTCCGTCAGGAAGTGCATGGCAACGGCCTCTCTTCTTACCCGCACCCGAAACTGATGCCGGAATTCTGGCAGTTCCCGACCGTATCTATGGGTCTGGGCCCGATCGGTGCGATCTACCAGGCGAAATTCCTGAAATATCTGGAACACCGTGGCCTGAAAGATACCTCTCAGCAGACCGTTTACGCCTTCCTGGGCGACGGCGAGATGGATGAGCCAGAATCTAAAGGCGCGATCACCATCGCGACCCGTGAGAAGCTGGACAACCTGTGCTTCATCATCAACTGTAACCTGCAGCGTCTGGATGGTCCGGTAACCGGCAACGGCAAGATCATCAACGAACTGGAAGGCATCTTCGCAGGTGCAGGCTGGAATGTGATCAAGGTGATGTGGGGCGGTCGTTGGGATGAGCTGCTGCGTAAAGATACCAGCGGTAAGCTGATCCAGCTGATGAACGAAACCGTTGACGGTGACTACCAGACCTTCAAATCCCGCGATGGCGCTTACGTGCGCGAGCACTTCTTCGGTAAATACCCGGAGACCGCAGCGCTGGTTGCCGACTGGACTGACGAGCAGATCTGGGCCCTGAACCGCGGTGGTCACGATCCGAAGAAAGTCTACGCTGCACTGAAAAAAGCGCAGGAAACCAAAGGTAAAGCGACTGTAATCCTGGCCCACACCGTTAAAGGTTACGGCATGGGTGATACCGCAGAAGGTAAAAACATCGCTCACCAGGTTAAGAAAATGAACATGGACGGCGTGCGCTATATCCGCGACCGTTTCAGCGTTCCAGTTACCGACGAGCAGGTGGAAAACCTCTCTTACATCACCTTCCCGGAAGGGTCTGAAGAGCATACCTACCTGCACGCCCAGCGTCAGAAGCTGAACGGCTACCTGCCGTCCCGCCAGCCTAAATTCAGCGAGAAGCTGGAGTTGCCTGCGCTGGAAGACTTCAAATCGCTGCTGGAAGAGCAGAACAAAGAGATCTCTACCACTATCGCTTTCGTTCGTGCCCTGAACGTGATGCTGAAGAACAAGTCGATCAAAGATCGTCTGGTTCCGATCATCGCTGACGAAGCGCGTACCTTCGGTATGGAAGGTCTGTTCCGTCAGATCGGTATCTACAGCCCGAACGGCCAGCAGTACACTCCGCAGGACCGTGAGCAGGTTGCCTACTACAAAGAAGACGAGAAAGGCCAGATCCTGCAGGAAGGCATCAACGAGCTGGGCGCAGGTTCTTCCTGGCTGGCTGCGGCGACCTCCTACAGCACCAACGATCTGCCGATGATCCCGTTCTACATCTACTACTCCATGTTCGGTTTCCAGCGTATCGGCGACCTGTGCTGGGCAGCAGGTGACCAGCAGGCGCGCGGCTTCCTGATCGGTGGTACTTCCGGTCGTACGACGCTGAACGGTGAAGGTCTGCAGCACGAAGATGGTCACAGCCACATTCAGTCGCTGACTATCCCGAACTGTATCTCCTACGATCCGTCCTATGCTTACGAAGTGGCAGTCATCATGCATGACGGTCTGCAACGTATGTACGGCGAAGCGCAAGAGAACATTTACTACTACATCACCACGCTGAACGAAAACTACCACATGCCGGCTATGCCGCAGGGTGCAGAGGAAGGTATCCGTAAAGGTATCTACAAACTCGAAACCGTTGAAGGCGCGAAAGGTAAAGTTCAGCTGCTGGGCTCCGGTTCTATCCTGCGTCACGTCCGTGAAGCAGCGCAGATCCTGGCCAACGACTACGGTATTGGCTCTGATGTTTACAGCGTTACCTCCTTCACCGAGCTTGCTCGTGACGGCCAGGACTGTGAGCGTTGGAACATGCTGCACCCGATGGAAACCCCGCGCGTGCCGTACATCGCTCAGGTGATGAACGATGCACCGGCAGTGGCGTCCACTGACTATATGAAACTGTTCGCCGAGCAGGTTCGTACTTATGTACCGGCTGATGATTACCGCGTACTGGGTACCGACGGTTTCGGTCGCTCTGACAGCCGTGAAAACCTGCGTCACCACTTCGAAGTGGATGCATCTTACGTGGTGGTAGCAGCGCTGGGCGAACTGGCTAAACGTGGCGACATCGATAAGAAAGTGGTAGCGGAAGCTATCACCAAGTTCAATATCGATGCAGATAAAGTTAACCCGCGTCTGGCATAAGAGGTAAAGAGAGAATGGCTATCGAAATCAATGTACCGGACATCGGGTCGGACGAAGTAGAGATCACCGAGATTCTGGTCAACGTGGGCGACAAAGTTGAAGCTGAACAGTCGCTGATCGTCGTAGAGGGCGATAAAGCCTCTATGGAAGTTCCGTCTCCTCAGGCTGGCGTTGTTAAAGAGATCAAAGTCTCTGTTGGCGACAAAACCGAGACCGGTAAACTGATCATGATTTTCGATTCCGCCGACGGTGCAGCAGCTGCTGCACCTGCGCAGGAAGAGAAGAAAGAAGCCGCTCCGGCCGCTGCTCCAGCAGCTGCCGCGGCAGCGAAAGAAGTGAACGTGCCGGACATCGGCGGTGACGAAGTTGAAGTGACCGAGATCCTGGTGAAAGTGGGCGATACCGTTACCGCTGAGCAGTCCCTGATTGTCGTAGAGGGTGATAAAGCCTCTATGGAAGTCCCGGCACCGTTCGAAGGTACCGTTAAAGAGATCAAGATTAACACCGGTGACAAAGTCTCTACCGGCTCACTGATCATGATCTTCGACGTCGCGGGCGCTGCCCCGGCTGCCGCCGCTGCCAAGCCGGAAGTGAAAGAGCAGGCTGCCGTTGCGCCGGCCGCTGCCGCTGGCGCGAAAGAAGTTCACGTGCCGGACATCGGCGGTGACGAAGTTGAAGTCACTGAAGTGATGGTGAAAGTGGGCGACAAAGTTGCCGCTGAGCAGTCACTGATCACCGTTGAAGGTGACAAAGCCTCTATGGAAGTTCCGGCACCGTTCGCCGGTACCGTTAAAGAGATCAAAATCAGCACCGGCGACAAAGTCTCAACCGGCTCCCTGATCATGGTCTTCGAAGTAGAAGGCGCTGCGCCTGCTGCTGCACCGGCCGCTGCCGCTCCGGCTCCAGCTGCTGCACCGGCTCAGGCTGCTAAACCTGCTGCGGCTCCGGCTGCGAAAGCAGAAGGCAAATCTGAGTTCGCTGAAAACGACGCTTACGTCCACGCGACCCCGCTGATCCGCCGCCTGGCGCGCGAGTTCGGTGTGAACCTGGCGAAAGTGAAAGGCACCGGTCGTAAAGGCCGTATCCTGCGCGAAGACGTTCAGGCTTACGTGAAAGACGCCGTTAAGCGCGCTGAATCTGCACCTGCTGCTGCAACCGGTGGTGGTCTGCCAGGCATGCTGCCGTGGCCGAAAGTGGACTTCAGCAAGTTTGGTGAAGTTGAAGAAGTTGAGCTGGGCCGTATCCAGAAAATCTCCGGTGCCAACCTGAGCCGTAACTGGGTGATGATCCCACATGTTACTCACTTCGACAAAACCGACATCACCGATCTGGAAGCGTTCCGTAAACAGCAGAACGCCGAAGCTGAGAAGCGCAAACTGGACGTGAAATTCACCCCGGTTGTCTTCATCATGAAAGCCGTTGCCGCTGCCCTGGAGCAGATGCCGCGCTTCAACAGCTCGCTGTCCGAAGATGCACAGCGCCTGACGCTGAAGAAATACATCAACATCGGCGTTGCGGTTGATACCCCGAACGGTCTGGTTGTTCCGGTCTTTAAAGACGTGAACAAGAAGAGCATCACCGAGCTGTCTCGTGAGCTGACCGTGATCTCCAAGAAAGCGCGTGATGGCAAGCTGACCGCTGGCGAAATGCAGGGCGGTTGCTTCACCATCTCCAGCATCGGCGGCCTGGGTACTACCCACTTCGCGCCGATCGTTAACGCGCCGGAAGTGGCCATCCTGGGCGTCTCTAAGTCCGCGATGGAGCCGGTCTGGAACGGGAAAGAGTTCGTACCGCGTCTGATGATGCCGATCTCTCTCTCCTTCGACCACCGCGTGATCGACGGTGCTGATGGTGCGCGTTTCATTACCATCATCAACAACATGCTGTCTGACATCCGCCGTCTGGTGATGTAATCGTAAAAGCCGGCCTGACGGTCGGCTTTTTTCTGGTAATCTCATTATGTTGTTGAGGTTACTGGGACAAAGGACACTTCGTTTGCCGTTTGTTGTTTCAAAAATGTTAACAATTTTGTAAACTGCGGGCGGATAGAACGTCCCGGCGGATGCAAAGCACAAGCACTTTGTACGGCCGGAAATAATTAAGAGGTCATGATGAGTACTGAAATCAAAACTCAGGTCGTGGTACTTGGGGCAGGCCCGGCAGGTTATTCCGCAGCGTTTCGCGCAGCGGATTTAGGTCTGGAAACCGTCATTGTTGAGCGTTACAGCACCCTCGGTGGTGTTTGCCTGAACGTCGGCTGTATCCCTTCGAAAGCGCTGCTGCACGTAGCGAAAGTGATCGAAGAAGCGAAAGCGCTGGCCGAGCACGGTATCGTTTTTGGCGAGCCGCAAACCGACATCGACAAAATTCGTACCTGGAAAGAAAAAGTCATCAACCAGCTGACCGGCGGTCTGGCGGGCATGGCAAAAGGCCGTAAAGTGAAAGTGGTTAACGGCCTGGGCAAATTCACCGGCGCGAACACCCTGGAAGTGGAAGGCGAAAACGGCAAAACCGTGATCAACTTCGACAACGCGATCATCGCGGCAGGCTCCCGTCCGATTGAACTGCCGTTCATTCCGCATGAAGATCCGCGCGTGTGGGACTCCACCGATGCGCTGGAGCTGAAAGAAGTGCCGAAGCGTCTGCTGGTTATGGGCGGTGGCATCATCGGTCTGGAAATGGGTACCGTGTACCATGCGCTGGGTTCAGAGATCGACGTGGTTGAGATGTTCGACCAGGTTATCCCGGCTGCTGACAAAGATATCGTTAAAGTCTTCACCAAGCGCATCAGCAAGAAGTTCAACCTGATGCTGGAAACCAAAGTGACCGCCGTTGAAGCGAAAGAAGACGGCATCTACGTTTCCATGGAAGGCAAAAAAGCCCCGGCTGAAGCGCAGCGTTACGACGCGGTGCTGGTGGCTATCGGCCGCGTGCCGAACGGTAAAAACCTCGACGCAGGCAAAGCTGGCGTCGAAGTGGACGACCGTGGCTTCATCCGCGTTGACAAGCAGCTGCGTACCAACGTACCGCACATCTTTGCTATCGGCGACATCGTCGGTCAGCCGATGCTGGCGCACAAAGGTGTTCACGAAGGTCACGTTGCCGCTGAAGTTATCGCCGGCATGAAACACTACTTCGATCCGAAAGTGATCCCGTCTATCGCCTACACCGAGCCAGAAGTTGCCTGGGTTGGCCTGACCGAGAAAGAAGCGAAAGAGAAAGGCATCAGCTACGAAACCGCCACCTTCCCGTGGGCTGCTTCTGGCCGTGCTATCGCTTCCGACTGCGCAGACGGCGTGACCAAACTGATCTTCGACAAAGAGACTCACCGTGTGATCGGTGGTGCGATTGTCGGCACCAACGGCGGCGAGCTGCTGGGTGAGATCGGTCTGGCTATCGAAATGGGCTGTGACGCTGAAGATATCGCGCTCACTATCCATGCGCACCCGACCCTGCACGAATCTGTGGGTCTGGCGGCAGAAGTGTTCGAAGGTAGCATCACCGACCTGCCGAACGCGAAAGCGAAGAAGAAGTAATCTTCGACGCAGTATGATTAAAGCGGCTCACGGAGCCGCTTTTTTTATGTCTACTCTACAGCTTGCCAGGGGGCGTTGGGGCTAAATTGCTTAGTGGCGGCGGCCTGGGTTGCCGTATTACTCCCTAAATCCGCCTGATAGATCCGATCGTCCTGATTCACCATAAAGCTCATTACCCCGGTTTTTTGCCACTCTACCGGCCACGCCAGCAGGGCAAACCCCTGCGCACTGTCGCTCTGGATTATGCGGAAATGGTAGCCATGATAGCCTACGCCCGGCTCGCCAGGGCTAAATGCCGGACCCAGCGGACTGGGCGTTTCGCCAGGCTGTACCGGCCAGTAGAGCCCGTCCTGCTGACCTTCGCTGCTGATAAGCCTGGTGGCATAGACTTGCTTACGCTGGCGGTAGTCATACTGGGCATCAACATAGGCGTGCATGGCTTCCATCGCCGACAGCTCGTTGCGGCCAATAGCACGGGTGAGGATCTCCTCCTGCGCGGCGGGCATATCAAAATGCCACCCTCCGGCGATTTTGACGATGGGGATCGGCAGCTGCCAGCCATCATCCCCAACGTTAAGATGGGCAACATCCGCTTGCTCGACGACCTCATGCTTCATCGCCCAGTCGCGGTTAAAGCGGGCAATGGCCTCGGGATCGACCTCCTTCTGCGGTAGGAACTGCCGCCAGCTATCTCCCAGCACGGCGGCGAGCTGGGCCTCATTTTGATCGGCCACCGCCGTCGCAAAGGCGTTAGCCGCCTCGTCAGGAGTGGAAAACAGCTGCTGGGCATCGCCCATAAAGGGCAGCGAGAGCAGCAGGGTACTTAACAGGATTTTTTTCATTGTTGGCTCCCGGTTAACGACGGCGCAATTCGCGCTGTTCAGAGAGGCCTTCACGACCCGCGCTACGCTGTTCAAGGTGGCCGCTGTTGATGCGGCGGCTCTGCTGGCCCCGCAGCTGCTGCGACTGCCACGACGGCGAGCGGCTGTCGTTGCCGCTAAAGGCGTTGACGCGGGTACTTGCCAAACGCTGCTCGCGCTGCAAATTCGTAGAGGTTGGTCGCTGCTGTCGTGTCTCATGCCGCTGTTTCGCCTGCTGGGTAGGACGTGGCGTATCGCTATCGTAGCCGCGATAGTTATTCCGCTGGGCAACCTTGTTTAGCTGCTGCGAGGCGGCCTTACGCTGGGCGTCACGGGATGACACCCCCGCCACGCTGCCGGTGGGCGTGTGGCTGCGCTGCTCAAACTGCGCCATCGCTGCCTGGCGCTGGTTATCTCGTGAGGTAGCCGGGTGCTGCGTGGCGCTCAGCCCGCCGCTCACGTCAGTAGGGTGAAAACGCTGGGCGACCGCGCCGTTCTGGTAGGGGACGCCGTCGCGATACGCTGGGTTATGCTGCCAGATCATATTCTGCTCTTGCAGATGCTGGCCTGAAATGCGGTTAAAGTTGTTAACGTTGATGTTGATGTTGTCCCCGTTATGCTGGTAGCCGTTGCCGTGATAGTCGTCGTCATGGTGATGGTCGTCATCGTCCCAGTCGATGTTGCTGAACAGGGCATAGGTGGTGGCGACGCCCAGGCTATAGCCGAAGCCTTTGACGAAGCTGTCTGCAAACTGCTGGCCGGGAGGCGGGGGCAGATAGACCGGCGGGTAGGCCGTGTTTGGCCAACTGCCGTAGACCGTGGCAGGGTTGTAGTTAGGGACGTAAACCACCTGTGGATCGGCAGGTTCAATTTTGATTACCGTTGAGGCTGGCACGGGCGCATTGCTGCTTTGCACCGTTGCAGATGCGGATGCTCTCTTCGGCGTGCTGCTTACCGTCTGCTGCGGCGTCGATTTTAGCGTCCCGGTCTGCTGGGCCAGCTGCCGTAGGCGCTGTACGGAGTCCATGACGTCCTGCGGCTGGGCCAGAAACGCATCGCCAAGATTCTGTACCCACTCTGGGTTCTCGCCCATCAACGCCATGAGCTGCGGAAAGGCGACCAGCGACTTCACACTCGGGTCCCAGGGCTGGCCTGATACCGCCTGAATGGCCGCATCGCCTTTAAGAGTCGGATTATCCCGCGACCACTGCACGGCCTGCACTACGTTGGCCGGATAGGTAGCCGCCATTAAAACCTGAGAGAGCAGCGGATCGGGGTAGAGCGCCACCGGCGCGACCCACTGATCGATCTGCGCTGAGGTAAATGCGGGTTTTACTGCCGGAGCCGTAACGGGGGCCGTCTGGGGCTGGGAAGTCACAGGCACTGTCTGGACAGGCGTTTCAGGGGTACGGCTTTTAACGTACAGTACGCCCGAGGCGGCAAAGAGCCCGACGCTGCACACGAGGGCCAGCGCAGCGTATTTAAAAGGCAGGGTCATTTTTTTCTCCCGATTTCCACAGAAATCGCAGGGTCAGATATAGCCTGAGTATGAAAGAGAAGAGATTTTATTTTTTGATTAATGTTGCGGGTAGCGAGTGCAGGAAAGGCGTCAGTGAAGCTCCCCTGATACGAAAGGATTGAAGCAGGGAGTAAATTTTAGCGATTCAGCCCCGTTTTTCAGTTAAAAAAAATAAACGTCAGGCCTGCTCTGCCGATGTTAATACTCTACCCCTAACGGTGAGAGGGAGTTTCATCGCATGATTACTGGTCTTAACCCTACCACGATGCTGCCTTTTACAGCGCGTGTAAGTACTTCCCTACAGCCTGGCATTAGTGCACGTGCGGCCAGCAATGCGGCCTCTTCAGCCAGCGCATCGGCAAAGGTGACGTTTGGCAGCCAGACGCCAGAGATTGCCGCAGTCTATAGCCTGTCGCCGAAAGCGCTCTCTGCCAGCGTAGCGCTACAACACAATGCCTCGCTCACCGGGCTGATGCAGTCGGTATCAGGCGGCTCAGTCTCGGCGTTCGCCAACCTCGGGAGCGCCCTGCTTGGCACCCTCAACGATAGCCGGGAGGATATTACCCAGGCGCTAAGCGGAGTGGGCATGGGGACAGAGGGCGCACCCCGTGATGCCGCAGTTGCACTAAGCATTGTGACGCAATCCGGTTCGACGGTCAGTCTGATCATGACCCAGCAGCGTGAAGGTTTGGCCATCGAGATGAAAACGCAGGGCGAGGCGCTCAGTGATGACGAGGCGGCTGCGGTAGCTAACCTGAGCGGGGCGCTGGAGAAGACGCTAAACGGGCTGGGGCAGCAGCCACCGCAGCTGGATCTCCTCGGCTTGACCCACTTTGACAGAAACGTACTGAAATCCATCGATCTGAAAACGGATCTGCGTAACAGTGAGAGCACGTTACAGTCGCTCAATTTCCATGCCGATGATAAAACCCGGTCGGTAGCCTATGAAGATGGCGAGTTCTCTCTTGAGATGAGCAGCGATCTATCGCATCCGACATTGACCGGCAGTGCCCCTCAGCCGCAATCCGCACTCAGTGCCTGGGATGATAAATTCGATAAAGCACGTAGAGTAGGGCAGGGCAACCGCGATCAGATGGCGGTGTTGAAATCTGTCTTCCATGCGTTAAACAGCGATACCGCCAATAAAACGGCAGCGATAAGCGGCAGTAGGGCGATACGCCTGGGTGATAATGGTACGTCGCCATTAAGCGGTCTGCATGATTTTTCACTGTCGCTGACGCAGGCAAAAAAAGCGGGTAACCCGGCGCGGGGTGAAGAGGCTGATCGCTTCACCTATTCCGCCTCGCAGACGACAGAAGAGAGTATGGGCAGCAATGGTTCAAAATCGGTGAAGCAGACGACGCATAGCCTGTTGAGCGCTGCCTGGCACGAAGCGCTCGATCCGTCGATTCCGTTGGCGCTGAACGAGATGAAATCGTCGCAAAACTACTCCTATCATCTGCTGGATAACGATGAGGAGAACAGCACTACGCTCAACTATAGCGATCGTGGGCAGCTTGCCAATGTTAGCCAGAATGAACAGGTAAATAACCGCGAGACAGTGAAAAAATATGTGCTGGGTGAACGGGTCGATCAAACCGTGACGCCGGAAGCCTACTCGCGCAGTAAGCAGCTGGCACTCTTAAAAACGCTGTAGCACTGTAAGAAAATGACGCGGCCCGGCAGGGCCGTTATGGTCAACCCGGGCGTAGATCTTCGCTTTAAAAAAGGCGCGCCCCACTGTTTTACTCCGCCCTTAACGATTCAGCTAATATTTAATGTTGCTTTTTTGTAAACAGATTAACACCCCCCCTAAATCCTGATATGCTGCCCAATGCGGTATCGGGCATTACCCTACAAACTACTGTTTACAGAAGCATGAAGAGATCGCCCGCCGCACTATGACAATGAGAGCGAGGAGAAATACCGTCGTGCTAGAAGAATACCGTAAGCACGTAGCCGAACGTGCCGCCCAGGGAATTGTACCCAAGCCTATCGATGCAACCCAAATGGCCGCACTGGTCGAGCTGCTGAAATCCCCGCCAGCGGGTGAAGAAGAGTTCCTGTTAGATCTGCTGTCCAACCGTGTTCCGCCGGGCGTTGATGAAGCCGCCTATGTAAAAGCTGGCTTCCTGGCCGCTATCGTCAAAGGTGAAGCCACCTCACCGCTAATTACAGCGGAAAAAGCCGTTGAGCTGCTGGGCACTATGCAGGGTGGTTACAACATCCATCCGCTGATTGATGCGCTGGACAACGACGCGCTGGCCCCAATTGCTGCGAAAGCGCTCTCCCATACGCTGCTGATGTTCGACAACTTCTACGACGTAGAAGAGAAAGCAAAAGCGGGCAACGCCCACGCGCAGCAGGTAATGCTCTCCTGGGCTAACGCCGAGTGGTTCCTGAGCCGCCCGCCGCTGGCTGAAAAAATTACCGTTACCGTCTTTAAAGTGACCGGTGAAACCAACACCGATGACCTCTCTCCGGCACCGGATGCCTGGTCACGCCCGGATATCCCGCTGCACGCTCTGGCGATGCTGAAAAACGCCCGTGAAGGTATTGAGCCGGACGTTGCCGGTGCCGTTGGCCCGATCAAGCAGATTGAAGAGCTGAACAAAAAAGGTTTCCCGCTGGCCTACGTCGGTGACGTGGTCGGTACCGGCTCCTCGCGTAAATCCGCCACCAACTCGGTGCTGTGGTTTATGGGCGACGATATTCCGTTCGTGCCGAACAAGCGCGGCGGTGGTCTGGTGCTGGGCGGCAAAATCGCACCTATCTTCTTCAACACCATGGAAGATGCCGGTGCGCTGCCTATCGAAGTGGACGTGAACAACCTGAACATGGGCGACGTGATTGACGTCTATCCGTTTAAAGGCGAAGTGCGCAACCACGAGACCGGCGAGCTGCTGGCTACCTTTGAACTGAAAACCGACGTGCTGATCGACGAAGTGCGCGCCGGGGGCCGTATTCCGCTGATCATCGGCCGTGGCCTGACCACCAAGGCGCGCGAAGCGCTGGGCATGCCGCACAGCGACGTCTTCCGCAGCGCGAAACCGGTTGAAGCCAGCAACAAGGGCTTCTCGCTGGCGCAAAAAATGGTGGGCCGCGCCTGTGGTGTGACCGGTGTTCGCCCTGGCGAATACTGCGAACCGAAAATGACTTCGGTTGGTTCGCAGGACACCACCGGTCCAATGACCCGTGATGAACTGAAAGATCTGGCTTGCCTCGGCTTCTCCGCTGACCTGGTGATGCAGTCCTTCTGCCATACTGCGGCCTATCCGAAGCCGGTAGACGTCACCACGCACCATACGCTGCCGGACTTCATCATGAACCGTGGCGGCGTCTCCCTGCGCCCGGGCGATGGCATCATCCACTCCTGGCTGAACCGTATGCTGCTGCCGGACACCGTCGGCACCGGCGGTGACTCCCACACCCGCTTCCCGGTAGGGATCTCCTTCCCGGCAGGCTCTGGTCTGGTGGCATTTGCCGCCGCGACCGGCGTGATGCCGCTGGATATGCCGGAGTCGGTGCTGGTGCGCTTCAAAGGCACCATGCAGCCGGGCATTACCCTGCGCGATCTGGTGCATGCTATTCCGCTGTACGCGATCCGTCAGGGGCTGCTGACCGTTGAGAAGAAAGGGAAGAAAAACATCTTCTCTGGCCGTATCCTCGAGATCGAAGGTCTGCCGGAGCTGAAAGTAGAGCAGGCCTTTGAACTGGCCGATGCCTCTGCCGAGCGTTCCGCTGCAGGCTGTACCATCAAGCTGGATAAGGCACCGATCACCGAGTACCTGACCTCCAACATCGTGCTGCTGAAGTGGATGATTGCGGAAGGCTACGGCGATCGCCGTACCATCGAGCGCCGCATTCAGGGCATGGAGAAGTGGCTGGCGGATCCGCAGCTGCTGGAAGCCGATGCCGATGCCGAGTACGCCGCGGTCATCGAGATCGATCTGGCTGATATCAAAGAGCCGATCCTCTGCGCACCGAACGATCCGGATGACGCTCGTCTGCTCTCTGACGTAGCCGGTGAGAAGATTGACGAAGTGTTTATCGGCTCGTGCATGACCAACATCGGTCACTTCCGCGCTGCTGGTAAGCTGCTGGACAGCCATAAAGGCCAGCTGCCGACCCGCCTGTGGGTCGCGCCGCCAACCCGTATGGATGCCGCCCAGCTGACGGAAGAGGGCTACTACAGCGTCTTCGGTAAGAGCGGGGCGCGTATTGAGATCCCAGGCTGCTCGCTGTGCATGGGTAACCAGGCGCGCGTAGCCGATGGTTCAACGGTGGTGTCGACCTCGACGCGTAACTTCCCGAACCGTCTGGGTACCGGAGCAAACGTCTTCCTGGCATCAGCGGAGCTGGCGGCGGTCTCTTCGCTGCTGGGTAAACTGCCGACGCCGGACGAGTACCAGATCTTTATGGCGCAGGTCGATAAGACAGCGGTGGATACCTATCGCTATCTGAACTTTGACCAGCTCGGTCAGTACACCGAAAAAGCCGACGGCGTGATCTTCCAGACCGCCGTGTAAGTCAGGCCAGACCTTAGGCCAGCATAAAACCCCTTCGTCTCCCGAAGGGTTTTTTTTATTTCCTCTCCTTCTCTCCGTTACGCTGTTTTTCTTCTCCGCGGCTGCGATAATTACTCTATTGCGGATGTGAGGAAAAAAACATGGATTACGAATTTTTACGCGACATTACGGGCCAGGTGAAAGTGCGCATGTCGATGGGCCACGAGGTGGTCGGACACTGGTTTAACGAAGAGGTAAAAGAGAATCTGGCCCTGCTGGATGAGGTGGAGCAGGCGGCGAAAACCGTCAAAGGCAGCGAGCGCCAGTGGCAGCGAATCGGTCACGAATACACGCTCTGGATGGACGGAGAAGAGGTCATCATCCGCGCTAACCAGCTGGAGTTCTCCGGAGATGAGATCGAAGAGGGGATGAGCTACTACGACGAAGAGAGCCTGTCGCTGTGCGGCGTTGAGGATTTTCTGCAGGTCGTCACGGCGTATCGTAAATTTATTCAGCAGAAGTAACGTGATTTAAAAAGATTGTCGGAGCGTCCCTGCTCCGGCTTCAGAAGAGATTACACGGCGGGAATATTGCGCGCGTAGTAGATCTCGCGCATCTCTTTCCACAGCGATTCGGTAATGGCTTCCCGCTCTTCGGCAGTAAGATCTTCCGGACGGGTGTGGAACATATAGTGCTTCAGGTCGAACTCTTTCAGCATCATCTTGGTATGGAAGATGTTCTCCTGATAGACGTTCACGTCCACCATGTCATACAGCGCCTTCATATCCTCAGAGAGGAAGTTCTGAATCGAGTTGATCTCATGGTCGATGAAGTGCTTCATGCCGTTGATGTCGCGGGTAAAGCCGCGCACGCGGTAGTCAACGGTGACGATGTCCGACTCCAGCTGATGAATCAGGTAGTTCAGCGCCTTCAGCGGGGAGATGACGCCGCAAGTTGAGACCTCAATGTCGGCGCGGAATGTGCACAGGCCGCCTTCCGGGTGGCTCTCTGGATAGGTATGCACGCAGATGTGACTCTTATCGAGGTGGGCTACCACCGTCTCTGGCAGCGGGCCGGGGTGCGCAGTTTTATCAATCAGGGTCGGATCGACCGGCTCTTCGCTCACCAGAATCGTCACGCTCGCCCCCTGCGGCTCATAGTCCTGGCGGGCAACGTTGAGGATGTTCGCGCCGATGATTGAGCAGGTCTCAGTGAGGATCTCCGTCAGACGGTTTGCGTTATAGAGTTCGTCGATATAGGCGATATAGCCGTCACGCTCTTCGGCGGTTTTGGCATAACAGATATCGTAGATACAAAAACTCAGGCTTTTGGTCAGGTTGTTAAAGCCATGCAGTTTCAGTTTTTTCAATTTTCATCACCTCCTGAGGAGAGCGCATCTAGCAGGTATTGCGGCAGGGCGAAGGACGCCGTATGGACAGCCGGATTGTAGTAGCGGCAGGTCAGGGCAGCGTTGTGGAAGCGCGCCTGGATAATCTCCGTAGAGAGGTTACGCAGGATCTCGTTGTCCGTCGCCCAGGCGAAGGTCATGATGCCGCCGTAGTAGGTGGGCACCGCCGCCTGATAGAAACTCACATCGCTAAAGTAGTGGCTCAGCTTTTTGTGGCTGCCCACGGCTTCATCCTGCTGCAGGAAGCTTACGCCGTTCTGGGCAACGAAGATCCCGCCTGGATTCAGGCAGCGCTTGCAGCCCGCATAGAAGTCGGAGGTAAACAGGCTCTCGCCCGGTCCCACCGGATCGGTGCAGTCAGAGATAATGACGTCAAAGGTTTGCGCGGTCTGGTTGACGAAATTGACACCGTCGTCAATCACCAGCGTAAAGCGCGGATCGTCGTAGCTGCCTGCGTTGTGGTTCGGCAGATACTGGCGGCAGAATGATACCACCCCTTCGTCGATCTCGACCATGGTGATGGTCTCAACGTTTTTATGCCGGCTCACTTCGCGCAGCATCGCGCCGTCGCCGCCGCCGATGATCAGCACATGCTTCGCCTGGCCGTGGGCCAGCAGCGGAACGTGGGTCATCATTTCGTGATAGATAAATTCGTCACGCTCGGTGGTCTGGACAACGCCATCCAGCGCCATCACGCGGCCAAAGGCGGCATTCTCAAAGATGATCAGATCCTGGTGATCGGTCTTCTCGTGGTAGAGCACGTTATCAACGGCAAAGTACTGACCAAACTGGTCATGCAGCGTTTCATGCCACTGGCGGGTATCAGCCATGCATCCTCCTTCGTTAACATCCACACAAAATGGGCGCAACATCATAGCTAACTACAGCCGCTGATGCACGGCTATAACTTTAGCAGGGGAGGAGGGTTTATGTTACTTGACGTAGGCCAGCAGGCTGAGGGAGTCCCGGGCCAGCGCTTTGCATTTTTTGGCAACCGGAATGCCAATGCCGCTGAGATCGCGATAGCTATCTTCGCCGAGGGATTTCATATCAAAGGTGTCGTAGTTGCTCAGATCCCACTGGTTCTGCTGGGCAAAAAACACCAGCGCCCGGCGGATCTGGCCATTCGGTAGATTCTGGTAACCACAGTCGTTTTTCAGAAACACGAACACTGCCGTTAGATCGGCCATGTCCTCCGCTTCAGATTCGCTGAGCGCATAACTATTTGCTGACATCGCCAGCAGGCTGGTGAACACAACGGTTCTGAAAAACATCTTCATTCTTCTTACCAAAACATCACGGAAATTAAACGTTAGCATACTTGGGGTAAGGCGACGATCTTTATTATTCGCCTTTCGCTTGACCTTGCCGCAGGGGCAGGGTTTAAGCTCAGGAGACCGTTTGCCGACGATAAGGATTCGACTATGCAACGCCGTGATTTTCTCAAATATTCCGCTGCGCTTGGCGTTATCGGCGCATTGCCGACATGGGCGCGGGCCGCCGCAACAGGGGAGCAAACGACGCTACCCATTCCCGATCTGCTCACTCCCGACGCTCAAAACCGCATCAGGCTTACCGTGCAGGTGGGGTCCTCTACCTTTGGCGAGAAAACCGCCACAACCTGGGGCTACAACGGTAACCTGCTGGGACCCGCGCTTCAGCTGCGCCAGGGTAAAGCGGTGACGGTGGAGATCCGTAACCGACTCGCGGAAGAGACCACCGTTCACTGGCATGGGCTGGAGGTGCCGGGTGAGGTAGATGGCGGGCCGCAGGGGATTATCCCGGCGGGCGGGGCGCGGGAAGTGACCTTCACGCCCGATCAGCGGGCGGCCACCTGCTGGTTCCATCCCCATCAGCATGGCAAAACGGGTCATCAGGTCGCGATGGGTCTGGCGGGACTGGTACTGATCGAGGACAACGAGAGCCGCATGCTGCGTCTGCCGAAGCAGTGGGGCATCGACGACGTGCCGGTGATCGTGCAGGACAAACGTCTGGCTGCCGACGGCCAGATCGATTACCAGCTCGACGTGATGAGCGCGGCGGTGGGCTGGTTCGGCGATACCTTACTGGCAAACGGGGCGGTCTATCCTCAGCACGCGGCTCCGCGCGGCTGGCTGCGTCTGCGGCTGCTGAACGGCTGCAATGCGCGTACCCTTAACTTTGCTCTCAGCGACGGACGTCGGATGTATGTTATCGCCAGCGACGGCGGTCATCTCGCCGAGCCGGTTGCGGTAACGGCGCTGCCGGTGCTGACCGGGGAGCGTTTTGAGGTGCTGGTGGATATCAGCGACGGCAAGCCAGTCGATCTGGTTACGCTGCCCGTCAGCCAGATGGGGATGGCCCTTCCACCGTTTGACCAGCCGCATCCGGTCCTGCGCATTCAGCCGCTGCGGGTTACCGCTTCCGGCACGCTGCCCGATACCCTGGTTAACGTGCCAGCGCTGCCGGAACTTACCGGTTTAACCCAGCGCACCTTCCACCTGTCGATGGATCCGATGCTCGATATGATGGGCATGCAGGCGCTGAAGGATAAGTACGGCAATAAGGCCATGACCGGGATGCACCATGGCGACATGATGGGTCACATGAATATGAACATGGACCACGGCGGCGAGTTTGATTTCCACAGCGCCAACCGCATCAACGGTAAAGCTTTTGATATGCATAACCCGCTGTTTGCCGCGAGCAAAGGGCAGTATGAGCGGTGGGTGATTTCAGGGGAGGGGGACATGATGCAGCATCCGTTCCATATTCACGGCACGCAGTTCCGCATTCTGTCTGAAAACGGCAAGCCGCCAGCGGCGCATCGGTCAGGCTGGAAGGATACGGTAAACGTCTACGGGGCGCGCAGCGAGGTGCTGGTGAAGTTCGATCATGATGCACCGAAGGAGCATGCCTATATGGCGCATTGTCATCTGCTGGAGCACGAGGATACAGGAATGATGATGGGATTCACGGTATAACTTGTGCTGATCAAATGTAATGAATCTGTTTAAGCGGATTGATGAGTCCTGAAAAACAGCGAGTTTTACAACTCGCTGTTTTACGATCTTTGTAACGCAGCTTATAACCGTATTATCTGGTCGGGAACCTTTAATAATTTTAATGCTTACAATCTTGTCTGCATCTGGATAAGATGCTCATTACTTTTTTCAATTTTTTGGTTAAATGCTGCTGTTGCGCCTTTTTTGCTGCCAATATAGTCCGCACTGATGACGCCAGGACTCTTCCGACCGGCATTACAGCGCTCAATTTCCCCTTTTAATAGGTAGTACCTGTGCGGGCGGTAGTGGCGGTGGTGGTGGCAGTACTACTTTTGGTTTCTCAATTTTCTTCGCCAATATTCTTGCTTTAGTTTGAGTGAATTCTTTATAAGTTAATAATTTCTCCAGTGTTTTATCCAGCGCATCCTTAAATGGCTGCGGTATCAACCCATCGGAATAACTTGTTGTTACATCACTAAGTTCAGGAGGGCCATAATACCCATTATTATTTTTGTGATACTCATCAAATGAATGATCTTGATCCTTTATCCATTTTCTGAAATGTTCATTATTCATTGAGCGCGATGTATATTTAGTCTTTTCAACGTTATTGAAGGATATACTCAGTCCAAGAAAGCCTCCATTCGGAGCTATTCCTTTACTGACCAGCCAGTCACGCAGTTGTTGGTGTCCTGGGCCTCTCTCACGATGATAAATCCTTCCGCCAGCAAAAGTATCCGATAACTCATGCCCTGCCACTTTTGCAGTGGTATATTGATATTCTGTTTTATCATTGACTGTTGCTGGATCCCATTCAGGACGCTCTTTAGCATGAGTATAAGGCGCTAAATATAATGTAGCTGTTGTGAATGGTTTTCCCTCTGCATTAACGTTGTTCCAATCCATTTCAATTCCAACTAAACCTGTAAACACATTTCCCCATGATGCTCCCAATGTTGCCCTATGACTATCTGGGTCGATAATCCATTTATCCGGAAGAGCGATATTATGCAGCAACCCAACGTCCTCATCACTATTATTGTCATCATCTAATCCGGTACGATCGTAGTGTGAGATTGGATTATTTCGCACCATGCAGTACAAATTAAGCCCGTCCACCTCACCCGCCGGGTCGGCGCTCACCCAGCGGCAGAGCCACGGGGCATAGTAGCGGTGGCCGTAGTAGTACAGCCCGGTACTGTCCCGCTCCTTGCCGGAGTAGCGCACGGTTTTATAACTGGCCTCCACCTCGTTGCGCCCCGCCCACACCGCCGTGCCGCCAAAGGGGTAGTACTCCTCCCGGCTGATAAGCTGCCCCTCTGCATCCAGCTCCAGCGACAGCGAGCCGATGTTGTCATCCACGCTCCAGCGCACCTGGTCGTTAGCCGCAATCTCCTGCGGCTTCCCGGTCTCCCAGTGCAGCACCCGGATACCCGCCCGGCCCGCCTGGCCGGTGATAACGTGCAGCTCCTCTGACAGAGAAGGTGAAGCGCTGCTGCCCGCCGTCTCCTGCCAGCTTTTGCGCAGCTCCAGCCCCGGCAGATAGCGCACCTCGTCCACGCTCCACAGCCCGCTGCCGCTGTTTACCAGAGTGCGGGTCTGCCTGCGCACTCGCCGGCTGCCGCTGTACTGGTAAATTTCCCGGTCGTTATCGCCGCTGCTGCGGCTCAGCACGGTCACCGAGTGCAGGTTGTTATTGCCGTCCCAGACCAGCGGGTCAAAACCGTTATCATCCGTGACCGGAGCCCGGGCCTGGAGGGTCAGCAAGTTACCGTTAGCATCGAACCAGCCCGCTACCTCATCCGGCGTCTGCGCTCCGCCGTCGTTCTGCTGCACGCTGCGGTCAGAGGTACTCTCCGTGGTCATGGTGCGGGTGAAGCCGGCTGCCCCGGTATGCTTCAGAGTCTGAAGGTTACCGCTGTCGTCATACGTATAGCTGCGGGTATAGTTCACGTACTGGCTGTCATCCGGCACCACGCCCGGCAGACCGCTGTACTGCATCCCGGTGTGGTTCGCATTCTCGCGTCCGGTGGCGCTCAGCAGCTGGTAGAGGGTGTCATAGGTGAACAGCCGGGTACCCCTGATGGCCTGGTTGCGGTAACAGCGCGATGCCACGCTGCCATCGCTCAGGGAGGTGACGTTGCCGGTGAAGTCATACCCGTAGCTCAGGGCCTGCAGCGTGGTGTTATCCGCGCGCCGGGCGGTGATGGTGGCAAGCCACTGGTTCTGCGGGTCGTAGCTGTAGGTGGTGGTTACGCCATTTCCGGCTGACTCCGTCAGTACCTGGCCCGCCGCGCTCCAGCTTACATCCGTCAGCAGGGTTTGGGTCTCCCCGCCTGCCGGGGTCACCGTCTGGTGACAGACCGCGCCGCTGACGTTATAGCGCCAGGCCTGTAGATGGTCCTTCGCATCCGTCTGCTTCAGCACCGTGCCACGGGCGTCGGCAGTGACGGACGTAGTGTATGTCTCCGCCTCCAGCAGCGCCTCCCGCCTGGCCTCATCCTCCAGCCAGTCCGGTAACGCCTCTGCCGAGGCCAGGAAGCGCTGTCCCTGGCTGAGCACCGCCCCGCTCAGCGCCACTGAGTTCACCTCAGACAGGCCGCCACCGTCATACTGCGCCACGCAGACGCCGCGCAGGTTGTTCCCCTGCGAGCCGTCATCCGCCGGACCGCTGTCGCCGTACTCGCTGCGCCAGCTGACGCGGATTTCGCTGCTCCCGCTCAGCTGCTCGCTGCCGGATGAAGGGCGGCCCAGCTCGTCATACGCCACGGTCTGCACCGTGCCGCGTCCGTCCTGGCTCCACACCGGACGGCCTGCGGCATCAGACAGCATCACCTGCTCCCCGCTGTCGGTGCTTTCGCGACGTAGCAGCAGGCCTGCCAGCGAGGGCATGGCGCGCAGGTTTGCCGGGGCCGTGCTGTCGGCACTCCAGGCGACAAACAGGCGCGGGTCGCGGTGCGACACTACCCGGCTGGCGTCATCCACCTGTGTTTGGGTGACCAGCAGACGCAGCGGGTTTTCGCTACTGTCGTGGTTCCAGTTAAGGACACGCACGGTCAGCCCCTGATTGTCATGTACAGTAAGCACTGGCGTACCGGTAGCAAGTATTGGACTACTCATTGCTAACTCTCCGAAGAAAAAGAAAGATTAAATAGAGGAGGGGAATAATAGTTAAGTATAAAAATCGGAGAGCTATTTAGATGCGCAATTTTGAGGACGTATTGTCGAAAATAGAGTGATTGGAGAACCGGCTGGCTGGAGCGTCGCGGCTAGTGTGAGAAAGGAAAAGAATCATCTCGTCGGCCCGGCAGCGCGAAGCTTGCCGGGCCTACAGGTACTACAGAGACTCTATTATTTCGCGTCGTCAGGCAGCGCGTAGGCAACGATATAGTCGCCCATCTTGGTACCAAACGAACCGTGACCACCCGCAGAGATGACAACGTACTGCTTGCCATTCACTTCATAGGTCATCGGCGTCGCCTGACCACCCGCGGGCAGACGGCCCTGCCACAGCTTCTCACCGTTGCTCATGTTGTAGGCGCGCAGGTAATTGTCTGCGGTCGCCGCAATGAACAGCACGTTACCGGCGGTCGAGATCGGGCCGCCCAGCATTGGCATACCGGTAGTGAACGGCAGTGGGATCGGCATCGGGAACGGCAGGCTATCCTGCGGGGTACCGATACGTTTTTTCCACACCACTTCATTGGTTTTCAGATCCAGCGCAGAGATGTAACCCCAGGCAGGCTGTTTACACGGCAGACCAATCGGCGACAGGAACGGGTTCAGGGTGACACCGTACGGCACGCCGTACTGCGGCTGAATACCTGACTCAGAGCCGGTACCCTGGCCATTTTCAGGCTCTTCCATCGGGTTACCCGGACCACGCGGCATCAGCTTAGAGACAAACGGCAGCGCCATCGGGTTGGCAATCGCCACCTGACGGTGCGGATCGACAGAGATACCGCCCCACTCGAACATCCCCAGGTTACCCGGGAACACCAGCGTACCCTGCTCAGACGGCGGCGTGAAAATGCCTTCGTAGCGCAGGTTCTGGAAGATCACGCGGCACACCAGCTGGTCAAACATAGTGGCACCCCACATGTCTGCCCCGCTCAGGTCTTTCTTCGGACGGAAGCTCAGGTCGGAGAACGGCTGGGTTTTGGTAACGTAGTCGCCTTTGGCCGCACCCTGCGGAACTGGCTTCTCTGGCGCTGGAACAACCAGCTGACCGTTACGGCGATCCAGCACGAAGATGTTACCGGTTTTCGCCGGCGCGTAGATCACCGGTACGGTCTGACCCTTCACCGTAATATCCGCCAGCGTCGGCTGGGACGGCATATCCATATCCCACAGGTCGTGGTGTACGGTCTGATAGCTCCATGCCAGTTTACCGGTGGTGGCATTCAGCGCCAGGATAGAGCTGGCGTAACGCTCCTGCTCCGGCGTACGGTTACCGCCCCAGATGTCTGGTGTGGTCACGCCCATCGGCAGGTAGACCAGATCCAGCTTGGCATCATAGGCCGCAGGTGCCCAGGAGTTCGGTGAGTTCGGCGTGAAGTGATGTTCGTCCGACGGAATGGCGTTCGGATCTTTCGCGCCTGGATCGAAGGCCCACAGCAGTGCCCCGGTATTGATGTCGAAGCCGCGAATAACGCCAGACGGCTCACGGGTAGAGTAGTTGTCGGTTACCGCACCGGCAATAACAATCACCTTATCGGTAACGATCGGCGGTGAGGTCGGCTCGTACATGCCTGGAGTAGTGACTGGCATGTTGGTTTGCAGGTTCAGAATACCTTTGTTAGCAAAGGATTCGCACAGCTTGCCGTTGTCGGCGTTGACGGCGAACAGACGACCATCGTTTACCGGCAGAATGATGCGGCGCGGGCAGTTAGCGACCACGTCCGGGCTGGCATTGTTAGCGTTCGCCTCATGATAAGAGACGCCGCGGCAGGTCACGTGCTGGAACGAAGGATTGGTGTTCAGCTGCGGATCGAAGTGCCACTTCTCTTTACCGGTCGCGGCGTCGAGGGCAAACAGACGCTGGTGCGCGGTGCAGAGGAACAGGGTGTCGCCAACCTTAATCGGCGTCACTTCGTTGGTGATCTCACCCGGATCGGTTGGCAGCTTCAGATCGCCGGTACGGAATACCCAGGCCTCTTTCAGCTTATGCACGTTGTCGGCATTGATCTGCTTCAGCGGTGAGTAGCGCTGACCCTCCTGGTTACGGCCATAGGCCGGCCAGTCGGCGTCTGCTACCTGAGAGATCGGTGCAGCAGGCGTCGCATCAGCGCTCAGCGTGCCGTTGATCTCCTGCGGATCGTTAAAGCCCGCCCAGGTCAGCATCCCGCCGCTGATCACCAGCGCCACCAGCAGGGCGGCAACAGCACCGTTCGCAGGTACGATCAGGCGACGCCAGACAAACGGCAGCACCAGCCAGATACCAAAGAAGACAAGGATGTCGCTGCGCGGGGTGAGCGCCCAGAAGTCGAAGCCGACTTCCCAGACGCCCCAGATCATGGTGCCGAGCAGGAGCGCAGCGTAGAGCCAGAGCGCTGCACGCTTGCTGCGCCACAGCAGCCAGGCGACGCCGAGCATAACGAGACCGGCGACAGGGTAGTACCAGGAGCCGCCAACGGCGACCAGCCAGACCCCACCGATCAGGAGAAATAGCCCGCATAGTGCTGCGAACAGGGCTGTTAACGTCACGAGCACGCGCGACGTCCGAGCTTTTGGTTCTGCCATAGAAAGACACTCTTCTTAATGTTTAATATTTTGATAGCAATTAATTATAGGATTTAACAAGTGTGACCGTCATCACATATTTGGCTTTTCTTAATCACGCCCCTAATAAAAGCATTTGCTGGTATACTGGCGCGCTAATGAATTGATGCCGGATTAGACGCTATCTGCATCGAGTGAGTGGTTACAAAATCAAACGGTTAGCATATGAAACATACTGTTGAAGTGATGATCCCGGAAGCGGAGATCAAAGCGCGTATTAGTGAACTGGGTCGCCAAATCACCGAACGCTATCAGGAGAGCGGCAGCGAAATGGTGCTGGTGGGCCTGCTGCGCGGCTCGTTTATGTTTATGGCCGATCTGTGCCGTGAAGTACAGGTATCGCACGAGGTCGATTTCATGACCGCCTCCAGCTACGGCAGCGGTATGTCCACCACCCGTGATGTAAAAATCCTCAAGGATCTGGACGAAGACATTCGCGGTAAGGACGTGCTGATCGTCGAAGATATTATCGACTCCGGGAACACGCTGTCTAAAGTGCGAGAGATCCTCAGCCTGCGCGAGCCGAAGTCGCTGGCGATCTGTACCCTGCTGGATAAACCGTCGCGCCGGGAAGTTGAGGTGCCGGTAGAGTTTGTTGGCTTCTCGATTCCGGACGAGTTTGTGGTGGGTTACGGCATTGACTATGCCCAGCGCTATCGTCATCTGCCCTATGTAGGCAAAGTAGTGCCGCTGGAAGAGCAGGCATAAAAAAGCCCGGAGGCGATTCCGCCTTACCGGGCCTGACAAACGCGTGCCGCTATGGCACGCTTATTTGTGGTTAATGTGCTTCTGACCGATATTGGACACGCCCTTGCGATAGCCCTGTTCGAGGGTATCGCGGCTGGTGGCAGTGACGTCAAGATCGCGCAGCAGGCCATCGTGAATACCGTAGGCCCAGCCGTGGATAGTGACATTCTGCCCGCGCTTCCACGCCGACTGCATGATCGTTGAGTGGCCCAGGTTATAGACCTGCTCCATCACGTTCAGCTCGCACAGGGTGTCGAGGCGACGCTCTTCCGGCATTTCGCTCAGCAGCGCATTGTGCTTGAGCCAGATGTCACGGATGTGCAGCAGCCAGTTGTTGATCAGCCCCAGCTCAGGGTTCTCCACCGCCGCCTGTACGCCACCGCAGCCGTAGTGACCGCAGATGATGATGTGCTCAACTTCCAGCACGTCCACCGCGTACTGCACCACCGACAGGCAGTTCAGATCGGTGTGGATAACCAGGTTGGCTACGTTACGGTGAACGAACAGCTCGCCCGGCTCAAGGCCGGTCAAACGTTCGGCGGGAACGCGGCTGTCAGAGCAGCCAATCCACAGGAAACGCGGCTTCTGGGCTTTTGACAGGGTCTCGAAAAATCCGGGATCCTCTTCCACCAGCATTTTTGACCATAGTGCATTGTTACTGATGAGTGTATCTATATCTTTCATGGTGGTTAACGACCTGTAACCAAGTAATAGCGTTGAGCTAATATAGGTCAACTCCATTTAATTTTAAACCACACATAGAGTGTCAGAAAAAAGGTAAGCGAAACGACATGACCATTGCACTGGAGCTTGAGCAGCTTAAAAAAACCTATCCGGGTGGCGTGCAGGCGCTGCGCGGCATTGATTTAAAAGTAGAAGCGGGCGACTTCTATGCGCTTCTGGGACCCAACGGTGCGGGTAAATCGACCACTATCGGCATCGTCAGCTCGCTGGTAAATAAAACCTCGGGGCGGGTGAGCGTCTTTGGCTACGACCTGCAGAAGGACGTGGTGAACGCCAAACGTCAGCTTGGCCTGGTGCCGCAGGAGTTTAACTTCAACCCGTTTGAGAGCGTGCAGCAGATCGTTGTCAACCAGGCGGGCTACTACGGCGTTGAACGTTCCGAAGCGCTGATCCGTAGCGAAAAGTACCTTAAGCAGCTCGATCTCTGGGAAAAACGCAACGAAAAGGCACGGATGCTCTCCGGCGGGATGAAACGTCGTCTGATGATCGCTCGGGCACTGATGCATGAGCCAAAGCTGCTGATCCTCGACGAACCCACCGCCGGGGTGGACATCGAGCTGCGCCGTTCCATGTGGGGCTTCCTGAAAGATTTGAATGCCCAGGGCACGACCATTATCCTCACCACCCACTACCTGGAAGAGGCGGAGATGCTCTGCCGCAACATCGGTATTATCCAGCACGGTGAGCTGGTGGAGAACACCTCCATGAAGTCGCTGCTGGCCAAGCTGAAATCTGAGACCTTTATCCTCGATCTGGCCGCGAAAAGCCCGCTGCCGAAGCTGGAGGGTTACCAGTACCGGCTGGTGGACACCTCAACCCTGGAAGTTGAGGTGCTGCGCGAGCAGGGGATCAACAGCGTCTTTAGCCAGCTGAGCGCCCAGGGCGTTCAGGTATTAAGTATGCGTAACAAAGCCAACCGTTTAGAAGAGCTGTTTGTCACGCTGGTACACAATAAAAAAGGAGACCACGCATGATGCAGCTCTACTGGGTCGCACTAAAAAGTATCTGGCATAAAGAGATCCAGCGCTTTATGCGCATCTGGATCCAGACCCTGGTTCCGCCAGTGATCACTATGACCCTCTATTTCATCATCTTCGGCAACCTGATCGGGTCGCGGATCGGGGAGATGCATGGCTTCACCTACATGCAGTTTATCGTTCCTGGCCTGATCATGATGGCAGTGATCACCAATGCCTATGCCAACGTCGCCTCGTCGTTTTTCAGCGCCAAGTTCCAGCGTAACATTGAGGAGCTGCTGGTGGCCCCGGTGCCTACCCACGTGATCATTGCTGGCTACGTCGGCGGCGGCGTGGCGCGCGGGCTGTGCGTCGGCGTGCTGGTCACGGCGGTGTCGCTCTTCTTCGTGCCGTTCCAGGTGCATTCATGGCTGTTTGTTGGCCTGACGCTGCTGCTGACGGCGGTGCTCTTCTCGCTGGCGGGCCTGCTGAATGCGGTCTTTGCGAAAACCTTTGATGATATCAGCCTGATCCCGACCTTTGTGCTGACGCCGCTCACCTATCTCGGCGGGGTATTCTACTCTCTGACCCTGCTGCCACCGTTCTGGCAGGGGCTGTCGCACCTTAACCCGATCGTCTACATGATCAGCGGCTTCCGCTTCGGTTTCCTGGGAATTAGCGACGTGCCGCTGGTGATGACCGTCGGCGTGCTGGCGGTGTTTATCGTCGGGTTCTACCTGCTCTGCTGGTATCTGATCCAGCGTGGACGTGGCCTGCGTAGCTAATCCCAATGCTCATGCGTCTACTCCTGGCGCTGCTCCTGGTATGGAGCAGCGCCGCCTCCGCCCGCCTGTTGGATCAGGACTCCCCGGCTCGCTATATGCAGACCACCGAGGCCGCTGCCATCTGGGCGCAGATTGGCGACCGGGTGATCAACGTCGGCTATTTGCAGGCGGGGCAGATTATTGCGGTGATGAGTGGGGAAGGGGACTACAGCGCCTTTCGCTTCGGCTTTGGCCGGGCCTTTATCGACAAAGGCCATCTGGAGCCGGTGCGCGGTAAAAAACGGGTGCAGGACCGGCTGGGGGATCTCAATAAGCCTCTCAGTAACCAGAACCTGATCACCTGGAAAGCGACCCCGCTCTACAGCGGACCTAACGTCAGAAGCGCGCCTTTCGGTATGCTGGCGGAGAACCTGCGCTACCCCATCGTCGGTAAGCTGCGCGACGGGCTAAACCAGACCTGGTTCCAGATCCGCATCGGCGATCGGCTGGCCTATATCAGCAGCCTGGATGCGCAGGAGGATCATGGCATCCCGGTGCTCACCTACCACCACATTCTGCACGATGAAGAAAACACTCGCTTTCGCCACACCTCAACCACGACGTCGGTGCGGGCCTTCAGCAACCAGATGACCTGGCTGCGGGATCGGGGCTATACCACCCTGACCATGTCTCAGCTGGAGGGCTACCTGAAGAACCGGCTCAACCTTCCGGCCCGCTCAGTGGTCATCACCTTTGACGATGGCCTGAAGTCGATCAGCCGCTATGCCTATCCGATCCTCAAGCAGTACGGCTTTAAAGCGACGTCATTTACCATCTCATCGCGCATTAAAGCTTATCCGCAACGGTGGGACCCGACATCATTACAGTTTATGAGTATCTCGGAGCTGCGCGGCATTCAGGACGTGTTTGATATTCAGTCGCACACCCACTTTCTGCATCGGATCGATGCCGCTCGCCATCCAATTCTGCTCAGCCGTAGCTACCATATCATTGAGTTCGATTTTGCCCACTCGCGTCGGGCGCTGTCGCAGTTTAATCCGCACGTGGACTATCTCTCCTATCCCTTTGGCGGTTACAACGAGAAAGCGATCGAGGCCGCGCGGGATGCGGGTTTTCATATGGCGGTAACCACGGTGAAGGGGAAGGTGAAGCCGGGGGATAATCCGTTCTTACTGAAACGACTCTATATCTTAAGAACGGATTCGTTAGAGGAGATGGCACGGCTGGTCGGCAACCAGCCGTAGGGATCAGGCAACCTGCACCGGCACTGCTTTCGCTTTGCGGCTCATCTCGTTGTCGCCGTCAAAGTAGGCGACCTTGGGCTGCCAGCTGCGGGCCTGCTCGTCCGGCATCGTCACGTAGGTGGCGATGATCAGGATGTCGCCTACGTCGGCACAGTGGGCCGCCGCGCCGTTGACCGAGATGATTTTTGAGCCGCGCTCGCCGGCAATCGCATAGGTGGAGAAGCGCTTGCCGTTGGTCACGTTGTAAATATCGATGGCTTCGTATTCCAGAATACCAGCCGCCTCAAGGAAATCCTGGTCAATAGCGCAGGAGCCTTCATAGTGCAGATCTGCCTGAGTCACTTTGACGCGGTGAAGCTTGCCTTGCAGCATAGTGCGGATCATAACGTCTACCTTTGTGCTTATGTTGGCCCGGCCGCCTGCGCCGCCGGGAGTAAAATATGGTGAAGCCTCAGCCCGCTGGCGGCGGTGTCAGCGCTACCGTCACGTTGTCGATGAGACGCGCCTGGCCAAGCCATGCCGCCATCAGGATCACCGCCCGCTGGCTGGCATCAGTAAGCGCCAGCAGCGTGTCGGCATCACGGATCTGGATCTCATCGGTGCGAAAACCGGCTGCATCCAGCGCCTGTGCGGCCTCGGTAATCATCTCTTCCAACTGGCGATTGCCTGCCCGCAGCTTCGCGGCAAGGGCGTTCATCTCTTTGCTCAGGGCCGGGGCGATTTTACGCTGCTCTGCCGTGAGGTAGCCGTTGCGCGAGCTGAGAGCCAAACCGTCTTTAGCACGCACCGTCGGCACGCCAACGATGTCGATGTCGTAGCCCATGTCGGCCACCATCTTGCGGATCACCGCCAGCTGCTGGAAGTCTTTCTCACCAAAGCAGGCGACGTCCGGCTGGACCAGGTTAAACAGCTTGCTGACGATGGTCGCCACGCCGCGGAAATGACCCGGACGGCTTGCGCCCTCAAGCATGGTAGAGAGGCCAGGAACGTCAACGTAGGTCTGCTCGCCGGTGCCCTGGGGGTAAACCTGATCTGCGGCAGGGGCGAAGACAAAATCCACCTTACGCTTGTTCAGCTTCTCGCAATCTTCCTGCAGGGTGCGCGGGTAGCGCTGCAGATCGTCAGGGCGATCAAACTGCATTGGATTAACAAAGATGCTCACCACCACCACATCAGCATGGGTTTTCGCTTCATCAACCAGCTGCATATGGCCATCGTGCAGGTTGCCCATGGTCGGCACCAGCGCAATGCGTTGGCCCTCACGGCG
Organism: Enterobacter sp. C2; assembly: GCF_019880405.1. Taxonomy (NCBI): domain Bacteria; kingdom Pseudomonadati; phylum Pseudomonadota; class Gammaproteobacteria; order Enterobacterales; family Enterobacteriaceae; genus Enterobacter; species Enterobacter sp. C2. The sequence continues at coordinate 766,160 of NZ_CP082269.1, forward strand.
CAGCCTGCGGATGTGCTGGCGCAGCAGCGGCAGGGTTTCAATAATCAACACGCGTATGCTCCTTAGTGAAAACTGTGCTCTTCGCCGGGGTAGGTCCCCGCTTCGACTTCGCTCACGTACTGGCGCACCGCGGCGCGCATGTCGCCCGTGCCGGCCAGGAAATTCTTGGCAAATTTAGGAATATGGCCGCCGGTGATGCCAAACGCATCGTGCATTACCAGGATCTGGCCGTCGGTGACGTTGCCCGCGCCGATGCCGATCACCGGAATAGTCAGCGCCTCGGTAATACGCTTCGCCAGCGCGACCGGCACGCACTCCAGAACCAGCAGCTGTGCGCCAGCTGCCTCTAACGCCAGGGCGTCATCAAACAGCGTCTGGGCCGCGTCGCCGCGTCCCTGCACCTTGTAGCCGCCAAAGACGTTTACCGACTGCGGGGTTAACCCCAGGTGGCCGCACACCGGCACGGCGCGCTCGGTCAGCATGGTGATCGTTTCGGCCAGCCAGCGGCCGCCCTCGATTTTGACCATGTTGGCTCCGGCGCGCATCACCGTGGCGGCGTTGGCAAAGGCCTGCTCCGGGGTAGCATAGGCCATAAAGGGCAGGTCGGCGAGCAGCAGGCAGTTCGGTGCGCCGCGGCGTACGCTCTGGGTGTGATAGGCGATATCCGCGACCGTTACCGGCAGGGTGGAGTCATGACCTTGTACCGTCATCCCTAACGAGTCGCCGACCAGCATGACGTTAATGCCCTCTTCGGCAAAAAGCTTGGCGAAGCTGTAGTCATACGCGGTGATGGTGGCAAAGCGTTTCTGTTCCTGTTTGCACTTTTGCAGCCAGGAGAGGGTGGTTGGTTTCATAGCGTTTCCTGATGGAGCCTTCAACTTTCCGGCATTTTATCAGTAACGTCAGGGCGGACAATGATTTTCAGCAGGTTTAAGAGGCGGAGTGGTATTACCAGCCCGCCGGTTTTGCTGCGCCGAGACGCGCAAGCACGCTGGCAAGCGTCTCGCCGTCGGGGAAGTGCAGTTCGGGGGCGATTTCAAACAGCGGCCAGAGCATAAAACCGCGGTTTTTCATATCGTAGTGGGGCACGGTGAGGCGCGGGGTGGCGATAGTCTCATCGCCGAACAGCATGATGTCGAGATCCAGCGTGCGCGGCCCCCAGCGCTCTGCTTTACGCACCCGGCCCTGGTCCAGCTCGATACGCTGGGTGTGATCCAGCAGCGTTTCAGGAGCCAGCGAGGTTTCCAGCGCCACGGCGGCGTTAAGGTAGTCGGGCTGATCCTGCGGACCCAGCGGCGGCGTGCGGTAGAAGCCGGAGACGGCGACAATCTGGCTATCGGGGATCGTACCCAGCGACTCGATTGCCGCATTAACCTGGGTCAGAGGCGACGCCAGGTTACTGCCAAGGGCGATATAGACCCGTGTCATGCACTGCCTTCGCGACGCGGGGCGCGTTTACGCGGGCGGCGATGGCGACGGCGGGTCTCTGGCTCATCGTCCAGCACGTCAAGCATGCCTTTCTGCGCAGGCGGCGCGGCCACCTGAAACTCGCCCCACCACTGCACCAGACGTTGCAGCTCGTGGTTGCCCTCGATCTCGGCCCGCAGGGCAAGCAGATCGTAGGCGGCGCGGAATTTCGGATGCTCCATCAGCTTCCAGGCGCGTTTACCCTGACGACGGGACATGCGTAGCTGCAGCTGCCAGATATCGCGTACCAGGGTGGTGATCCGTTTCGGGATCGCCAGCGTACGGCAGGCTTCGTCCAGCACGTCGTTCATCGCTAGCGCGAAGGCGTCGTGATAGGTCAGGCCGCTCTCCTGAGCGATCTTCTGCGCGGTCTCCAGCTGCGGATACCAGAGCATAGCGGCAAACAGGAACGCCGGATTGACGCGCATATCGTTCTGAATGCGGGTATCGGTGTTCTTCAGCACCAGGTTGATGATCCGCTCCATCGACGAATCGCCCTTCTCGGTGAAGAAGCGCGTGATGGTTGGGAACAGGGGCTGGAACAGGCTGTACTCGCGCAGCAGCTGATAGGTGTCAAAACCGTGGCCCGCCTGCAGCAGCTTCAGCGACTCTTCAAACAGGCGCGCCGGCGGCACGTCGTTGATCAGCGTTGCTAGACGGGCGATCGGCTCGGCGGTCTCCGGGCTGATGCGCATATGCAGCTTGGCGGCAAAGCGCACCGCGCGCAGCATCCGCACCGGATCTTCCCGATAGCGGGTCTCCGGGTTACCAATCAGGCGGATAACACCCTCTTCAAGATCCTGCATCCCGCCGACGTAGTCGCGCACGGAAAAATCGGCGACGCTGTAGTAGAGGCTGTTGATGGTGAAGTCGCGGCGCTGGGCGTCGTCTTCAATCGAACCGAAGATGTTGTCACGCAGCAGCATGCCGTTCTGGCCGCGCTGGGAGGTGGTGCGGTCGGCAGGCTGATCTTCGTGATGACCACGGAAGGTGGCCACCTCGATGATCTCTGGACCAAACATCACGTGTGCGAGACGGAAACGACGGCCCACCAGCCGGCAGTTGCGGAACAGCTTGCGCACCTGATCCGGCGTGGCGTTGGTCGTGACGTCAAAATCTTTCGGTTTTTTGCCTAACAGCAGATCGCGGACGCCGCCGCCTACAAGGTAGGCTTCATAGCCCGCTTTGTTCAGACGGTACAGCACCTTGAGGGCATTTTCACTGATATCTTTGCGGGAAATTGTGTGCTGCTCGCGCGGAATAACCGTCATACGCGGCTCGGCGATGACCTCCTCGGCCATGCTTTCCTCGCGGCTTAACACCTTGCGGCAAAAATTAGCGACTCGGGTAAAAATAGTGCACCTCGGTTGTATCAGTCTTTACGACAAAAAAATTGCGGCTAATCATAGCTCAGAGTGGGGCATTTAGGAATGCCGGATTGATCTGCGCTGTCTCAGGAACCCGTGACAGATCCCACTTCTCTACCGCACGCGCCAGCAGGGCCCCGGTGGGCAAATCCTGCCAGTTACTTGTTACATCCTGATTGAGAAATTGTAAAGCGCGGATCAGCACCGGACGCGGATCGCCTTCCGGCAGCGACGGGGCATGATTCTGCTTGGAGAGCTTGTTGCCGTCGCTGTTCATCGCCAGCGGCAGGTGAACGTAGCCAGGCGGCTGCCAGCCAAGCTGCTGGTAGAGCGAAATCTGCCGCACCGTGGGCGCGATCAGATCCGCGCCGCGCACGATCTCGGTAACGCCCTGAAAATGATCGTCCACCACCACGGCCAGGTTATAGGCAAACAGGCCATCCCGCCGGTGGATAATAAAATCCTCTCGCGCCAGCGCTTCATCGGCGTAGAGGTCGCCCCGCAGCCGGTCGTGAAAGTGCAGCACCGGCTGATGCTGCCACAAGCGCAGCGCGGCGTTCTCCGGGCCGTTACCGCGCAGGCGACAGTGGCCGTCATATACCCCGCCTATGCTCTGAATCCGCGCCCGCGTGCAGGTGCAGTAGTAGCTCAGCCCGCGCTGGCGTAAATCATTCAGCGCCTCGCGGTAGGCGTCATGCCGCTGGGACTGCCAGAGCACTTCGCCGTCCCAGTGCAGGCCGTAGCGATCGAGCTGGCGCAGGATAGTGTCGGCCGCGCCGGGCACTTCCCGGGGAGGATCGATATCCTCAATGCGTACCCGCCACGTGCCACGCTGGGCGCGGGCCTGTAAATAGCTGCCAAGGGCGGCTATCAGCGAACCAAAATGGAGTTCACCGGAAGGCGATGGCGCAAAGCGCCCAATATAGTGTGATTCTGGCATGTCGGCAGGCGAGAGCTAACAGGGCGGGAGAGACTCCCGCCACAGGGAACGGTGCGAAAACGCCGGGCTTAGCCCGCCATCTGTTTTTCGCGGATTTCAGCCAGTGTTTTGCAGTCAATGCACAGGTCGGCTGTCGGACGTGCTTCCAGACGACGAATGCCAATCTCAACACCGCAGGATTCGCAGAAGCCAAAATCTTCGTCTTCTACTTTCTTCAGCGTCTTCTCGATCTTTTTAATCAGTTTACGCTCGCGGTCACGGTTACGCAGTTCGAGGCTGAACTCCTCTTCCTGGGCGGCTCTGTCAACCGGATCCGGGAAGTTAGCAGCTTCATCCTGCATATGGGTGACGGTGCGATCGACTTCATCCCTGAGTTGATTACGCCACGCTTCAAGAATACGCTTGAAGTGCGCCAGCTGGGCTTCGTTCATATACTCTTCGCCCGGCTTCTCCTGATACGGCTCCACGCCAGCAATGGCGAGAATACTCAGGGACGATGTTTTACGGTTTTGCCCTTCTTGCATGTTGCTTCTCCTTAACACGCACTATCGATCCCCGTGTTCGGGGGAAAAATCAGGCCGCTATAAATAGCAGATGCTTTTCCGGATAGCAATTATCTAAACGTAACACTTGACAACCCTGTGAGGAAAAGCGTATTTGCGCACGTAGACCAGAATGCTATCTGGCTGGTCGCCAATCCTTAGCTTTCATAAGGTAAGGGCGATCTAAGACTTATCTGTTCGGCAGAAAGTTCCGCTTTGTAAACCAGAATTTCTACCCCCTGCCGCTGCGCTTCTTCTAAAAGCTGGGCGTATTTTGCATCAATATGGCGCGCCGGCGAGAAACGTTCAATGGCGGAGTGCAATACGGTAAACAGCATCACCGCCCGATCCCCACTGGCCGCCACGCTCATTAACTCCCGCAGATGCTTCTGGCCGCGAAGAGTCACTGCATCGGGAAAATAGCCGTATCCCTTGTCGGCAAGCGTGACCGATTTCACTTCAATATAGCAGTTGCGGCGAGCCTCCGCCTGCAACATGAAGTCTATTCTGCTATTTTCGGAGCCGTATTTTACTTCACTTTTCAGCACGCTATAGTCCTGCAGCTCAGGGATAACGCCGGAAAGAATCGCCTCTTTAGCCAGCGTGTTGGCCCGTAATGTGTTGATACAAATAAACGTGCCGTTTTGCGTCTGGGTGATCTCCCAAGTGTGCGGATACTTACGCTTGGCATTGTCGGAGGTAGAGTACCAGATGGTGTCGCCGGGCGTGGCGCAGCCGGTCATCGCCCCGGTATTAGGGCAGTGCAGCGTCAGGGCCGTGCCGTCTGGGGTAATCACATCCGCCAGAAAACGCTTGTAGCGCTGCACCAGAGTGGCAGGCTGTAACGGGGGGGAGAACTGCATCAGAACCTCTTATTCAACAAGCTGCCAGCGTTCCAGCGGCGTATAGCGGGTGCGTCCTCGGGAAAACTGCGACTCATACAGCACAAATTCGTTAACGGGAAAGGACCAGCTAAACCCCGGCGGCGGAATAGCCACCGCGTGGCTGGCGTTGCGCAGCAGCGTAACGTGAGGATGAAACGGCTGTGGGCTTTGGTAGCAGCCACTGCGGGCTGCCTGGGCGCGCAGCAGGTTGGCCAGCTGCAGCAGGCCGCGCGGCGGCTGGCGCGTGCCGAGCCAGACCACCCGCGAGCGCAGCCACTGTCCAGCATCGTCCAGGGTCAGGGTAAAGCCAGGCTGGCGGATGCGTCCGGCCAGCTGGCTCAGCGCGCGCTGCTTCTCCGCGCCTACCTCACCGAGAAACGCCAGCGTCACGTGAAGATTCGCCGCCTCAACAGGACGTCCGGCCTCCGGGGCAAAGTGGGCCGCCCGCCAGTGAATAATCTGCTGCTGGATCTCGCCGGGCAGCGCAACGGCGAAAAACAGCCTTTTTGGCTCAGACATAAGCGATACTCGGTAATGATTTACGGCGATGCTACAATGCTCGCCGTTGAAATGAAAGTTAACCCCCTGGAGCCATGCGTGTCCTCTCTGCCCGTCGCTGCCGTACTGCCCGAACTGCTCTCTGCGCTCGCCCATGCGCCACAGGTCCTGCTCAACGCCCCTACCGGCGCGGGTAAATCGACCTGGCTGCCGCTGCAAATTCTCGCCGAAGGTGATATTGCCGGGCGCATTCTGCTGCTGGAGCCGCGTCGTCTGGCGGCGCGCAATGTTGCCCAGCGGCTGGCGGAGCTGCTGGGGGAGAAGCCCGGCGAGACGGTAGGCTACCGGATGCGCGGTGAAACCTGCGTAGGCGCAGCGACGCGTCTGGAGGTCGTGACCGAGGGGATCCTGACCCGCATGATTCAGCGCGATCCCGAGCTCGCCGGGGTGGGCCTGGTGATCCTCGATGAGTTCCACGAGCGCAGCCTGGAGGCCGATCTGGCTCTGGCCCTGCTGCTGGACGTGCAGCAGGGGCTGCGAGACGATCTCAAGCTCCTTATTATGTCGGCGACGCTGGATAACGATCGTCTCCAGCGACTGCTGCCGGACGCGCCGATTGTCGCCTCGAAAGGGCGCGCATACCCTGTAGATCGTCGTTATCAGCCGCTGCCCAGCCACGTCCGCTTTGACGAGGCCGTTGCCACGGCGACTGCCGAGCTGTTGCGGGCCGAGCGCGGCTCGCTGCTGCTGTTTCTGCCCGGCGTCGGTGAGATCCAGCGCGTACAGGATCAGCTGGCCCAGCGCGTCGGCAGCGACGTGCTGCTCTGCCCGCTCTACGGCGCGCTGCCCCTGAGCGAGCAGCGCAAGGCGATCCTGCCCGCGCCGGAAGGATCCCGTAAAGTGGTACTGGCTACCAACATCGCCGAGACCAGTTTGACCATCGAGGGGATTCGGCTGGTCATCGACAGCGCCCAGGAGCGAGTGGCCCGCTTCGACGCCCGCACCGGGTTGACGCGGCTGGTGACGCAGCGGGTGAGCCAGGCCTCAATGACCCAGCGTGCCGGACGTGCCGGACGGCTGGAGCCGGGCAACTGCCTTCACCTGCTGGCGAAAGAGCAGGCGGAGCGGACAACGGCCCAGAGCGAACCGGAGATTTTGCAAAGCGATCTCAGCGCCATGCTGCTGGAGCTGGTGCAGTGGGGCTGTCGCGATCCGGCCCAGCTCTGCTGGCTGGACATGCCGCCAGCGGTGAACCTGGCGGCGGCAGAGACCCTGCTGGTGCAGCTCGGGGCGCTGGAAAACCGGCAACTGACGGCGCGCGGGCAGAAGATGGCGAGGCTGGGCGTAACGCCGCGCCTCTCGGCGATGCTGGTGAGTGCCGAGACCGCTGACGAGGCGGCCACGGCGGCGAAGCTTGCTGCTATTCTGGAGGAGCCTCCGCGCGGCGGCAGTATCGATCTCGGGGTGGCCTTCTCCCGCAGCCAGCCGCACTGGCAGCGGCGCAGCCGTCAGCTGCTTAAGCGGTTGAACAGTGGGGAGGGCAGGGAAGATAGCGATCTGATCCCAACCCTGCTGGCACGTGGCTTTGCCGACCGCATTGCCCGTCGGCGCGGTCAGGAGGGGCGCTACCAGCTGGCGAACGGCATGGGGGCGATGCTCGACGTAGACGACGCCATGGGCCGCCATGAGTGGCTGATTGCGCCGCTGCTGCTCCAGGGCAGCCAGCAGCCGGACGCGCGCATTTTACAGGCGGTGTCGGTCAATATTGAGTCACTTATCACCGCCGCGCCGTGGCTGCTGCACAACGCCGATACCGTAGAGTGGGACGACGCCCACGGCACGCTGAAAGCGCTGCGTCGTAGCCAGATAGGCCAGCTGACGGTGAGCGTCAGGCCGCTGGCGAAACCGTCAGAGACGGAGCTGCACCAGGCGATGCTGAACGGCATCCGCGATAAGGGACTCCAGGTGCTGAACTGGACCCCGGCGGCGGAGCAGCTGCGCCTGCGTCTCCACTGTGCGGCACAGTGGCTGCCAGAATATGCGTGGCCCGCGGTGGATGATGCCTCGCTTTTAGCGACGCTTGAGCTATGGTTACTTCCCGATATGCAGGGCGTTCACTCCCTGCGGGCGCTGAAAGCGCTGGATTTGATCCACGCGCTCAACCATTTACTGCCGTGGCCGCTGCGTCAACGGCTGGATAGTGCGCTGCCTGGGCATTACACTGTGCCGACGGGAAGCCAGATTGCCATCCGCTACCATGCAGAGAATCCGCCGGTGCTGGCGGTGCGGATGCAGGAGATGTTTGGCGAGGCCGCCACGCCGGTTATTGCCGAGGGGCGGATGCCGCTGGTGCTGGAGCTGCTCTCACCGGCGCAGCGCCCGCTACAGATCACGCGCGATCTCAGCGCGTTCTGGGCAGGTGCTTACCGTGAAGTGCAAAAAGAGATGAAGGGGCGCTACCCGAAGCATGTCTGGCCGGACGATCCGGCGAATACCGCGCCGACAAGGCGGGTTAAAAAATATTCGTAAATTAGCGAAAGCGAAATTGAGAGATTTCTTCTTCTGCCCTCCGGTAGAAGAAAAGAGAATCGGGCCCTTGCGCCTGAAATAATGTAGCGGAGAGTAAGCATGGCGGGGAATGACCGCGAACCTATTGGACGTAAAGGCAGACCTGCGCGTCCGGTAAAAGAGAAGGTAAGCCGTCGTCGTCTCAGAGATGAAGAGATGGACGATGCGTATGATGATGAGGACGACGCACCTGCGCCGCGCCGTGGTGGTAAAGGCGGCGGCAGTGGCAAAGGAAAAGGCGGCAAACGTAAGCGCGGCTGGTTCTGGCTGCTGGTGAAGATCTTTATCGTTCTGCTGGTGCTGTTTGCGATTTACGGCCTCTATCTCGATCAGAAGATCCGCAGCCGCATCGACGGCAAAGTCTGGCAGCTGCCGGCGGCGGTGTATGGCCGGATGGTCAACCTCGAACCCGAGATGCCGATCAGCAAGAACGAGATGGTGAAGCTGCTGGAGGCAACCCAGTACCGCAAGGTGACGGCGATGACCCGTCCCGGCGAGTTTACCGTGCAGGCCAACAGCATCGAGATGATCCGTCGTCCGTTCGACTTCCCCGACAGTAAAGAGGGGCAGGTCCGCGCTCGGCTGACGTTTAGCGATAACCATCTGGATACCATCGAGAACATGGAGAATAACCGCCAGTTCGGTTTCTTCCGTCTCGATCCGCGCCTGATCACCATGCTCTCCTCGCCGAACGGCGAGCAGCGTCTGTTCGTGGCGCGTAACGGCTTCCCGGATCTGCTGGTGGATACCCTGCTGGCGACCGAAGACCGTCACTTCTATGAGCATGATGGGATCAGCTTCTTCTCTATCGGGCGTGCGGTGCTGGCGAACCTGACGGCGGGACGCACGGTGCAGGGGGCGAGTACCCTGACCCAGCAGCTGGTGAAAAACCTGTTCCTCTCCAGCGAGCGCTCCTACTGGCGTAAGGCGAACGAAGCCTATATGGCGCTGATCGTCGATGCCCGCTATAGCAAGGATCGTATTCTTGAGCTGTATATGAACGAGGTCTACCTCGGTCAGAGCGGCGATAACGAAATCCGCGGCTTCCCACTGGCGAGTCTTTACTACTTTGGCCGTCCGGTAGAGGAGCTGAGCCTTGACCAGCAGGCGCTGCTGGTGGGCATGGTGAAAGGCGCTTCGATCTACAACCCGTGGCGTAATCCGAAGCTGGCGCTGGAGCGACGTAACCTTGTGCTGCGCCTGCTGCAGGAGCAGAAGGTCATCGACCAGGAGCTGTACGATATGCTCAGCGCCCGGCCGCTCGGGGTGCAGAAGCGCGGCGGGGTGATCTCACCGCAGCCAGCGTTTATGCAGATGGTGCGCCAGGAGCTGCAGGCGAAGCTGGGGGATAAAGTTAAGGATCTCTCCGGCGTGAAGATCTTTACTACCTTTGACTCGGTAGCGCAGGACGCGGCGGAGAAAGCCGCCGTGGAAGGTATTCCGGCCCTGATCAAGCAGCGTAAGCTGAGCGATCTGGAGACGGCGATGGTGGTCGTTGACCGCTTCAGCGGCGAAGTTCGCGCCATGGTGGGCGGGGCGACGCCGCAGTTTGCGGGCTACAACCGTGCCATGCAGGCGCGGCGCTCCATCGGCTCGCTGGCAAAACCGGCCACCTACCTCACCGCGCTGAGCCAGCCGAACCAGTATCGTCTGAACACGTGGATTGCCGATGCGCCGATCTCTCTGCCCCAGCCTAACGGCAAGGTATGGTCTCCGCAGAACGATGACCACCGCTTTAGCGGCCAGGTGATGCTGGTAGATGCGTTGACCCGCTCAATGAACGTCCCGACGGTAAACCTCGGGATGGCGCTGGGCCTGCCAGCGGTGACCGACACCTGGACCAAGCTGGGCGTGCCGAAAGATCAGCTGCATCCGGTTCCGGCAATGCTGCTGGGGGCACTGAACCTGACCCCGGTTGAGGTGGCGCAGGCGTTCCAGACCATCGCCAGCGGCGGTAACCGTGCGACGCTTTCCGCGCTGCGCTCGGTGATCGCAGAAGACGGCACGGTGCTCTACCAGAGCTTCCCGCAGGCAGAGCGTGCGGTGCCTGCTCAGGCGGCATACATGACCCTGTGGACTATGCAGCAGGTTATCCAGCGCGGCACCGGCCGACAGCTGGGGGCGAAGTATCCGGGCCTGCATCTGGCGGGTAAAACCGGGACCACCAACAACAACGTCGATACCTGGTTCGCCGGGATCGATGGCCGTGAGGTGACCATTACCTGGGTAGGACGCGATAACAACCAGCCGACCAAGCTGTACGGTGCTAGCGGGGCGATGGCAATCTACCAGCGCTATCTGGCGAACCAGTCGCCGATCCCGCTGGATCTGACTCCGCCGGAAGATATCGTCAACATGGGCGTGGACGAGGGCGGTAACTTCCTCTGCGGTGGTGGTGTGCGCTCGCTGCCGGTGTGGACATCGAATCCGGATGCCCTGTGCCAGCAGAGCGAGATGCTGCTCCAGCAGCAACAGCAGCAGCAGAGCGGTAATCCGTTTGAGCAGTCGTCACCGCAGCCGCAACAGCAGCCTCAGCAGCAGCAGCAACAACAGCCGCAGCAGCAGGAGAAGAGCGACGGCGTTGCGGGCTGGATCAAAGATATGTTTGGTAACTAAGTTGCCTTAAGAGTAAATAGCGCCGGGCGGCGCTCCGCTTGCCCGGCCTACACCTGTTCAGTTTTAACCTCATTTAACCCCTCTGTAACACCCTGTTATCCGTCTGGTTATTCCTTAATCCCTTAATTGTCGTAGGGGCGCATAACTCTTGCTATCTCCGCGGAGCCTGGCATATTATGCTGCGGTCATAATAATAATTATCGTTTACGTTATCATTCCATTATCCAGAGAGAAGCACCATGGCGCGTTCTGAAACTGCTCAGCCGGTCAACCTTTCGCTGCGTAAAATTGCCGTGGTCGTTGCCACTGCGGTAGGCAGCATCTCCTTTGCCGCACAGGCAGCTCCAAAAGAAGATACCATCACCGTTACCACTGCTGCCGCTGAGCAGGAGAGTGCCTGGGGCCCGGCACCGACCATCGCCGCCAAGCGCACGGCAACGGCGACCAAAACCGATACCCCAATCGAGAAAACGCCGCAGTCTATCTCGGTGGTCACCCGTGAAGAGATGGATATGAAGGATCCCTCCACGGTGAAAGAGGCGCTGAACTATACGCCGGGCGTATTCGCTACCCGCGGCAGCTCAGAAACTCTCGATGTGATCTCCATCCGTGGTTTCACCGCCTCGACCGGCGCGAACACCAACCAGTATCTCGACGGCTTGAAACTTCAGGGGGATAACTACTCTGAATCCTCCATGGATCCTTACTTCCTTGAGCGTATCGAACTGATGCGCGGCCCGACCTCGGTGCTCTACGGTAAGAGCAACCCTGGCGGCATCGTCTCTATGGTCAGCAAGCGTCCGACTACCGAGCCGCTGAAAGAGGTTGAGTTCCAGATGGGGACCGATAACCTCTACCAGACCGGCTTCGACTTCAGCGATGCCATCGACGATGACGGCGTGTTCTCCTACCGCCTTACCGGCCTGGGCCGCAGTGAAGATGCCCAGCAGACCATGGTTAAATCGACCCGCTATGCCATCGCGCCCGCCTTTAGCTGGCGTCCGGATGATAAAACCGACTTCACCTTCCTGAGCAACTTCCAGAGCGATCCGGATGCGGGCTACTACGGTTGGCTGCCGCGTGTGGGCACCGTGGTGCCGTACACCGACGCCAACGGTAAATCCCATAAGCTGGATACCGACTTTAACGAAGGCGAGCAGGACAACCGCATGTCCCGCCGCCAGCAGCAGATTGGCTACAGCTTCGCGCACGCCTTCGATGACACCTTCACGGTGCGCCAGAACCTGCGCTATACCCGTCTGCACACGCTCTACACCTCGGTCTACGGCAACGGCTTTACGGCACCGACGCAAATCAACCGCGCCTTTGTTCGCTCCGATGAAGACCTGAACTCCTTCACTGTCGATACTCAGCTGCAGTCTGCCTTTGCCACCGGCGCGGTGGATCACACCCTGCTGACCGGGGTTGACTACCTGCGCATGCGCAACGACATCAACGCGGACTACGGCACGGCCAATCCGATAGACATGGTCAATCCGCAGTACGGCAACGCTAACGTCAACATTAACTTCCCATATGCGGTGATCAACCGTCAGGAGCAGACTGGGCTGTACGCACAGGATCAGGCCGAGTGGAACCACTGGGTGCTGACCCTCGGCGGCCGCTACGACTTCGCGAAAACCTCGACCTATACCCGCTCTACCGGCTCGCTGAGCGAGATCAACGACCAGCAGTTCACCTGGCGCGGTGGGTTGAACTATGTGTTTGATAACGGCGTTGCCCCGTACGTCAGCTACAGCGAATCCTTTGAGCCGGTCTCCGGGTCAACGAAGCAGGGCAAACCCTTCGATCCGTCACGCGGCAAACAGTATGAAGCGGGCGTGAAGTATGTGCCGAAGGCGTTGCCGGTCACCGTCACGGCGGCGGTATTCCAGCTGACCAAAGACAAAAACCTGACGGCAGATCCGTCTGATAACGCCTTCAGCGTGCAGGGCGGGGAGATCCGCTCCCGCGGCCTTGAGCTGGAAGCAAAAGCGGCGCTGACCAGCAATATCAACCTGACGGCGGCCTACAGCTACACCGATGCCGAGTACACCGACGATACGCTCTACGAGGGCAAACGTCCTGTAGAAGTGCCGCGTAACATGGCCTCCCTGTGGGCGGACTACACCTTCCACGAGACGGCGCTGAGCGGCCTGACGCTGGGCGCGGGCGCTCGCTACGTGGGCGATACCTCCAGCTTCTACACCACCGGTGAGAACGTCAACGGCACCTTCAACGTCGGCAGCTACACGCTGGTGGATGCGACGGTGAAATACGATCTGGCGCGCGTCGGCATGCCGGGCTCCTCCGTCGGCGTGAAGGTCAATAACCTGTTTAACCGGGAATACGTCTCCAGCTGCTACCGCGACTACGCGTGCTACTGGGGTGCCGATCGCCAGGTTGTGGCTACCGCCAGCTTCAGCTTCTAATCTCCTCCTCTCAGGGCACGGTTAATCGTGCCCTTTTTATTGATAAGTTGGTCCCATGCAGGAAAACAATACGCTTCCCGATACCACCTTTCAGCTCTCTGATGTCTCCTTTCATGTGCCTGGACGCACGCTGCTGCATCCGCTATCGCTCACCTTTCCGGCAGGCAAGGTCACGGGGCTTATCGGCCACAACGGCTCGGGTAAATCCACGCTGTTGAAGATGCTGGGTCGTCATCAGCCGCCGTCCGAGGGCGATATTCTGCTGGACGGTCAGCCGCTGGCGAGCTGGAACAGCAAAGCCTTTGCCCGCCGAGTAGCCTATTTGCCGCAGCAGCTGCCGCAGGCGGAGGGGATGACGGTGCGCGAGCTGGTGGCAATAGGACGCTACCCGTGGCACGGGGCGCTGGGACGTTTTGGCGTGGCCGACCGGGAGAAGGTAGAGGAGGCGATTAACCTTGTGGGACTAAAACCGCTGGCCCACCGGCTGGTGGATAGCCTCTCCGGCGGCGAGCGCCAGCGGGCGTGGATCGCCATGCTGGTAGCGCAGGATAGCCGCTGCCTGCTGCTGGATGAGCCGACCTCGGCGCTGGATATCGCCCATCAGGTGGATGTCCTGGCGCTTATCCATCGCCTGAGTCAGCAGCGTGGGCTGACGGTGATCGCCGTTCTCCACGATATCAATATGGCGGCGCGCTACTGCGACTACCTGGTGGCGCTGCGCGGCGGCGAGAGGATTGCCGAGGGGACGCCGGAATCGCTGATGCAGGCCCAAACTCTGGAGCAGATCTACGGCATTCCGATGGGCATCCTGCCCCACCCGGCAGGGGCGGCACCGGTGAGCTTTGTCTACTGATGGCGGGCTTAGCAATGATTAGCCGCCGCCGTCTGCTGACCGCGATGGCCCTCTCGCCGCTGCTGTGGCGGGCGGGAACCGCACGGGCGGCAGCCATCGACATCAACCGCATCGTGGCGCTGGAGTGGCTGCCGGTAGAGCTGCTGCTGGCGATGGGCGTTGCCCCCTACGGCGTTGCCGACGTCAATAGTTACAACACCTGGGTCAACGAACCCAAGCTGCCCGCCTCGACAATCGATGTCGGTCTGCGCACCGAACCCAACCTTGAGCTGCTTACCCAGATGCAGCCTTCGTACCTGGTCTGGTCGGCAGGCTACGGCCCCTCGGCAGAGGTGCTGGCGCGAATTGCCCCCGGCCAGGGCTTCAACTTCAGCGACGGCAAGAAGCCGCTGACCATGGCGCGCAACTCGATGAATGAGATGGCCCAGCTGCTTAACCTCGAATCCGCTGCCCGCACGCACCTCGATAGCTTCGATGCCTTTATCGCCGCCATGAAGCCGCGCTTTGCCCGCCGCGGCGACAGGCCGCTGCTGATGGTCACCCTGCTTGACGCGCAGCATATGCTGGTCTTTGCCTCGAACTGCCTGTTCCAGGAGACGCTGGATGAATTTGGGATCCGCAACGCCTGGCAGGGGGAAACCACCTTCTGGGGCAGCACCACGGTGAGCATTGACCGGCTGGCAGTCTATAAAGACGCAGACGTGATCTGCTTCGATCACGGCAACGAGCAGGATATGCAGCGCCTGATGGCAACCCCGCTGTGGCAGGCGATGCCGTTTGTCCGCGCGGGACGCTTCCAGCGCGTGCCGGCGGTGTGGTTCTACGGAGCGACGCTGTCGGTGATGCACTTTGTCCGTGTTCTGGATAACGCCCTGGGAGGTAAAGCATGAGCAAGCGTATCGCGCCGCTTCCCGCGCTGCTGCTGGCGATCCTCTTTGTCGTCGCCGCCTGGCTGACCTGGGTGAACCTCTCCCAGGCGCTGCCGCGCGATCAGTGGTCGCAGGCGATCTGGCATCCGGATGTGGATGTCATTACTCAGATGATTTTCCACTACAGCCTGCTTCCCCGGCTGGCGATCTCCCTGCTGGTTGGGGCCGGACTGGGGCTGGTGGGCGTGCTGTTCCAGCAGGTATTGCGTAACCCGCTGGCAGAGCCGACCACGCTGGGGGTCTCTACCGGTGCGCAGCTGGGCATTACCGTCACCACCCTGTGGGCGATCCCCGGCGTGGCGGCCTCGCAGTTTGCCGCCCTGCTTGGGGCCTGCGCCGTGGGCGCGCTGGTCTTTGGCGTCGCCTGGGGCAAACGCCTGTCGCCGGTGACGCTGATCCTCGCTGGGCTGGTGGTAAGCCTCTACTGCGGAGCGGTGAACCAGCTGCTGGTGCTTTTCCATCATGAGCAGCTGCAAAGCATGTTTATGTGGAGCACCGGCACCCTGACCCAGACCGACTGGAGCGGGGTAGAGCGCCTCTGGCCTCAGCTGCTGGGCGGGGCGATGCTGACCCTGCTGCTGCTGCGCCCGCTGACCCTGATGGGACTGGACGACGGCGTAGCGCGTAACCTGGGCCTGGCGCTGTCGCTGGCCCGGCTGGGTGCACTGCTGCTGGCGATTATCCTCAGCGCGCTGCTGGTTAACGCGGTGGGGATCATCGGCTTTATCGGCCTGTTCGCACCGCTGCTGGCGAAGATGCTGGGTGCGCGTCGGCTCCTCTCTCGTCTGCTGCTGGCTCCGCTGATCGGGGCGCTGATCCTCTGGCTTTCGGATCAGGTGATCCTCTGGCTGACCCGCGTCTGGATGGAGGTTTCCACCGGCTCGGTGACGGCCCTGATTGGCGCGCCGCTGCTGCTGTGGCTGCTGCCGCGCCTGAAGAGCATGAGTGCCCCGGAGATGAATGCCGGGGACAATGTTCCCACTGAGCGCCAGCACCTGCCGCGCTGGGCGCTGGGCGGCATCGTCGTACTGCTGCTGACGGTGATGGCTGCCCTGGCGCTGGGCCGCGATGCCCAGGGCTGGCACTGGGCCAGCGGTGAGATGCTGGATGCCCTGGCGCAGTGGCGTTGGCCGCGCATCATGGCGGCGCTGGTGGCAGGCGTGATGCTGGCGGTAGCGGGCTGCATTATTCAGCGCCTGACCGGCAACCCGATGGCCAGCCCGGAAGTGTTGGGGATCAGCTCCGGCGCGGCCTTTGGTATCGTGCTGATGCTCTTCTTTGTGCCGGGGAACGCCTTTGGCTGGCTGCTGCCAGCCGGGAGCCTCGGGGCGGCGGTGACCCTACTGATTATCCTGATCGCGGCAGGGCGGGGCGGTTTCTCTCCGCACCGAATGCTGCTGGCCGGGATGGCGCTTAGCACCGCGTTCACCATGCTGCTGATGATGCTCCAGGCAAGCGGCGATCCGCGTATGGCGCAGATCCTCACCTGGATCTCCGGCTCGACCTATAGCGCCACCGGCGAGCAGGTGGTTCGCTCGGCCATCGTGATGGTGATCCTGCTGGCGCTCGTGCCGCTCTGCCGCCGCTGGCTAACCATTCTGCCGCTGGGCGGCGATACCGCCCGTTCGGTAGGGATGGCGCTGACGCCGTCGCGTATCGGACTCCTGCTGCTGGCTGCCTGCTTGACCGCCACGGCGACGATGACCATTGGCCCGCTGAGCTTTATCGGCCTGATGGCCCCGCACATTGCGCGGATGATGGGTTTCCGGCGGACGGTGCCGCACATGGTGATCTCGGGGTTGATTGGTGGGATGCTGCTGGTGTTTGCCGACTGGTGTGGACGGATGGTGATGTTCCCGTATCAGATCCCCGCCGGACTGCTGTCGACCTTTATCGGCGCGCCGTACTTTATCTACCTTCTGCGTAAGCAGAGCCGATAGTTTTCCCCGGTGGCGCTACGCTTACCGGGGCTACAGAGTCCGTAGGCCGGGTCAGGCGAAGCCGCCACCCGGCAATTAACGGTAGGGTTACAGCTGGGCAAACGCCTTGCGCGCGGCGTCGAGGGTCTTGTTGATATCCTCGTCGCTGTGGGCAATGGACATAAAGCCCGCTTCGAACGCCGACGGGGCCAGGTAGATCCCCTCATCCAGCATCAGATGGAAGAAGCGCTTGAAGCGTTCCACGTCGCACTTCACCACGTCCTGATAGCAGGTCACGGTCTCGGCATCGGTAAAGAAGATGCCGAACATACCGCCGACGTGATTCACCACCAGCGGGATCCCCGCGTCCTGTGCCGCGTCCAGCAGGCCGTTGGCGAGGCGAGTGGTCAGATCCGTCAGGGTTTCATGCACCCCCGGCTGGGACACCTCGGTTAAGCAGGCATAGCCCGCCGCCATCGCAATCGGGTTACCGGAGAGGGTGCCTGCCTGATAAACCGGCCCGGTGGGGGCCAGGGCGTCCATCACGTCGCGACGGCCACCAAACGCGCCTACCGGCATCCCGCCGCCGATGATTTTGCCGAGGCAGGTCAGATCCGGCACCACGTTGTAGTGCGCCTGTGCACCTGCCAGTGCGACGCGGAAGCCGGTCATGACTTCGTCAATGATCAGCAGCGCGCCAAACTCATCGCACAGCGCACGCAGGCCCGGCAGGAACGCCGGCTGCGGCGGGACGCAGTTCATGTTGCCCGCCACCGGCTCGACGATGATGCAGGCGATCTCCTGCGGATACTGCTCAAAGGCTTCGCGCACCGAGGCCAGATCGTTATAGGTGCAGGTCAGGGTGTGCTTAGCGAAATCTGCTGGCACGCCCGGGGAGTTGGGTTGACCGAGGGTGAGCGCGCCAGAGCCCGCTTTCACCAGCAGACAATCGGCGTGGCCGTGGTAGCAACCCTCGAACTTAATAATCTTGTCGCGGCCGATAAAGCCACGCGCCAGGCGAATGGCGCTCATGGTCGCCTCGGTACCGGAGTTCACCATCCGCACCATATCCATGGTCGGAACCAGCTCGGTCACCAGCGCCGCCATCTTCACTTCCATCTCGGTGGGCGCGCCAAAGCTCAGGCCGCGCTCCGCCGCTTCGATCACCGCGTTGCGGATCGCCGGATGGTTGTGGCCCAGCACCATCGGACCCCAGGAGCCGACGTAGTCGACATAGGCCTTACCGTCCGCATCGTAGAGGTAAGCTCCGTCAGCGCGCTCGATAAACAGCGGCGTGCCGCCGACACCGCTGAAGGCGCGGACCGGCGAGTTGACGCCGCCGGGGATAAGCTCGCGTGCCGCGCTGTAGAGGTTTTCTGACTTACTCATGGATTCGTTCCTGGTTGGTAGAGAAGGTAAGTGCACTATTCTAAGGTATTCCGCGTTTGTTATAAAAGGATCGCCCAGGTAAACTACCTGCCTTAATTGTATGACTAATTCATTTTCGGCTATGAAAATAAAAACCAATGCGATGCGAACGCGGCGGATCCTCCGTTTGCTGCAGCGAGATAAAACGCCGCTGGCGATTTTACTGATGGCTGCGCTGGTGGGAACCCTCGCGGGCGGGGTCGGCGTCGCCTTTGAGAAGGCGGTGAATGCGGTCAGCCTCTGGCGACTCGGCACGGTGACGCAGTTCGCTGATGACGCCGCCTGGCTGATGTGGCCCCTGGTCTTTTTGCTCTCGGCGCTGCTGGCGATGGTGGGTTACTTTCTGGTACGCCGTTTCGCTCCGGAGGCGGGCGGCTCGGGTATTCCCGAGATCGAGGGCGCGCTGGAGGAGCTGCGTCCGGTACGCTGGTGGCGCGTTCTGCCGGTTAAGTTCATTGGCGGCATGGGCACGTTAGGCGCGGGCATGGTGCTCGGCCGCGAAGGGCCGACGGTTCAGCTCGGGGGCAACGTGGGCCGCATGGTGCTGGATATCTTCCGCATGCGCGGCACTGAGGCGCGGCACACCCTGCTGGCCACCGGTGCGGCGGCGGGGCTGTCGGCGGCCTTTAACGCCCCGCTGGCCGGGATCCTGTTTATCATCGAGGAGATGCGGCCGCAGTTTCGCTACAACCTTATCTCGATTAAGGCGGTCTTTACCGGCGTAATTATGTCGAGCGTGGTGTTTCGCTACTTTAACGGCGAGGCGGCGGTGATCGACGTAGGCAAGCTGACCAACGCGCCGATCAACACGCTCTGGCTCTATCTGGTACTGGGGATGATCTTTGGCTGCGTTGGCCCGCTGTTTAACACCCTGGTCCTGCGTACCCAGGATCTCTTTGGCCGCCTGCACGGCGGACAGATTGGCAAATGGGTGCTGATTGGCGGGGCCATTGGCGGCCTGTGCGGGGTGCTGGGGCTAATCGTGCCTGAGATCTCCGGGGGCGGCTTTACGCTGATCCCCATTGCGGCAGCGGGCAACTACACCGCCGGAATGCTGCTGTTTATCTTTGTGGCGCGGGTGATCACCACGCTGCTCTGCTTCTCGTCCGGTGCGCCGGGAGGCATCTTCGCCCCGATGCTGGCGTTGGGCACGCTGCTGGGCACGGCGTTCGGCATGGCCTGCGCGGAGATTTTTCCGCTCTACCATCTTGAGGCGGGCACCTTTGCCATTGCCGGGATGGGGGCGCTGCTGGCCGCCTCGGTGCGCGCGCCGCTGACAGGTATCGTGCTGGTTTTGGAAATGACTGACAATTATCAGCTCATTTTGCCAATGATTATTACCTGCCTCGGTGCCACGCTACTGGCACAGTTTTTAGGCGGTAAGCCGCTCTACTCCACGATCCTTGCCCGCACGCTGGCGAGGCAGGGAGGCGATCCCGACGGCAAGCCTCGCCAGGAGAATACTTGAACGATTTACCAGGGTAATGGATAATATTCACAAAGATCGGGCGGGTTAACGTCCGCATCGCCGTATCAATGGGAGTTTAAAATGAGTGATGACGTAGCGCTGCCTCTGCAATTTACTGAAGCAGCAGCAATTAAAGTAAAAAGCCTGATTGCGGATGAAGAGAATCCGAACCTGAAACTGCGCGTCTACATTACCGGCGGCGGTTGCAGCGGCTTCCAGTACGGTTTTACCTTTGACGATCAGATCAACGATGGCGACATGACCATTGAGAAGCAGGGCGTTGGGCTGGTTGTCGATCCGATGAGTCTGCAATACCTGGTTGGCGGCGCGGTAGACTACACCGAAGGGCTGGAAGGTTCTCGCTTTGTGGTCACCAACCCGAACGCCAAAAGCACCTGCGGGTGTGGCTCATCGTTCAGCATCTAAAGCATGTTTTGTAGGCCCGGTAAGCGCAGCGCCACCGGGCAAAACCCCTCTACCGTCCCGGCTCATCCAGCGCAAAGGTGGGCAGCTTCAGGTGCCAGCGTATCGCCGCCAGGCGAATCACCAGCGTGACCACCATCCCTAGCATACTGGCGCTCTCCAGCGGTACCGCAAAGGTATAGAACGCCGTAGCGTGGACGATGCCGCCGATAATGCAGGCGGTGGCGTAGATCTCAGTGCGCAGGATCATCGGTATCTCCCGCGCCAGCACGTCGCGAATAATCCCCCCGCCGACGCCGGTCAGCACCCCCATGCAGATCGCCACCATCGGCCCGGTTTCCGCTAGAAAAGCCTTGTTTACGCCGATACCAACAAACACCGCCAGTCCGACGGCGTCCAGCACCGGTAGGATCCACTTTGGCAGCCTGCGCGGCTGGCGCACCAGCACGATCGTCAGCAGGCAGGTGACCATCGCCACCACCAGGTCGGTGGGATCTTTAACCCAGAATACTGGCCCATGGGCGAGCGCCATATCGCGGATCGTGCCGCCGCCAATGGCGGTCACCACCCCTAATACCAGCACGCCGAAGGGATCCATACGCAGCTTTCCAGCCAGAAGAACGCCGGAGATGGCGAAAACGGCCGTGCCGATGATATCCAGCCAGTAGACGAGCATTACTTATCCTCGATTATTTCACTGCCGCCAGCGCGGTACAGAGTTGTTTTGCGGCGAGGATAATACGCGGGCTTGCGCGTTCAAACCAGTCGCTATTGAGGACAATAAGTGGAATTTTGAGCTGTTTATCCCAGAATTGCGCAACCTCTGCGGCCTGAGTAGCATTTCCTGCAAAAACAATCGCCTCAGGTTGGCGGGCTAGCACCTGCTCACGACTCACCTGCGGCCAGGGTACCCGGCTGGCAGCAAAGATATTTTCGCCTCCGCACAGCTCCAGCACCTCGTTCTGAATTGAACCTTTGGCGCTGGTGAAGAGCGGGGTGCTGCCAAACTGCATAAATACTCGCCTGGGCGTGGCGCTGGCGTAGTGCGCTTTTAGCTCGGCGTAGTCGGCCAGCAGCGCGTCGGCGGCGTGGTTAGCTTGCTCAGGGACAGGGCTATAGGGGGCCAGCTGGCGCAGCGCTGCCGCGATCTGCTCCACGGTCTGGGCGTCGATCCATAGCACCTTGATGCCAAGGCCCGCTAGCTGGTTGACCTGCCGCTCGGCGTTGCCGCCGCGCCAGGCCAGCACCAGATCCGGTTTAAGTGCGACGATGCGCTCAAGGTTGATCCCCTGAAAGCTGGCCACCTGCTCGATCTTCTCTGCCGCGGGCGGGTAGTCAGAGAAGCTGCTCACCCCGACCGGCGCGATCCCTGCCGCGAAGGCAAGCTCGGTATTGGCCGGGGAGAGAGTCACTACGCGGGGGGCGGCCAGCGCCGACCCCGCCGCCAGCAGCAGCAGGGCGACCAGCGCCCTAACGCAGCGGTTAGCCACGCGCCAGCTTCTGCACGAGGGTTTCAACCATCAGGCTGGACTGCTTCGCTGCCACCGCCAGGAACTCGTCAAAGCTCAGGTGCGATTCACGATCGGCCACGTCAGAGATGGCGCGAACCACCACGAAGGGCACACCGAAGCTATGGCAGACGTGAGCGATAGCGGTCGCTTCCATCTCAACGGCCACGGCCTGCGGGAAGTGGCTGCGGATCTTTTCCAGACCAGCAGCACCGTTGATAAAGGCGTCGCCGCTGACGATCAGCCCGCTGGCGGCGTTGAGGTTATGCTCAGCGATGCAGGCTTTCGCGACGGCAATCAGCTTCTCGTCGGCCTTGAAACCCGCCGGGCAGCCTGGCAGCTGGCCGTACTCGTAGCCAAATGCCGTTACGTCGGCATCGTGGTAGCGCGCTTCGTCGGAGACCACGATGTCGCCCACGTTCAGCGTCGGGGCGAGGCCGCCGGCGGAGCCGGTGTTGATAATGGCATCCGGCTGGCAGCGCTCCAGCAGCAGGGCTGCGCCCATTGCCGCTGCTACTTTACCAATGCCCGATTTCAGCAGCGCAACGTCAACGCCGTGCAGCTGGCCGGTGTAAATTTCGCTGCCGCCCACGCTGTGGGTCTGACGGTTTTCGATTTTGTCGCGCAGGAGCGCAACCTCTTCTTCCATTGCACCAATGATGCCGATTTTCATAGATTTACTCGCGATAAGCCAGATTTGAGGGCATAGTCTATCATGCGCTTAAGGGGAAGCGCATTGCTCAGGGGGAGAGGATATGGCACAGATCGATTTCCGCAATAAGATTAACTGGCATCGCCGCTACCGGTCACCCCAGGGCGTGAAAACTGAACGCGAAGTGTTACGCATCTTCGAGAGCGATCGCGGCCGGATCGTCAACTCCGCCGCTATTCGCCGCCTGCAACAGAAGACCCAAGTCTTCCCGCTGGAGCGCAACGCGGCGGTGCGTACCCGTCTGACCCACTCGCTGGAGGTACAGCAGGTAGGGCGCTATATCGCCAAAGAGATCCTTAGCCGCCTGAAGGAGATGCGGCTGCTGGAGCGCTACGGGCTTGACGAGCTCACCGGCCCCTTTGAGAGCATCGTTGAGATGGCCTGCCTGATGCACGACATCGGCAACCCGCCGTTCGGCCACTTTGGCGAGGCGGCGATTAACGACTGGTTTCGCCAGCGCCTGCACCCGCAGGATGCCGCCAGCCAGCCGTTGACCGGCGATCGCTGCGAGGTGGTCTCCCTGCGCCTGCGCGACGGTGAGGAGGCGGCCAACGAGCTGCGGCGCAAGGTACGCCAGGATCTCTGCCACTTCGAGGGCAACGCCCAGGGGATCCGGCTGGTGCACTCCCTGATGCGCATGAACCTCACCTGGGCGCAGGTAGGCTGCATCCTGAAATATACCCGCCCGGCCTGGTGGCGGGGCGAGCCACCTGCTAGCCACAGCTATCTAATGAAAAAACCGGGCTACTACTTCTCTGAAGAGGAGTACGTGGCGCGGCTGCGTAAAGAGCTGGATCTGGATACTTACAGCCGTTTCCCGCTGACGTGGGTGATGGAGGCTGCGGACGATATCTCCTACTGCGTCGCCGATCTGGAAGATGCGGTAGAGAAAAACATATTTACCGTGGAGCAGCTCTATCAGCATCTCTATAACGCCTGGGGTCCGCACGAAAAGGGATCGCTATTTTCTCAGGTGGTAGAGAATGCCTGGGATAAATCCCGGGCTAATTCCCTCAGCCGCAGCGCGGAAGATCAGTTCTTTATGTATCTGCGGGTCAATACCTTAAATAAGCTGGTGCCCTACGCCGCCCAGCGCTTTATAGATAATTTACCGCAGATCTTCTCCGGCGAATTTAACCATGCCCTGTTGGAAGACGACAGCGGCTACAGCCAACTGCTTGAATTGTATAAGAGCGTAGCGGTTGAAAATGTCTTCTGTCACCCCGATGTTGAACAGCTGGAGCTGCAAGGCTATCGCGTCATCAGCGGGCTGCTGGATATTTATCGCCCGCTGTTGCAGATGACGCTGGCGGACTTTACCGAGCTGGCGGAAAAAGAGCGGGTGAAGCGTTTCCCCATTGAAACTCGCCTGTTTCATAAGCTCTCAGGACGTCACCGCCTGGCCTATGTAGAAGCCGTGAGCAAACTAGCGCGTGATGAAACAGACTTTCCGGTGCTGGAATATTATTACCGCTGTCGTCTTATTCAGGACTATATCAGCGGCATGACCGATCTCTATGCCTGGGACGAGTACCGGCAGCTGATGGCGGTTGAATAATATCTGAGCAATTGTAAAGACGCTCAATAAATTTTTACTTTTAACAACACGTTATGCCGGAACTTCGCGCTATAAATTGACTCTTATCGATACTTACACGCTGTTTTGCGTTATCAGTAAATAGAGATTAAGCGACATGAAAAAAACCACGTTAGCAATGAGTGCCCTGGCTCTGAGTTTAGGTTTAGCCCTGTCCCCGCTGTCGGTATCAGCGGCCGAAACCGCCTCAGCGATCCCGCCATCACAGCAGATGCCAAGCCTGGCACCGATGCTGGAAAAGGTGATGCCGTCGGTAGTGAGCATCAACGTTGAAGGCAGCACCACGGTAAATACCCCGCGCATGGGGCATAACTTCCAGCAGTTCTTTGGCGAAAACTCACCGTTCTGCCAGGAGGGCTCTCCGTTCCAGAGCTCGCCTTTCTGTCAGGGCGGGCAGGGTGGCGCTGACGACGGTGGCCAGCAGCAGAAATTTATGGCGCTGGGCTCCGGCGTTATTATTGATGCGGCGAAAGGCTATGTCGTGACCAACAACCACGTGGTCGATAATGCCAGCACGATTAAGGTCCAGCTGGGCGATGGGCGTAAATTTGACGCCAAAGTGGTGGGCAAAGATCCGCGCTCCGATCTGGCGCTGATCCAGATTCAGGATCCGAAAAACCTGACCGCCATTAAGCTCGCCGACTCCGACGCCCTGCGCGTGGGTGACTACACGGTGGCCATCGGTAACCCGTTTGGCCTCGGTGAGACGGTCACCTCGGGCATCGTCTCGGCGCTGGGCCGTAGCGGCCTGAATGCCGAGAACTACGAGAACTTTATCCAGACCGATGCGGCGATCAACCGCGGTAACTCCGGCGGTGCGCTGGTGAACCTCAACGGTGAGCTGATCGGTATCAACACCGCGATCCTCGCCCCGGACGGCGGCAACATCGGTATCGGCTTTGCCATCCCGAGCAACATGGTGAAAAACCTCACCGCGCAGATGGTGCAGTATGGCCAGGTGCGCCGTGGCGAACTGGGTATTCTCGGTACCGAGCTGAACTCTGAGCTGGCGAAGGCCATGAAGGTTGACGCCCAGCGCGGGGCCTTTGTTAGCCAGGTGATGCCGAACTCATCGGCGGCGAAAGCTGGCATTAAAGCAGGGGATGTGATCACCTCCCTGAACGGTAAGCCAATCAGCAGCTTCGCAGCCCTGCGGGCGGAAGTGGGCTCGATGCCGATCGGCAGCAAAGTCTCGCTGGGCCTGCTGCGTGAAGGCAAGCCGGTTACCGTTAGCCTTGAACTGCAGCAGAGCAGCCAGAACCAGGTGGATTCCAGCACCATCTTCAGCGGCATTGAAGGCGCAGAGATGAGCAACGCGGGCCAGAACCAGGGCGTCACCGTCAGCAGCGTGAAGGCGAACAGCCCGGCGGCGCGCATCGGCCTGAAAAAAGGCGATGTGATCATCGGCGCAAACCAGCAGCCGGTGAAAAACATCGCCGAACTGCGTAAGATCCTCGACAGCAAGCCGTCAGTGCTGGCGCTGAATATCCAGCGTGGCGATACCACTCTCTACCTGCTGATGCAGTAATCGCATTACCCCTTCTCCGTTCGGGGAAGGGGTCTCCTCACTGAATCTGTGAGGCTTTCCACAACTCCACACTTCCGCATCGTGCTTTGTGCTTTTGCACAATGCAGCGCGCTGGCAACTCCCTTATTCTTGTGATCTGCTCAGGGGAGGGATTACATGGCTGGCTGGCATCTTGATACCAAAATGGCGCAGGATATCGTTGCGCGCACCATGCGCATAATCGATACCAACATCAACGTAATGGATGCGCGCGGGCGCATTATTGGCAGCGGCGATCGGGAGCGTATTGGGGAATTGCACGAAGGTGCGCTGCTGGTGCTCTCTCAGGGACGCGTGGTGGATATCGACGACGCGGTGGCTCGTCACCTGCACGGCGTACGCCAGGGGATCAACCTGCCGCTGCGCCTGGAGGGGGAGATTGTCGGGGTCATCGGCCTGACCGGCGAGCCGGAGACGCTGCGTAAGTATGGCGAACTGGTCTGCATGACCGCTGAGATGATGCTGGAGCAGTCCCGCCTGATGCATCTCCTGGCCCAGGATAGCCGCCTGCGCGAGGAGCTGGTGATGAACCTGATCCAGGCCGAGGAGCACACGCCGGCCCTGACCGAATGGGCGCAGCGTCTGGGGATCGATTTGAACCAGCCGCGCGTGGTGGCGGTGGTGGAGGTCGACAGCGGTCAACTGGGGGTCGATAGCGCCATGGCCGAGCTACAACAGCTGCAAAATGCGCTTACCACACCGGAGCGTAACAACCTGATTGCCATCGTCTCCCTGACCGAGATGGTGGTGTTGAAACCCGCTCTCAATCCGTTTGGCCGCTGGGATGCCGAAGACCATCGCAAGCGCGTAGAGCAGCTCATCGCCCGCATGAAAGAGAACGGCCAGCTGCGCTTTCGCGTCGCGCTGGGCAACTATTTTACCGGACCGGGCAGCATTGCCCGATCCTACCGTACAGCGCGTACTACCATGATGGTGGGCAAGCAGCGTATGCCGGAGAGCCGGAGCTACTTCTATCAGGATCTGATGCTGCCGGTGCTGCTGGATAGCCTGCGCGGCGGCTGGCAGGCCAATGAGCTGGCGCGTCCGCTGACCCGCCTGAAGGCGATGGATAATAACGGTCTGCTCAGGCGAACCCTGGCAGCATGGTTTCGCCACAACGTGCAGCCGCTGGCGACCTCAAAGGCGCTGTTTATACACCGCAATACGCTGGAGTACCGCCTGAACCGTATCTCGGAGCTGACCGGGCTGGATCTGGGGAATTTTGATGACAGGCTGCTGCTCTATGTTGCGTTGCAGCTGGATGAGCAGAGATAGGCTGAATTACGCCGGGCAAGCGCAGCGCCGCCCGGCGTATAACCGCTACTTATTACGCGTTAACTTCTCAAGGTCGGATTCGATCTCGTTGATCTTGTTGGTCACCACGCTCTCAAGGTGGCGAAGATCGTCGAGGATCTTCCGTTTCAGGTCGATCTCGCTGCGATCGCGCTGGCAGATCTGATCCAGCTCGTCGATCACATACCGCAGGTTCGGGCTGATCTCCTGAACCTCTTTGTAGCCCTGGCCAACGCCGTCGGCGACCACGGTTTTACGCTGGCGTGGATACTTAAACTTCACGCTTTTAGCAAAAAACTCGCCCCTGTCCTTATGAAAATAGATTTTCAGAATATCGTTATTGGCCTCCTGGCGAAGGCTATAGCGATCGATTTCATCCGGATTGGTAATGCCTAAACTTTTCAGATTATCGTACATAGCGGTACCCTTAAGCTCAACATAACCTATGAATAATTAACGAAAAATTCTATTTTGGCCACCAGCAAATGTAAAAAAAGCGGGGTAGCCCCCGCTTTTTTATCGCGCATTAGTCGATGGTACGCAACAGTTCGTTAATACCAACTTTGCCGCGCGTCTTCGCGTCGACCTTTTTCACGATAACCGCGCAGTAGAGGCTGTATTTGCCATCTTTTGACGGCAGGTTACCAGAGACCACCACCGAGCCCGCCGGAACGCGACCGTAGTGCACTTCACCGGTTTCACGATCGTAAATACGGGTGCTCTGGCCGATGTAAACGCCCATGGAGATCACCGAACCCTCTTCAACGATCACGCCCTCAACGACTTCTGAGCGCGCACCAATGAAGCAGTTGTCTTCGATAATGGTTGGATTTGCCTGCAGCGGCTCAAGAACGCCGCCAATGCCCACGCCGCCGGAGAGGTGAACGTTTTTACCGATCTGCGCACAGGAGCCAACGGTAGCCCAGGTATCGACCATGGTGCCTTCGTCAACGTAAGCACCGATGTTAACGTAGGAGGGCATCAGCACGGTGTTGCGGGCAATAAACGCGCCCTGGCGCACGGCTGCCGGAGGCACTACGCGGAAGCCCTCTTTCTGGAAGCGCGCTTCATCGTAGTTGGCGAACTTCATCGGCACCTTATCGAAGTAGCGGCTTTCCGCTCCGTCGATAACCTGATTATCGTTGATACGGAAAGAGAGCAGCACCGCTTTCTTCAGCCACTGATGCGTTACCCACTGGCCGTCGATCTTCTCGGCGACGCGCAGCGCGCCGGAGTCCAGCAGGGAAATCACCTGGTTTACCGCTTCACGGGTCACGGTATCCACATTCGCCGGGGTGATCTCGGCGCGACGCTCAAAAGCGGACTCAATAACGTTCTGTAACTGCTGCATTGTTAAACTCTTTCCATATAAATAAACACACTACCCTTTATCGTTTGGATTGAGGGCCTCTGTCAACCGTTGTTGTACTTCCTTCTGCAACACATTATTAAGACCACGCCGGTCGGCAGTAGCGATTATAAATAAATCTTCTACTCGCTCGCCGATTGTCGAAATTCTCGCCCCGTGAAGCGAGATCCCGAGGTCAGCAAACACCTGACCGACGCGGGCGAGCAGGCCCGGCTGGTCGAGGGCGATAAGCTCAAGAAAGCTCTTTCTGTCGGTGTGGGTCGGCAGGAAGTTAACCTCGGTATCGACGGTGAAGTGGCGCAACCTCGGCGGCTGGCGACGCGGCTGCGGCGGCTGCCAGCTGCGCTGGGTGATGGCCTGGATCAGCCCCTGCTGGATCGCCTGGTGACGATCCGGGGAGAGCGGGCTGCCGTCCGGCTCCAGCACAATAAAGCTATCCATCGCCATGCCGTCGCGGGTGGTAAAGATCTGC
Source organism: Enterobacter sp. C2 (assembly GCF_019880405.1). Lineage (NCBI taxonomy): Bacteria > Pseudomonadati > Pseudomonadota > Gammaproteobacteria > Enterobacterales > Enterobacteriaceae > Enterobacter > Enterobacter sp. C2. The sequence goes on from NZ_CP082269.1 coordinate 795,012, forward strand.
GCGTCGTGAACGCTCAGGTTACGGCGGTCCAGCTCGGCGCAGACGGCGGCAAAGAGGTAGGGCCGATCCGGGCTCCAGATAAAGATCTCGGTGCCGCCGCGCGTCGCCTGCGGACTGAGCAGGATCATCGGCTGGGTGAGATCGTGTCGCAGCAGGTGCCGGGCGTGCCAGGCCAGCTGGTTTGGGCTGTGACGGACAAAGTAGTTCGCCCGGCAGCGCGCCCAGATGTGGTGCAGCGCCTCTTCGTTGATGTTGTCCATCCGCAGCAGGGCCAGCGCCTGCAGCTGATGATGGCGCACGCGCTCGCGCATATCCGGCGTGCTCTGCACGCCACGACGCAGCTGCTTCTCAGTGGCAAAGTAGAGCTCGCGCAGCAGGCTCTGCTTCCAGCTGTTCCACAGGGTTTCGTTGGTGGCACAGATATCCGCTACCGTCAGGCAGACCAGGAAGCGCAGGCGGTTTTCCGTCTGTACCTCTTCGGCAAACTGCTTGATCACCTCGGGATCCTGAATATCGCGGCGCTGGGCGGTGACGGACATCAGTAGATGCTGACGCACCAGCCAGGCCACCAGCTGCGTCTCCCGCGAGTTGAGACCGTGCAGCTCGGCAAACTTCAGCACATCCTCCGCGCCAAGCACCGAGTGATCGCCCCCGCGCCCTTTGGCGATATCGTGGAACAGGGCGGCAATTAAGATCAGTTCCGGATGGGTGAGGCGCGGCCAGAGATCGACGCAGAGCGGATGCTTCTGCCGCGTCTCCTCCTGCGCAAAGCTCTCCAGCTTCAGCAGCACGCGAATGGTGTGCTCATCCACCGTGTAGGCGTGGAAGAGGTCGAACTGCATCTGGCCAACGATATGCGACCACTGGGGCATGTAGGCCCACAGCACGCTGTGCCGGTGCATCGGCAGCAGGCCACGGCTCACCGCGCCGGGGTGGCGCAGCATGCTGAGGAACAGGGTCCGCGCCTCTGGAATGTAGCACAGCGGCTGGGTCAGATGACGGCGGGCGTGGCGCAGGTGGCGCAGGGTAGTGGAGTAGATCCCGGTGATGCTGCTGTTACGCACCATCATGTAGAACATGCGCAGGATCGCCTGCGGTTCGCGGATGAACAGCGTCTCGTCGCGCAGGTCGATCAGCGTGCCGCGCAGCTGGAACTCATCGTCAATGGGGCGGGGCTTCTCGTCGGTGGTGAGGGCCAAAATTGCCTCATCAAAGAGCTGGAGCAGCATCTGGTTCAGCTCGGATACCCGACGGGTGACGCGATAGAAGTCCTTCATCATCTGCTCTACCGGCTCGTTGCCCTCGCCGAGGTAGTTGAGCCGCTGGGCCACGCTGAGCTGGCGGTCGAACAGCAGACGGTTATCGTAGCGGTTGATCTCCAGATGGAGAGCAAAGCGGATGCGCCACAGCAGATGCTGACACTCATTAAGCTCGTTGCGCTCGGCCTGGGTTAAGAAGCCGAAGCCCACCATTTCGCTCAGGGAGGTGGCCCCGAAGTGGCGACGCGCCACCCACTGGAGGGTATGGATATCCCGCAGGCCGCCGGGGCTGCTCTTGATATCCGGCTCCAGGTTATAGCTGGTGCCGTGGTAGCGCTGGTGACGCTCGGTCTGCTCGGTGACCTTGGCGGCAAAAAAGGTTTCTGAAGGCCAGAAGCCGTCGCTAAAGATGTGCTTCTGTAGCTCAAGGAAGAGGGCGACGTCGCCAATCAACAGGCGGGACTCAATCAGGTTGGTGGCCACGGTGAGATCGCCCAGCCCCTCCAGCAGGCACTCTTCCAGGGTACGCACGCTGTGGCCCACCTCCAGCTTTATGTCCCACAGCAGGGTCAATAGCTCGCCGATCTTCTGCGCCTGCTCGTCCGGCAGCTTTTTACGGCTGAGGATCAGCAGGTCGATATCCGAGAGAGGATGCAGCTCGCCGCGACCGTAGCCGCCCACTGCCACCAGCGCCGCATCGCCGTATTCTGCAAAGCCATACTCTACCCACAGGCGCTGCAGGAGCTGATCGATAAATTCGGTTCGGGCTTCAATGAGCTGCTCGGCAGAGAGGCCCTGGTCAAAGACGTGGCCCAGCCACTGCTGGAAGGTATCGATATGCGCTTTAATATCCGCGCAGTTCAGGCTGCTCTGCGGCCAGGAGGAGGGGTTAGCAGGCTGGCCGGGGAGGGAGGGCGTCGTGTGGCTTAACTGTTCTGAAAGAGTGTGGCTCATATCGCGTTGCGCTGCCCCCAATATAAGTAAAAGCTATCGCCATAAAAAAAGCCGGCAATCGCCGGCTTCTTATCATTCGTTGTGCGAGAGTATCGCCGGGATGGTGTCATCCTTGCGGAGCGTCATAATTTCGCAGCCGTTCTCTGTCACCACAATAGTATGCTCGTACTGCGCCGACAAGCTCCGGTCTTTGGTTTTTACCGTCCAGCCATCTTTCATGGTGCGGATACGGTAGTCGCCTGCGTTGACCATCGGCTCGATGGTGAAGGCCATACCGGCCTGCAGCACTACGCCGCCGTCGTCAGCATCATAGTGCAGCACCTGCGGCTCTTCGTGGAAGCCGCGGCCAATGCCGTGCCCGCAGTACTCGCGCACCACAGAGAAGCCTTCCGCTTCGACAAACTTCTGGATCGCCGCGCCGAGAGTGCGCAGGCGGATGCCCGGCTTCACCATCTTCAGCGCCAGGTAGAGGCTCTCCTGGGTCACACGACACAGGCGCTCGCCCAGAATGGTCGGCTTGCCAACGATAAACATTTTCGAGGTGTCGCCGTGGAAACCGTCTTTGATCACGGTAACGTCGATGTTAACGATGTCGCCGTCTTTCAGACGTTTCTCGTCGTCTGGAATACCGTGACACACCACTTCGTTGATCGAGATGCAGACGGATTTCGGGAAGCCGTGGTAGCCGAGGCTGGCGGAAACCGCGTGCTGCTCGTTAACGATGTGATCGTTACAGATACGATCCAGCTCGCCGGTGCTTACGCCTGGTTTAATGTGCGCTTCGATCATCTCCAGCACTTCTGCAGCGAGGCGGCCCGCCACGCGCATTTTTTCGATATCTTCCGGGGTCTTAATTGGGATAGCCATGAATTCTGTCCATTAGCGTCGACGTCATTGACAATAAAAGTCATCGACAATAATTGTGTAAGTGTTGTCAATGTTACCAGTCCGGGACATAACCTGCCAAATTGAGAATTTCTGGCAGCACGCTACGCCAACAACTGTTGGAGTCTGCGGCGATTTTATGGTATAAAGCGCGCCGGACTTCCGTTCCTTCTTGTGGAGCGTGAGCCACAAATCTCACTTTGTGTAATAACACACACGTATCGACACATATTCCGGGGTGCCCTTTGGGGTCGGTGATATGGGATACGTGGAGGCATAACCCCAACTTTTATATAGAGGTTTTAATCATGGCAACTGTTTCCATGCGCGACATGCTCAAGGCTGGTGTTCACTTCGGTCACCAGACCCGTTACTGGAACCCGAAAATGAAGCCTTTCATCTTCGGCGCACGTAACAAAGTTCACATCATCAACCTTGAGAAAACTGTACCAATGTTCAACGAAGCCTTGGCTGAGCTGAACAAGATCTCTTCCCGTAAAGGTAAGATCCTGTTTGTTGGTACTAAGCGCGCTGCGAGCGAAGCGGTGAAAGAAGCGGCTAACAGCTGCGATCAGTTCTTCGTGAACCATCGCTGGCTGGGCGGTATGCTGACTAACTGGAAAACCGTTCGTCAGTCTATCAAACGTCTGAAAGACCTGGAAATTCAGTCTCAGGACGGTACCTTCGACAAGCTGACCAAGAAAGAAGCGCTGATGCGTACCCGTGAGCTGGACAAGCTGGAAAACAGCCTGGGCGGTATCAAAGACATGGGCGGCCTGCCGGACGCACTGTTTGTTATCGACGCTGACCACGAGCACATCGCGATCAAAGAAGCAAACAACCTGGGTATCCCGGTATTTGCTATCGTTGATACCAACTCCGATCCGGATGGCGTTGACTTCGTTATCCCGGGTAACGACGACGCAATCCGTGCAGTTAGCCTGTACCTGAGCGCTGTTGCTACTACCGTTCGTGAAGGCCGTTCTCAGGATCTGGCTTCCCAGGCGGAAGAGAGCTTCGTAGAAGCTGAATAATAAGGCACGCTCTCTGAGCCCCTTATTGAGCAGGTAGTACCGAGTTTGGTTAGGGGGCCTGTTTATGGCCCCCTTTTTCACTTTTAAGGCTGTTTGGTTTTACGACCAGGCAGGTCAAATCTTCCGAGGATTTTAGAATGGCTGAAATTACCGCATCCCTGGTAAAAGAGCTGCGCGAGCGTACTGGCGCTGGCATGATGGATTGCAAAAAAGCGCTGACTGAAGCGAACGGCGACATCGAGCTGGCAATCGAAAACATGCGTAAGTCTGGTGCGATCAAAGCAGCGAAAAAAGCAGGTAACGTTGCTGCTGACGGCGTGATCATCACCAAAATCAACGGCAACTATGGCGTGATTCTGGAAGTTAACTGCCAGACCGACTTCGTTGCAAAAGACGCTGGTTTCCAGGCGTTCGCTAACAAGGTTCTGGATGCAGCTGTTGCTGATAAAGTTACCGACGTTGAAGTGCTGAAAGCACAGTTCGAAGAAGAGCGCGTAGCGCTGGTTGCTAAAATCGGTGAGAACATCAACGTTCGCCGTGTAGCAATCCTCGAAGGCGACGTGCTGGGCTCTTACCTGCACGGCGCGCGCATCGGCGTTCTGATCGCTGCTACCGGCGCTGACGAAGAGCTGGTGAAACAGCTGGCAATGCACGTTGCTGCAAGCAAGCCTGAGTTCGTTAAGCCGGAAGACGTGTCTGCTGAAGTGGTAGAGAAAGAGTACCAGGTTCAGCTGGACATCGCCATGCAGTCCGGTAAGCCGAAAGAGATCGCAGAGAAGATGGTTGAAGGCCGCATGAAGAAATTCACCGGCGAAGTCTCTCTGACCGGTCAGCCGTTCGTAATGGACCCGAGCAAAACCGTTGGTCAGCTGCTGAAAGAGCACAACGCTGACGTGACCAACTTCGTCCGTTTCGAAGTGGGTGAAGGCATCGAGAAAGTTGAGACTGACTTCGCAGCAGAAGTTGCTGCCATGTCCAAGCAGTCTTAAGTGGTCTGAAAGAAGCCGCCTGAGGGCGGCTTCTTTTTGTATCCAGCGTAAGCTGTATACTACAAAAGTTGTATCCGGAATTAACCCCCTCTCAATCGTTGAACGTCTCAGGAAAGAATCATGGCTACCAATGCAAAACCCGTCTATAAACGCATCCTGCTTAAGCTCAGCGGCGAAGCGTTACAGGGCACCGAAGGCTTCGGTATCGACGCAAGCATCCTTGACCGCATGGCTCAGGAGATCAAAGAGCTGGTGGAGTTGGGCATCCAGGTAGGCGTTGTCATTGGTGGTGGTAACCTTTTCCGTGGCGCAGGTCTGGCGAAAGCGGGGATGAACCGCGTAGTGGGCGACCACATGGGTATGCTGGCAACGGTCATGAACGGCCTGGCAATGCGTGATGCGCTCCACCGCGCCTATGTGAACGCCCGCCTGATGTCCGCTATTCCGCTGAATGGCGTGTGTGATAACTACAGCTGGGCTGAAGCCATCAGCCTGCTGCGTAACAACCGGGTGGTGATCCTCTCGGCCGGTACCGGTAACCCGTTCTTTACCACCGACTCCGCAGCCTGCCTGCGCGGGATCGAGATCGAAGCGGACGTGGTGCTGAAGGCGACCAAAGTCGACGGCGTGTTCACGGCCGATCCGGCAAAAGATCCGGCGGCTACCATGTACGATCAGCTGAGCTACAGCGAAGTCCTGGATAAAGAGCTGAAGGTGATGGATCTGGCGGCCTTTACCCTGGCCCGTGACCACAAGCTGCCGATTCGTGTTTTCAACATGAACAAGCCAGGCGCGCTGCGCCGCGTGGTAATGGGCGAAAAAGAGGGCACTTTGATCACGGAGTAATTTCCGTTAGCAACAAATAGAGGTAAGATTCCGCCTTAACAGTAAAGCGGTTCTTATCAGACACTTTTTACCGTGTCATAGATTAAACGGGGCTATACTTAGCACTCCTTTACGGCGTGCTGGCGTATGGTCTGCCTGAGACAAGTTTTCAAGGATTCGTAACGTGATTAACGATATCAGAAAAGATGCCGAAGTCCGCATGGATAAATGCGTTGAAGCATTCAAAACCCAAATCAGCAAAGTGCGCACCGGTCGTGCTTCCCCAAGCCTGCTCGACGGTATTATGGTGCCGTACTACGGTACGCCAACACCGCTGCGCCAGCTGGCTAACATCACCGTTGAAGACTCCCGCACGCTGAAAATCAACGTGTTCGATCGCTCGCTGAGTCCGGCGGTTGAGAAGGCTATCATGGCGTCTGACCTCGGTCTGAACCCAAGCTCTGCTGGCACCGACATCCGTGTTCCGCTGCCGCCGCTGACCGAAGAGCGTCGTAAAGACCTGATTAAAGTGGTGCGTGGCGAAGCCGAAGGCGCACGCGTAGCGGTACGTAACGTACGCCGTGATGCCAACGACAAAGTGAAAGCGCTGCTGAAAGATAAAGCGATCAGCGAAGATGAAGATCGTCGCTCACAGGACGACGTGCAGAAGCTGACCGACGTAGCCATCAAGAAGGTGGATGCGGCGCTGGCGGAAAAAGAAGCGGAACTGATGCAGTTCTGATCCCGCGCACGTGATTAAACAAGACGCCGTTCAGAGAAGCCCCCTCAGGTTTTTGCTGGCGGCGTTTTGCTATGTTGCTCTTCTTAAGCCACCTTTGGACACCTCTCTCTCATGAAGCAGCTCACCCTCCTTGGCTCAACCGGCTCTATCGGTTGCAGTACCCTTGATGTGGTTCGCCACAATCCCGATCGCTTTGCCGTCACGGCGCTGGTTGCTGGCAAAAACGTGGCCCGTATGGCAGAGCAGTGCCTGGAGTTCACGCCGCGCTACGCGGTGATGGACGATGCCGCCAGCGCCCGCGAACTCAAAGAGACGCTGGCACAGCACGGCAGCCGTACCGAGGTGCTGAGCGGCCAGCAGGCCGCCTGCGACATGGCCGCGCTGGAGGAGGTCGATCAGGTGATGGCCGCTATCGTCGGGGCGGCGGGCCTGCTGCCGACCCTGGCGGCGATCCGCGCCGGGAAGCGGGTGCTGCTGGCTAACAAGGAGTCGCTGGTCACCTGTGGCCGCCTGTTTATGGAGGCGGTGAAAGAGAGTGGGGCGCAGCTTCTGCCGGTGGATAGCGAGCACAACGCCATTTTTCAGAGTTTACCGCAACCCTTCCAGCGCAACCTGGGGTACGCTGACCTCGAGCAAAATGGCGTCGCATCCATTCTGCTTACCGGGTCTGGTGGCCCCTTTCGTGAGACGCCGCTGTCTGAACTGGCTGCAATGACGCCGGATCAGGCCTGCCGCCATCCGAACTGGTCAATGGGACGTAAAATCTCCGTTGATTCCGCCACCATGATGAACAAAGGTCTGGAATATATTGAAGCGCGCTGGCTGTTTAACGCCTCTGCCCGCCAGATGGAAGTGCTGATCCACCCTCAGTCGGTGATCCACTCCATGGTACGTTACCTGGATGGCAGCGTGTTAGCGCAGCTGGGTGAGCCGGATATGCGTACGCCTATCGCCCATACGATGGCCTGGCCGGATCGCGTCAGCTCCGGAGTGAAGGCCCTCGATTTTTGCTCGCTCAGCACGTTGAGCTTTGCAGCCCCGGACTATGACCGCTATCCCTGCCTGAAGCTGGCAATGGAGGCGTTTGAACAGGGCCAGGCTGCGACAACGGCGCTGAATGCAGCAAATGAGGTGACGGTTGCCGCATTCCTGGACTCGCGCATTCGCTTTACCGATATCGCTGCCCTTAATCTATCCGTACTAGAACGTATGGATCTGCGCGAACCGCAGAGCATCGAGGATGTTCTGGCTGTGGACGCGCTGGCCCGCGAGACGGCGCAGAATCAGGTGAGCCATCTCGCAAGCCGGTGATATTGCTGCCATGAATGGCCGTGATATTTGTTAGCGTTCGGCTTCAGTGATATAGTCTGCGCCACCCGATCGCTGGTCTCAGGGCCGGAGCGGTCAGGTAAGCCGTGGTTTGACACGGCTTTTTTTACGTAAAGGCTTCAGTATTTCTGAGTACCGCTAAATCCTTTTCAGGGACTTAAAACGCGTTATGTTGTCAATGAACCTTCCTTTAAGCGAGAATTTGCCAGCACATGGCTGCCGCCATGTGGCGATAATTATGGATGGCAATGGTCGCTGGGCAAAAAGACAAGGGAAGATACGAGCCTTTGGACATAAAGCCGGAGCGAAGTCCGTCCGCCGCGCAGTCTCCTATGCTGCGAACCACGGCATCGACGCGCTAACGCTATATGCTTTTAGCAGTGAGAACTGGAACCGTCCGGCGCAGGAGGTCAGCGCGCTGATGGAGCTGTTTGTGTGGGCGCTAGATAGCGAAGTAAAAAGCCTGCACCGTCACAATGTACGCCTGCGCGTCATCGGTGATACCAGCCGTTTTAACTCACGTCTGCAAGAGCGTATTCGCAAAGCGGAGGCGTTAACCGCGCAAAATAGCGGGCTGACGCTGAATATCGCCGCGAATTATGGCGGGCGTTGGGATATTATTCAGGGAGTACAGCAGTTAGCGGTACAGGTACAAGAAGGGCTGTTACGCCCGGACCAAATTGATGAAGAGGCGCTGAGTAAGCAAATCTGCATGCATGAACTGGCTCCAGTGGATTTAGTGATAAGGACAGGGGGAGAGCACCGCATCAGTAACTTTTTGCTGTGGCAGATTGCCTATGCTGAACTTTACTTCACGGATGTTCTTTGGCCTGATTTCGATGAACAAGACTTTGAAGGTGCGCTGCATGCCTTTGCCAATCGAGAGCGTCGTTTCGGCGGCACCGAGCCTGGTGGCGACAAAGCCTGATGGGGGTAGCTTTTGCTGAAGTATCGCCTGATTTCTGCTTTTGTATTAATACCCGTCGTCATTGCGGCGCTATTTTTACTCCCCCCGGTGGGGTTTGCTCTGGTCACGCTCGCGGTCTGTATGCTGGCCGCATGGGAGTGGGGCCAGCTTAGCGGCTTTACTTCACGCACGCAGCGGGTATGGCTGGCCGTGCTCTGCGGCCTGCTGCTGGCGGTGATGCTGTTTACGATCCCGGAGTATCACCATAACGTGCATCAGCCGCTGGTTGAGGGCTCGCTATGGGCTTCGCTGGGCTGGTGGATCGCTGCGCTGCTGCTGGTGCTGTTCTATCCTGCCTCGGCGGCGCTGTGGCGTCACTCTAAGGCGTTGCGCCTGCTGTTTGGCATCCTGACCATTGTGCCCTTTTTCTGGGGCATGCTGGCCCTGCGCGCCTGGCACTATGATGACAACCACTACAGCGGTGCGCTGTGGCTGCTCTACGTCATGATCCTCGTCTGGGGCGCGGATTCCGGCGCGTATATGTTCGGCAAGCTGTTCGGCAAGCATAAGCTGGCACCGAAGGTGTCGCCGGGGAAAACCTGGCAGGGCTTTATCGGCGGCCTGTTTACAGCGGCGGTGATCTCCTGGGGTTACGGCATGTGGGCAAACCTTGAGGTCACGCTCTCTACGCTGTTGATCTGCTCGGTTGTCGCGGCGCTGGCGTCGGTGCTGGGCGACCTCACCGAAAGTATGTTTAAGCGTGAAGCCGGAATTAAGGACAGCGGACACCTGATTCCAGGACATGGCGGTATTCTTGATCGCATCGACAGCCTGACGGCGGCGGTACCGGTGTTTGCCTGCCTGCTGCTGCTGGTCTTTGGGACGATTTAACGGATGATTTTATGCTGAGCATTCTCTGGAATCTGGCAGCGTTTATTGTTGCGCTGGGCGTGCTAATTACCGTGCATGAATTTGGCCATTTCTGGGTTGCTCGCCGCTGCGGCGTCAGGGTTGAGCGCTTTTCCATTGGTTTTGGCAAAGCGCTCTGGCGTCGTACCGACAAGCAGGGCACCGAGTTTGTTATCGCCCTCATCCCGCTGGGGGGCTATGTCAAAATGCTCGACGAGCGCGTCGAGCCGGTGATCCCCGAGCTGCGTCACACCGCCTTTAATAACAAAACCATCGGCCAGCGCGCCGCCGTGATCGCCGCGGGTCCCGTGGCTAACTTCCTCTTTGCTATCTTTGCCTACTGGCTGGTGTTCATCATCGGCGTCCCTGGCGTTCGTCCGGTTATTGGTGAAATTACGCCCAACTCCATTGCCGCCAGTGCACAAATCGCCCCTGGGATGGAACTTAAAGCCGTTGACGGTATCGAAACGCCAGACTGGGATGCCGTGCGTCTGCAGCTGGTGGATAAAATCGGCGATGAGCAGACCACCGTTAGCGTTGCGCCTTTTGGCAGCGACAGCCGCCAGCAGAAGACGCTGGATCTGCGCGACTGGGCGTTTGAGCCAGACAAGCAGGATCCGGTAGCGTCGCTGGGCATCCAGCCACGCGCGGCACAGATTGAATCCGTGCTGGCAGAGGTGCAGTCCGGGTCGGCGGCAAGTAAAGCGGGTTTGCAAGCTGGCGACAGGATCGTTAAAGTCGATGGTCAGGCAATCACGCAGTGGATGACCTTTGTGACCCTGGTGCGCGATAATCCGGGTAAACCATTGGCGCTGGATATAGAAAGGCAGGGAACTCCCTTGTCTTTAACCCTGATACCAGATACAAAACCGGGTAGCGGCAAGGATGAAGGGTTTGCGGGCGTCGTGCCAAAGGTTATCCCGCTGCCGGAAGAGTATAAAACAGTACGCCAGTATGGGCCGTTTGATGCCGTTGTCGAAGCCACGGGTAAAACCTGGCAGTTGATGAAGCTCACGGTCAGCATGCTGGGCAAATTGATCACCGGCGACGTCAAACTGAACAACCTCAGCGGGCCGATCTCGATCGCCCAAGGGGCTGGGATGTCTGCGGAGTTTGGGTTGATCTACTACCTGATGTTCCTCGCTTTAATCAGCGTGAACCTCGGGATTATCAACCTGTTCCCTCTACCGGTGTTAGATGGGGGACACCTGCTGTTTTTAGCGATAGAGAAGCTAAAAGGCGGGCCGGTATCCGAGCGGGTTCAAGACTTTAGTTATCGCATTGGCTCAATTTTGCTGGTGCTGTTAATGGGGCTTGCACTTTTCAATGATTTCTCTCGGTTATGAGAGTTAGTTAGGAAGAACGCATAATAACGATGGCGATGAAAAAGTTGCTTATAGCGTCGCTGCTGTTTAGCAGCGCGACCGTATACGGTGCTGAAGGGTTCGTAGTGAAGGATATTCATTTCGAAGGCTTACAGCGTGTCGCCGTTGGTGCGGCCCTCCTCAGTATGCCAGTGCGTCAGGGTGACACGGTGACTGATGAAGACATCAGTAATATTATCCGTGCGCTGTTTGCCACCGGCAACTTCGAGGACGTTCGCGTCCTGCGCGATGGTGATACGCTCCTCGTGCAGGTTAAAGAGCGTCCTACTATTGCCAGCATCACCTTTTCGGGCAACAAGTCCGTAAAAGATGACATGCTGAAGCAGAACCTCGAAGCCTCCGGCGTGCGCGTGGGTGAATCACTTGACCGCACCACCCTGGCCGATATCGAAAAAGGTCTGGAAGATTTCTACTACAGCGTCGGTAAGTACAGCGCCAGCGTGAAAGCGGTCGTTACGCCGCTGCCGCGTAACCGCGTCGACCTGAAGCTGGTCTTCCAGGAGGGCGTCTCCGCCAAAATCCAGCAGATCAACATCGTCGGTAACCATGCATTCAGTACCGAAGAGCTGATCTCAACCTTCCAGCTGCGCGATGAAGTGCCGTGGTGGAACGTGGTAGGCGATCGCAAATACCAGAAGCAGAAGCTGGCAGGCGATCTGGAAACGTTACGCAGCTACTACCTCGATCGTGGCTACGCGCGTTTCAACATCGACTCTACTCAGGTCAGCCTGACGCCGGACAAAAAAGGCATCTACATTACCGTTAACGTCACCGAAGGCGATCAGTACAAGCTTTCCAGCGTTGAAGTCAGCGGTAACCTGGCCGGCCACTCCGCCGAAATTGAGAGCCTGACGAAAATTCAGCCAGGCGAGCTCTATAACGGCACCAAAGTGACCAAGATGGAAGACGACATCAAGAAGCTTCTGGGTCGCTATGGCTACGCCTACCCGCGCGTACAGTCTCAGCCTGAGATCAACGACGCGGATAAGACCGTGAAGCTGCACGTCAACGTCGATGCGGGCAACCGCTACTACGTGCGCAAGATCCGCTTTGAGGGTAACGATACATCCAAAGATGCCGTTCTGCGCCGTGAAATGCGTCAGATGGAAGGCGCATGGCTGGGCAGCGATCTGGTCGATCAGGGTAAAGAGCGTCTGAACCGTCTCGGCTACTTCGAAACGGTGGATACCGATACCCAGCGCGTATCAGGCAGCCCGGACCAGGTTGACGTGGTCTACAAGGTCAAAGAGCGTAACACCGGTAGCTTCAACTTCGGCGTAGGCTACGGCACCGAGAGCGGCGTGAGCTTCCAGGTCGGCGTCCAGCAGGATAACTGGCTGGGTACCGGTTACTCGGTCGGGATCAACGGCACCAAGAACGACTATCAGACCTACTCTGAGCTGTCTGTGACCAACCCGTACTTCACCGTTGACGGCGTGAGCCTCGGTGGTCGTATCTTCTATAATGACTTCGAAGCGGATGATGCGGACCTGTCGTCGTACACCAACAAGAGCTACGGCCTTGACGGTACGCTGGGCTTCCCGGTCAACGAGTACAATACCCTGCGCCTCGGCTTAGGTTACGTGCACAACGACCTCTCCAACATGGAGCCGCAGGTGGCCATGTGGCGTTATCTCGACTCGGTGGGGCAGAGCGCCAACACCCAGGACAACGATAACGGCTACAGCGCAGACGACTTCACCTTTAACTACGGCTGGACTTACAACCATCTTGACCGCGGCTACTTCCCGACGGACGGCTCGCGCGTCAACCTGAACGGTAAGGTCACCGTACCGGGTTCGGATAACGAGTTCTACAAGGTTACCCTGGACACCGCGACCTACGTCCCGCTGGATGACGATCACAAGTGGGTGGTTCTGGGCCGTACCCGTTGGGGCTACGGTGATGGCTTAGGCGGCAAAGAGATGCCGTTCTATGAGAACTTCTACGCCGGCGGCTCCAGCACCGTGCGTGGCTTCCAGTCCAACAACATCGGTCCGAAAGCGGTCTACTACGGTGGTAACAACCAGGAGAACTGCCAGACGAGCCAGCCAGGCGCTCTCTGTAAGTCTGATGATGCTGTCGGCGGTAACGCCATGGGCGTCGCCAGCCTGGAAGTGATCACTCCGACGCCGTTCGTGAGCGAGAAGTATGCTAACTCGATCCGTACCTCGGTCTTCTGGGATGCGGGCACGGTGTGGGATACTAACTGGGAAGATACGACAGCGACGAGAAATGCTGGCGTGCCGGACTATAGCGATCCGAGCAACATCCGTATGTCTGCGGGTGTTGCACTACAATGGATGTCTCCGCTGGGGCCGTTGGTCTTCTCCTACGCCCAGCCGTTTAAGAAATACGAAGGAGACAAAGCAGAACAGTTCCAGTTTAACATTGGTAAAACCTGGTAATTGCGCTGCGCAACGGAATGCACAGGTAGTGTAGCGCTGATGCAGGCGATCGAGAGGTCGCCTCGCCACGCAAAGAACGGTATCTACGGATACATTGGGATGGTAAGGAGTTTATTGTGAAAAAGTGGTTATTAGCTGCGGGTCTCGGTTTAGCGATGGTTACCTCTGCTCAGGCAGCGGACAAAATTGCGATCGTTAACATGAACAGCCTGTTCCAGCAGGTCGCTCAGACTACCGGTGTGTCCAAAACGCTGGAAAACGAGTTCAAAGGCCGCGCCAGTGAACTGCAGAGCCAGGAAAACGATCTGCAGGGTAAAATGCAGCGTCTGCAGCGTGACGGCTCAACGATGAAAGCGTCCGATCGTAGCAAGATGGAAAAAGACATCATGTCTCAGCGCCAGGCTTTCTCTCAGAAAGCACAGGCATTTGAGCAGGATCGTGCGCGTCGTTCCAACGAAGAGCGTGGCAAACTGGTTAACCGTATCCAGTCTGCTGTGAAAAAAGTGGCAGCCGACCAGAGCATCGATCTGGTTGTTGACGCAAATACCGTTGCTTACAACAGCAGTGACGTAAAAGACATCACCGCTGATGTGCTGAAACAGGTTAAATAAGTAATGTCTACAATTCGACTGTCTGATTTAGCTCAACAGTTGGATGCAGAGTTACACGGTGATGGCGATATCGCCATCACCGGCGTTGCGTCCATGCAGTCCGCTAAAGCAGGTCAAATCACCTTCATGGTAAATCCAAAATACCGTGAACATCTGGCTGCTTGCCAGGCCTCTGCTGTCGTGATGACGCAGGACGACCTTCCCTTTGCCCACGGCCCTGCGCTGGTAGTGAAAAACCCCTACCTGACGTATGCCCGAATGGCACAAATTCTTGATACCACGCCGCAGCCGGCGCAGGACATCGCCCCGAGTGCGGTGATCGATCCCACGGCGAAGCTGGGTAAAAATGTCTCTGTTGGCGCAAACGCCGTTATCGAATCAGACGTCGAGCTGGGCGATAACGTGGTGATTGGCGCAGGCTGCTTCGTGGGTAAAAAGACAAAAATCGGTGCAGGCTCGCGTTTGTGGGCCAACGTGACCATTTACCACGAGATTGAAATCGGTGAAAATTGCCTTATTCAGTCCAGCACCGTGATCGGTGCGGATGGCTTTGGCTATGCCAACAATCGCGGCAACTGGGTGAAGATCCCCCAGCTTGGCCGGGTGATCATCGGCGATCGTGTTGAGATCGGTGCCTGTACCACCATTGACCGTGGTGCACTTGACGACACCATTATTGGCAACGGCGTTATCATTGATAATCAGTGTCAGATTGCACATAACGTCGTGATTGGCGACAATACCGCAGTTGCTGGCGGCGTCATCATGGCGGGCAGTTTAAAAATAGGCCGCTACTGTATGATTGGCGGTGCGAGCGTGATCAACGGTCACATGGAAATCTGCGATAAGGTCACCGTAACGGGCATGGGGATGGTGATGCGTCCCATTACTGAACCGGGCGTCTACTCATCAGGTATCCCGCTGCAACCCAATAAAACCTGGCGAAAAACAGCAGCGCTGGTGATGAATATTGATGACATGAGCAAGCGTCTCAAGGCTCTTGAGCGCAAGGTCGTGTCGCAAGACGAATAATTCACCCGTTTTACGCCCAAACTTCTCGGCCTGACGGCATTAGATTGCCGCAGGCCGTGTTATTATTGCCATTCAGTATTTTTTTGACAGGAAGAGTATTTTGACTACTGACACTCATACTCTGCACATTGAAGAGATTTTAGAGCTTCTGCCGCACCGCTACCCGTTTTTACTGGTTGACCGCGTGCTGGATTTCGAAGAAGGTCGTTTTCTGCGCGCAGTAAAAAATGTTTCGGTTAATGAACCCTTTTTCCAGGGCCACTTCCCTGGTAAACCGATTTTTCCAGGCGTTTTGATTCTGGAAGCCATGGCTCAGGCCACCGGCATTCTGGCATTTAAAAGCGTAGGAAAACTGGAACCTGGTGAGCTGTACTACTTTGCCGGTATCGATGAAGCCCGCTTCAAACGTCCGGTAGTGCCAGGAGATCAGATGATCATGGAAGTCACGTTTGAGAAAACGCGCCGTGGTCTGACCCGCTTTAAAGGCGTGGCAACGGTCGACGGTAAAGTTGTTTGTGAAGCTACTATGATGTGTGCACGTAGCCGGGAGGCCTGATACGTGATTGATAAAACTGCCTTTGTTCATCCTACCGCCATCGTGGAAGAGGGTGCCGTTATTGGCGCTAACGCCCACATTGGCCCGTTCTGTATTGTTGGACCCCATGTTGAAATTGGTGAGGGTACCGTACTGAAGTCTCACGTTGTCGTAAATGGCCACACCAAAATTGGTCGCGACAACGAGATCTATCAGTTCGCCTCCATCGGTGAAGTGAACCAGGATCTCAAATATGCTGGCGAACCGACCCGGGTGGAAATTGGCGATCGTAACCGCATTCGCGAAAGCGTAACCATTCACCGTGGTACCGAACAGGGCGGTGGTTTGACGAAGGTGGGCAGCGGTAACCTGCTGATGATCAACGCACACGTTGCGCACGATTGTACGGTAGGGAACAACTGTATCCTCGCTAACAATGCGACGTTAGCGGGCCACGTTTCGGTCGACGATCATGCCATCATCGGTGGCATGACGGCGGTGCACCAGTTCTGCATCATCGGTGCGCACGTGATGGTGGGCGGCTGCTCTGGCGTTGCCCAGGACGTGCCACCGTATGTGATTGCCCAGGGCAACCACGCCACGCCGTTCGGGGTTAACATCGAAGGGCTGAAACGTCGCGGCTTCAGCCGTGAAGCGCTGATTGCCATTCGCAACGCCTACAAGCTGCTTTACCGCAGCGGTAAGACGCTGGAAGAGGTTAAGCCGGAGATCGCCGAGCTGGCGGAAGCGCACCCGGAAGTCCGCGCGTTCAGCGAGTTCTTTGAGCGCTCGACGCGGGGCCTGATCCGTTAATGGTTGACGATCGTCCGCTTACGATTGCCCTGGTCGCCGGAGAAACCTCCGGCGATATTCTTGGTGCCGGTCTTATCCGTGCGCTCAAGCAGCGCGTGCCCAATGCCCGCTTTGTCGGCGTGGCAGGCCCGCTGATGCAGGCCGAGGGCTGCGAGGCCTGGTACGAGATGGAAGAGCTGGCGGTGATGGGTATCGTAGAGGTCCTGGGCCGACTGCGTCGCCTTTTGCATATCCGCGCCGATCTGACCCGCCGCTTTACCGCGCTTAAGCCGGACGTTTTTGTCGGCATCGACGCCCCGGATTTCAACATTACCCTTGAGGGCAACCTCAAACAGCAGGGTATTAAAACGATTCACTACGTCAGCCCCTCTGTCTGGGCCTGGCGACAGAAACGCGTTTTCAAAATAGGCAGATCCACCGATCTGGTGCTGGCTTTCCTGCCTTTCGAAAAAGCGTTTTATGACCGCTTTAACGTGCCGTGCCGCTTTATCGGACATACCATGGCAGATGCCATGCCGCTGGATCCCGATAAAAATGCCGCGCGCGACGCGCTTGGGCTTTCGCACGACGCCCACTGTCTGGCCCTGCTGCCAGGCAGCCGCGGCGCGGAAGTCGAGATGCTCAGCGCTGACTTCCTGCGCACCGCGCAGATCCTGCGCCAGCACTATCCTGATTTAGAAGTGGTCGTGCCGCTGGTCAACGCTAAGCGCCGGGAGCAGTTCGAACGCATCAAAGCCGAGGTTGCGCCTGATCTGGTGGTTCATCTGCTGGATGGCAAAGGCCGCGAGGCGATGGTGGCCAGCGACGCCGCACTGCTGGCCTCCGGTACCGCCGCGCTAGAGTGCATGCTGGCAAAATGCCCGATGGTTGTCGGCTATCGCATGAAGCCGTTTACCTTCTGGCTGGCAAAACGGCTGGTGAAAACCGACTACGTTTCGTTGCCTAACCTGCTGGCCGGGCGCGAGCTGGTGAAAGAGCTGCTGCAGGACGAGTGTCAGCCGCAGCTGCTGGCGGATGCGCTGCTGCCGCTGCTGGCCCGGGGCAACACCAGCCACGCCATGCATGACACCTTCCGTGAACTGCATCAGCAGATCCGCTGCAATGCAGACGAACAGGCGGCGGATGCTGTGCTGGAGCTAGCAAAATGAATGAATTTATCTATCCGCACCACCACTTAGTGGCGGGTGTGGATGAGGTAGGCCGTGGCCCGCTGGTCGGCGCGGTCGTTACGGCGGCGGTGATCCTTGACCCTGCCAGGCCCATTATCGGCCTGAACGACTCCAAAAAGCTGAGTGAAAAACGCCGCCTGGCGCTGTTTGCTGAGATTCAGGAAAAAGCGCTATGCTGGAGTCTGGGCCGCGCCGAGCCGCATGAAATTGACGAGCTGAACATTCTGCATGCGACCATGCTGGCAATGCAGCGCGCCGTGGCCGGGCTATCCGTTGTTCCCGAATACGTGCTGATCGACGGCAACCGCTGTCCGGCCCTGCCTATGCCTTCCATGGCGGTGGTGAAAGGGGATAGCCGGGTAGCGGAAATTAGCGCGGCCTCCATTATTGCCAAAGTCACGCGCGATGCCGAGATGGCTGCGCTTGACCTGACGTTCCCTCAATATGGCTTTGCGCAGCATAAAGGGTATCCGACCGCTTTCCACCTGGAGAGACTGGCGGAGCACGGCGCGACAGAGCATCACCGGCGTAGCTTTGCGCCAGTAAAACGCGCACTGGGGCTGGTCTCCTGATTGCTGCAGTAAACTAAGTAAACTGGAAGAAGATGGCTGAACCACGTTTTGTCCACCTACGGGTGCACAGCGACTACTCCATGATCGATGGGCTGGCTAAGACCGGGCCGCTGGTAAAAAAGGCGGCCGCATTGGGTCAGCCTGCACTGGCGATCACCGATTTTACCAACCTCTGCGGTCTGGTTAAGTTCTACGGAACGGGCCACGGGGCAGGGATTAAGCCAATCGTTGGGGCGGATTTTCATGTCCAGAGCGATATCATGGGCGACGAGTTTACCCAAATTACGGTGCTCGCGGCCAACAACACCGGCTACCAGAACCTGACGCTGCTCATCTCGCGTGCCTACCAGCGTGGCTACGGCGCGCTGGGGCCGTGGATCGACCGGGAGTGGCTGGCGGAGATGAACGAGGGGCTGATCCTGCTCTCCGGCGGACGTATGGGCGACGTGGGCAAAAGCCTGCTGCGCGGCAACGCGGCGCTGGTGGATCAGTGCGTGAGCTTCTACGAGACCCACTTCCCGGATCGCTTCTATCTGGAGCTGATCCGTACCGGCCGTCCTGACGAAGAGAGCTACCTGCACGCGGCGGTAGAGCTGGCCCAGGAGCGTGGTCTGCCGGTCGTGGCGACCAACGACGTCCGCTTTATCGACAGCGGCGATTTTGACGCCCACGAAATTCGCGTGGCGATTCACGACGGTTTTACCCTCGACGATCCCAAGCGCCCGCGCCTCTATTCGCCGCAGCAGTATATGCGCAGCGAAGAGGAGATGTGCGAGCTCTTCTCCGATATCCCGGAAGCGCTGGAGAACAGCGTCGAGATCGCCAAACGCTGCAACGTCACCGTGCGTCTCGGCGAGTATTTCCTGCCGCAGTTCCCCACCGGCGACATGACCACCGAAGATTTCCTGGTCCTGAAGTCGAAAGAGGGGCTGGAGGAGCGTCTGGAGTTCCTCTTCCCGGACCCGGCGGTGCGCGCCGAGAAGCGCCCCGCGTACGATGAGCGCCTCGACGTTGAGCTGAAAGTGATCAACCAGATGGGCTTCCCGGGCTACTTCCTGATCGTAATGGAGTTCATCCAGTGGTCGAAGGATAACGGCGTCCCGGTAGGGCCAGGGCGTGGTTCCGGTGCAGGCTCGCTGGTCGCCTATGCGCTGAAGATCACCGACCTCGATCCGCTGGAATTTGACCTGCTGTTCGAACGCTTCCTGAACCCGGAACGTGTCTCGATGCCTGACTTCGACGTTGACTTCTGCATGGAGAAACGCGACCAGGTTATCGACCACGTGGCAGAGATGTACGGTCGCGAGGCGGTGTCACAGATTATCACCTTCGGTACGATGGCGGCGAAAGCGGTGATCCGCGACGTGGGCCGCGTGCTGGGCCACCCCTACGGCTTTGTGGATCGCATCTCCAAGCTGGTACCGCCGGATCCGGGCATGACCCTGGCAAAAGCCTTCGAGGCCGAGCCGCAGCTGCCGGAGATCTACGAGGCCGATGAAGAGGTCAGAGCCCTCATCGACATGGCGCGCAAGCTGGAAGGGGTGACGCGTAACGCCGGTAAGCACGCCGGTGGGGTGGTGATCGCCCCAACCAAAATTACCGATTTTGCGCCGCTCTACTGCGACGAAGCCGGGCAGCATCCGGTGACCCAGTTTGATAAGAACGACGTGGAATATGCGGGGCTGGTGAAGTTTGACTTCCTCGGCCTGCGTACGCTGACGATCATCGACTGGGCGCTGAAGATGATTAACCCGCGCCGGGCGAAGCAGGGGCTGGAGCCGATTGATATCGCCGCCATCCCCCTCGACGACAAGAAAAGTTTTGATATGCTGCAGCGCTCGGAGACCACCGCGGTCTTCCAGCTTGAATCCCGCGGCATGAAGGATCTGATTAAACGCCTGCAGCCCGACTGCTTCGAAGATATGATCGCCCTGGTGGCCCTGTTCCGCCCTGGTCCGTTGCAGTCCGGGATGGTAGATAACTTTATCGACCGTAAGCACGGCCGGGAAGAGATCTCCTATCCTGATGTGCAGTGGCAGCACGAGTGCCTGAAGCCAGTGCTGGAGCCGACCTACGGCATTATCCTCTATCAGGAACAGGTGATGCAGATTGCCCAGGAGCTCTCCGGCTATACGCTGGGCGGCGCGGACATGCTGCGCCGTGCGATGGGTAAGAAGAAGCCAGAAGAGATGGCCAAGCAGCGCTCGGTCTTTGAAGACGGGGCGAGAAAGAACGGAATTGACGGTGAGCTGGCGATCAAAATCTTTGACCTGGTAGAGAAATTCGCCGGCTACGGATTTAACAAATCGCACTCCGCTGCCTATGCTTTGGTGTCGTACCAAACGCTGTGGCTGAAGGCCCACTATCCCGCTGAGTTTATGGCGGCGGTCATGACGGCGGATATGGACAACACCGAGAAGGTGGTCGGGCTGGTGGATGAGTGCTGGCGGATGGGGTTAAAGATCCTGCCGCCGGATATCAACTCCGGGCTGTACCATTTTCACGTTAACGACGACGGCGAGATTGTCTACGGGATCGGCGCAATCAAGGGCGTGGGTGAAGGCCCGATTGAAGCCATTCTGGAAGCGCGAAATAAAGACGGCTACTTCCGTGAGCTGTTCGACCTTTGCGCCCGCACCGACACCAAAAAGCTTAACCGTCGGGTGCTGGAGAAGCTGATTATGTCCGGGGCGTTTGACCGCCTTGGGCCGCACCGTGCCGCGCTGATGAACTCGCTGAACGATGCGCTAAAGGCCGCCGATCAGCATGCCAAGGCAGAGGCAATCGGTCAGGCGGATATGTTCGGCGTGCTGGCGGAGGAGCCGGCGCAGATCGAGCAGTCCTATGCCAACTGCCAGCGCTGGCCAGAGCAGGTGGTGCTGGACGGGGAGCGTGAGACGTTGGGGCTCTACCTGACGGGCCACCCGATTACCCAGTATTTAAAAGAGATTGAGCGCTATGTCGGCGGGCTTCGGCTCAAAGACATGCACCCCACAGAGCGTGGTAAGATCACCACCGCTGCGGGGCTCGTCATTGCGGCGCGGGTTATGGTCACCAAGCGCGGCAATCGTATCGGTATCTGTACGTTGGATGACCGTTCCGGCCGTCTGGAGGTAATGTTATTCACCGACGCGCTGGATAAATACCAGCAATTGCTGGAAAAAGACCGCATACTCATCGTCAGCGGACAGGTCAGCTTTGATGACTTCAGCGGGGGGCTTAAAATGACCGCCCGCGAAGTGATGGACATTGACGAAGCCCGGGAAAAATATGCTCGCGGGCTTGCTATCTCGCTGACGGACAGGCAAATTGATGACCAGCTTTTAAACCGACTCCGTCAGTCTCTGGAACCCCACCGTTCGGGAACAATTCCAGTGCATCTCTACTACCAGAGAGCGGATGCGCGCGCCCGGTTGCGCTTTGGTGCAACATGGCGCGTCTCTCCGAGCGATCGTTTACTTAACGATCTGCGTGGCCTGGTTGGCTCGGAGCAGGTGGAACTAGAGTTTGACTAATACAGGAATACTATGAGTCTGAATTTCCTTGATTTCGAACAGCCGATCGCCGAGCTGGAAGCGAAAATCGATTCCCTGACGGCTGTGAGCCGCCAGGATGAAAAACTGGATATTAACATCGACGAAGAGGTGCATCGTCTGCGCGAAAAAAGCGTAGAGCTGACGCGCAAAATCTTTGCCGATCTCGGCGCATGGCAGGTCGCGCAACTGGCGCGCCATCCACAGCGTCCGTACACCCTGGATTATGTCCGCCTGGCGTTTGATGAGTTCGACGAGCTGGCCGGTGACCGCGCCTACGCTGACGATAAAGCCATCGTGGGCGGTATCGCGCGTCTGGACGGGCGTCCGGTGATGATCATTGGTCATCAGAAAGGGCGTGAAACCAAAGAAAAAATCCGCCGTAACTTCGGTATGCCAGCGCCGGAGGGCTACCGTAAAGCGCTGCGCCTGATGGAGATGGCCGAGCGTTTCAACATGCCGATCATCACCTTCATCGACACCCCGGGTGCTTACCCAGGCGTAGGTGCGGAAGAGCGCGGCCAGTCTGAAGCCATCGCCCGCAACCTGCGTGAGATGTCGCGTCTGAACGTGCCGGTGATCTGCACCGTTATTGGTGAAGGCGGCTCCGGCGGCGCGCTGGCTATCGGCGTGGGCGACAAAGTTAACATGCTGCAGTACAGCACCTACTCGGTTATCTCCCCGGAAGGCTGTGCGTCTATTCTGTGGAAGAGCGCCGATAAAGCGCCGCTGGCGGCAGAGGCGATGGGCATTATCGCTCCGCGTCTGAAAGAGCTGAAGCTGATCGACTCCATCATTCCAGAGCCGCTGGGTGGCGCGCACCGCAACCCAGAGGCCATTGCCGCGTCGCTGAAGGCGCAGCTGCTGGAGGATCTGGCCGATCTGGACGTGTTGAACAAAGAGGAGCTGCGTGACCGTCGTTACCAGCGCCTGATGAGCTATGGCTACGCCTGATCTCTGTAGAATGCCGGGCGGCGCTCACGCGTGCCCGGCCTACAAAACCCGCTCGCCTCAACTATGCTTACCTGTGAATTCGCACGGAGGTAAGCATTGAATATCATCGCCATCATGGGGCAGCAGGGCGTTTTTTATAAAGACGAGCCCCTCAAAGAGCTTCACCTTGCGCTGGAGCAGCAGGGTTTCCAGCTCATCTACCCCACCAGCAGCAACGACCTGTTAAAACTCATCGAACACAACCCGCGCATCTGCGGCGTCATCTTTGACTGGGACCAGCATGGCCTGGATCTGTGCAGCGACATCAACCAGCTCAACGAGTATCTACCGCTCTACGCCTTTATCAATACCCACTCCACGATGGACGTCAGCGCCCACGATATGCGTATGGCGCTCTGGTTTTTTGAGTACGCGCTGGGCGTAGCCGACAGCATTTCGACGCGTATCCGCCAGTATACTAATGAGTATCTGGACCAGATAACGCCGCCTTTTACCCGCTCGCTATTCACCTACGTGAAAGAGGGCAAGTATACCTTCTGTACTCCCGGGCACATGGCCGGCACCGCCTACCAGAAAAGCCCGGTAGGCTGCCTGTTTTATGACTTTTTCGGCGGCAATACCCTCAAGGCCGATGTCTCGATCTCCGTGACCGAGCTGGGATCCCTGCTCGATCATACCGGCCCACACCTGGAGGCCGAAGAGTATATCGCCCGCACCTTTGGCGCAGAGCAGAGCTACATGGTGACCAACGGCACCTCGACCTCAAACAAGATTGTGGGCATGTATGCCGCGCCTGACGGCAGCACGCTGCTTATCGATCGCAACTGCCACAAGTCGCTGGCCCACCTGCTGATGATGAGCGATGTGGTGCCGATCTGGCTCAAGCCGGGACGCAATGCGCTGGGTATTTTAGGCGGCATTCCCCGCCGCGAGTTTAGCCATGAGAGCATTACAGAGAAGGTGGCGGCAACGCACGGAGCCAGCTGGCCAGTGCACGCGGTGATCACCAACTCCACCTATGACGGGCTGCTCTACAACACCAACTGGATCAAAGAGACCCTGGATGTGCCGTCGATTCACTTCGATTCGGCATGGGTTCCCTACACCAACTTCCACCCCATCTACGAAGGCAAGAGCAGCATGAGCGGCGATCGCGTACCGGGCAAAGTCTTCTTTGAAACCCAGTCGACGCATAAGATGCTGGCCGCGTTCTCCCAGGCATCGCTGATCCACGTCAAAGGCGAATATGACGAAGAGACCTTTAACGAAGCCTATATGATGCATACCACCACCTCGCCTAGCTATCCGCTGGTGGCCTCTATCGAGACGGCCGCGGCGATGCTGCGGGGTAATCCGGGTCGGCGGTTGATCAACCGCTCCGTCGAGCGCGCGCTCCACTTCCGCAAAGAGGTGCAGCGACTGAAAGACGAGGCGGAGGGCTGGTTCTTCGATATCTGGCAGCCGGAGGATATTGAAGAGGCTGACTGCTGGCCGGTTGCTCCCGGTGAGGCGTGGCACGGCTTCCGCGAGGCGGATGACGACCATATGTTCCTCGATCCGGTCAAGGTGACTATTCTGACACCGGGCATGGACGAGCAGGGCAACATGGGTGAGGAGGGCATTCCCGCCGCGCTGGTGGCGAAATTCCTCGACGAGCGCGGCGTGGTGGTAGAGAAGACCGGCCCCTACAACCTGCTGTTCCTGTTCAGTATCGGCATTGATAAAACCCGGGCGATGGGGCTGCTGCGCGGTCTGATGGAGTTTAAACGCGCCTACGATCTCAACCTGCGGGTGAAGAACATGCTGCCGGACCTCTACGCGGAGGATCCCGACTTCTACCGCAACATGCGCATTCAGGATCTGGCCCAGGGGATCCACAAGCTGATCTGCCAGCACGAGCTGCCGCGCCTGATGCTCCAGGCCTTTGACGTGCTGCCGCATATGATCATGACCCCGCACCAGGCGTGGCAGCTCCAGGTCAAAGGCGAGGTGGAGACCGTCGAGCTCGAGGCGCTGGTGGGAAGAGTCTCTGCCAATATGATCCTGCCCTATCCGCCGGGGGTCCCGCTGCTGATGCCAGGGGAGATGATCACCGAGCGTAGTCGGGCGGTGCTCGATTTTCTGCTGATGCTCTGCGCCATCGGCCGCCACTATCCTGGTTTTGAAACGGATATCCACGGTGCGAAGCGCGATGAGGACGGCGTTTACCGGGTAAGGGTCTTAAAACAGGCCTGACCCCCTTGCGCAGGGATGCGCTGCGTCGTAACGTTGGCATGAAAAAAGGAGGGGTTATGCTTGGTTTAAAAAAGGTTCACCACATCGCGATCATTGCGACGGATTATGCAAAGAGCAAAGCGTTTTACTGCGACATCTTAGGCTTTACGCTGCAGAGCGAAGCCTATCGTGAAGAGCGGGACTCATGGAAGGGCGATCTGGCGCTGAACGGCGAGTATGTGATTGAGCTTTTCTCCTTTCCTTTCCCGCCTGCGCGCCCCAGCCGCCCTGAGGCCTGCGGCCTGCGCCATCTGGCCTTCAGCGTAGACGACGTAGAGCGGGCGATGACGCACCTGCAACAGCACGGCGTTGAGTGCGAGCCGGTGCGTATCGATCCCTTTACCGGCAAGCGCTTCACCTTCTTTAGCGATCCCGACGGTCTGCCGCTGGAGCTGTACCAGCAGGAATGACGCCTACAACGCTTATGCAAAGCCTGCACGCCCGCCGCCGTTTTCTGGTGGCGTTTAGCGGCGGGCTGGATTCCACCGTTCTGCTGCACCAGCTGGTGCAGTGGCGCATTCAGCAGCCTGACGTCTCCCTGCGGGCGATCCACGTTCATCATGGGCTTAGCTCAAACGCCGATGCCTGGGTGGCCCACTGCCAGCAGGTATGCAGCCGCTGGGATATACCCCTGAGCGTAGTCCACGTGACGCTGGCGGCGGACGGTTTAGGGATTGAAGGTCAGGCGCGTAAGGCGCGCTATCAGGCCTTTGCCGAGGCGCTGCTGCCGGGGGAGGCGCTGCTTACCGCCCAGCATCAGGATGACCAGTGCGAAACGCTGCTGCTGGCTCTGAAACGGGGCAGCGGCCCGGCGGGACTGGCGGGCATGCCGGCCGAGCTGCCCTTCCACGGCACCCAGCTGCTGCGCCCGCTGCTCAATGAAACCCGCGAGACGCTGGAGCAGTGGGCCTGTGCCCATCGGCTAAGCTGGATCGAAGATGAGAGTAATCAGGACGCCAGCTACGATCGCAACTTTATCCGCCTGGAGGTTCTGCCCCTGCTGAAGCAGCGCTGGCCGCACTTTGCCAACGCGGCAGCGCGTAGCGCGGCGCTGTGCGGTGAGCAGGAGCAGCTTCTGGACGAGCTGCTGGCAGACGAGCTGGCGGGCCTGGTCAGCATGGAAGGAGCATTAACCGTTGCGCCCTTGATGACCATGAGCGCTAATCGCCGGGCGGCGCTTCTTCGCCGTTGGTTGAGCGGTCTGGGTGCGCCAATGCCCTCGCGGGATCTGCTGACCCGCATCTGGCAGGAGGCGGTCCTGGCCCGGGAAGATGCATCCCCGCGGCTGGTGCTGGGAGCCCATGAGATCCGCCGCTTTCAGGGCCAGCTTTGGTGGGTGAAAAGCGCCCCCAGCCAGCGGCAAACTGTTATTTGCTGGCCCGCGACCCTGGCGCCACTGACGCTACCCGCCGGGCTGGGAGAGCTGGCGCTGATGCCGGGGGGCGATATTCGCCCGCCGCAGCCAAATGAGCTGGTGACGGTGCGCTTTCATGCGCCAGGGATGCTCTACATTGCAGGACGCCACGGCGGGCGCAAGCTGAAAAAAGTGTGGCAGGAGCTCGGGGTCGCCCCCTGGCTGCGGGATACCACGCCCATCCTGTTTTATGGCGAAACGCCAATCGCGGCGGCAGGGCAGTTTGTGACGCAGGCAGGGCTGGCGGAAAACGCTGAGGGGTTACAGCTAACGTGGCGGAAATGACGGGCAGCATGCTGCCCGCTGGAACAGGATCAGGATTCGCTCACCACAACGGTGCCGATATCCGGGTGGCTAAAGCTGGCAATTTTGTCGAGACGGAGTTCACGCGTTTCACCTGCTGCATCGACGAGCAGGTACTCAACGTTCTTACGCGAGACTAAATCGCTGGCTTTGCCCTTGAGCTCTTCGCCATCTTTCAGCGTCAGCGTCAGTAACAGATGATGCTGGCAGGCGAGTTCAAGGTTGTCATAGTCATCGCAGTTGATGGGTTGATACGTTTCATTCATTGACATAATCGCTCACCAGTAAGTTCGCGGCAGCATAGGCTGCCTTTTCCCTGACGGGCTCAGGAAGCACATCGTCCGATGCCACTTCATTGAGCGCTTTTAACACGCAGCCCAGCGCATCCGGGATATACCCTAAGTCTCCGCTGGCAATCTCCGCATACCGCTTGCGTATTAACTCACAATAATTGTCCACATGCCCTCCTGTCAGTGTACTGACTTCACCGTGGGATGTAAGTTTAAGCCTACGAAGATAAACTCTGTTTCGCAAGCTGACTATATCATACTCATCCCAGCAATATCAGCGGGCTGAATGTTTGCTACAATAGGCGCTATTTTGCGAAGGAGCGACAACATGGCATTGAAAGCAACCATTTATAAAGCGACGGTGAACGTGGCCGATCTGGACCGCAACCAGTTTCTTGATGCCACCCTAACCCTGGCGCGCCACCCTTCTGAAACCCAGGAGCGTATGATGCTGCGCCTGCTGGCGTGGATCAAGTTTGCCAACGAGCGGTTGCAGTTTAGCCGTGGGCTTAGCGCGGAAGATGAGCCGGAAGCCTGGCTGCGCAACGATCACATGGGGATCGATCTGTGGATTGAGCTGGGGCTGCCGGAAGAGCGACGCATCAAGAAAGCCTGCTCCCAGTCGAAAGAGGTGGCCCTCTTTACCTACAACAGCCGGGCAGCACAGGTCTGGTGGCAGCAGAATCAGAACAAGCTGTCTGGATTCAGTAACCTGAGCATCTGGTATCTTGATGATGAGCAACTGGCCCAGCTCAGCGCCTTTGCCTCCCGCACCATGGTGCTTCAGGCCACCATTCAGGATGGTGCAATCTGGCTCTCGGATGCGGAAAACAACGTGGAGATCCATCTGACAACCTGGCAGAGCGCAGCATGATCGCGATTTCACGTAGCGTCGCTATTCCCGACAGCGAGATCGAGCTGACCGCTATTCGCGCCCAGGGCGCGGGTGGACAGCACGTGAATAAAACCTCTACGGCGATCCACCTGCGCTTCGATATCAAAGCTTCCAGCCTGCCGGAAGCGTACAAAGAGCGCCTGCTGGCAGCCAGCCACCATCTCATTACCAGCGACGGCATGGTGGTGATCAAGGCCCAGGAGTACCGCAGCCAGGAGATGAATCGCGAAGCGGCGTTGGCCCGTCTGGTGTCGTTGATTCAGGAGCTGATGGTGGAGCAGAAGAGCCGCCGTCCTACGCGCCCGACGCGGGCGTCGAAAGAGCGGCGTCTGGCAACCAAGTCGCAAAAGTCGTCGGTAAAAGCGATGCGCGGCAAGGTGCGCGGCGGAGAGTAGGGGAAGCAAGCCCGGCAGACAGCGCCGCCGGGCAGAGCAGGGTTTAGCCTTTGATGGCTTTAACCAGATAGTTCAGAATGTCGCCGGTTTTAATCATCTGCTTCTCGCCGTTACGACGGTATTTGTATTCGATCTCGTCGCTGTCGAGGTTGCGGTCGCCGATCACGATAGTGTGCGGAATACCGATCAGCTCCATATCAGCAAACATCACGCCCGGACGCTCTTTACGATCGTCCATCAGCACCTCAATCCCCTGCGCGTTCAGCTCAGCGTAAAGCTTCTCGGCCAGCTCCTGTACGCGGAAGGATTTGTGCATGTTCATCGGCAGAATGGCAACCTGGAACGGCGCAATCGCGTCCGGCCAGACGATCCCGCGATCGTCGTGGTTCTGCTCAATGGCCGCCGCTACTACGCGGGTCACGCCGATACCGTAGCAGCCCATGGTCAGAATCTGGTTACGGCCATCTTCGCCCTGGACTGACGCTTTCAACGCTTCAGAGTACTTGGTGCCCAGCTGGAAGATGTGACCGACCTCGATGCCGCGCTTGATCATCAGGGTACCCTGACCGTCCGGGCTTGGGTCGCCAGCGACCACGTTACGGATGTCAGCCACTTCTGGGGTAGCGACGTCGCGATCCCAGTTAATGCCGAAGTAGTGCTTGCCGTCGACGTTCGCGCCGGCAGAGAAGTCGCTCATCACGGCAACGGTACGGTCGATAACCACCGGGATCGGCATGTTCACCGGGCCGAGGGAGCCAGGACCGGCGTTGACGATAGCGCGGATCTCAGCTTCGGTGGCGAAGGTCAGCGGGCTGGCAACCTGGGGCAGCTTCTCAGCCTTCACTTCGTTCAGCTCGTGATCGCCACGTACCAGCAGGGCCACCAGCGGGTAAGCGCCGCCCTCTACCGCTTTCACCAGCAGGGTCTTAACGGTCTTCTCGATCGGCAGGTTAAACTGCTCCACCAGCTCGGCGATGGTTTTCGCGTTCGGCGTATCGACCAGGGTCATCTCCTGAGTGGCCGCTGCGCGCGCTTCTTTCGGTGCAAGCGCTTCGGCAAACTCGATGTTGGCCGCGTAGTCAGAGGTGTCGGAGAAGATCACATCATCTTCACCGCTCTGGGCCAGGACCTGGAACTCGTGCGAGGCGTTGCCACCGATAGAGCCGGTATCCGCCTGCACGGCACGGAAGTCGAGATCCATGCGGCTGAAGATTTTGCTGTAGGCGGCGTACATCGCATCGTAAGTGATCTGCAGTGATTCCTGAGAGGTATGGAAAGAGTAGGCATCTTTCATCAGGAACTCACGGGAGCGCATCACGCCAAAACGCGGGCGTACTTCGTCACGGAATTTGGTCTGGATCTGATAGAAGTTCAGCGGCAGCTGCTTGTAGGAGCTCAGCTCGTTGCGGATCAGATCGGTGATGACCTCTTCATGCGTTGGGCCGAGAACAAACGGGCGCTCGCCGCGATCGGCAATGCGCAGCAGCTCCGGACCGTACTGCTCCCAGCGACCGCTCTCCTGCCACAGGTCAGCGGGCTGAACCACCGGCATTAACACCTCGATCGCACCGGCGTTGTTCATCTCTTCACGCACGATGTTTTCGACTTTTTTCAGAACGCGCACGCCGGTCGGCAGCCAGGTATATAACCCGGAGGCCAGCTTGCGGATCAACCCGGCGCGCAGCATCAGCTGGTGGCTGATCACTTCGGCGTCGGCAGGTGTCTCCTTCAGGGTGGAGAGCAGATATTGGCTAGTACGCATGTTATTACGATTCCATTTGGACGATGGGCACAGGCCCAAAGCGGGCCTGACACAAAAAAAGTGATTCAGTTTACCAGCGAGACAGCTATGTCAAAAGAGAGCGGGCAGAATTTAGCGCGCTTCCAGCGCAAAGACCTCAAAGCCCGCGTCGGTCACCCGCCAGCGGACGTTAAAATCGAGCAGCCAGACGGCATACTCCTTGCCTGCCTCTTCCTGCTGGCGATAGGCGGGGCGAGGATCCTGCGCCAGCACCTCAACGATAAACTGTCGGAGATGCGGATAGCGCTTCTCCAGCTGCGGCAGGCGCTCTGCAAGCTCGGAGGTAAAGCCCACCGGCATAGTGGCCTGCGGAGCCTGCTGGGCGTAGCTGGCTTTAGCCTCTGGCAGCGCTTCGGCAAAGGGCAGGTAGGGTTTAATATCCACCACCGGCGTGCCGTCCACCAGATCGAGGCTGCCTAGATCAAGGATCACCTGCTCACCCTCGCAGCGGATACCTTTTAGCTCGACCAGCGACATACCGATGGGATTCGGGCGAAAGGTCGAGCGGGTGGCAAACACCCCCATTCTGGCGTTGCCGCCGAGCCGGGGAGGGCGCACCGTGGGCCGCCAGCCTCCCTCCATCGTTTGATGGAAAATAAACAGCAGCCAGAGGTGACTAAATGCCTCCAGCCCGCGCACCGCATCGGCCTGGTTATAGGGGGCAATGAGATGAAGCTCACCGCCGCCGCTTTTCACCAGCCCCGGCTGACGCGGAACGGCAAACTTCTCTTTATAGGGGGAGCGAATAACGCCTATCTGCGCAAACTGAAAGGTGCTCATTTCGCCGAAACGTTAAGCGCCGATCCGATGCACACGGCCTGGCGATAGCAGCCCGGCGTGCCGCTGGTCACTTCGCAGCTGTGCTGAAGTACCGCGTTGGCTTTCATTTTGGCCGCGTTGATCTGCATACGCTTGCGGGCGGTCGGGATATTCGGCGGAGAGTCCTGGTTGCTCGCCTGGCAGGAGTCACCGGAGACTTCACCCAGATCGCGGAACGTTTTGCCAATCAGCTCTTCCGGGTTAGTGATGACTCTGACCGGAGCCGGGGGGGAGACCTTGGCTTTCACTGGCTCCGCTTTCGACGGCGTTGCTGCGTTGCTTTGAACGGGTTCGACGGGAGATCTGCTTAGCATGGAGCAGCCGCTGAGCATGAGTGCCAGTAAACAGATCGGTAAAGCACGCATAGTATTTCCTCAATGAGTGATCAAATTGTCAGTTATTGAACCAGTTGCCTGCATAAATGACAAGGCGGGCTTGCGCCCGCCCTGAATGATATTATACCGAGGAGAGATTACCAGCCTTTAACCGCGCCGCCGTTAAAGACCTTGTTCGCCGCCTGGTCAACTTCGTCAGACTGATAGGCCTGCACGAATTTCTTCACGTTTTCCGCGTCTTTGTTGTCTTCACGGGTCACGATCATGTTCACGTACGGGGAGTCTTTGTCTTCAACGAAGATACCGTCTTTCGCCGGGGTCAGGTTGATCTGGCTGGCGTAGGTGGTGTTGATCACCGCCAGGGCGATCTGCGCATCGTCCAGCGAACGCGGCAGCTGCGGTGCTTCCAACTCAACAATCTTGAGGTTTTTCGGGTTCTCGGTCACGTCCAGAATGGACGGCAGCAGGCCAACGCCATCTTTCAGTTTGATCAGACCCTGTTTTTGCAGCAGCAGCAGAGAGCGGCCAAGGTTAGTCGGATCGTTCGGAACCGCAATCTGCGCGCCATCCTGCAGTTCGCTCAGGGCTTTGATCTTCTTAGAGTAGCCAGCGATAGGGTAGACAAAGGTGTTGCCTGCGGAAACCAGCTTATAGCCACGATCTTTGATCTGCTGATCCAGATACGGTTTATGCTGGAAAGCGTTAGCATCGATATCGCCCTTGCTCAGCGCTTCGTTTGGCAGCACGTAGTCGTTGAAGGTCACCAGTTCAACGTCGAGGCCATATTTGTCTTTTGCCACTTTCGCAGCTACTTCAGCAACCTGCTGCTCGGCACCGACGATAACGCCGACTTTAATATGGTTCGGATCTTTTTCATCCTGACCGCAGCCTACCAATGCCAGAGCACCAATTAGCGCACCCGCCGCCGCAAAGGTCTTAAATTTGAACACCATGCTATTTCCTTAACTCACTGAGTCGATTGTGTTGTGTACAACGCTATTTATGCGTTACTGCCCGGACGATACGATCGCCAGAGAACTGAATCAGATAAACCAGCACGACTAATAATATCAGCACCGTGTTCATTACGGTGGCGTTATAGCCGATATAACCATACTGATAGCCGATCTGGCCCAGGCCGCCTGCGCCAACCGCGCCGCCCATGGCGGAGTAGCCCACCAGGGTGATTAACGTGATGGTGGCCGCGTTCACCAGACCCGGCATGGCTTCAGGCAGCAGCACCTTGCGCACGATCTGCATCGGCGTCGCGCCCATGGCACGGGAGGCCTCAATCAGGCCGGTCGGGATCTCCAACAGCGCGTTTTCCACCATACGGGCAATAAAGGGTGCAGCGCCTACGGTCAGGGGGACAATTGCCGCCTGCAAACCGATGGAGGTGCCGACAATCACGCGGGTGAAGGGGATCATCCATACCAGCAGGATAATAAACGGAATGGAGCGGAAGATATTCACCAGCGCAGAGAGGGTGCGATAGAGCCTGGCGTTCTCAACGATCTGCCCTGGACGGGTCACGTACAGCAGCACGCCCACCGGCAGGCCAATCACAAACCCAAAGAAGCCGGAGACAAAGGTCATCGCCAGCGTCTCCCAGACGCCACGCGCCAGTAACCACATCATTGGCTCAGACATAACCCAGTACCTCTACTTTTACATGATGTTCCTGCAGCCAGGCGATGGCGGCCTGGGTATCCTGCTGCGAGCCGTGCATTTCGGTCAGCATAATGCCGAACTTCACGCCACCGGCGTAATCCATCTGCGCACTGATAATGTTGTTGTTGACGTTGAACCGACGCGCGGTCTCGGAGAGCAGCGGTGCGTCTACCGACTGACCGGTAAACTCCATGCGCAGCATCGGCACGCTGTCGGCCTCTGCCTCGGCCTTCAGGCGCTGCTGGTAATCTTCCGGAATATCCAGATGCAGCGTGGACTGAATAAACTGCTGCGCCAGCGGCGTCTTTGGATGGGAGAACACTTCGCTGACCGTATCCTGTTCGATCAGCTCACCGTTGCTGATCACCGCCACGCAGTCACAGATACGCTTCACGACATCCATCTCATGGGTAATAAGAAGAATGGTTAAGCCGAGACGACGATTAATGTCTTTCAGCAGCTCCAGAATCGAGCGGGTGGTTGCCGGATCCAGCGCGCTGGTGGCCTCATCGCAGAGCAGCACTTTCGGATTGCTTGCCAGCGCACGGGCAATGGCCACGCGCTGCTTCTGACCGCCGGAGAGGTTAGCTGGATAGCTGTCGTGCTTATCGGCCAGGCCGACCAGGTCCAGCAGTTCGCTCACGCGACGCTTGATTTCGGTCGCCGGGGTGTTGTCCAGCTCCAGCGGCAGCGCCACGTTGCCGTAAACCGTACGGGAAGCCAGCAGGTTAAAGTGCTGGAAAATCATACCAATTTGACGGCGTGCGCGGGTAAGCTGCGCTTCCGACAGCGTCGTCAGCTCTTCGCCACCCACCTGCACGCTGCCCTGCGTTGGGCGCTCAAGCAGATTGACGCAGCGAATCAGCGTACTTTTACCGGCACCCGATGCGCCGATGACGCCATAAATTTGCCCGGCAGGGACATGCAGGCTGACATTGTTCAGCGCCTGAATGGTGCGGTTCCCCTGCTGGAACACTTTGGTGATATTCGAAAGTTTAATCATTAGAATATTTTTATCGTAAGAGTTAGCCGTGGCATTTTGTTCTGCCAGATACGGGCAGTGACCGTAAACAAAGCGGATGGTAAGGCATCCAGACGTCTAATTCAATGTAACTCGCTCTCATGAGCACTTTCTTGCTGCGTGAAACATGAGATACTAGCGTGACACGTCTTTTTCAGGAGTAAGCCGGTGGCACAATCAGTACCCGCAATTTTTCTCGATCGTGATGGCACGATTAACGTCGATCATGGTTACGTCCACGAGATTGACGATTTTGAATTTATCGATGGCGTAATAGATGCCATGCGTGAATTAAAAGCGATGGGCTTCGCGCTGGTGCTGGTAACCAATCAGTCCGGCATCGCCCGGGGCAAGTTTACCGAAGCGCAGTTTGAGACCCTGACCGAATGGATGGACTGGTCGTTGGCGGATCGCGGCGTCGATCTGGACGGCATCTACTACTGCCCTCATCACCCTCAGGGCACCGTGGAAGAGTATCGCCAGGTGTGCGACTGCCGTAAGCCGCATCCGGGCATGCTGATCTCCGCAAGCGACTTTTTGCATATCGACATGGCCGCCTCTTATATGGTGGGCGATAAAGTAGAGGATATGCAGGCAGCGGCAGCGGCTGGCGTCGGCCATAAAGTATTAGTGCGTTCCGGCAAACCGGTGACCCCTGAGGGGGAAAATGCAGCAGATTGGGTGCTTAATAGCCTTGCGGAGCTGCCTGCAGCGATTAAAAAGCAGCAAAAGTAGCCGTTATGACGAAAAGATGAGCGGTTGAAATAAAATTGAATTTTTCCGCTTGTCAGCGCCGAATAACTCCCTATAATGCGCCTCCATCGAAACGGCAAACGTGAATCACTTCACGGAAACAGCCGGTCCGGTTGAAGAGAAAAAATTCTGAAATTGAGGGTTGACTCTGAAAGAGGAAAACGTATTATACGGGACCTCGCAACGGTGAGCGAAAGCCGCGTTGCACTGCTCTTTAACAATTTATCAGACAATCTGTGTGGGCACTCGAAGACATGGATTCTTAACGTCGCAAGACGCTAAATGAATACCAAGTCTCTGGAGTGAACATACGTAATTCATTACGAAGTTTAATTCTAAGAGCATCAAACTTAAATTGAAGAGTTTGATCATGGCTCAGATTGAACGCTGGCGGCAGGCCTAACACATGCAAGTCGAACGGTAGCACAGAGGAGCTTGCTCCTTGGGTGACGAGTGGCGGACGGGTGAGTAATGTCTGGGAAACTGCCTGATGGAGGGGGATAACTACTGGAAACGGTAGCTAATACCGCATAACGTCGCAAGACCAAAGAGGGGGACCTTCGGGCCTCTTGCCATCAGATGTGCCCAGATGGGATTAGCTAGTAGGTGGGGTAATGGCTCACCTAGGCGACGATCCCTAGCTGGTCTGAGAGGATGACCAGCCACACTGGAACTGAGACACGGTCCAGACTCCTACGGGAGGCAGCAGTGGGGAATATTGCACAATGGGCGCAAGCCTGATGCAGCCATGCCGCGTGTATGAAGAAGGCCTTCGGGTTGTAAAGTACTTTCAGCGGGGAGGAAGGCATTGTGGTTAATAACCACAGTGATTGACGTTACCCGCAGAAGAAGCACCGGCTAACTCCGTGCCAGCAGCCGCGGTAATACGGAGGGTGCAAGCGTTAATCGGAATTACTGGGCGTAAAGCGCACGCAGGCGGTCTGTCAAGTCGGATGTGAAATCCCCGGGCTCAACCTGGGAACTGCATTCGAAACTGACAGGCTAGAGTCTTGTAGAGGGGGGTAGAATTCCAGGTGTAGCGGTGAAATGCGTAGAGATCTGGAGGAATACCGGTGGCGAAGGCGGCCCCCTGGACAATGACTGACGCTCAGGTGCGAAAGCGTGGGGAGCAAACAGGATTAGATACCCTGGTAGTCCACGCTGTAAACGATGTCGACTTGGAGGTTGTGCCCTTGAGGCGTGGCTTCCGGAGCTAACGCGTTAAGTCGACCGCCTGGGGAGTACGGCCGCAAGGTTAAAACTCAAATGAATTGACGGGGGGCCCGCACAAGCGGTGGAGCATGTGGTTTAATTCGATGCAACGCGAAGAACCTTACCTACTCTTGACATCCACGGAACTTGCCAGAGATGGCTTGGTGCCTTCGGGAACCGTGAGACAGGTGCTGCATGGCTGTCGTCAGCTCGTGTTGTGAAATGTTGGGTTAAGTCCCGCAACGAGCGCAACCCTTATCCTTTGTTGCCAGCGATTCGGTCGGGAACTCAAAGGAGACTGCCAGTGATAAACTGGAGGAAGGTGGGGATGACGTCAAGTCATCATGGCCCTTACGAGTAGGGCTACACACGTGCTACAATGGCGCATACAAAGAGAAGCGAACTCGCGAGAGCAAGCGGACCTCATAAAGTGCGTCGTAGTCCGGATCGGAGTCTGCAACTCGACTCCGTGAAGTCGGAATCGCTAGTAATCGTGGATCAGAATGCCACGGTGAATACGTTCCCGGGCCTTGTACACACCGCCCGTCACACCATGGGAGTGGGTTGCAAAAGAAGTAGGTAGCTTAACCTTCGGGAGGGCGCTTACCACTTTGTGATTCATGACTGGGGTGAAGTCGTAACAAGGTAACCGTAGGGGAACCTGCGGTTGGATCACCTCCTTACCTGAAAGAACCTGCTTCGCAGTGTCCACACAGATTGTCTGATAGAAATAAACAGCAGTAAAAATCTCTGCAGGCTTGTAGCTCAGGTGGTTAGAGCGCACCCCTGATAAGGGTGAGGTCGGTGGTTCAAGTCCACTCAGGCCTACCAAATTCGCTCCCGTGCTTTGTTATGGCAACGCTCACATACTTCAGTATGCTTCGCGTTACCACGCCGCGCCCGGAAACGAATTCGGGACACAGAGATTAGTTTTTACGATGGGGTTATAGCTCAGCTGGGAGAGCGCCTGCCTTGCACGCAGGAGGTCTGCGGTTCGATCCCGCATAGCTCCACCATCACTTACTGCTGAAACAAGAAAACTTCAGAGTGTACCTGCAAAGGTGCGCTGCGAAGTTTTGCTCTTTAAAAATCTGGATCAAGCTGAAAATTGAAACGACACACTGTTTCCTTTCTCCGTAATAAGAAAGGAAGATGCGGTGTGTTCGAGTCTCTCAAATTTTTGCAATCAGAAGTGAAACATCTTCGGGTTGTGAGGTTAAGCGACTAAGCGTACACGGTGGATGCCCTGGCAGTCAGAGGCGATGAAGGACGTGCTAATCTGCGATAAGCGCCGGTAAGGTGATATGAACCGTTATAACCGGCGATTTCCGAATGGGGAAACCCAGTGTGCTCCGGCACACTATCATTACGTGAATACATAGCGTAATGAAGCGAACCGGGGGAACTGAAACATCTAAGTACCCCGAGGAAAAGAAATCAACCGAGATTCCCCCAGTAGCGGCGAGCGAACGGGGAACAGCCCAGAGTCTGAATCAGCGTGTGTGTTAGTGGAACGGTCTGGAAAGTCCGGCGATACAGGGTGACAGCCCCGTACACAAAAATGCACATGTTGTGAACTCGAAGAGTAGGGCGGGACACGTGGTATCCTGTCTGAATATGGGGGGGACCATCCTCCAAGGCTAAATACTCCTGACTGACCGATAGTGAACCAGTACCGTGAGGGAAAGGCGAAAAGAACCCCGGCGAGGGGAGTGAAACAGAACCTGAAACCGTGTACGTACAAGCAGTGGGAGCCTACTTGTTAGGTGACTGCGTACCTTTTGTATAATGGGTCAGCGACTTATATTCTGTAGCAAGGTTAACCGTATAGGGGAGCCGAAGGGAAACCGAGTCTTAACTGGGCGTTAAGTTGCAGGGTATAGACCCGAAACCCGGTGATCTAGCCATGGGCAGGTTGAAGGTTGGGTAACACTAACTGGAGGACCGAACCGACTAATGTTGAAAAATTAGCGGATGACCTGTGGCTGGGGGTGAAAGGCCAATCAAACCGGGAGATAGCTGGTTCTCCCCGAAAGCTATT
This sequence comes from Enterobacter sp. C2, assembly GCF_019880405.1. Classification (NCBI taxonomy): domain Bacteria; kingdom Pseudomonadati; phylum Pseudomonadota; class Gammaproteobacteria; order Enterobacterales; family Enterobacteriaceae; genus Enterobacter; species Enterobacter sp. C2. The sequence goes on from NZ_CP082269.1 coordinate 833,081, forward strand.
TAGGTAGCGCCTCGTGAACTCATCTTCGGGGGTAGAGCACTGTTTCGGCTAGGGGGCCATCCCGGCTTACCAACCCGATGCAAACTGCGAATACCGAAGAATGTTATCACGGGAGACACACGGCGGGTGCTAACGTCCGTCGTGAAGAGGGAAACAACCCAGACCGCCAGCTAAGGTCCCAAAGTCATGGTTAAGTGGGAAACGATGTGGGAAGGCACAGACAGCCAGGATGTTGGCTTAGAAGCAGCCATCATTTAAAGAAAGCGTAATAGCTCACTGGTCGAGTCGGCCTGCGCGGAAGATGTAACGGGGCTAAACCATGCACCGAAGCTGCGGCAGCGACACTATGTGTTGTTGGGTAGGGGAGCGTTCTGTAAGCCGTTGAAGGTGTGCTGTGAGGCATGCTGGAGGTATCAGAAGTGCGAATGCTGACATAAGTAACGATAAAGCGGGTGAAAAACCCGCTCGCCGGAAGACCAAGGGTTCCTGTCCAACGTTAATCGGGGCAGGGTGAGTCGACCCCTAAGGCGAGGCCGAAAGGCGTAGTCGATGGGAAACAGGTTAATATTCCTGTACTTGGTGTTACTGCGAAGGGGGGACGGAGAAGGCTATGTTGGCCGGGCGACGGTTGTCCCGGTTTAAGCGTGTAGGTGTGTGCTCCAGGCAAATCCGGAGTGCTTTAACACTGAGGCGTGATGACGAGGCACTACGGTGCTGAAGCAACAAATGCCCTGCTTCCAGGAAAAGCCTCTAAGCATCAGGTAACACGAAATCGTACCCCAAACCGACACAGGTGGTCAGGTAGAGAATACCAAGGCGCTTGAGAGAACTCGGGTGAAGGAACTAGGCAAAATGGTGCCGTAACTTCGGGAGAAGGCACGCTGGTGCGTAGGTGAAGCGACTTGCTCGCGGAGCTGAAACCAGTCGAAGATACCAGCTGGCTGCAACTGTTTATTAAAAACACAGCACTGTGCAAACACGAAAGTGGACGTATACGGTGTGACGCCTGCCCGGTGCCGGAAGGTTAATTGATGGGGTTATCCGTAAGGAGAAGCTCTTGATCGAAGCCCCGGTAAACGGCGGCCGTAACTATAACGGTCCTAAGGTAGCGAAATTCCTTGTCGGGTAAGTTCCGACCTGCACGAATGGCGTAATGATGGCCCAGGCTGTCTCCACCCGAGACTCAGTGAAATTGAAATCGCTGTGAAGATGCAGTGTACCCGCGGCAAGACGGAAAGACCCCGTGAACCTTTACTATAGCTTGACACTGAACATTGAGCCTTGATGTGTAGGATAGGTGGGAGGCTTTGAAGCGTGGACGCCAGTCTGCGTGGAGCCAACCTTGAAATACCACCCTTTAATGTTTGATGTTCTAACGTGGACCCGTGATCCGGGTTGCGGACAGTGTCTGGTGGGTAGTTTGACTGGGGCGGTCTCCTCCTAAAGCGTAACGGAGGAGCACGAAGGTCAGCTAATCCGGTCGGACATCAGGAGGTTAGTGCAATGGCATAAGCTGGCTTGACTGCGAGCGTGACGGCGCGAGCAGGTGCGAAAGCAGGTCATAGTGATCCGGTGGTTCTGAATGGAAGGGCCATCGCTCAACGGATAAAAGGTACTCCGGGGATAACAGGCTGATACCGCCCAAGAGTTCATATCGACGGCGGTGTTTGGCACCTCGATGTCGGCTCATCACATCCTGGGGCTGAAGTAGGTCCCAAGGGTATGGCTGTTCGCCATTTAAAGTGGTACGCGAGCTGGGTTTAGAACGTCGTGAGACAGTTCGGTCCCTATCTGCCGTGGGCGCTGGAGAATTGAGGGGGGCTGCTCCTAGTACGAGAGGACCGGAGTGGACGCATCACTGGTGTTCGGGTTGTCATGCCAATGGCACTGCCCGGTAGCTAAATGCGGAAGAGATAAGTGCTGAAAGCATCTAAGCACGAAACTTGCCCCGAGATGAGTTCTCCCCTGAGACTTTAGGTCTCCTGAAGGAACGTTGAAGACGACGACGTTGATAGGCCGGGTGTGTAAGCGCAGCGATGCGTTGAGCTAACCGGTACTAATGAACCGTGAGGCTTAACCTTACAACGCCGAAGATGTTTTGGCGGATTTGAGTGACGATTTTCAGCTGATACAGATTACATCACTGCGCGAAAGCGGGGTGATAAACAGAATTTGCCTGGCGGCACTAGCGCGGTGGTCCCACCTGACCCCATGCCGAACTCAGAAGTGAAACGCCGTAGCGCCGATGGTAGTGTGGGGTCTCCCCATGCGAGAGTAGGGAACTGCCAGGCATCAAATTGAAGTAAACCGGGACACAATACCCGGTTAGTGACAAAGAAATTCGGTGGAGCGGTAGTTCAGTCGGTTAGAATACCTGCCTGTCACGCAGGGGGTCGCGGGTTCGAGTCCCGTCCGTTCCGCCACTTATTCAGGGCCATGTTATTAATTAACATGGCCCTTTTCTTTATCTAAATTTCGGCATTACTGTGTAATTGCTAAACAGTAATTACATTGTTGATTCTGCAGAGCCGCTCAGATCGACATACCAGCCGTCCTCTCCGCGAGTAATGGCGTTGATACTCCAGTCAGCAGGAGCATCGCTGGCCAGAGATAATGTAAGTGTATCTTTGGAAGCATAGTCTATATTCAATGTGACCTCTCCACTCCAGGTAACAAATCGGCCTTCTGCATCTAGTGAGCCATAGCGTAGCGTACAAGCACTCACATCATTGTAACTATCTGAATCACCAACAACACATAGTAAACCTGGCTGAGTATAGGTGGGATTATCGGAGCAGAAGGTGTGATAATTTACTAGCTGAGATACTTCTGGTGCTACTGACATGCCTGTTGTAAAGCTGCTCTCAATGACAAATCCTTGCCAGTTATCTGGATCGCTTGTATTAGTCATCCTTAAAAATACAGGAATGACCGAGTCACTTACAATGGACCTAACCACATTAGACGTTGTTTCATCAAAAATAGTTTCTAAATACGGTTCATTGTCTGTAAAAACATGGCTTTTATATGAATTGAAGTCATATTCGGCGCCTCCTTTAGCATAAGAAGTTTGTGCCCAGAAGAAAGGATATGATATGTCGCTGATTAATGCAGCTGACTTATATTTAAGAACGCCTTGCTCGTCACGAAGTTCAGCAACACTCTGTAGAACTTGAATATCTATTTCACCACGGTACTCTTCGTCTTTATAATAACGAACGGCCGTGGTGTTTATAGGCGCAAAATAAAAATTCACCATAAAATGCATATCATCAATTTTTTCTACGGTATGGGTCATAAATTCATCGAGTTCTAAAACAGTAATTTCGTTTTTCTCTTTATCATAAGTAAGCTTGATCTGTGCATATGTTTGATAATCCATTTCTACTCGCATATTCGCAATTCGAATTGGTTGCGCAAAGATGGTAAGTGCTATCGTCTCTGTATCCATGGAATCAGCATTCATAATAGCTAAGGTTCCTGGAATGGGTTCAGCTGTATAACGAGAGTAACAGGCATTATAGGTAGGCTTAAGATCTGCTTGTACAGCAGTGCACATCGTACCGTATCCATCTAAATTCGCTAATGCCTGCATACTTACGATTATATCGCTATATAGAAGACCTATAGCATCAACTGAGCCTACATTAGTTGTATCCCCTATTAGAGTCGTAAAATCGGCTATATCTTCATAAAAAAACTTCTCCTCACTAGCTGTTGGGTTAAAGCTTTTGAAGTATGTCTCTAGTAATAATTTGTTGCCATTTAATTTTACTGAACGAAAAAGCCATGATGTACCATCAAAAAATATAACAAACTGATGGGCGGGTAAAGAAATACTCTCACCCTGAAAATTAGGTTGTGTATATAAAGTTATATCACGCATAGTCGATCCTTATATGGAATTAAATCTGTAAACAAAACGTATAATAACGATGTTGTCGCCCTTTGGTTATGTTATTGGAAATAGGCGTTTGGAGATCTTCCATTTATAACAAGGTAGGCAAGGTCGTTATCCGGATACTGCTTAATAAATTTATATCCAGAGGCTTACCTATATTGTCTTTTTATTGCCTGTCTTCCCTGTTTTTTTACCCAATGTATTCTGATTATTTAATTGATTTTATTTGTGATTTTAAGGACTCATCTCAGCACAGGCTGTGCTGAGTCTGTTTTAGATACACCTTCAGGGTTGCTGACGCTGCTTCACATACTCGCTAAGAAAGTCGACGAAGGCACGGATGCGTGTGCTGACGGCTCTGTCGCTGTAGTAAACCGCGCTGAACGGCATCTCTACCGGCAGACGCTTATCTGCCAAGACTTCGACCAGCTCACCGCTGGCAATCTCCTTATCTGTCATATAGTCAGACAGACAGGCAATACCGTTCCCGGAAAGACAGAGATATTTCAGCGTTTCGCCGCTGTTAGAGGTGATCCCGCTGTTGATTTCGTATAGCTGCCCATCTTTGCAGGCAATCGGCCAGGTATTAAGCGAAACAGGCTCGGTAAAGCCCATGCAGATATGATGCTTAAGATCATCCACGCTCTGCGGCGTACCGTATTTAGCCAGATAGGCCGGGGAGGCGATCATCCTGCGAGAGCTTTTAAACAAGGGACGGGCGCGGAGGCTGGAGTCAGTTAGCGTGCCAACGCGAATAGCAACGTCAACTTTACGCTCGATCAGGTTAATAAATGTCTCTGAAGAGACCAGCGAGAGTGTAACTTCCGGATAACGTTCACGGAATGGCTTAATCATCGGCATGAGAAAATGCAACACAACGGGCGTCGCGGCGTCGATGCGCAGCAGGCCGCGCGGGATCTGCTGATGCTCCATCACCTCGTTTTCTGCCGCCGCCATCTCCTGAAGAATGAGCTGCACGCGGCGGAAATAGCGCTCACCCTCCTCGGTCAGGCTCAGCTGACGCGTCGTGCGGTTAAGCAAGCTCACGCCCAGCTTGGTCTCCAGCTTCTTTACCGCCCGGCTAACGGCCGAATTGGCTTGCCCTAGCTGCTCAGCGGCACGGCTAAAGCTTCCGCTCTCCACCACGGCGACAAATATAGCCAGCTCTTCTGATGTTGCCTTCATTTTTGCACCTGTAGCAAAATTTAATCTGCATTTTATCGATTTTTGTTATTTAACCATGCGCCTGTATTGGGTGTCACTCTGTTAGCAAAACATCTGTTTTTACATGCAGCGTTGAAAGTGTGCGCTAAAATCCCTATAACAGAGAGAGTGGCCCTGGTATCCAGGGTAAACAGGTTACAGAGGTAAGAAGCCCAAAGTGCGAAAACATACCCATGCCATGCGCTATATCGCGGGACAACCCGCCGAGCGGATCCTGCCGCCCGGGTCATTCGCGACCATTGGCCAGGCATCGCCTCCAGGCGCGCCGCTGAGCCAGGAAGAGAACATCCGCGTTCTGGTGTGGAACATCTTTAAGCAGCAGCGCGCAGAGTGGCAGTCGGTACTGCAGAATTTTGGTAAAGACGCCCACCTCGTACTACTGCAGGAGGCGCAAACCACGCCTGAGCTTATCCGTTTTGCCACTACCAACTATCTGGCGGCAGATCAGGTGCCGGCCTTTGTGCTGCCTCAGCATCCCTCTGGGGTCATGACGCTGGCCTCGGCGCATCCGGTTTACTGCTGCCCGCTGCGCGAACGTGAGCCGATCCTGCGGCTGGCAAAATCGGCCCTCGTGACGGTCTATCCTCTGCCTGACGGACGCCTGTTGATGGTCGTCAACGTCCATGCGGTCAACTTCAGTCTGGGGGTTGATGTCTATAGCAAGCAGCTGCTGCCTATAGGGGATCAGATCGCCCAACATAATGGCCCGGTGATCATGGCAGGCGATTTTAATGCCTGGAGCCGCCCGCGTATGAATGCGCTCTATCGCTTCTCTCGGGAGATGTCGCTGCGCCAGGTACGCTTTACGGATGATAACCGCCGTCGGGCGTTTGGTCGCCCGCTCGATTTTATCTTCTATCGTGGCCTGAACGTGAATGAAGCCTCAGTGCTGGTCACCCGCGCCTCCGATCACAACCCGCTACTCGTTGAATTCAGTCCCGGCAAGCCTGATAAATAGTGGTGCGTCAGGTCTGCCGTAGGGCAGGCCTAAACGCGGGTGCTGCCCTCTTTTTACTTAACCTAAAAGGACAGCACAATGGCAGCAAAATCCCATCATGATAACGTTGAAGAGCAGTTTGGCTCCCAGGCGAACGCTTACTTAACCAGCGCCGTGCATGCCGCAGGCCGTGATTTAGAGCGGCTGCGCGAGCGTCTTCAGCGCTTCCCTCAAGCCCACCTGTTAGATGTCGGCTGTGGCGGAGGACACGCCAGCTTTACCGCCGCGGCTGTAGTAGGGCAGGTAACGGCGTACGATCTTTCCGGCGATATGCTGGGCGTGGTGGCCGCTGCGGCAAAAGAGAAAGGCCTGGGTAATATCAGCACCCAGCAAGGCTATGCAGAACATTTACCGTTTGCCGATGAGACCTTTGATGTGGTCATTAGCCGCTATTCAGCGCACCACTGGCAGGATCTCGGCCAGGCTTTGCGCGAGATTAAGCGCGTCCTGAAACCGGGTGGAACGGTATTCCTGATGGATGTGATGTCGCCTGGCGAGCCAGTACGTGATATCTGGCTGCAAACGGTTGAAGCGCTGCGCGATACCTCTCACGTGCGCAACTACTCTAGCGGCCAGTGGCTGGCGCAGATTAACAAGGTGGGGCTCACTACCTGTGATTTAGTTACCGATCGGCTGGTGCTGGAGTTCTCCTCCTGGATCGCCCGTATGCGGACGCCTGATGCGCTGAGCAAGGCGATTCGGCTCTACCAGGACAGTGCCTCGCAGGCGGTAAAAGCCTATTTTGAGCTGCAAGACAGTGGCTCTTTTACCAGCGATATCGTGTTTATTGAGGCAAATAAACGCTAATTTACGCAAAGAGCAATAAAAAAAGCACCGGGGGAAACGGTGCTTTTTTATTTGAAACGGTTTGATGATCAGGAGTCTGGCGTGGCGCTATCTTTCACAAACAGCGTAAGCTGATCGCCAGGCTGCAAGTTATCCGTACCGTCATTCCAGCGCATAACATCCTTAATATTTACGCCGTAATCTTTCGCAATGCTGGAGAGCGAATCGCCTTTACGCACGCGATACTTAACGCTATCGCTGTTGCTGGCAAGACGCTGTGCGCTGCTGCCTGCGCCAACGGTCAGGCTCTGCCCAACCTTCAGGGTTGAACCGCGCAGGCTATTCCATTGCTGGAGATCCTTAGCGGTCACGCCCAGGCGTGAAGCAATACCGGAAAGCGTATCGCCAGAACGTACCTTATAGCTGCGGCTGGTCAGCGGGGTGTTATCCGCCATCAGCGTCGGCTGTACGGCAGCGATTTCGCCCGAGGCCAGCGATTCACGCAGCTGATCGGCATGCTTCTGCGGCACCATTACATACTGTGGTCCACCAGAGCCCAGCGTCGAGCCCTTAACACCAGCGTTAAAGGTTTTCAGCTTGCTTACCGGTATGCCGGCCATATCCGCCAGCTGGCTCATGCCAACCGGACTGTTCAGCCGAACGCGAGCCAGCGCGCGGCTGTCGTCAGGCGTAGGCAGACGAACACCGTAGCGCTTGCTGTTCTTGAGAATGTCGCTCAAGGCCAGCATTTTTGGCACGTAAATTTTCGTTTCCTGAGGCAGTGAGAGCGACCAGAAATCGGTGGGTTTACCCCGCGATTTATTCGCTTTCATTGCCTTCATGACACGCCCTTCGCCGCTGTTATAGGCAGCTACCGTCAACAACCAGTCGCCGTCAAACATGCGGTTAAGACGCTGCATCATGTCGAGTGCGGCCGTAGTTGATGCCACAACGTCACGACGCGCATCGTAAGTGCGAGTCTGTTTCAAACCGTAGTTGCGCCCCGTGCTCGGAATGATCTGCCAAATGCCTGCGGCATTGGCGCCAGACGTCGCGTGCGGGTTAAAAGCGCTCTCCACTATGGGTAGTAGTACCAGTTCCATAGGCATGTTACGTTTCTTAACTTGCCCTGCTATCCAGTACATATACGGCTCTGCCCGTAAAGTTACATCGTGGAGATAGCTCTTGTTGCTTAAATACTTCTGTTTCTGTTCGCGAATCCGGTCATTTTCCGGAATTCCCATCTTTAGCTCGTCGCCAATGGCAGCCCACAAGTCCTGATCCTGCGCGAGGGATGTTCCATCGTCCATCCACCGCGCCTGACTTGTAAACTGACCTGCTTCCCCTTGACTAGCTGCAGAAAGGCTCTGTGCGTGCTGTTGTACGTTGCCGTCGTGATTAGACGCCTGACAACCCACGAGCAGGACAGAGGCGAGTAATATCGCTTGTGCCTTCATGTGTGTGAGTCAATAGTTGCTTAAAAGACGAGCAATCATAACGGCGAAGGATCGAGATGACAAGTATGAAATTTCAGAAAGCGTCTTTCTTTGACCTCAACCATGCAAAACGGGTATTAGGCTGTTGCAAATTTGTCTCTTTAGCAATAACACTAATCAAATCAGGATCTTCAGTGCGTAGAAAAACATTAATCCGGCGCTCATTTTCCAGCGTAACGGGCAGCGTTGGGTGGTTTTTTGCCCGTAACTGCTTCACTTTATTAAGATAATCCTCAATAGCCGCGTCATCGGGAAGAATATGCTGGGCAAACTTCATATTCGTTAATGTATATTCATGCGCGCAACATATAACTGTTTCGCCGGGAAGTGCGTTAATTTTCTGAAAAGATTGATACATCTGATTCGCAGTACCTTCGAAAAGTCTGCCGCAACCGCCTGAAAACAGCGTGTCGCCGCAAAAAAGGTAAGGAATTGTGTAGTAAGAGAGGTGACCTAGCGTATGGCCCGGCGTTGCAAAAACAGAAAATTCGTAGCCCAAAAGAGTGAGCCTATCACCCTCCACGACGCATTTCGTTGCCCCTTTATCTCGTGTCTCTTCCGGCCCATATACCACTACGTCCGGGAACTGCTGGCGGAGTTCTTTCACGCCGCCAACGTGATCGTGATGGTGGTGAGTGAGCAGAATCGCTTTGGGCTGCCACTGGTTTTCTTGAATTGCCTTAAGCACCGGAGCCGCTTCGCCCGGATCGACAATCACACAGTGACCTTCGTCATTGCTTAACACCCAGATGTAGTTATCCTGAAATGCGGGAATACTGTTAAGATTCATATAATACCTCTCAAAGCGTAGCGGAAGGTTGTGATGAAACCGGCAAGGATACCTCGAACGTTGTCAGCACCCGCCCACTGGGCTGAGTTTTCCCGCGGCGAATACTACCGCGAGGCGCTGGAACAGCAGCTTAAGCCCTGGTTCGCAAAAATCTACGGATTTCACCTGCTTAAGATTGGCAATCTCAGCGCGGAAATCAATGCCGAAAGCTGCGCTATCTCGCATCAGGTTAATGTCTCACTGCAGGGCGAGCCTGCGCAGGTCAGAGCCGATCCGCTGCATCTTCCCTTTGAGAATAAATCCGTGGACGCCTGCCTGCTAGCCCATACCTTGAGCTGGTGCCAGGATCCCCATCGCCTGTTAAATGAGGCCGATCGCGTGTTGATTGATGATGGCTGGCTGATACTGAGCGGGTTTAACCCCGTCAGCCTGCTTGGATTGCGCAAGGCATTGCCCATCAAGCGTCGGTCAGCGGTCTACCGCAGCCGGATGTTTACCATGATGCGCCAGCTCGATTGGCTATCGCTGCTCAACTTCGAAGTTGTGCATCATAGCGGTTTTCAGGTGCTGCCCTGGACCCGGCAGGGGGGAAAAGTACTGACTACCCATCTGCCGGCGCTGGGCTGTATGCAGCTTATCGTTGCCCGCAAGCGGACTATCCCGCTAACGCTCAACCCGATGAAGCAGAGTAAAGCGAAAGCACGGGTGCCTCAGGCGGTTGGTGCAACCCGTCAGTACCGCAAACCCTGATTAGCTCTCGGGCTGATAGCCCACGTCTTCCTGAGTTGGATTCATGGCTGCGCTACGGGCCAGCTCGTCGCAGCGTTCGTTTTCCGGATGGCCCGCGTGGCCTTTAACCCACTCCCAGCGGATCTGATGCTGGCTGAGTGCCGCATCCAGCCGCTTCCAGAGATCGACATTCTTCACCGGTTTCTTATCGGCCGTTTTCCAGCCGCGCTTTTTCCAGTTGTGGATCCACTGGGTGATCCCCTGGCGGACGTACTGGCTATCGGTGCTCAGCACCACTTCGCAGTGCTCTTTCAGCGCCTCAAGAGAGACGATGGCCGCCATCAGCTCCATCCGGTTATTGGTCGTAAGACGATATCCTTCGCTGAAGGTTCTTTCATGCTGCTGATAGCGTAAAATAGCACCGTAGCCGCCTGGCCCTGGGTTCCCTAAGCAAGATCCATCGGTGAAAATTTCTACCTGTTTGAGCATCTCTGGTAGACTTCCTGTAGTTGAAATCGACGTAAAACGACAAGTCTGACATAAATGACCGCTATGAGCACTGCAATTACACGACAGATCGTCCTTGATACAGAAACCACCGGTATGAACCAGATCGGTGCCCACTATGAAGGACATAAGATTATTGAAATCGGCGCGGTAGAGGTGATCAACCGCCGCCTGACCGGCAATAACTTCCACGTCTACCTTAAGCCGGATCGGCTGGTGGATCCGGAAGCCTTTGGCGTGCACGGGATTGCAGATGAGTTTTTGCTGGATAAGCCATTGTTCAGCGACGTCGCCGATGAGTTTATCGACTACATTCGCGGCGCTGAGCTGGTGATCCACAACGCATCGTTTGATATTGGCTTTATGGACTATGAGTTCAGCAAGCTGAACCGGGGCATTCCTAAAACGGACACCTTCTGCAAGGTGACCGATAGCCTGGCGATGGCAAGGAAGATGTTCCCCGGCAAGCGCAACAGCCTTGATGCCCTCTGCTCACGCTATGAGATAGATAACAGCAAGCGAACGCTGCACGGGGCGCTGCTCGATGCCCAGATCCTCGCTGACGTCTTCTTAATGATGACGGGCGGGCAGACTGCTATGGCGTTCTCCATCGAAGGGGAGAATCAGCAGGCGCAGGGCGAGGCCACTATTCAGCGCGTTGTGCGTCGGGCCAATTCGCTTCGCGTGGTGTTAGCCAGCGATGAAGAGGTGATGGCGCATGAGTCGCGTCTCGATCTGGTACAAAAGAAGGGCGGTTCTTGCCTGTGGCGAGCCTGAAACCTCTTGTTTTGCGGATAAAAACAGCGCCCGGGCGATTTTTGCAGCAAACGATGCAAAAGCCGTGAAAAAGCGTTGACGGCGTGCGAGGCAATACGTAATATTCGCCTCGTTCCCAAGGGAACACAACGCGGAGCGGTAGTTCAGTCGGTTAGAATACCTGCCTGTCACGCAGGGGGTCGCGGGTTCGAGTCCCGTCCGTTCCGCCACTATTCAGTTCATAGAATAAAACATTCTGTGAATAGACAAAAAAACCACCTTTACGGTGGTTTTTTTGTTTTCATCGTCAAAACGAGCGTAGCATAGGATCTTTCATCAGATTTTACATGTTGCTCAACAAGAGAAATGCTCAGTCAACCATACACGGACTCGTAGAGGTTTCTATGTGGAATATTTTGAAGGTGGCGGGTAGCTTACATAACGATAAATACAGATCTGATATAGATGGCATTCGCGCCCTTGCTGTTTTACTTGTTGTGATTTGTCATGCTTTTCCTGAATGGTTTCCGAAGGGCTTTATTGGCGTTGATATCTTTTTCGTTATATCCGGATTTCTCATCTCTTCTATTCTTATCAAAGACGCCGAAAATAATAAGTTTTCCATAAAAAGATTCTACCAACGGCGCATTCGCAGGATCGCACCAGCCTTAATTACTGTATTACTCTCTACGCTGATGTTAAGCTGGTGGTGTCTGTTTAAACCTGAGTATTTATCGTTAGGTAAACATTTTATCGCCTCGCTGCTTTTTTCGGAAAATTTTTTACTCTGGAGCGAGGTCAGCTATTTTGATATCGCTGCTGAATTAAAACCGACGCTACACCTGTGGAGTTTAGCCGTAGAGGAGCAGTTTTATATTGTTTGGCCGATAATTATATATCTGGCATATAGGATGCGCTGGAATCTACTCTATGCTTGCTTAATAATGACGGTGCTATCGTTTATATTAAATACGTATCATGTCCATCATAATCCAACTGCCGCCTATTACTCGCCGTTAGAGCGCTCCTGGGAGCTTATGGTTGGCGCTATACTCGCCATCGTTCAGCATCGCTATCCAAATGCGTTAAGCAAGTTTAAAAATGGGCAGTCTGCGCTTGGTGTAGTGTTTATTATCGTTGGGCTGGTAGTCATCAAGCCTGCTCGTTTTCCTGGCGCCGCCGCGTTACTCCCTACTTTGGGCACCTTTTTCCTGCTTTCAGCCGGCAGTAAGAGTTGGATCAATAGAAACATTCTCTCTTTATCCCCTGTGGTTTGGCTCGGTTTTATCAGCTACCCGCTCTACTTATGGCACTGGCCTCTGCTAAGTTTAACGAGGATCACCTTTGGCCCATTAACTGCGTTAAATGCTTCCCTCTGCCTTATCGTGTCTGTTCTTGCAGCTTTTTTAACCGTTGTTATAGTTGAAGTACCGGCCAGGCGATCTCAGGCCCCTGTAAAATGGCTATTGATCATGCTTGCATTTATTTTTGCGTTATCAATCATGGTTGCTACGGGTAGCCTGACGCCGAGAATAAAAAGCAATGCCATTCCTACAAAAAATGAGTGGGCATTCCTGGAAGATAGTCTAGAAAAAAAATATGACAACTCGACGGGAGAGTATACGTTAGGCAAAGGTGTACATGACATTATCTTTATCGGAGATTCGCATGTGGCGCAATATGCTCCTTACCTTGATAAAAAGCTTAGTGAAATGAACCAGTCCGCGAGCCTTTACGTCGGTGGGGGGTGTATTCCGATAGTCGGTGTAAGCACAACGGCGACGTTTAGAAAAACATGCGCGAATATGATTAAAAGTGCCTTTAACGAGGCCAGTAACGATCGCTACAAAACTGTCGTTATTGGTGGGGCATGGAATCGGTATTTTCTTGCCCAAGATGAACTAAGCCGCGATTATCTTTATAAAGATAATTATATCAATACTGGCAAAGGAATGGATTTAGCCCTGTCCAGATTGCAAGAAGATATTGTGCATCTGCAGAATCTGCACAAAAATGTTGTTCTGATATTAGATAATCCAAAGCAGTCTTATTTTTTGACCGATAGAAACAGACTGGTTTTGCAGATAAAAAATGGGATGGTAGCGCCAAGAAATAAAGAGCATAGGAAGCTTAACGAATATTTGAAAAGCTACTTTATGCGGCTAGGGGTAAGAGTAATTAATCCTGCAGAAAGCGTATGCGGTGACAATACGGTTTGTTACATAACAGATGCCTATGGGAATATTATTTATAAAGACACCGATCACTTCAACCCTGACTGGATTGTTAATAATGGCGGTTTCTTAGGGCCTATATGGCAGCGTTAAGACTTCTTCTACGGAGCTTGTGAGACTCAGTTGCAGCCGCCCGTAGAACCGGGCAGCTGTCATTCACCCCAGCATAAAGGGATCGGCATCCTGCCAGGCCGGGAACTTTTCGCGATAATCTTTCAGTGCGGCCAGCGACAGCTCGGCATCGATACGTGTCGCCTGATGCGGCTCGGCGGTAGCGAGGATCTCACCCTGTGGGCTGACAATTCGGCTGTCGCCGCGATAGTGATGCCCGTTGCCGTCGGTGCCGACGCGGTTACAGCCCGCAACATAGGCCTGGTTCTCAATGGCCCGTGCCACCAGCAGCGCCTGCCAGTGCAGCGAACGCGGCGCAGGCCAGTTAGCTACGTACAGGGCGAGGTCATAGTCGTTGCGGTTGCGTGACCAGACCGGGAAACGCAGGTCGTAGCAGACCAGAGGCAGAATGCGCCAGCCACGCCACTCAAAGACCACGCGCTCGGTCCCGGCTTCATAGTAGTCATGCTCATCGGCCATGCGAAACAGATGACGCTTATCATAGCTATGCACCTTGCCCTCCGGCTCAACCAGCAGGAAGCGGTTTACCGGCCCGCGCTCGCTCTGCAGCGCAGCGCTACCGGCAACCAGGGCATTCGTCTGCTGCGCTTTGGTCTGCATCCATGCAACTACTTCACTCTGCGGCAGCGACTGCTGCGCGGCCTGCATAGCAAAACCCGTCGTGAACATCTCCGGCAGAACGATAACGTCGCGCCCGGTAATCGTTTCCAGTTGGCGATCGAAGTGCCGCAGATTAGCCGGGCCATCCATCCAGACCAGCGGCTGTTGCAACAGCGTAATTTTAAAACCAGGCACGATGAGTCTCCCCATTTTTGTAGCGTCCGAACACTCTACCACGGCAAAACGTGAATGTGTGGCAATAAAAAACCCTGCCCGGAGGCAGGGTCGGTTGCAGCACAGATAACGTTACGCGGCTTCGATTTTACGCACTTTTTCCGGCAGCATAGGGAGCAGGGGCTTGACCGGCTGGGTAGCCAGCGCGTCTGCCTCAAAATCATCCACGTTGATACTGCGCAGGCGGCTCTCTTCGGCTTTGGTCAGGATCCGCGCTTCGTCAGCACTGATGATCCCTTTATCCAGCGCCTCTTTAGCCAGCGTATCCAGACGGGTAAACGGCAGGTTCTTACCGAACTCTTTACAGATGCGCTGGTGGATCGGATCCGCAGCCATCACGTCCAGTAGAGCGTCTTCCAGCAGGCCGACAGGGTTATGCTCGCTGGCGGTCAGGTACTGACCGCGGCCAATGCGGGATCGGGTAGCACACGGCGTTTGCAGAATCTTCGCCACCGCATGGTCCAGCCTGTCCGACGGGGCAAGGTAGTGACGCCCGGTAGGGAAGATGGTGGCGCGGAGCAGGGCGGCAACGCCACGGTTCGGGAAGTTTGCCAGCAGGTCGTCCATCGCTTGCTCAGCCTTGTAGAGCGCATCCTGCACGCCCCAGTGGACCAGCGGCAGATCGGCTTCGTGACGGCCTTCATCGTCGTAGCGTTTCAGCGTCGCGCTGGCGAGGAAGATCTGGCTCAGAATATCCCCCAGACGTGCCGAGATGCGTTCCCGACGTTTCAGGCTGCCGCCCAACACCGCCATCGAGACATCCGACAGCATCGCCAGGTTGGCGCTCATGCGATTAAGGTGCTGATAGTAGCGGCGGGTCGCATCCCCGGTTGGCGTGCTGCTGGTCAGGCCGCGAGTCAGGCCAAGCCAGAAGCTGCGCACCGTGTTGCTGCCCACGTGGCCGATGTGTTTGAACAGCAGCTTATCGAAAGCGTTAAGATCGTTGCTCTGAGCAGCGGCCATCTCATCCAGGACGTAAGGGTGGCAGCGGATCGCCCCTTGGCCGAAGATCATCATGCTGCGCGTAAGGATGTTGGCCCCTTCCACGGTGATAGCGATCGGTGCGCCCTGGTAGTTGCGGGCAAGGAAGTTGCCCTCACCGAGCATAATACCTTTGCCGCCAGCGATATCCATGGCATCAATAATCGACTGCTGCCCACGGTGGGTACAGTGATATTTGACGATAGCAGAGAGCACCGCGGGTTTTTCACCAAGCACGATGGCGTAGGTGATCAGCGACGCGGCAGCATCCATTACATAGGCGTTACCGGCAATGCGTGCCAGCGGCTCCTCGATGCCCTCCATCTTGCCAATGGCGATACGGAACTGGCGACGAATGTGAGCATAAGCGCCGATACCCATTGCAGCCGACTTCAGACCCCCCGTAGAGTTGGACGGCAGGGTAATGCCACGGCCTACCGACAGGCACTCCACTAGCATCCGCCAGCCCTGACCGGCCATTTTTGGCCCGCCAATGATGTAGTCAATCGGTACAAAGATATCCTGTCCGCGGGTCGGACCGTTCTGGAACGGCACGTTAAGCGGGAAGTGGCGACGGCCAATCTCCACGCCGGGCGTGTTGGTAGGGATCAGCGCACAGGTAATGCCCAGCTCTTCGTCGCCGCCCAGTAGTTTTTCCGGGTCGGAGAGTTTAAACGCCAGGCCCAGCACGGTCGCGATGGGGGCCAGGGTGATATAACGTTTGTTCCAGGTCAGGCGCATGCCGAGTACCTGCTCACCCTGCCACTCGCCCATGCAGACGACACCGGTATCCGGGATAGCACCAGCATCGGAACCCGCTTCCGGGCTGGTCAGCGCAAAGCAAGGGATCTCATCCCCACGAGCCAGGCGCGGCAGGTAATGGTTTTTCTGCTCTTCGGTACCGTAGTGTTGCAGCAATTCGCCTGGGCCTAAGGAGTTAGGCACGCCGACGGTGATGGCCAGAATACCAGAGACGCCAGAGAGCTTCTGCAGCACGCGAGACTGGGCATAGGCCGAGAACTCAAGGCCGCCGTACTCTTTTTTGATGATCATCGCAAAGAAGCGGTGCTCTTTCAGATACGCCCACAGTTCGGGAGGCAGGTCGGCCATCTCATGGGTGATCTGAAAATCATTCGCCATGCGGCAGGCTTCTTCCACCGGCCCGTCAATAAACGCCTGCTCTTCGGCTGTCAGGCGCGGCTGCGGATAGCTATGCAGCTTTTTCCAGTCCGGATTACCCCGGAACAGATCGCCTTCCCACCAGGTGGTTCCGGCGTCAATGGCCTCTTTCTCGGTGCGCGACATCGGCGGCATCACCTTGCGGAAGCCACGAAATGCCGGGGCGGAGATCATCGATTTACGCATCGCGGGCAGATTGAACGGCACCAGGATAATGGCGAGCGGTACCAGCACCCAGATAGACCACAGGCCGGAAACGCCGAGCGCGGCGGTCCAGGCCAGCAGGATCAGGCTACTTAAAAACAGGCTGACGCGATGGTAGAACAGCGCGCCAATCAGTACGACGGTTGCGATAAGACTCAAAATCATCATAAACATTTGCTCCCTGGCTTGTAGGAGGTCTGACCACTTAGGATGTTATTGTTGTAGTGGATGCGACTATATTTAGCAATGTGTTTACAAAGTAATTACAACCTGGTTCACATTGTTGATGATGATGAGAGCACGGATACCTAAAACGCCCGGTGATAAGTGTGGCTTTAGCTTCTCGCGTGTGGTGCTATCCGGTAAACTGCGCACGTAAAATTTATCTATTCTGAAGGACATCTTATGTACCAGGATCTGATTCGTAACGAACTGAATGAAGCAGCGGAGACGCTGGCTAATTTTCTGCAGGATGACGCCAATATTCACGCCATCCAGCGCGCCGCGGTACTGCTGGCCGACAGCTTCAAAGCCGGTGGCAAAGTGCTCTCCTGCGGCAACGGCGGTTCCCACTGTGATGCGATGCATTTTGCCGAAGAGCTGACCGGTCGCTACCGCGAAAACCGTCCGGGCTACCCGGCTATCGCTATCTCTGACGTCAGCCACATCTCCTGCGTCGGTAACGACTTTGGCTACGACTACATCTTCTCCCGCTATGTAGAAGCGGTAGGCCGCGAGGGCGACGTGCTGCTGGGTATCTCCACCTCCGGCAACTCCGGCAACGTTATCAAAGCAATCGACGCTGCACGCGCAAAAGGGATGAAGGTGATTACCCTGACCGGCAAAGACGGCGGCAAAATGGCCAGCAGCGCCGACATTGAGATCCGCGTTCCGCACTTTGGCTACGCCGACCGCATTCAGGAAATTCATATCAAAGTGATCCACATCTTGATTCAGCTGATCGAAAAAGAGATGGTGAAGGCTTAAGACGTCGTACGGGGGCACGGCCCCCGATAAGCTGTGGAGGTGTTGTATGTGCGAACTGCTCGGGATGAGCGCCAATGTGCCTACCGATATTTGCTTTAGTTTTACCGGGCTGGTTCAGCGGGGTGGGGGAACCGGGCCGCACAAAGACGGCTGGGGCATCACCTTTTACGAAGGCAAAGGCTGTCGCACGTTCAAAGATCCGCAGCCCAGCTACAACTCTCCGATAGCGAAACTGGTTCAGGACTACCCGATTAAGTCTTGTTCAGTGGTGGCCCATATTCGTCAGGCCAATCGGGGCGAGGTATCGCTGGAGAATACCCATCCCTTTACCCGCGAGCTGTGGGGGCGCAACTGGACCTACGCCCACAACGGGCAGCTGACGGGATACAAGACGCTGGAGACCGGCAACTTCCGGCCGGTTGGCGAGACCGACAGCGAGAAGGCGTTTTGCTGGCTGCTGCATAAGCTCACCGCCCGCTATCCGCGCACGCCAGGCAATATGGCGGCGGTGTTTAAGTACATTGCCTCGTTGGCGGGGGAGCTGCGTGAGAAGGGCGTGTTCAATATGCTGCTGTCGGACGGACGCTACGTGATGGCGTTCTGCTCAACGAATCTGTTCTGGATCACCCGTAGAGCGCCGTTTGGCGTAGCCAAGCTGCTGGATCAGGATGTTGAGATCGACTTTCAAAAAGAGACCACGCCGAATGACGTGGTCTCTGTGATTGCTACCCAGCCGCTTACCGGCAATGAAACCTGGCACAAGATCATGCCAGGAGAGTGGGTGCTATTTTGTCTCGGGGAGCGTGTAGTTTGATGCCAGCTGAGGCTGGATCGCGCCGCTGTTATTAAGCGGCTTGCTCACCACGTAACGGCCATCCACCACCGAGACGACCGGCGGCTGGTGGAGGGTATTGAAGTAGTCATAGCCAGGCTTCAGCTGCTTCCAGAAGTCCGCATAGTATGAGTTCTTATGGCGCGCCATGTTAGCGTCGGTCATGCGGAACGGATAGATGCTTACCTGCACGCCCTGCTGACCAAACACCAGTGCGCCGGTGACGAACTGGAAGATCTCATCGATGCTGGAATCGGTCATGGCGTAGCAGCCCACCGAAACACATGCCCCGTGGATCATCAGGTATTTTCCTTCATAGCCGTGCGAGCGATCGTAGGCATTAGGGAAGCCGATGTTGATCGCCTTATAGAAGCGACTATCCGGCTTAAGCTGGCTGCGCTGAACGGTATAGAACCCTTCCGGACTTTTGAAATCGCCCTGACGCTGTTTCGGACCGAGACCGCCGGAGTAGTTACAGATCTTGTAGCTGTCCATCAGCTGGTACTGCTCGCCCATCTTGACGTACAGCTCAAGCGTGCGCTCTTCCTTGAAGATCTGGATATAGACCGGGGAACCCATTAACTGCTGCTTGTATTCTTTACTAACGGGCGTTGTTGAGCTGTTGCTGCTGAGCAGGCCGGCAAACGAGACGCACGGTATTGTAAGCATCGCAATGAATAATGCGATTATGCGCATACTACTTGTTCCTTGATAAAGCGGTTACCATATTGCCAGGACGGCAAAAGCGATCCGAAATAAGACTAATCTGTATTAGGAGCGCTCACATTATCACCCCCATATTTTTTCGCAAGCCCGCCAGGCGGAGTTTACAAATTGTTTTGCTCAGACCCCATCATACCGCTATTCAAGACCGTTAGCTAAGCTTGTGCATAAGCGGTGCTTCTCATTTTATCCGCAAAAGCTGTATACTTATCCAGTGAGGGCAGAGACTTCCCAGGCAAACTAAGCAGATGCGAAAAATAATACATGTTGATATGGACTGCTTTTTCGCAGCGGTTGAGATGCGCGACAATCCCGCCCTGCGAGATATCCCTATCGCCATCGGCGGAAGCCGTGAGCGGCGGGGCGTCATCAGCACCGCCAACTACCCGGCGCGCAAGTTTGGCGTACGCAGCGCGATGCCTACCGGAATGGCGCTCAAGCTCTGCCCGCATCTCACTCTGCTGCCGGGGCGCTTCGATGCCTATAAAGAAGCCTCACGGCATATTCAGGCGATCTTCGCCCGCTATACGTCACGCATTGAACCTCTTTCGCTGGATGAAGCCTTTCTCGACGTGACCGACAGCGTGCACTGCCACGGCTCGGCCACCCTGATGGCCCAGGAGATCCGCCAGAGCATCTTTAACGAGCTGCAGCTCACCGCCTCGGCGGGCGTTGCGCCGGTTAAGTTTCTGGCTAAGATCGCCTCCGACCTCAACAAGCCCAACGGCCAGTACGTCATTACCCCGGACGAGGTGCCCGCCTTTCTGAAGACGCTGCCGCTAGCGAAGATCCCGGGGGTTGGCAAAGTCTCGGCCGCAAAGCTGGAGACGCTCGGCCTGCGCACCTGCGAAGATGTGCAGAAGAGCGATCTCGCCATGCTCCTCAAACGCTTCGGTAAGTTTGGCCGCGTACTCTGGGAGCGTAGCCAGGGCATTGACGAGCGAGAGATCACCGGTGAGCGGCTGCGTAAGTCGGTGGGCGTGGAACGAACCCTGGCGGAAGATATCCACGAGTGGGAGGAGTGTGTGGCGATTATCGAGCGCCTCTACCCGGAGCTGGAGCGGCGGCTGGCCGCGGTTAAGCCGGATCTGCTGATCGCCCGTCAGGGAGTAAAGCTCAAGTTTAACGATTTTCAGCAGACTACCCAGGAGCACGTCTGGCCGCAGCTGAATAAAGAGGATCTGATCGCCACTGCCCGTAATGTATGGGATGAGCGGCGGGGAGAGCGAGGCGTACGGCTGGTGGGATTGCATGTGACGCTGCTCGATCCGCAGCTTGAAAGGCAGTTAGTGCTGGGGTTGTAAAAAAGCCCGGCGGCGTAATGCCTACCGGGCCTGGATTGGCGAACCGTAGGCCGGGTAAGCGTAGCGCTACCCGGCGTTGACGCTTTACTTCGCTGGAATGGACTTCAGCAGTTCGGTCAGCAGAGTCCAGTACTGGCCGACGCTTTCAATGTGTACCTGCTCATCCGGGGAGTGCGGACCGGTGATGGTTGGCCCAATAGAGACCATGTCCATATCCGGGTACGGCTTTTTGAACAGGCCGCACTCAAGACCGGCGTGGATCACCTGGATGTTCGGCGTTTTGTCGAACAGACGCTGATAGGTTTCACGCACCAGCTGCATGACCGGAGATTTTGCATCCGGCTGCCAGCCTGGATAGCTGCCTTTTGCCGAGGTCTGCGCGCCTGCCAGCGTGCCTAACGACTCCAGCATGCTGACCACGTACTCTTTACCGCTGTCGATCAGGGAGCGGATCAGGCAGATGATCTCTGCGCTCTCGTCCTGCATGGTCACCACGCCCACGTTCAGGGAGGTTTCCACCACGCCTTTCGCGACGTCAGAGTTGCGGATCACGCCGTTCGGCGTGGCGTTCAGCAGTTGAACAAACGCGTCGCGGGAGGCGGTCGTCAGCGCGGCTTTATCAGAGGCAACGCTCTCCAGCTGCACGGTCAGGTTCTTCTCTTTGATCGCCAGCTCGTTGGTCAGGATAGCCTGGTACGCCTCTGCCAGCGTCTTCAGCTGTTCAGCTTTATCTGCGGCAACGGCAACGGTGGCGAAAGCTTCGCGTGGAATCGCGTTACGCAGCGTACCGCCGTTGAAGTCCAGCAGACGCAGATCCAGCTCGGCAGCGTGGCCAGCGAGGAAGCGTGCCAGCAGTTTGTTGGCGTTGCCAAGACCGAGGTGGATATCGCCGCCGGAGTGGCCGCCTTTCAGGCCCTTCAGCGTCAGGCGGAAGGTCTCAAAGCCAGCGGGAACCGCTTCGCGGGAGAGAGCCAGCGTGGAGATAAAGTCGATGCCACCGGCACAGCCCATGTAGATCTCACCCTCTTCTTCAGAGTCGGTGTTGATCAGGATATCAGCCTGTAACCAGCCTGCCTGCAGACCAAACGCGCCGTCCATACCGGCTTCTTCAGTCATGGTCAGCAGCACTTCCAGCGGGCCGTGAGCCACAGCGTCGTCTGCCAGCACCGCCAGCGCCGAGGCCATGCCGATACCGTTATCTGCGCCCAGGGTCGTGCCGCGGGCTTTTACCCACTCGCCGTCAACGTAGGGCTGAATCGGATCGACGGTAAAGTCGTGCACGGTGTCGTGATTTTTCTGCGGCACCATATCCAGGTGCGCTTGTAACACCACCGGCTTGCGGTTTTCCATGCCAGCGGTGGCAGGTTTGCGGATCAGGATGTTGCCGACCTGGTCGCGCTCGGCATGAAAGCCTTTCTCTTTCGCCCAGCCCATAACGTGTTCAGCAAGCTGTTCTTCATGATAAGAGGGGTGCGGAATAGAGCAGATCTTGGCAAAAATATCCCACAGCGGCTGGGGGGATAGTTGAGACAGTTCAGACATAATGATTCTCCATGTCAATGGCCTGCAAAACAAGGGGGCAGGGCACAGGATTAGCGATAACAGAGCATCACGCGCTATGCGGGTGAGAGAAATTCAGAATACCACTTTATTGCCTGTCTGAGTGTGACACGTGTAAAAAGCACAGGGCGGGCCGCGTAATACTGGTTTTTAGTGCGTCAGATCTCTATAATCTCGCGCAACCCATTTTCCCCTGAACACATTTAAGCCGTTTTACAATAGGCTGGGACACTTCACATGAGCGAAAAATACGTCGTCACCTGGGACATGTTGCAAATTCACGCCCGCAAGCTGGCCGCGCGCCTGATGCCGTCAGAACAGTGGAAAGGCATCATTGCCGTTAGCCGTGGTGGTTTAGTACCGGCTGCCCTGCTGGCCCGTGAGTTGGGTATTCGCCATGTTGATACCGTTTGCATCTCCAGCTACGACCACGACAACCAGCGCGAGCTGAAAGTGCTGAAACGTGCTGAAGGCGACGGTGAAGGCTTTATCGTGATTGACGATCTGGTGGATACCGGTGGTACCGCCGTGGCTATCCGTGAGATGTACCCGAAAGCCCACTTCGTCACTATTTTCGCCAAGCCGGCCGGTCGCCCGCTGGTGAATGATTACGTGATCGATATCCCGCAGGATACCTGGATTGAGCAGCCGTGGGACATGGGCGTGGTCTTCGTACCGCCTATTTCTGGCCGCTAAGCTGCTTTTTTCTTAACTTTACGCCCGGTTATGCCGGGCGTTCTGTTATTTAGCGCCCGGCAGGTTACAATAGGTGAAGTGACGTAATCATGGAGGCTGCGCGCAATGTCCCAGGCTAACCTCAGCGAAACCCTGTTCAAACCCCGTTTCAAACATCCCGAGACCTCGACGCTGGTGCGCCGTTTTCAGCGGGGAAATCCTCCTGCTATGGACTCCGCGCTGGACGGGGCCAACGTTCCGCACTGGTATCGGATGATCAACCGCCTGCTGTGGGTTTGGCGCGGGGTCGATCCGCGTGAAATCCTCGACGTGCAGGCGCGGATCGTCATGAGCCAGGCCGAGCGTACCGACAGCGATCTCTATGACACGGTGGTGGGCTATCGCGGCGGCAACTGGATCTACGAGTGGGCGACCCAGGCGATGCAGTGGCAGCAGAAGGCCAGCCAGACCCAGGACGATGCCCTTAGCGGTCGCCAGTGGCTTCACGCCTCTAATCTCTACAGCATTGCGGCTTACCCGCATCTAAAAGGCGACGATCTGGCCGAGCAGGCGCAGGCCCTGGCCAATCGCGCCTATGAAGAGGCCGCTCGTCGTCTGCCGGGCACGCTGCGCGAGCTGGAGTTTGCTATTCCCGGCGGCTCGCCGCTGGTGGGCTTTCTACATATGCCAAAAGGTGACGGCCCGTTCTCGACGGTGCTGGTGTGCGGCGGCCTTGATAGCCTCCAGAGCGACTACTACACCCTGTTCGAGCGCTACTTCGCGCCGAACGGCATCGCGATGCTGACGCTCGATATGCCGTCGGTCGGCTTCTCCTCAAAGTGGAAGCTGACCCAGGACTCCAGCATGCTGCATCAGCACGTGTTGAAAGCGCTGCCGGACATTCCGTGGATCGATCACACCCGCGTAGCCGCCTTTGGCTTCCGCTTCGGGGCTAACGTTGCCGTCCGGCTGGCCTACCTTGAGTCACCGCGCCTGAAAGCGGTTGCCTGCCTCGGGCCGGTGGTGCACTCGCTGCTCACCGACTCTCAGCGTCTCAGCGGGGTGCCGGAGATGTACCTCGACGTGCTGGCCAGCTGTCTCGGGATGCATGATGCTTCAGATGAGGCGCTGCGCGTAGAGCTGAACCGCTACTCGTTAAAAACGCAGGGCCTGCTGGGACGCCGCTGTCCGACGCCAATGCTCTCCGGCTTCTGGAAAAACGATCCCTTCAGTCCGGAAGAGGAGTCGCGGCTTATTGCCTCCTCCTCTGCCGACGGTAAGCTGCTGGAGATCCCGTTTAAGCCGGTTTATCGCAATTTTGATAAGTCACTGCAGGAAATTACTGCCTGGATGAAGCATAGATTGCGTTAATGCGTTACTTAATTCCATTGATTTGGTAAAACAGTTGCATCACAAAAGGAGATCGCAATGACGTTACCGAGTGGACACCCGAAAAGCAGACTGATCAAGAAGTTTATGGCGCTTGGCCCTTACATCCGCGAGGAGCAGTGCGAAGGGAACCGTTTCTTTTTTGACTGCCTTGCCGTATGCGTCAACGTGAAACCTGCCCCAGAGAAGCGTGAGTTTTGGGGCTGGTGGATGATAATGGAAGCCCAGGAACAACGCTTCACCTATACCTACCAGTTTGGCCTCTTTAATAAAGAGGGCCACTGGGAGCCGGTTGATATTAAAGATGCGGAAGTGACCGATCGTCTTGAGCTGACGCTGCAGACTTTCCACGAGCGCGCCCGCGAGCTGCTGGCATCGCTGGAATTAAAGCTGGAGCCTGCCGACGGCTTTAAAAACGATGCGGTCAAACGCAGCGCCTGATTAATCGGACGCCATAAATAAAAAAGGCCCTTCACCGACATGAAGGGCCTTTTTATTATACAGAATTAGAACTGATAGGTTACGCCCAGCGCAACGACATCGTCGTTGGTGGTAACCAGACGGTTATCGTCGTCAATCTGGTTGATTTTATAATCAACAAAAGCGGACATGTTTTTGTTGAAATAGTAGGTTGCGCCTACGTCGATATAGTTGACCAGATCTTCGTCACCAAAGCCTTCAATATCTTTGCCCTTGGTCAGGACGTAGCCCACGGACGGACGCAGACCGAAGTCGAACTGGTACTGAAGCACGGCTTCGAAGTTATCCGCTTTGTTGGCAAAGCCAGCAGAGGAGGAGATCGGGGTCATGTTGTAAGAGACGCCGTAGAAGGCAGCAGCGTAGACGTTGTTGGCGTCATACTTCGCGCCAGCCGCCCAGGCTTCCGCATTCGCGCCGCGGCCAAGGGGCATCCGGTTCTGCGCATCGGTGCGGTCAGAGTTAGCGTAGGCACCCACGATAGAGAAGTCGCTGCCGCCGAAGTCATAGGCCAGAGAGGTACCGAAGCCGTCACCGTTCTGCTTCACCACGCTGCTGCGGCCGTTTTCGTTTTTGCCCTGGTACTGCAGAGTCAGGTCCAGGCCATCCACCATGCCGAAGAAGTCGGTATTACGGTAGGTTGCCACGCCGCTGGTACGTTTGGTCATAAAGTTGTCGGTACGGGTCATCCCGTCGCCGCCGAACTCAGGGAACATATCGGTGTAGGCCGCCACGTCGTACAGCACGCCCAGGTTACGGCCGTAGTCCAGGGAACCAAAATCTTTGATTTTCACCCCGGCAAAGGCCAGACGGGTTTTCTGTCCAGAGGTGCTTTCGTCGTTGTTACCGGCAAACTCCGCTTCCCAACGCCCGAAGCCTGTAATTTGATCGTTAATTTGTGTTTCGCCTTTAAAGCCGAAACGAACGTATGTTTTATCGCCGTCGTTGCTGTTGTCATCGCTGAAGTAGTGCATGGCTTTCACTTTGCCGTAAACGTCCAGCTTGTTGCCATTTTTATTAAAGACTTCTGCGGACTGTACAGATGCGGAAGCAGCCAGACCCATTACCACTAATGCCAGAGTACTCTTTTTCATTTTGATTCCCGATTTAAACAAAAGACGCTCTAATATTCGCCAGGCTTATACCTGCTGAAAACAGAGAGGGTTTTAACGTTCGGAAATGAAAGATTTATGACAATCCAGGAATAATTTTAAAAATTGATGTTTATTTATTTCTGCAATAAAACTGTAAGGATCTGCCGTTAGGCTTGCCGATCCACGCAGCAATCGTTCCCCCTTTTGACCGAGGTTATTGGCAAGCGGCCTCACTCCTGTTACAACGTCAGACTGACATCACATTTCCTTATTCGTAAAACGGCAGAGAATCATGAGTGACACCCAGACGCTGGTGGTAAAACTCGGCACCAGCGTGTTAACGGGCGGATCGCGCCGCCTGAACCGCGCCCATATTGTAGAGCTGGTACGCCAGTGCGCGCAGCTGCATGCCGCAGGGCATCGTATTGTTATTGTCACCTCCGGGGCGATCGCCGCCGGGCGCGAGCACCTGGGCTACCCGGAACTGCCCGCTACCATCGCGTCCAAGCAGCTGCTGGCAGCGGTCGGGCAGAGCCGCCTGATCCAGCTCTGGGAGCAGCTCTTCTCCATCTACGGGATCCACGTGGGCCAGATGCTGCTGACGCGTGCCGATATGGAGGACCGGGAGCGCTTCCTCAACGCCCGCGATACCCTGCGTGCGCTGCTGGATAACAGCATTGTGCCGGTGATCAACGAGAACGATGCCGTGGCTACCGCTGAGATCAAAGTTGGCGATAACGATAACCTCTCTGCGCTGGCCGCCATTTTGGGCGGGGCGGATAAGCTGCTGCTGCTCACCGATCAGCAGGGCCTCTACACCGCCGATCCGCGCAACAATCCGGATGCGGAGCTGATCGCCGACGTCCACGGCATTGACGATGCGCTGCGTGCGATTGCCGGGGACAGCGTCTCCGGCCTCGGCACCGGTGGCATGGGCACCAAGTTACAGGCCGCCGACGTCGCCTGCCGGGCGGGCATCGAAACCATTATCGCCGCCGGCAGCCGGCCGGGGGTCATCGGCGACGCCCTTAACGGCGTGCCGGTAGGAACACGCTTCCACGCCCAGACCTCACCGCTGGAGAGCCGCAAGCGCTGGATCTTCGGCGCACCGCCTGCGGGCGAACTCACCGTAGACGAAGGAGCAACGATGGCGATCCTTGAAAAAGGCAGCTCGCTGCTGCCAAAAGGGATCAAAAGCGTGACAGGCAACTTCTCCCGTGGTGAAGTGATCCGTATCCGTAATCTGGAAGGGCGGGACATTGCCCACGGCGTCTCCCGCTACAACAGCGACGCGCTGCGGCGCATCGCTGGCCAGCACTCACAACAGATCGACGCCATTCTCGGCTACGAGTATGGCCCGGTTGCCGTCCATCGCGACGACATGATCACCCGTTAAGGAGCAGACGTATGCTTGAACAGATGGGCATCGCTGCGAAAGCAGCCTCGTATAAGCTCGCGCAGCTCTCCAGCCGAGAAAAAAACCGCGTGCTGGAGAAGATCGCCGACTACCTGGAGGCCCAGGCGCACGACATTATCCAGGCTAACGATCAGGATGTGCTCGAAGCCCGGCGTAACGGCCTGAGCGAAGCGATGCTTGACCGTCTGGCGCTCAACCCGCAGCGCCTGAAGAGCATCGCCGACGACGTACGTCAGGTCTGCAAGCTGGCGGATCCGGTCGGCCAGATTATCGACGGCGGGCTGCTCGACAGCGGCCTGCGCATTGAACGCCGCCGGGTTCCCCTCGGTGTGATCGGCGTGATCTACGAAGCGCGGCCTAACGTCACCGTTGACGTGGCCTCCCTCTGCCTGAAGACCGGCAACGCGGCGATCCTGCGCGGCGGGAAAGAGACCTGGCGCACCAACGCTGCCACCGTGAAGGTGATCCAGCAGGCGCTGGAGGAGTGCGGCCTGCCGGCTGGCGCTATCCAGGCGATTGAGAGCCCGGACCGGACGCTGGTTAACGAGATGCTGCGTATGGATAAGTACATCGACATGCTGATCCCGCGCGGCGGGGCAGGGCTGCACAAGCTGTGCCGCGAGCAGTCGACTATTCCGGTGATCACCGGCGGTATTGGCGTGTGCCATATCTACGTGGATGACACCGCTGAGATCGAACCCGCTCTAAAGATTATCGTCAACGCCAAGACCCAGCGGCCAAGCACCTGCAACACCGTAGAGACGCTGCTGGTGAACCAGCAGATTGCCGAGCGTTTCCTGCCTGCGCTGAGCACCCAGATGGCGCAGAGCGGTGTGACGCTGCATGCTGACGCGGCTGCGCTAAAAACGCTACAGGGCGGTCCGGCGCATGTCGAAGCGGTGAAGCCGGAGCAGTATGACGATGAGTTTTTATCCCTCGATCTCAACGTTAAGCTGGTGGCCTCGCTTGATGAGGCGATTGAGCACATTCGTGAGCATGGCACCCAGCACTCGGATGCGATCCTCACCCGCACCCTGAGCAACGCTAACCGCTTTGTGAACGAGGTGGATTCATCTGCGGTATACGTGAACGCGTCTACGCGCTTCACCGATGGCGGACAGTTTGGACTGGGCGCAGAGGTGGCGGTGAGTACGCAGAAGCTGCACGCTCGCGGCCCGATGGGCCTTGAGGCGCTGACCACCTACAAGTGGGTTGGCTTCGGCGACGATACTATTCGTGCCTGATGGTCGTGCCTGATTGTCTGCGGGCGACGCACGCCGTCGCCCGCGCTATCCCTGACTCTGCTGGCCTGTGCGCTCCTGCGCAGCCGAGTCCAGCGCGGCCATCTGCTCCTGGAGTGCCGTCAGGCTGAGCGGCTTGCCGATCAGGTAGCCCTGGGTTTCATCGCACTCCATCATCATCAGCTTCTGCAGCTGCCCCTCGGTTTCAACCCCCTCTGCCGTAATGCTTAGCGAGAAGGCTTTACCCAGGCCGATAATATTTTTAACGATGGTATTGGCGCTGTCGCTTTCTGGCATATCGGAGATAAAGGATTTATCGAGCTTAATACCATCAAAGGGGAAGTGGCGCAGATAGCTTAAGGACGAGTAGCCCGTACCAAAGTCGTCCATCAGCAGCTTCACCCCCAGCTTTTTCAGCGCCAGCATCAGTTCAAGACTGCTTTCAGGGTTCCACAGCGTGGCATTTTCGGTAATTTCGATCTCCAGCCTGGCCGGGTCGAGCTGCGATGCCTGGAGCGCATCCCGAACGCGATCGATCAGACCCCATGACTGGAACTCTACGGCAGAGATATTCACCGAGACGGAGAGGCCGTGCAGGGATTGCTGCGCGTCGTGACAGGCAGTTTTCAGCACCCAGTCACTGAGGGGAATAATCAGCCCGGTCTCCTCGGCCAGGGAGATAAACTGATCCGGCATTAGCAGGCCAAGTTCCGGGTGATCCCAGCGGATCAATGCCTCTACGGCGATAATGCGCGAGGAGTTGTGTCCGTAGCGCGGCTGATAAACCAGGCGGAACTGCTGCTTTTTAAGGGCGTCGCGCAGGCTGTCTTCCATTTCGCGCCGCTGAACCATCTGCTCGGCCATCTCAGGGGTGTAAAACATCCATCGGTTGCGCCCGGCGTTCTTGGCCTTATAGAGCGCGATATCTGAGAAGCGCAGCAGCTCTCCCGCATCTACCGCATCCTCCGGAGCCATCGCAATACCGATGCTGGCCCCGATAAATATCTCATTGCTGCCGATTACAAAGGGACGTGCCAGCTCACCGATGATCCGATTGCAGAGAAGTTCGATATCGCTGCGGTCCTGGATATCAGAGATGATCAGGATAAATTCATCGCCACCCTGGCGCGCCACCAGATCGTAGTCACGAACGCAGCTCCGCAGTCGGGTTGACACCTCGTGCAGCACGGCATCGCCCGCGCCGTGGCCAAACAGATCGTTAACCGGCTTAAACTTATCCAGATCGAGGCTCATCATCGCCAGCGGATGCTCCGGCGTAGGCAGCGCCCGCAGCTTGCCCTCCAGGAACTCGCGCATCCGCACCCGGTTTGGTAGCCCGGTCAGCTCATCGTGCCGGGAGAGATACTCTACCCGCGCCTGGGCCTCTACCTCGAGAGTAACATCCGTCGCGGTGCCCCGATAGCCGACGATCCCTTCCGGCGTGACGACAGGTTTAATGGCGATATGGCAGTAGCGCTGGTGGCCCATCGCCGACAGGTAGCGGCAGTGCAGCAGCCGACGATGGCCTGTCTGGCCGGGCATCTTGATCCACTCCGCCAGCGGCTGGTTATCCGCCTCCATAAATGCCGCTACCGGACGTCCCAGCCAGGCCGAGATACTGTGCCCGGTAATCCCCGGAAAACGATCGGAGAGCCAGGTAAAATGCAGGTCGGTATCTGTCTCCCAGATCCAGTCCGTGGTGGCTTCCGCCACGTCGCGAAAGCGGCGCTCGCTGGCAGTAAGGGCATGGCGACTCTGAGCCAGCAGGAAGGTATTTTCATCATACATACGCGCTTTTTTGAGCACGCTGCGACTCAGAACCACGCTGAGAGCGCCGGTTGAGAGCGCCAGCAGGATCAGCAGGGGCAGGATGTAGTGCATAAGTTCCCGCCCCGGATCTTCGCTTTTCCACTCGAAGGTTATCTGATGGCCATCAATGGGCAACGTCGCTACCCCGCGCCGTCCTGCCAGCTTAGGGGCATCTTTACGCTGCACGCGAGCCTGCGCAATGCCGTACTCTTCCCCCAGCGCGTCCAGCTTTTTGTCATCCAACACGTCGACAAACACCAGGGTAGAGGCCGGGCCGGGAAGGGAGGCGATCCGTGAGTCGTCGCCGGTGGTGATGCGTGCGGCCGCCACCAGCGCCGGATGCCCCGCCTGCATCACTACCGTATTAGCTACCGGCATCGCGTCCGGTTTATTGATCGCCTGAAGCAGTTTGGGGATCGGGTTCTCTCCCAACCATTCAGTGAGCGGTCGGGTAACCAGTTGACCATTGATGACGCTATACCGGGTCTGGCCACTACCATCCAGCACAAACACCCCTTCGTAGGTAAAATCACGCCAGAGCGTCGCGCCCATATTCTGGCGGTTATAGGCCCAGTCGGTATCTACGTTGGGGTGCAGATGGCTGTAGGCCTCACCCCACCAGGCGTAGTCTTTGATGTGGGTGGTAAGCGTATCTACCCGGTTATGGATCGCCTTCTCCAGCAGCATCGCGCTCTGCTTGTCGGCATCCTGATTAATATTCCGCACGATGATAAGCAACGCGACAATGGCGATAACAAACAGCGCTGTCAGGAGCGAGACCATCAGCAACAGAGCGCGTTTGATAAAAGGCGTGGTACTTTTATGCTCCAGGTCAGGGCTGGACAGATCATCGGTGACTGCGAATTTTTGCATTAGTTTATCCACTCTATCCAGCACATCTGGTATCTGGTCTATCTTATCATCGGCCTATATTGGCGGGGCTTGATCGCGGTCGGATAACAATCAAGATAGCTGATTTTGAAAGAAAAAGAAGACATGATGGGCTAATGTTAAATAATTGTTGCATGATGTGATGGCAGACACAGCCATAAGGGAAATGGATAGGGTAATCACCATGCTTTTCGTGCTGAATTAGCGAGATTGTGCTGTAAAAAACAACAACTAAACGGTAAGGGAGTTGACGAGGCGCACGCTTTTTCTTAACCTTCATACCGTAGTCACGCTCGTGACGCGCCCGGATAAGCCGATATAGCTCAGTTGGTAGAGCAGCGCATTCGTAATGCGAAGGTCGTAGGTTCGACTCCTATTATCGGCACCACTGATTACAGCCACATACCTGCTGTCGATGTAAACCACGCTCTCCTTTTGTACCATATTCCTTACTATTAAGGCGTTACCAATGCGACCCTGGCTATTGGAACCGAGCGTAAAAATGATAGCATCAATATCTTTTGGCAAATCGGTGATTGTTTCAGGCATTGAAATATCGCCGTAAAAAACATCCGTTCCACAAGGCAGCAATTTTATTTTGCCCATAAGGAAACCGCCGATGCTCAAAGAAAACTTCAACGAACTACAAATCTTTCTGGTGGTGGCAAGGGAGCGAAGTTTTACCAAAGCTGCGGGCAAACTGGGGGTTTCTCAGTCGGCTCTCAGCCACGCGATGAAGGCCCTGGAGGAAAGGCTGAACATCCGCCTCTTGACCCGCACGACCCGAAGCGTTGCCCCTACGGAAGCCGGTGAGCGAATTATTGCCTGCCTTGAACCCCGTATTGCCGATCTTGAGCAGGAGCTGGAATCGCTTGTTCAACTGAACGGCACCGCCTCCGGCAATATCCGTTTATCTGCCGGAGAGCACGCCGCCCGAAGTCTGGTATGGCCGAAGTTAAAACCCTTCCTCAGGGAATACCCGGAAATCAATCTCGAGCTGGTGGTGGATAACGGCTTTGTCGATATTGTTGAGGGGCGTTTTGATGCCGGGATCCGTCTGGGCGAAAGCGTGGATAAGGACATGATTGCGGTAAGAATTGGGCCGGACATGAGAATGGCTGTGGTGGGAGCACCGTCTTATTTCGCTGCAAACCCAGCGCCTGAAACGCCGCACGAGCTACAAAATCACCGGTGTATCAATATGCGCCTGCCGACAGCCGGTGGGCTTTACCACTGGGAGTTTGAGAAGGATGGGAAACCGTTACGGGTCAGAGTAGAGGGGCAGGTAACGTTTAATCTGCAGGCAGAAAGGATTGATGCGGCGTTATCCGGTTTTGGTATCGCCTGTATACCTGAAGACAGGGTGCAGGATTATATAAAATCAGGAGAGCTTATTCAGATTCTGCAGGATTGGTGCCCATCTTTCCCCGGATATTACCTCTACTACCCGAGCCGTAAGCAGCATCCGCCCGCTTTTGCGCTGATGATCGATGCACTTCGCTGCCACGAATAACGGGTCCGCCAATCTCAGCGGACCCGTTCGGATATTAACGGCCTACGCGAGCCTGATGCTCAGGAGTATAACGATCGCCGACGATTTTAATCGTCTCAAGCGCTTGGGTTATCTGCCGTGAGTCATCCTGCGAAAGAATGATGTCGGCGGCCCCCAGGTTTTCCTCCAGCCGGTGTAGTTTTGTGGTACCTGGGATAGGAACAATCCACGGCTTTTGTGCCAGCAGCCATGCCAGCGCGATTTGTGCAGACGTCACACCTTTCTCTGCAGCCAGTTCACCCAGCAATGAGACCAGCTTTTCATTAGCTTCAATCGCCTGTTCGGCGAAACGCGGCACGGTACTGCGATAATCATCTTTCCCAAAAGTGGTTCCTAGCTTAATCGATCCCGTCAGGAAGCCTTTACCTAATGGGCTGAAGGGGACGAAACCAATGCCCAGTTCCTCCAGTAACGGCAGGATCTCCTGCTCAGGTTCGCGCCACCACATGGAGTATTCGCTTTGCAGCGCAGTGACCGGTTGTACGGCATGCGCACGACGAATGGTTTGCGCACCCGCCTCGGACAGACCGAAATGTTTAACTTTGCCTTCAGCGATCAGGTCTTTTACCGTACCCGCCACATCTTCAATCGGGACATCCGGGTCGACACGGTGTTGGTACAGCAGATCAATGACATCTGTCTTAAGACGGCGTAATGATCCTTCCACAGCTTCACGGATATGCTCCGGACGGCTGTTTAAAATCTGCTGCTTGTTGTCGTCGCCAAAAGTAAAACCAAACTTAGTGGCGATGACCACACGGTCACGAAACGGTTTTAAGGCTTCACCGACAACCTCTTCATTAAGGAAGGGGCCATATACTTCGGCGGTATCAAAGAATGTGACGCCACGTTCAACCGCAGCGCGAATAAGCTCGATAGCCTGACGGGTATCTGTCGCCGGGCCGTAGCCGTGGCTTAAGCCCATGCAACCAAGTCCAAGAGCGGAGACTTCGAGTCCGGATTTACCCAGATAACGTTTTTGCATGGAATGAATACCTCTTTTATCGCGGCTTAAACATTAAGTTTGCGGCCAGTCAGCCATTCCACCATCGCCGGATCGCGGTGAGAGAAGAAGGCGCTGGTTGCGGTGTCGAGGGCGGCAATTTGCAGCATATCCTCAGAGCTGAGTTCAAAATCGAGAATGTTAATGTTCTCTTCCATACGTTCTTTGCGCACCGATTTGGCCAGCGAAACGATGCCTCGCTGGAAGATCCACCGCAGCACAACCTGGCCCACGCTTTTGCCGTACTTCTGACCAATCGGCGTTAACACGGGGTGCTGGAACAGGCCATTTTTACCTTCTGCAAACGGAGCCCAGGCTTCCGGTTGAATGCCATGGCTTTGATTCCATGGAACGGCATGCAGCTGCTGGTTGAAGGGGTTAACTTCAATCTGGTTTACTGCAGGGGCTACTTTGTTGAAGGCGATAAGATCGGCCAGTCGATCAGGATGGAAGTTGCTGACACCAATGGCGCGAATTTTGCCTGCTTGCTGCAGTTCTTCCATAGCACGCCATGCCCCGTGGACATCGCCGTAAGGCTGGTGAATCAGATACAGGTCGACATAATCAAGTTGCAGCCGATTCAGGGAGCGTTCGAACTGGGCTTTAGCGCCTTCGTAATTAGTATCCTGAAGCCAAAGTTTGGTTGTGACAAACAGTTCATTACGCGCGATACCGGTTTGTTTCAGTGCGTTCCCGACCTGGGTTTCATTCTGGTAAGACGCGGCGGTATCGATCAGGCGGTATCCTGTATTGATGGCATCAATAACGGCTCTTTCGCATTCAGCAGCATCCGTCATCTGGAAGACACCAAAGCCCAGCAGGGGCATTTCAATGCCGTTGTTCAGCTTTACAGTTTGCATGACGTTATCCTTCAGCTGTTGTGTTGGAAAGCATAACGCGAAATGATTTATTCGATTAGATGGGATAATTAGCTAGGGTTTATTAGGTTTGTTCATGAATTTACAAGGGGAAAGGGAAGGTCGGCTATGTGCCAGTAGCGGACGTTACTAACATCGTAATGTACAAATCTATGGGGTAGGTCAGGAGACCTCAGATAGACATTTGTTAAATTTTCGTCCATGCTTTTTATCCGGTGCAACCTTCCACAGGATGAAGATGATGGACACGGTCGAAGAGCTTAACGGAACATACTTCTATAAAGGGATAGCCAATATTTCGGCAGGCGAACTTTTTTTCTGGATCTTTTTAGATGAAGTGAATGAATATTTTGACGGCATTGCAGATATTGTAACTGTTTCACTTATTTTGCTTGGGCAGCCCATTTTGAAAACGCGAGGAAAGCCAAGAGGAGCTACAATTGGCACGTCAATAGCCTCGGCTGCTGGGCGTCGCTGGCTTAATGTTGAATTACCTCGCCCACTACCAACCTATACAAATGCTAGCATCAGAACCCTGAAACCAATGATGACCAGAAATCTTGGTGCATTCGTTGGCCGAACTGTACCTGTTGTCGGGTGGGCCCTGTTGGCAAAGGATGTTGCTGTTATAACTTTTAATGTAATGAACAAATACAATAAAATTGCTCGGGGGGACGATAAGGTATGGTAACGGATGAAATTGTACTTTCCTTCTTTAGAAAAGAGCTTCCCTCGCGGGCAGACATGAAATTAAAGGAAATCCCCCTGGGGCTTGATGATGTCTTGCAAGAGTATGCTGAAGCTGACGATCTTTTCATCGCTATAAATAAATTCGATGAGCAATTTAATGTCGATGTATCGGCCATTAATCTGGATAACTACTATCCATGGGAAATTCCTTGGTTTTTCCGTAAATGGTTTACTAAAAAACCTGTAACTCAGACATCCAAACCACTTTCCGTTCGCATGTTTGCTGAGTCAGCGCGTGCCGGTCGCTGGTTGTATGACTAATGTTTGCTGGGCTAAGTTATCCATGTTGGCTTGCTAAAAAGATCTGGTAGCGCAATAAACTGGACTGCATCCTCCCCGATAGACGATTCTGCCATATAGTTGTCAGAGAACTCACCGAGGTCGACGTCTACCAGGGAACGGCTAAGTCGGCGCTTACTGCTGCGATTGCTGGGCAAGAATACGCCCGGACGATCCAGGTCAGGTTTCGGTTTAGTCATCATGCTACGCACATACAAAAGACCAATTTTTAAACAAGTCAAAAAAGAAGTGAAAGTTATTCGTTGACCTGCCTGTACTTTTTCACTTAATCAACAGTGATAATAATTGAGAACGTCCGTTTCTCGCTCAAAGCAGCCTGTCACGTTCCCATTTTATTTTTTTTGATAAAACTGATGCTTAGATTGAGCCTTCATTGATGAGGGTACAATACTACTTGGCCACTACACAGAGCGTTCTGGCGACTGAGCTGACGCGGTCTCCCCAATGTAACATCAGCATGGCGGTCAGCCTGCGGACATTACTATTCTCCCGTTTTGCTGATTACAGCTACAGCTTAGATAAAATCGATATTCGCCATTACAGTTTAGAACAACAAGCCTCTTTAGTTAGCGATTATTGGTTATTGCAAGCTTATGGCTTCAGAATACATATGTATTTTCCTGCACTAAGAGAGTATGATCCTAAAAAATCTGATTATTTATTAGCCCAAGAATATGGAAATGTGATAAAGGGATTTCCAGCATGAATAAATTAGTAATACTACCTGTCATTTTCCTTCTTTCCGGTTGCCCTGGCGGTAATCCAGCACCGCATCCTCGAGCTACATTTATCAATGGCGACCATCTTTGTTTCAGTACGGATAATAAAGACGTATTGAATTATTATACTGTTGATGAAAGTGAGAATGGTAAAATACAAATAGTGGTTAGCTCTGGCTATAACAAGTTGAACTCTTCTTATCCTGGTAATTGTGTAGATGTTAAATGGAAGAGTAGCCACACCTATGTGATTAATTATGGGTTGAATGATAAAAAATATGTTCACGAGTTTTTTATTGACAGTAATGGGAAGTTAGATAGCGAGATCAACGGAGTTCGTGATGACAATAAAAAATAAGAAGATAATTAGCTTGGGCTTGTTAGTCATCATGGTGCTACTTGGTTACTGGCTTTGGCTGTCTTTGCGCCCAGTAGAGATCGTCGCCGTTCATCAAGAGGGTAGCCACAGTTCAGTTTTAGTCAAAAGCTTTCCATTGACCGATAAAGGAAAAATAA
The DNA here is from genome assembly GCF_019880405.1 of Enterobacter sp. C2. Taxonomy (NCBI): domain Bacteria; kingdom Pseudomonadati; phylum Pseudomonadota; class Gammaproteobacteria; order Enterobacterales; family Enterobacteriaceae; genus Enterobacter; species Enterobacter sp. C2. The sequence goes on from NZ_CP082269.1 coordinate 869,948, forward strand.
ACTGGTGGTTGAAAAATAAGGACATCCTTAAGGATAAGTACCATATCCCTACACCTGATGCTGATGGTGCCTTTACCGTTGTCTTTTGGTATTTTGGTGATGGTTATAAAAAAGAGGGAAAATATGATAGACGATGCTTTGAGGATATGAAAACTAAAGTGAATTGTATTGATAAAGACAAAGCGTTTACCGTATGGAATAGTCGTTATAACGTAGTATCATTTGGCGTTAATGATGGCGAGTATCGTATAAATGATAAAGGTGAAATGATAAAGACTGAATACCGCTAAACGCTATTCAACCAATAGGCCTGTAACTTGGCCTTCATGACAATCAAGGTCGCCGTGAATCCTGCCGCAGCGGGAAAATCCTTGTATTTATCATCGCGATATTCACCTCGCAGGGTGTTCCATCATCAAGAAACACCGTCTCCGTAAGCTCGATAACCGCATCATTTTCCTTTAGTTGTAACAACGTCAGTATATCCGCATCGGTCAAATTGATCGCCGCCAGGTTTTGATCCCGGCGCTGGATCTTTTTACCGGTGATCTGTTCGATATAGGAGAACTTCGAGATCTCCAGCTTGTTGAACTCCATGCTGCTAAACATGCTCACCGGCAGGTGGCTATGCTCCAGCGCAACGGGAATATCATCGAAGCACATCAGGCGTAAGATTTTATATACCTTGTCGCTATTCTTGATGCGTAACGCCTGCGCCATATCATGCGAGGGAACGCGGATAATGCTGGCGGAGATAACCTTTCGTACGCCCTTATAGCCGTGCTTTTGGGCCTGATAGTCGAAAGGAGAGAGCGCATGAAACCTGCCTGCGTGGTTACTTACGCCAATAGAGCCTACGTACAGGCCCGAGCCTTTAACCCGGTAAATCCTCTGCTGCTCTATTAAAATGCGCGTGGCCTCGCGAACGGTGGCGCGGGTAATACCAATATTTTTGGCAATAGCAATTTCAGTGTCCAGCTTGTCGCCGGGCAGCAGGCCGTCATCCTTAATTTTTCTCAGGATGTAATCAACGACCTCTCTCTGCTTCTCTGTTATGCCATCGACCATCGATTCTCTTCCTGATAAGAGTAAAAGGGCAATTCCCCTAAGCCTGTCTATACATGTATGCCTGATATTCTTCTCTGATCACTACCTGAGTAATATGAAGATGTGATCGGCTTAACGAATTTGCATCCAAAATCAGCGCGTTCAACGCAATGTGACCGTCGCATATTGTATCTGCTCAGATCCCGGTCCACTATCTAGATGACTATACATCTTAAAGATGTCTATACGTAGGCAGCAGTCTGAAATAGAGAAACACGTTTTTTAGATCCGGGGGAAAACATGTCGCATCTGGCAAAGTGGTTAAATAACGAAAAAGTTCAGTACGTTGAGAAAGTCGCGGACTGGAAAGAAGCCATTCAGATTGCCGGGCTTCCTCTGCTCAATGAGGGGGCGATATCACAATGCTATATCGAGGCCATCATCCGGCAGAAAGAGGAGATTGGGCCTTACTTCGTTATCGCTCCACGAATTGCCATGCCGCATGCCCGCCCGGAAGAGGGCGCTCAGGCGCTGGGCTTATCGGTGGTCAAGCTGGCTGAACCGGTGGTTTTTAATGCAGATGAGAACGATCCGGTAGATACCCTTTTCATGTTTTCCGCACCGGACAATAACAGCCACATAGAGATGATCTCACAGCTGGCTGAACTGCTCTCCGATGAAGACGAAATGCAAAAAGTCTTCAACGTACGTAGTCAGGAAGAACTGAATGCAATTTTACTGACCGATAGCGGTATCGCTCAGTAGACGAACAGTAATCAACGATTAATGAGGTGAGTTATGAAAATGATGGCGGTGTGTGGTTCAGGCTTGGGCAGCAGCTTCATGATGGAAATGAACATCAAAAAAGTGCTGAAAAATCTCAATATTGAGGCGGATGTCGAACACTCCGATTTAGGTTCTGTTACGCCCGACGTGGCTGATGTGTTTGTGATGGCGAAAGACATCGCCTACAGCGCCAACTTGCCTGAGGACAAGATTATCATCATTAACAATATTATCGACCTGAAAGAGATCGAGCAAAAAATACGCGAGTATTTTGAGAAAAATAACGCATAAAGCGAGATGAACATCTTCCCGTAGAGGTTAATATGTTTATTCAGAACCTGTTGCAGTTTGTCGTCGACGTGCTGAAGGTGCCCTCCATCCTTGTGGGTCTGGTGGCACTCTTCGGGCTTATGGCGCAAAGAAAGCCGTTCCCGGATGTGATTAAGGGGACCGTAAAAACCATTCTTGGCTTTTTAGTTCTGGCTGGCGGGGCCTCTGTTCTGGTCAGCTCCCTCACACCGCTGGGCGATATTTTTAAAGAGGCATTCGATGTTCAGGGGATCATCCCTAACAACGAAGCGATGGTCTCAATCGCTCTCGCTAAATACGGTGCACCGACCACACTGATTATGGCCTTCGGCATGGTGGCAAATATTGTCGTCGCCAGGTTTACCCGCCTGAAATATATCTATCTGTCAGGGCACGTGACGTTCTACATGGCCTGCATGGTGGCGATTATTCTCTCGGTAGCCGGTTTTGAAGGTGTTCAGCTTATCTATACCGGATCGTTAGCGTTGGGTATTTTGATGGCGGCGTTCCCGGCGCTGGCTCAGCCCTATATGCGTAAGATCGTTGGCGGTGACCAGGTGGCTTTAGCGCATACCGGCACTATCGGCTATGTTCTCTCGGGCTGGATTGGGACGCTGGTCGGTAAAGGATCGAAATCCACCGAAGAGATGAACATGCCGAAAAACCTCAGTTTTCTGCGTGACAGCACCATCTCTATCTCGCTAACCATGATGGTTATCTATCTCATCCTGTCGGTATCGGCGGGGAAAGAGTACGTTGAGGCTAACTTCAGCGGTGGGCAAAACTATCTGGTCTACTCCTTTATCCAGGCGATTACCTTTGCGGCGGGCGTGTTTATCATTCTGCAGGGCGTGCGCTTGATCCTGGCGGAGATTGTTCCGGCCTTTACCGGCTTCTCTGAGAAACTGGTGCCCAACGCCGTTCCTGCGCTCGACTGTCCGATTGTGTTCCCTTACGCGCCAAACGCGGTGCTGGTCGGGTTTATCTCCAGCTTCGTCGGCGGCCTGGTAGGGCTGTTTATCCTTGGTCAGCTTCACTGGGTCTTAATCCTGCCAGGCGTGGTGCCGCACTTCTTCTGTGGCGCTACTGCGGGCGTTTTCGGTAATGCTACCGGCGGTAAACGGGGTGCCATCTGTGGGGCATTTGCTCACGGGATCTTAATTACCTTCCTGCCTGTTGCGCTGTTACCGGTTCTGGGGGCGATTGGCCTTACCAACACCACTTTCTCCGATACCGATTTCGGCGTAGTGGGGATCGTTCTTGGCAATATGGCTCAATTTATGGATAAGGGGATGATCACCCTCACCATCACCGGCATCTTTGCGCTGCTGGTTATCTATAACTTTACGGCTAAGAAAAAAGTGCCAGTGGAAGAGGGTACGGGTCGGTAAAATAGCGGAGGGGGTAAAACCCCTCTGTATACAATAGCTGGTTTTATTGCAGTAAATTACAAAGCTCCTTTCCTATGTCGGTATCTAAAATTATTTTTAATATGCTCAGCATTATAAATATTGAGTATATAAACAAAGCAATCAAGGTTGCTAAGTAATAATTATTTAGCCATGTTGTATGGTCTGAGTTGATTTTATTTAAAAATGCCACAATAGACTCTTGGTTCTCAGGAGAGAATATCACTTTTTTATTTTTTTTGAGACGGCAGAAGTAGTAGGCCATGCCAAATGAACCTAAAAATCCCATTGCGACATAGAATTGATAAAGTGGGGTTAGTGTAAAACCTTGCTCATAGTACATGGACAATAGATTTTTATATTTTTTATTGTTAATGATAAAATAAAAAAGCAGAAAAACAATAATGACAAAAGGCGTGCTGGCAGAGGTCATTGCGATATAAAATATAATGCTATTCATGGCTTTTATTTTAACCAAAGATTCATTAGATAATCACTGGCACTAGTCCCAACGGTTCTTCTCACAATGGAATCTGGTGCAGCCCAAGCCACACCGCCTATACCTGTAGGAGTGGTACCAATAGCTGCACACATCATATAATGAAAATCAGGTGAGTTATATACTTGATATGTAAGTTAATTTTTTAAGGGTTATTGTAATAATGACCTTTATATTAACGGCTGCTGCCAAAAATTATGGCGGAACCACAGGATGAGCCGCCACAATCACTTTTTTAAGTAAACGCTACAACTCCAGCATCTGCAGCCAGCCTCGCGTCCGCGTCGCTGGCTGTGCTACCGCCCTTGCTATCGCCGCACCGATCTCAGCGCAGGCGGTGATGCCCTGGACGAAAGGCTGGTCGTGCATCAGGTAGGGAATTGCGCCAAAAGCAATGCGTCCGCGAACGCTGGCGGGCTCCTGAAGCGTGTAATCATCCCCGACAGTGGGGATCTCCTCTCCGGTGGCGGCAAGCTGCTTGCGCAGCGTCGGGAAAGGCAGATCGTCCGTCTTCAACGGCCTTTGTCCGCGTGCATCGATAAATACATCGTATTGATACCGCTCGCCCTCAGCGAAGATCGTCGTTTTCTTCTCGCCAATCTCCATCTCATAGTGTGGGCCAAGCGCACGCACGTTGAGGATCCCAGCCTCACGCAGGGCCAGCAGTCGGCGAATCGACTGGGACGGTACGGCGGCATAGTTATCGATAAAGATGCGGGCGAGCCCAGCCTCGAAGCGCGCGTTATCCTGCTCATCAAGCCAGGGAACGATAGGTTGAATAGCCTCATGCAGACGCAGGATGGTGTAGCGCCACGGCACCGTCCGTCTGTCGCGTTTGTTGCGCTCCACCTCATTCAAATTGGCTTCCGCCCAACGGAAGGGATCCTGCTTTTTACGATCGGCAAACCAGGCCGCGAAAAAGCTGTCGGCATCCAGCGTGCTGAGGGCGATCTGTTTGCTCCAGAGCGGATCTGCCAGTGTCAACTCGTTGACCATCAGCGCAAAGACGCGATCGAGCAGTCCTCCCGGCCCGGCGGCAATCTCTTTTTCAATTGCGCGCTCTGTCACCACGGATAACGGCTCGTAGGGGATAGGACAGTAGAAATCCGCTTCCGGAAGGATGCCCGAGCGGGACATAAGCACCATCTGCAATGCCTTGCTATCCGCATCGAGGTCGAAGTGCAGGCGTTTATCTTCGGTCTCATAGAAAGTGCCGTGCTGGATCGCCACGGCCATCGCGGCGTCGATGCCGCTCAGAGAGGTTCCCATGATGCCGATGCTGCACGCCGGGATGCTGGCCTCCATCAGCCCGGACCAGGGGCTGGGGAAGTAGTTGCGGGTCGCGCTACTCTCTTCCGGCCAGACGTGGCCGGTGGCAACGACGGCAAGATCAAACTGCTCCGCAGCCAGGGTATCCTTACACCACAGTCGAACGCCCTCTGGCGTGGCCTCAAGGTCGGTTACCTGACAGGACTCATGCACGTCTATCTCAAAGCCCAGCTGTTTTGCCCGCACGACCAACGCCATAAACTGAGCGCGGAAGTACTCCCCGAGCAGGATACGCGGCAGAAACTGGCGGACATGGAGGGACGACGCCTGCACGCCGTAGCGGGCGAGATGCTCTTCGCTTAGGCTGCGCAGCCAGTCGATATAGGTCAAAAAAATAGGGGGGATCTCAATGCTGGCGATATTGGCCAGCATCATTCTGGAGTTCTCTTCGCTGCTGTAGGGCATCCCAACGCCTGCTTCATGGGACTGCTCATAGATAGAAATAGAGAGCGGTGTGCTGTTTTTGAGCAGGGAGAAAAAGGTATAGATACCCGTCGGCCCTGCGCCGATGATTGCAATCTTTTTCATTTTTGTTCACCCGTTATTATTTTTATACCGCCTATCCGTATGCCGATCGGGGCTGCATAAAGTGAGTGTAGACCACGGGTTATAAACGTGAGGCCAGGTAACCGAAGCCGTAGCCGACACTTAACTAAAATCGCTCAAAAAAACTACTGGATATTTGAACAGGGATTAGTATAATAATCACACAACCCAGTCGGGTGCTACAGTAAGTGAGTGGTGAAGCCTATGATGATTCCATTTGAAAGCCTTAATTCTCTGGATCAATCGGCAACGATGAGTAGCCGTGAAATCGCTGCGTTGACAGGCATAACCCACGGTGAAGTAAAACGTATTGTGAAAAGCCTCGAAACGGCGCAGCGTTTATCTGAGCCGGTACGGGTGGCCATGTTTGAGCGAGATGGCGAGAGCTATCAGGAGTTTTTGCTGAACAAGCGTGACTCTCTGTTGGCCGTGGCGCGTCTGTCGCCTGGCTTTACCGCTGCCGTACTCGATCGCTGGCAGGAGCGCGAAAACAAAACAGCGCTGCCTGATTTTACCAATCCGGCAGCGGCGGCCCGCGCGTGGGCTGAACAGTACGAGCAGCGCCAGAGAGCCGAGCAGCAGCTGGCGCAGTCTGTCCCAAAGGCGGAGTTTTTTGACCGCTTCGTTGAGGTACAGGACTCACTGGGTTTTCGCCAACTCTGCAAGATGCTGAAGGTGAAAGAGCCGGAGTTCCGTCAGTTCCTGCTGGAGCGCAACATCATGTACCGCGTTAACGGCACGCTGACGCCACAGCTGCATCACCAGCAGGCGGGCTACTTCACTTTGCGCTCTGGCGTCGGTGAAAACCAGCACACCTTCTCCCAGGCGCGCTTTACCGCCAAAGGGGTTAAGTGGGTGGCGGGCCTCTGGGCCGGACATATCGCCACGCAGCCAAAGGGTGCGGCAGCGGCGTAATGCAGCCAGCCCGGTTGGTAAAACGATCCATCACGATACATTCAGCAAATAAGTCGCCAGCGTAATGCTGGCGATGTTGTTTCTGCTCGCTCGCTTTTTTCCCCTTCGGTTTCCCTCTTGCTGGCTGGCTCAGGTCACATCCGGCAGCGCTTCGTTCTTCGCAATGTATTTGTCACGTGAATATATGATGGCGGATGGCTTATAATAACGCGCCGAAATTGTGTATTTCATTCATTAGTATTATTGTCATTGCAGAAAATGATCGTCCTCGGCTAAAGGCAGGCCCAATGTTAAGTAACCCAATCCCTTTTAGCGGGGGCAACGTTAGTATTAATCATGAATGATGATAAAAAACCATCTGACGCCAACAGTGTTGATACACAGCATCTGATTGATCTCCTTGATAATAATTCTGACTGGGTATGGGAAGTGGATGCCCAGGGACGCTATACCTGGTCCTCCAAAGTTGTCACCAGCCTACTGGGTATTTCACCGGAGGAGGTGATCGGCTGTACCCCCTTTGACTTTATGCTGCCCGGCGAAGCCGAGCGCGTTGGCCGCGCGTTTTCTGAAATCGCGGCTAAACGTATTCCTTTCTCTGGATTAGTTAATCGTAACCGCCGCGCTGACGGGCGTATTGTGGTGCTCGAAACCAGCGGTGTTCCGCTGTTCGATGAGCAGGGCGAACTGCGTGGCTACCGGGGCATCGATCGCAACATCTCGACCCTGGACGAGCGCGTTATGCAGCTGGAGACGATCTACGACAAGACCCCCGTTGCGCTCTGCATGATTGACCGGCAGGGACATTTGGTGATGTCCAACAAGGCGATGGCACAGCTGATGAACCTGGACAATACTCCTCCCGATGCCCCGGAAAGCCGCATTGCCGATCTGATGCCCGGCTGCTGGCAGCAGTTTGAAGCCGCTTTTGCCCTTGCGGATACCGGGGTAGAGATCCCCAGCCGGGAGATTGTCTGGCACACGCGCTGCTACGATACCCATTCGGTACCGGTCCACGACGCATCCGGTAACGTCGTAGGGCTGTCGGTGACCTGGGTTGATATTACCGATCGCCGTCGTGCCGAGCAGAAGCTCGCCAGCGCCAATACGATCCTGCAACAGCATGCCCAGCATGACCATCTCACCGGGCTGTTTAACCGTCGCTATATGGATGAATGCCTCTCTAACGCCATTACTCACGCGCTGGAGGAGCGGGTTCCGCTCTCAGTGTGCCTGGCCGATATCGACTATTTCAAGCGCTATAACGATACCTACGGTCACCAGGCTGGCGATCGGTGTCTGCGTAGGGTTGCCGAGGCGCTGGTGGCGGCCCGCCGTCAGTCTGGAGACAACGTCAGCCGCTATGGGGGCGAGGAGTTTCTCGTGATCCTGCCGCGCACCGATAGTGCAGGGGCGCTGGCAATGGCGGAGAGAATGCGTCAAAGCATCAACGCGCTGCGTATCCCGCTTCCCGCCAGCCCAACCGGCTACCTGACTATCAGTATTGGGATAGCAACGCTTAACGAGCGCAGCATGGTCCGTGAAGAGCGACCGCTGCATATTATCGCCAGCGGCGTGATCAACCAGGCCGATACCGCGCTCTATGCTGCAAAACGGCGAGGCCGTAACGGCGTCGTAGCCGCAGCGGCGGTGCAGCGGGGGTAAAGCACGCGCTGATGTTTACTGTTCAGTGCGGCTATCGGGCGAATAGCCCAGCCTAAAGAGCAGCATCACAATGGCGTATTTTACCGCCTGCGCCAGAACCTCGGTGCAGTCGCCTTCGAAATGCTGTAGCGACGTATAGACGTTATTGCCCGGCAGTGCCCAGCCAAACCACACAGAGCCGGCCGGGGTGCCGTCTTCGCCGCCGTCCGGGCCGCCGTAGCCGCTAACGGCAATGCCAATATCCTCACCGGATACGTTGACCGCGCCCGTCGCCATCTCCTCCACCGTGGCTTTACTGACCGCAGTATGTTTGGCAAGTGTTTCCGGGTTCACATTTAATAGCGTCATTTTCGCTTCATCCGTAAAGGTTATAAATCCGCTGCCGAAAAAAGAAGGAGTGTCTTTCACTGCGCACAGCGTGGATCCGAGCAGGCCCCCGGTGCAGGACTCCGCCGTGGTGAGGCGTAATTTTTTGCTCGTTAAAAGATCACCCAGTTCATTTGCCAGAAAATCCAACGGTTTTTCCATGAATTGCTGGCAAAATTGTTGCTCTGTTGTCATTGTTGGCTATTCCTTCTGTGCATCATGAATGGAACAAATCTTCTTAAGTATTGCAGCAAAATGTCATGCTGGACGCCTGGCGTGAAGAATGCTGATTTTTCGACGAGAAGAGGGCTGTAAGCGGGCACAGAGAAAGGCGTAAAGCCTTCACCGCAAGGTATACTCATTACGTCACCTGTCGTAAAGGATCTGAACATTATGATTTCTACCCTGATTTACCGGAGCCGCCTGAGCCCTGACTTTGATCCGTCAAAGTTAGGCGAGCTGGTGTGCGTCGCGCAGAGCCGCAATGCGGAACTGCAAATTTCCGGTATTTTACTTTTCGACGGGACCCATTTTCTTCAGGTGCTTGAAGGTCCGTTGACGCACGTGAATAGCCTGTATGCCAAAATCAATGGCGACAGCCGGCACGATAGCGTCGTCGAGCTGATGCGCGACTATGCCCCAAAGCGGCATTTTGAAAACCTTGGCATGTCGCTGTTCGATCTCCGTTATGACAGTCCACGATCGGTGCTGCGCTCGGTCATTAGTGCCGGCGCGCTTCAGTTCAAGCTTGCCTGCGACGGGCGAGTGTACAAATTTATTAAATCCTTCCTGCGCGGCAGCTGGCGGGAGCAGTATCCTGGGCGAAGCGAGCCCGATCGCTGGGCATTTGTGCCCGTGGATCCCCCCCTGGCGCAACCCCTGCCGTTCCTGTTCCCCGATCAGCCTTGCCAGTTCGCTATTCAGCCTATCGTCGAGCCGCAGCGCGGGCAGATCAGCTCCTTTGAAGCCCTGATCCGCAGCCCAAACGGTGGCTCACCTCAGGACTACTTTGCTTCCATTCCGGCGGACAAAATTCACGAGGCCGATCTGCTGTCAAAGGAGTGGGCGTTTGCCCTGGCGAAAAAAATCGGCATTGGCAACCATAAGCTCTCAATTAACCTGCTGCCGATGTCGCTGGTGAACATTCCCGGCGCGGTGGATATTCTGCTGGCGCAGATCACGCGGCACGGGCTGGTTCCCGAGCAGGTGATTGTCGAGGTGACCGAAGATGAGGTGATCTCCGGCTATGACGAGTTTACCATCGCCATTATGCAGCTCCGCTCGGCGGGCATTGGACTGGCGATCGATGACTTTGGCGCAGGCTTTGCCGGCCTGTCGCTGCTCACCAAGTTCCAGCCGGGGGAGCTAAAGATCGACCGCAGCATCGTGACCGATATTCATCTGCACGGCCCTAAGCAGGCGATCGTTAATGCCATCGTCAAATGCTGCGCCGAGCTGGAGATCAGCGTTGTGGCGGAGGGCGTCGAGAAGGTAGATGAGTGGTGCTGGCTGGAAGCTGCCGGCATTAAGCACTTCCAGGGTTATCTGTTCGCTAAACCGGCCCTCAACGGCGTCGCACCGGTCTGCTGGCCGGTAAAGCAGGTGAAGGCATAGCGCAAGGCCATTTACCCGGCAAGGCTGGGCTTTACCCGTTCATGCAGCGCCGGGTTATCGCTCTCATCTTTCAGTTTAACGCCGGTCAGGCGGCGTAAAAAAGCCTGCTCAAGCAGCCAGGCGAGCTTAAAGGCAGCGGCCTCATGACGCAGCCCCTCCGGGCGGATGTTGGAGATGCAGTTGCGCTCCGAGTCCAGCCGGGTGCGTGTCGGCTGCCAGGTCAGGTAGACGCCGAGGCTGTCTGGGGATGATAGTCCGGGGCGTTCGCCAATCAACATAGCCACCGCTTTACTCTTCAGCGTCTCGCCAATCTCATCTCCCAGCGCCACCCGCGACTGGTGCGCCAGCACTACCGGGCCAGTGGTCAGCCCCAGCGTATGCAGATAGGGCAGCAGAGCGGTAATCAGCGCCACCGCCTGACGATGCACCGCATGGGAAGAGAGCCCGTCGCCAATGACCAGCAGCAGATCGTGGGCAGGCACCCGGCTGGCCTGTAGTGCAGCGCGGCTCTCGTCGCTCAGCCTACGTCCAAGATCTGGACGGTTGAGATAAATATGGCGGTCTGCCGCGGCGCTGTGGGCGTCCAGGGTATGCAGACCGAGGGCCGAGAGCTGCTGCGTCAGCGGCTCGCTGTCAAAAGGCTGGTGGACCGCATCGCGAGCCTGGGCGTGGGCAAGACCGAAGCTGAGCACCTCCCGGGTCGGCAGGCTTGCACCGCTGCGGCCAAGGGCGATCCGGGCGTCGGTAAACTCGCGCAGTAAAGACCATGCGTCAGGATGGTTCATACGTTTACCCCCTCAGGCGGCAGCACGCTCAGCAGCGGGTGGTTAGCCCCGGTGAGCCGCAGCTGGCCCGAGCTATCGATAATCTGCATTTTCGTCAGCCACTCGCCAAACTCTGGGGCATGCTTTAGTCCCAGCAGGCGACGAGCATAGAGTGCATCGTGGAACGAGGTGCTCTGGTAGTTGAGCATGATGTCGTCCGCCCCCGGTACGCCAATCAAAAAGGTCAGCCCGGCGTTGCACAGCAGCGTCAGCAGCGTGTCCATATCATCCTGATCCGCTTCCGCATGGTTGGTGTAGCAGACGTCGCAGCCAATCGGCAGGCCCATCAGCTTGCCGCAGAAGTGATCCTCCAGCCCGGCGCGGATAATCTGCTTGCCGTCATAGAGATATTCCGGGCCGATAAATCCCACTACCGTATTGACCAGCAGCGGATCAAAGTGGCGCGCGACGGCGTAGGCCCGCGCCTCGCAGGTCTGCTGATCGACGCCGTGATGGGCGTTGGCAGAGAGGCAGCTGCCCTGGCCAGTCTCAAAGTACATCACGTTATTGCCCAGCGTGCCGCGGCCAAGGCTCAATGCGGCCTCCCGGGCCTCTGCCAGCAGAGCCAAATTGATGCCGAAACCGCTGTTTGCCGCCTCGGTGCCCGCTACCGACTGGAACACCAGGTCGATGGGCGCGCCGCGCTCTATCAGCGCCAGGGTGTTGGTGACGTGCGTCAGCACGCAGGACTGGGTAGGAATAGCAAAGCGGCTGATGACGTCATCCATCATATAATTGAGCCGCTCCAGCACCGGCAGGCTGTCGCTGGCCGGGTTAATGCCCACTACCGCGTCCCCTGCGCCGTAGAGCAGTCCGTCAAGCATACTGGCGGCAATGCCTTTAAGGTCGTCGGTGGGATGATTGGGCTGCAGGCGTACGCTCAAATGGCCCGGCAGGCCGATGGTGTTGCGAAAGCGGGTGGTAACCCGGCATCGGCTGGCGGCGAGGATCAGATCCTGGTTGCGCATCAGCTTGCTGACGGCGGCGGCCATCTCGGGTGTGATCGCACGGGCAACGCGGCTCAGGGTAAGGGGATCGGTGGCATCATCCAGCAGCCAGTCGCGAAAATCTCCCACCGTCAGGTGGCTGATGAGGGAGAAGGCGTCGCGATCGTGGGTATCGATAATCAGCCGGGTGACCTCATCCGCTTCGTAAGGGATCAGCGGGCTCGCCAGAATATCGCGTAGCGGCACGTCGGCCAGCGCCATCTTGGCTGCCATGCGCTCTTCGGCAGAGTCGGCGCTGATGCCCGCCAGCACATCCCCGGAGCGAGCCGGGGAGGCTTTTGCCAGCAGCGTTGTCAGACTGGCGAACCGGTAGGTGCGGTGCGCCAGAGTCGTTTTATACATGTCGCCTCCTCAGGAGAGGGCGCGCAGCTGCGGATCCAGCCCGGCACGCTCGCGAGCGGTGGCCGTACTGCGAAACCACAGGTAGCCGCCGAGCATCATGGCTGCGAAGATCAGCGCCAGCAGCGGGTTGAACCAGACCATGGCCACCAGGCAGAGTACCGCCATGCCCAGCGCAAAGGCCGGTGCATAGGGAAACAGCGGCGCTTTAAAGGGCCGAATCAGGTTCGGCTCGCTGCGGCGCAGCTTGAACAGCGCGGCCATAGAGGTGATATACATAACAATAGCGCCGAACACCGACATCGTCACGATACAGGCGGTGAGCGGCATACCGCTGATAGAGATCACCGAGTCCGAGAAGATAGCCGCAATGCCTACCACGCCGCCCGCCAGAATTGCCAGGTGCGGCGTCCGGGTTTTACGGTTCAGCGTCGCCAGGCGCGCAGGCAGATAGCCCGCCCGTGCCAGAGAGTAGATCTGCCGCGAGTAGCCCATGATGATGCCGTGGAACGATGCCACCAGGCCAAACAGCCCCAGCCAGACCAGCATATGCAGCCAGCCGCTGTTGCTACCGACGATGGTCTTCATTGCCTGTGGCAGCGGATCGTTGATGTTGGCGAGGTTACGCCAGTCGCCAACGCCGCCGGCAAAGACCATCACCCCAATCGCCAGCACGGTAAGGGTCACAATGCCGCCGCCGAGCGCACGCGGAATGGTGCGCTGGGGATCCTTTGCCTCTTCTGCCGCCATAGAGGCCCCTTCAATGGCGAGGAAAAACCAGATAGCGAAGGGAATGGCGGCAAACATGCCGGAGAGGGCGAGGCCGCTAAAGCGCTCTGCGCCCGCCCAGCCGTGGGCGGTGAAGTTGCTCCACGAGAAGCCCGGCGCGACAACCCCCATAAACACCAGCAGCTCGAAGATCGCCAGCAGGGTCACGATCAATTCGAAGGTCGCCGCAATGCCGACACCGAGAATGTTCAGGGTCATAAAGATGACGTACGCCGCGCAGGCGATCCATTTGGCATCCAGCGCTGGAAACTGCACGTTCAGGTAGGCCCCGATAGCCATCGCAATTGCCGGTGGGGCAAAGACAAACTCAATCAGGGTGGCGAACCCGGCAATAAATCCGCCGGTCGGTCCAAAGGCACGGTAGGCATAGGCAAAGGGGCCGCCCGCGTGAGGAATAGCGGTTGTCAGTTCGGTAAAGCTAAAGATAAAGGCGCAGTACATTGCCGCAATGGCCAGCGCAACGACGAGAAAACCCATCGTGCCCGCCTGCGACCAGCCGTAGCTCCAGCCAAAGTATTCGCCGGAGATCACCAGCCCAACGGCAATCCCCCAGAGACGGAAGCTGCCGAGCGTTCTTTTCAGTGTGGTTGTGGGTGTCGTCATCATTTGCTGCCTCGCCGTTACACAGTTAAACGAGAGCCTGCAAAGGCGATGCCAGAAAATTAACCCCAGCTATTTCAACGATATGAGCAAAGTGCTTTAAAACCGTGCACCACCACGCGCCACCGGGCGTTAAGCACGCTCCAAATGCGCACCGATATAGCGCGCATAGCGCTGGCTTTTCAGATGGGTGAGATCCACCAGCACCAGGCCATCCACGCAGTGGTTGAAGTCCGGATCGCTACCGAAATCGATAAACTGGACGCCCCCCGGCGTACACAGCTCTGAATACTGCTTGTAGAGCGGCGGAATGCCGCAGCCCAGGTTGCCAAGCAGCGACTTCAGGCGGGTAAGATCCTCGGTGTAATCGTCGCCGGTAAACTGGGCCAGCACCTCAGGAAGCGAGGCAGGCCACGGGCGACGGGAGGCAGCCAGCGGATGCACCGGCGGGAACCAGAGGCGGTAGAAGGCCACCAGCAGATCCCGCGCCGCCGGAGGCAGTCCGCCAGAGATCGACACCGGGCCGAAGAGATAGCGGTACTGCGGGTAGCGCGCCAGGTATGCACCAATTCCCGACCAGAGATAGTCCAGCCCGCGACGGCCCCAGTAGCGCGGCTGAATAAAGCTGCGCCCAAGCTCGATGCCATGCTGCAAAATGTCATCCATTTTATCGTCGTAGTGGAACAGGCTATAGCTGTACAGCCCGCCCACTCCCTGCTGCGCTACCTGCTGCGCCGTGGGCATAAAGCGGTATGCGCCGACGATCTCCAGATCCGCCTCGTCCCATAGGATCAAATGCAAATAGTCATCGTCATAGCGGTCAATATCACGCCGCTGCCCGCTGCCTTCCCCCACGGCGCGAAAGGCGATCTCCCGCAGGCGGCCTAGCTCGCGCAGTACCGGGACATCCTCTTCGCCGTTGCGCTGCCAAAGGTAGATAGTCTTGCCATCCGTGGTCTGGCCCAGGCACTCCGCCTGCGCCAGGGCGCGTTTCAAGGTCAGGCGCGGCTCTGGCCGGGCGATGGCGCACTCGGTTTTAAACAGCCCCGGCAGACCTTTACCCAGACGGATAACGTGCTGGCGACACCGCTCCGCCGTCTCGCGGGCGCTGGCGTGCGGGCTATGCAGGCTCTCCCAGGGAATGCGCTGGCCGAGGGTGATAGGCAGGCTGCTGCCCTGGCGGCGAAACATCTGCTGCATCAGCAGCAGCATCGGCAGGGTAGAGGAGATTAGCGTGCTGGCGTAGAAGAGTGGGCTGTTGTGAGCGCGAATAAATACCGGCAGCAGCGGGGTACGAAACTTTGCCGCCAGCTTCACGAAGCCGCTGTGCCATGCGCTGTCGCCAATGCCGTGGCGAGTCAGGCGCGACACTTCGCCCGCTGGAAAGAAGATCAGCACGCCGCCCTGCTGGAGCTGCGTTTCCATCTGCAGCAGCGAGGATTTACGCGTGCGTCCGCCCAGGTTATCGACGGGAATAAACAGCGAGCTGAGCGGCTGAAGATGACTCAGCATCCGGTTGGTAACGACTTTGACATCCCGCCGCACGCGGGAGACGGCATGAAGCAGGGCGAGGCCGTCGAGGGTGCCGGTAGGATGGTTGGCGACAATGATGAGTGGG
Organism: Enterobacter sp. C2; assembly: GCF_019880405.1. Classification (NCBI taxonomy): domain Bacteria; kingdom Pseudomonadati; phylum Pseudomonadota; class Gammaproteobacteria; order Enterobacterales; family Enterobacteriaceae; genus Enterobacter; species Enterobacter sp. C2. Next base: position 885,610 of record NZ_CP082269.1, read on the forward strand.
CCATGCTCGGGGATCTGCTCAAGGTCGTGGGCGGAGAGGGTGCTGCGGATGCGAAGGTGCTCAAGGATCTGCTCAACCATATCCAGCCCCTTAAGGTGGCGATGGCGGGCGGCGAACTGCTGAAATTCCTCTTCATAGAGCAGGCGTTTTAGCAGATTGCGTTGCCAGGGGGCGGGCCTGGCCTGTGGCCAGAGGTCATCAAGAACGCTGTCGAGACTAAACATGGTGGCTCCTCCATCCGTCTTAGGCAGACAGTAGAAGGGCGAGATGGCGTTTATGTGACAGGGAGGTGAACTTTAGAGGCCCGGCAGGCAGAGCGCCACCGGGCACGGCGATTTAACGCAGGATTTTTCGTTCGGCCAGATCCAGCGCGAAGTAGCTGAAGATCAGATCCGCACCGGCGCGTTTGATCGCACCAAGGCTTTCGAGGATCACTTTGTCCTCGTCGATAGCTCCGGCCTGGGCAGCAAACTTGATCATCGCATACTCACCGCTGACCTGATACGCACCGAGAGGCAGCTCGGTACGCTCGCGGATATCGCGCAGGATGTCGAGGTACGCGCCTGCGGGCTTAACCATCAGGCAGTCTGCGCCCTGCGCTTCGTCGAGCAGCGACTCGCGGATCGCTTCCCGGCGGTTCATCGGGTTCATCTGGTAGGTTTTACGATCGCCCTTCAGCGCTGTCCCGGCTGCTTCTCGGAACGGGCCGTAGAAGGAGGAGGCGAACTTGGTGGAGTAGGACATGATCGCCGTATCGGTAAAGCCCGCGGCGTCCAGCGCCTGACGGATCGCCTGTACCTGGCCGTCCATTGCGGCAGATGGCGCAATAAAATCAGCCCCGGCAGCAGCGGCAACCACCGCCTGCTTGCCCAGGTTGAGCAGGGTTGCGTCGTTATCCACGCCGTGATCGCACAATACGCCGCAGTGACCGTGAGAGGTGTACTCGCAGAAACAGGTGTCGGACATTACCACCATCTCCGGTACCGCGTCCTTACAGATCCGCGACATACGCGCCACCAGGCCATCCTCTTTCCAGGCATCGCTGCCGGTGGCATCGGTGTGGTGGGAAATACCAAACGTCATGACCGAGCGAATGCCCGCGTTGGCGAAGCGCTCGATCTCACGGGCGAGATACTTCTCCGGAATGCGCACCACGCCCGGCATGGCCTCAATGGCTTTATAGTCGTCCAGCTCTTCTTCAACAAAGATAGGCAACACGAAGTCATTGAGGCTCAGCGTTGTCTCTTCAAACATGGCACGCAGCGCGGGAGACTTGCGCAGGCGGCGCGGGCGGTTAATTAAATCGGTCATGGTATGCCTGAGGTTGGTGAATCAGAGGGCTATTATAACCCAATCAACCCCGGGGTGTTTCGCCAAAACAGGCGTTAATCACCCCGGAGGGAAGGAGAGGATCAGGAGGCCGGGACGATCTGCGGCGGGTTGCCACTCAGCTCGCTGACCAGGTCGTTAACCCCGTCGCTCATATTTTTAAAGCGGGTCAAGGGAGAGCGGGTCACCACTACAAAAACGCCGACGTTGCTTTTGGGGATCATCGCCATATAGGTAATAAACCCACCGCCGCCGCCGGTTTTTTGAATAATCCCCGGTCGGCCATCTTTCGGTGACATGTAGACCCAGCCCAGCCCCAGCGCGTCGGCTTTGCCCGGCACGTCCATACCTATCACCCGGGTGAGCTGGGTGCGCTGGTAGATCAGGGTCTGCATCCGGTCGGCCTGGTTACTACGGGCGTAGAAGTCCGAGGAGAGGAACTGCTGCATCCAGCGCATCATATCTCCCGGTGTAGAGTAGACCCCACCGCTGCCGATTGCCGCGAGGGTGTTGTCGCAGGGGCTGGCTCCTTTCTCCGCTACCATCAGGCGTCGGCACTGATCCGGTGAGGGGGTAAAGGTGGTGTCCTTCATCCCCAGCGGGCGGGCGATCTGCTCGTCAAATAGCTGCGGGTAGGGCTTACCGGCGGCGTTGGCTAGCGCATCGGCCAGCAGGTCAAAGGCGAGGTTTGAATAAGCCGCCTGCGAGCCGGGCGCCGTTTTCAGCGTGGCGGTAGAGAGCCAGTTCCAGCGCTGATCGCGGGTCGGCCAGGTAAAGACCGAGCGTTGCGCCGCGCCGCCGGGCTGCTCGCGGGGCAGGGCGCTGGTGTGGGTCGCCAGGTTCACCAGCGTGATCGGTGTTCCCTGCCAGCTCGGCACCCGTGCGCCGGGAGGCGCATACTTGCTGAGCGGATCGTTGAGTTTCACCACGCCCTGGTCGAGCAGCTTCACCAGCATTTCGCTGGTCATCAGCTTGGAGATAGAGGCGATGCGGATCAGCGAGTCGAGCTGCGGGCGCACGTTGTTGCCGGGACGCGTTTCACCGAAGCTGCGAAACACGCGCTGGTTGCCATCGATCGCCACCATTGCCATGCCGGTTGCGCCGCTGCCATAGAAGATATGGTTGGCATAGCGATCGACAATATCGGACGCAAATTCGGGATCGGGGGAGATCTGTGCCGCATTGGCTGATGAAAAGGTCAGGGCGCACAACAGGGTGGATAAGAGCAGGCAACGTTTCAACGACAGCATCCATCACAAAAGTTAAAGAGATAGAGGGTATTTATACTACTTACCGGTGCGATGCAAAGCCCGGAAAAGCGCTTTATTTTGCGGTCAAGCGTAACGCCGGGTAAACAGACGCTTTTTTCCTGCAACACAATGTCTTCTTTTGACATAGCGCGCTTGTGGTAATCTCACTGGCTTCGGTATTTTCATACCCATAGCGAATTAACGACACAATAAGAGTGAGCCGTCGCAGGAGTATTTCATGTTTAAATCTTTTTTCCCCAAGCCGGGGCCGTTTTTGCTCTCGGCGATCCTGTGGTCGCTGATCGCCGTCATCTTCTGGCAGGCGGGCGGCGGGGAGTGGTTAACCCGTATTTTAGGGGCGTCTAAAGAGACCCCGATAGGCGCGTCGCGCTTCTGGTCCGGTAGCTACCTGATCTTTTACGCTTACTACGCCCTGTGCGTGGCCGCGTTTGCCCTGTTCTGGTTTACTTACGCCCCGCACCGCTGGCAGCGCTGGTCAATTCTGGGTACCGCGCTGATTATCTTCGTTACCTGGTTTATGGTCGAGGTCAGCGTGGCGATTAACGCCTGGTACGCGCCGTTTTACGATCTGATCCAGCGTGCCCTCAGCGCGCCGCATAAGGTGACCATCGGCCAGTTCTATCGGGAAACCGGCGTGTTCCTTGGCATCGCGATGATTGCGGTTACCGTCGCGGTGTTGAATAACTTCTTCGTTAGCCACTACGTTTTCCGCTGGCGTACGGCGATGAACGAATACTACATGGCCAACTGGCACCGCCTGCGTCATATCGAGGGTGCGGCCCAGCGTGTACAGGAGGACACCATGCGCTTCTCCTCAACGCTGGAAGATATGGGGGTCAGCCTGCTCAACGCCATCATGAAGCTGATTGCGTTTCTGCCCATCCTCGTGGCTCTGTCGCCACACGTGCCGGAGCTGCCGATCGTTGGCCACGTTCCCTACGGGCTGGTGATCGCTGCTATCGTCTGGTCGTTGGTGGGTACCGGCCTGCTGGCAGTGGTAGGTATCAAGCTGCCGGGGCTGGAGTTTAAGAACCAGCGCGTCGAAGCGGCCTACCGTAAGGAGCTGGTCTATGGCGAGGACGATCCTGAGCGCGCCTCGCCGCCGACCGTGCGCGAGCTGTTTGGCGCGGTGCGGCGGAACTATTTCCGCCTCTACTTCCACTACATGTATTTCAACATTGCGCGCATTTTCTATCTGCAAATCGACAACGTTTTCGGCCTGTTCCTGCTGTTTCCGTCGATGGTTGCCGGTACGATTACGCTTGGCCTGATGACCCAGATCACCAATGTTTTCGACCAGGTGCGCAGCTCGTTCCAGTACCTGATCAACTCATGGACCACGCTGGTGGAACTGATGTCTATCTATAAGCGTTTACGTACCTTTGAGCGTGAACTTGACGGCGAGGATGTCGTACACGCGACAACCTCACTCAGCTAATGACCGGAGCGGCTATGCAAGCATCACGCAGTTTAACCCTGCTGGCGGGCGCGATCCTCGTCGGCTGTAGCACCTCGCAACCGCCGCCGCTCAAAGAGGGCGAGAAGGCGGTGGACGTGGCGAAGCTGGTGCGGCAGAAGATCCCTGCCAGCGTAAAGGATCGTGACGCCTGGGCAGAGGATCTTGCTACTGCGTTCAAGAGCCAGTCCCTTGCGCCGACGCGGGAGAACGTCTGCTCGGTGCTGGCGGTGGCGCAGCAGGAGTCGAACTATCAGGCCGATCCTGCCGTACCGGGGCTGAACAAAATCGCCTGGCAGGAGATTGAGAAGCGCGCCGGGCGGCTGCACATTCCCGCTTTTGTGGTGCGCACCGCGCTGAAGGTTCCCTCGCCCAACGGCAAAAGCTACGCCGAGCGGCTCGATAAGGTTAAAACCGAGAAGCAGCTTAGTGCGATTTTCGACGACCTGATTAACATCGTTCCGCTGGGGCAGACGCTGTTTGGCTCTCTTAACCCTGTGCACACCGGTGGGCCGATGCAGGTCAGCATCGCCTTTGCCGAGCAGCATAGCCGGGGCTATCCATGGAAGATGGAGGGCACCGTACGCCAGGAGGTCTTCTCCCGGCGCGGCGGTCTGTGGTTCGGGACTTACCACCTGCTTAACTACCCAGCCAGCTACAGCGAGCCGCTCTACCGCTTCGCCGACTTTAACGCTGGCTGGTACGCCAGCCGCAATGCCGCGTTCCAGAGTGCGGTCAGCAAGGCCAGCGGCGTGAAGCTGGCGCTGGACGGGGACGTCATCCTCTACGGTAGCCGTGACGCGGGCAGCACCGAGCGGGCGGTACGCAAGCTAGGGCCGCAGCTGGGCCTCAGCGACGCGGAGATCCGTGACCAGCTGGAGCAGGGCGATCGTCAGGATTTTGAGAAGACCGAACTCTATAAAGGGGTCTATCGTTTGGCGGAGAAGAAGAGCGGGAAGACGCTACCGAGAGCGCTGCTACCGGGAATTCAGCTTGAGAGCCCGAAGATCACCCGCAACCTGACAACAGCCTGGTTTGCGAAGCGCGTGGACGATCGTCGGGCGCGCTGTATGCAAGGGAATTAATGTAATTGCGGCGTCACGTTAGTAGTGACGCCAGCGCAGCAGCAGGGCGATAACGCCAAGCAGGGCGCTGCCAATGAGAAACGGAACCAGACCAAAAATCGTGCCCACGCCAAGTCCCATATCAATACGTGGCCGGTTGCTTTCCTGCATCTGCATCAGATTTTCAAACACGCCGGGAGCGTGTATCAGCGCGTTCAGCAGCTGCGCACCTGCCCAGAAGCAGAGCAGCACGAAGACAGCATAAGCGATATTGCCCGGCGTGGAGGCGTCTCGTTTCTTCTCGTTGGCAAAGGGCTTCGACATCATAAATTCTGCCATAGTGACCTCCGATACGCGTTATTGAGCTGGTAATACACCAGTAATTCAGGCTGATTTTGACAGGTCAGGAGGATTGTCAATATCAGATTGGTGACAATTTACGCATTATTATTAGCCCTATTTAAGGTTTTACATCTTCAGTCACAAATTCATGACTTTTATTGCGTTTTATTAACGATTTCGGATTTTCCGCATGCGTCAGGGGCTTGCGGTGGGTAATATGCAGCGATGCTGTTTTTCTCTACCGGAGTTGCTATGAAACTGCCTGCCAAAATTCGCCGTGACTGGCACTACTACGCCTTTGCTATCGGGCTGATCTTTATTCTTAACGGCGTGGTTGGGCTGCTGGGATTTGAAGCGAAGGGCTGGCAAAGCTACGCGGTCGGCCTGGTCACCTGGGCGATCGGTTTCTGGCTGGCGGGGTTGATTATTCGCCGCCGTCCCGAGGAAGAGACAGCGGCAGAGTCGCAGGATTAAGCCATGGTACTTTTCAGGGCGCTATCGGCCTGATGGCGCTCTAACGCCAGATCGATCAGGCGGCTGATCAGATCGGTATAGCCCAGGCCGCTGGCCTGCCACAGCTTGGGATACATGCTGATATTGGTAAAGCCGGGCAGGGTGTTGATCTCATTGATAACGATATCGTTGTCGTCGGTCAGGAAGACGTCGACCCGCGCCATACCGGCGCACCCCAGCGTCTCGTAGGCGGCAACGGCGGTCTGACGAATGGCGTCGTTCACTGCCGGATCGATCGCCGCCGGGATCACCACCTGCGCGCCGTTGTCATCAATGTATTTGGTATCGTAGGCGTAGAACTCGCTGTTAAGCACGATCTCACCGCAGGTGCTGGCCTCGGGGTTATCGTTCCCCAGCACGGCGCACTCGATCTCCCGCCCCTTAATGCCGGTCTCTACCACCACCTTATGATCGAACGTAAAGGCAAGGTCGACGGCGGCATGGTACTGCGCCTCGCTGGTGACCTTGCTGACACCTACTGACGAGCCCTGGTTAGCCGGTTTGACAAACAGCGGCAGGCCCAGCTGCGCCTGCACCTCGGCAAAAGCGTATCGCTGACGGTTAGCGCGGGTGAGGGTAATGAAGGGCGCAATCTTCAGTCCGGCATCGCGGAGCAGGCGCTTGGTGACATCTTTATCCATACAGGCCGCCGATCCGAGCACGCCGGAACCCACGAACGGTAGGTTTGCCATCCGCAGCATCCCCTGCAGGGAGCCATCTTCTCCCAGCGTGCCGTGAACAATAGGGAAGATCACGTCTACCGCCGGCAGGGGCGTACCGCTCTCGGCGTTGATAAGCTGCGCCGTCTCTCTGCCGGGAATATGCGCCACGCTGATAGCAGAAGGATTCAGCGCGATACGTGCCGGATCGCTGGCGTTCTGCAAATAGTTAGCCGCATCGTTGACATGCCACTGACCCTGTTTATCAATCCCCAGCAGCACCACCTCGAAGCGGCTCTTATCAATAGCATCGACAATATTTTTTGCCGACTGAAGCGATACTTCATGCTCTGCTGATTTCCCACCAAAAACGATCCCTACCCGCATTTTTGCCATCACCACATCCACTCTTCTTATCCAGAAAAAAGATACCTTACCACGGCAAAACGCGTGATTCGCGCGCTTCTGCCATAATGTTTTTAGGTGATTAAAGGGGGAGCGCGTGAGAGGCACAGGAGCCATCGTTTTTTTGTTTATTGTCGGTGCAGGGGTAGTGGGCTATCGTCACCTGCCCTCGTACTACAACCCCTTTGTGCCGCTGCGCCTCGACGATCCGCCGGGCCGCATTACCCAGTTTAAGCTCAAGCGGCTGACGCCCGAGCAGTGCGATGCCTTGCTGGTGGAAGCTAACCAAAAGAAGCTGATTGCTTCCCAGCCCGTCGCCGACAGCACCGGCACCTGCCCGCTGACCCACACCGTCCGGGTACGGGATTTTGGCCCGGTTAAGCTCAGCAGCAGCTTTCTCGCCTCCTGTCCGCTGGCACTCAGCTCAGCGCTTTTTGTACAGCAGCAGGCCCGTCCGCTGACCGAGCGGTACATGTCCAGCGCGCTGGTGCGCATCGATCATTTTGGCAGCTACGCCTGCCGCAATATATACCATCGCGCCAACGCCCGGCTGAGCGAGCACGCCACCGCCGAGGCGCTGGACATCAGCGGCTTTCGTCTCGCTAACGGGCAGCAGGTAACGGTGCTGCGCGGCTGGCAACAGGATAAAACCCAGCCCTGGCTGCGGGCGATGCTGAGCGCCAGCTGCGCTTACTATGGTAACGGCCTGGGGCCAGACTATAACGCCGCCCATGCCAACCATTTTCATCTGGGGATGCGTGGCTATGGATTATGCCGTTAAGTGCCGCTAAGCATAATCTACAGTTATGCTATGCTGGAGCCTGCTGTTAAAACCTGAATAATTGCAGATGCTTATGGAATCCTGGAAGGTTAATCTTATTTCGGTCTGGTTTGGCTGCTTCTTTACCGGCCTTGCGATCAGCCAGATTTTACCGTTCTTGCCGCTCTATATTGCCGAGATGGGCGTGACCTCGCACGAGGCGCTGTCGCTCTGGTCCGGGCTAACCTTTAGCGTGACCTTTCTGGTGTCGGCCATCGTCTCGCCGATGTGGGGGAGCCTTGCCGACCGTAAGGGGCGCAAGCTGATGCTGCTCCGCGCCTCGCTGGGTATGGCGATTGCGATCCTTTTGCAGGCTTTTGCCACCAACGTCTGGCAGCTGCTATTTCTGCGCGCCATCATGGGGCTGACCTCGGGCTATATTCCCAACGCGATGGCGCTGGTGGCCTCTCAGGTGCCGCGGGAGCGCAGCGGCTGGGCGCTCAGCACGCTCTCCACGGCGCAGATCAGCGGCGTGATTGGCGGCCCGTTGCTGGGAGGCTTTCTCGCCGATCACGTTGGCCTGCGGGCGGTGTTTTTCATCACCGCCACGCTGCTGATGGTCAGCTTTCTGGTGACTCTGTTCCTGATAAAAGAGGGCGGCCGGCCCAAAGTGAGTAAGGCGCAGCGCCTGACCGGCAAAGCGGTATTTGCCAGTCTGCCCTATCCGAAGCTCATATTGAGTCTGTTTGTGACCACCATGGTGATCCAGCTCTGTAACGGCTCGGTAGGGCCGATTCTGGCGCTGTTTGTCCAGTCGCTGGCCCCGGACAGCAGCAATATCGCCTTTCTGAGCGGGATGATTGCCGCGGTGCCGGGCGTCTCAGCGCTGATGTCGGCTCCACGCCTTGGCAAGCTCGGGGATCGGATCGGCACGGCGCGGATCCTGATGGCGACGCTAATCTGCGCGGTGGCGCTCTTTTTTGCTATGTCATTCGTGACCACGCCGCTTCAGCTGGGTATCTTACGCTTCATGCTGGGGTTTGCTGACGGGGCAATGCTGCCTGCGGTGCAGACGCTGCTACTGAAATACTCCAGCGATCAGGTGACCGGCCGCATCTTTGGCTATAACCAGTCGTTTATGTATCTGGGCAATGTCGCCGGGCCATTGATGGGGGCGAGTATCTCTGCAATGGCTGGCTTCCGCTGGGTGTTCATCGCTACCGCCGTGGTCGTGCTGATCAATATCTGGCAGCTGGCAATCATGCTCAGGCAGACCCGACGAGCTGCCGCGGGTGCTTCGCAGAAATAGTATTAAAAATGTTATTTTTACGTAATATGCCATGATAACGTTGGCTGAAAACCTTAAAGAGTTGTGTATGAGGATGGTACGCGATGAAAAACCTGATTGCAGAGCTGCTGGTTAAGCTAGCGGAAAAGGAAGAAGAGTCTAAAGAGTTGGTGGCGCAGGTTGAGGCGCTGGAGATTGTGGTTACCGCTCTACTGCGTCATATGGCACAGCCGGAGCAGCAGGCATTAATTCAAAGTATTGAAGGTGCGCTGGAGGTGGCTGGCCCTGACTCGCAGGTCCCGCATCAGGACACCGCGCTGTTGCAGCAGTACCTTAACAAACTTCTGCACCACCCACGCTCCCGGTAAGCTTAGCCCGATTGGGTGAGGGCGATCTTCCTCTCACCCGAAATATCATACTTTCTCCCCGCCGCACCTCTCTATAATTTTGGGAAATGTTTCAGAATATTCCCAATAATGATGAATGATAACAATCTTTATTCTAAAACCGCTGTTAACAAGGAGTGGGTCGAGACCCCTAACCAGGACGAACACTTCCTGTCTGGCCAGCTTTTTGCCCGGCGACTTCGCCTGCCGCGTATTTTTGGCCTTGGATGCCTCTTCTTTCCCTTAGGTGGCGCGATGACTTCCCAGCCCGTAGCCGGAGGCTGGTGGCTATTTCTCTTAGGCTGGTCTTTTGTCTGGCCACATCTTGCCTGGCAGCTGGCGAGCCGCTCAAGCGATCCTCACGCTGCCGAAATCAGTAATCTTAAGACTGATGCTATCCTGGCAGGGATCTGGATCGGCGTGATGGGAATGAACATCATGCCGTCGGCGGTACTGGTGATGATGGTTAGCCTAATGCTGATGGGCATGGGCGGGCCGCGGCTGTTTGGTATTGGCATTGTCCTGTTGCTGGGCGCGAGCCTGGTGACGCTCCAGCTTACCGGCACGGCGATAACCTTCACCAGCGCGTCGCTGGAGTGGTGGCTTTGCCTGCCGTTTATCCTGCTCTATCCGCCGCTGTTTGCCTGGGTGAGCTTTCGTACCTTCACCCGCCTCGCCAGGCAGAAGCAGCGCCTGCGCATTATGAGCACCCGCGACGGCATGACTGGTCTCTATAACCGACGGCACTGGGAAATATTGCTGCGCAATGAGTTTGAGAGCTGCCGACGCAACCAGCGGATGGCAACCCTGCTGCTGATCGATGTTGACTATTTTAAGACCATCAACGACACCTACGGCCACGACGTAGGGGATGAGGCGATTATCGCCATTAGCCGCCATCTGCAGATGACCCTGCGCGGAAGCGACATTATCGGGCGCTTCGGCGGCGATGAGTTTGCGGTGATCATGAGCGGTACGCCGGTTGACAGCGCGCTTGCGGCGATGAGCCGGGTGCACGATACGCTGGCGGAGATCCGGCTACCCTGCGCTCCACATCTGGTGCTGCAAATTAGCATTGGCCTCGCGCCGCTCACCCCCGGCACCGAGCACTGCCGCGACTGGCTCAAGGCCGCTGACGTGGCGCTCTACAAAGCCAAAAAAGGCGGTCGCGGCCGCACGGAGGTGGCGGCATGACGCTGTTTGCCAGGCCGGGCAAGCGAAGCGCCGCCCGGCGTTAGCACTTAGAGCTTACTCAGTGCCTCGGATTTCTCCATGCACTTGGTCATCGCTTCAATCACCGCAGCGCGGAATCCACGCTCCTCCAGCACCCGCACAGCTTCAATCGTGGTGCCGCCCGGTGAGCAGACCATATCCTTCAACTCGCCGGGGTGTTTACCGGTTTCCAGCACCATTTTCGCCGAGCCCATCACCGCCTGAGCGGCAAACTTGTAGGCCTGCGCGCGCGGCATACCGCCCAGTACGGCAGCGTCGGCCATCGCCTCGATAAACATAAAGACGTATGCAGGCGCAGAGCCGCTGACGCCTACCACCGGGTGGATCATCGACTCGGCCACCACTTCCGCCTCGCCAAAGCTGCGGAAAATAGCCAGCACGTCGGCCACGTCTTCCGGGGTGACCAGCGCGTTCGCGGTGATGGAGGTCATGCCGGCATTGACCAGTGCCGGGGTATTAGGCATGGTGCGTACGATTTTGCGATCGTGGCCAAGGGCGCGCGCCAGCTGGTCAAGGGTGACGCCTGCGGCGATCGATACCACCAGCGTCTCTTTATTCAGGCTGGAAGTGATCTCGCTCAGCGTTTTGATCATCACGTTGGGCTTCACCGCGCCGAAGACAATATCGGCGATCTGCGCGACTTCCTGCGCACTCTGCGCCGGGTTGATGCCATACTGACTGCTGAGGGCAGCGACCTTCTCAGGTGTCGGGGTGTAGACCCAAATCTGCTCTGGCTGTACCTGGCCGCTGGCAATCATCCCGCCCAGAATAGCCTTGCCCATATTGCCGCAGCCGATAAATCCGATCTTTTTCTCCATCGCCTTTTCCCTGAATGTGTGATTAATGGGGGAGTTATAGCTTATCATAGTGACCATAAACTATTCAGGAGCAGCTATGGCAATTTGGGTGGATGCGGATGCGTGTCCAAATGTAATTAAAGAGATCCTGTTTCGTGCAGCCGAACGTACGCAGACGCCGCTGACGCTGGTGGCGAATCAGACCCTGCGCGTACCCCCTTCAAAATTCATCCGCTCCCTGCGGGTGCCGGCGGGCTTTGACGTAGCCGATAACGAAATTGTGCGCCTGTGTAGCCCGGGCGATCTGGTGATCACTGCCGATATTCCCCTTGCAGCAGAAGTGCTGGCGAAAGGCGCTGCGGCGCTTAACCCGCGGGGCGAACGCTATAGCGAGGCCACCATCCGTGAAAAGCTGACGATGCGTGATTTTATGGATACCATGCGCGCCAGCGGCGTACAGACCGGGGGGCCGGATACGCTCTCCCAACGCGATCGCCAGCATTTTGCCGCCGAGTTAGATAAGTGGTTGCTGGCGCGAGCACGGCAGGACTTGTCAACGGGACGCCCTTTAAAGTAAGGTGGCGCGACAGATGCCATTTTATCTTTACACTCTGAAGCACGCCATTCATCGCAGTATCATCATAAATTCGTAACGTTTTATTTACGTATTTTTCGTACTAGTGTAATAGTATGGCGCTTCAACTATTTGTGTTCCGCAGAGAGTGGAACAGGGGAGAACTCCAGGTCATGACGTTACCCATCTTTTTAATTGGCGCTCGCGGTTGTGGAAAATCCACCATCGGTGTTGAGCTGGCTCAGGCGCGAGACTGCCGGTTTGTAGATACCGACCACGCGCTGCAGGAGCAGGCGCAGATGACCATCGCGACGATTGTTGAAAAAGAGGGCTGGCCCGGTTTCCGTGCCCGTGAAACCGCAGCGTTGCAGGCCGTCTCCGCGCCAGCGACGGTGATTGCTACCGGCGGCGGAATTATTCTCAGCGAGGTAAACCGCCGCTTTATGCGCGAGACGGGCGTGGTCATCTATCTCTGCGCCCCGGTAGCGGTACTGGCAGAGCGGCTGGAGGCTTTCCCTGAAGAGGCGCAGCGCCCAACGCTCACTGGCAGACCAATAAGCGAGGAGGTCAGCGAGGTGCTGGCCCAGCGCGACGCACTCTACCGCGAGGCGGCGCATCATATTGTCAATGCCGCCCAGACGCCGGAGCGGGTGGTAGCCGATATCCAGGCGGCGCTACTGCTGGCGCGAGCGAGCTAATTGCAGATCGTGGCCTTTAGCTATACTCATAGCTCTACCAATAAAAAAGGAAGCGCTATGCCTACAAGACCGCCTTACCCGCGTGAAGCCCGCATTGTTACCGTTGAGAAAGGAGGCCAGCAGGAGACGGTAACCTGGTATCAACTTCGTGCCGACCATCCGGAACCCGACTCGCTGATCAGTGAGCACGAGAGTGAGCAAGAGGCGCTGGATGCTAAACGGCGCTATGAGGATCCTGATAAAACGTAACCCACACTCTCCCGCTTCATAAATTCAGACAGCCTTTAAGAAGCGGGAGGTTGAACGTTACAGAATTGTTATGAGAGCATAGGTCAGTAGCATAATGATAAGAACAGCAGACTGACGTTATGAAAGGCGGAAACAAAAATGAGTGCAACCCTGGCTATCCTCACCGTGGGTGTGGTGCCTGTTGATGCCGTGATGCCGCTCCTGACCGAGCACATCGACGCGCAGCAGATTACCCAAATTAGTTTGCTGGGGAAGATGGATCCTCAGGATGTTTATGAGGATTACGCTACCGAGCCGGGGGAGAGGCCCGTTCATGCACTGCTAAACAATGGTGAAGTGGCTCAGGTTTCGCGTAAGAAGGTAGAGCGCGATTTGCAGGCCCTCATCGGCGTCATTGATAAACAAAACTACGACGTCATCTTACTCATGAGCACCGAGCGTTTTACCGGGCTTTCCCTCTCAGTCCGCCACGCTATTTTGCTGGAGCCTGACCGAATCATCCCTCCGCTGGTCTCCTCTATTGTCGATGGGCATCAGGTCGGCGTCATTGTGCCTTTGGCTACACTTGTCGAAGGCCAGATGGAGAAGTGGCAACTATTAGAGAAGGCCCCTTACTATGACGTTGCCAGTCCCCTGCAGGGTCACGAAAACGAGCTTATCGCCGCTGGAAAAGCGCTGCTTGCAAAAGGCGCTGACGTACTGATATTGGACTGCCTCGGCTATTACCAAAAGCACCGTGACCTGCTGCAAAAAGCGCTGGACGTGCCGGTGCTGCTCTCTAATGTGCTGGTGGCCCGTCTGGCCTCTGAGCTGCTGCTTTAGCCATTTTCGTGACAGAAATTTTGCGTGACAGGGATGAAGGCTGGCCCCTATAGTGATTTTCCATACACTTATTTATAAGGGCCACCCATGCTTCAAAGTAATGAATACTTTTCCGGTAAAGTGAAATCCATTGGTTTTACCAGCAGCAGCACCGGCCGCGCTAGCGTAGGCGTGATGGCCGAGGGTGAGTACACCTTTGGGACGGCTCAGCCGGAAGAGATGACCGTGGTGAGTGGCGCACTGAATGTGCTGCTGCCCGGCGATACCGAGTGGAAAACGTATTCTGCTGGCGAGGTGTTCAACGTGCCGGGCCATAGCGAATTTCATCTGCAGGTGGCCGAAGCCAGCGCTTACCTCTGCCGCTACCTGTAACGCGTCTGCCTGTCCCCTGCATCTGTCCCCTGCATTGAGGGGACAGTGCGTCCTGCCTTAGCGCTGCGCTTCGCCGCCGAGGCCTTCTACCAGACTCTGCACCAGCGCAGCCAGCTCGCCAGTCATCAGAATAAAGTCCGCGTCAAAACGCTGGGCGAAATCCTCCCGGTCGATGTCATCATTCTGGTCGCGCAGCTCGTCGGCAAACTTCAGCCGCTTGATCGAGCCGTCGTCGCACATCACAAACTGAATACGCTGCTGCCAGTCGAGCGCCAGCTTGGTCACCAGCTTGCCCGCTTCAATGTGCACCGCAATCTCATCGCTCACCAGATCCTGCTTTTTACAGCGGATCACACCGCCATCTTCAAGGATCGCCTTTAGCTCGGCCTCGTCCTGGAGCTGGAAGCCCTGCGCCGCGCTGCCGCTGCGTACCCATTCGGTCAGGGTCAGTTCGATAGGGTTTTCCAGCGTCAGCGGCACTACCGGCAGCGAACCGAGGCTTTTACGCAGCAGGGCCAGCGTATCTTCCGCTTTCTTGGCGCTGGCGCAGTCGACCATGATCAGGCCATTGACGGTATCGATCCACATCATAGTCTGACTGAAGCGACTAAAAGCGCGGGGCAGCAGGGAGTGGAGCACCTCATCCTTCAGCGAATCTTTTTCGGTCTTCTTCAGCTTGCGGCCCTGATCGGCCTCCAGCTTGGCAATTTTGGCTTCCAGCGTCTGCTTGACGACCGATGACGGCAGGATCTTCTCTTCTTTACGGGCGCAAATGATGATTTGGTCGTTGTTGGTGTGGGTCAAAGCATCACTGTGTGAACCCATCGGCGGAACCCAGCCGGTTTTTGCCATATCCTGGCTACCGCAAGGGGTAAATGAGAGCGCGGATAACTGTTTTTCCATCTCCTCTGCACGCAGCGCAATATCGCGGCTGAGACGGTAAACCATTAAATTTTTGAACCACAGCATGATATTTTCCACAGCCTTGTCGTTAAATGCAGCGGGCATGATAGCGAATTGTCTTGCCGCTTGCATTGCTAATCCCCCGACGGGGTTCTACTCTCTTGATATTGCTAAAAATAAGGAGATCGCTGTGCGTATAGGTATTGATTTGGGCGGCACGAAAACAGAGGTTATTGCGCTCGGCGACAGCGGTGAGCAGCTGTTCCGCCATCGTCTGCCCACCCCGCGCGACGACTATCAGCAGACCATCGAGACGATCGCCACCCTGGTCGAGATGGCAGAGAAAGAGACGGGCCAGCGGGGTACGGTGGGGATGGGGATCCCTGGCTCCCTCTCCCCCTACACGGGGGTAGTGAAGAACGCCAACTCCACCTGGCTGAACGGTCAGCCGTTTGATAAAGACCTCAGTAAACGCCTGGGGCGGGAAGTGCGTCTGGCTAACGACGCCAACTGCCTGGCGGTCTCAGAGGCCATCGACGGCGCAGCCGCCGGAGCGCAGACCGTTTTCGCGGTGATTATTGGCACTGGCTGTGGGGCGGGGATCGCCTTTAACGGTCACGCTCACTCTGGTGGCAACGGCACGGCCGGGGAGTGGGGGCATAATCCGCTGCCGTGGATGGACGAAGACGAGCTGCGCTACCGGGAAGAGGTGCCTTGCTACTGCGGTAAGCAGGGGTGCATTGAGACCTTTATCTCCGGAACCGGTTTCGCCCGGGATTTCCATCGCCTGAGCGGCCAGCCGCTGAAGGGCAACGAGATTATTCGCCTGGTGGACGAGCAGGATGCCGTTGCCGAGCTGGCGCTGAGCCGCTACGAGCTGCGGCTGGCGAAGTCGCTGGCGCACGTGGTGAATATTCTCGATCCGGATGTGATCGTGCTGGGGGGCGGCATGAGTAACGTCGACCGGCTCTATAAAACCGTGCCGCAGCTGATCAAAAACTGGGTGTTTGGCGGGGAGTGTGAAACGCCAATCCGCAAGGCGGTGCACGGCGACTCCAGCGGCGTTCGCGGCGCGGCCTGGCTCTGGCCGCTGGAGAAGTAGTTTTCCAGACGAGTGCATGTTTCGTAGGCCGGGTAAGCGTAGCGCCACCCGGCTTTTTAGCACGTAATTACAGCTAACAGAAATAATCTCCGTAATTCAACTGAGTTTTTTAGTCTCTGCTCTATATTAAAGCGATCCTGTTTATATGTGCCCAATATAAATATCCTCCCTGCACGAAATATATCTGAAAAGTACCTTAATAGACGAAGTGGCCACAACGCTCGCTTATCACGTTAGTGCTTCCTGTAATAATATGTATTATTTACAGGGTGAATTATTGATAAAAACAAATAGCATTTTAAAACAAAACGCAGAAAAACCCAGAGAGTAGAGTACAGGTGCATTTCTTATAAGCTGAATTATTTAATAAAACGTCAGCCCGTTATTATTAGCGGTAAGCGTAATAATTATCCCTTTCTGACATGCCCGCCATTAAACAAGACGGACTTTATTATCAGCGCAGGAGCACAGCCTGAATCATGAGCGACAACCACGCGGCCCGTCAGGGCGATGAGATTATTCACTCCTCTGTGTTCGCCGATATCACCGGCATTATGGCGGAAGGCGTGGCGTATGCCGTCGCCGGCTCGGCCGTCGCAGCGGCAGCCGCCGTGGCCGCCCCGCTGCTGGGTACCGGCGCAGCGGCCGCAGGGGTGGCTGCCATCGGCTCCGGCTGCGTGTTAAGCGGCATCATCGGCGGCGTCCTGGCGAACCTGGCGGGCATCACGGACGACATCACCCGGGCGGCGGCGGGGCTGGGGGACAGGCTCTTTCCGCCTTCGCCGGCGGGTAACATCGTCACCGGCTCACCGGATGTGATTATCAACGGCCTGCCCGCGGCCCGGGCAGCGGGCAGGCTCACCCCGGCGGATATGCCGGACCCGGAGCCACAGTCCCCGGACAGCTTTGCCGATTACGGCGGGATGCTGCTCGCTGCCGCCGGGCAGATGGGCAGTGAGATGTGGCAGCCCACCGTGGCCTCCGCCGACCCGGGCACCACGCCGCGGGAAGAGGACCGGGTGCTGTGTGACAGACATTCAGGCCCTCAGTATCTGGCGGAGGGTCTGACAGCGTGTTTATCAACGGCCAGCCCGCGGTGCGCACCGGGGACCGCACCACCTGCGGCGGCACCGTGTCGGGTGCGGTGTCGCCGAACGTGATTATCGGCGGCGGGACCCTGCGGGTGCGGGATATTAAAAGCGGTAAGGTGCCGGGGCTGACCCTGGCGATGGTGGCCCTGTCGCTCATCCGCGGCCGCCCCGGCACCATTCTGAAAAACATGCCCTGTGCGCTGGCGGCCGCCGGGGGCGGCATGCTGGCGGATATGGCCGTTAACGCGCTCTTTGCCTCCCCGCACCCGGTGCACGCTGCCACCGGGGTGAAGGTGTTGAATGACGAGCATGAGCTTGATTTCTCCCTGCCGGGGTGTTTCCCCCTGCGCTGGCAGCGCAGCTACAACAGCCTGAACACCCGCGAAGGGCTCTTCGGCCAGGGCTGGGCCACCGCGTATGACAGCTGTCTCATGCTGCATGAAAACGAGGTGACCTGGTGGGATGAGACCGGGCGTGAGCTGCGCTTTACGCTTCCTGCGGTCGACCAGGCACTGTACAGCATCAGCGAGGGGGTGATGGTCCGCCGCAATGCGCACGGCGACGTGGCGATTGCGGATGAGGACGGGGCCGTCTGGCGGCTGTTTAAGCCTGTGCGTACTGACCCCGGCCTGCTCCGGCTGGCCTCGCTCAGCGATGAATATGGCAACGCCCTGGAAACGGAGTGGGATGCGCAGGGCCGCCTGGTCAGTATCCATGACGAACCCCGCGCCATCGACGTCACGCTGCACTATGAGGATGAGCGCTTCCCGCAGCGGGTCACCGCCGCCACGCACTCCGGCGGGGATAAAACGTGGCCGCTGATGCGCTGGCGCTACGACGCGCGCGGACAGCTGGCTGCCGCCACCGACCCCGCGGGCGTGACCACGCGGGAGTACCGCTACAACGACCACGGCCTGATGGTCTGGCACCGCCTGGCGGGCGGGCCGGAGAGTGAGTACCGCTGGCAGCACGCCGACCACTGGCGGGTGGTGGAGACCCGGACCAGCACCGGCGACGGCTGCCGCATCGCCTATGACCTTGGAGGCCGGGCTGACCACCGTGAGCCGGTATGACGGACACACATGCCGTCACTACTGGAACGACCAGCAGCTCATCACCCGCTTTGTGGATGAGCGGGGTGAAAGCTGGCGTTACGACTGGAACGAACATGAGCAGCTGGTGCGCCGCACCGACCCCGCCGGGCATGCCGTCACGTTCGTGTATGACGACAGCGGCAACCGGGTGCAGGAGACCGACGCGGACGGCAACGTCCGCGCAACGCAGTGGCTGGTGCACCGCGCCCTGCCGGTGGCGGTCACGGAGCCGGACGGGACAACCACGCGCTTTTACTACGATGCGCACCACGGCCTGGCGCGTATCGTCGACGCCCACGGGCAGAGCACGCTGCTTCATCGCGATGAATATGGCCGGGTGGTGGAGGAGGTGGATGCCGCCGGGAACAGCCGCCGCATGGAGTATAACGACGCCGGGCAGCTCATCCGCGCCACGGACTGTTCCGGGCGGGTGACCCGCTACCGCTGGCATCCCCGGGGCTGGCTCAGCGCAGAAATCACGGCGGACGGAGAGGAGACCCGCCGGGGTTATGACCCGGCAGGCCGCCCGGTGCTGCTGGCGCGGGCGGAGGGCTGGCAGGAGCGCCTCATCTGGAGTAAACAGGGCCTGCCGCTGGGCGCGACGGGGGCGGACGGTAAACGCCGCACCTTTGCTTACGATGAGGCCGGGCGGCTGGTCGTCACCACGGACCCGCGGGGCGGGACAGTACGCCGCACCTGGGACAGCCGGGGACGCCTTACCGCGCTGGAGAATGAGAACGGGGAGACGTACCGGTTCCGCCCGGGGGCAGACTCCCTGCTGCTGGAGGAAGCCGGGCCGGACGGGGTTGTCACCCGCTACGGCTATGATGCCTGCGGGCGCACCGTGTCGCGCACCTTCGCCGCCGGGCATCCGGACGCCATCACCCACACCTTCGCCTGGAGCCCGGCCGGACAGCTGTTAACGCACACCACGCCCGAAGGCCAGACCCGCCGGCACTACACCAGGGGCGGACTGCTGAGCCGCATCGCCCTGCACCCTGCGCTTTCAGCCGGTGCGTGGAGCCGCGAGGCGGAGCAGGAACTCTGCTTTGAGTATGATGCCCTCGGCCGCGTGACGCGTGAGCAGGGGGAGCACGGCGAACTGGTCTGGGAGTATGACGCAACCGGGAACCGCACGGCGGTCCGGCTGCCGGACGGACGCACACTGAAGCAGCACTACTACGGCAGCGGCCACCTGCTGGGTATCGCCCTTGACGGCCTGCCGGTGACGGACTTCACCCGCGACGAACTGCACCGGGAGGTCAGCCGCACCCAGGGCGCGCTCACCACCCGCAGCGACTATGACCGCCCGGGCCGCCTGCACCGCCGGGACGTTTTCACCGGCAGCGCGCAGCGTCCGGCCCCGCGCCGCTGGTCCCGCCGGTGGGATTACGACTACCGCAACAACCCGGTGCGCGAGGAGCGCGACGACGATCCGTTCAGCTGGTATCACTGGCAGTACGACAGCACCGGACGGCTGCTGTCACAGGACGGCACGCTGCCGGGCCGGGAGCAGTGGCGGTGGGATGCGGCAGGCAACCCGCTGGACGGAAAAGCGACAGAAGCAGTGCACGCTAACCGTGTGACGCAGCTTAACGGTATTCACTGGCGCCACGACATCCACGGCCGCACCGTGGAGAAGGACGACGGTCAGACCTGCTGGCACTACCGCTACGACGGGGAGCACCGCCTGGCGGAGGTCACCAGCCGGCCGCGCGACCGCACCCGGCCGCAGGTGGCGGTCAGCTTCCGCTACGATCCGCTGGGCAGGCGCATCAGTAAGACCTGCCGCCGGACGCTGGCAGGGCAGCCGCACGGCAGGGAGGTCACCACCCGGTTTATCTGGGAAGGGTTCCGGCTGCTGCAGGAGATCCGGAATGAGGTGCCGCTGACCTACGTCTACAGCGATCAGCACAGCCACGAGCCGCTGGCCCGTATTGACGGCGTGAATACCCCGGACATCTACTGGTTCCATAACCAGCCCAACGGCACGCCGGAGCGCCTGACGGATGCAGAGGGGCAGGTGTGCCAGGAAGCACAGAACAGCGCGTGGGGAAAACTGCTGCATGAGCGGGACGTACAGCTGCCGTATGCCCAGAACCTGCGGATGCAGGGTCAGTATCTGGATCGGGAGACGGGTCTTCACTATAATCTGTTCCGGTACTACGACCCGGACTGCGGACGCTTTACCCAGCAGGATCCGATAGGGCTGGCGGGGGGACTGAACCTCTACCAGTATGCACCGAACCCGCTGGGGTGGGTGGATCCGTGGGGGTTGAGTTGTGAGAGAATTAAAGGGAAGTATAAAGAGGTTGATAAATCTCCTCTGCCTCCGACACTTGCTGCAACGTTTACAAATAGTGAATATAAAACTGTGATGACGACAGAAGATATTCTCATGTATAGAATTTTTGGTGGAAGTGCGAAAGCGAATGGCTCCTTCGTTTCAACTGTAAGCGCGAGTAGTAGAATACAGGCTAAAATTGATGCGGCCCTTTTACCTCAGTGGAAAAATACACGACAATTTGAGGCTGCAATCCTAGTTCCGAAGGGGACGATTTTGCAAATTGGTGAGATTGCACCACAAATTACAAAATCTGGAACTATTCTTGCAGGTGGAGCGGATCAGATAATTTTGCCAAGAGGATGGGATCAGCAATGGATATTGGATATTAAAAAAATTGATACAATCTAAGGAATATACTAATGACTAAACCTGAAGTTTTGAAAATATTAAATAAAACGTTGGACGATATAAAGAAGGAAAGAAGTGTGCATCGTAAAATGGATCTATGTGATATTATTGCGAAGTATGAAAAGGTTATTAATGAAATAAAAATGAATACTTTACAATATAATGAAATAGTAAATTCAGTAAAGGCATACTTAGAAATATATAATGATTATGATAATCCATTATTATATAAAATGTCGGATGCAGAAAATGCTGTAAAAGAGTATCTTGACAGTTAATTATATGCTTTTAACCGGAAAAAGGATATGTGCTTGACATATTTTGTGTAACCAACGGAGCGGATACGGAAAGCCGGGTGTGCATACAGGGCCAGTACCTGGACCGTGACAAGTTTATCAGGAACAAATTTGAATGTGTGTAGCGCAACCCAGGAGGGGCGAGTAAACCTATAATCTGTTCCGGTACTACGACCCGGACTGCGGATTGCACATCGCCCCCTGCCTGTTGCCACTACAGAGTGTGATCCGGATAGACCAGAAAAGTGTTACCTGTGTTCCCTGTCTGATCTGTTACCTACATATCCGGTTATACAGTAGCGCCACCCGGCATATTCACGTCACGGCATATTTCCCGTCGAGCTTGCTGTACCCCAGGCCGTTGATCTTCCTTACCTTGATTTGTACCGGGATGCGCTCCTTCATCGCCTCAACGTGGCTGATGACGCCGATAGTCTTGCCGCTGGCGTTGAGCGCGTCGAGGGCATCGAGGGCGGTATCCAGGGTTTCGCTGTCCAGCGTGCCGAACCCTTCGTCAAGGAACAGCGAGTCGATACGGGTTTTATGGCTCACCAGATCGGAGAGCGCCAGCGCCAGCGCCAGGCTAACGAGGAAGCTCTCTCCGCCTGAAAGCGTACGCGTATCGCGTACCGCGTCAGCCTGCCAGGTATCCACCACCTCCAGTTCCAGTGCCTCGCTGGCTTTTCGCTTCAGCAGGTAGCGGCCGTGCAGACGAGTGAGCTGGTTATTCGCCAGCCAGACCAGGTTATCCAGCGTCAGCCCCTGAGCGAACTTACGGAACTTATCCCCCTCTTTAGAGCCAATCAGCCCATTCAGGTAGCTCCAGTCCGCCAGCAGGCGAGTGGCCTCCTCAATCTCCAGCAACAGCGCCTGCTGGCGCTGACGACTCTCGGCATCCTGCCGGAGTTGCTGGCGGATCTCTCCTTGACGGGTGGTGTTCTCCCGCAGCTGCTGTGCCAGCGCGTTTAGCGCGGCGCGCGTTTGCTCTACGCTGGCCTCCTCGCTCAGCCCGGCAGGCGGCTGGGCCTGATGGGCCGCCAGCGCTGCCTGGGCCTGGGTCAGCAGAACCTGGCTCTGCTGTAACTGGCTCTCCAGCGACTGCTGAAGCTGCTCAAGACGCTGGCGTTCGCCATCCTCAAGCAGGGCGGCGAGAAATGCCTGCTGATCGGGGAAGGGGCTCTGCGCCAGCTCGGCGTCAAACTGCGCCTGCTGCTGCGCCACGCGCCCGGCCTCCAGGGCCAGCTGCTGCTGGAGCGTTTGAACCTGACCGTGGAGAGAGACACAGTCGTGGTGTACCTGCTGCCAGCCGTCGAGGCTGACGGGTTCTCCCTCCGCTGCGCCGTCGGCAGGGAGCTCTAGCAGGGGCTGGAGTTGGGCCGCACGCTCCTGGAGCGTTGCGACGTGGGTCTGATTCTGCTGCCACTGACGGGACTCCTCCTCGCGGGCGGCAAACCAGGCAGACTCTTCCCCATCTGCGGGCAGGGTTAGTCCGAGCTGGGTCAGGCTCTCTGCCAGCGTCTGGCGGCGAGCGTCAATGGTCTGCTGGGCGTGTGCCGCCTGCTGCTGGAGTTCGTTGAGCTGCTCCTCCAGCGCCAGCCGCTGGCTGTACCGGTAGAGCTGCTGCTCGCGGGCCTCCTCAGCCTGTAACCAGCCGCTGACGTCCTCCTCGGGCGTCAGCGCGATATTGAGCGCGCTACATAGCTCGCGCCACTGCTGGCTTAACGCCAGATCGTTTTGTGCTTCGGCCTCGGCGGCAAGGCGATCTCTCTCGCTCTGCTTCACCAGCGCATCCAGCTGGCCGCGCAGGGCCGCGCCGCTCTCTGCCAGCTGCTTAACCTCGCGCTCCAGGGCATCGCGCCGGGCCTGGTTGGCATCTACGGTCATCGCCTGGTACTCCGCGACCGCCGGGTGAGCTGTCGATCCGCAGAGCGGACAGGGCTCGCCAGCCCGCAGCCGCTCGCGCTCGGCCTCCAGACCTTTGATCCGCTCTTCCAGGGCGCAAATTGTCTTCACCTCGGCCAGCAGCGCGTTTTTCTCTTTATACGCCTGACGCCGCTGGGTCAGAGTCTGGTTGAGCGTCGCTTGCTCCGCGTCGCTCTCGGCCAGCGTTTTTTGCAGCAGCTTGAGACGCTGCTGAAGAGGCGCGAAGCTGGCATGCAGCACGTTCAGGCGCTGGCGCAGCGGGCGCTGTTGGGCCAGATCGGCTATCGCCTGCTGCAACGCCTCGGCGCTCAGATCCAGCCCAGGGGCGTTCAACGCCGTCAGCTGCTGCTGAAGCTTTTCCCGGCGTGCGCTGAGCGTCAGGGCGTGCTTCTTCTCTTCTGCCTGCTGAGTAAAGTTGGCCCGCCAGCCGGTGAGCTCGCTCTGCCAACGCTGCCAGCGTTCGTGCGCGGTCAGCCAGTCGGCCAGCGTTTTCTGTTCCTGCTGTAACGTGCTCATCTGCGCGTCGGCAGTGGCGCGAATGCGGCTGCGCTTGCTCAACTGCAGTTGTAAGCGAGTATTCACTTCCTCCGCCTGACGCTGGGTCTGGCCGTGGGTGCGGATCTGCTCCTGTAAACTTTGCCATATCGGTCGCAGCTGCTGGGCGGGGCGGGCCTGCTCCAGCGCGGCAAGCTGCGGGCGGGCGCTCTCCAGCGCCTGCCGGGCGCCATTCAGCGTCGTCTGTGCCCGGGCCGCGTCGGCATACAGCTCGTCGCCGCGCGTCAGCCAGTGGAGCAGGGTCTGCTCGCGCTGTTGTGTGGCAACCAGCGTCTGTTCCTGGTCAGTAAGCACCTGCAAACTTTCACTCAGAGTCTGGATCTGCTCGGCGCTCAGCAGCTGAATGCCCTCGGCCTGGGCCTGACGCTGCTCCAGCTCGCTGCGCGCCGCTTTGTGCTTTTCAAACACCATCGCTGAGATCTGGCCGTAGATCTCGGTGCCGGTCAGCTCTTCCAGCAGCTCGGCCCGCTCTTTCGGTTTGGCATTGAGGAAGGCGGCAAACTGTCCCTGGGAGAGCAGCATCGAGCGGGTAAAGCGGCCGTAGTCCAGCCCCGTTAGAGTGGCGGTGAGCTCCAGCTTATCTTTCACCTTATCGGCGAGAATTTTACCGTCGGCGCAGAGCGCCAGCTCAACGCGGGGCACCTGGAGATTACCCCCGGCCTGGTTGCGGGCACGGTTTTGGCTCCAGAAGGCGCGATAGGCAATGCCTTTGACCTCAAACTCCACCTCGGCCAGGCACTCGGCGGTGTCGCGGGTCATCAGGTCGTTCTGCGACTGCGACACGTTGCTCAGGCGCGGCGTCTCGTGATAGAGCGCCAGACAGATAGCATCCAGCAGGGTGGTTTTCCCCGCGCCGGTGGGGCCGGTAATGGCAAACAGCCCGTTACTGGCAAAGGGCTCAGCGGTGAAATCAATCTTCCACTCCCCCTTCAGGGAGTTAATGTTCTTCAGGCGCAGGCTAAGGATTTTCATGCGTCTTGCTCCTGGGTCAGCTCTTCTACGGTGGCGCTAAAGAGGGTGCGAACCCGCTGGCCCTGCGCCTCGTCCGGCTCCTCCAGCGCCAGGCGACGCTCGAAAACCTCCTCCACGCGCAGCTCGCTGAGGGTTTCCCGCAGTTCGCCCGCCATCATTCGCTGACGCTGCTCGCGGCTGCGGCGTACCAGCAGCACTTCGACCGGCAGATCCTCGGTCATGGCCTGGATCCGGCGCTGCATATCCGTCAGCCAGTCGTCGGTGGTGATTTCGATATCGAGCCATACCGGCGGCGAAGCGGGGGACCCGCGCCACTGCTCAAGCTGCTGGCCAATGGCGGCAAGATCGCCTTTGATCACTGCCAGCTGCTGGGTAACCGGCACGGTAAGAGGCGTGACGTCCGCCAGTCTGCCGTCGGCGAAGGTCACCAGGTTAACGCTTTTAGCCTTGCCGGTTTCGTCGAAGCTGAGAGCAATAGGTGAACCGCAGTAGCGGATATGATCCTGACCACCAATAATCTGCGGACGATGAATGTGCCCGAGGGCGATATAGTCCACCGGGGGAAAATTCTGCGCCGGGAAGGCGTCCAGGGTACCAATATAGATGTCGCGCACCGCGTCGCTTTTGCTGGCCCCGACGGTGGTCAGGTGGCCGCTGGCGATAATCGGCAGCGGCGCGTCGCCGCGCAGGGCACAGGCCTGCTGGTACTGCTGCTGGTAGTAGTCGGTGATCGCCGCCA
The DNA here is from genome assembly GCF_019880405.1 of Enterobacter sp. C2. Classification (NCBI taxonomy): domain Bacteria; kingdom Pseudomonadati; phylum Pseudomonadota; class Gammaproteobacteria; order Enterobacterales; family Enterobacteriaceae; genus Enterobacter; species Enterobacter sp. C2. The sequence goes on from NZ_CP082269.1 coordinate 911,198, forward strand.
GCAGATGCTGCTGCTTCTCGCTGCCGGAGAGGCCCGCCTGGCTGGTAACGATATCGCGCGGGCGTAAAAACGGCACCGGGCAGAAAACCGCCCCCGGCGTGCCGTCACGATGCTTAAGGATGAACGGCGCACAGCCCGCTGCGGCCACGACGGTGGTGTGCAGAAAGGCCAGGATCTCCCGGGACTCATTCAGGGTAGCGACCGAGTCGTGGTTACCCGCCAGCACTACCAGGTGACAGCCGGTCTGCTGGAGCTGAACCACAAAGCGGTAGTAGAGTTCGCGAGCGTAGCTGGGAGGCGCGCCGGTATCAAAAATATCGCCAGCAACGATAATGGCATCGACCTGCTGGGCCTCTGCCGTCTCCAGCAGCCAGTCAAGAAAGGCGGCGTGTTCAGCGGCCCGGCTCTTGCTGTAAAAGTTTTGGCCGAGATGCCAGTCAGAGGTGTGAAGGATGCGCATATCGGTTCCATGGCAAAAAAGCGTAAGGCGGATTATAAACGTTTAGGCACAGCGGGAAAGCGGCGATCGTCTTGCAGATGTCATCTGCATGCTTTCAGGTTCATAATGCCTTCACGCTTTTCATAAATCTGTCATAAATCTGACGCATAATGCGACGCAACATATTGATTACAACTATATAGGGCAAATCATGGCGAGACGTATTCTGGTCGTAGAGGATGAGGCCCCCATTCGGGAGATGGTCTGCTTCGTGCTCGAGCAAAACGGCTTTCAGCCTGTTGAAGCGGAAGATTATGACAGTGCGGTGAACCAGCTCAACGAGCCGTGGCCCGATCTTATCCTGCTCGACTGGATGCTGCCTGGCGGCTCGGGGATTCAGTTTATCAAGCACCTGAAACGTGAAAACATGACCCGGGATATTCCTGTTATGATGCTCACCGCGCGCGGCGAAGAGGAAGATCGCGTCCGCGGCCTGGAGACCGGGGCAGATGACTACATCACCAAACCCTTCTCGCCGAAGGAGCTGGTGGCACGTATCAAAGCCGTGATGCGGCGTATTTCGCCGATGGCGGTGGAAGAGGTGATTGAGATGCAGGGTCTGAGCCTCGATCCCACCTCTCATCGGGTCATGACCGGCGAAAACCCGCTCGACATGGGGCCGACGGAGTTCAAGCTCCTGCACTTCTTTATGACTCACCCGGAGCGCGTCTACAGCCGCGAGCAGCTGCTGAACCACGTCTGGGGAACCAACGTCTACGTTGAGGATCGCACGGTGGACGTGCATATTCGCCGCCTGCGTAAAGCGCTGGAGCTGAGCGGCCATGACCGTATGGTGCAGACCGTTCGCGGCACGGGTTACCGTTTTTCGACCCGTTTCTAATCATTGACTGGAGTGTGACGCGTGCTGGAACGGCTGTCATGGAAAAGGCTGGTCTTAGAGCTGTTTTTAAGCTGTATCCCGGCTCTGGTGCTTGGAGCGATGTTTGGCTATCTGCCGTGGTTTTTGCTGGCCTCGGTCACTGGATTACTGATCTGGCACTTCTGGAATCTGCTCCAGCTCTCCTGGTGGCTGTGGGTGGACCGCAGCATGACCCCACCTCCAGGGCACGGCAGCTGGGAGCCACTGCTCTATGGCCTGCATCAGATGCAGCTGCGCAACAAAAAGCGCCGTCGCGAGCTGGGCAGCCTGATCAAACGCTTTCGCAGCGGCGCAGAGTCGCTGCCGGATGCGGTAGTGCTTACCACCGAAGAGGGGGTGATCTTCTGGTGTAACGGCCTTGCCCAGCAGCTGCTGGGGCTGCGCTGGCCGGACGATAACGGCCAGAATATCCTCAACCTGCTGCGTTACCCCGAATTCACTCAGTACCTGAAGCAGCAGGCGTTTACTAAACCGCTTAACCTGGTGCTGAACAACGGACGGCATCTTGAGATCCGCGTCATGCCCTACAGCGAGCAGCAGCTGCTGATGGTCGCCCGCGACGTGACCCAGATGCACCAGCTGGAAGGGGCGCGACGCAACTTCTTTGCCAACGTCAGTCATGAGCTGCGCACGCCGCTGACGGTATTGCAGGGCTACCTGGAGATGATGCAGGAGCAGACCCTGGGCGGGGCGACGCGGGAAAAGGCGCTGCATACCATGCGGGAGCAGACCTCGCGTATGGAAGGCCTGGTAAAACAGCTGCTCACCCTGTCAAAAATTGAGGCCTCTCCAATCCATACCCTGAATGAAGTCATTGATGTGCCGATGATGCTGCGGGTGGTTGAACGAGAAGCCCAGACCCTGAGCCAGCAGCGGCAAGCCCTTGATTTTCATGTAGATAGTTCCCTCAAAGTGTTGGGCAGCGATGAGCAGATGCGCAGCGCTATCTCTAACCTGGTCTATAACGCGGTAAACCATACTCCGCCTGCCACGCACATCATCGTCAGCTGGCAGCGGGTCGCGAACGGTGTGGAGTTCAGCGTTGAGGATAATGGACCGGGCATCGCCGCCGAACATATTCCACGCCTGACCGAGCGCTTCTACCGCGTCGATAAGGCGCGATCCCGCCAGACCGGCGGTAGCGGCCTGGGGCTGGCGATTGTTAAGCACGCCGTCAACCATCACGACAGCCGTCTGGAAATTACCAGCGAGCCGGGCAAAGGCACCCGATTTAGCTTCACGTTGCCGGAAAGGTTCATTGCCAAAACTACCGAGTAGCGTCCTCCCTGTCAGTATAACTTTCCACAGGCCGCAAAATGCGGCCTGTTTGCTTTGCACCATTCAGCACCGCACCTCTTTTTCTGCGGCTGCTGCTTTTTTGTTCGCATGTTTAGCCATGTGTTTTTCTTATAATTAGCGTTTTATGCTGGTTATTCACTCCAGCCTACGATAACCATCTGGTTTTGCGATCCCATCTTGCCTTTAAACGTTATAAGCGTTTAAATTGCGCCCCTGTCGATGACAGACAGGCTGGATTTGCGTGGTAAATCGAAAAACTATTCTTCGCCACGCCCGGTGGGAAGCATATCCCGCTGGAATCTAATGATATTGCCGCTGTATTGTCCCGTAGGGGCTGGCGAAAAAATCAACACGTTCAACACCACATCCACAGGCAGTTAATACATATGACCCATCGTTTAAAACCACGAGATATCGTTGCTCTGGGCTTTATGACATTCGCGTTGTTCGTCGGCGCGGGTAACATCATTTTTCCGCCAATGGTCGGTTTGCAGGCGGGTGAACACGTCTGGACGGCGGCCTTTGGTTTCTTGATCACCGCGGTTGGTCTGCCGGTGCTAACGGTCATCGCCCTGGCGAAAGTGGGTGGCGGTGTGGATAGCCTCAGCGCGCCAATTGGCAAAGTAGCCGGTGTGCTGCTGGCCACCGTCTGCTACCTGGCCGTCGGCCCGCTGTTTGCGACCCCGCGTACCGCTACCGTCTCGTTCGAAGTGGGGATTGCCCCGCTGACCGGCGACGGCGCGCTGCCGCTGTTTATCTACAGCCTGGTCTACTTTGCCATCGTCATTCTGGTCTCGCTCTACCCCGGCAAACTGCTGGATACGGTAGGTAACTTCCTTGCGCCGATGAAGATCGTCGCGCTGGTGGTGCTCTCAGTGGCCGCTATCGTCTGGCCAGCTGGCCCGATTAGTCATGCCATGGACGCCTACGAGCACGCCTCGTTCTCCAACGGTTTTGTTAACGGCTACCTGACCATGGATACCCTCGGCGCGATGGTGTTCGGTATCGTGATCGTCAACGCGGCCCGCTCTCGCGGCGTCAGCGATGCGCGTCTGCTGACCCGCTACACCGTGCTGGCTGGCGTGATGGCAGGCGTAGGCCTGACGCTGCTCTATCTGGCTCTGTTCCGCCTCGGCTCCGACAGCGCTTCGCTGGTCGATCAGTCGGCAAACGGCGCGGCTATCCTGCATGCCTACGTGCAGCACACCTTCGGCGGCGCAGGCAGCATGATGCTGGCAGTGCTGATCTTCCTGGCGTGCCTCGTCACCGCCGTAGGCCTGACCTGCGCCTGCGCCGAGTTCTTTGCCCAGTACGTGCCGCTCTCTTACCGCACGCTGGTATTTATCCTCGGCGGCTTCTCAATGGTGGTCTCGAACCTCGGCCTGAGCCATCTGATCCAGCTCTCTATCCCGGTGCTGACGGCGATCTATCCGCCCTGTATCGCCCTGGTTGTATTAAGCTTTACCCGCAACTGGTGGCACAGTTCGTCCCGCGTCATTGCGCCAGCCATGTTTGTTAGCCTGGTCTTCGGTGTAATGGACGGCATTAAAGCGTCGGCGATAGGCGGTATCTTACCGGCCTGGACAGCGCGTCTGCCGCTGGCAGAGCAGGGTCTGGCATGGTTGATGCCGACCGTTGTTATGGCGGTGCTGGCAATCTGCTGGGATCGCATGGCGGGACGGCAGGAAACTTCCAGCGCACATTAATTTACGGTTGCGTCTTTAACCACGGGGCTTACAATCCCGTGGTTTTTTTATTTTTAAACGGCAGTGGAAACGATGGAAAGTACGAACAAGCTAAAGCGGGGATTAAGCACCCGGCACATCCGCTTTATGGCGCTCGGCTCGGCGATTGGTACCGGGCTGTTTTATGGCTCGGCAGACGCCATCAAGATGGCCGGTCCCAGCGTGCTGCTGGCCTATATTATTGGCGGAGCGGCGGCCTACATTATTATGCGCGCCCTCGGTGAGATGTCGGTGCATAACCCGTCGGCCAGCTCGTTTTCGCGTTACGCCCAGGAGAACCTCGGGCCGCTGGCAGGCTATATCACCGGCTGGACCTACTGCTTTGAAATTCTGATTGTGGCCATCGCCGACGTCACCGCTTTTGGTATCTACATGAGCGTCTGGTTCCCCACGGTCCCGCACTGGATCTGGGTTCTGAGCGTGGTGATGATCATCTGCGCCGTCAACCTGATGAGCGTCCGGGTCTTCGGCGAGCTGGAGTTCTGGTTCTCGTTTTTCAAAGTTGCCACCATTATCATCATGATTGCCGCCGGTTTCGGCATCATTATCTGGGGCATCGGCAACGGCGGGCAGCCTACCGGCATCCACAACCTGTGGAGCAACGGCGGCTTCTTTAGCAACGGCTGGCTTGGCACGGTGATGGCGTTACAGATGGTGATGTTTGCCTACGGTGGCATTGAGATCATCGGCATCACCGCAGGTGAAGCCAAGGAGCCGGAGAAGTCGATTCCGCGCGCTATCAACTCTGTCCCGCTGCGTATCCTGGTCTTCTATGTGGGCACGCTGTTTGTCATCATGTCGATCTACCCATGGAACCAGGTGGGGACCCAGGGCAGCCCGTTCGTACTGACCTTCCAGCATCTTGGGATCACCTTTGCCGCCAGTATCCTTAACTTTGTGGTGCTGACCGCCTCGCTTTCAGCCATTAACAGCGACGTGTTTGGCGTCGGGCGTATGCTGCACGGCATGGCGGAGCAGGGCAGCGCCCCGCAGATGTTCGCTAAAACCTCTCGCCGGGGCATCCCGTGGGTGACGGTGCTGGTGATGACCGTGGCGCTGCTGTTTGCCGCCTGGCTGAACTACATCATGCCGGAGAATATCTTCCTGGTGATCGCCTCCCTGGCGACCTTTGCCACGGTGTGGGTATGGATTATGATCCTGCTGTCGCAGATCGCTTTCCGTCGTCGTCTGTCGCCGGAAGAGGTCAAGGCGCTGAAGTTCAAGGTGCCGGGCGGGGTGCCTACGACGGTTGTCGGCGTGCTGTTCCTGGTCTTTATCATCGCCCTGATTGGCTACCACCCCGAAACCCGCATCTCGCTGTACGTCGGCTTTGCATGGATTGCCCTGCTGCTGGTGGGGTGGATGTTTAAACGGCGGAAAGCAGTGGCGTAAACCGTTGCACATCGCATACTGTTCTCTGGCAGGGTTAACCTAAAGGAGAGCAGTTATGCTGAATGCCTGGCATCTTCCGGTCGCACCGTTTGTAAAACAGAGCAACGATAAACTACAGATTGTCCTGTGGCTGACCGGAGATGCGCTACCGCAGCGGGTGACCCTGCGCGCAGAACACGATAACGAAGAGATCTCGATCCGCATGCATCCGCTGCGCAGTGCGCCAAAGCCTGGCGTCACGGCCTGGCGGGGAGAGATCGATTTAACCACCGGACAGCCGCGTCGCCGCTACAGCTTTAAGCTGCTGTGGGACGACCGCCAGATCTGGTTTACCCCGCAGGGCTTTAGCCGCTTTCCTCCCGCCCGGCTGGAGCAGTTCGCGGTTGACGCACCGGATAGCGGGCCGCAGTGGGTGGCCGATCAGGTCTTCTACCAGATTTTCATCGACCGCTTTGCCCGCAGCCTGCCGCGCGAGTCCAGCCAGGACAATCTCTATTATCACCACGCTGCCGGGCAGAACATTGAGCTGCGCAACTGGGACGATCCGGTTACCGCCCATGCTGGCGGCTCGACCTTCTACGGCGGCGATCTCGACGGCATCAGCGAAAAGCTGCCGTATCTGAAAAAGCTGGGCGTCACCGCGCTCTACCTGAACCCGGTCTTTACCGCCCCCAGCGTGCATAAATACGATACCGAAGATTATCGCCACGTCGATCCACAGTTCGGCGGCGATGGGGCGCTGCTGCGCCTGCGCGAGAATACGCACCGGGAGGGGTTCCGCCTGCTGCTGGACGGCGTATTCAACCACAGCGGGGACTCCCACGCCTGGTTTGATCGGCACAATCGCGGCACCACCGGCGCCTGCCATAACCCGGCATCCCCCTGGCGGTCGTGGTATAGCTTCTCCGCTGACGGACGGGCGCTGGACTGGCTGGGCTATCCGAGCCTGCCGAAGCTGGACTATCAGGATCCCTCTCTGGTAGATGAAATCTACCGGGGCGAGGAGAGCATTGTACGCCACTGGCTGAAGGCCCCGTGGAGCATGGACGGCTGGCGGCTTGATGTGGTGCATATGCTGGGCGAGGCGGGCGGGGCGCGCAACAATCTCCTGCACGTCACCGGCATCAGCCAGGCGGCAAAAGAGACTAACCCAGACGCCTATATCGTCGGAGAGCACTTTGGCGACGCCCGCCAGTGGCTGCAGGCCGACGCCGAAGATGCTGCCATGAACTACCGGGGCTTTACCGTGCCGGTATGGGGCTTTCTGGCCAATACCGACATCTCCTACGATCCGCAGCATATCGATGCACAAACCTGCGTGGCGTGGATGAACAACTACCGCGCTGGCCTGTCGCACCAGCAGCAGCTGCGCATGTTTAACCAGCTCGACAGCCACGACACCGCCCGCTTTATCTCCCTGCTGGGTAAACAGGTGGAGCGGATGCCGCTGGGCGTGGTCTGGCTCTTTACCTGGCCGGGCGTGCCCTGCATCTATTACGGCGATGAGGTGGGGCTGGACGGCAACAACGATCCCTTCTGCCGTAAGACCTTCCCCTGGGACAAGAACAAACAGGATGCCACGCTGTTTGCGCTTTATCAGCAGATGGCGACACTGCGCAAGAAAAGCCGCGCGCTGCGTTACGGCGGCTGTCAGGTAGTGAGTGCAGAAGGCGATGTGGTGGTGTTTGTGCGCGTTTATCAACATGAACGCGTGCTGGTGGCGATCAACCGCGGCGAGGCCTGCGAGGTGGTACTCAGCGATGTACCGCTGCTGGATGTCCCTGCCTGGCAGTGTAAAGTGGGCACCGGCACCATCGAGGAGAATGTGCTGTCACTCCCGGCGGTCTCCGCCACGCTTTGGCGCAATCGCTGACCCTGTTGCAACATTTTTACCAGTATTGAAAAGAAATGTAATATCCTTTCGGGAGTGATCACCGAACCGAAGGTAAAACCATGGATGAGCTTTTGCTGGTTGCCGGTCTTGTTCTCTTTCTCGCCCTGATCGTCGCCCCTGCGCTGGCAATCGGAGCATGGCGAAAAAGCAGCGATACGCAGCGGGAACTGGGCATATTGCGTGAACGGCTGACGGCGCTGGAGCAGCAGCTGGCGGGGCAGGTGAGTGCATCTTCCCCGCAACCGTTGTCTGATGAGATAGCGGAGCCGGAACCTGCTCCTGTCAGTGTGCCTGCGGCAGAACACCCCATCGTCGATCCCTGGGCTGCGCAAACGGCGTTGCCTGAGCCGGTCGCTGTCACCGAGGCGGCGACCAGCACCCCCCTGGCCGATGAACCGCGCGGCGGCATGATCTCCTCGCTGGTCAGCTGGTTTATGCGTGGTAACCCGCTGGCGAAACTCGGCATTCTGTTGCTGTTCTTCGGGCTGGCGTTTTTGTTTCGCTATTCCGTCGAGCGCGATCTGTTCCCGCTGGAGCTGCGCCTCTGCGTGGCAGCATTGGCGGCGGTGGTGCTGCTGGCGCTCGGCTGGCGACTGCGCCACAAACAGCCGGTGTATGCGCTGATTTTGCAGGGCGGTGCTACCGGCGTGCTCTACCTCACGGTATTTGGCGCGTTCCGCCTCTGGCAAATGCTGCCGATGACGCTGGCGTTTGCCTTGCTGCTGCTGATCTGTGCGGTAAGCGTCGGGCTGGCGGTATTGCAGCGCGCCTTAAGTCTCGCCATGCTCGCCAGCCTCGGTGGTTATCTCGCGCCGCTGCTGCTCTCTACCGGCGGCGGCAGCCATATCGGGCTGTTTTCATTCTATCTGCTGCTCTCCTGCGGCATTCTGGTCATCAGCGTCTGGCAGCACTGGCGTGTGCTTAATTTGCTTGGCCTGCTATTTACCTTTGGCGTCGGTGGGGTATGGGGACTTTATAGCTACCAGCCTGCGTTTTACCTCAGCTGCCAGCTGTTCCTGATCGCCAATATCGTGCTGTTTGGCGTACTGAGCGTCGCGCTGTCGCTGCGCGCGCAGGGCAGCGGCCAACGCATTATTGACGGTGTGCTGCTGTTCGCCCCGCCGCTGATCGGTTTTGGCATGCAGTACGTCCTCACTCAGGATTTCACCTTTGGCCCGGCGTTTTCCGCGCTCGGGTTTGGCGCGTTTTATCTGCTGCTGGCGTGGCTGGTGCTGCGGCGTAAACCCGAACTCGGGCGGCCGCTGGTGCTGGCCGCGCTGGCGTTGGGTGGGGCGTTTGTCACGCTGGCGATCCCGCTGGCGCTTTCTGCGCGCTGGACGTCGATGGCCTGGGCGCTGGAAGGGCTGGGCATTCTCTGGCTTGGCGTTCAGCAACAGCAACGGCGGATGAGCTACAGCGGTACCGGTTTACTGCTGCTGGCCGTGGGCAGCGCGCTGTGGGCGGTGCAGGATACGCTGCCAGCGCTGTCGCAACTGATGATTTTTGCGGTGCTGAGCCTGACGTGGATCGCCGCCGCCTGGCTGTGGCGCGGCCTGAACACGCAGGGCAGCTATGGCCTGCTGGCGGGCGGCATTATCTTCTGGCTGCTGGCCCTGCACGGGCTGTCGGCGCTGACCTTAAGCCGGTGGATAAACGATCTGCCGGGCCTGCTGACGCTCACCGCCCTGAGCGTCCATGGCTGGCGGTGGGTCGCGCAACGGTTGCGCTGGCGCGCGTTCAGCTATAGCGTCTGGCTGCTGTGGCCTTTGATGCTGGCGACGCTGGTCTGGCAGATCGCCGCCCAGGGCGCAATCTTCAGCGCTGGCTGGCAAAATCTCGCCTGGGGTGTTGCGCTACCGTCTGCGTTCTGGCTGCTGCATCAACAGCGCACGCCGCCTATGCCTTATCTTTCGCAGGGAGTGCATCTGTCGCTGTTCTGGATGATTGTTACCGCGCTCGCGGCAGAGCTGTGGTGGTATATCGATACGCTGTCGTGGGGCACGTTCCCGTGGCAGGCGGGGCTGGCGATGACGTCGGCGGCAGCGACGATCTTGCTGGTGCGCGCCGGGCTGAAACGTTCGTTGTGGCCGCTACGCGTCTGGCCGCAGTGGTACGGCACGCTGGCGCTGGCCCCCATGAGCCTCTTCCTGCTGGTGATGCTGCTGCTGACCAATATCGATGATGGCGTGGTGATGGGGCAGGGCTACCGGCCGTTGCTTAATCCGCTGGAAGAGGGTGCCGCCTTTGCCTTAATGGCGCTGCTCGCGCTGACGCGGTTGTGCGCCCGCTATTTCCCCGTACAGGGACGTGAGATCCATAAACGTGTGCCGCTGCTGCTGGCAGGGCTTGCCTTCTGGTGGCTGAATGGCCTGCTGTTGCGCAGCCTCGCGTGGTATGGCGGGATCGACTGGTCGATAAGCGCGCTATGGTCGTCCCGGCTGGTACAGACCTGTTTCGCGCTGTTCTGGATGCTGGTGGCGCTGCTGGTGATGCTGCGTGCCGCCAGGCAGTTATCGCGGCGTGAATGGCTGTGCGGCGCAGCGCTACTTGGGGTGGTGATTGTGAAACTGATGCTGGTAGACAGCGCTGGCGGCGGCGGACTGGCCCGCGCGGTTGCTTTTATCGGCGTGGCGGTACTGGTGCTGATCGTAGGCTATTTCTCACCGCTGCCGCCTCGGGTACAACAGACGCATAACGAGGAACAAGGATAATGACGATCGTCAGAAGGATACTTTTTTGTGCGTTGCTCGGCGCGGCGCTGCCGGCCTGGAGCCAGGACGCCACCCCGGAAACGCCGCAGGATTATGCCTGGGGTGCGGCGCTGGCGACGACGTCAGCGTCACCGCTGTATCAGGTGAGGCTGCCGGAGCGTATTTATACTGACAGCGTTGCGCCCGATCTGCGCGATGTGCGGGTCTTCAATCAGCAGGGGCATGCGGTGCCTTTTACGCTGATCCCGGCGGTGCAGAAACAGACGCCGCCGCGCACGCTACCGCTGCGCCTGTTCGCCCTCGAACCGGTGCCGGATAATAGTGCCGCGTCAGAAAATTTGTGGCTGCGTTCGCAGGACGGCATTGAAATCCGCCTTGATGGCGAAGGCAAAAAGAGGGTGAGTAAAAGCTACCTGTTAACCCTGCCTGAAACGCAAAAAGACGAATTTCCGCTGTCGCAGCTGAAGCTGACATGGAACGCCGTACCTGCTAACTGGCAGGCACGGACAGATGTGTACGTCAGCAGCGATCTGAAAAACTGGACGCTGTATGGCCGCGATATGCCGCTGATGGATCTGACCTCCGGCAGCGACCGCCTGCTGCTGAATACCCTGGATTTCACTGCCTCAGTCTATCCGACGGAGATGCGTTATGTTCTGGTGGTGTTCAATGATGCCGCGCATGCGCCGACGCTGACCGGCGCGACGGCAGTAGAGCAAATTTACAGCGATACGGCGGTAAATATCCCTCTAAAGGCGGTGGCGAAAACGGTCTCTTCGTCGGTGCAGGAGTTCTCCTGGCAACAGCCACAGCCGCTGGTGTCAGTGGTGATCGAAGCTCGGCAAGGGCGCGTGCTGCCGCTGGCGATCGAGTACCGCAGCGAGGCAAAGGCCGCGTGGCAGCCGCTGGCGAAAAGCGTAATTTATCAACTGAACGGTCACTCCTCTGAGCCGCTGCCCACTGGCGGGATGGTGCAGGCGATCCGCGTGACGGCGGTTAACGGCCAGCTTGAGGATGGCATCGCCCAGGTGACCGGCGAGCGCACCAGCCAGACGCTGATCTTCAATGCCCAGGGCAAAGGGCCGTTTTTACTGGCGTGGGGTAATGGTGCCGCGCAACCGCAGGCAATGGATGTCGATATGCTGGTACCCGCCGCGCTGCGCCAGGCAAACGCAGATATTCCGTACGCGTTGGTAGAGGATCGCATTGTGCTGGGAGGTGATGCACGGTTGACGGCAGTGGATCCGGCGTTGCAGCAAAGCCAGTGGAAGAAAATGCTGGTGTGGGCGGCGCTGGTGCTGGGCGTGCTGGTGCTGGTCTGGGTGGGGCTGGGCATCTGGCGCGAAGTGCGGCAGAAGTCAGCATAAAAATGCCGGGCGGCAGTGACGCCTTGCCCGGCCGGGAGTCTGTGAAGCAATAGCAGGCCTGGTAAGCGCAGCGCCACCAGGCAACACGGCTTACAGGCTGGTGAGGTGTTCGCTGAGGAACTTCGCTACGCCATCTGGAGAGGCGTTCATCCCCTCTTTACCTTTTTCCCACTGGGCAGGGCACACTTCGCCGTGCTCTTCGTGGAACTGTAATGCGTCAACCATACGCAGCATTTCGTCGATGTTACGGCCTAAAGGCAGATCGTTCACTACCTGATGGCGCACGATGCCCGCTTTATCGATCAGGAAGGAGCCGCGCAGGGCGACGCCCTCATCCGGATGCTCAATGCCGTAGGCTTTCTGCACTTCGCGTTTGATATCCGCCACCATGGCGTACTTCACCGGGCCAATACCGCCCTTTTCGACTGGGGTATTACGCCAGGCGTTGTGGACAAATTCAGAGTCAAATGAGACGCCAACCACTTCGACGCCGCGCTGCTGGAACTCTTCGTAGCGTTTATCGAAAGCGATCAGCTCAGACGGGCAGACGAAGGTAAAGTCCATCGGCCAGAAGAAGAGAACGGTGGCTTTGCCTGCAGTGTGTTGTTTGAAGTTAAACTTCTCAACGATTTCACCGCTGCCTAATACCGCTGCGGCGGTAAAGTCCGGGGCCGGACGCGTGACCAGAACCATATTAAATCTCCTTTTAATAATCAGGTTATTTAGCGCAACGCGGCCAGTATAAAAGGGCGTAAAGAGAACGCAATGCTTAAAGCTGCTTATTTTGCGCCTGATCCATCATGCGCGGATAGAACTGCCAGAACAGCTTCTCCAGCGCCGGATAGTGGGCATCCAGATCGTGCCAGGAGTCACGCAGGGCGTCGAGGCGGGGACGGCGATTTGCCATACCGTTTAGCACCCGCTGGATAAACGCCATCTCGCCATAGCGCTCCAGCCAGTTTTCCGACCACAGGTAGTTATTGAGGTTAACAAACTGCGGCGGCGATTCCGGCAGAATGGTCGCTACCTGCGCGCGGGCGTAGCGGACAAATGCCGGCAGCGGCTGCTCGGGGGAGATCTGCGCCCAGTGGCGGGAGAGGAAGTGATCCCACATGACGTCCAGCGTAATGGGCGCGACGCGGCGGGTCTCTGCACGAAACCAGGCCTTGGCCTCGCGGACCTCCGGCAGCCCGTCGGTGAGGACATCCACGCGGCGGTGCATACGAATGCCCTCTACCACCTCGTTAGCGTAGGTGCCGTCGGGGTTGCCGCGTACGAAATCGGCGAGCAAATTACCTGGCAAAGAACTCTCTGCGAGGTAAGCCAGGTGTAAATGAGCAAGAAAATTCATCGTCTATTCTTTATCCACAGGCGGGTAACGGTTGCAGGGAGCACGCCCCGGCACTAGACTACCCGCCTCTTAATTATGTCTTGAGTTAGCGTCATGCGTGTTGCCGATTTTTCCTTTGAACTACCTGAATCCCTGATTGCCCACTATCCGCAGCCTGAGCGTAGCAGCTGTCGTTTGCTGTCGCTTGACGGGCCGACGGGGGCGCTGACGCATGGTACTTTCACCGATCTGCTCGATAAGCTCAACCCGGGCGATCTGCTGGTGTTTAACAACACTCGCGTCATCCCGGCCCGCCTGTTTGGCCGTAAAGCCAGCGGCGGCAAGATTGAAGTGCTGGTCGAACGTATGCTCGATGATAAACGTATTCTGGCACATATTCGCGCCTCTAAAGCGCCGAAGCCGGGGGCAGAGCTGCTGCTGGGTGACGATGAGAGTATCCAGGCCACCATGGTAGCGCGTCACGATGCGCTGTTTGAGGTGGAGTTTAACGATGCGCGCCCGGTGCTGGATATCCTCAACGCTATCGGCCATATGCCGCTGCCGCCCTATATCGACCGTCCGGATGAAGACGCCGACCGGGAGCTGTACCAGACCGTCTACAGCGAAAAGCCAGGTGCGGTTGCCGCACCGACAGCGGGCCTGCACTTCGACGAGCCGCTGCTGGCCGCGCTGCGCGAGAAGGGCATTGAGCAGGCCTTTGTCACCCTGCACGTAGGCGCGGGGACCTTCCAGCCGGTGCGCGTCGACAGCATTGAAGACCACATCATGCACTCGGAGTATGCCGAAGTGCCGCAGGAGGTGGTTGACGCCGTGCTGGCCGCAAAAGCGCGCGGCAATCGCGTGATCGCCGTGGGAACAACCTCCGTACGCTCGCTGGAGAGCGCGGCCCAGGCGGCGAAGAGCGAGCTTATCGAACCCTTCTTTGGCGATACGCAGATCTTTATCTACCCGGGCTATCAGTACAAGGTGATCGATGCGCTGGTGACCAACTTCCACCTGCCGGAGTCGACGCTGATTATGCTGGTGTCGGCATTTGCGGGGTATCAGCATACGATGAATGCCTATCACGCTGCCGTAGAAGAGAAATATCGCTTTTTTAGCTACGGCGATGCGATGTTTATCACGTACAATCCTTCCGCTATTCATGAGCGTGTCGGGGAATAAGTCCGCGACACCGGTTTAAACGTCAGACTGTTTTTCTGATGCTGGAGAGTTAAGTGAAATTTGAACTTGATACCACCGACGGTCGCGCGCGTCGCGGCCGCCTGGTGTTCGATCGTGGCGTCGTTGAGACGCCTGCTTTTATGCCCGTGGGTACCTACGGCACGGTAAAAGGCATGACCCCGGAAGAGGTTGAGGCCACCGGCGCACAGATCCTCCTTGGTAACACCTTCCACCTCTGGCTGCGTCCTGGCCAGGAGATCATGAAGCTGCACGGCGATCTGCACGACTTTATGCAGTGGAAAGGGCCGATTCTTACCGACTCCGGCGGCTTCCAGGTCTTTAGCCTCGGCGATATCCGTAAAATCACCGAAGCGGGGGTGCACTTCCGCAACCCGATCAATGGCGATCCGATCTTCCTCGATCCGGAAAAATCGATGGAGATCCAGTACGATCTCGGATCCGACATCGTGATGATCTTCGACGAGTGCACGCCGTACCCCGCCGACTGGGACTACGCCAAGCGCTCAATGGAGATGTCCCTGCGCTGGGCGCAGCGCAGCCGCGATCGCTTCGACTCGCTGGGCAACAAAAACGCGCTGTTCGGGATTATCCAGGGCAGCGTTTACGAAGATTTACGCGATATCTCGGTCAAGGGTCTGGTAGAGATTGGCTTTGATGGCTACGCTGTCGGCGGTTTGGCTGTGGGTGAGCCGAAGGAAGATATGCACCGCATCCTGGAGCATGTCTGCCCGCAGATCCCGGCAGATAAACCACGTTACCTGATGGGCGTAGGGAAGCCGGAAGATCTGGTCGAGGGCGTGCGTCGCGGTATCGATATGTTCGACTGCGTCATGCCAACGCGTAACGCGCGTAACGGTCACCTGTTTGTCACGAACGGCGTCGTAAAAATCCGTAATGCGAAGTACAAAAGCGATACGGGTCCGCTGGATGAAGAGTGTGATTGCTATACGTGTCGCAATTATTCGCTCGCTTACTTGCATCATCTTGATCGTTGCAACGAAATATTGGGCGCGCGCCTCAATACCATTCATAACCTGCGTCACTATCAGCGCTTAATGGCTGGTTTACGTAAGGCTATTGAAGAGGGTAAATTAGAGAGCTTCGTGACCGATTTCTATGAACGTCAGGGTCGACCGGTTCCACCTTTGAACGTTGATTAATTTTAATAATGAGGGAATTTAAATGAGCTTTTTTATTTCTGATGCTGTAGCGGCAACAGGTGCACCGGCGCAGGGTAGCCCGATGTCTCTGATCCTGATGCTGGTCGTCTTCGGTCTGATCTTCTACTTCATGATCCTGCGCCCGCAGCAGAAACGCACCAAAGAGCACAAAAAGCTGATGGACTCCATCGCCAAAGGTGATGAAGTGCTGACTAACGGTGGTCTGGTTGGCCGCGTAACCAAAGTAGCGGAAACCGGCTACATTGCTATCGCGCTGAATGACACCACTGAAGTGGTTATCAAACGTGACTTCGTAGCTGCCGTTCTGCCGAAAGGCACCATGAAGGCGCTGTAATCTATTGTTTTCCCAAAGGGAACTGCCGTGTTAAACCGTTATCCTTTGTGGAAGTACATTATGCTGGTCGTCGTCATTGTCGTCGGCCTGCTTTACGCACTTCCCAACCTGTATGGTGAGGATCCGGCTGTTCAAATCACTGGCGCGCGCGGCGTCGCCGCCAGTGAGCAAACGCTGATCCAGGTCCAGAATACTTTACAAGAACAAAAAATCACCGCTAAGTCTGTGGCACTGGAAGAGGGTGCGATCCTTGCCCGCTTTGACTCCACCGATACGCAGCTGCGCGCCCGTGAGGCGATGATGAGCGTATTGGGCGATAAGTACGTTGTGGCGCTGAACCTTGCTCCGGCTACCCCGCGCTGGCTCTCCATGCTGAAAGCGGAGCCGATGAAACTCGGCCTCGACCTGCGTGGTGGCGTGCACTTCCTGATGGAAGTGGATATGGACACCGCGCTCGGCAAGCTCCAGGAGCAGAACATGGACAGCCTGCGCAGCGATCTGCGCGAGAAGGGCATTGCCTACACCAACGTGCGTAAAGAAGATAACTACGGCATGAGCATCGTGTTCCGCGACAGCGCGGCACGTGACGCAGCCATCTCTTATCTGACTCCGCGCCACCGCGATCTGGTTATCAACACCCAGGGCGGCAACGCGCTGCGTGCGGTAATGACCGATGCACGCCTGAGCGAAGCCCGCGAGTACGCGGTGCAGCAGAACATCAACATTCTGCGCAACCGTGTTAACCAGCTGGGCGTTGCTGAGCCGCTGGTGCAGCGTCAGGGCGCTGACCGTATCGTCGTCGAGCTGCCGGGTATTCAGGACACCGCGCGCGCGAAAGAGATTCTGGGCGCGACCGCCACGCTGGAGTTCCGTCTGGTTAATACCAACGCGGACAGCTCCGCAGCTTCATCAGGCCGCGTGCCGGGCGACTCGGAAGTGAAGCAGATGCGCGAAGGGCAGCCGGTTGTGCTGTACAAACGCGTTATTCTGACCGGGGATCACATCACCGACTCCACCTCCAGCCAGGATGAGTACAATCAGCCACAGGTTAACATCTCGCTGGATAGCGCCGGTGGTAACATCATGTCTAACTTCACCAAGGACAACATCGGCAAGCCGATGGCGACCCTGTTTGTGGAGTACAAGGACAGCGGTAAGAAAGATGCCAACGGTCGTGCCGTGCTGGTGAAGCAGGAAGAGGTGATTAACATCGCCAACATCCAGTCTCGCCTCGGCAACAGCTTCCGCATCACCGGCATCAACAACCCGAACGAAGCGCGTCAGCTCTCGCTGCTGCTGCGTGCAGGTGCGCTGATCGCCCCGATCCAGATCGTTGAAGAGCGTACCATCGGTCCAACCCTTGGGATGCAGAACATTCAGCAGGGTCTGGAAGCCTGTCTGGCGGGCCTCGCTGCCTCCATCATCTTCATGATCTTCTTCTATAAGAAGTTTGGTCTGATCGCCACCTCTGCGCTCATTGCCAACCTGGTGCTGATCGTCGGTGTGATGTCTCTGCTGCCGGGGGCAACCCTGACCATGCCGGGTATCGCGGGGATCGTCTTAACCCTTGCGGTGGCGGTGGATGCCAACGTGCTGATCAACGAACGTATCAAAGAAGAGTTGAGCAACGGCCGTTCGGTTCAGCAGGCGATCGACGAAGGGTACAAAGGCGCGTTTAGCTCCATCTTTGATGCTAACGTCACGACGCTTATCAAGGTCATCATCCTGTATGCCGTAGGCACCGGGGCAATTAAAGGCTTTGCGATTACTACCGGTATCGGTGTGGCGACGTCAATGTTTACCGCCATCGTCGGTACACGTGCCATCGTAAACCTGTTGTACGGCGGCAAACGCATCAACAAGCTGTCTATCTGAGGAGTGCGTTGTGGCACAGGAATATACTGTTGAACAATTGAACCACGGGCGTAAAGTCTATGACTTTATGCGCTGGGATTACTGGGCTTTCGGCATTTCCGGACTTCTGCTGATCCTGTCGATTATCATTATCGGCGTGCGCGGCTTTAACTGGGGTCTCGACTTCACCGGCGGTACGGTCATTGAAATCTCGCTGGAAAAGCCGGCCGATATGGACATGATGCGTGACGCGCTGCAGAAAGCCGGTTTTGAAGATCCGCTGTTGCAGAACTTCGGCAGCAGCCGTGACGTGATGGTGCGCATGCCACCTGCCGAAGGGGCAACCGGTGGTCAGGCGCTGGGCAGCAAAGTGGTGAGCGTCATTAACGAGGCCACCAGCCAGAACGCGGCGGTAAAACGCATCGAGTTCGTGGGGCCAAGCGTCGGTGCCGATCTGGCACAGAACGGTGCCATGGCGCTGCTGGTCGCGCTGATCTCCATCCTGGTTTACGTCGGCTTCCGCTTTGAGTGGCGTCTGGCGGCGGGGGTGGTTATCGCACTGGCGCACGACGTGATCATTACCATGGGCGTGCTGTCGCTGTTCCAGATCGAAGTGGATCTGACCATCGTGGCATCGTTGATGTCCGTTATCGGCTACTCGCTGAACGACAGCATCGTGGTTTCCGACCGTATTCGTGAGAACTTCCGCAAAATCCGTCGCGGGACGCCTTACGAGATCTTTAACGTGTCGCTGACCCAGACGCTGCACCGTACCTTGATCACCTCAGGCACCACCTTAGTGGTGATCCTGATGCTCTACCTCTTCGGTGGCGCAATGCTGCAGGGCTTCTCGCTGACCATGCTGATCGGTGTGTCCATCGGTACGGCATCGTCCATCTACGTGGCTTCGGCGCTGGCGCTGAAGCTTGGGATGAAGCGTGAGCATCTGCTGCAGCAGAAGGTAGAGAAAGAGGGGGCGGATCAGCCGTCAATTCTGCCGTAATAAAGCATCTGCCAATAAAAAAGCCAGCGATAAGCTGGCTTTTTTTATGTCTGACGCTGGGTGGCGGCTTCGCCTTACCCAGCCTACATTCGGATCCCAGGCCCGGTAAGCGCAGCGCCACCGGGCGGATCCGTACAGGTTAGAAGTTGTAACCTGCTACCAGGTAACCACCCCAGCCGGTAGAGCGGACGTTGAAGTTGCCGCTGCCGAAGTTCAGGCTTGCATCGTCGTTCCACTGACCACCGTTGTGCCAGTAACGCGCCACCACTGAGTAGTGCCAGTGATCGTAGTTCAGGGCCAGAATGTGGCTGGAGGCGATAGAGTCATTGGTACGGGCCTGCATACCGTTCAGATCGCGGAAATCTTTGTCGCCCAGATCGGAACCCCAGTCAAAGTTAGTGAAGCCGATATAGCTCAGCTGGCCGCCCCACAGCTGGGTGATTGGCACAAAGTATTTCACCTTGAAGCGGTAACCATCCCACTCGTTCTCGTTCGCCGCTTCGTAGTTCTGCCACTGGTATTTGGCATAGACGTTCAGGGAGAGGCTCATCGGCAGGCCAGTATCGATATCCGTACCCAGACCCATGTACCAGGTGCTCTGACGACCCGCTTCGTTACGGCCCATGTCGTAGATGTAGTTGTTCGCGAAGTACCACTCTTTGAACGGACCAAATGCCAGGCTGGTATCGGTCAGCTTGTCGATAGAGAAGCGCGGTTCAATCTCCATGAACAGCGGGGAGCCGTGGTTCCAGATACCCTTCGCGGTGCTGTTGCCACCGAAGAAGACTGGCGCATCCATGTAGCCATAGAAGTCGAACCAATCTTTCTTGGCGAACGCTTCGTACTCCAGGTAGGTATCGTTACGGATAGTGGGTCCGAAACGGGTATGGTAGCTGCCTACCACGTTAACGCTCTGATGCCACCAATCGGAGACGAATTCGCTGTTGCTGGTTTCGGCCGCATTAACGGCGAAGGTGGAGGAGAGCGCAAGTGCCGCACCGGCGACGAGTAAAGTTTTTTTCATATGTATGCCACTGATTGAAGTCCCTGACGGGATCGAAAGAACGCTGTTGATGCTTTTCAAAATGTTTCGTATTTCTGCGGGCCTATTATAAGTTTCCTTGCTCACAAAAATATCTGTTGTTTCACATATCCATCATCTACGTAATCGATTGCGTTCACGTTTGCGTAGATAAAACGGGGCGATTGTACTGGCAATCTGCGGCATTGCCAATATTTGAGGTTTGTAAGAGGAGGTAAAAAGGTGTGAACGAGGTAAAAGGGCGACGCTGCGCCCTTACAGAAAGTAACGGAGTATGACGCTGCTACATATTGGCTGGCTGAATATCATGAATGCGGATAAAGCCAAGCTGCTCGGGGGTGATGCCGTTGAGCTGAAGCGGGACGCTGACGTCGCTCGGCGCGAGGGTGCTGGCCGGGGCGCTGATCAGCTGGTTCTGAACGTTAACTTCCTGCGGATTTTCGGTGGTACCCTGAATCTGTCCCCACTCAACCGTGCCGCTAAAGGCTGGCAGCGGGGTGTTCGATTCACCCTGGATGAGCAGCGTCAGGCGCGTGCCGCCAGCGTTAGGGGCGATATCCTTCAGCGACATACGCAGCGTACCGAGCTGGCTCTTCAGGCGCGCCGGGGTATTGGCTCCCGGCAGCAGGTAGACGCCGCTCTCCGACCTGGCGTTCAGGCTGTTCTGCTGGGTGATCTTCACCGTCTCCTGATTGAGCTTGCTCATCTCTTTGTTGAGCGTGCTCACGCTCTGATGCAGCTGGCGCACCTCGCTCTGCTGGGCGCAGGCGCTAAGGGTAAACAGACTCCCTAGCAGGGCGAGCTTCAGATAACGTCTTGTCATGATAACGGTTTCCTTAAACGAGTTATTGTTAGTAAGGAGATTTTAGGCTGGAACGAGCAAAATGTCCGATTTCCTGTCTGGAAGTAGAGGTTCGGCAGGAAATCGCGGTGGGTTTGAGGTGCGTCGGAGGCTATGGGGTTTCACTTTCCGTTTCGGACGGGATCTGAATTAAGGCGATCTCCTCTAAACGTCTTTTATTCATGTTTATCTCGCAGCTTGTTTGTGCCTCACCGAGATGGTCAGAGTTTTGATAGGACCATAGAGCAACTCCGCAATAGCCATCTCTGTATTCAATCCATTTTTTCTGGTTTGCAATGAATGAGTCGATGACTTCCTTTTTTTGCTGCTCATCACCCATCCACCATTCATCCGGGGACGTTTTTTTAATGTTAGTGAGTTTAGAGAGGTAAGCTTTGTTAAGCTGCTCCTCCGAGTTGTGTAGTACGTCGTCCAGGCACTCTATATTTTCATTTTTGAATTTTTTGATACATTCACTAACGTCTTTGCTAGCGTCTATTTTTTGTGTTTTTGCCATTGAATCAATGGAGTAAAATGCCATAATGGCCACAAGTAATACTCTGGTAATTGTGTTCATTGTAAGTTCCTTATACGTGCCCTAAGTCTTTCACCATATTTTTTCTCGTTAGGGTCATTTTGAAGATTTTCGATCATGTCCTGCTTACTTCCCCCAGCAGCAATGAGCTCAATTAAGGGGCCAAGCCTGGGGATTCCTTGGTAGACAATATCTACGAATGTTTCTTGAATCTTGTATTCAAGATTATCCCATGAAAGAGCATTATGTATATGATGTGAGTAACGAAAGTAAACCCCTTTTGCGTAATTTTTCTTCACTCGGTAAGATATTTCAAAAAGTTTAATTTGCTGGAGATGTGTTATTTCTCCAACTAGTGGGCCATAAGCTTTTATAAAGTCAGTCGTTGCTCGTTTACCAGACAGGCCACTTGCTTTTGAGCAAATTATTGCCTTGTACTCTTCGATTCCTGCTTGCCTTAGCTCTGCTACTATCTGACCTGAGCTGCGCTCTTTCATATCATACCCTCGCCCCAGAGTGACTCCTGATGCGTATTGGGGCCAGTGTAAAATGCGAGAAAAGTTCTTTGTATTCACTGGTTGACTGAAGGGCTCTACTGCTGTCAGGTAGTCCATACCTTCCGCATCGAACGTTATTTGGCCTTCACTGACGTATAAAGGGCCCGTATCGTATGGACGCCAGTGCGGTGCGATAGCCTTATTAAACATAGTAAAAAACCAGATCTCTTGGGGATGAACCAAGCCCGATGGAGACATGTTCAGTAGTCGCTGGTACCAAATGATAGCTGCTTGAGTTTGTGGGTCACAGTTGCCAGTGGCATGTAGATTGTTACCATTTATATGATTATATCCGGCCGCAATGATCATCCTTTGAAGTGTTTTTACATCATCGGAGTTATTGGTACCGAACACGCCCACAGAGGCTTTGGGTCGAAAAACGCGAGGAGGGTGATGTAACATAGCCTTAAATCCTTGCTAATTGTCACGCCTTTAGGCATGGCAGTCATCTCATGCATGTTGTAAGCATCTGAAGTAGCATAATGTTGCAGAGCTAACACTCCTGATTACTACTAGCACATGCACATCCTTATCAAAGCCAACTTTGCGATATTGCAATGATTTTGACTATTGACTCTGTGATGGTGACACGCTTGCCATCGATCCTTTATCCCAAAAGTGCTGATGCCTTTGTTGTCGCGGCATATCAGGTTAAAATAGATTTCAGTTAATTTTATCTTCAGGACGCCGTATGCATTGCCCATTCTGTTTCGCCGTGGATACCAAAGTAATTGACTCTCGCCTGGTGGGCGAAGGCTCCTCCGTTCGTCGTCGCCGCCAGTGCCTGGTGTGCAACGAGCGTTTTACGACCTTCGAAGTGGCAGAGCTGGTGATGCCGCGCGTGGTGAAAAGCAACGAGGTCCGCGAGCCGTTTAACGAAGACAAATTACGCAGCGGCATGCTTAAAGCGCTGGAGAAACGCCCGGTCAGCGCTGACGACGTTGAGATGGCCCTTAACCATATTAAATCCCAGCTGCGGGCCACGGGGGAACGCGAGATCCCTAGCAAGATGATTGGCAACCTGGTGATGGAGCAGCTCAAGAAGCTCGATAAAGTAGCCTATATCCGCTTTGCCTCTGTCTACCGCAGCTTTGAAGATATCCGCGAATTCGGCGAAGAGATCGCCCGCTTACAGGACTAGGCTAATGCTGGACGACAAGCAGGACGAAATGTACATGGCCCGTGCGCTGAAGCTGGCACAGCGCGGGCGCTACACCACCCATCCTAATCCAAACGTGGGCTGTGTCATTGTGAAAGAGGGCGAAATCGTCGGGGAAGGGTTCCACTTCCGTGCCGGCGAGCCGCATGCCGAGGTGCATGCCCTGCGCATGGCGGGGGAGCGTGCCCGTGGTGCCACCGCCTACGTGACGCTGGAGCCATGCAGCCATCATGGCCGGACGCCACCGTGCTGCGAGGCGTTGATTAACGCTGGCGTCGCCCGCGTCGTCGCAGCGATGCAGGATCCCAACCCGCAGGTGGCGGGGCGGGGGCTGTACCGTCTCTCTCAGGAGGGCGTTGAGGTCAGCCACGGTCTGATGATGAGCGAGGCGGAGCGGCTTAACCGCGGCTTCCTCAAGCGCATGCGTACCGGCTTCCCCTATATTCAACTTAAGCTCGGTGCGTCGCTGGACGGGCGCACGGCGATGGCGAACGGCGAGAGCCAGTGGATCACTTCGCCCGAGGCGCGCCGGGACGTTCAGCGTCTGCGCGCCGAGAGCCACGCGATATTAACCAGCAGCGCCACGGTGCTGGCGGACGATCCGGCTCTAACCGTCCGCTGGGACGAACTGGGTGCCGACACGCAGGCGCGCTATGCCCAGGCGGATCTGCGCCAGCCGGTGCGCATCGTCGTCGACAGCCAGAACCGCGTGACGCCGGCCCATCGTCTTGTTCAGCAGCCGGGCGAAACCTGGTTTGCCCGTACCCGCGCCGACGAGCGCCAGTGGCCGGACGGCGTGCGCCACATTCTGGTGCCTGAACATAACGGCCATCTCGATCTGGTCTCAATGATGATGCTGCTGGGACGTCAGCAGATTAACAGCATCTGGGTAGAGGCGGGCGCGCAGATGGCGGGCGCGCTGCTGCAGGCCGGGCTGGTGGACGAGCTGATTGTCTATCTGGCACCGAAGCTATTAGGCAGCGAGGCGCGCGGCCTCTGCGTTCTGCCAGGGCTTGAGAGCCTGGCGGCCGCGCCGCAGCTCAAGTTCATTGAAATACGTCAGGTAGGCCCGGATCTGTGCCTGCATCTGATCCCCGCGTAGTGCGCTCGTAAAAGGGAAGCAGTGCGTAAAATAGTATGATAAAATCCGCCCCCCTGCGGGGGCTATATGAGAACCCTAAGGTAAGTTTATGAACATTATTGAAGCTACTGTTGCTGCCCCGGACGCTCGCGTCGCCATCACCATTGCGCGTTTCAACAACTTCATCAACGACAGCCTGCTGGAAGGTGCTATCGACGCCCTGAAGCGTATCGGCCAGGTTAAAGATGAAAACATCACCGTTGTTTGGGTTCCAGGTGCTTATGAGCTGCCTCTGGCGGCGGGTGCGCTGGCAAAAACCGGTAAATATGATGCGATTATTGCGCTCGGCACGGTGATCCGTGGCGGTACGGCACACTTCGAATACGTCGCGGGCGGCGCAAGCAACGGCCTGGCGCACGTGGCTCAGGAGAGCGCCATTCCGGTAGCCTTTGGTGTGCTCACCACTGAAAGTATTGAACAAGCCATCGAACGCGCTGGCACGAAAGCGGGTAACAAGGGTGCTGAAGCAGCACTGACCGCGCTTGAAATGATTAATGTATTGAAAGCCATTCAAGGCTGATTTTTGTAAGGGGAATTCCGTGAAACCTGCTGCTCGTCGCCGCGCCCGTGAGTGTGCCGTTCAGGCGCTTTACTCCTGGCAGTTGTCCCAGAACGACATCGCCGATGTTGAATACCAGTTCCTGGCGGAACAGGATGTCAAAGACGTTGACATCGCTTACTTCCGCGAGCTGCTGTCCGGGGTGGCGACTAACAGCGCATATCTCGACGGCCTGATGAAGCCCTATCTGTCCCGCCTGCTTGAAGAGCTGGGCCAGGTTGAGAAAGCGGTACTGCGTATCGCGCTGTTCGAACTCTCCAAACGTGATGATGTGCCCTACAAGGTTGCCATCAACGAAGCTATCGAGCTGGCAAAAACGTTTGGTGCAGAAGACAGCCACAAGTTTGTGAATGGCGTGCTGGATAAAGCCGCACCCGCGATCCGCCCCCACAAAAAGTAACCTTAAGGCCGGTACGGCGGAGCGCAGTTGCCGCTTCGCCCCGGCCTTACTCATTTATTCTGCTGAGGCATAACGTATGGCATGCGGCGAATTCTCCCTTATTGCCCGTTACTTTAACCGCGTCAGACGCGCGCGCCTGGATGTCGAAACCGGCATTGGCGATGACTGCGCGCTGCTGAATGTCCCGGAAAAACAGACCCTGGCAATCAGTACCGATACGCTGGTATCGGGCATTCATTTTCTCCCGGATATCGATCCTGCCGACCTGGCTTACAAAGCGCTGGCGGTAAACCTGAGCGATCTGGCGGCGATGGGCGCTGACCCGGCGTGGCTGACCCTTGCGCTGACCCTGCCAGAGGTCGACGAGCCCTGGCTGAAAGCGTTTAGCGACAGCCTGTTCGAGCAGCTTAGCTACTACGACATGCAGCTGATCGGCGGCGACACGACGCGCGGGCCGCTCTCCATGACGCTGGGTATTCACGGCTACGTTCCGGCGGGCCGGGCGCTGAAACGCTCTGGCGCGAAGCCCGGAGACTGGATCTACGTCACCGGCACGCCAGGAGACAGTGCCGCCGGGCTGGCGATCCTGCAGGATCGTTTGCAGGTAAACGATCTCCAAGACGCCGACTGGCTGGTCAAGCGCCATCTGCGCCCAACGCCGCGTATTTTGCACGGCCAGGCGCTGCGCGATCTGGCGAATTCCGCTATCGATCTCTCCGACGGGCTGATCTCCGATCTGGGG
Source organism: Enterobacter sp. C2 (assembly GCF_019880405.1). Taxonomy (NCBI): domain Bacteria; kingdom Pseudomonadati; phylum Pseudomonadota; class Gammaproteobacteria; order Enterobacterales; family Enterobacteriaceae; genus Enterobacter; species Enterobacter sp. C2. Next base: position 936,869 of record NZ_CP082269.1, read on the forward strand.
CATATTTTGCAGGCTAGCGAGTGCGGGGCGATGATCGACGTTGACATGCTGCCCTATTCGGATGCCCTGCGTCGCCATGTGGATCCAGACCAGGCCCTGCGCTGGGCACTGGGCGGCGGCGAGGACTACGAACTCTGCTTCACCGTGCCGGAGTTGAATCGCGGCGCGCTGGAGGTGGCGATTGGTCAGCTTGGCATTCCGTACACCTGCATCGGGCGGATGAGTGCCGATATCGACGGCATCAGCTTTACCCGCGAGGGCAGGGCTGTGACTTTTGACTGGAAAGGATATGACCATTTTGCCGCGCACTAAAGATATCGCTAAAAGCCGCCTGAACTTGCGTAACCCGTGGCACCTGCTGGCCACCGGATTTGGCAGCGGCCTGAGTCCGGTGGTGCCAGGCACGATGGGCTCGCTGGCGGCGATCCCGTTCTGGTATCTGATGACCTTCCTGCCGTGGCAGCTCTACTCCATGGTGGTGATGCTCTCTATCTGTATTGGCGTCTACCTGTGTCACCAGACGGCAAAGGATATGGGGGTGCACGACCACGGCAGCATCGTATGGGATGAGTTTATCGGGATGTGGATCACCCTGATGGCGCTACCTACTAACGACTGGCAGTGGGTGGCCGCCGGGTTTGTGCTGTTCCGTATCTTTGATATGTGGAAGCCCTGGCCGATCCGCTGGTTCGACCGCAACGTGCACGGCGGGATGGGGATTATCGTTGATGATATCGTCGCCGGGATTGTGGCGGCGGGGATCCTCTACCTGATTGGTCATCACTGGCCGATTGGTATTATTTGATCCGCTTTTATCCGGCCCATAGTGGGCCGGATGCTTACCCTTATTTGAATCCGACGACCGGATGCTGCTTATACGGCGTCTCCAGCTCGGCAATCTGCTCTGGCGTCAGGGTTAACTCTACCGCCTGGATCAGCTCCTCAAGCTGCTCTTCCCGGGATGCACCGATGATCGGGGCGGCCACGCCGGGCTTGCTCAGCAGCCAGGCAATGGCCACCTGCGCCCGGGTCGCCCCGGTATCGTCTGCAATCGCCGCCAGCCGCTCGGCAATCTGTGCATCCCCGGCATCGCTCTCGTTATAGAGCGTTTTACCGAATTCATCCGACACTGAGCGAGCCGTGGTTTCTCCCCACGGGCGCGTCAGACGACCGCGCGCCAGCGGGCTCCATGGGATCACCGCCACGCCCTCCTGATAGCAGAGCGGCAGCATCTCGCGCTCTTCCTCACGGTAGATAAGATTGTAGTGATTCTGCATGGTGACAAAGCGCGCCCAGCCATTCTGCTCCTGAAGCTTCAGCGCCTCGGCGAACTGCGAGGCGTGCATAGACGACGCGCCGATGTAGCGGGCCTTACCGGCCTTTACCACGTCATTCAGTGCTTCCAGCGTCTCTTCGATAGGGGTGTTATAGTCCCAGCGGTGGATCTGCAGCAGGTCAACATACTCCATGCCGAGCCGGCGCAGGCTGTCATCAATCGAGCGCAGGATCTGCGGGCGAGAGAGCCCTTCCGGCAGATCGCCCACCTGATGGTAGACCTTGGTGGCGACCACCACCTCTTCGCGACGGGCGAAATCTTTCAGCGCCCGGCCAACGATCTCTTCGCTGCTGCCGTCAGAGTAGCTGTTTGCAGTATCGAAAAAGTTGATGCCGCCCTCAAGGGCGTGCTTGATGATGAGTCGGCTGCTCTCTTCTGGCAGGGTCCAGGCGTGATTGCCCCGGTCCGGTTCGCCAAAGGTCATACAGCCCAGACAAAGACGAGAAACCTTAAGATCTGTTTTTCCTAACGTGTTGTATTGCATGGTTCCACTCCTGCTTAAGGGTACGAGTACCCTTAAGCATAGCAGGAGCGGAACCGGAGGCTCAGGCCAGCCAGGTCTGAATTTTTGCGATGATACCGGCGGCGTCGAGGCCCAGCTCGATGCGCGCCTCTTCCTGGGTACCCTGCGGGATAAAGTAGTCCGGCAGGCCGAGGTTGAGAACCGGAACCGGCTTACGGTTAGCCATCAGTACTTCGTTCACGCCGCTGCCTGCACCGCCGATAATGGCATTCTCTTCCAGAGTGACCAGCGACGCGTGGGTTGCGGCCAGCTCCAGAATCAGCGCCTCGTCGAGGGGCTTCACAAAACGCATATCCACCAGCGTGGCGTTCAGCGTCTCGGCGGCTTTTTCCGCTTCCGGCATCAGCGTACCGAAGTTAAGGATCGCGATCTCTTCGCCCTGGCGTTTCACTACCCCTTTACCGATAGGTAACGCGGCCAGCGGCTCAAGCGTCACGCCCACGGCGTTGCCGCGTGGGTAGCGCACGGCGCTCGGCCCTTCGCTGTAGTGGTAGCCGGTGTAGAGCATCTGACGACACTCGTTCTCGTCGCTTGGGGTCATGATCACCATTTCCGGCACGCAGCGCAGGAAAGAGATATCAAACGCGCCCTGGTGCGTCTGCCCGTCAGCACCGACAATCCCCGCCCGGTCGATAGCAAACAGCACCGGCAGCTTCTGGATCGCCACGTCGTGGATCACCTGGTCATAGGCGCGCTGCAGGAAGGTAGAGTAGATCGCTACCACCGGCTTGTAACCGCCAATCGCCAGTCCAGCGGCAAAGGTTACCGCGTGCTGCTCGGCAATCGCCACGTCAAAATAGTGCTGCGGATAGGTTCGGGAGAACTCCACCATGCCGGAGCCTTCGCGCATCGCAGGCGTAACGGCCATCAGCTTGTCGTCTTTTGCCGCTGTCTCGCACAGCCAGTCGCCGAAAATTTTCGAGTAGGAGGGCATGCCGCCGCTGCTTTTTGGCAGCGTTCCCTTGGCCGGATCGAACTTCGGTACGGCGTGGAAGGTGATCGGATCCTTTTCGGCTGGCTCGTAGCCGCGTCCTTTTTTGGTCATGATGTGCAGGAACTGCGGGCCCTTCAGGTCACGCATGTTTTTCAGCGTGGTGACCAGACCCAGCACGTCATGGCCATCGACCGGCCCGATATAGTTAAAGCCCAGCTCTTCAAACAGGGTACCGGGCACAACCATGCCTTTAATATGCTCTTCGGTGCGTTTCAGCAGCTCTTTGATCGGCGGTACATTGGAGAAGACCCGCTTTCCACCTTCGCGCAGAGTAGAGTAGAGCTTGCCCGAGAGCAGCTGCGCCAGATGGTTGTTGAGCGCGCCAACGTTCTCGGAGATCGACATCTCGTTGTCGTTGAGGATCACCAGCATATCCGGGCGGATATCACCGGCGTGGTTCATCGCCTCGAAGGCCATGCCAGCGGTGATCGCCCCGTCGCCAATCACACAGACGGTGCGGCGCTGTTTACCCTCTTTCTCTGCCGCTACCGCGATGCCAATCCCGGCGCTGATAGAGGTAGAGGAGTGGCCGACGCTCAGCACGTCATACTCGCTCTCGCCGCGCCACGGGAAGGGGTGCAGGCCGCCTTTCTGGCGGATCGTATCGATGCGATCCCGGCGACCGGTCAGGATTTTGTGTGGGTAAGCCTGATGGCCGACGTCCCAGATAAGCTGATCGAACGGCGTGTTGTAAACATAGTGCAGTGCCACGGTCAGCTCAACCGTGCCAAGCCCGGAGGCGAAGTGGCCGCTGGAGCGGCTCACGCTGTCGAGAAGATAGCGGCGCAGCTCGTCGCACAGCTTCGGCAGGCTCTCTTTTGGCAGCAGGCGCAGATCCTGGGTGGCATTCACCAGCGCCAGGGTCGGGTATTTGGCAGTATCAAAACTCATCAGAGACTCATTGTTGTTTATTTATCACGCTGAATTATAAAGTCGGCCAGCGCTTCAAGGGTCGAGGTGTCCAGAGAGTGGGCGGCCAGCTGCGCTAACGCGCTGCGGGCGTCGTCAATCAGGTCACGGGCTTTCGTCCGGGCTTGCTCAAGGCCCAGCAGGGCAGGATAGGTGCTTTTACCCAGCTGCTGATCGGCCCCCTGACGTTTGCCGAGAGTTGCAGTATCACCCACCACATCCAGAATGTCATCCTGTACCTGGAAGGCCAGACCGATACACTCGGCATATTGATCCAGAATCGGCAGCACGTCACGACCCCGTTCACCTGCGGTCAGGGCACCCATGCGCACCGCCGCGCGGATCAGCGCCCCGGTTTTATGGCGGTGGATACGTTCCAGCTCGGCAAGCTGCACCTGTTTGCCTTCGGCTTCCAGATCCAACGCCTGACCGCCACACATGCCCGCCACGCCGCTGGCCTGCGCCAGCTCGGCAACCATTGCCAGCCGATCGCGATCGGTCACCTCCGGCATTGGCGCATCGGCAAGGATAGAGAACGCCAGCGTTTGCAGGGCATCTCCTGCCAGAATGGCGCTCGCCTCACCGTATTTAATGTGGCAGGTCGGCTGGCCCCGGCGCAGATCGTCATCGTCCATGGCCGGCAGATCGTCATGGATCAGGGAGTAGGCGTGAATGCACTCCACGGCAGCAGCGGGGGCATCCAGGGTGTTAACGCTGACGCCAAACATGCTGCCTGTGGCATAGACCAAAAATGGCCGCAGGCGCTTGCCGCCTAATAGTGCGCCATAGTTCATGGCCTCAACCAGAGGCGTATTCTGAAAAGGCAGAGGCGCGATGAAGCGCCGTAGCGCGCTATTGGCCTGCTCGACGCAGGTTTCTAATTGTTCAGTAAAATCCATATTACTCGGCGTCCGGGGTGAAGGGGGTGAGCGGGGCCTCTTCCTGTTCTGACAGCAGGATCTGCACGCGCTGCTCCGCCTGCTGTAACTTGGTCTGCCCCTGGCGTGCCAGCTGCACGCCGCGTTCAAATTCGCTCAGGGCCTCTTCAAGGGGCAGATCGCCGCTCTCAAGACGGGTCACTATCTGTTCCAGCTCGGTAAGCGCCGTTTCAAAGCTGGCCGGTGCGTCGTTTTTCTTTGCCATAAGGATATCTGACTCTCGTTTTATTCGTCTGCGCTATGGTAGCGAAGTCGGGCCGCGTATTAAATAACGCGCAATGGTCATGCGGTGTGCAAGGTAGACCCCGATGGTGGTATACTTGCGCGCCTGGAAGCAGCCGCGGTTAGGGGCTGCTGTATTAATCCCCCACAAGTCCACTATGCGACTTGCCAAAGAACCTTTGCCGCCATGAAGTTTATCATTAAATTGTTCCCGGAAATCACCATCAAAAGCCAATCCGTGCGTTTGCGCTTTATTAAAATTTTAACCGGGAACATTCGTAACGTTCTGAAGTACCACGACGAAGAGATTAAAGTCGTTCGTCACTGGGATCACGTGGAAGTGCGTACCAAAGACGAGACCCTGCGTGCGGCCATTCGCGATGCCCTGACACGTATTCCCGGTATCCACCATATTCTGGAGGTAGAAGATGTGCCTTATACCTCCCTGCATGACATTTTCGAGAAAGCGCTGGCCCAGTATCGCGAGCAGCTAGAGGGGAAAACCTTCTGCGTGCGCGTGAAACGTCGTGGTAAGCATGAGTTTAGCTCCATTGAGGTAGAACGCTACGTCGGTGGCGGGCTGAATCAGCATATTGAGAGCGCTCGCGTAAAATTGACTCACCCGGATTACACGGTCCATCTGGAAATTGAAGACGATCGCCTGCTGCTGATAACGAACCGTACCGAAGGTATCGGTGGTTTCCCTATCGGTACGCAGGAAGATGTGCTGTCGCTGATCTCCGGTGGCTTTGACTCCAGCGTCTCCAGCTATATGCTGATGCGTCGTGGCTGCCGCGTACACTACTGCTTCTTCAACCTCGGCGGCGCAGCGCATGAGATTGGCGTCCGTCAGGTGGCTCACTATCTGTGGAACCGCTTCGGCAGCTCGCACCGCGTACGCTTTGTGGCGATCAACTTTGAGCCGGTGGTCGGTGAGATCCTGGAAAAAGTAGACGACGGCCAGATGGGCGTCGTACTGAAACGCATGATGGTGCGCGCAGCGTCTAAGGTCGCCGAGCGCTACGGCGTGCAGGCTCTGGTCACTGGTGAAGCGCTGGGCCAGGTCTCTAGCCAGACCCTGACTAACCTGCGTCTGATCGACAACGTCTCTGATACGCTGATCCTGCGTCCGCTGATCTCCCATGATAAAGAGCACATTATCGACGTAGCTCGCGCGATCGGCACGGAAGATTTCTCCCGTACCATGCCAGAGTACTGCGGCGTGATCTCCAAAAGCCCGACGGTAAAAGCGGTGAAGGCGAAGATCGAAGCCGAAGAGCAGAACTTCGATTTTGCGATCCTCGATCGGGTGGTGGAAGAGGCAACCAACGTCGACATCCGCGAGATTGCTCAGCAGACCGAACAGGAAGTGGTTGAAGTTGAGACCGTCACCGGTTTTGGTCCGAACGACGTTGTGCTGGATATCCGCTCTCCGGACGATCAGGAGAGCAAGCCGCTGACGATAGAGGGCGTCGACGTGGTAACGCTGCCGTTCTACAAGCTGAGTACCAAATTTGGCGATCTCGATCAGAGCAAAACCTGGCTGCTGTGGTGCGAGCGTGGGGTGATGAGCCGCCTGCAGGCGCTCTATCTGCACGAGCAGGGCTTCACCAACGTCAAGGTGTACCGCCCGTAATCAATGTTGCGCCGGGTGGCGGCTTCGCCTGACCCGGCCTACAGCTTCCGTAGGCCCGGCAAGCTTCGCGCCACCGGGCGTTTCACCTCTTACGCTTCGTAATGGTTATAGATCCCCGCTGCGATCACCAGCTGGGACGCTACCTCATGCGCTTTCTCGCGCCCGACCAGCAGGTCGATAATCTTCAGTGCAAAATCGATCGACGTTCCCGGCCCCTGGCTGGTGAGCAGATTCACCCGTGGATCCCACACTACGCGCTTATCCTGCCACTGCTCCTCAGGGATGCGATCCTTCAGCGCCGGAAAACCGGTCATATTGCCGATGGGGAAGATATTGTGCGGAACCAGCACGATGCCTGCCGCCGCGCAGATAGCCGCCACGATCCGACCCGAGCGGTGAAACTGTTTTACCGTCTCGACCAGCAGGGGGCTGTCACGAAAGCACTCCGCGCCCTTAACGCCGCCGGGCAGGACAATCACGTCATAGTCACCGTCGGCCACTTCCACCAGCGGGGCATCGGCGAGTAGCTTGACACCTCGGGAGCAGGTGACCGCCAGATTGCCATCGCTGGCCACGCTGGCGGTAGTGACCTTAATCCCACCGCGTACCAGCAGATCGATGGTGGTCACCGCCTCGGTCTCTTCGCTACCAGGGGCGAGGCATATCAGTGCTGATGCGCTCATACTCACTCTCCTTACGTTTAATCTGTTCATAGAGGCGGGTATTTTCCGGTACCGCAATGCCGTGGGCACGGGCGCGGCGGAGCAGATAGCCCGTAATGTAATCCGCTTCGGTGCGGCGCTGGGCACGAACGTCCTGCAGCATCGATGAAATGTTTTTCGCCGTATTTTCAATGACCTGATTAACGTAATACAGCAGATCATCCGCTGAAGTATGATGGCCTTCGCGCTCCATTACTTCCGCCACCTCATTACAGATAGCCTCGGTCAGCTCCGGGTGCGCCAGCAGTTCGCCGTTTGGACAGTTCCACAGGGCCGTCAGCGGGTTGATCACACAGTTGACCGCCAGCTTGCGCCACAGCTGAGGGCGGATAGTGTTATGCCAGGCCACGTCCGGTAACACCTCCTGCAAGGTGTCCGCCAGATAGCTGTAGTCTCCGTCCTGCTGCCGGGCGGGGCCGATATGAGTCGTACCGCTGGCAACGTGAATAATGATGTTGCCATCCCGGCGGGCGGCATGGGTGGTAATGCCCATCAGCAGCGGGTGGGGGATCGCTTTTAACTCCTCGACCGTACCCATGCCGTTGTGGATCAGCAGCACCGGTGTGGTAGTGGGCAACATAGAGGCCAGGCTTTTTACCGCATCGGAGACCTGCCACGCCTTGAGCGTGACCAGCAGCAGATCGCTCTGGGCCAGAAAATCAGGATCGTTAGCGGTCAGGGATTCGTTGAACACGCCGCCATCTTCGTCAATCACGTTGACGCTGCAGTAGGGTTGGGGCACCCGCAGCCAGCCCTGTACTTCATGACCACGCTTACACAACGCGGCCAGCCACAGTTGCCCTAATGCTCCGCATCCAAGCACGGTTATTTTCATTGTTCCTCCTCACCTGCAACAGCGCCAGGTGGCAATGCGTTAAGTATAGCGCCGTCGGCTACGCTTCTCGTTATGTCCTGTTGCGGGTATTATGCATCGCAACAAAAGTGAAAGGAGAAGAAAAGATGCCATCTTTCGATATTGTTTCTGAGGTTGACCTTCAGGAAGTCCGTAACGGCGTAGACAATGCCAGCCGTGAAGTGGAGTCTCGCTTCGATTTCCGTGGCGTTGAGGCAACGTTTGAACTGAACGATGCCAATAAGACCATTAAGGTACTGAGCGAGTCTGATTTTCAGGTCAATCAGCTGCTGGATATCCTGCGCGCCAAGTTACTGAAGCGCGGCATTGAGGGGACCTCTCTTGATGTGCCGGAAGAGTTTGTGCACAGCGGGAAAACCTGGTTCGTTGAAGCCAAGCTGAAGCAGGGGATTGAGAGCGCGGTGCAGAAGAAGATCGTTAAGCTCATCAAGGACAGCAAGATCAAGGTACAGGCGCAGATTCAGGGAGAAGAGATCCGCGTCACCGGTAAATCCCGCGACGATCTGCAGTCGGTGATGGCGCTGGTGCGCGGCGGCGATCTGGGACAGCCGTTCCAGTTCAAAAACTTCCGCGACTAATAAAAATGCCCGGTTATCCGGGCATTTTTTTAGGCTCTGAGCGCCTGCTCAACCTCAAAACGATTTGTCACTTTACTGTCTATTTTCACGTAGGCACTGCGCTCTTCCGCGACGATCAGCACCTCGCTGACGCCCGCTTTGCTCTCTAACTGCTGCTTAAGCGTATCGGTGATCGCCACGTCATCCGGGATCTCCACGCGCAGGCTGCTGACGTAGGGCGGCTCCTGCATGGTGCTGGCGACCAGCAGCCAAACGGTGGCCAGCAGCGCCCCTGCCAGGAAGACCGTCTGGGAGTCAAACAAGCCGTCAACCCAGCCTCCCAGCGAGCCGCCGATGGCGACGCCGATAAACTGGCTGGTGGAGTAGATCCCCATCGCCGTACCTTTATAGCCCGCCGGGGCTTCTTTGCTGATCAGCGAGGGGAGAAGGGCTTCCATCAGGTTGAATGCCAGGAAGAAGAGCTGCACGCCCGCCACCAGCTCCCAGAAATGCGGTCCCGCACCCCAGAGCACAATCTCAGCAATCAGCAGGACGATAACGCAGAAGATAAAGACCCGCTTCATGTGGCGCTTCACTTCGGCGTAGATAATAAACGGCACTACGCTGACGAAAGAGATAAGCATCGTCACCAGGTAGATCTTCCAATGTTCCGATGCCGGGAAGCCGGCGGCCTCCATCTGCCCTGGCAGGGCAACGAAGGTGGACATCAGCAGGATATGCAGACACATAATACCGAAGTTGAGCTTCAGCAACGGCGGGCGGGCAATCACTTTACTGAAGCAGCCTTTTACCATTCCCGATTCACGATTCAGTACGTGATTTTTGCTGTCCGGAACCACCCATAGCGTCAGAATGATGCCCGCCGTTGCCAGGCCAGCAATCATCCAGAACAGGGCGTGCAGGCCGAGCCGGTGGGTAATAATAGGGCCAAGCACCATGGCAATAGCGAAGGTGATGCCAAAGCTAACGCCGATAAAGGCCATTGCCTTGGTGCGGTTCTGTTCGCGGGTGAGATCTGAGAGCAGGGCCATAACTGCAGCGGCAATGGCGCCGGAACCCTGCAGGGCGCGGCCAAGAATAATGCCCCAGATCGAATCGGAGAGGGCGGCAATCACGCTGCCAATGACAAAAATCACCAGCCCGCCGACGATCAGCGGCTTACGGCCAATGCGATCCGACAGCAGGCCGAAAGGGATCTGGAATACCGCCTGAGCCAGGCCGTAAATGCCAATGGCAAAGCCGATCAGCGCTTCGCTGGCCCCCTGTAGCGCCATGCCATAGGTGGTCAGAACGGGCAGGACCATAAACATGCCGAGCATACGCAGCGAGAATACTGTCCCTAAACCCCAGGTGGCGCGTAGCTCGCCCGGCGTCATTTTATAGTCGTTCATTACTACCTCAATCAAAAAACCGGACACAGTATAGTGCAGGGGAGGGCGGGGCGAGTTATCCCGTGATGCGCAAAGCGTGGAATATAGTACATCAATGAGTTATTGATTTAATAAATAAAAAAGGGCGCCGAAGCACCCTTTTTGTAACATCTTTTTTAAATTACCAGACGTAGGTCAACAGGTTATGTGAGTCCGGAACCATAAAGTCCACGGACATCATCACCGAGAGGGAGGTGATCGCCACGATAGAGAACACGAACAGCTTACGCGCCCACACTCTGTCGTCTTCAACCTTATAACCCTTCAGCGCCATCCCCAGCCACCAGACGCTAACCGCAGCCGCCACCGCCAGATACTTGTATCCAGCGTAGCCGCCCAGCGAGAGCATCAGGGTCGCTACAGCAAAAGCGATGATATAGAGCGTAATGTGGTTTTTCGCTACCGAGATCCCTTTCACCACCGGCAGTACCGGGATGTTCGCCGCCTGATAATCTTTAAAGCGGAAAATCGCGATGGCGTATGAGTGCGGCATCTGCCACAGGCTAAAGATAGCCAGCAGGATCAGCGCACCGCTGTCGAAATCACCGGTTACCGCGCAGTAGCCAATCACCGGCGGCGCAGCGCCGGAGAGAGAGCCAATCAGCGTGCCGTAGACGGAGTGGCGCTTCATATACAGGCTGTAGACGCCGACATACACCACGAACCCCATCACCCCCAGCCAGCAGGCCAGCGGGTTAGCACCAAACCACAGCAGCATAAAGCCAGCAATACCCAACAAGGTGGCGTACACCAGCGAAATTTTCGGGGAAATCAGGCCTTTGACCAGCACCCGGTTCTTCGTACGCTCCATTTTACGGTCAATGTCACGGTCGATGTAGTTGTTAAATACACAACCCGATGCCACCACCAGCGACACCCCGATCAACGTATAGGCGAAGAGGGGATAGTCGATGCTGCCCTTAGAGGCCAGCAGGAACCCCCCGATCACGGAGATCAGGTTGCCGAAAATGATGCCTGGTTTCGTTACTTGCAGGTATTGCTTAAACATCATACTCGCCGCTCTTAGTGAACCATCATGTTGTAATTCAGGTTCCACATAATCCAGATTGAGCCTACCACCAGAATGGCGATGATCAGCACGGTAAAGACAAAGGCCACCAGGTTCCAACGCTCTTCAGAAGAGGTGTTCATGTGCAGGAAGCACACCAGGTGAACCAGAATCTGTACCACCGCCGTCACCAGCACGACACCCAGAAGGGTGGCGTGCGAGGCGGAGCCGGTCATTACCATCCAGAACGGAATAGCCGTCAGGATGATCGACAGGATAAATCCTGTCATGTAGGTTTTTACGCTGCCGTGAGAGGCGCCGCTATGATCGGTAGAATGACTCATTACATCGCCCCCATCAGGTAAACTACAGAGAACACACAGATCCAGACCACGTCCAGGAAGTGCCAGAACATGCTCAGGCACATCAGACGGGTGCGGTTAGTGCTGGTCAGCCCGCGACGGGTAACCTGGAACATCAGGATCGCCATCCACACCAGACCTGAGGTCACGTGCAGACCGTGGGTTCCTACCAGCGCAAAGAAGCCTGACAGGAAGCCGCTGCGATCTGGACCGAAGCCCTCAGCAATCAGGTGATGGAACTCATAGAGCTCCATCCCGATAAAGCCCGCACCGAACAGGAAGGTCAGCGCCAGCCAGGAGATAACCTGGCTTTGACGACCGTTGTTCATGGCGATAATCGCCATGCCGTAGGTGATGGAGCTGAACAGCAGCAGAGCAGTTTCAACCAGCACAAACGGCAGTTCGAAAATATCCTTCCCGCTCGGACCACCTGCAGTGCCGTTCACCAGAACGGCATAGGTAGCAAACAGACATGCAAAGAGAATGCAGTCGCTCATCAGGTAGATCCAGAAGCCGAACACTTTGTTCGACCCTGCATCGTGGTGCTCATGCTCGTGGGCATGAGCGTTAGCGTGAGTTAGAGTCTCAGTTGACATTTTTCAGTCCTGCCTTGCTAATTTCGTCGAAGTGCTGGTTTTCCAGTGTTTCAACGGTGGCAACCGGTACGTAGTAATCCACGTCCTCATCAAAGCTTTTCACAATCCAGCTCACGATCATGCCGGCAAAGCCGAGGATCGCCATCCACCAGATATGCCAGATCATGGCAAAGCCAAAGACGAGGCTGAACGCTGCGATAATGACACCCGCGCCGCTGTTTTTCGGCATATGAATCTCTTCATAGTGCGTCGGCTGGATGTACGCTTCGCCTTTGTCTTTCATTTCCCAGAATGCATCACGTTCGTGAATGTGCGGCACAACGGCAAAGTTATAGAACGGCGGCGGTGAAGAGGTTGCCCACTCCAGCGTACGGCCACCCCACGGGTCACCCGTCAGGTCGCGGTTCAGATCACGATCGCGCACGGAGGTGTAGATCTGCATGATGATGCAGAAGATACCGATAGCAATCAGCAGCGCACCGATCTCAGCCACAATCATCAGCGGCTGGAACATCGGGTCGATGTTCTGGCTTACGCGACGCGTCATACCCATGAAGCCCATGGCGTACAGCGGCATAAAGGTTACGAAGAAGCCGATGATCCAGAACCAGAAGGCGCGGATGCCCCAGGTCTCGTTCATGGTGTAACCAAAGGCTTTCGGCCACCAGTAGGTCATGCCAGCGAAGCAACCGAATACCACACCACCGATAATAACGTTATGGAAGTGTGCAATCAGGAACAGGCTGTTATGCAGTACGAAGTCCGCACCCGGTACGGCCAGCAGCACGCCTGTCATCCCACCGATAGAGAAGGTGATGATGAAGCCGATGCTCCACAGCATAGCGGAGTGGAACTGAATACGACCCTGGTACATGGTAAACAGCCAGTTGAAGATCTTCACCCCGGTCGGGATGGCGATAATCATCGTGGTGATACCAAAGAAGGCGTTAACGTTCGCGCCGCTGCCCATGGTAAAGAAGTGGTGCAGCCATACGATAAATGACAGAACGGTAATCGCGATGGTTGCCCATACCAGGGAGGTGTAGCCAAACAGACGCTTCTTAGAGAACGTAGCCACAACTTCTGAGTACACGCCGAACACTGGCAGGACAAGAATGTACACTTCCGGATGGCCCCAGGCCCAAATCAGGTTGATGTACATCATCATGTTGCCGCCCATATCGTTGGTAAAGAAATGGGTGCCCAGATAACGGTCAAGTGTCAGCAGCGCGATGGTTACCGTCAGGATAGGGAACGAGACGATAATCAGCACGTTAGTACAGAGTGACGCCCAGGTAAATACCGGCATTTTGAACATGGTCATGCCAGGGGCACGCATGCGCAGAATAGTCACAAAGAAGTTAATACCGGTCAGGGTTGTACCAATACCAGAGAGCTGGAGACTCCAGATCCAGTAGTCAACGCCTACGCCGGGACTGTACTCAATGCCCGAGAGCGGTGGATAAGCTACCCAGCCGGTCTGAGCAAATTCGCCCACGCCCAGCGAGATGTTAACCAGCACCACGCCGACAACGGTGAACCAGAAGCTCAGGTTGTTCAGGAATGGGAAGGCAACGTCACGGGCGCCGATTTGCAGCGGCACGACCAGGTTCATCAGGCCTACCACGAACGGCATCGCCACGAAGAAGATCATGATAACGCCGTGGGCGGTAAAGATCTGATCGTAGTGGTGCGGTGGCAGGAACCCGGCTTCGCCCGACGAGACGAGCAGCTGCTGGGTACGCATCATGATGGCGTCGGCAAAGCCACGCACTAACATCACGATAGCGACGAGGATGTACATAATCCCCAGGCGTTTGTGGTCCACGGAGGTGAGCCACTCGTTCCACAGATATGACCACTTACCGAAATAAGTGAGTGCTGCAACTAACGCCAGTCCCCCGACGAGAATTGCTGCCACCGTAACCATGATAATCGGTTCATGGTACGGCACTGCATCCAGTGTAAGTTTTCCGAACATCGTATTATTCCTCGGCCCCTTAGTGAGAGGTTTCCGCGTGATTCATGTTCATGCCTTCCATGCCTTCGTGCGAGTTCTGTTCGCCTTCAGCCTGAGTCACGTCCATGCTCTTCCCAGGTCCCATAAATTTGTTAATCACATTAACAAACAGGTCAGGTTTAACACTGGAGAAGTATTCGACTTTATTGTATTCGCTAGGTGCTGCCAGCTTGTTGTACGCGTCCATGTCATTCATGACTTTCGGCGACTGCTTCGCTTGCGCTACCCACTGGTTGAAGGTCGCGGCATCCGGCGTTGCGATGGCTTTGAACTTCATGCCGGAGAAACCAGCACCACTGTAGTTAGCAGAAATACCATCGTAGGTGCCGGCTTCGTTGGCGATCAGGTGCAGTTTGGTCTGCATCCCGGCCATCGCGTAGATCTGGCTACCCAGTCGCGGAATGAAGAAGGAGTTCATCACCGAGTTCGATGTGATTTTGAATTCCACAGGCGTATTCGCCGGGAACGCAATCTCATTGACCGTTGCGATGCCCTGCTCCGGGTAAATAAAGAACCACTTCCAGTCCATTGCAATGACTTCGATGGTTACCGGCTTCGCATCGTGCGCCAGCGGACGGCTGGGTTCGAGCGCATGCGTGGTTTTCCATGTCAGTACCGCAAGGAAAATGATGATAAGGATGGGAATCGTCCAAACCACAGCTTCAACTTTGTTCGAGTGCGACCAGTTGGGGCTGTATTTGGCTTCCTTGTTCGACGCCCGGTACTTCCAGGCAAAACCGATAGCCATCACGATGGCGGGGATCACGACAATCAACATCAGCCCAAGAGCCGTCAGTATCAATGAACGTTGTTCCAGTCCAATCTGTCCTTTGGGATCGAGAAGTGCAGAATCACAGCCGCTCAGTAACGCCGCGCCTGTGATTAATGACAACATTCCCAAAATTTTATTGTATTTCCTGAGTCTCATTTAACGACCTCAATTCCACGGGGGTCTGGTGGCGCTTAAAGTGTGCGGGCATTTTACGGGAAGGTTACATTACTGTAAACATGCGTGGCGCGCTGTCAGTAGGGTGTTACTGGGTTCTGCCGCGTATGTCACACAGAAGGCAACAATCTGTAAAATCTCGCAATCGCCGCGTTCGGCCCCAAGGTTATAACCAAAACCGGGCCTAATACTTATAGACCAGGCGAAATGGTATAACCAATCCATTTTGTGAACATTTAGTTAACATTAATTCAGCAATTATCAAACATTGCGCGAAGCTTAATTTGATAACCATGCTGAATCATTAAAGCGTAGTCGTAAATGTATACCGCACAAAATAATTAAACAAAAAGAGAGATGAAGCCAGAATTAAACAAATATATCCTGAAATTAAATCTTTTAATTATTTTGCGCGATTATTACCTGCAGTAACTAACGGGTTATTTTTCCTGCGCAGTTTTGCGCAGGGAGAGGTAGTCCAGTAGCCCACCGTAGAGAATGCCGCCTACGGCCAGCAGCGCGCCGATCTCTAACAACAGCCCGGCGAAATCCCATGAGGTGAGACCGAGGGCGTTAAGGGTGATGACGCCCAGCCAGGCCGCCAGCAGCACACAGCCCACGGCCAGCGTGCGTAGCGCCAGCTGGTAGGCACCGGCGTAGCGGCTGCGGGGAAGAAAGCCGTCGGTGCGCTGGGTATAGGCCAGCGTCTCTTTACACACCAGCAGCAGGAGCAGCCCCGGTACGGCGGCGATCACCGAGAAGAGATAAAACGTCGACCAGCCCCAGCTCTCGACAAACCAGCCGGCGATAGGACCGACGTAGACGCGTCCGATAGCCGAGAGGGCAGAGAGCAGGGCGAACTGGGTGGCAGAAAACGACTTGTTGCACAGGGTCATCAGCAGGGCAACAAACGCGGCTGTACCCATTCCGCCGCACAGGTTCTCAAAGAATACCGCCGCCGCCATACTGTAGAGATGCTTATCCGTTACCGACAGCAGCCAGTAGCCCGCGTTGGAGGCCCCCTGCAGGATGCCAAAGATCAACAGGGCGCGGAACAGCGTCAGGCGCTGCATCAGCACGCCGCCATACAGCGCTCCGAGGATGGTCGCAATGAGTCCGAGCGTCTTATTCACCACGCCGACGTCGCCTGCGTCAAAGCCCACGCCGCGGATCAGAAAGGTCGTGGTCAGGCTCATGGCGAAAGCGTCGCCCAGCTTATAAAGGACGATAAGCAGCAGGATCAGCCAGGCGTTGTTGCGCCCGAAGAAGTCACGCAGCGGCGCGACCACGGCCTGCTCCAGCGATTTCGGTACCGGCACGGCATCGTCCGGCTCGGGAGCCAGCAGGGTAGCAATAATACAGGGCAGCATCAGCGCCGCCATCAGCCAGTACATTCCCTGCCAGCCCAGCCAGCGGTCCGCCAGCCACAGCGCCAGCCCACCGGAGACCAGCATGCCGAGGCGGTAGCCCAGCACGCTGATGGCTGCCCCGGCGCCACGCTCTTCGGCAGGCAGCACATCCGTCTTCCAGGCATCGAACACAATATCCTGCGAGGCGGAGCAGAAAGCGATGATGACGGCCAGCCCGGCCATCCAGCGCAGCTGTGAGGTGGGCTCAAGGAAGCCCATCCCTGCAATAGCGATCAGTAGCAGGATCTGGGTCGTCAGCAGCCAGCCGCGACGACGGCCAAAGAACGGCGGCGTATAGCGGTCCATCACCGGCGACCATAAAAACTTAAACACGTAGGCCTGGCCCACCAGCGAAAAGAAGCCGATGGTCTTCAGGTCAATGTTTTCGACGGTCATCCACGCCTGAAGCGTGCCGGAGGTCAGGGCCAGGGGAAGGCCTGAGGCAAAACCCAGGATCAGCAGGATGGCTGACTTAGGTTGCTGAAAGATACGTAGATAGCGGCTGGACATAGGAGGCGGGCTGACCCGGCGCGAACCGGGTCAGCGGGCAGAATTAACGCGCGTTCTGCTTGATAAAATCGTGGATGCTGGTGTCCTGAGACATGTCAGCGATGGTATCGGTCAGTACGCTGTTCACGCTGTCGGCGATGTTTTTATTCGACGCCTGCAGTGCGCCTTCAACCGAGTAGTTTGCACGATAGTTTTTGGTCATCTTGTTGCCGTTCGGGGCAGTAGCGATGATAGCGATATCGGCTTTGGTGGCGATGTTGTAGCGCACGTTGCCCTGGGAGACGTCAGCGTAGAGCTGGCTCACAATAATCTGCAGATTCACTGCGCCGTTCGGGCCAATCATGTAGCCACGAGCGGTCATCTGTTTCTCCAGCACTTCCTGCAGCAGGAAGCGCAGATCGCGGGAGGCGGTCAGGGTCACCAGCTGGTTGTCGCGGGTCACTTTTGCCAGCGCCTGATCCTGACGCTGATCGGCACCGTTGATGCTCACGGTCACACCCATCAGGCTCGGATCCTGCTGCGGCAGGGTAATTTTGGGTGAGACGTCAATAGTCGTAGGGGGCGTAGCACAGCCAGCCAGCATAAACAGAGCGACCAGCGGGAAAAGCACTTTTTTTAACATATAAGAGATCTCTGTGAATCTTAAGCTTATAAAGGGGTAATTCGCGTCATCATAACATTGCCAACGGCCGGGGCAACCCGGCAATGCATGTAAATTCATCGCCTTGTGCATTTTGTGCTCACAAATCCTGTTTAACCGCCCATAAAAGCGACCTGAATGAGAATTTCTCCGGTGGGTTCATGCCTTTGAATGATAAAACGAGACGAACGCTAAATATTTGTTGTTTTCTTGTTATGGAAGCGGTAAAAGCGGCTAATATTTAAAGGGATGGGTTACATCTGAACGCTGTCTGAGGAGTCTTTTCATGATGATACGCGAACAAATAGAATCAAAATTAAGGGCAACGTTTGAACCCGCGTTCCTCGAAGTTGTTGATGAAAGCTACCGTCACAATGTTCCGGCCGGTTCTGAAAGCCATTTCAAGGTGGTGCTGGTAAGCGATCGCTTTGCAGGCGAACGTTTTCTTAACCGCCATCGAATGATTTACAGTACGTTAACCTCCGAGCTGGCCACGACGGTACACGCGCTGGCCCTGCATACCTACACCCTCAAAGAGTGGGAAGGTTTACAGGATACCCTCTTCGCGTCACCGCCCTGTCGAGGTGCGGGTACGATTGCGTAATAACTGAGTGCGTAATAAATGAGGTTTGCAACAGCGCGAACTTTTCCAGTATGTTGCGTACAGAATATGTGAAAACGGCCTGCGGGCCGTTTTATTTTGTCTGAGTTTTGTTCGATAAGGCCAAAACTCAGACAAAAATTAGCCGTGAATTGTGAAAAAGGCCGCAACAGCGTGCAATAACCGTTCTCGACTCACAAAAGTGATGCCGCTATAATGCTGCGTCCTATTTTTTGAACGCCTTCGGGATGATTCTGGTGACAGGGAATGTGTATCTGATTCAAGAGAGCATCCCGGTTCTACGCAGCCACCTGACGTGGTCTGCGGATAGAGTTGACCGAGCACTCTGATTTTTTGAGGTAACAAGATGCAAGTTTCAGTTGAGACCACTCAGGGCCTTGGCCGCCGTGTAACGATCACTATCGCTGCTGACAGCATCGAGACCGCTGTAAAAAGCGAGCTGGTCAACGTAGCGAAAAAAGTACGCATTGACGGCTTCCGTAAAGGCAAAGTACCGATGACCGTTGTTGCTCAGCGTTATGGCGCATCCGTACGCCAGGACGTGCTGGGTGAACTGATGAGCCGCAACTTCATTGATGCGATCATTCAGGAAAAAATCAATCCGGCCGGCGCACCGACCTACGTACCGGGCGAGTACAAAATGGGTGAAGACTTCACCTACTCTGTAGAGTTTGAAGTTTACCCGCAGGTTGAGCTGACCGGTCTGGAAAGCATCGAAGTTGAAAAACCGATCGTTGAAGTGACCGAAGCCGACGTTGACGGCATGCTGGACACCCTGCGCAAGCAGCAGGCGACCTGGAAAGACAAAGACGGCGCGGCTGATGCAGAAGATCGCGTGACCGTAGACTTCACCGGTTCCGTTGACGGCGAAGAGTTCGAAGGCGGTAAAGCCACTGACTTCGTGCTGGCGATGGGCCAGGGCCGCATGATCCCGGGCTTCGAAGACGGTATCAAAGGTCACAAAGCAGGCGAAGAGTTCACCATCGACGTGACCTTCCCGGAAGATTACCACGCTGAAAACCTGAAAGGGAAAGCGGCTAAGTTCGTCATCAACCTGAAAAAAGTTGAAGAGCGCGAGCTGCCAGAGCTGACTGAAGAGTTCATTAAACGTTTCGGCGTTGAAGATGGCTCCATCGACGGCCTGCGCGCTGAAGTGCGTAAGAACATGGATCGCGAGCTGAAAGGCGCGGTACGTAACCGTGTTAAAACGCAGGCCATCGACGGTCTGGTAAAAGCGAACGAAATCGACGTGCCGGCTGCCCTGATCGACAGCGAAATCGACGTGCTGCGCCGTCAGGCTGCTCAGCGCTTCGGTGGCAACGAGAAACAGGCTCTGGAGCTGCCGCGTGAGCTGTTCGAAGAGCAGGCGAAACGCCGCGTTGTTGTCGGTCTGCTGCTGGGCGAAGTGATCCGTACCCACGAGCTGAAAGCTGACGAAGCGCGTGTGAACGAGCTGATCGAAGAGATGGCGTCCGCTTACGAAGATCCGAAAGAAGTGGTTGAGTTCTACAGCAAGAACAAAGAGCTGATGGACAACATGCGCAACGTTGCGCTGGAAGAGCAGGCTGTTGAAGCCGTTCTGGCGAAAGCGAAAGTGTCTGAAAAAGCCACTTCCTTCAACGAGCTGATGAACCAGCAAGCGTAAGTCACGTTTCCCGCCTTTACGCGGAAACGAAAGCCCGTCACCTGCTGGTGGCGGGTTTTTTTTTAACATTCCTCGGCTATCGGAAGAGTGCTAAAAGCACGTTTCAGTGTTAGCGTTAAGCCAAAAGATTGTTATGCTTGAATTAAGATGATGCCATCCCCATAACAGGGAGACTATCAAGATTAACGCTTGCTGCAGATCCGTCCAAGGTGGTCGTAGTCAGACCAGTCAGAGTCAAGTAGAATCGGGACAGCAGGTTTATTCATTTTTATCCAGGAGACGGACATGTCATACAGCGGCGAACGAGATAACTTTGCACCCCATATGGCGCTGGTGCCAATGGTTATTGAGCAGACTTCACGCGGTGAGCGCTCATTCGATATCTACTCTCGTCTTCTTAAAGAGCGCGTCATTTTCATGACTGGCCAGGTCGAAGACCATATGGCAAACCTGATCGTGGCGCAGATGCTGTTTCTGGAAGCAGAAAATCCGGAAAAAGATATTTACCTGTATATTAATTCCCCAGGCGGGGTGATTACCGCCGGGATGTCAATCTATGACACCATGCAGTTTATCAAGCCTGACGTTAGCACCATCTGTATGGGTCAGGCGGCGTCAATGGGCGCATTCCTGCTGACCGCAGGGGCTAAAGGCAAGCGCTTCTGTCTGCCAAACTCACGCGTCATGATCCACCAGCCGCTGGGTGGTTATCAGGGCCAGGCAACGGATATTGAGATCCATGCGCGTGAAATTTTGAAAGTGAAGGGGCGCATGAATGAACTTATGGCACACCACACGGGTCAATCATTAGAGCAGATTGAGCGCGATACCGAGCGTGACCGCTTCCTCTCCGCCGCTGAAGCGGTAGAGTACGGGCTGGTTGACTCAATCTTGACCCATCGTAATTAATGCCCAGGCCGGACGAGTACCGCTATAATCATTGAGAGCGGCACGACGCTGTATAGCGTCTTGCGCCTGGAGTGGCATTTGCGTCGTCGTGTGCGGCACAAAAAACAGAAAAGAGGTTTTGACTCATGACAGATAAACGCAAAGATGGTTCGGGCAAACTGTTGTACTGCTCTTTTTGCGGCAAAAGCCAGCATGAAGTGCGTAAGCTGATTGCCGGGCCGTCCGTGTATATCTGCGACGAGTGTGTCGATCTGTGTAACGACATCATTCGCGAAGAGATTAAAGAAGTTGCGCCGCATCGTGAGCGCAGTGCGCTGCCGACGCCGCATGAAATTCGCCATCACCTGGACGACTATGTTATCGGTCAGGAGCAGGCCAAAAAAGTGCTGGCCGTCGCGGTATACAACCACTACAAACGTCTGCGTAACGGCGATAGCAGCAACGGCGTTGAGCTGGGTAAAAGTAACATCCTGCTGATCGGGCCTACCGGCTCGGGTAAAACGCTGCTGGCAGAAACGCTGGCGCGCCTGCTTGATGTGCCGTTTACTATGGCCGATGCGACCACGCTGACCGAAGCGGGCTACGTGGGCGAGGATGTGGAAAACATCATCCAGAAACTGCTGCAGAAGTGTGATTACGACGTACAGAAAGCGCAGCGCGGCATTGTCTACATCGATGAAATCGATAAGATTTCCCGTAAGTCCGATAACCCGTCGATCACCCGAGACGTCTCTGGTGAAGGCGTTCAGCAGGCGCTGCTGAAGCTGATCGAAGGGACCGTGGCTGCCGTACCGCCGCAGGGCGGACGTAAGCATCCGCAGCAGGAGTTTTTGCAGGTTGACACCTCAAAAATCCTCTTTATCTGCGGCGGGGCCTTTGCTGGCCTGGATAAGGTCATCTCCCATCGTGTGGAAACCGGCTCCGGTATCGGTTTTGGCGCAACGGTGAAAGGCAAGTCCGAGAAGGCGAAAGAGGGCGAACTGCTGGCCCAGGTGGAACCAGAAGATCTGATCAAATTTGGTCTGATCCCTGAGTTTATCGGTCGTCTGCCAGTGGTGGCAACGCTCAACGAGCTGAGCGAAGAAGCGCTGATCCAGATCCTGAAAGAGCCGAAAAACGCCCTGACCAAGCAGTACCAGGCGCTGTTTAATCTGGAAGGTGTCGATCTCGAGTTCCGCGACGAAGCGCTGGACGCCATTGCTAAGAAAGCAAACGCCCGTAAAACCGGTGCGCGTGGCCTGCGTTCTATCGTAGAAGCGGCCCTGCTGGATACCATGTACGATCTGCCTTCAATGGAAGATGTGGAAAAAGTGGTGATTGACGAAGCGGTTATCGCCGGTCAAACCAAACCTCTGCTGATTTATGGTAAACCGGAAGCACAGCAGGCTTCTGGCGAATAATTAACCTATCCATACAAGCGGTTAACCAAAAAGGGGGGATTTTATCTCCCCTTTTATTTTTCCGTACTCCCGACGTTGAATGTAAGGGAAACATCCCCATATACTGATTTACATGTTAACGGTCGCATGACGCAAAGACCTGCGGCCGGGTTACCAGGCGGACATTAAACTTAAGAGAGAGCTCTATGACTTCTGAGCGTTCTGAACGCATTGAAATCCCCGTATTGCCGTTGCGCGATGTGGTGGTTTATCCGCACATGGTCATCCCCTTATTCGTAGGGCGGGAAAAATCGATTCGTTGTCTCGAAGCGGCCATGGACCAGGATAAAAAAATCATGCTGGTGGCGCAGAAAGAGGCGTCCACGGATGAGCCGGGTGTTAACGATCTGTTCACCGTCGGGACCGTGGCCTCAATTCTGCAGATGCTGAAGCTGCCGGACGGTACGGTAAAAGTACTGGTCGAAGGCCTGCAGCGTGCGCGCATCAGCGCCCTGTCTGATGACGGTGAGTACTTCTCCGCGAAAGCCGAATACCTGGAATCGCCTGCCATTGACGAGCGTGAGCAGGAGGTGCTGGTTCGCACCGCGATTGGCCAGTTTGAAGGCTACATCAAGCTCAACAAAAAAATTCCACCGGAAGTGCTGACGTCGCTCAATAGTATCGACGATCCGGCACGTCTGGCTGACACCATCGCCGCCCATATGCCGCTGAAGCTGGCGGATAAGCAGTCCGTGCTGGAGATGTCCGACGTCAATGAACGTCTGGAATATCTCATGGCGATGATGGAGTCAGAGATCGACCTGTTGCAGGTTGAGAAGCGCATCCGTAACCGCGTTAAGAAACAGATGGAGAAATCCCAGCGCGAGTACTATCTGAATGAGCAGATGAAAGCCATCCAGAAAGAGCTGGGCGAGATGGACGATGCGCCGGACGAAAACGAAGCGCTGAAGCGTAAGATCGACGCGGCGAAGATGCCGAAAGAGGCAAAAGAGAAAGCGGAAGCCGAGCTGCAGAAGCTGAAAATGATGTCTCCGATGTCGGCAGAAGCAACCGTGGTACGTGGCTACATCGAGTGGATGATCCAGGTGCCGTGGAATGCCCGCAGCAAGGTCAAGAAAGATCTGCGTCAGGCGCAGGAGATTCTGGATACCGATCACTACGGTCTGGAGCGCGTTAAAGATCGCATCCTTGAGTACCTTGCGGTTCAAAGCCGGGTTAACAAACTGAAGGGGCCGATCCTCTGCCTGGTAGGGCCGCCGGGTGTGGGTAAAACCTCTCTGGGTCAGTCCATTGCCAAAGCCACCGGACGTAAATACATCCGCATGGCGCTGGGCGGCGTGCGTGACGAAGCGGAGATCCGTGGTCACCGCCGGACCTATATCGGCTCTATGCCGGGCAAACTAATCCAAAAGATGGCGAAAGTTGGGGTGAAAAACCCGCTCTTCCTGCTGGATGAGATCGACAAGATGTCGTCGGACATGCGTGGCGACCCGGCTTCGGCGCTGCTGGAAGTGCTGGATCCCGAGCAGAACGTGGCCTTCAGCGATCACTATCTTGAGGTCGATTACGATCTCAGCGACGTGATGTTTGTTGCGACGTCAAACTCGATGAACATCCCTGCGCCGCTGCTGGACCGTATGGAAGTGATCCGTCTGTCGGGCTACACCGAAGATGAGAAGCTGAACATCGCCAAGCGCCACCTGCTGCCGAAGCAGATTGAGCGTAACGCCCTGAAAAAGGGCGAGATCACGGTTGACGATAGCGCCATCGTTGGCATTATTCGTTACTACACCCGTGAAGCCGGTGTTCGTAGCCTGGAGCGTGAAATCTCCAAGCTGTGCCGGAAGGCGGTGAAACAGCTACTGCTCGATCCGTCGCTGAAGCAGATCACCATCAACGGGGACAACCTCAACGAGTATCTGGGCGTTCAGCGCTTCGACTACGGTCGTGCGGATGATGAAAACCGCGTGGGTCAGGTGACCGGTCTGGCGTGGACGGAAGTAGGCGGCGATCTGCTGACCATCGAAACCGCCTGCGTGCCGGGTAAAGGCAAGCTGACCTACACCGGCTCGCTGGGTGAAGTGATGCAGGAGTCCATCCAGGCGGCATTGACCGTGGTGCGTGCGCGTGCAGAGAAGCTGGGCATTAACGGCGACTTCTACGAAAAACGCGATATCCACGTTCACGTTCCGGAAGGGGCGACGCCGAAAGATGGTCCGAGCGCCGGTATTGCCATGTGTACGGCGCTGGTCTCCTGTCTGACCGGCAACCCGGTTCGCGCCGACGTGGCGATGACCGGTGAGATCACCCTGCGCGGTCAGGTTCTGCCGATTGGCGGCCTGAAAGAGAAGCTGCTGGCAGCACACCGCGGTGGTATCAAAACCGTGCTGATCCCGTACGAGAACAAGCGTGACCTCGAAGAGATCCCGGAGAATGTGATTGCCGATCTCGACATTCATCCGGTGAAACGCATTGAGGAAGTGCTGACCCTGGCGCTGCAAAATGAGCCGTCAGGCATGCAGGTCGTTAGCGCAAAATAGTGACCTCGCGCAAAGAGCGTCAATAAAAACAAGGCTGGCAGCGCATTTCGGGCTTGCCAGCCTTTTTTTGTATAGCTAATTTAGATGGCTGGTTTGCTGTATCATCAACAACGGGTGTTGTAAGGGCATGACAGGCCTGATATAACTGCTGCGCGGTCGCACTTCGATGGATTAAGGTGCGATATAAATTATAAAGAGAGGAAGAGAAGAGTGAATAAATCTCAACTGATAGACAAAATTGCTGCAGGGGCTGATATCTCTAAAGCTGCGGCTGGACGTGCGTTAGATGCTTTAATTGCTTCTGTTACTGAATCTCTGCAAGCCGGGGACGAAGTTGCGCTGGTAGGTTTTGGTACTTTTGCGGTTAAAGAGCGTGCTGCCCGTACTGGTCGCAACCCGCAAACTGGCAAAGAGATCACCATCGCTGCCGCTAAAGTTCCGGGTTTCCGCGCAGGTAAAGCGCTGAAAGACGCGGTAAACTGATAGCGATCCCTCTCAGGATTGTGACAAAGTACAAGGGCGCATCACCAGATGTGCCTTTTTTATTTGCGATGCCGGAATTAATCGGACCTGCGTGCTGACAACCGCCCCGGTTTCTTGTCACAATACGGCTTTACGCGCAGCGGCCCAGGAGTGTTGGCGCTGCGTGAGACAGACAGTCACCTACAGCGGAGTGTTGTTACACCATGATGGACAATTTACGCGCGGCGGCCAACCACGTCGTGCTCAAGATCATTCTGGGTTTGATTATCGTGTCATTCATTCTGACTGGCGTTGGTAACTACCTGATTGGCGGTAACAATAATTATGCCGCAAAAGTTAATGGCCAGGAGATTAGCCGCAGCCAGTTCGAAAATGCCGTGGCGGCAGAACGTAATCGCTTGCAGCAGAGGCACGGCGAGCGCTTCTCCGAGCTGGCCAGCAACGAAGCCTATATGAAGAACATGCGTCAGCAGGTGCTGAGCCGCCTGATTGATGAAGCGCTGCTGGATCAGTACGCCCAGCATCTGGGCCTCGGCATCAGCGACGAGCAGGTGAAGAAAGCGATCTTCTCAACTCAGGCTTTCCAGAACAACGGTAAGTTCGACAACGCACGCTACAATGCGCTGGTCAATCAGATGGGCATGACCGCCGATCAGTATGCTCAGGCCCTGCGTAACCAGCTCACCTCCCAGCAGCTGATCAATGCCGTTGCCGGTACTGACTTTATGCTGAAAGGTGAAACCGACGAACTGGCCGCGCTGGTCGCGCAGCAGCGTATGGTGCGCACGGCAACCCTCGACGTTAACGCCCTGGCACAGCAGCAGACCGCCTCCGATCAGGAGATCGCCAGCTACTACGAGCAGAACAAAAACAGCTTTATCGCTCCGGAGCAGTTCCGCGTCAGCTACATCAAGCTGGATGCTGCCAGCATGCAGCAGAACGCCAGTGATGAAGAGATTCAGTCCTACTACGATCAGCATCAGGATCAGTTTACCCAGCCGCAGCGTAATCGTTACAGCGTGATCCAGACCAAAACCGAAGACGACGCGAAAGCGGTGCTGGAACAGTTAAGCAAAGGTGCTGATTTCGCCACCCTCGCCAAAGAGAAGTCGGCGGACATTATCTCTGCCCGCAACGGCGGCGATATGGGCTGGCTGGAAGATTCCACCACCCCAGACGAGCTGAAAAAGGCGGGCCTGAAAGAGAAAGGCCAACTCTCCGGCGTGATTAAATCCTCCGTTGGCTTCCTGATCGTGCGTCTTGACGACGTGCAGCCTACGCAGGTTAAGCCGTTTAACGAGGTGCGTGACGAGCTGGCAGCGAAGGTGAAGCAGGAGAAAGGCCTGGATGCCTACTACGCCCTGCAGCAGAAAGTGAGCGATGCCGCGAGCAACGACAATGAGTCGCTGGCAGGGGCAGAGCAGGTGGCAGGCGTGAAAGCAGTTGAAACCGGCTGGTTTGGCCGCGACAACCTGCCGCAGGAGCTGAACTTCAAACCGGTGTCTGACGCTATCTTCGGCGGCGCGCTGGTGGGAGAGAACGGTTCGCCGGGCAATAACTCCGACATCATTACCGTTGATGGCGATCGGGCGTTTGTGCTGCGTGTGAGCGAGCATAAAGCCGAAGCCGTGAAGCCGCTGGAGGACGTGAAAGCCCAGGTAAGCGATATCGTGAAGCACAACAAAGCTGAGCAGCAGGCGAAGCTGAATGCCGATAAGCTGCTGGCTGACCTGAAAGCGGGTAAAGGCGACGAGGCGTTGAAAGCCGCAGGCCTGAGCTTTGGCGAGCCGAAGGCGCTGGTACGTACCGGTCAGGATCCGCTGAGCCAGGCGGCCTTTACGCTGGCCCTGCCAGCGAAGGATAAGCCGGTCTACGGCGTTGCCAACGATATGCAGGGCAACGTAGTGCTGCTGGCGCTGGACGAAGTGAAAGCGGGCACCCTGCCGGACGCGCAGAAAAAAGCCATGGTTGAGGGGATCACTGAGAACAATGCCCAGATCTCTTTCGAAGCGCTGATGAGCAACCTGCGTAAAGAAGCCAAAATCAAAATGGGCGACATCGTCGATCCACAGCAGTAATTTCTCTGGGCGTCTCGCAGACTTTTGCAACGCCCTGCAACAATCAAAGGCCGCTTTCGCGGCCTTTTCCATTTCTGCAATCTGCCGTTTGTCCCGCGTTCCCGCTCTGTTTATCGTGCAGGGGCTGTCAACACACAAGGAGAAAGCAGCATGAAACGTGGAATCAAAATAGCGGTGATGACCCTGACATTGACCTGTGCCGCCCTGAGCCAGCAAGCGCTCGCCGCTGAAGCGCCGGTGAAATCCCCGCAGGCACTGACGGTACAGGGTAAATCCGCCGCCGCTGGGCCGGAGGCTAAGGCAAAAGCGCCGCAGGCGGTAAAAGGTGATGAGGAACCGACCCGGGTCAGCATTAACGCGGCGTCGGCGGAGGCGCTGGCACAGGCGATGAACGGCGTAGGGCTGAAGAAAGCGCAGGCGATTGTTAGCTACCGTGACGAATATGGACCCTTTAAGACGCTGGAGGATTTACAGCAGGTGCCGGGAATGGGGGCCTCGCTGGTGGAGCGTAACCTGGATCGTTTAACCCTGTAAGTTTTGCTTGCGTCGTAGCCATTTTTTGCCATGCTAAAGAGGTCATACCAGTTATGACCTCCGACCCTACATAACATAAGAAAAAAGGCTATTACGCTATGCAGACTGAAATTAAAGTTCGTGGTTACCATATCGATGTCTACCAGCATGTGAATAACGCCCGCTACCTGGAGTTTCTGGAAGAGGCGCGCTGGGAGGGGCTGGAAAGCAGCGAAGGCTTCCGCTGGATGATGGCTAACAACATTGCGTTTATCGTGGTCAATATCAACATCAACTATCGCCGACCGGCGGTGCTGGGCGATCTGTTGACCATTACCAGCAGCATACAACAGCTCAACGGCAAAAGCGGCGTGCTCAGTCAGGTAGTGACGCTGGCGCCAGAGGGGGAGGTGGTGGCCGATGCGCTGATCACCTTTGTCTGCATCGATCTGCGCACTAAAAAATCGCTGGCGCTGGAAGGGGAGCTGCGAGAGAAGCTGGAGATGATGATGGCGTAACGGTTACTGTAGTTGTGTAGGCCGGGTAAGGCGGAGCCACCACCCGGCGTTATGCAAACTTACTGCAACCCGGTTTTCTGCTTCATTGCCGCCATCACCGCAGGCTTCTCTGCCAGATAGTGATTCAGGCCGTTGGCTCGTAGGTTACAGGCGGCACACTGGCCGCAGCCGTCGCCCTTGATACCGTTGTAGCAGGTCAGGGTCTCCTCGCGGATCAGCTCCAGCTTCTGCCAGTAGTCGGCCAGCGCCCAGGTTTCTGCTTTATCGAGCCACATCAGCGGCGTCTCAAAGCGGATATCTTTTGCCATGCCGAGGTTGACCGCATGGTTGAGCGCCTTCACAAACTCGTCGCGGCAGTCCGGGTAGCCGGAGAAGTCGGTCTCACAGACGCCGGTGATCACCGCTTCGGCCTGCACCTGGTAGGCGTAGATAGCCGCAAGGGTCAAAAACAGGATATTGCGGCCCGGCACGAAGGTGTTGGGAATACCGCTGGCGTCCGGCTCATAGTCCGGCACTGGAATGCTGTCACGCGTCAGGCTGCTAACCGCCAGCTCGTTAAGTAGGGTGACG
Source organism: Enterobacter sp. C2 (assembly GCF_019880405.1). Classification (NCBI taxonomy): domain Bacteria; kingdom Pseudomonadati; phylum Pseudomonadota; class Gammaproteobacteria; order Enterobacterales; family Enterobacteriaceae; genus Enterobacter; species Enterobacter sp. C2. The sequence goes on from NZ_CP082269.1 coordinate 965,801, forward strand.
TCCAGTACCTTATGCGCCCGTGCGCCCAGCTTCAGCGCCAGCTCACGCGCGACGTCAATCTCGGCGCGGTGGCGCTGGCCGTAATCGAAGGTGACACAGTGGACTTCATCATAGTGATGCAGCGCCTGTACCAGACAGGTGGTGGAGTCCTGGCCTCCGCTAAAGACGACAACGGCACGTTTCATAGATTTTCCTGATAGTTTCACTAGCAATAAAGCCGCTATGGTAGCGCCTGACGGCGGGCACCACCAGTAGCCATTTGCTATCGCAGCAGACGGGCAATCTCTGCGGTCCAGGGCGCAGTATCGCCTATAGTGGCCTTGACCCACGCCGGATTGTAGTAGGTGTCGAGATAGCGCTCGCCGCTGTCGCACAGCAGGGTAACAATCGAGCCGGTACGCCCCTCGTCACGCATTCGGGCAGCAAGCTGCAACGCCCCCCACATGTTGGTGCCTGTGGAGGCCCCGACCTTGCGGCCTAGCTGGCTCTCCAGCCAGTGGGCGGCAGCAACGCTGGCGGCATCCGGGACGCGCAGCATCTCGTCTACCACGTCCGGAATGAACGAGGGCTCCACGCGGGGACGCCCGATGCCCTCAATTTTACTCCCGACCGGGCTGCGTAGGTTGGCATCCCGCTGCTGCCAGTAGTCAAGGAAGACAGAGTTTTGCGGATCCACCACTGTGAGCTGGGTGTCGTATCCCTGGTAGCGAATATAGCGCCCAATGGTTGCCGACGTGCCGCCGGTACCGGCGCTCATCACGATATGGGTTGGGATGGGGTGCGGCTCATGGCGCATCTGGCGGTAGATGCTGTCGGCGATATTGTTGTTGCCGCGCCAGTCGGTGGCGCGCTCGGCGTAGGTAAACTGATCCATATAGTGGCCATGCAGCTCCTGCGCCAGCGTCTCGGAAGCAGCATAGATCTCGCAGGCGCTCTCGACGAAGTGGCAGCGGCCGCCGTAAAAAGCGATCTGCTCGATTTTACGCTTTGCGGTGCAGGCGGGCATCACTGCAATAAAGGGCAGACCCAGCAGACGGGCAAACCAGGCCTCCGATACCGCCGTTGAGCCAGAGGAGGCCTCAATAATCGGCGTGCCTTCCTTGATCCAGCCGTTGCACAGCCCGTAAAGGAACAGCGAGCGCGCCAGGCGGTGCTTCAGGCTGCCGGTTGGGTGCGTGCTCTCATCCTTCAGGTAGATATAAATCCCCGGAAAGGCGGGCAGGGGAAGGCGAATCAGATGTGTATCCGCCGAGCGCTGGGCATCGGCATTAATTTCACTGATGGCATATTTAGTCCAGGCGTTGTTCATCCGGGGCGATCCTGTTTGTCAATTTGTGCCTAGCTTAACGGAAAGCGCCTAAAAAATTGTTGCCATTCCGTCTTTGAAATAGAATCACGAGAGAAAAAATTTCTCCAGGAGGCCGCTAATGCTAGATAAAATTGATAAAAAGCTGCTTACTCTGCTGCAGCGAGACAGTACCCTCTCTTTGCAGGCGTTAGCCGATGCCGTTAATCTGACTACGACCCCCTGCTGGAAACGGCTCAAGCGGCTGGAGGATGAAGGGATCCTGCTGGCGCGCGTGGCGCTGCTGGATGCCGAAAAGCTGGGCCTCGGCCTCACGGCCTTTATGCTGATCAAAACCCAGCAGCACTGCAGCGAGTGGTATCATCAGTTTGTCGGCGTGGTCTCCGCTATGCCGGAGGTGCTGGGCTTTTGGCGCATGGCCGGCGAATATGACTACTTAATGCGCGTTCAGGTCGCTGATATGAAGCGCTACGACGATTTTTACAAACGTCTGGTCAATAGCGTGCCAGGCTTGTCCGATGTGACATCGAGTTTTGCGATGGAACAGATAAAATTTACGACAGAGTTACCCATTGAATAACGCTTCTGGCCCCGGCGTCAGGGGCCGAATAAAGACCTTCAGGATATAACCGCGTGCGATTATTTGCTCAACTAGGCTGGTACTTTCGCCGGGAGTGGCGACGCTATCTCGGTGCCGTAGCCCTGCTTATCATCATTGCTCTTCTGCAGCTGATCCCACCGAAAGTCGTGGGATACGTGGTCGACGGCGTAACACAGGGCCGCTATCACCCGCAGGACGTCATGATGTGGGTCGGCTTGCTGGTGCTGGTGGCCATCGTCATCTATCTGCTGCGCTACGTCTGGCGAGTGCTGCTGTTTGGCGCGTCTTATCAGTTAGCCGTCGAGCTACGGGAGGACTTCTACCGCCAGCTCAGCCGCCAGCACCCGGAGTTTTACCTGCGCCACCGCACCGGTGACCTCATGGCCCGCGCGACTAACGACGTCGATCGCGTGGTCTTTGCCGCAGGAGAGGGGGTGCTGACCCTGGTGGATTCGCTGGTGATGGGCTGCGTGGTGCTGATCGTCATGTCGACCCAGATTAGCTGGCAGCTTACCCTGCTGGCGCTGCTGCCCATGCCGATTATGGCGCTGGTGATCAAACGCTACGGCGATCAGCTGCATAACCGATTCAAGCTGGCGCAGGCGGCGTTCTCTTCGCTTAACGACCGTACCCAGGAGAGTCTGACCAGCATCCGCATGATCAAAGCCTTTGGCCTTGAGGATCGTCAGTCCGGACTGTTTGCCGAAGACGCCGCCGATACCGGCAGGAAAAACATGAAGGTCGCGCGGGTTGACGCCCGTTTCGATCCCACTATCTATATCGCTATCGGCATGGCAAACCTGCTGGCGATCGGCGGCGGCAGCTGGATGGTGGTTAACGGCAGCCTGACGCTGGGGGAACTCACCAGCTTTACTATGTATCTAGGGCTGATGATCTGGCCGATGCTGGCCCTCGCGTGGATGTTTAATATCGTCGAGCGCGGCAGCGCCGCTTATAGCCGCATCCGTGACATGCTGGCGGAAGCGCCGGTGGTGGATGACGGCAGCGAGCAGCTGCCGGAAGGGCGTGGCAACCTGAACGTGGCGATCCGCGAGTTTCGCTATCCGCAGGCGGCGCATCCCACCCTGGAGAACGTCAGCTTTACGTTGATGCCGGGGCAGATGCTGGGTATCTGCGGGCCAACCGGGGCGGGGAAAAGTACGCTGCTGTCGCTGATCCAGCGCCATTTCGACGTCACCCAAGGTGAGATCCGCTTCCACGATCGGCCTCTGCCAACCCTGAAGCTGGACGCATGGCGCGGGCGGCTGGCGGTGGTCAATCAGACGCCGTTCCTTTTCTCGGACACCGTTGGCAATAACATTGCCCTCGGCCACCCCGGCGCGACGCAGCAAGAGATTGAGCACGTTGCCCGGCTGGCCAGCGTCCACGAGGATATTCTGCGACTGCCGCAGGGGTACGATACCGAAGTGGGCGAGCGCGGGGTGATGCTCTCCGGTGGGCAGAAGCAGCGTATTTCCATTGCACGGGCGCTGCTGCTCAACGCCGAAATTCTGATCCTCGACGACGCGTTGTCGGCGGTGGATGGCCGTACCGAGCACCAGATCCTGCATAACCTGCGCCAGTGGGGCGAAGGGCGGACGGTAATCATCAGTGCACACCGGCTCTCGGCCCTCGCCGAAGCGAGCGAGATCCTGGTGATGCAGCATGGGCACATTGTTCAGCGCGGGCAGCACGAAACCTTAGCCCATCAGCCGGGCTGGTATCGCGATATGCACCGTTACCAGCAGCTGGAAGCCGCGCTGGATGACGAAGAGAAGGAGAGTGCTGATGCGTAGTTTTGGACAGCTTTGGCCGACGCTAAAACGCCTGTTAGCCTATGGTAAACCATGGAAAAAACCGCTTACCAGAGCGGTCGTCATGCTGTGGGTTGCCGCGGCGGCTGAGGTCGCCGGCCCGGCGCTGATCAGCTATTTTATCGATAATATGGTGGCGAAAAGCTATCTGCCCCTCGGCCTGCTGATTGGGCTGGCGGTGGCCTATATTGGCCTGCAGCTTTTGGCCGCCGGGCTGCACTATGCCCAGTCGCTGCTGTTTAACGAGGCTGCCGTCGGCGTAGTACAGCAGCTGCGTACCGATGTGATGGATGCTGCCCTGCGCCAGCCGCTGAACGCCTTTGACACCCAGCCGGTAGGGCAACTCATCTCCCGCGTCACCAACGACACGGAAGTGATCCGCGATCTCTACGTGATGGTGGTCTCCACGGTACTGCGCAGCGCGGCGCTGGTGGGGGCAATGCTGGTGGCGATGTTCAGCCTCGACTGGCGGATGGCGCTGGTGGCACTGGCCATCTTCCCGGCGGTGCTCTGCGTGATGGCACTCTATCAGCGCTACAGCACGCCCATCGTACGTCGCGTTCGCACCTACCTGGCAGATATCAACGACGGCTTTAACGAAGTGATCAATGGCATGAACGTGATCCAGCAGTTTCGCCAGCAGGCGCGCTTCGGCGAGCGGATGGGTGAGGCCAGCCGCTCCCACTATACGGCACGCATGCAGACGCTGCGCCTCGACGGTTTTCTGCTGCGTCCGCTGCTGAGTCTCTTCTCGGCGCTGGTGCTCTGCGGTCTACTGATGCTGTTTGGCTTTACCTCGGTGGGCACCATTGAGGTCGGGGTGCTCTACGCCTTTATCAGCTACCTTGGCCGCCTTAACGAACCGTTGATTGAGCTGACCACCCAGCAGTCGATCATGCAGCAGGCGGTGGTGGCGGGTGAGCGCGTGTTTGAGCTTATGGATCGTCCGCGCCAGACCTACGGTGACGATGAGCGTCCGCTGGCCAGCGGTGCAATCGACATCGAAAATCTGTCGTTCGCCTATCGCGACGATAGCCTTGTCTTACATGACATCGACCTCTCCGTGCCGCCGCGCAGCTTTATCGCGCTGGTGGGCCACACCGGCAGCGGCAAGAGCACCCTCGCGAGCCTGCTGATGGGCTACTATCCGCTGACAAAAGGGGAGATCCGCCTTGACGGTCGACCGCTCTCAACTCTGAGCCACGACGTGCTGCGCAAGGGCGTAGCGATGGTCCAGCAGGATCCGGTGGTACTGGCGGACTCCTTCTTTGCTAACGTTACCCTCGGGCGCGATATTAGCGAAGCGCAGGTATGGCAGGCGCTGGAGACCGTTCAGCTGGCAGAGCTGGCGCGTGGCATGCCCGATGGCATCCACACCAGTCTGGGAGAGCAGGGGAATAACCTGTCGGTGGGACAGAAGCAGCTGCTGGCGCTAGCCCGCGTGCTGGTTGCCACCCCGCAGATCCTGATCCTTGACGAGGCAACGGCGAACATTGACTCCGGCACCGAGCAGGCGATTCAGCATGCGCTGGCCGCGGTACGTCAGCATACGACGCTGGTGGTCATAGCCCACCGCCTCTCTACTATTGTGGAAGCGGATACTATTCTGGTTCTGCATCGCGGGCAGGCAGTGGAGCGTGGCAGCCATCAAGCATTGCTGGCCGCTGAAGGGCGCTACTGGCAGATGTATCAGCTACAGCTGGCGGGTGAAGAGCTTGCCGCCAGTGCGCAAGAAGAGTCGCTTATCGCCTGATGCACCATAATCAGGCAGGCTACTAACAGGATCGCCTGTTGGTGCAAAAACTGCACGCACCATGCACTATCATGGTGCGTTTTTCTTTCCCAGGAACAATCTGAATCCCTGTCACACTTTTCTGCGTAACCGCTGCTCCTTTCCGGAGGCCTTAAACCGCTGAATTTTTCACTTTTTCTAATTCTGGCACACCGCTTGCAATACTCTCCCTATGTTAGCTGCGGCCATTACCGATTTTCGACTGAGGGGGATTTATGAAGCTGGTTACCGTGGTCATTAAGCCATTTAAACTTGAGGACGTCCGAGAAGCACTGTCGTCTATTGGTATTCAGGGGCTGACCGTTACCGAAGTGAAAGGCTTTGGGCGTCAGAAGGGCCATGCTGAACTGTACCGCGGGGCGGAGTACAGCGTTAACTTCCTGCCGAAGGTAAAGATTGACGTGGCCATTGCAGACGATCAGCTCGATGAAGTGATTGATGTCATTAGCAAAGCGGCCTACACCGGAAAAATTGGCGACGGCAAAATTTTCGTTGCCGAACTGCAACGCGTTATCCGCATTCGTACCGGCGAAGCCGACGAAGCGGCACTGTAACGTCAGACACACAGTGATTGGGATGGGAAAAATGAAAAAATTAACCTTAAAAACGGCGATGGCCGCACTGACAGCGTTACCGGGTCTGGCGATGGCGGCTCCGGCCGTAGCCGACAAGGCTGATAACGCCTTTATGATGATCTGCACCGCGCTGGTGCTGTTTATGACCATTCCCGGTATCGCGCTGTTTTATGGCGGTCTGATCCGTGGCAAAAACGTGCTGTCAATGCTGACCCAGGTCACCGTGACCTTTGCCCTGGTGTGCGTGCTGTGGGTAGTCTACGGCTACTCGCTGGCGTTCGGTACAGGCAACAACTTCTTCGGCGACTTCAACTGGGCGATGCTGAAAAATATCGAGCTGACCGCCGTAATGGGCAGCTTCTACCAGTATATTCACGTTGCGTTCCAGGGCTCGTTTGCCTGCATCACCGTTGGGCTGATCGTCGGTGCGCTGGCCGAGCGTATCCGCTTCTCCGCGGTACTGATCTTCGTCGTGGTGTGGATGACCCTCTCCTACGTGCCGATCGCGCACATGGTCTGGGGCGGCGGCCTGCTGGCTTCCCACGGCGCGCTGGACTTTGCTGGCGGCACGGTGGTGCACATCAACGCTGCGATTGCAGGTCTGGTGGGTGCTTACCTGATTGGCAAACGCGTTGGCTTCGGCAAAGAGGCGTTCAAACCTCACAACCTGCCGATGGTATTTATGGGTACGGCAATCCTCTACGTTGGCTGGTTTGGCTTTAACGCAGGCTCTGCCAGCGCCGCCAACGAAATCGCTGCCCTGGCGTTTGTGAACACCGTTGTCGCCACCGCAGGCGCTATCCTTGCCTGGGTCTTCGGCGAGTGGGCAACCCGCGGTAAGCCGTCGCTGCTGGGCGCATGCTCCGGAGCGATTGCAGGCCTGGTGGCCGTGACGCCAGCCTGTGGCTACATCGGCGTGGGCGGCTCGTTAATTGTCGGTATCGTGGCAGGTCTGGCCGGTCTGTGGGGCGTCACCATGCTGAAACGCTGGCTGCGCGTTGACGACCCGTGCGATGTATTCGGCGTGCACGGCGTCTGCGGCATCGTGGGCTGTATCCTGACCGGCGTGTTTGCTTCACCTTCTCTGGGCGGCGTGGGCTATGCCGAAGGCGTGACCATGGGACATCAGGTGCTGGTGCAGCTGGAAAGTATCGCCATCACCATCGTCTGGTCAGGCGTCGTGGCCTTCATCGGCTACAAGCTGGCAGACATGATTGTTGGCCTGCGCGTACCGGAAGAGCAGGAGCGCGAAGGGCTGGATGTGAACAGCCACGGTGAGAACGCCTACAACGCGTAATCGTACTCATCCTCTAAAAAGCCTCCCGTCAGCGGGAGGCTTTTTTGTTTATTAATTACGGTTACGCATGACCCCTTCCTGCACGCTGGACGCGACCAGCACGCCATCCTGAGTATAGAACTCCCCGCGTACAAACCCGCGCGCGCTGGAGGCGGAAGTGCTCTCTACGCTATAGAGCAGCCACTCATTCATATCGAACGGACGGTGGAACCACATTGAGTGATCGATTGTGGCAACCTGCATACCTCGCTCCAGAAAACCGACGCCGTGCGGCTGAAGGGCCACCGGCAGGAAGTTAAAGTCGGAGGCGTAGCCCAGCAGATACTGATGCGTGCGGAAATCCGCCGGCATCGTGCCGTTGGCGCGGATCCATACCTGGCGGGCAGGCTCCGCCACGTGGCCCTTCATCGGGTTATGGAACTCAACCGGGCGGATCTCCAGCGGCTTCTCGCAGAGAAACTTCTCTTTTACCTGCGGCGGCAGAAGGTGCGCCAGCGAACGGGCAATGTCCGTCTCTGACGGCAGATTATCCGGGGCAGGGGCGGCAGGCATCGTTTTCTGATGCTCGTAGCCCGGCTCGGGAGCCTGGAACGACGCCGTCATATAGAATATTGGCTTACCGTTCTGGATGGCAGCAACCCGGCGGGCGCTAAAGCTATTGCCGTCGCGCAGCGCCTCTACGTCATAGATAATCGGCTTCTGGCTGTCGCCCGGGCGTAAAAAATAGCTGTGGAACGAGTGAACGAGACGATCCGTCGGAACGGTCTCTTTTGCGGCATAGAGTGCCTGGCCGACAACCTGGCCGCCAAAGACCTGGCGCAGGCCTAAATCCTCGCTTTGACCGCGAAACAGACCCTCTTCAATTTTTTCCAGATTAAGCAACGTCAGCAGATTATTCAGCGCTTGACTCATAGGTGTCCTCAATAAAATAAAAGCGACCGGGCGGATACAGGCAGAGTATAACCCAGAAATGCAAGTGGTCCGATGGGTGCAAAAATCTGAATACATGGCTGTTTCCAGGCAAAAATCAGTGATGTGTGCCACACTTACTGGCGTTCGATACGATTTAAGTATTAACCACTACTTCTGGCGGGCGTCATACCTGCTGGTGCATTGAAGATAAGGAGAACTCAATGAAACTCGTGCACATGTTAAGTGGTTTAGCGGTTGCTGTTTCTCTGGCTGCCTGTGCCGATAAAAGCGCAGATATCCAGACGCCCGCCCCAAACCCGAATGCCTCTATTGCTTCAACGCAGTCTGTGATTAAGCAGCCTAACGTGTCTGGTACGATTTGGATCCGCCAGAAGGTGGCCCTGCCGCCGGATGCGGTACTGACCGTTACCCTGGCCGATGCATCACAGGCTGACGTGCCGTCTAAAGTCATCGCCCAGCGTGCCGTTCGTACCGAAGGTAAACAGGCTCCGTTCAGCTATGAACTGCCGTTTGACCCGGCGCTGGTGCAGCCAGACGCGCGTATTCTGCTAAGCGCAGCGATTACGGTTGATAATAAACTGGTGTTTATTACCGACGGCATCAAACCCGCTGTTAACCAGGGCGGTACTCGTATCGACCTGAACCTGGTCCCGGTCCAGCAGACGGCGCTGCCGATGCAGCAGGGCGGCGGGGCGGCAACTACCGTACCGTCTACCTCGCCAACGCAGGTTAGCCCCTCTTCGGCAACCCCTGCTCCGACGCAGCTGTAATCATAAAACCCTCTCCTCTGGAGAGGGTTTTTCAATATCTCCAGCGATACCGCGCTAAATCTATCTCTCCACTGCCTGTTACCGGAACGCCATCGGCGAGCAGGGCCTGACGCTGGCGCTGCAGATCCGGCCCGGTGAGGGAGATCTGCCCCTGACGATTTACCACCCGATGCCACGGCAGCGTGCTGCCCTCCGGCAGGCGTCTGAGCACGCCGCCTACCTGGCGTGCCGCACGGGGAGAACCCGCCAGCCGCGCCACCTCGCCGTAGGTGGTCACCGAGCCGGGCGGTATCGCGGCAACGATTTGCCACACCCGCTGGGGAAAAGAGTCATTGTCTGCCATCATGGTTTCCTGAAGAGTCTCTCACCAGCATAATCAGCGCGTGCGAGCCTGTGAAGAGGCGGTTGCGCAATAAACCAGCATCCAGCAGGGCGCGGCTTGCAATTGCCGGGCCGTACAGTGATAATGCGTCCGCGCGTTGGTTAACAACGCTCTCAATGGGGGCCCTGTTGGTTCTCCCGCAACGCTACTCTGTTTACCAGGTCAGATCCGGAAGGAAGCAGCCAGAGCAGATGACGTGTGTGCCGGGATGTAGCTGGCAGGGCCCCCACCCATTTCTGCTCCCCAGGTTCTCTTTCTTTGTTTTATCCTACGAATCGTATATGTCTTCATATGAAAGTCTGGAGAAGGGACGGCAATGACAACTAAAGTGACGCGTATCGTTTACAGTTTTTCTCTCTTAATGGCGGCATTTGCTTCGTATGCCACAACGCTACAGTCTGGCATGTACGAAGGTCTGCTACTGGCTGTTTCACCGACGGGAAATATCACGGGATACTACTCCGAATCGGCTGAAGATAGCGTGAAGCGTACCTGCACCTTCTTTCTGACAGGCCATGTTTCAGCGCAGCAGCCGGACAAGATCACCTCCTGGTCTTCCTCTGTTCTCCCAGGCTATATTGCGGCTAATTCAACGGGTGTCACATTAACCCTTCCCGATGGGCAAAATCATGCGGGTTGTATGAGTGTGCTGATGCCTGAAATTGCCACAGGCCTGGAGCTGGATACGACGCAGCAGACACGCTGGCAAACGCTGATGCAGGTAAGCAGCCCGCACGCTTATCTGAGCACCACGCCTGATGCCGCGACCCGACGTAAAGCATGGATCGTTAAAGGCGACGTGGTGGGAGTAATAGAGAGACAGGCTGGCTGGACAAAAGTTGAGTTTGTTAACGGCAGTGGAAAGACGACGCCCGGCTGGGTGAGCAGTAATGATCTGCAGCCATTAACACCTCCGGCATCCTGATCGGTTTACTTCTCTCCTGAACCCAATATTGCCGAGCGCGGCTTTCGCATCGGCAATCTTTAGCCTTATCTAAAATCACGCCTCTGTCGTATTGCCTGACATCTATTTGTCATTAAACTGAAATGGTATTGTCATTTTTATGTCATATATTCCTGCCACAGTATTATTACAGTCATGCGATCGACAGCGTTTAAAGAAAACTATTTCTGGATCAACGGAAAAAGCTGGTGTATTAATTACTCGTCTCATTTATACCGAAAGGGATACTCATGGTCAGCGCAGTGTTAAACGTTAAAATTGACGAAGCTGTAAAAGAGAAACTTCGCCAGTATGCAGAGGCGAATAATGAGAACCTCAGCACGGCAACCGAAAAGCTGCTTCTGCTCGCGCTTGAATCAAGCGAGGGCGAGGTCTCCGAAGAAGATATCGACAGCCAGCATACGGAAGAAGAGAACGCATCGGCCCTGAGTGTGAAAGAGATCAAGGCGTTACGTAAACTGCTGAAGAAGAAAAAATGAAAACGCTACAGTCAACCGCCAGCAACTATGCTGAAGCCTGCGAGCAGCTGCGCTCCGGCTACGTTAAACAGGTTCGTCTGAACTGGAACGTCGGGACCGATGAGTTTTTTCGTATTGCATCTGAGTGGTGTGATGCAGGCGCAAAAATAAAAAAACAGGGCGAGAGTTTTATTATTGCCCTGAAAGGTTTTCCTATTCCCCGGCAGTAGCGATATTGCGATCGGTAAACCGATCGCTGTCACATTAAATATATTTCCGTTGCCTTATAATCGACGGTTGTTTAATTAATGAAGACCATATTGGCTGTAAGGCCATAAATGCCTCCTGCAGGATCGCTTCCGGCTGGGTAAACGGCATCCGCAAATAACGTTCGAATGCCCCCGCCAGGCCAAAACGCGTTCCTGCTCCCAGATGAATACCCACGCTCTCCGCGCCGGTGGCAAATCGCGTCGCCAGCGCTTCCGGCAGCTCCACCCAAAACGAGAGTCCGCCCTGCGGGAGCTGTGTCTGCCACGCCGGAAAAATGTCCTGCATCAGGCGCAGGCAGTCGTCGCGGCGTGTGGCCAGCATGTGTCGATGGGCAGGCAAAAAGGTTTCTCCATTCTCAATCAGCCAGCGGGCGGCAAGCTGCTCCAGCACCGGCGTACCCAGATCAAGGGTGTCACGCATCTGTACCAGCGAGGCGATAGTGCGGGCCGGGGCGCGGATCCAGCCCAGCCGCAGACCGCCCCAGAAACTTTTGGCAGCAGAGCCGAGCGAAATCACCGACCCATCCGGGCTAAAGGCAGCCAGCGGCGGCGGGGGAGGGGCGTCGTACCAGAGATCGGTCATGGTTTCGTCCACCACCAGCGTGGTGCGCGTGCGGGCCGCAATCTCCGCTACGGTTTGCCGGGTTGCAGGGTCCATACAGCGGCCGGTGGGATTATGAAAGTCCGGCATCAGATAGGCGAGCCTCGGCGAGGTCTGGCCGATGGTCGCCGCCAGCCCGTCGGTATCCCAGCCCTGCGCGGGCAGCGCAACACCAACCGGCCGGCAGGATGCCCCCTCAATCGCCGCTATCGCCAGCGGGTAGGTGGGGTGATCCACCACCACCCGATCCCCTGGCCCGGTTAGCAGACGCAGGATCAGCGCAAAACCGCTGAGCGCCCCGTTAACAATCATCACTTCATCAGGCCGGGTCGGCAGGCCGCGCGCCGCATAGCGGGCGGCGATGGCGTCGCGTAACGTTAGTAATCCCTGCTGATCGTAGCCGGTAGAGCCGAAGTGCTGCGGCATCGCGATCAGCGCCTGCTGGTACGCCTGATGGATCTCCGGGCTGGCCCCCAGCGAGGCGGTGGAGAGATCCAGAGCGCTGCCTGCGTGGGTACGGGTTGGCACCGTGCGGCTGCTTTCGGGCAGCATCACAACGGAGCCGCTGCCCTGGCGACTCAGGAGAAAGCCCTCATCCCGCAGCTGCGCCAGCCCGCTGGCTACGGTAGTGCGGCTGATGCCGAGGGCCGCAGCCAGCTCGCGCTCGCCCGGCAGACGGGTTTCCAACGCCAGGCGACCGTCAAGGATCAGCATCCGCAGCGCCTGAGCAAGCTGCTGCCAGAGCGGCGTGCGCGAAGGGGTATGTTGCCACTGGCCTAGCAGGCGTACCAGCGACTGGCTTCCAAATCGACGTGATGACATAGGCAGTCCACTTTTTCAAAACTGGTCATTAATGATAATGCCACTAAGAGAGAGGATGTCACTCTCTTTGATTTAATGAGGTGAACTATGCTGCGGCGACTCCTGCAACTCTATATCGGCCTGACGCTCTACGGCGTCTCTACCGCCATGTTTGTCCGGGCGGATCTCGGCGCCGATCCGTGGAACGTATTTCATCTTGGCGTAGCGAAGCTCCTTTCACTCAATATTGGCGTGGTGATGATTGCCGTCGGCGCGCTGGTGCTGCTGCTATGGATCCCCCTGCGCCAGCGTCCAGGCCTGGGCACCATCAGTAACGTGGTGATGATTGGATTAGCCGCCGACGCCGCACTGGCCCTGATGCCGCCTCTGGAGTCGCTGCTCGCTCGCAGTTTACTGCTGGCTGCCGCGGTGATAGTCAACGCGCTGGCAACCGGAATGTATATCGGGGCGGGATTCGGTGCAGGCCCGCGCGACGGCCTGATGACCGGTATTAACGCCCGTACAGGCTGGTCGGTGCGCGTGGTGCGTACCGCCATTGAGGTAGGCGTTCTGCTGCTGGGCTGCGCAATGGGCGGCACCTTTGGCGTCGGAACGGTGCTCTACGCGCTGGCGATTGGCCCGCTGATTCAGCTCTGCCTGCCGTGGTTTCGCCAGCCATCCCCGATTGTGTCCGCCCCCCAGCCGCAGGAGAGCGCGTTGTAAACCCGCGAAGCGCTCACAGCAACGGTGAGCGCTTTGAGTTACACTGGCGGCACGCCAGCTGCCAGGGTAACCCCATGAAATCCATTACGCTTTATGATGTCGCCCGTTTTGCGGGTGTCTCCTACCAGACCGTCTCCCGCGTCATTAACCAGGCGGAGCACGTTTCGGCTCGTACCCGCGAGAAAGTGCTGTTTGCCATGCGCGAGCTGAACTACGTTCCCAACCGGGGCGCGCAGCAGCTGGCGGGTAAGCGTAGCCGCACCCTGGGGCTGCTCACCAGCGATCTGGCTCTCCATGCGCCGTCGCAGATCGCCTCGGCGGTGAAAAACCGCGCCGCGCAGGCCGGGGCTGGGGTGATCATCGCTATGCCCGAGCAGGCGACCCAGGCAGCCTGTGTGCTGGCGTTGCAGGAGCTGCTGGCCCAGCGGGTCACCGGGCTGCTGATCAACCTGCCGTTGGAGGACGATCAGGCCGAAGAGCTTGCGGCGCTGGCGCATCCGACGCCAACGCTGTTTCTCGACGTCAGCCCGACGGCTAGGGTGAATAGCCTGGTATTTGATGCCGCAGAAGGGGCAAGGCTGGGGGCAGAGCATGTGTTGACCCTGGGCCATCGCGTTATTGCCCTGCTCGCCGGGCCGCCTGGCTCGGTGTCAGCCCGGGCGCGCCTTGCGGGCTGGCTGGAGACGCTGGAGAATGCCAGGGTCACGCCAGCGGCTACCGCGCACGGCGACTGGAGCGCGGCCTCAGGGTATGAACAGGCGCAGCGGCTGCTGGCCTCTCACCCGCAGCCTGAGGCCATTCTGGTGGCCAACGATCAGATGGCGCTTGGCGTCCTGCGCGCCTGTGCGGAAAAGGGCTTCGCCGTGCCCGGACAGATCTCGGTTATCGGCTATGACGATACCGCCGATAGCGCCTGGTATACGCCACCGCTGACCACGATACGTCAGGCTTTTAAAGAGGCAGGAGAGCGCAGCGTTGACTGGCTGCTTCAGCCTCCCGCTGATGAACTAAGCCAGACGCTGCTGCCGGTGACGCTGGTCATTCGCAGCTCGGCCTAAAAACCTTTTCGCTTTTGTGATCGCTCCCGCTTATAGCGATGGCGATCCTTTACCTTTCTTCCTTGTCCGGGCATGGTACAGAAAATTGTGAGCGCTTCGCAAAAATCATGAGGTCGACATGTCCGCTGCTGCACTGAACACCCTGCTTGCCCGCCGCGATTGGGAAAACCCGGTTGTGACCCACTGGAACCGCCTGCCGATGCACGTCCCTCTGCGCAGCTGGCGTGACGCTGACGAGGCGCGCCATGACAGCGGCTCGCCCTCGTGGCGGCTGCTCAACGGCGAGTGGCGGTTTAGCTTCTACTCCGCCCCGGAAGCGGTGCCAGCAACCTGGATAGAAGAGGATTGCGCCAGCGCCGTTGCGATGCCGGTGCCCTCTAACTGGCAGATGCAGGGTTTCGATACGCCGATCTATACCAACGTTACCTACCCGATCCCGGTCACGCCGCCCTATGTCCCGGCGGAGAACCCCACTGGCTGCTATTCGCTGACGTTTGATGTGGATGCGGCATGGCTGGCAAGCGGTCAGACGCGGATTATCTTTGAAGGGGTCAACTCAGCCTTCTATCTCTGGTGTAACGGGGAGTGGATTGGCTACTCGCAGGATAGCCGCCTGCCCGCAGAGTTCGATCTCAGCGCGGTGCTGCGACCGGGGGCAAACCGGCTGGCGGTGATGGTGCTGCGCTGGTGCGACGGCAGCTATCTTGAAGATCAGGATATGTGGCGAATGAGCGGTATCTTCCGCGACGTGGTGCTGCTGCACAAGCCTGCCACCCACATCAGCGATTTCCAGGTCGAGACCGCGCTTAACGCCGAATTTAACCATGCCCGAATAAGCACCACCGTGCAGCTTGCCGGTGAGCTGGCCAACTGCCGGGTGGCCGTTGCCCTGTGGCGCGGCGGGGAGCAGATCGCCTGCGCAGAGCAGCGTCCCGGCAGTGCGATTGTAGACGAGCGCGGCGCATGGGCCGAGCGGCTAAGCGTCGAGTTCGCTGTCGATAAGCCCGATCTCTGGAGCGCTGAAACGCCGCATCTCTATCGGCTGACCGTTGCGCTGCTGGATGCCGAGGGCCGTCTGCTGGAGGTCGAAGCGTGCGACGTGGGCGTGCGCAAAGTGGAGATTAGTCACGGTCAGCTGAAGGTCAACGGTAAGGCGCTGCTGATCCGCGGGGTTAACCGTCATGAGCATCACCCGGAAACCGGCCAGGCGGTGGACGAGGCCACCATGCGTCGGGATATCGAGCTGATGAAGCAGCATAACTTTAACGCCGTGCGCTGCTCTCACTACCCGAACCATCCTCTCTGGTACCGGTTGTGCGATCGCTACGGCCTCTACGTCGTCGACGAAGCCAATATTGAAACCCACGGCATGGTGCCGATGAGCCGACTGGCGGACGATCCGCGGTGGTTCCCTGCCATGAGCGAGCGCGTCACCCGCATGGTGCAGCGCGACCGCAACCATCCCTCCATTATTATTTGGTCGCTGGGGAACGAATCCGGCCACGGCGCAAGCCATGACGCGCTCTACCGCTGGGTGAAGTCCAGCGATCCGACGCGTCCGGTACAGTATGAGGGCGGCGGGGCGAACACGGCCGCCACCGATATCATCTGCCCGATGTATGCCCGTGTCGATATGGACCAGCCTTTTCCTGCCGTACCGAAGTGGTCGATTAAGAAGTGGATCGCCCTGCCGGATGAGACGCGCCCGCTGATCCTCTGCGAGTACGCCCATGCGATGGGCAACAGCTTCGGCGGCTTTGCCAAATACTGGCAGGCGTTTCGTGATAACCCCCGCCTGCAGGGCGGCTTTGTCTGGGACTGGGTCGACCAGGCGCTGACGAAGCGGGATGAAAACGGCAACGCCTTCTGGGCCTACGGCGGTGATTTTGGCGATACGCCGAACGATCGCCAGTTCTGCATGAACGGGCTGGTCTTCCCGGATCGCACCCCGCATCCGGCCCTCTATGAAGCCCAGCGCGCGCAACAGTTTTTCCAGTTCCGCCTGCTCAGCACTGCGCCGCTGGTGGTTGAGATCCACAGCGATTACCTCTTCCGCCAGGCGGATAACGAAGTGCTGCGCTGGAACATTGCCCGCGACGGCGAGGTGCTTGCCGAGGGCGAGCAGTCGCTAGCGATCCTGCCTCAGGGCGTGCAGCGTCTGGAGATTGACGCGCCTGCGCTGTCGGCCGTATCGGGGGAGGTATGGCTTAACGTTGATGTGTATCAGCTGCGAGCTACCGCATGGTCGCCAGATAACCATCGCTGCGCATGGGATCAGTGGCGGCTGCCTGCGCCGCTGGCAATCACCCCGCCGGAGGAAGCTGGCCCTGGCGCGACGCTGGCTATCAGCGAGGAGGCCTATAGCGTTAGCTGGCAGGATCGGCGCTGGCACTTCTCACGCCGTAGCGGCGATCTGGAGCAGTGGTGGTGCGGCGAGACGCCGACGCTGCTGACGCCGGTTCGGGATCAGTTCACCCGCGCGCCGCTTGATAACGATATCGGCATTAGCGAGGTGACGCGTATCGATCCCAATGCATGGGTTGAACGCTGGAAGGCGGCGGGCATGTACGCCATGACGCCGCGCCTGCTGAACTGCGCGGCGCAGGCGAGCGCCGGGGAGGTGGTCATCACCACCCGGCACGCCTGGTCCCATGAGGATAAGGTGCTGTTTATCAGCGATAAGCGCTGGCGCATCGACAGTTGCGGCGTGCTGCACGTTGACGTTGACGTGCAGATTGCCACCGACGCCCCGCCGCCGGCAAGGATAGGCCTCAGCTGCCAACTGGCAGCGGTAGAGGAGTCTGCGAGCTGGCTGGGCCTGGGGCCGCATGAGAACTACCCTGACCGCAGACTGGCGGCGGGCCAGGGACGCTGGACGCTGCCGCTGAGCGCGCTGCATACGCCCTACATTTTCCCCAGCGATAACGGCCTGCGCTGCGATACGCGTCAGCTGGAGTACGGCGGGCACCGGCTTAACGGACGCTTTCACTTCTCTCTGAGCCGCTACGGCCAGCGTCAACTCCATGAGACGAGCCATCACCATCTGCTGCGGGAAGAGGAGGGCTGCTGGCTTAACCTCGACGCGTTTCATATGGGCGTAGGCGGTGACGACTCGTGGAGTCCGAGCGTGTCGCCGGAGTTCATACTGGCTGAAGATCGCGTGCGCTACGCCTTCAGCTGGCGTCAGGCGTAACCTTATCGGGCCGGAGGTTTGCTTCGGCCCATGCCATAAACGCATCTTTCGGCAGCGCCTTGCTGTAGAACCAGCCCTGGGCAAACTGCACCCCGTGATTGCGCAGCCATTCCAGCTGGCCTTTGGTCTCGACACCCTCTGCGACCATCGCCAGCCCCAGCGCTTTTGCCATCTCGATAATGTGTGGAGTGACGTTTTTATACTCCAGCGCATCAACGAAGGATTTGTCGATCTTCAGGATGTCGACTTCCAGATGCTGTAGATAGCTCAGGCTGGAGTAGCCGGTGCCAAAGTCATCGATATAGATGGCATGCCCGGCACGGCGAAGCTCGGCAATGGCCGGGGAGCTGACTTTGGGATCGGCAAAGCCGCGCTCGGTGATCTCAAGCGCAATTTGCGAAGCGCTAAGCCGCCAGCGGGCCAGCAGCGCACTGAGCAGGTCTGGCAGGGTTTTTGACAGCAGATCGCCGGGATCGAGGTTGATCGAGACGTGTTGATCCGGATGGTGCTGTAACCAGAGGCCCAGATCTTCAAATACCGTCTCAATAATCAGCTGCGTAAGCTGCGGCATCAGGCCAGACTGCTCCGCCAGCGGAATAAAGATATCCGGCGTGAGAAAGCGGCCATCAGCCTGCCGCCAGCGGGCCAGCGCCTCGGCCCCGACCACTTTTCCACTGCCCAGGGCGATAATTGGCTGGTAGTAGACCTCAATATCGCGCGCGTTAATGGCATCCAGTATACGGTAGTGGGGCGACTGCAGGCGGCGCAGCACACGTAGCAGGAAAAACGCGATCAGCAGGCTCAGGAGTACGCCGATCGGAAGCCAGATCAATAGCTGTCGGTGCCAGCCCTTTTCCAGCGGCGCAAGGGAGGATTGGGTGACTACAGCGATCCCTAATTCGGGAAAACGCCTGATATCATAGAGCTCACCGTTAAACGTAAGCTGGTTCTCTTTTGTCTGGCGCAGCTGCTGCCAGATCGCGGGGGTAAAATTGCCGCTGCTGGCAACAATCCGGTCCGTTTTCAGACTGATCAGCGACACACTTATAGGCGAAGAGCCGAACGGCAGGACATCGATAAACGACAGGGGATCGATCATTACCACATGGCGCTCGCTACCTAACGCCGTCATGATCCGTTTTATACCCACATCGTTTTGGGTAGTTAGCCAAGCGTAGTAGCCGTCCGGAGTGACTCTTTGTGCTGGCGGCAGCGCAACTTCGCGGCTGGTGTTCTCCAGCGATGAGCAGAGAGGATGGAGGCGATCAACATAGAGCACCTCCTGAATATAGTGATTAGAGAAAGCGGCTCTGCACATCGCCTGCAGGTGCTCAGGGCTACAGGGGGTACCTGTAAACTGGTCCATCTCATTCAGAGTAACCTTGGCTTGCTGAAGCACTTTTTGCGTGCGCAGGACGACCCGGTCAGCGTAGGCATCCAGCTCGCGCATGAAGGTCTCATGTGCCTGAAGGTGCGCCAGCCAGACGCTAAGTCCTATGGGAACCAGCACCGTAAGAACCAGCACAACGGTGACAACGCTTCCCAGCCGTCGGTTTGTCATCATCAAACATTCCTTTTTGATATATGGCGAAAGAGAGTGGTTTACAGTACTCCCATGTTTATACCACTCTATGCAATCCTCCTCTGCTATTTTGCGCTACAGGTCATGGCTGGCTCCTCATAATGGCAGGATCGCGTGCTTTTGCGCAAAACGCATAAGGTAGATGAGGTGGGGGGGCAGGCTCTCGGTAGCCCAAAATGATAAGAGCCCTGACTTGAGAAGCCAGGGCTCTTAGGGTACTACAGATATTGCGTTTAACATTAAGGAACTTAACTACATGATACTGCTTATGGTACTGCTTTAAATGTACACGTTTAAGGTCTTAGACCTCGGTACTCAAGTACACACCCTTCGCGATATACACTATTTGATGCGTGGCCTTACTTCCATTGCGATTTAAAACATGACGTTTTAACTCACAACCCATACAACATAAAACAGAGCCTTACATCATCGCGATTTCGTTCACACCCTGCGATTGTAGAAACTGACTACGTGGCCTTAAAGCGTCATCGGGTAGGCTTGCAACTGATTTACGCTACGCCGACTCTCCCATACAACAATGCTTCGTGGCCTTTATCGCATCTATTAACTACATCTAACTTAACTACTTCTTACTACCTAACAGCGACCTCACTAAGCAACGCTGTTACCTTAAATCTAATACTTTTTGTGCGTATGTCAATACGGGACGAGACAATTACCTGGCGACTCAGGATGCCACCTGCTGCTGAGCGTGCGGCCCGCTTTTCGGCTTCGTCAGAGAGTAGATATCGTAGAACGAAAGCTCGCCTTTTCTCTGTACCATCTGCTGCAGCTGGCTCTTTTGCGCAGCCTCAACCTTAGGCGACTGCATAATAGCGTCGATCAGCGCCGGCGGCACAAAGCGCGTGTTGTACCACTCGCCGTTATAGCAGACGCGGAAATCGAGCACGTCGATATCCTCATAGCGGTAGCGCGGGTAAACATCAAAGAAGAAGAAGCCGTTCAGCAGGGCAAAAAGCACCACCAGCAGCCAGACGGAGCCTGCTAAGGTTTCAGACTGGAGCATAACCGCCAGGGTAGCAAACCAGCCAACATACATGCCGATAAACAGCCAGGGATGGTTGCGGATAAAGCTAATGCTGAAGCGTGGCCGGTTGTCACGCTTCTCGCGAATATTTAGCTCGTTGATCGTTTGGTTAAGCAGTCGCTCTATTTCTGTCATTTTTTACCTTTGGGGATCGCACAAAACGCAGGTGAAACAGCCTATTTTACGCTCTGCGCTGATAAAAAAAAGTAACAGCCAGGCAACAAAAAAGCATAACAGTTATGCCGACGACGCCGACAGCTTTTTAATAATCCGCGCGGGATTACCCGCCACCACCACGTCGTCAGGGATATCACGGATCACCACACTACCGGAGCCGATAACGACGTTGTTGCCAATGGTCACGCCCGGGTTTATCACAGCCCGACCGCCGACCCAGACGTTGTTGCCAATGGTCACGGGTGCACCGAACTCTAATCCGCTGTTACGTTCGGTGGCATCAACGGGATGGGTGGCGGTGTAGATGTGCACCCCTGGGGCGAACATGCAGTTATCGCCAATATGGATAGGGCAAACGTCTAACATTACGCAGTCAAAATTGGCATAAAAATCATTGCCGAGGAAAATGTTATAGCCGTAGTCGCAGCGAAAGCTCGGCTCGATATAGGCATTACCGCTTTTACCGAGCAGCTCGGCAAGCAGGCCGCGCCGTTCGCTCTTTTCGCCAGGAGCGGAGTGGTTGTACTGATGCAGCAGCTCCCTGGCACGCAGGCGATCTGCCCGTAATGTTTCATCGCCAGCTCGGTAGAGTTGTCCGGCAATCATTTTCTGCTTTTCTGTACTCATGGCTATCTCACTGTTAAACGTAACAGGAACATCCTGGATGGAGATAGCCGGGAAGAGTATCGCGCTGAGTTTAGAATGTGATAAAGCTCACATTACTTTATAAGACAAAACCCCGGCGCTCAAACCCATCAAAACACGTCTGATAAAGGCAGCGAGAAATGGCTATGACACGGTGCGCAGACTAACGAACAAACTTCCACACAGAGGAGGGGATTTTGTCATACAGTTTATTCATGGTCAGTTCAGCCAGGCGATGATCGGCTGCGGAATAAAAGACTGTGAGCTCGTTGTCAGACAGTTCGTATTTATTTTTTTCAATCACCCGTTCAAGCGTGTCAATTGTCTGACAGCGCCTTAGGCGCATCAAATAATCTACTTTGGTTAATGGTTTATCAGACATAAATTCACCTATGTATTTGTAATAGTTTTAACAGGACAGACTAACAGGGTTAGCCTTGCTCACATTAACGAAACAGCGAAACAGGCGATTGCCGGATTTGCGCCATTTCTGCAAGTCTTCTGTGCTAATGCCATAGCTGCTGAACAGCATGAACGTGTCGTCCAGGTATTCATCGATCTGGGCGATCAGTTTATTATCTTCATTATACTTAATTTTATAATTAAGTGCGAAGGTCGCAATATGCTCAATCAGCTCGTTCAACTGCAAATTGATTGCTGACGTCGGGTCGTTAACCCAGCCGTGATGACTCTCTTCAAGGTTAGACAGGCAATCATGGTACAACGTTTCGCAAAGAAATTTCAGTTGCGCGACATCATGCCTTTTTGGCGAGTATTCGTCCATAACGTATCCCCTTCTAAGTGGCTTTTTTTTCACATGGAACACCGTTTCGGGATGGATACCTCCTTGAGGTCGGCGTGTAAGCTGCTCTTACGCCTCAATTTAACTATAAGTCACTCTGAAAAAGATTTCCTGGAGCGATTACGAAAAATTACAATTATCATCTTTTGCTTTCGTTTTCCACCAGGCTAAAGGGTTGAACCATGCTTGCCTGTATGTTACCTACTAAGAATATTCTTACATTAAGAAGCATCTACTATTAATTAAGAATATCTTTACTTCTTTAGATAATCCCTTAAGCCTTAAGAATTATGCGACTTATATTTGTTACAGAAATTAACGCAATAAACAATAAGCCTTCATGATGATTTTCAGGCGAATAATGAAAAAGGCCGCTTGCGCGGCCTTTGATTCACAAACTTCAGGTTTCAGAGTGGATTAGTGATGCTCAACCGGATGGGTGTGCTCTACGTCTTCAGATTTGCGGCTAAAGCGGCGGCGTACCACCACGAAGAACACCGGCACAAAGAAGACGGCCAGTACGGTCGCGGTCACCATCCCGCCCATTACGCCGGTACCTACCGCGTTCTGTGCGCCAGAGCCTGCGCCGGTGCTGATAACCAGCGGCATAACGCCGAGGATAAACGCCAGCGAGGTCATCAGGATAGGACGCAGACGCATACGTACTGCCTCAAGCGTCGCCTCGATCAGCCCTTTACCCTCTTTCTCCATCAGATCCTTAGCGAACTCGACGATTAATATCGCGTTCTTCGCCGACAGGCCGATGGTGGTGAGCAGGCCCACCTGGAAGTAAACGTCGTTGCCCAGCCCGCGGAACGTTGCCGCCAGCAGTGCACCGATGACCCCGAGCGGAACAACCAGCATGACCGAGAACGGAATTGACCAGCTCTCATACAGCGCTGCCAGACAGAGGAAGACCACGATCAGCGAGATAGCGTACAGGGCAGGGGCCTGGTTACCAGAGAGGCGTTCCTGATAGGACATGCCCGTCCAGTCGTAGCCCACGCCCGCAGGCAACGTGCCCGCCAGCTGCTCCATCATGTCCATCGCTTCACCGGTACTCTTACCGGGACCCGCTTCACCGAGGATCTCCATTGACGGCAGACCGTTATAGCGCTCCAGACGCGGTGAACCGTACTCCCAGTGCGACGAGGAGAAGGCCGAGAACGGAACCATCTGACCATCGCTACCGCGCACGTACCAGTTATTGATATCGCTTGGCAGCATACGGTATTTAGCCTGTGACATAACGTAGACCTTCTTCACGCGACCGCGGTCGATGAAGTCGTTAACGTAGCTGCCACCCCAGGCGGTACCCAGCGTTGTATTGATATCGCTAATAGAAACGCCCAGCGCCTGCGCTTTCTCCTGATCGATATCGATCTTGAACTGCGGCGTATCTTCCAGGCCGTTAGGACGGACGCCCACCAGCAGATCAGGATGCTTGGCGACCTCGCCGAGCAGTTGGTTACGCGCCTGCATCAGCTTGTCATGGCCCAGGTTGCCCTGGTCAATCAGCTGGAAGTCGAAGCCGGTTGCCGTACCCAGCTCAACAATCGCTGGCAGGTTAAAGGCGAAGACCATCGCATCTTTAATCTGTGAGAAGCGCGCGCTGGCGCGGCCTGCAATGGCCGGAACCTTGTTCTCTTCCCCCGCACGCTCTTCCCAGTTTTTCAGCGAGACGAACGCGATACCGGTGTTCTGACCGCGACCCGAGAAGCCGAAGCCGTTAACGCTAAACACCGAGTTCACGTTCGCTTTTTCGTCTTTCAGGTAGTAGTCGGTGACCTCATCGAGCACCTTCTGCGTACGCTCCTGCGTGGCCCCTGCTGGCAGCTGCGCCATGGTTAAGAATACACCCTGGTCTTCATCTGGCAGGAACGAGCTTGGCAGACGTACAAACAGGAACGCCATGCCCGCAACGATGATGATATAGAGCAGCAGATAACGACCGGTGCTGCGCAGAATATTGCCTACGCTGTCGGTGTAGTGGTGCGTGCTCTTATCAAACATGCGGTTAAACCAGCCGAAGAAGCCTTTTTTGCCTTCGCCATGGTCGCCTTTGGCGATAGGCTTCAGCATGGTGGCACAGAGGGCTGGCGTCAGGATCAGCGCAACAATAACCGACAGCACCATCGCCGACACGATAGTAATCGAGAACTGGCGGTAGATCGCACCG
Organism: Enterobacter sp. C2; assembly: GCF_019880405.1. Taxonomy (NCBI): domain Bacteria; kingdom Pseudomonadati; phylum Pseudomonadota; class Gammaproteobacteria; order Enterobacterales; family Enterobacteriaceae; genus Enterobacter; species Enterobacter sp. C2. The sequence continues at coordinate 989,774 of NZ_CP082269.1, forward strand.
GTAGAGCCGCCGAAGAAGGCCATCGGGATAAATACCGCGGACAGCACCAGGGCAATACCTACCAGCGCGCCCTGAATCTGCCCCATCGATTTCCGCGTGGCCTCTTTAGGAGAGAGCCCCTCTTCGGCCATAACACGTTCGACGTTCTCTACCACCACGATGGCGTCATCAACCAGCAGGCCGATTGCCAGCACCATACCAAACATGGTGAGGGTGTTTATCGAGTAGCCGAAGGCGGCGAGGATGGCGAAGGTACCCAGCAATACCACCGGAACGGCAATCGTTGGGATCAGCGTTGCACGGAAGTTTTGCAGGAACAGGTACATTACCAGGAACACCAGCACGATCGCTTCGACCAGCGTTTTCACCACTTCGTTAATGGAGATTTTAACGAACGGGGTGGTGTCGTACGGGTAGACCACCTTCAGACCTGCCGGGAAGGTTGGCTTCAGGGACTCAATAGTCGCACGTACGGCATTGGCGGTATCCAGTGCGTTAGCGCCGGTCGCCAGTTTGATCCCCAGACCCGAGGCTGGCTGACCGTTGTACTTAGCGATAACGTCGTAGTTCTCGCCGCCCAGCTCAATCTCTGCCACGTCACGCAGGCGAACCTGAGAGCCATCCGGGTTTACCTTCAGCAGGATCTTACCAAACTCTTCCGTCGAAGTGAGTCGGGTCTGAGCGATAATTGAGGCGTTCAGCTGCTGCCCTTTCACTGGCGGCGTGCCGCCGAGCTGACCTGCTGCTACCTGGGCGTTCTGCGCCTTAATAGCGTTGATGACATCAACCGGCGTAAGTTGGAAGTTGTTCAGCTTGTTCGGATCCATCCAGATACGCATCGCGTACTGGGCACCGAACAGCTGCACGTCACCGACGCCCGCGGTACGGCTAACCGGATCTTTCACCGTTGCGCCCACGTAGTCAGCGATATCTTCCTGGGTCATCGAGCCATCGGTGTTGATCATCCCCAGCACCATCAGGAAGCTGCTGGATGACTTCTCAACGCTGACGCCCTGCTGCTGTACTTCCTGCGGCAGCAGCGGCATGGCCAGCTGCAGTTTGTTCTGCACCTGAACCTGCGCGATGTCCGCATCGGTACCGGAGTTAAAGGTCAGCGTGATCTGCACCGAGCCGGACGAGTCGCTGGTGGAGGACATGTAAAGCAGGCCATCGATACCGTTCATGTTCTGTTCGATAACCTGCGTCACGGTATCCTGCACCGTTTTCGCATCTGCGCCAGGGTAGTTTGCTGAGACCGTCACCGCAGGTGGCGCAATCGAAGGATATTGCGCTACCGGCAAGTTGAGGATCGAAAGCGCCCCCGCCAGCATGATAATGATCGCGATAACCCATGCGAAGATGGGGCGATCGATAAAAAACTTAGACATGTCTTAACGGCTCCTGTTTAAGTTAAGACTTCGTTTGTTCTGACTGGGCGCCAGCTGCAGCTTGCTCTTTCTTGTCAGAAGCCTGATCGGTATTTACTTCCTGCACTTTTACCTGCGCGCCCGGCCGAACTTTCTGCAGGCCGGTGACGATCACGCGATCGCCATCTTTCAGACCGCCGGTGACCAGCCACTTATCGCCAATCGCCTGCGAGGTCTGCACCTGGCGGACTTCAACCTTATCGCCTTCGCCCACGACCATGGCAGACGCATCACCGCGCGGCGTGCGGGTGATCCCCTGCTGAGGAACCAGCAGCGCGTTCGGGTTCAGACCCTCTTCGAGACGGGCGCGAACGAACATGCCTGGCAGCAGGGTCTGATCCGGGTTAGGGATGATAGCGCGCAGGGTGATAGAGCCGGTGGTCTCATCAACGGTGACGTCAGAGAACTCCAGAGTACCGGTCTGCGGGAAGGTCGTGCCGTCGTTAGTGAGCAGCTCAACTTTCGCTTTGCCGTTCTCCTGCTTCAGGGTGCCTTTTTCCAGCTCCTGCTTCAGGCGCAGGTAATCATTGCTGGACTGGGTCACGTCCACATAGATCGGATCGAGCTGCTGCACGGTGGCCAGGGCATTGGCCTGCCCGGTCTGCACCAGCGCACCTTCTGTTACCGATGACTTACCAATGCGGCCGCTGATAGGGGAGATCACTTTGGTATAGGCCAGGTTAATACGTGCGGTTTCGACGGCGGCTTTCGCGGCCACGACCGAGGCGTTAGCCTGCTGCGCTTCTGCCTGGGCGTTATCGAAATCTTGCTGACTGATATATTTAGTGCCAATCAGACTCTGGTAGCGCTTAAGGGTAACCTGAGCAATATTTGCCGCAGCCTGGGCGCGCGCTAAATCGCCTTTCGCGCTCTCATAGGAAGCCTGATAAGTGGCTGGATCGATTTGATAAAGCGAGACACCCGCTTCAACGTCGCTGCCCTCGGTGAAGTTACGTTTCAAAATGATGCCGCTAACCTGAGGTCTGACTTCCGCCACGCGATAAGCGCTGGTGCGGCCTGGCAGTTCAGTGGTCATCTGCAGAGGTGCGGATTTGAGTGTCACAATGCCAACTTCTGGCGCTTGCTGTGCTCCTTGTTGAGCCGGTTTATCATCACATCCTGTTAGCGCTAAGCTGCCCGAAAGCATCAGAACGGCCGCCAGAGGGGTAAATCCTCTGTTTTTGTTCATAGGTAAACCTCGAGTGTCCGATTTCAAATTGATCAGTGGATCAAACGCCCACAAACCCATTGCTGCGTTTATATTATCGTCATGCTATGGTACATACATTCATAAATGTATGTAAATCTGACTCCCATAAAATCACCAACATATGGCACGAAAAACCAAACAACAGGCTCTGGAGACGCGTCAGCATATTTTAGATGTCGCCATGCGGCTGTTTTCAACGCACGGCGTCTCCAAGACGTCTCTGGCAGACATTGCGCAGGCTGCAGGTGTCACGCGTGGCGCAATCTATTGGCACTTCAAAAATAAATCAGATTTATTTGGTGAAATTTGGGAACTGTCAGAGTCCAGTATCGGCGATCTAGAGCTTGAGTATCAGGCAAAATTCCCTGACGATCCACTCTCAGTTCTGCGCGAAATACTGGTCTATGTCCTTGAAGCAACCGTTGTCGAAGAGCGCCGCCGGTTAATGATGGAAATCATTTTCCATAAGTGTGAGTTTGTCGGCGAAATGGCTATAGTGCAACAGGCACAGCGTAATTTATGCCTCGAAAGTTACGATCGTATTGAACAGACTCTCAGCCACTGTATTAAAGCGAAAATGCTGCCTGCTAATTTGCTCACCCGTCGCGCAGCCATTTTGATGCGCAGCTACATCTCCGGCATTATGGAAAACTGGCTCTTCTCACCGCAAACGTTTGATCTTAAAAAGGAGGCGCGTGACTACGTTGCTATCCTGCTGGAGATGTTCCAGCTCTGTCCGACTATGCGGGCAACGCCAGGCCTGCTCAACGCCTGATTTTCCTTCACAATGCCAGGAAATATCCTGGAGGCTATGCGCATTGCTATGTTGTCCCAGACGGGCGTGATATTCTCTGCGCGTGGTCAGTCCCGGCCCGCTTTCCCGTAAAGAAACCATTCATCTAAAAATTATGCTGCACTCCATACGCTCGCAAAATCCGCTCTCCGCTTTTGCCATGGTGCTGGTGCTTATCGTAAGTCTGTTTACGACGGCTTCGTATGCCCGCGCCAGTACCGACCTGCCTAACCGTGCAGAGGTCCAAAGCCAGCTTGATGCACTGAATAAGCAAAAAGACCCTTCGCCGCAGGACAAACTCGTCATTGACGATCTGACGCAAACCCTGGATACCCTCGACAAGATGGAGCGGGTCAAGCAGGAGACCACTCAGCTTCGTCAGAAGGTGGCCCAGGCACCGGATAAGATGCGCGAGGCGACGGACGGGCTTAACGCGCTCAGCGATAAAGACAACGATGAGGAAACGCGCAAAACCCTGGCCACGCTCTCACTGCGCCAGCTGGAGTCGCGACTCTCGCAGCTGCTGGACAATCTCCAGGCCGCGCAGAACGATCTGGCGACCTACAACAGCCAGCTGGTGGCGCTGCAAACCCAGCCGGAGCGGGTGCAGAATGCCATGTACGCAGCTTCACAGCAGCTGCAGCAGATCCGTAACCGCTTAAACGGTACCGGGGCAGGCGAGGGCGCGCTGCGGCCGACCCAGCAGACGCTGCTGCTGGCCCAGCAGGCGCTGCTGAATGCCGAGATCGACCAGCAGCGTAAAAGCCTTGAGGGCAACACGACCCTGCAGGATACCCTGCAAAAGCAGCGCGACTACGTGACGGCCAACAGCAACCGTCTGGAGCATCAGCTTCAGCTCCTGCAGGAAGCGGTTAACAGTAAGCGCCTGACGCTGACGGAAAAAACCGCCCAGGAGGCCGTCACACCGGACGAAACCGCGCGTATTCAGGCCAATCCGCTGGTGAAACAGGAGCTGGAGCTCAATCACCAGCTCAGCCAGCGGCTGATCAACGCCACGGAAAACGGCAACGCGCTGGTTCAGCAGAATATCAAAGTTAAAAACTGGCTCGATCGCGCCCTGCAGTCCGAACGCAATATTAAAGAGCAGATCTCGGTGCTGAAGGGGAGTCTGCTGCTGTCGCGCATTCTCTACCAGCAGCAGCAGACGCTGCCCTCCGCCGACGAGCTGGCGGATATGACCAACCGCATCGCCGACCTGCGTCTTGAGCAGTTTGAGATTAACCAGCAGCGTGATGCCCTGTTCCAGAGCGACGCCTTCGTCAGCAAGCTGGAGGAAGGGCACGCCAGCGAGGTAAACGATGAGGTGCACGATGCGCTGCTGCAGGTCGTTGATATGCGCCGCGAGCTGCTCGATCAGCTCAATAAGCAGCTTGGCAACCAGCTGATGATGGCCATCAACCTGCAGGTTAACCAGCAGCAGCTGATGAGCGTGTCGACGAGCTTACAAGAGGTGCTGACCCAGCAGATCTTCTGGGTGAACAGCAACAAACCGATGGACTGGGAGTGGATTAAAGCCTTCCCGCAGGCGGTGAAAGAGCAGTTCCGCACCATGAAAGTCACCGTGAACTGGGAGAAAGCCTGGCCTGCGGTAGCCATTGCGTTTCTGGCCGGGCTGCCGCTGCTGCTGATCGCGGGCCTGATCCGCTGGCGTCTGGGCTGGCTGAAGCAGTACCAGGCTCGCCTGGCGGACGAGGTGGGCCAGCTGCGTAACGACAGTCAGGGGCACACGCCGAAGGCGATCCTCATCGACCTGATCCGCGCCCTGCCGGTCTGTCTACTGATCCTGGCGGCAGGTCTGATCCTGCTCACCATGCAGCTTAATATCAGCGAGCTGCTATGGGCCTTCAGTAAAAAGCTGGCGCTCTTCTGGCTGGTATTCGGCCTGTGCTGGAAGGTGTTGGAGAAAAACGGCGTTGCGGTCACCCACTTCTCTATGCCTGCGGAGCTGACCAGCCACTGGCGTCGTCAGATCGTCCGCGTCAGTCTGGCGCTGCTGCCGCTGCACTTCTGGTCGGTGGTCTCCGAGCTGTCGCCGCTGCATCTGATGGATGACGTCACCGGGCAGATTGTGATCCTCCTGAATCTGCTGGTCATAAGCATTCTGGTGTGGCCGATGTGCCGCGACAGCTGGCGCGATAAGGAGTCCCATGCCCTGCGCCTGTTGACCGTGACGGTCCTCTCTATTGTGCCGGTGGCGCTGATGGTGCTGACGGCGACCGGCTACTTCTACACCACGCTGCGCCTCTCCGGCCGCTGGATTGAGACCGTCTATCTGGTGATTATGTGGAACCTGCTCTACCAGACGGTGCTGCGTGGGCTGAGCGTGGCGGCGCGACGCATCGCCTACCGCCGTGCGCTTGCCCGTCGGCAGAACCTGGTGAAAGAGGGGGCAGAGGGCGCGGAGCCGCAGGAGGAGCCGACCATCGCCCTTGAGCAGGTTAACCAGCAGACGCTGCGTATTACCATGCTGGTGATGGTGGCGCTGTTTGGCGTCGTCTTCTGGGCAATATGGTCCGATCTGATCACCGTGTTTGCTTACCTCGACAGCATTACGCTCTGGCACTACAACGGCGTGGAGGCGGGGGCCAGCGTGGTGAAAAGCGTCACCATGGGCAGCCTGCTGTTTGCGCTTATCGCGGCGATGGTAGCCTGGGCGCTGATCCGCAACCTGCCGGGGCTGCTGGAGGTGCTGGTACTCTCGCGCCTGAAGATGCGCCAGGGGGCGTCCTACGCGATCACCACCATTCTCAACTATGTGATTATTGCTGTCGGGGCCATGACGGTGTTCGGTTCGCTGGGCGTCTCGTGGGATAAACTCCAGTGGCTGGCGGCAGCGCTGTCGGTCGGTCTTGGTTTTGGCCTGCAGGAGATATTCGGTAACTTCGTCGCCGGTATTATCATCCTGTTTGAACGTCCGGTACGCATCGGCGATACGGTAACCATCGGTACCTTCTCAGGGACGGTGAACAAGATCCGTATCCGCGCCACCACCATTACTGACTTTGACCGCAAAGAGGTGATCATTCCGAACAAAGCCTTTGTGACCGAGCGCCTGATCAACTGGTCGCTCTCCGATACCATTACCCGCGTGGTAGTGCGTCTTGGGGTGGCCTATGGATCCGATCTTGATAAGGTGAAAGCGGTGCTGCTGAAGGCGGCGATGGATCATCCGAAGGTAATGCACGATCCGGAGCCGGCGGTCTTCTTTACGACCTTTGGCCCGAGCACGCTGGATCACGAGCTGCGCCTCTACGTGCGTGAGCTGCGCGATCGCAGCTACACGGTAGATGAACTGAACCGCACCATCGATCGGCTATGCCGCGAGAACGGCATCAACATTGCGTTTAATCAGCTGGAAGTGCATCTGCGCAATGCCAAGGGTGAAGAGCTGACTGAGGTAAAACGCGATCTGAGTGACGACAATGGCGCGCCTTCTATCGCCTGATCGGTTTTAAGAGCGCGTATCCTGCAGCGGGACTTTTTTCTCAAAGTCCCGCTTTACTATCTCCAGCGCTTTCAGCACGGTTTCCGGCGCAATGGCGTGCTCTTCCAGCAGCATAATCAGATCCACTGCCAGCTTGACCTCTTCCGGCGCATTTTCCAGCGACATATTCACTCCTGTTATTCCCTATCGTGTTAACCGGGCCAGTACGTTCTCAATCCGCGCCAGCGCGCTGCGACAGCGTGCCAGACGACCTTCCAGCGCCACGACGTCGCGCTGTAGCGTTTGCTGCTCTTCAAAACCGGTGGCTCTGGCGAGCAGCAGCTCGCGCGCCCGTTTCATCTCCTGCAGGCGGCGCTCGTACTGCTGATGCTGTAGCCGCTTGCGCTGCCATTTGGTCACCCCCGGCGAGGCGCTGTCCCACTCCCGTAGCGACCAGGTAGCCGTTTCCCGGGTAAGGGCGGCAAGCTGTGACGAGAGATGTTCCGCCAGCCAGGCCACCTGCGGCAGCTGTCCGGCATCCACTGCGTGGCGCAACGCAGCGAGATTATGGTCAACCTCGTCCAGACAGGCACGCATTAACGTGCTGCGGGTTTGAAACAGATGGCGATCAAAGCGTGCGCTGACGGTAGCGTGGTGTGCCAGCGGTGCGGCCCGCTCACGCAGGGAAGCGAGCTGTTTTTCCAGTGAATCTAAAAGCAAAGCCGTTTTCAACAATCTCTCCCCTGTATTCATCAGGGCTATGCTACATTAGCCAAAAAGCCCGATAACGATCCTATTATGCAACGTACTCTGTTAATTATCATCGGCTGGCTGGCGGTTGCGCTCGGCACGCTCGGGGTGGTGCTGCCGGTGTTGCCCACCACGCCCTTTATTCTGTTAGCCGCCTGGTGTTTCGCCCGATCCTCTCCCCGTTTTCACGCCTGGCTGCTCTACCGCTCCTGGTTTGGCAGCTATCTTCGCCACTGGCAGCAGTACCGTGCGATGCCCCCCGGCGCAAAACCCCGGGCCATCGCGATTATCCTCCTGACGTTCGCAATTTCACTCTGGCTGGTTAAGCTGCTGTGGGTCCGTTTTCTGCTGCTGGCGATCCTCGCCTGCTTGCTGATATTTATGTGGCGCATCCCGGTGGTTGCAAAGGGCGTTGATGAAAAGCAACAAAAGCAGTAAAGCGCACTCAAGCTTATTGCATTTGTCCCGTTCTGCCAGTACATTCGACCGTTTTCGAGCACGGGCACCTTTGGTTAAATGTTAAACAATAGTTACATTAACCGCCAAAGCGTGCAGTGAGTATGACCGTTTCTAGCAGGCAAAAAATCCATGACAGCAACTGCGCAGCAGCTTGAGTATTTAAAAGACAGCATTAAAAGCATTCAGGACTATCCGAAACCGGGGATCCTGTTCCGGGATGTCACCAGTTTGCTGGAAGATCCGAAAGCGTATGCTCTCAGCATTGAACTGCTGGTCGCGCGTTTCAAAGACGCAGGCATTACCAAAGTCGTCGGTACCGAAGCCCGTGGCTTCCTGTTTGGCGCGCCGGTCGCCCTGGCGCTGGGCGTTGGCTTTGTGCCGGTGCGTAAGCCGCGCAAGCTGCCGCGTGAAACCATCGCCGAGAGCTATGAGCTGGAGTACGGCACCGACCAGTTAGAGATCCACGTTGATGCCATCAAGCCGGGCGATAAAGTGCTGGTGGTTGACGATCTGCTGGCGACCGGCGGCACCATTGAAGCCACCGTTAAGCTCATCCGCCGCCTGGGCGGAGAGGTGACCGACGCGGCCTTTATTATCAATCTGTTTGATATCGGTGGCGAAGAGCGTCTGGCGAAGCAGGGCATCACCTGTTACAGCCTGGTGCCGTTCCCCGGCCACTGATTGCCATCCGTCAGTACACAGTCTCGCTGTTAGGGCGAGGCTGTGATAGCATTGCCCCTCGTATATCCACCTTCCAGCGTTCCAGAGCCTGCCCATGAGTTATCAGGTCTTAGCCCGTAAGTGGCGACCACAAACTTTTGCTGACGTCGTCGGTCAGGAGCATGTGCTGACTGCACTGGCGAACGGCTTATCGTTAGGACGCATTCATCATGCGTATCTCTTTTCCGGCACCCGCGGCGTCGGAAAGACCTCTATTGCCCGTTTGCTGGCGAAGGGGCTGAACTGCGAGACCGGCATCACTGCAACGCCGTGCGGCGTGTGTGACAACTGTCGCGAAATCGAGCAGGGGCGCTTTGTCGATCTGATTGAGATCGATGCCGCCTCGCGTACCAAAGTTGAAGATACCCGCGATCTGCTGGATAACGTCCAGTACGCGCCAGCCCGTGGCCGCTTTAAAGTCTACCTGATAGACGAAGTGCATATGCTGTCGCGCCACAGCTTCAACGCCCTGCTGAAGACCCTTGAAGAGCCGCCGGCGCACGTCAAGTTCCTGCTGGCAACTACCGATCCGCAGAAGCTGCCGGTGACGATCCTCTCCCGCTGCCTGCAGTTTCATCTTAAGGCGCTGGACGTGGAGCAGATCCGCCAGCAGCTTGAGCACATTCTCGACGAAGAGAAGATCCACCACGAACCGCGCGCCCTGCAGCTGCTGGCCCGCGCGGCTGACGGCAGCCTGCGTGACGCCCTCAGCCTGACCGATCAGGCGATTGCCAGCGGCGACGGTCAGCTTACTGCCCAGGCGGTGAGCCAGATGCTCGGCACGCTGGATGACGACCAGGCGCTATCGCTGATTGAGGCGCTGATAGAGGCCAACGGCGAACGGGTGATGGCGCTGGTTAACGAGGCTGCGGCTCGCGGCGTGGAGTGGGAGGCGCTGCTGGTTGAGATGCAGACCCTGCTGCACCGCATCGCGATGGTACAGCTCTCGCCCTCCGCGCTCGGCAGCGATATGGCGGCTATCGAGCAGCGCCTGCGCGAGCTGGCGCGTACCGTGCCGCCGGGCGACGTCCAGCTCTACTACCAGACGATGCTGATTGGTCGCAAAGAGCTGCCGTTTGCCCCGGACAGGCGGATGGGCATTGAGATGACCCTGCTGCGTGCGCTGGCGTTCCATCCGCGTATGCCGCTGCCGGAGCCGAGCGTGCCGGCCCAGGATTTCTCCCCCGTGGCACCCACGGCGGTGCTAACGCCGGATCAGGTGCCGCCATCGCCGCCCCCTGCTGCGCCGCGTAGCGATGCGCCGCTGTCGGACACCACCAGCCAGGTGCTGGCCGCCCGCAGTCAGCTGCAGCGTGCTCAGGGAGCGACCAAAGCAAAAAAGAGTGAACCGGCAGCGGCAACCCGCACGCGGCCGGTGAATAACGCTGCGCTTGAGCGGCTGGCATCGGTCACCGAGCGCATCCAGACGCGCCCGGCCGCCGCCGTCCAGGAGCAAGCGCCGGTAAAAAAAGAGGCCTACCGCTGGAAGACCACCCTGGTTACCGAAGAGGTGAAAGAGGTGGTCGCCACGCCGAAGGCGCTGAAGAAAGCCCTTGAGCATGAGCGGACGCCGGAGCTGGCGCAAAAGCTCGCCGAAGAGGCCATCGCCCGCGATCCGTGGGCGGCAGAGGTCAGTCGGCTTAGCCTGCCTAAACTGGTTGAACAGGTGGCGCTTAACGCATGGAAAGAGCAGGAGGGGAGCCGTATCTGCCTGCACCTGCGCACTACCCAGCGGCATCTTAACTCCCCCGGTACGCTAAAAGTTTTAGGTGAGGCACTTAACACCCTGTACGGTTCAGCGGTTGAAGTGTCTATCATTGAAGATGATAATCCCGCGATGCGCACTCCGTTGGAGTGGCGTCAGGCGATTTACGAAGAGATGCTTGCGCAGGCGCGCGAGTCGATTATTGCGGATAGCAACATCCAGACTCTGCAACGGTTTTTCGATGCCGATCTGGATGAAGAGAGCATTCGCCCTATTTGATCGTAAGTTTGACTTACGATTGTCATTTTTAACGTGAATGAAGAGAGAAGCCTATGTTTGGTGGTAAAGGCGGTCTGGGTAACCTGATGAAACAGGCCCAGCAGATGCAAGAAAAGATGCAGCAGATGCAGGAAGAGATTGCGAAGCTGGAAGTCACCGGTGAATCCGGCGCGGGTCTGGTAAAGGTCACCATCAACGGCGCGCACAACTGCCGTCGCGTGGAGATCGACCCAAGCCTGCTGGAAGATGACAAAGATATGCTGGAAGATCTTGTTGCAGCGGCCTTCAACGATGCGGCGCGCCGTATCGAAGAGACTCAGAAAGAGAAGATGGCAGGTGTCTCCTCCGGTATGCAGCTGCCGCCGGGCTTTAAGATGCCGTTCTAATGGCTTTGCGCAGTTAGCCATTATCAGCGCTACGCGATCTTAAAAAGATCCTGTCAGCCAGACAGGAGTTAAGAGTGAGCGTAGCGCATCTTAAGTGAATTAAAATCAGCCAGTTTTAACTACCCTACCTCCACTCATTTCCGTTGTTCCTTTAGTCCCATAATGGGATAAAATTTGCTAAAGTCCCATGATGGGACTAAAGTGGTGCTATGAAAATCATATCCGTTAAAACGCTGAAGGAGTTTTGGGCGGTACACCCTGATGCAGAGCAGTCGCTTAAAGCGTGGCATGATGAAGTTTTGCAGGCTGAATGGAAAACGCCAGCCGATATCAAGGCCCAGTATCGAAACGCCAGCATACTTAAAAACAGGCGGGTAGTTTTTAACATTAAGGGAAACGATTACCGTTTAATCGTCTCCATTGCCTATCTGCGAGGATGGGTATACGTGAAATTTATCGGAACACATAAAGAGTACGATGCCATCAATGCTGAAAGTGTTGAACGGGGGTAAGTAAGATGCAAATTAAACTCATCAAAAACGAACAGGATTACGAAGCTGCTTTAAAAGCTGTAGCACCTATGTTCGATGACGAACCCTTAATAAATACACCGGAAGGGGATTTTTTTGAAGTGATGTGCCTTCTTATAGAAGAGTATGAGAAGAAGCACCACCCTATCGCTCCGCCCGATCCCATTGAAGCGATTAAATTCAGAATGGAACAGCAGGGGTTAAGCATTGGCGATCTGGAGTCTGCAATAGGTAAATCTAATCGCGTCTATGAAATTCTAAATCGTAAACGTAATTTAACGTTGCCTATGATTAGAAAGCTTCATGCTCAATTTGGTATTCCCCTCGAAAGTTTGGTGGGGCAGTAAACATCGAGACTTTCATTAAGCCGTTAGGCTCCATTAAATCCGATGTGGCATAAATTAATTTAAGTGGTTGATATGTTTAATTTTAAATTTTGTAAGGGGCCGTTCTAATGCAGACCAGTCCGCTGCTGACGCAGCTTATGGAAGCCCTGCGCTGCCTGCCGGGCGTGGGCCCGAAATCGGCGCAGCGCATGGCCTTTACGCTTCTGCAGCGCGATCGCAGCGGCGGGATGCGTCTTGCTCAGGCCCTGACGCGGGCGATGTCGGAGATTGGCCACTGCGCCGACTGCCGTACTTTCACCGAACAGGAGGTGTGTAACATCTGCTCGAACCCGCGTCGCCAGGAGAACGGCCAGATCTGCGTGGTGGAGAGTCCCGCGGACATCTACGCCATTGAGCAGACCGGGCAGTTCTCTGGCCGCTACTTTGTGCTGATGGGCCACCTGTCGCCGCTCGACGGCATTGGCCCGAACGATATCGGCCTCGATCGGCTGGAGCAGCGCCTGGAGCGTGAAAAGCTGAAAGAGGTGATCCTCGCCACCAACCCCACGGTGGAAGGGGAAGCGACTGCCAACTACATCGCCGAGCTGTGCGGACAGTATGGCGTTGATGCCAGCCGCATCGCCCACGGTGTGCCGGTTGGCGGCGAGCTGGAGATGGTGGATGGTACTACGCTCTCCCACTCGCTGGCGGGACGTCACAAGATCCGCATTTCGTAAAAAAAACGGGGGCATTTTTCTGCCCCCGCTTGAAATTCTTCCGCCATATCCCCATTTCCCCCTCAACACCAAATGGCATTGTTGAGGTATTTTTTCGATGAAAGGACAAGAAACACGCGGCTTCCAGTCAGAAGTAAAACAGCTTCTGCATCTGATGATCCATTCTCTCTACTCCAACAAAGAGATCTTCCTGCGTGAGCTTATCTCTAACGCCTCGGATGCGGCAGACAAGCTGCGTTTCCGTGCGTTGTCAAAACCCGAGCTGTACGAGGGTGATGGTGAGCTACGCGTGCGCGTCTCTTTTGATAAAGAGAAGCGTACTCTGACCATTGCCGACAACGGTATTGGTATGAACCGCGACGAAGTGATCGACCATCTGGGTACGATTGCTAAATCCGGCACCAAAGCATTTCTCCAGTCGATGGGCTCCGACCAGGCAAAAGATAGCCAGCTGATCGGCCAGTTCGGCGTCGGCTTCTACTCGGCGTTTATCGTTGCTGATAAAGTCACCGTGCGCACCCGCGCGGCAGGCGACAGCGCAGAGAACGGCGTGTTCTGGGAATCCGCAGGCGAGGGCGACTACACCGTTGCCGATATCACCAAAGAGGATCGCGGGACTGAGATCACCCTGCACCTGCGCGAAGGCGAAGATGACTTCCTCAACGACTGGCGCGTGCGCTCGATCATCAGCAAATACTCCGACCATATCGCGCTGCCGGTAGAGATCGAGAAGCACGACGAGCAGGATGGCGAAACCGTCATCAGTTGGGAGAAGATCAACAAGGCCCAGGCGCTCTGGACGCGCAGCAAGTCCGAAATCAGCGACGACGAATACAAAGAGTTCTACAAGCATATTGCCCACGACTTCACCGATCCGCTGGCCTGGAGCCACAATCGCGTAGAGGGCAAGCAGGAGTACACCAGCCTGCTCTATATTCCGGCCCAGGCACCGTGGGATATGTGGAACCGCGATCACAAGCATGGCCTGAAGCTCTACGTACAGCGCGTCTTCATCATGGACGAGGCTGAGCAGTTCATGCCGAACTACCTGCGCTTTGTGCGCGGCCTGATTGACTCCAACGATCTGCCGCTCAACGTGTCGCGTGAAATTCTGCAGGACAGCTCCGTCACCCGCAACCTGCGTAGCGCCCTGACCAAACGTGCGCTGCAGATGCTTGAGAAGCTGGCAAAAGATGATGCCGAGAAATATCAGGGCTTCTGGAAACAGTTCGGCCTGGTGTTAAAAGAGGGCCCGGCGGAAGATAGCGCGAACCAGGAGGCGATTGCCAAACTGCTGCGCTTCGCCTCTACCCATACCGACTCTGCCGAGCAGACGGTAGCGCTGGCGGACTACGTCTCCCGCATGAAAGAGGGCCAGGAGAAGATCTACTACATCACCGCCGACAGCTACGCCGCTGCGAAGAGCAGCCCGCACCTTGAGCTGCTGCGTAAGAAAGGCATCGAAGTGCTGCTGCTCTCCGATCGCATCGACGAGTGGATGATGAGCTACCTTACCGAGTTCGACGGCAAGTCCTTCCAGTCGGTGGCGAAAGCCGATGAGTCGCTGGATAAGCTGAACGACGAGGTAGACGAGAGCGCGAAAGAGGCCGAGAAAGCCCTGGAGCCGTTCGTTGAGCGCGTGAAGACCCTGTTGGGCGACCGCGTGAAAGAGGTGCGCTTTACCCACCGTCTCACCGATACGCCGGCGATTGTCACGACCGACAACGACGAGATGAGCACTCAGATGGCGAAGCTGTTTGCCGCTGCGGGCCAGGCCGTGCCGGAAGTGAAGTACATCTTCGAACTTAACCCGGACCACGTGCTGGTGAAGCGCACCGCTGATATCCAGGACGAAGCCCAGTTCAAAGCATGGATTGAACTGCTGCTGGATCAGGCCCTGTTTGCCGAGCGCGGCACGCTGGAAGATCCGAACCAGTTTATCCGCCGCATGAACCAGCTGCTGGTTTCTTAATCGCTCTACACACCGTTCCCTCTTGCCCCCGGTAAGGGGGAACGATTCAGCTGCTCAACTTCCCGCCGAACCCGCCTGCATAAGCCTCGCTTCCTTGTGGTGATACTGACTTTAGTGGTATGGTTTTCGCTTCAAACAACGTTGTATACCTGTCATCAATTATCTGGGTATAAAAATTCAAAACGTAGAGGAATTACGCAATGCGTATCATTTTGCTCGGCGCTCCGGGCGCAGGTAAAGGCACTCAGGCTCAGTTCATCATGGAGAAATACGGTATTCCGCAGATCTCCACCGGTGACATGCTTCGCGCCGCGGTTAAATCCGGCAGCGAGCTGGGCAAACAGGCTAAAGACATCATGGATGCTGGCAAGCTGGTGACTGACGAGCTGGTTATCGCGCTGGTAAAAGAGCGTATCGCCCAGGAAGATTGCCGTAACGGCTTCCTGCTGGACGGTTTTCCGCGCACCATTCCTCAGGCTGACGCAATGAAGGAAGCCGGTATCAACGTTGATTACGTGCTGGAGTTCGATGTGCCGGACGATCTGATCGTCGATCGCATCGTAGGCCGTCGCGTTCACGCTGCCTCTGGCCGCGTCTACCACATTAAATACAATCCGCCGAAGGTGGAAGGTAAAGACGACGTGACCGGCGAAGAGCTGAGCACTCGTAAAGACGATCAGGAAGAGACCGTGCGTAAGCGCCTGGTCGAGTATCATCAGCTGACCGCGCCGCTTATCGGCTACTACCAGAAAGAGGCCGAAGCGGGCCACACCCAATACGCGAAGGTAGATGGCACTCAGGCCGTCAGCGCCGTTCGCGCCGAGCTGGAAACCATTCTCGGTTAAAGACTCTCGGTTAATGCGTTTCTCCCCGGTGCCTTCGCCGGGGATGTTCTTTTCCCATTTCCCCCATTTTCCCCCAAGCTTTTCCCTTTCGCAGCAATGGGTTTCGTTTACGCCCGTTTCAGTTACAATTCTCACAGGTACTATTCTCACAAGTAATATTTTCTCAAGATTAAATGAATATGAGGCGCGAATGAGTCACGCGAAAACCGGCATTCTGCTGGCGAATCTGGGTACACCTGATGCTCCCACCCCCGCAGCGGTCAAACGCTATCTCCGCCAGTTTTTAAGCGATCGACGCGTAGTGGATACGCCGCGCCTGCTGTGGTGGCCGCTGCTGCGCGGCGTGATCCTGCCGATTCGTTCTCCGCGCGTGGCGAAGCTCTATCAATCCGTGTGGATGGAGGAGGGCTCGCCGCTGATGGTCTATAGCCGTCGCCAGCAGCGGGCGCTGGCTGCCCGGCTGGATGACGTACCGGTGGCGCTGGGGATGAGCTACGGCTCGCCTTCGCTGGAGAGCGCGGTAGATGAGCTGATCTCTCAGGACGTAGAGCACATTGTGGTTCTGCCGCTCTATCCGCAGTACTCCTGCTCAACCGTGGCCGCCGTCTGGGATGAGCTTGGACGGATCCTGCAACGTAAGCGCAGCATTCCCGGTATCTCATTGATCCGTGACTATGCCGACAACCGGTCGTACATTGACGCGCTGGCTAACAGCGTGCGCGCCTCGTTTGCCCGCCACGGCGAGCCGGATCTGCTCCTGCTCTCCTATCACGGCATTCCCCAGCGCTATGCGGAAGAGGGTGACGTCTATCCCCAGCGCTGCCGTGATACTACCCGCGAGCTGGTTTCGGCCCTCGGCATGCCGCCGGAGAAGGTGATGATGACTTTCCAGTCGCGCTTTGGCCGCGAGCCGTGGCTGACCCCCTATACCGACGAGACGCTGAAGATGCTGGGTGAGAAAGGGGTGAAGCATATTCAGGTCATCTGTCCGGGCTTCTCCTCCGACTGTCTGGAGACGCTGGAGGAGATTGCGGTGCAGAACCGGGAATTTTTCCTCGAAGCCGGCGGCGAGAAATATGAATACATTCCTGCGCTTAATGATTCCGCCGATCATATTGACATGATGCTGGACCTGACAGCCCCCTACCGCTAATCGCGCCCGGTGCCGGGAGTGTGCTACCATTCCCGGCCCAATTGGTTATTCATAATTAACGCGAATGAAATTTCCCGGTAAACGCAAATCCAAGCACTATTTTCCTGTTAACGCCCGCGATCCGCTTCTGCAACAGAGCCAACCGGAGAGCGATGCCAATGCCTCATGGGTGGTCGGTATCGATCAGACGCTGGTGGATATTGAAGCCAAAGTGGACGATGCGTTTATCCAGCGCTATGCCCTCAGCGTCGGTCATTCGCTGATCATCAGCGATGAGGCTGCCGATGCGCTCTACAAAGAGCTGATCCGCGACAATCTCATTACCCACCAGTTTGCCGGTGGCACTATCGGCAACACCATGCACAACTACTCCGTACTGGCAGATGACCGCTCGGTGCTGCTGGGCGTGATGTGCAGCAACGTCGAAATCGGCGGCTACGCCTATCGCTACCTCTGTAACACCTCCAGTCGTACCGACCTTAACTATCTGCAGGGCGTTGACGGGCCGATTGGCCGCTGCTTTACGCTGGTCGGCGAGGCGGGGGAGCGCACCTTTGCTATCAGCCCTGGCTATATGAACCAGCTGCGTCCGGAGAGCATCCCCGAGTCGGTAATTGCAGGCGCCTCCGCGCTGGTGCTCTCCTCCTATCTGGTGCGCGGCAAGCCAGGCGAGCCGATGCGTGAGGCGACCATGAAGGCGGTAGAGTACGCCAAAAAGCACAACGTGCCGGTGGTGTTAACCCTCGGCACCAAGTATGTGATTGCCGATAACCCCGAATGGTGGCGCGACTTCCTCAAGGAAAATGTCTCGATCCTGGCGATGAACGAGGAGGAGGCCGAAGCGCTGACCGGGCTGAGCGATCCGCTGCTGGCCTGCGATAAGGCGCTGGACTGGGTTGACCTGGTGCTCTGCACCGCCGGTCCAGTGGGGCTGTACATGGCAGGCTTTACCGAGGAGTCGGCGAAGCGTAAAACCCAGCATCCGCTGCTGCCGGGGGCCATCGCCGAGTTTAACCAGTACGAGTTTAGCCGGGCAATGCGTCACCAGGACTGTGAACAGCCGCTGCGTATCTTCTCCCACATTGCGCCGTACATGGGCGGGCCGGAGAAGATCATGAACACCAACGGTGCCGGCGATGGTGCACTGGCCGCGCTGCTGCACGATATCACTGCCAATAATTTCCACCGCAGCAACGTGCCTAACTCCAGCAAGCATAACTACACCTGGCTGACCTACTCATCGCTGGCGCAGGTGTGTAAATACGCTAACCGAGTTAGTTACCAGGTTCTGAACCAGCACTCGCCGCGCCTGACGCGGGGCCTGCCGGAGCGGGAAGATAGCCTGGAAGAGGCCTACTGGGAGCGTTAATCGCGAGCCCGCCGCTGGCGGGCTTGAATTTCTCTGTTAAACACGCAAACCTTATTTACAGCCAACGTAAAGAAATGAAAAAACCCCGATAAATAAAGTGGGATTATGCCAAAATAAGGCCGTGTTTAACTACCGAGGACAATTTTTAATCCACACTGAGGAAAAGCAACAACGTGGATAAGTTGTAAAATTATGAACAAGATGTTCGCACCCACACCGATCGTTTTCTCCTGTCTTCATCTCTCATCCCACTGTTCGATCTGCGACCAGCACTGGCGCTCTGCGCTATAGTTCCGTTCTCTCCTTTTCCTAATAATTTAATTTTACTCTGCAACGCGCCTATTTTTGCGCGGCGGATATCTGTTTCTCATTAAGGAGAGAAATTATGCGCTACTGGATTTTATTAGCTCTGGCTATTGTGGCTGAAATAACCGGCACGCTGTCAATGAAATGGGCCAGCGTCAACGATGACAAGGCGGGATTTATTTTCATGCTGGTGATGATCGCACTGTCGTATATCTTCCTGTCGTTTGCCGTAAAACGCATTGCCCTCGGCGTCGCCTATGCCATCTGGGAAGGGCTGGGTATTTTATTAATTACGCTGTTTAGCGTAATGCTGTTCGATGAAACCTTATCGGCAATGAAAATCGTAGGCTTACTCACCCTGGTGACGGGCGTGGCGCTGATCAAATCCGGCACCCTGTCCCGTAAGGAGCAGCAGCATGACTACGTTTAATGTTGTGCATATTGCCTGGCTGGCGCTGGCGATTGGTCTTGAGATCGTTGCCAACATCGCCCTTAAATATTCCAACGGCTTTCGTCGGCCCCTCCACGGCGTGCTATCCCTTGTCGCCGTGCTGGCAGCGTTTAGTGCCCTGTCGCAGGCGGTAAAGGGTATCGATCTCTCAGTTGCCTATGCGCTATGGGGTAGTTTTGGCCTGGTCGCTACCGTGGCAGCAGGCTGGGTGCTGTTTGGTCAGCGGCTGAACCGAATTGGCTGGCTGGGTGTGGCACTGTTAACCACGGGCGTGGTGCTCATCAAGCTTGCCTGATGAAAATGCGCAGGCTGGTATCGCGATCGTGAAAGTTCTTCATGTTGAATGAAATTAAATCACTTTTACTCACGCAGTGACTCAGGCATAAAGTGATCATGTTATTAACAATAGATCATACAGATTACGATGAATAATTCGATTACATTTAACGTGAAGAGCCTCCGCTTCGACGAGAATTATAATCCCTCGGAGAGCACGCGGATCACCACAAATTTTGCTAATTTAGCCAGAGGCGAGAAGCGGCAGGATAATTTACGCAATGCCTTAACGATGATCGATAATCGGTTCAACGCGCTGGCGCATTGGGACAACCCTAAAAGCGATCGCTACACCGTTGAGCTGGACATCATCTCCGTCGAAATGAATATTGCGGTTGAAGGCAAGCACACTGCTTTTCCTGTCATTGAAGTGTTGAAAACCAACATTGTCGACCGTAAAACGGATGCGCGCATTGAGGGGATCGTCGGCAATAATTTCTCTTCTTACGTCCGTGACTATGATTTTAGCGTCCTGCTGTCCGAGCATAACAAAAACGGCGCGGGATTTAGCACGCCGGATAACTTTGGCGATCTCCACGGCAATATTTTTAAGCGGTTTGTTGAGTCAGATTGCTATAAAGAGGCGTTTACGAAAGCTCCGGTTATCTGCTTAAGCGTATCGAGTAAAAACGTCTATCAACGCACAGGCAATCAGCACCCCGTACTGGGCATCGAATATCAGCAGGACAGCCCCTCCCTGACCGATCGCTATTTTGCCAAAATGGGGCTGCAGGTGCGCTTTTTTATGCCGCAGGGTAGCGTTGCGCCATTGGCGTTCTATTTTGCCGGCGATCTGCTGCGTGACTATAGCGACCTGGAGCTTATCAGCACCATCAGCACCATGGAGACATTCCAGAAAATTTACCGCCCGGAGATCTATAACGCTAACTCAGCGGCAGGAAATATCTATCAGCCCAGCCTGAACTACCGGGACTATTCGCTTACGCAAATTGTTTACGATCGAGAAGAACGCAGCCGGTTAGCTATTGAGCAGGGAAGGTTTACCGAAGCGCACTTTATTAAACCTTACCAGACAATCCTTGAGCAATGGTCAACGCATTCCGTTCTTTGATTAACAATAAATATAAGGTCACCTGCTATGAAAAAATTATTACCCACCTCCACTGCGGGCAGCTTGCCTAAACCAGCCTGGCTCGCGCAACCTGAGACCCTGTGGTCCCCCTGGAAATTAGAGGGTGATGAGCTGATTGAGGGCAAGCAGGATGCGCTCCGGTTGGGGCTACAGGAGCAAGAGCTGGCGGGTATTGATATCGTTAGCGACGGCGAGCAAACCCGACAGCACTTTGTCACGACGTTTATTGAGCACCTTAGCGGCGTTGATTTTGAGAAACGTGAGATCGTTAAAATCCGCAATCGCTATGATGCCAGCGTACCGTCCGTGGTGGGCGAAGTAAGTCGCCAAAAGCCGGTGTTCGTTGAGGATGCCAAATTTTTACGTCAGCAGACCGATCGGCCGATCAAATGGGCGTTACCGGGGCCGATGACGATGATTGATACCCTCTATGATGGTCACTATAAAAGCCGTGAAAAACTGGCCTGGGAATTTGCCAAAATTCTCAATCAGGAGGCCAAAGAGCTTGAGGCGGCCGGGGTGGATATTATCCAGTTTGATGAGCCCGCGTTTAACGTCTTTTTTGATGAGGTCAATGACTGGGGCATTGCTGCACTAGAGAGGGCCATTGAAGGGCTGCAGTGCGAAACCGCCGTGCATATCTGCTATGGCTACGGCATCAAAGCTAATACCGACTGGAAAAAGACGCTGGGCTCCGAGTGGCGTCAATATGAAGAGATCTTCCCTAAGCTACAAAAATCTAACATCGATATTGTATCCCTGGAGTGCCAAAACTCTCACGTGCCCATGGAGCTCATCGAGCTCATTCGCGGCAAAAAAGTGATGATTGGGGCGATTGATGTGGCAACCAATACCATTGAAACACCCGAGGAGGTTGCCGATACGCTGCGCAAGGCACTTCAGTTCGTCGACGCCGATAAGCTCTATCCTTGCACCAACTGCGGCATGACGCCGTTATCTCGTCGCGTAGCAAGAGGCAAGCTCAATGCGTTGAGCGCAGGCGCAGAGATTGTGCGTAGAGAACTGCTGGCGAAATAATGTAGGTAAAACACGCGCGAGGAAGACATAGCTAATCTTGCGATTAGCTATTCCTGAGCAACGGAGGGCGGGTTCGAGCAGTCATGGCTAGCATAGCGCTTTGTTCGTTACCAGCATCAACGCCTCGCGTAAAATGGCCTGCTGTACCTGCCCAGATGACAGCTTCATTCTGACAATCAGCATCAGCTGGATCTCTTTGAATGTCAGAGACTTACCCGACTTAAGCAATTCAGTGGATATCGAGCCGATAGCTTCTTCCGGGCTGGCATATTGGGGTTGCAAAACAATCGCTGAGCTGCTGTGAGCCGCTTCGACAAATATTTGGCAAGTGGTAGTACCCTCGACGTTATCAGAGGTTATTTTGTTCATGATGTGCCTTAACTGCATTGACTAGCGGGCTATTCATCCTCGAATAACGCAGCTTAAAGTTGATATCTGTTGTGCCAATGCCGTGAGAAATCCTTGCGAACCATCGCACACAAGCGCTATCGAGCGCGCCGCATTAGACTAGATGAAAACATGTGAGAGCTGCTTAATCAGCTCATTGGGGATGAGGTGCACCCGCATCGATTCGAGGGCAACAAACCTGCTAGAGGATATGGCCTGGACGATCACCAGACACCACTACCTTAACACCTTTCTGCGCTTTACGTGAAATCTTTACACGTTGTTTAAGAACACGGTTCTCAATGCGTGATGTCATGATTTGGCTAATCCCTGCCAGATGAGAAAAGCGCATACAAAGAGTATGATCTTACCGAAAAGGGACGTGCTATTTTTCCTGTTGTGGTAGCGATGCGGCAGTGGGGGGAGCGCCATATGTTTGATGAAGGTGAAGCGCACTCTGTCTTGCTGGACAACGCCAATAGCCAGCCCATTCAGCCGCTGGAGGTGTGTTCATCCGAAGGGAGAAAACTGGAGCCAACCGACTGCCATCTCTTTATATATTGAGAAAAGAGAGCTTTTTAACTTCCGCATCAGGATTGGCACGTTTTACCGTTATCAAAAAATCAGCAAAGTTCTGATTGGCAAAGGTTAAGTTATGGTAAAACTGGACTTCTTTTTCTTGTCCCGCTTTAAGATAGATAATGGACCACTTTCGTCTGTTATTGACCTTTGTGAAGGTAGGCTTGATTTTAATTATTTTATTGAGCTCAATCTCATTCGTCATGCTGTTTGTTACTTCATATAAGTAACTGTTATCATAGTAATATTCTGTATATGCGCTTTTTTTTAAGTATGAGGGATTAGTTGATATTTTTTTCTTGCCATTATTTTCTGCAACGATCCGCGTCGGATGGCGGAGCATGCCAGAAAAAAACCTTATTAACATGAAAAGTACAATGACAGGTAAAATCACTAATAAGATATTTATTACTTCCCGCATACACCATGCCTTTTTTATCTATTGTTAATACTCACCGATCTGCCGCCCGCGTTGCAGGCGGCAGTAACTATCAGAATAAGACCGAGTAGTTCAGGCCAAAAGTACGGCCACGGCCTTTGTAAGTATACAGGTTCTCGGCACCGTAGGTTGGGCTGTACAGACCCGGTGCGCGCTGTCCCCATGCGGTGGTGTAATCTTCATCCAGCAGGTTTTCTACGCTAAAGCTCAGCTTGCCCACCGGCAGAAGGTAACTGCCTAACAGGTCAACGGTGTTATACCCGTCAATGTGCTTTCCGGCGTCATCAGACAAATCAAACGTCTGGGTACTTTGCAGACGCAGCGTCCAGTCGCCCGGTGCCCAGGTGACCCATGCGCTCATTTTGGACGGGCTGGCACTGTCTACCGTCAGCTTCTCCCATTTTCCGTCGACGCGGGTTTGCGATTTGATGACGTTAAAGTTGGTACCCGTGCTCCACTCGCTGTCGGTAAAGAAGTAGTCCACCTGGCCTTCAACACCGTAGATGCGACGCTTGTCATCTTCAACGTTGATGGTCATGTCGCTTTTGTTGATGTTGATGGTTTTGTCGGAGAGCGAATAGTAACCGGCAATCTGCGTGCGCAGGTTATCCCCGGTGTAGCGCCAGCCCAGCTCGTAGGCATCAACTTTAATACCGTCGAGTTTTGAGTCGTTTACGTTAACGCTGTTGACCAGGCGATAATGGCCGTTCACCAGTTGATAGGTGCCGGAGCCGTAATATTTTGCCAGATCCGGGATCTCAAAGCCCTGGGAGAAGTTAAACCAGAGCTGCTGGCGCTCGGTCAGATGGCCCAGAATGCCAGCGTTAAAGAGCAGGTTGTTGTAGTCGGTTTTCCCCCCCGGTACAGCATCTGCCGAGGTGGCTCTGCCTGTGGCAATACCCTGTTGTTGCGTGTAACCAACAAAGTCATCGACCCGGTTTTCCGTGTACTGGTAGCGCACGCCGCCGCTCAGGGTGATAGCAGAGATGTCGTAGCTGGTTTGCAGGAAGGGGGCGAGGTTGGTGATGCTATAGCCCGGATAGCGGCCAACGTTATACGCGTCATCCAGCTTCATGCCACCACTGGCAGCTGCTTTGCTGAGATCGAAAAATTGCTGATTGGCGTCGAAGACTTCATGCTCGGCATCGACACCCCACGTCAGCGATAAATCATCCAGCGGTTTGCTATTGACGGTAAGCTTGCCGCCGTAGAAATCGGTTTTTTGCTGTGATGCGCCAATGCTGGTTACCCGGCCGCCTGAAAGGGTAGGGAAGGGGTAGAACGTCAGGCTTTCATCGCGGTAGTAAATTTGTGCCAGTAGATCCTGACCCAGGAAATCAGTGTTGGAATATTGCAGGTTGATCAGGTGGCGCTCGGTACCGGGAATGCGGTCTGAGTCGAGATTGTTCTTGTTGTATGCGCTGCCAGCACCGGTTACCGCCGAGAAGTTCTCCCCCAGATAGAGACCGTGCTTACCGTCGGATTCACTTTTGTAATACTGGGTGGTGAGCTGCAACTGCTGATGAGCGTCGATATTCAGCGTGCCGGTGCCCATGACGTCCAGACGGTCAGAGTATTGCAAACCGGTCTGGGTGTTATCAATGTTCACCTCGTTGCCTTTGCCATCGTACCAGCCGCCAAAGCGCTGATAAGCGACTGACAGGCGTCCTGAGGCGTTGTCGTTGCCGCCGCTCACCGCCGCCGCAATGTTCTCGTCATTGTCGTTATGGCTATTGAAGCCCGTTTTTGCGCCGGTCTGGAACTCGACTTCCGTTTCCGGTTGGCCCTTTTTAGTGACGATATTGATTAAGCCGCCGGTACTGCCGCCGCCGTAGAGGGAGGTTGCGCCGGAGATCACTTCAATGCGGGTGATATTAAACGGATCGATAGAATCCAGCTGGCGGCTGTCGCTGCGGGAGGAGTTTAAACGCACGCCGTCGACCATCACCATCATTGAACGACCGCGCATATTCATACCGTAGTTGGTACGTCCCTGGCTGCTGACATCCATACCGGGAATCAACTGCGCCAGCACCTCTTTGAGCTCTTTACCGCCCTGAACCTGCTGTTCAATTTCAGCCTGTTCAACAACCCAGGTAGTCTGTGCCATGTCGGAAATGCTGTGATTCGTACGGCTGGCGGCGACCACCATCGACTCCTCTTTTTGTCCCTCAGCCGAAGCATCAGTGGCTAGCATCATCAATAAACAAGGGCTGAGTGCCCAGGAGCAACGCGATTTCATTATTATGATCGTCCTGATTTTTCACGATGTCGGGGGCGTTGATGCCCCATACCGCAAGAACACCACCTTTGCAGGTGATAGTGATTATCAGAATGATATGAATTATCGTTACAATGTAAACAGGTATTGTTAAAAAATGTTTCTATAATGGCATGATTATTATGGGGTTTTTAAGGGGACCCACATCCATGTGAGCGCATTTGGCCCGTCAGCGGCGCTCACTCAGCGCTGCGATATCCTTTGGGCTAGTCCGGCAGCATCCGCCAATGAGTCTCGCGCCTGCCTCTAACCACTGCGGCAAATACCCCACCAAAGATGCGCATGAATCGCCGTGAGCATGCCACTCTTTCGTGGTCGCATCGTAGGTTTCACCGGAGTTAGGATAGACAACCAGCGGTAGCGCAGTCAGGCTGTGCAGATGTTTTAGTGCTGCGGTCGTTTTCTCCAGCGCAATACAGTTAATCCCCAGCGCAACGATTTGTGAACAGTTTGCCAGCGTGTCCACGACCCGGGTGAGAGGCGTGCCGTCACTCAAGTGGTTCTCGTCACGTAGGGTAAATGAGAACCACGCCTGCGCCTGCGGGTAATCCAACAGCAGGTCTGCCAGGGCCTCTACCTCTGCAAACGAGGGTAAGGTTTCACAGGCCAGCAGATCTGCGCCAGCATTGAGCAAGGCTTCAATCCGCGGACGATGAAACGCCTGAAATTCTTCGGCGCTACGCACGTAGTCACCGCGATACTCAGAGCCATCGGCCAGATAGGCACCGTATGGCCCGACAGAGCCCGCCACCAGCAGCGGACCCGCGCTGGCGTTTTCCGCCTGGTAAATTTCACGCGCCTCCCGCGCCAGCGCCACGCTGTGCTTAATAAGCGATCTCGATTGCGACTCGGTCAGCCCGCGAGCCGCAAAGCCAGCAGGCGTGGCCTGGTAACTGGCAGTAATGGCTACCTGTGCGCCCGCGCGGAAGTAATCCAGATGCACATCCCGAATAAGCTGTGGATTTTCCATTAATACTTTGGCGGACCAGAGGCTATCGGCAAGGTTGCATCCGCGCGCTTCCAGCTCGGTGGCCAGCGCGCCATCGAGGACAATAAAGGGATGGCTTTTAAGCAGCGCGGTAAGGGGATTAATCTGCGGCATAGTCAGCCTCCGTCGAATTTGTTTTATGAGTGAGAAAATAGGTGCCGTAGCAAAGGGCAACAAAAGGCAGACCACAGTAAAGCGCAATGCGCTGGTCTGGATCGAACGCAAGGCCGACGCAGGCCAGCAGACACAGCACGAATCCCAGCACGGGCACCAGCGGATACCAGGGTGCCCTGTATTTTAGATCGTGTAGCGGCTTGCCCGACTGTAAATGCCGGCGACGAAAGAAAAAGTGTGCCGCGCAGATACTGAGCCATACGGCCACAACGGCAAAACCAGAGATGGCGCTGAGGGCAACGAATACGGTGTCAGGCGCGATAACGCTGGACAGCAGCGCCAGCAGGCCACCCAGCATAGAGACGGTCAGCGCGACCAGCGGCACGCCGTTCTTATTGACGCGGGAAAAACAGCCCGGCAACGTTTTTTCATTAGACAGCGACCACAGCATACGGCCCGATGCATAGAGTCCGGAATTCGCCGCGGAGAGAATAGCGGTAAGGATGACGAAGTTAAAAATATCCGCCGCATAGGGAATGCCAATTTTTTCAAAGACCAGCACAAACGGGCTCTTTTCGACTCCTGCCACCTGCATCGGAATAAGCGCCGCCAGGACAAAAACGGTACCGATAAAAAAGATGATCAGTCGGGCGATAGTCGCGCGGATCGCTACCGGAATAGCATGGTGTGGATTTTCCGTTTCGCCTGCCGCGATACCGATAAGCTCAGTGCCAGAGAAGGCAAAATTGACCGCGACCATCGTCATCAGAATGGGCAAGCCGCCGTGGGGAAACCAGCCCCCACTGGTGAGGTTGGTCAGCCCCGGCGAAGGTGAGCCATCCTTCATGATGATAAAACCAAAAATCGCCCCGCAGCCTAAGATAATGAAAACAATAATGGTCGCGACTTTAATGAGTGAAAACCAGAACTCACCTTCGGCAAAAAAGCGCGTTGAAATCGCGTTAAGAGAAAAAATCACTACGCAAAACAGGGCGCTCCATATCCAGACGGGAATATGTGGGAACCAGTACTGCATACAGAACCCGGCGGCGGTAAAGCTGGATCCTAACGCAACCGTCCAGGTGAGCCAGTAGAGCCACGCCACGGTATATCCCGTTGCCGGGCCAATATAGCGCGCCGCGTAGACATGAAAAGCACCGGTTACCGGCATCGCCACGGAAAGCTCGCCAAGGCACTGCATGACCAGCCAGACGACCAGCGCCCCAATCAGATAAGCCAGCAACGTTCCCGCTGCGCCGGTCGTAGAGATGATGTATCCCGTATTGAAAAATAATCCTGTGCCAATCACGCCACCCAATGAAAGCATAATCAAATGGCGGGTTTTCATGGTGCGCTTAAGCTGCCCATTCTCTTGCTGCGTGTGCATATCACCTTCTAAACGTATAGATGTCTAAATGTCCGTTTGAAGGGGTTTTATACCCTGATTGTTAATAAAATGCCAGCGGCAGGAGAGAGTCTGCCGGGGCGGCAATTTATCCGGTGACTGCTTCTTCGACCGGGCGCTTCTCAATCAGCGTCAGCATGGTGTTGGCAATTTCACGTTCGCCCATGACCACCTGATTCGCGCCGCGCTCGGTGATGTAGTCCACCTCGTCGTCATAGTGGGCGCGGGCGATAATCTCAATGTTCGGGCACTTCTGCCGGGCGGTGGCCACCACTTCTCCGGCTTCGTAACCGTTAGGAATGGTCAGCAGCAGCCAGCGGGCGCAGTCGAGGTGTGCCAGGTTCATAATCTCTTCGTTGGCAGCATTGCCCAGCACCGCACGAATACCGCGCTCGCGCAGCTCATCCACGCGGGTACGCGAGGTTTCGATCACCACCAGCGGGATACCCTGCGCCATCAGCTTCTCACCCAGCAGGCTGCCTACGCGGCCAAAGCCCACCAGCAGGGCATGGTTGCAGATATCCACCGGGATCTGCTTCTCCTCTTCGGTAGCCTCTTCCAGTGTCTGCTCATCAAGGGTTTCGGTCTTATCGAGGTATTTCTCCAGCAGGGTGAAGAGGATGGGGTTAAGCATAATTGAGAGGATCGCCCCGGCCAGCACCAGGTTCTGCCCGGTCTGCGGCAGGAGATCCAGAGCCATGCCCAGACCCGCCAGAATAAAGGCGAACTCACCAATCTGCGCCAGGCTGGCGGCGATGGTAAGCGCGGTACGCGGCGAGTGACCAAACATGCGCACCAGCAAGAAAGCAGCAATGGATTTACCAAAGATGATAATCGCCAGCGTACCGGCAACGGCCAGCGGCTCATCGATCAAGATTTTCGGATCGAACAGCATCCCAACGGAGACAAAGAAGAGAACCGCAAAGGCGTCGCGCAGGGGCAGGGTATCGTGCGCGGCGCGGTGGCTTAATTCGGATTCGTTCAGCACCATTCCGGCAAAGAAAGCGCCGAGGGCAAAGGAGACGTCGAAGAGTTCGACCGCACCAAAGGCGATACCCAGCGCGAGGGCCAGCACTGAGAGAGTAAACAGCTCCCGGGAGCCGGTGGCCGCGCTGCGGGCCATGATCCACGGCACAAGGCGGCGACCGACCAGCATCATGATGGCAATAAAGGCCACGACCTTGCCGATGGTGATGCCCATATCCAGCGACAGCGTCGCCAGCCCCATGTTGCCTTTTTCAAGCATGCCAGCGACGGCGGGCAGCAGAACCAGGGTTAACACCATGACCAGATCTTCTACGATCAGCCAGCCAATGGCGATCTGCCCGCGCTGGCTGTCGATAAGCTGCCGTTCTTCAAGGGCGCGCAGCAGAACCACGGTACTGGCGGTAGAGAGACAGAGTCCAAAGACGATACCGGTCATTAATGGCCAGTCCATCATGGCGGAGAGCGCCATACCCAGCAGCGTCGCCACAGCAATCTGTGCGATAGCGCCGGGAATGGCGATGGACTTTACCGCCATCAAATCCTTCAGTGAGAAATGGAGGCCGACGCCAAACATCAGCAGGATCACCCCCAGCTCGGCCAGCTCAGGTGCCAGCTTGGTATCGGCCACGAAGCCAGGTGTAAAAGGGCCGGCAAGCACGCCCGCGATTAAGTAGCCCACCAGTGGAGAAATACGCAGCTTGTTGGCAATCATGCCGAGGATAAAGGCGAGCACAAGGCCGCCCACAATGGTGGTGATAAGCGGTGTGGCGTGATGCATTCCGTCTCCTTTCACGGTAGTGGATCCATTTCTGGTCGAAAAACCAGAAGCCCGAGTTACAGTCTATGACAATTTTAATCATTATGTTGATGAATAATTGTTGAATATTGAAGAAAAGCACGCTCTGACACGAAAAAAGCGGTTGAGAGGGGATTAACGCAGTGATGGCCTTGCAGGTGTTATGGCATGGGCAGTGCAGGCGGCCAACGGTTGTCTTTGGCCGCCGTGGAATCAGGCTTTATGACGGTTATCAGGCAGGAATATGGTTAACATCCCTAAAAGCGGCAGGAAAGCACAGATTTTGTAGACTACAAAAATACTGGTATGGTCGGCGACCAGCCCCAGCACGGCTGCACCCAGCCCGCCCATGCCAAACGCGAAGCCGAAAAACAGTCCAGAAACCATGCCGATACGTCCCGGCAGCAGCTCTTGGGCGTAGACTAAAATGGCGGAGAAGGCGGAGGCGAGGATAAAACCAATGATCGCGGTTAAAATGCCGGTCCAGTAGAGGGATGCATAGGGTAAAATCAGCGTAAAGGGGGCAACGCCGAGGATAGAGCCCCAAATAACATATTTACGCCCAATCTTATCGCCAACAGGGCCGCCAATCACGGTACCTGCCGCAACTGCCAGCAGAAACGCAAACAGGTGAAACTGGGCGTTTTGTACCGATAAGCCGAATTTTTGCATCAGATAAAAAGTGTAATAGCTGCTGA
This sequence comes from Enterobacter sp. C2, assembly GCF_019880405.1. NCBI lineage: Bacteria > Pseudomonadati > Pseudomonadota > Gammaproteobacteria > Enterobacterales > Enterobacteriaceae > Enterobacter > Enterobacter sp. C2. Next base: position 1,019,778 of record NZ_CP082269.1, read on the forward strand.
TGCTCGCCATATAGAAGTATTTCGAGAAAATCAGCATCAGCAGGATGCTTACCGCCAGGATCACCTTATTGCGCGGCAGCGGACTGCGCTCAATAACCGCTGTTCGTCCCTTGTTGATCCGATGCTGGGCTGCGTACCAGCGGCTGACCTGAGACAGCACCACGATAGCCAGCAGCGCGGCCAGCACAAACCAGCCCACGTTTCCCTTGCCGTAGGGGGCGATGATCAGCGCCGCCAGCAGCGGCCCGAGCGCGCTGCCAAAGTTGCCGCCCACCTGGAAGATGGACTGAGCCAGACCATGCCGTCCGCCGGAGGCCATACGCGCCACGCGGGAGGACTCCGGGTGAAATACAGAGGATCCGGTGCCCACCAGCGCTGCCGCCAGCAGCACCATCTCAAAGCTGCCCGCCAGCGCCAGCAGCACCAGGCCGCAGAGGGTAAAGCACATGCCGATAGGCAGCGACCACGGCATCGGATGCTTATCCGTGTAGTAGCCCACCACGGGCTGGAACACAGATGAAGCCAGCTGGAAGGTGAGGGTGATCATGCCGATCTGCACAAAGCTCAGCGAGAAGTCAGCTTGTAGCAGCGGGTAGAGGGCGAGGATCAGCGACTGCAGCATATCGTTGAGAAGATGCGAGAGGCTGATCGCCCCGAGAATGCCAAATGCCGTGCGCCCGTGCGCTGGCGACGCGTTAGCGCCCGGAAGCACGTCGGCGGGTTGGTTCGTTGCCATAAAATGTCACTTTTTGTCTTTAATTGGAGTGCAGGAGTTCTTAATGCTTCCTGATTATTAGCAGCCTAAGATACCCGTGACGACTCTTTGAGGGAAGTCGCAGACATAAAATCCTATTTGTTTATTCTCTGTCCCCGCGCTACTTTTGCGTGTGTTATGTCATCAGGGAGAGAGAAATGAATATGTTAAAGCAGGGCGTTGCGCTGGCACTTCTCGCCACGTGGGGGCTGACCAGTCTGCCTGCCCAAGCCTACGAAAAAGATAAAACCTATAAAATTACTATTCTGCATACCAACGATCACCACGGCCACTTCTGGCGTAGCGACGACCGGGAGTATGGTCTGGCGGCGCAGAAGACGCTGGTGGACAGCGTCCGCAAAGAGGTGGCTGCCGAAGGGGGCAGCGTGCTGGTGCTCTCCGGTGGCGACATCAACACTGGCGTGCCGGAATCCGATCTGCTGGACGCCGAGCCGGACTTCCGCGGCATGAACCTCATCGGCTACGATGCAATGGCGGTAGGCAACCACGAGTTTGATAATCCGCTAGAGGTGCTGCGCCAGCAGGAAAAGTGGGCTAAGTTTCCCTTCCTGTCGGCCAATATCTACCAGAAGAGCACCGGCGAGCGCCTCTTTAAGCCGTGGGCTATCTTCAAGCGTCAGGATCTGAAAATCGGTGTTATCGGCCTGACCACCGACGACACCGCCAAAATTGGCAATCCAGAGTTCTTCACCGACATTGAGTTCCGCAAGCCCGCCGACGAGGCGAAGCTAGTGATTCAGGAGCTGAATGGTCTGGATGAGAAAGAGCGCCCGGACGTCCTGATCGCCACCACCCATATGGGACATTACGACAACGGCGAGCACGGCTCCAACGCGCCGGGCGATGTTGAAATGGCACGCAGCCTGCCTGCGGGGTCACTGGCGATGATAGTCGGTGGTCACTCACAAAATCCGGTCTGCATGGCAGCAGAGAATAAAAAGCAGGTGGACTACGTGCCGGGCACGCCCTGCGCACCGGACCGCCAGAACGGGATCTGGATCGTGCAGGCTCATGAGTGGGGTAAATATGTTGGCCGTGCCGACTTTGAGTTCCGCAACGGTGAGATGAAACTGGTGCACTATCAGCTGATCCCTATAAACCTAAAGAAAAAGATTGTTTACGACAACGGTGACAGCGAGCGCGTGCTCTATGCGCCGGAAATTCCTGAAAACGCCCAGATGCTCTCGCTGCTGACGCCGTTCCAGAACAAAGGCAAGGCGCAGCTGGCGGTGAAAATTGGTTCGGTCAATGCACCTCTTGAGGGCGATCGCAGCAAGGTGCGCTTTGTACAGACCAACCTTGGCCACCTCATCCTCGCCGCCCAGATGGCGCGTACCGGGGCTAGCTTTGCGGTGATGAGCGGAGGCGGGATCCGCGACAGCATTGCGGCAGGGGATATCACCTATAAAGACGTACTGAAGGTGCAGCCGTTTGGCAACGTCGTGGTCTATGTTGATATGACCGGAAAAGAGGTGGTGGACTACCTCACCGCCGTCGCGCAGATGAAGCCTAACTCCGGAGCCTATCCGCAGTTTAGCCACGTCAGCTTTACGATGGCGAACGGCACGCTTAACGATCTGAAGATCAACGGTGAGCCGGTCGATCCCGCTAAAACCTACCGTATGGCGACCCTCAGCTTCAACGCCACCGGCGGCGACGGCTATCCGCGTCTGGACGATAAGCCCGGCTACGTTAATACCGGCTTTATCGACGCCGAAGTGCTGAAGCAGTACATCCAGCAGAATTCACCGCTGGATGCAGCAACCCTTGAGCCGCAGGGCGAGGTGAACTGGCAGTAACGTTAATCCCGGCGGGCGATATCGGCGAATTTTGCGTCCAGCATCTTCGCCAGATCGCCTGCCGCCAGCTCAATATCCAGCCCGCGTCTGCCACCGGAGATGTAGATCGTCGCGTACTCCTGAGCAGGAGCGTCGATGAGCGTCGGCAGGCGCTTTTTTTGCCCCAGCGGGCTGATGCCGCCTACCAGATAGCCGGTGGTGCGCTGGGCAACGGCGGGATCGGCCATATCAACCTTCTTCGCGCCCAGCGCCTTCGCCACCTTTTTCAGATCCAGCTGACCTGCTACCGGCGTCACCGCGACCGCCAGCTGCTTCATATCGCCGTTTACCGCGACCAGCAGCGTCTTGTAGACCTGGTCGGCGTTCAGACCAAGCTTACGCACCACCTCATCACCAAAGTTAGTTTCATTGGGATCGTGATCGTAGCTGTGCAGCTGAAAAGGGATCTTATTCTTTTCGAGTAACTTTACGGCGGGGGTCATAAAAATCCTTCTTACCACGGATGATCGAGCTATCAGCATACGCCTGTCGACGTTCGCAAAAATAGTACCATCTTGCCGTTTAGGGGCTAATTTTCTGCCGCAGCAGGGTGGGCAAATTTCCTTCGCCATAGAGGTGCAGCGCACCGGCCGCGACGACATAGTGGCCCGGCGGCAGCGCCAGCAGCCGTTTACACCAGGCCTGGTTACGCTGGTGCATCAGCACGTCGTAGAGCGGCTGGCTAAAGGTAGAGGGGAGCGACTGTGACGCCTCGGCAGGGGGACTATTGAGCCACCAGCTCAGCATCACCTGCAGCAGCCTGGCGTTGGTATGCCAGTGGGTGAGGGTATCCAGCAGCAGCGCTTTGCCATCCTCCGGCAGCTGACAGAGCAGGTTTACCTGATCCGCCGTACCCTCCAGCTCGATCACCTGCATCTGCCTGTCATGGGCGGCCTGTAGCATCTGGTAGTCGATACCGTAGTCGGGGCGCAGGCCGAGGCGCTGGGCCTGGGTCGCCTGCAATACCAAAGCGATTTTCCAGGCCGGCTGCTGATCAAAGGTCTCCAGCGGCAGGGAAAGCTCGTTTAGCACACGGGATAGATCGGCCAGCTGGGCGGGATCAAGCCGCTCGGCCAGCGGCGGGCGCGGGGGAAGTTCAGAGAACGGGGAACCGCTGACGGAGACGTCGGCCTCGACGATCAGCGCGTCGGCCTGTTTGAGCTTGCGCAGCAGCCCCTCCGGCAGGGGAGACATGTCGCGGGTACCCATATGGATGCTGCCAACAAGATGCAGATAGCGCCCGCCCGGCAGAGTGACGTCCAGCGCGGGCCACGAATAGGTGCGAGTATACAGCCCGCCCAACAGCATTTTTAAACGGCTAAACAGGCCCATAGGCTCTCCCGGCTGAAAAGTGCATGCTAGCGCGAGCCGGGAGAAGGTGCAAATGGCTACTCTTTTGGGGTAAAGCGCAGCAGGCGGTTGGCGTTGCTCACCACCGTAATGGAGGAGAGCGCCATTGCCGCCCCGGCGACCACCGGGTTTAGCAGCGTTCCGGTCAGCGGCCAGAGGATCCCGGCGGCAATCGGAATGCCCAGCGAATTGTAGATAAACGCCCCCACCAGGTTCTGCTTCATGTTGCGCAGCGTAGCGCGGGAGATGGCCAGCGCATCGGCCACGCCCATCAGGCTGTGGCGCATCAGGGTGATGGCGGCGGTCTCAATTGCCACGTCGCTGCCGCCGCCCATGGCGATCCCCACCTCGGCCTGGGCCAGCGCCGGGGCGTCGTTGATACCATCGCCCACCATCGCGACCTGACGCCCCTGGCGTTGCAGCGTCTGAATCGCGGCGGCTTTGCCATCCGGCAGCACTCCGGCGATCACCTCGTCAATCCCGGCCTCTTTAGCAATAGCGTTGGCGGTAACGGCGTTGTCACCGGTGAGCATCACCAGACGATAGCCAGCCTGATGCAGGCGCTGCAGTGCCGCCACGCTATCCTCACGCAGCGGATCGCGAATGGCAAACAGCGCTGCCGCCTTGCCGTCCACCGCCAGCAGCACCGGCGTTGCGCCCGTGGCCGCCTGGGTGGCGATATCGCTTTCCAGCGCGGCGGTATCAATACCCTGTTCATTCAGCAAGGCCTGGTTGCCCAACAGCAGGCGGCGACCGTCGCTCTCTCCGCTCAGGCCCAGCCCGCGCAGGGTACGAAAGTTGTTCACCTCAGGTAAAGACTCCGTTCCGGCTTTGTCGATAATGGCGCGGGCCAGCGGATGGCTCGAACCCTGCTCCAGCGCGGCAGCCAGGCTCAGCGCCTGCTGGCTGGAGAGTTCGCTGTAGGTCAGCACGGCGGTAACCTGCGGGCGGCCCTCGGTAAGGGTGCCGGTCTTATCAAACACCAGCGTATCGAGCTGGCTGGCACGCTGTAGCGCATCGGCATCGCGCACCAGCACGCCGAACTCGGCGGCGCGACCGACGCCAGAAATAATCGACATTGGCGTTGCCAGTCCGAGCGCACAGGGGCAGGCGATAATCAGCACCGTGGTGGCGATCACCAGGGTATAGACAATCTGCGGTGCAGGGCCGAAAACGTACCAGATCGCGCCGCTAATCAACGCGATGGCGACCACAACCGGCACGAAGACCGCGGAGATCCTGTCCGCCAGCTGACCGATTTCCGGCTTGCTGCTCTGGGCCTGACGCACCAGACGGACGATGCGCGAGAGGGTAGTGTGGCTACCGGTGCGGCTGGCACGAAACAGTACGCTGCCGTCAGAGACCACCGTCCCGGCGTGGATCGTATCGTCCCGCTGCTTCTGCTGCGGAACGGGTTCGCCGGTCAGCATCGCCTCATCAAACCAGGCTTCGCCCTGGACGATCTCGCCATCAACCGGAACCCGATCGCCGGTTGTCAGGCGCAGGGTCATGCCCGGATGAACCTCGGCAAGGGGAACGATCTCCTCCCCGGCATCGGTCACTACTCTGGCGGTGGGTGGGGTGAGATCGAGCAGGCGCTCCAGCGCTTTCGATGAACGCTGGCGGGCGCGCGCCTCCAGCATATGGCCGAGGTTGATCAGGCCGATAATCATTGCGCTGGCTTCATAGTAGAGGTGACGCGCCTCCATCGGGAACCACGCCGGCCAGAGGTTAACGCTCATCGAGTAGAGCCAGGCCGCCCCGGTACCCAGTGCGACCAGCGTGTCCATGGTCGCGGTACGGTTGAGCAGGCTTTTCCACGCGCTGCGGTAGAAGTGGCCCCCGGCAAAGACCATCACCGCCAGGGTGATCAGGCCGATAGCCAGCCACAGGCTGCGGTTGGCATCGGTGACCATCATATTGTCACCCGCCATCCCCCAGACCATCACCGGGATACCCACCAGCAGAGCAACAATCGCCTGCCAGCGGAAGCGTTTCATGGTAGCAACGGCGGTCTCCTGCTGGCGTTCGCGGCGGGTGGCGTCGTCGTCAATCGCCTCCGCACCGTAGCCCGCTTTCTCCACCGCGTTAACTAATTCAGCGGCGGAGGCACTGCCCATCACCAGCGCAGAGCGCTCCGCCAGATTGACCCGTGCCTGGGTTACGCCGGGTACTGCCTGCAAGGCTTTCTGCACTCGGGTAACGCAGCTGGCGCAGCTCATGCCACTCAACAACAGCTGCTGGCTGTCGTCGGTGTCATCCGCTGCCGGAAGCTCAGTTTCGGCCGCTGTCAGTGCTTCCGACGGAGGTGATGACTCTGCCAGCGGATCAGCCTTTGGGTGGCTAAGCGTCGCCCCGTATCCGGCCTGTTTAACGGTATCGATCAGCGCATCCGCATCGGCACTACCGATGACTTCCGCGCGCTCAATGGTCACCTCGGCACGCTCCACGTCGGGCCGCTGTTCAAGACTCTCTTTCACCCGTTTGACGCAGTGGCCGCAGGAGAGACCCTCCAGCGCCAGTTCAATTGTGTGGGACATCATCATACTCCTGTGCATATAGTAGGATTGTCTGAGCCGGTGTGTTGGCTAACTGTCTATAAGCTTAAACCTTCCATTAAGGGGAAGGTCAAGTAAAAGGGAGAGATAGTGCATTCTGGCTGCGGGTAAACGGCTATGTCTCAGCAGGACTCGGAACGATCATCTTGATTTGATTCACTCTTTGGCTATTAAGATTTATCGTGCAAGCGGTAATGGCGTTCGCAAAACCATGGGTATTTTGGGTTGCAGTGGTGGCTAATGCGCAATAATCATATCGCCAGGTAAGCCAGTTTTTCTGGTTTTTCTTGAAGAGAGTAAGCATGTTATCTTTTTGCTCTCTGGTGCCCATCCACCACTGGTTATAGTCGAAGTTCTCTAGCTCTTTAAGCTTGGCACTATATGCCTCCCTCAGCTTTTCCTCTGACTTGTCAGATATGTCTTCCAGACACTCGCTGTTTTCATCCTTGTATTTTTGGATACAGAGGTCTACCTCATGGTTGTTTATTATGCTTTGGGAAAAGGAAACCTGGGGTGTAAGAAGTAACGATATAAATAGTCTCTTATATTTTTTCATTATGCGCCCCGTTTTTACCTAGCCGAATCAACAGAGAACATATTTATCTCAGCGACCCTTTTACGGTTCATGTTTATAAAACAGCTTGATAACGTATCACCGTATCCATGCGTGTTTTCATAGGGTGCTGCTGCTGATTTACAGTAGGTGAGTTTGTACTGCTCCCATGCTTTCTGGCTGTTAGCAAAGTTTACGCTCATGGTTTTCCGCTGCTCCTCACTCCCCATCCACCATTGCGAATAATTAGCTGATTCTATTTCTTTAAGCTTGTTTCTAAAGCTATCCTGTAAGTTGTTATCTGAGTTTTGTATCAATTTATCAGAACAATCATAGCTTTCCTCATCTGGTTTGGCGGCGCACTTCTCCACGTCCTGATTGGATAACAAATCGTTATAAATGATATCTTTTGCCAATGCTTCCCTATAATTCATTAATAAAAGGAATAATAAGGTGAAAGAAATTGTAAGCTTTCGTTTTTCCATGTCATATCTATCTCCTTGGTTTCTCTAATACAGGAGCCTAAGCTTCTCAACTCCAGTCATGTTGACTTAAGTCAAATCATTCTTCGATCCATTAGCCTGCACGCATTTTTCGGACACCTAAAAGAGGTTGACCTTTGAGCAGAGAGTGAATAGCGTGGAGGAACGTAAACCTTCCATTAAGGGGAAGGTCAGGGGGCAACCATGAACATCAGCGATGTAGCAAAAAAGACAGGTTTAACCAGCAAGGCGATCCGCTTTTATGAAGAGAAGGGGCTGGTGACGCCGCCGCTGCGCAGCGAAAACGGCTATCGCAGCTACACGCAGCAGCATCTGGACGAGCTGACCCTGCTGCGCCAGGCGCGGCTGGTGGGGTTTAATCTGGAGGAGTGCGGCGAGCTGGTCACCCTGTTTAACGATCCGGCCCGACACAGCGCCGACGTGAAAGCCTATACCTTACAAAAGGTGGCGGAGATTGAGCGCCACATTGTCGAGCTACAGGCGATGCGCGACCAGCTGCTGGATTTAGCGAACGCCTGTCCGGGCGACGACAGTGCCGACTGCCCGATTATCGATAACCTCTCCGGCTGCTGCCACCGGCACTCGGCTAAGGAGAGCTAGCGCGCTTTGATGCGCAGAGTAATGCCCTCAACCGCCACCACTTCCACCGGCGTCCCAGCGGGCAGATCGTCGTCGGCGCTCACCGGCCAGGTGCTGTCGCCGACGCGCATATGACCGCGGCCGTTGACCAGAGCCGTGTCGAGGGTAAAGTGTTTGCCCACCAGCTGAACACCGCGCTGGTTAAGCGCCGCGTCGGCAGGCTTCTGCTCGCGCACCCGGCGGGCCAGCCAGCGCCACCACAGCCATGCTGCCAGCAGGGTGAGCAGGGCAAACAGCGCACCCTGCCACTCCCAGCCGAACGGCAGCAGCCAGACCAGCAAGCCTGTTACCACCGCCGCCACGCCGCTCCACAGCAGATAGCCGTTGCCGCCCAGCATCTCGGCTGCCAGCAACAGGCCGCCGAGGCTTAGCCAGAGGAGGTGAGGGTGCTGAAGCAGGCTGTCGATCATACGCTTTTCCGTTCGCTGGCGCTCTCTTTCACCAGCTCGGCGATCCCAGCGATAGAGCCCATCAGACTGCTGGCCTCCAGCGGCATCAGCACCACCTTACTATTACTTGATGATCCGATATGCTGTAGCGCCTCGGTGTATTTTTGCGCGATGAAGTAGTTCACCGCCTGAATATCCCCCGCGGCAATCGCCTCGGAAACCATCTGGGTCGCACGGGCTTCTGCTTCTGCCGAACGCTCACGCGCTTCGGCCTGCAAAAACGCCGACTGCCGCTCACCTTCAGCCTTGAGGATCTTCGACTGCTTCTCCCCTTCGGCTTTAACAATCTGCGCCTGGCGGATCCCTTCCGCTTCCAGAATGTAGGCGCGCTTGGTTCGCTCGGCCTTCATTTGGGCGTTCATGGAGGAGATAAGCTCGGCAGGCGGGCGCACGTCGCGGATCTCAATGCGCGTCACCTTGATGCCCCAGGGGTTGGTCGCCTCATCAACGATGTGCAGCAGACGAGTGTTGATGTTATCGCGCTGGGAGAGCATCTCGTCCAGCTCCATCGACCCTAAAACGGTACGGATGTTGGTCATCGTCAGGTTGATGATGGCCAGCTCTAGATTGCTCACCTCGTAGGCCGCTTTCGGGGCGTCGATCACCTGAATAAAGCACACCGCATCGATGGTAACGTTGGCGTTATCCTTGGAGATCACCTCCTGTGAAGGGATATCCAACACCTGCTCCATCATATTGATTTTGCGGCCAATACGATCCATAAACGGCACAACCAGGCTCAGGCCTGGCTGTAACGATTTAGTATAACGGCCGAAGCGCTCCACGGTCCATTGATAGCCCTGCGGCACAATCTTCACGCCCGCGCCGACAATCACCAGCGCGACGAAAATAAGTACCGGGATCACGATAAGCATTTACACCCTCCCTGCCGCCATAGCGGTTAATCAATAAAGCAGTGAATAGAGCTTGCGGCGATAGGACGTGGCCAGCGCGTCCCCGGTACCCAGCGCGGCAAGGATCTCCTGCAGCATCTTACGCGCTTCGCCGTTGGCAGCGGAGAGATCTTTGCGCAGGTGGCTATACAGCAGCTCCAGCGCCTCTTCGTTACGTCCAACCTGATGCAGCTGCAGCGCCAGCTGCGTCGCCAGCTCGGCATTCTCCGGGGAGAGTTCGACCTGCTGTTGCAGGAGCTGGATCTCCGGGGTATCAGCGGCTTTTTTCAGCAGCTCGATCTGCGCCACGAGGCCCTGATAGCGGGTATCCTGATCCTGCAGCGGAATAGTTTTCAGCACCGCTTCCGCTTCGTCGGCGCGGTTAAGGACGATCAGCGTCTCGGCCAGCAGCAGACCAAACTCGCCGTTCTGATTCGACAGTTGCCAGGCCTCTTTCGCCAACGGCAGCGCCTCGGCATAGTTGCCTTCCTGAATCAGCGTCATCGCCTGCTGGGCTTTCAGCTCCTCGGGGCGGGGCAGAACCTTCTCCAGCAGGGCGCGGATCGCCTCTTCCGGCTGCGGGCCCTGGAAGCCGTCCACCGGCTGGCCGTTCTGGAACAGATAGACGGTCGGGATCGCCCGCAGGCCAAACTGCGAAGCCACCATCTGCTCGGCGTCGCAGTCTACCTTCGCCAGAATAAACTGCCCGCTATACTGCGCGGCCAGCGACTCCAGCACCGGGGTCAGCTGCAGGCAGTGCTGGCTGCGTTCGGACCAGAAGTAGAAGAGCACCGGAATCTTGACCGACTGCTCTAGCGTCTGTTGGAGGTTCGCTTCGGTAATAGTGACAATATTCTGTACGGACATAGCTAATTCTCTGTTTTCACGTTTATCTTTACATGGGGTTGAGAGGCGGGGCCTTCAACTCATCCGCGCAAAATTTTATCCATCGCTCGGCCCGGCAGCAGACGCTTCAACCAGCAGACCGCATGGGTAACCAGCGTCACCGGATAGCGCAGCTTTGGACGCTTGCTCTCAAAAGCATGGCGCACTTTTGCCACCACCGCCTCCGGGCCGAGGGTAAACCGTGCGGCAATGCCAGGATTTTCTACCGGGTTATCCTGTTGGGTTTGGTTGACGTTTTTAGTAAAGCGCGTGCGGATGGGACCCGGTTCGATCAGGCTCACCTGAATGCCGCTGTGGCGCAGCTCCATGCGCAGAGCATCCGACCACGCCTCAAGGGCATATTTACTCGCCGCATAGGCTCCGCGGCCCGCCGTTGAGATCAGCCCCATCACCGAGGAGGTCATGACGATTCGCCCCTCGCCGTGGGGGATCATCGCCGGCAGCAGGCGGACGGTCAGCTGATGCGCGCCAAAGAAGTTGGCGGAGAACTGCTGCTCCATCTGTTGGCGGCTGATGGTGGCCAGCGGGCCGTAGACCCCGTAGCCCGCGTTGTTAAAGATGCCGTAGAGGCGGTTGTCGGTCCGCGCGATAATCTCATCGGCGGCGCGATCGACGCTCTCCGGGGAGTCGAGATCCAGCAGGATGCCGGTAAAGCCCATCCCGTTCATGCGTGAGACGTCATCAGGCTTGCGGCAGGCGGCGAGGACATGAAAACCCTGGCGCTTTAGCTCTACCGCTGCTTCCAGACCGATTCCGCTGGAACATCCTGTTATTAAGACCGATTTTTGCATAACTTTACCCGTAGGCGTCCCCGATTATTTATGAGTCATGGTTAACTAAAGGTGCGAGGCGCGTGGCCATCCAGTCGGCGATAAACGGCTGGGCATCCAGATTAGGGTGAATGCCATCGTCCTGCATCCACTGTGGCTTGAGGTAGACCTCTTCCATAAAGAAGGGGAGCAGCGGCACGTTAAACTCTTTCGCCAGCGCAGGGTAGATGGCACTAAAGGTCTCGGTATAGCGACGGCCAAAGTTGGGCGGCAGGCGGATCTGCATCAGCAGCGGCTGCGCGTTGGCGTCCTTAATGGTCTGTAATATTTTACGCAGGGTCTGCTCAGTCTGCTGGGGTGCAAAGCCCCGCAGGCCGTCGTTACCCCCGAGCTCCACCAGCACCCAGCGCGGCTGATGCTGCTTCAGCAGCGCGGGCAGGCGAGAAAGCCCCTGCTGCGAAGTATCGCCGCTTATACTGGCATTAACCACCGACGGCGTCTGCTGCCACTTAGCGTTAAGCAGCGCAGGCCAGGCCGAATTGGCCGCCATGCGGTACCCGGCGCTCAGGCTGTCACCGAGAACCAACAGCGTGTCAGCGGCTGCGGCACGGAAGGTAAACAGAAGCATAAACAGGAAGGGCAAATGCCAGCGGAAAACATTGTTGAAGTTCATTATCTTAAGAAGTCCGTCGGTCAGGGGGAACATGAGCTTTCCATCCTCACCGGAGTTGAGCTGGTTGTCAAACCGGCGCAGACGATTGCCCTGATCGGCGAGTCGGGTTCCGGCAAGTCCACCCTGCTGGCGATCCTCGCCGGACTGGACGACGGCAGCAGCGGCGAGGTCAACCTGCTGGGCCAGCCTCTGCACAACATGGATGAAGAGGCGCGGGCGGCGCTGCGGGCGCAAAACGTCGGCTTTGTATTCCAGTCCTTTATGCTGATCCCCACTCTAAACGCGCTGGAGAACGTTGAGCTACCGGCGCTGCTGCGCGGTGAGAACGGTCGCCAGAGCCGGGAGAATGCTAAAACGTTGCTGACCGATCTTGGTCTTGGCAAGCGGCTGGATCATCTTCCCGCCCAGCTCTCCGGCGGCGAGCAGCAGCGCGTGGCGTTGGCCCGCGCCTTCAACGGTCGCCCCGGCGTGCTGTTTGCCGATGAGCCCACCGGCAACCTCGATCGACAGACCGGAGATAAGATCGCCGATCTGCTCTTCTCGATGAACCAGCAGTATGGCACCACGCTGATTCTGGTCACGCACGATCCGCAGCTGGCGGCCCGCTGCGATCGTCGCCTGCGGCTGGTCAACGGCGAACTGCGGGAGGAGGCATGATTGCCCGCTGGTTCTGGCGCGAATGGCGTTCGCCGTCGCTGCTGATTGTCTGGCTGGCCCTCAGCCTGGCAGTGGCCTGTGTGCTGGCGCTGGGCAACATCAGCGATCGCATGGAGAAGGGCCTGAGTCAGCAGAGCCGCGACTTTATGGCGGGCGATCGGGCGCTGCGCAGCTCGCGCGAAATTCCCCCGGCGTGGCTGGAGGAGGCGCGCAAGCGAGGCCTGAAGGTGGGAGAGCAGCTTACCTTCGCAACCATGACCTTTGCCGGCGATACGCCGCAGTTGGCTAACGTCAAGGCGGTGGACGCTGTTTATCCGATGTATGGCGAGCTGCAAACCAATCCGCCGGGCCTCAAGCCGCAACAGGGAACGGTGCTGCTTGCCCCGCGCCTGATGGCGCTGCTGGAGCTAAAAACCGGCGACTATATTGACGTGGGCGATGCCCGACTGCGAATTGCGGGCGAGGTGGTGCAGGAGCCGGACGCCGGGTTTAACCCCTTCCAGATGGCTCCCCGCCTGATGATGAACATTGCCGACGTGGCGGCGACCGACGCGGTCCAGCCCGGCAGTCGCGTGATGTGGCGCATTAAGTTTGGCGGCACGCCGCAGCAGCTTGAAGATTATGAAAAATGGCTCCTGCCGCAGCTTAAGCCGGAGCAGCGCTGGTATGGCCTGGAGCAGGACGAGGGTGCGCTGGGGAAATCGCTTGAGCGCTCGCAGCAGTTCCTGCTGCTTTCGGCCCTGCTGACCCTGCTGCTGGCGATCGCCGCCGTGGCGGTGGCGATGAATCACTACTGCCGTAGCCGCTACGATCTGGTGGCGATCCTGAAAACGCTGGGGGCAGGGCGCGCTCAGCTGCAAAGGCTGATTGTCGGCCAGTGGCTTCTGGTGCTGGCCCTTGCCACCGTCACCGGGGGAGCTATCGGCCTGCTGTTTGAGCAGGTGCTGATGATCCTTCTCAAGCCGGTGCTGCCCGCTGCGCTGCCGCCTGCCAGCCTCTGGCCGTGGCTATGGGCGACGGGAGCGATGCTGGTCATCTCCCTGCTGGTGGGGCTACGGCCCTATCGTCTGCTGCTGGCGACCGCGCCGATCCGCGTCCTGCGTCGTGATGCGGTGGCTAACGTCTGGCCGCTTAAGCTCTATCTGCCGATTGTTGCTGTCGTGGCGATTGCGCTGCTGGCCTGGCTGATGGGCGGCAGCATGCTGCTATGGGCCGTATTGGCGGGGGCGGTGGTGCTGGCTCTGCTCTGCGGGCTGGTGGGCTGGATGCTGCTCAACGTCCTCAAGCGGCTGACCCTAAAGTCGCTGGCGCTGCGGCTGGCGGTCAACCGGCTGCTGCGTCAGCCCTGGTCGACCCTGAGCCAGCTCTCAGCGTTCTCTCTGTCGTTCATGCTGCTGGCGATGCTGCTGGTGCTGCGTGGCGATCTGCTCGATCGCTGGCAGCAGCAGCTTCCTGCCGAAAGTCCCAACTACTTCCTGATCAATATCGCTCCCGAGCAGGTGACGCCACTGAAGACGTTTCTTGCCGAGCACCAGATCGTTCCGGAGTCGTTCTATCCTATTGTGCGGGCGCGCCTGACCCAGATTAACGGCCAGACCACAGAGGGGAATACGGACGAGGCGCTGAACCGGGAGCTGAACCTCACCTGGCAGGCGAATCAGCCGGACCACAACCCGCTCACCGCAGGCAACTGGCCGCCAAAGGTGGGAGAGGTATCGATGGAGCAGGGGCTGGCGGAGCGGCTTAAGATCCGGCTTGGCGATAGCGTCACCTTTATGGGCGATACCCAGGATTTCACGGCCAAAGTGACCAGCCTGCGTAAGGTGGACTGGGAGAGCCTGCGACCGAACTTCTTCTTCATCTTCCCGCCCGGCGCGCTGGATAACCAGCCCCAGAGCTGGCTGACCAGCTTCCGCTGGGAGAACGGCAACGGCATGCTGACCCAGCTTAACCGGGCGTTTCCCACGGTGAGCCTGCTGGATATCGGGGCGATCTTAAAGCAGGTCGGCCAGGTGCTGGAGCAGGTGAGCCGGGCGCTGGAGGTGATGGTGGTACTGGTGACGCTCTGCGGCATTCTGCTGCTGCTGGCTCAGGTGCAGGTTGGCATGCGCCAGCGGCATCAGGAGCTGGTGGTCTACCGTACGCTGGGGGCGGGCAAACGTCTACTGCGCACGACGCTGTGGTGCGAGTTTGCGCTGCTGGGCTTCGTCGCCGGGCTGGTAGCGGCCATCGGCGCGGAGACGGCGCTGGCGGTATTGCAGACGCGGGTGTTTGATTTCCCGTGGGAGCCCGACTGGCGGCTGTGGCTGACGCTACCGCTCTGCGGTGCGCTGCTGCTCTCGATCTGCGGCGGCTGGCTGGGCACCCGGTTACTGAAAGGGAAAGCGCTGTTCCGCCAGTTTGCCGGGTAATGTACTCTTTTATGCGCGCCGTGATTTATTCCGGTGCGCAACTTTATCCCCCTATAATTATTCATCAACTTGATGTTTTAGCAGCACAAAACCGCAAAAAAGCCACAACACCCCTACGTTAATAAACGATATTATTTGCTTGCTAAATAGTTAGCTGTCTATTCATCAAGGAAATAGTCTCATGGCTATAAAAATAAAAGCGCTGGCAATCACGATCGGCGCAGCAGTGGCAGTAACCTCTTTTACTACTCAGGCAGAGATTACACTCTTAAAGCAGGACCCGGCAGCAGGTGATGCGCTGAGCCGCCTCAATTTTACCGTGGGCGGCAGCATTCGTCCCCAGTTCAACAGCATGACCGGCGATGGCGATAAGGGCTCTTACAAACGTAACGGTTTTGACGGCGGTACGCGTTTCCGTTTCGCGGCTGATTACTACCTGTTTGATGACATCAACTGGACCAACTACTACGAAGTGGGCGTTAATATTCCGGCCGTTTTTGACTGGGATAATCACTATGCCAAAGGGGCAGATGATACCAGCCGCCGAATGCTCTATACCGGCTTTAAAAGTAAAACCTGGGGCGTGCTGACCTTTGGCCAGCAGAACAGCGTTTACTACGACGTGATCGGGGCCAAAACTGATATCTGGGATTACGACATGATTGGCCAGGCACCGGGCAACGGTATCAACGGCGATTATGATGGCTCCTACCGTTCACGCAAGATGCTGAAGTATAAGAAGACCGTGGGCGATGCGGATATCTACGCCTCTTATCTGTTTAACGACAACTATAACCCGATGAACGGCCTGCGCTATGAGCGCACCGGCGGCGGCGCGCTGGGTCTCGACTATCGCCTGACCTCCGAACTCACCTGGGGTACGGCATGGAACTACACGCGGGCAAAAATCTACAATCCGCATAACAGCGACAGCAAAACCTGGGATCAAAACATCGTCGGTACGGCGCTAAGCTGGTCGCCGGATCGCTGGACCCTCTCCGTGGGTGGCGGCTGGTATCAGAACTTTATGACCACTAAAAAAGTCTCTATCGACCACTACTTCGCTGGCGATGCGTGGGGGATTGAGTACTTCGCGGGTTACAAAATCCCGGTGGGCCAGTATGCGCTTAAATCTGTCCAGCCCTACGTGATGGGCGATCGTATTGAATACCTGAATGGCCGCGACTACCTGCGCACCGATAACGGGGTTGGGGTTACCTTCCAGCTGGATTACGGCTTCCGCGTTGATTACGAGCACGTCTTTACCTCTAGCACTGACGATCTGGGTGATATGAACCTGGTGCGTCTGCGTTACGACTTCTAATAAGCGTCTTGTCCCCGGCGGCGCGTGCGTTTGCCGGGGTACTGCTATCTATATGAAATTTTTTCAATTACCGCCGGGCCGGGTTTATGCCATCTTAACGGTCTGCGTTATGCATAAATTGTCAAAAAAGCGCGCTGCTTAGTCCGGCGCGTCATACAGCAAACACAATACACTTTGGGAGAATCTATGGGACGCCGTCTCAGCTTTCGTGCCAGCGTTGCTGCACTGCTTTTGGCCTGTGGTCTACCGTTTGCCCACGCCAGCGATCCGCACACCATCACCTTCGGCGTCGCGCCGGGTCCCTACGGCGATATGGTCAAACAGGCCATTGCCCCTTCGCTGAAGGAGAAGGGCTATAAGGTCGTGGTGCGCGAGTTTAGCGACTACGTTCAGCCGAACATGGCGCTCTCTAACGGCAGCATCGATGCCAACCTGTTCCAGCACTCGCTCTATTTAGACAAGTTCGCTGCCGATAAAGGGCTGAAGCTCACGAAGCTGATTGTCGTTCCCACGGCGGGCATGGGCCTCTACTCCCACAAGGTTACCAGCGTCGATCAGCTGAAGAAGGGCGATATCGTTACCCTGTCCAACGATCCCACTAACCTGGCGCGCGGCCTGCGTTTCCTGCAGGCGATGCAGCTGATTACCATCAAAGAGAATATCGATCCGACCAAAGCCTCCGAGCGCGATATTGCCAGCAACCCGAAGGGGCTGGTGTTTAAACCGCTGGAAGCGGCGCAACTGCCGCGTACGCTGGATAGCGCCAGCGCCGCGTTGGTAAACGGTAACTTTGCCATTGCCGCTGGCCTGAAGCTCTCTTCCGCCCTGAAGCAGGAGCAGCTGGACGAGAACCTGAAAAACGTTATCGCGGTGCGCACCGAAGATGCCGATAAACCGTTCGCCAAAGACATTGTGGCTGCGGTGCAGTCTCCGGCCTACCGGGCGGTGATTGACGATCCGAAGAACATCTTCAACGCCTTCCAGAAACCAGAGTGGATGCATGATTGAGCTAAATAACGTCTGCGTTGATTTTCCCGCAGGCAAGGGACCCACGACCCGGGCGGTGGACGATGTCAGCCTGCACATTACGGCAGGGGAGATTTTTGGCATCGTTGGCACCAGCGGCGCAGGGAAAAGTACCCTGCTGCGCACCCTGAATGCCCTCCAGCGTCCGAGCCAGGGCGAGGTGAAGGTCAACGGCGTGGCAATCTCGGCGCTTGAAGGCATCACGCTGCGCAAGGCACGACAGCGCATAGGCATGATCTTCCAGCACTTTAATCTAATGCACACCCGCACCGTCGCGCAGAACGTGGCGTTCAGCCTGAAGGCTGCGGGCTGGGCCAGCGGTGAGATTGCGCCTCGGGTTAAAGAGATCCTGGAGCTGGTGGGCCTTGCCGATAAAGCAGGCCGCTTTCCGGCGCAGCTGAGCGGTGGGCAGAAGCAGCGGGTGGGTATCGCCCGCGCGATTGCCAATCATCCTGACGTGCTGCTCTGCGACGAGCCGACCTCGGCGCTGGATCTGGAGACCTCCGCGACGATCCTTGCCCTGCTGAAAGAGATCAACGTCCGGTTAGGGATCACCATCGTACTGATCACCCATGAGATGAACGTGATCAAATCGATCTGCGACCGGGTGGCAGTGATGTCCGCCGGCAAGGTGGTTGAGCTGGGCGAGGTGTTTGATATCTTCGCCCACCCGCAGCACCCCTTTACCCAGCAACTGGTCTCACACACCTTGAACCTGACTCTGCCAGAGCGGCTGCAGCGGGATCTGCCGGGGCAGCTGGTGAAAATTCTGTTCATCGGCGATTCAGCCGAGCAGCCAGTGCTCTCTGAGGTGGCAGTGATGTATGGCGTGGCGGTGAATATTCTGCATGGCAAAATTGAGTATCTCGGCGAGCGGGCGCTGGGGATCCTGGTGGTGCGCTTAACCGCCGCCGATAACCCGGCTGCGGTCGACGCCGCCGTCGACCATATCCGTCAGCGTACAGCCCAGGTGGAGGTGCTTCGTGGATGATTTACTGGCCGATCTGAGCCTGGCCTTTGGCGAAACCTTCCAGATGCTGAGCATCTCAACGGTGCTGGCTATCGTCGGCGGTCTGCCGCTCGGCTTTCTGATTTTCGTTACCGATCGGCACCTCTTCTGGCAGAACCGCGCGGTGTATCTCATTAGCTCTGTGCTGGTGAACATTATCCGCTCCGTGCCTTTTGTGATCTTGCTGGTGCTGCTCCTGCCGCTCACGCAGTTCCTGCTTGGCAATACCATCGGGCCGATTGCGGCCTCGGTGCCGCTCTCGGTTGCCGCCATCGCTTTCTATGCCCGGCTGGTAGACAGCGCGTTGCGCGAAGTGGATAAAGGGATTATCGAGGCAGCCGAAGCTTTTGGTGCCAGCCCGCTGCGTATCATCTGCACCGTGCTGCTGCCGGAGGCCAGCGCGGGCCTGCTGCGCGGTCTGACTATCACCCTGGTAAGCCTGATCGGCTACTCGGCGATGGCGGGGATCGTCGGCGGCGGCGGGGTAGGGGATCTGGCGATCCGCTACGGCTACTACCGCTATGAGACGCAGGTGATGGTGGTCACCGTCGTGGCGCTGATCATTCTGGTGCAGGTTGTCCAGGTGTTGGGGGACTGGCTGGCGAAGCGTGCCGACAAGCGAGGCCACCGCTGACTAACCGTTTTGCAACCAGCCGTTGACCTCCTGCCACGAGCCGCGAAAGACAATCTTCGCGGCTCTCTTTTCTAACTGATAGCGGTACATGGGATCGTAATACTCCTTCAGTAACGGCACCAGCCAGGCATCATGGCCGCAGGTATCGCCGCGCTGCTGCTGGATCGCCAGAGCGGTATCAAGATGCGCGCTGAGTTCGGCAAAACGCTGCAATCCCAGACGGCGACGAATGGCGAACAGTCCGTGGTGCAGGTATTCCGCATAGGACCGCCAGCCCGCCTCCTCGCCATGCGCTGCGGTAAAATCGCCCTGCATACGCACAAAGTAGTCGTGATGCAGACGCGCCACGCGCAGGTCAAACGGATCGTCCACCACTGCGATAGGCGACTCCACCATGCGAGCATACAGGCATCCCGGCAAATGGTTGCCGCCGATCGTTCGGCCTTCATCTTCCAGCACCAGGCGCGCCGCGTCACGTTTAAGCAGTTCTACCGCCAGCGCGTTTTCAAAGCTTGCCTGCGAAAGCTGTGGCTGCAGCGTGCGACCAAATGACGATCCACGATGGTGAGCCAGATTTTCCAGATCGATGCCGTCAGGATGCTGGCGCACCAGATCGGTTTTACCGCTGCCGGTGCAGCCGCCGATCAGGATCAGCGGACGCTGGACGCGTTGCTCCGTCGCTGTTATTGCCGCCTGACGCAGTGCCTTATAGCCGCCGCGAATTAACGGATAGTCAATGCCTGCCTCGCGCAGCCACTGTTGTGTGATATGCGAACGTTGGCCACCACGGGCACAACACAGATAGCCGTCGGGATGATGCAGGCAGGCATTACGCCATGATTGAATGCGCTGTTCACGCGTGATGCCAGACACCAGTTGATGCCCGAGCTTTAACGCGGCCTCAGGGCCCTGGCGTTTATAGCAGGTACCGACCGCCGCACGCTCTTCGTCGTTCATCAACGGGAGATTGATCGCTGACGGCATTGCGCCTTGGGCAAATTCAACCGGGGCACGCACATCCAGCAGGGGGGTATCAGCGGTGAGGATCGCGCAATAATCCATGCCTTCGCTCATGGGACTTCCTTCTGCACATCAAAGAGCAACGTTGTACGTCAGATCGCGCTATTTTACGCGCCCATTTGTGCGGTGGAAGCAAAAAAATGGTACGAGGAGCGGTACGACCGGGCTGCACTTGCGCTTACCCGGCGTACATGACAAAAATGCGGATTCGCTTAACCGAGCTTCGCACACGCCCATGCGATACCGCTGGCATACTCCGGCGGTAATAGCGGGACGATCGCTTCCAGGGTTGCGCTCAGGCGGTCGGTATCGCTGTCGTTGAGATTCAGGTGTCCCACTTTACGGCCAGCGCGCACCTCTTTGTCGTACCAGTGCAGATGCACCAGCGGCAGCTTCAACCAGTCGTAGTTGAGATCGCTGCCAATCAGGTTGATCATCACCGACGGGGCATTGACCACCGGCTTCGGCAGCGGCAGGTCGGTAATCGCGCGCAGGTGCAGTTCAAACTGGCTGATCGACGCGCCATTTTGCGTCCAGTGGCCGCTGTTGTGCACCCGCGGAGCCAGCTCGTTAATCAGCAGGCCGCCAGGGGTCACAAAGCACTCCATCGCCATCACACCGACGTAGCCCAGCTCTGCCATGATCGCGCCCAGCATCGCTTCGGCCTGTGCCTGCTGTTCAGCGTCGGCCAGCGGGAAAGCCACGCTGGTGCGCAGGATCCCGTCCTGATGCAGGTTATGGGTCAGAGGATAGAACACGGTGCTGCCGTCGTGGCCGCGTGCGCCAACCAGCGACACTTCGCCGCTAAAGTTAATCCCCTGCTCGACGATGCACTCCCCGTAGCACTCCGCAGGCAGCGTTTCGGTTTCACCGGCGCGCAGACGCCACTGGCCGCGGCCGTCATAGCCGCCGACCCGGCGCTTAACAATCGCCAGCTCACCCAGGGAGTCAAACACCGCTGGCCACTCGTCGGCGCTGGCCAGCAGCTGCCACGGCGCGGTTGCCAGTGAGAGACGGTCAAAGAGCTGCTTTTGGGTTAGACGGTCGGCGATAATCGGAAAGACATCGCGATTAACAAACGCCGGATGACGTGCCAGCTCGCGGGTCAACGCCGTTTCCGGCCAGCGCTCAATCTCAGCGGTGATCACGCTCTGCGCAAAGGGTACAGCTTCCGGCTCGTCGTCCAGCCCCACTGGCCAGACGGCGATGCCTAGCGGCTCACCCGCCTGACGCAGCATTCGGCCTAGCTGGCCGTTACCGAGAATGCATACCTGCTTCATGCCGCACCTCGCGGATCCGGATTATCCAGCACGTCGTCGGTCTGGGCTGTACGCCACTCTGCCAGACGCTGATGCAGATCCCGGTCGTGGGTAGCAAGGATCTGCGCTGCCAGCAGCGCCGCGTTGGCAGCGCCGGCTTTACCAATCGCCAGCGTTCCGACCGGAATACCGCGCGGCATCTGAACGATAGAGTAGAGGCTATCGACGCCGCTGAGCGCCGCGCTCTGCACCGGTACGCCCAGCACCGGCACCAGGGTTTTGGCTGCGATCATGCCCGGCAGATGCGCCGCGCCGCCTGCACCAGCAATAATCACCTGATAGCCATTCTGCTCTGCGCCTTCGGCGAAGCTGAACAGTTTATCCGGGGTGCGGTGGGCGGAAACGACTTCAACATGGTGGGGAACATGCAGGATATCGAGGACTTCAGCGGCGAACTGCATGGTTGCCCAGTCGCTTTTGGACCCCATCACGATGGCGATACGTACCGGATTATTGCTCGAAGACATGCGTCTAAAAACTCCTGTGGATGTGCGGCATAGCGCGTAACAGGGCACAGAGAATAGCATGGAAATAACGCAAGGAAAACGGTTGCGCAGCTAACATTGCGGGCAAAATGGGTAAGTGATTAAAACGGAAAAGCGATAAGTTCGACCTGATGAGGGGTAACTTTGATCATCGAGCCTTCGCTATGCCAGGCCCCTAATACGCAGCGAAAAGCCGGTTCGCCGTTGGCGGTCAGCTCGTGCACTGCCGGGCGGTGAGTATGACCATGGATAAGCCACTGTACCTTATGACGTTCCAGCGCATGGCTCACTGCCTGCTGGTTCACATCCATAATGGTGAGCGATTTGCTGCTGTTGGCCGCTTTGCTGTCGGCACGCATCTTCGCGGCCACCTTATGGCGGATAAACAGCGGCAGGGCGAGAAACAGCGTTTGCAGCCAAGGCTGGTGAACCTTCGCGCGAAACGCCTGATAGCCCGCGTCGTCGGTGCAGAGAGTATCGCCGTGCATAATCAGCACCCGGCGACCGTAGAGGTCGAGCACTACCTCTTCCGGCAGCAGGGTCATGCCGCTCTCGCGAGCGAAGCGCTTGCCCAGCAGGAAGTCACGATTGCCGTGAATAAAGTAGCAGGGGACGCCGCTGTCGCTTAGCGCTTTGAGAGCGGCCGCGATCTGCTGATGCAGGGGATTAGGATCGTCGTCGCCAATCCAGGCTTCAAAGAGATCGCCAAGAATATAGAGTGCGTCAGCTTCCCGCGCCGTACCGGCCAGAAAACGCAGAAAACCGGCGGTGATCGCCGGTTCTTCTGTACACAGATGGAGATCTGCGATGAAAAGCGTCGCCACGATTACTCGCTGACGGTCACGTTTTCGATGAGCACGTCTTCTTTAGGAACGTCCTGGTGCATGCCGCTACGACCGGTAGAGACCGCTTTGATTTTGTCGACTACGTCCATGCCTTCAACCACTTCGGCGAATACGCAGTAGCCCCAGCCCTGCATGTTTTCACCGCTGAAGTTCAGGAAGTCGTTGTCTGCCACGTTGATAAAGAACTGGGCGGTAGCAGAGTGCGGTGCCTGGGTACGGGCCATCGCCAGCGTGCCACGGGTGTTTTTCAGACCGTTGTTCGCTTCGTTTTTGATCGCGTCTTTGGTTGCTTTCTGATTCATGCCCGGCTCAAAGCCGCCGCCCTGGATCATAAAGCCGTTGATAACACGGTGGAAAATGGTGTTGTTGTAGAAACCTTCGCGGCAGTAGTCCAGGAAGTTCTTAACAGTTTCAGGCGCTTTGTCATCGAAAGTTTTGATTACGATATCGCCGTGATTAGTGTGGAAAGTAACCATTTTTGCATCCTGTTCCGGTAGTGTAGAGCATCGACCCAGCTGTGGGTCACGTATAGTCGCCTGTTATAGCATAACCGCAAGGTTCGATCACCTTGCAAAGGGTGCTGCTTCGGTTATCAATTATGGGTATCATACTGAGTTCATTCTCCACACACGTCTCAACGGAATCTTTGATGCTAAAAATTTATAACACCCTGACGCGCCAAAAAGAGGAATTTAAACCTATTCATGCCGGGAAGGTTGGCATGTACGTGTGTGGTATCACCGTTTACGATCTCTGTCATATCGGCCACGGCCGGACCTTCGTCTCCTTTGACGTGGTCGCGCGCTACCTGCGTTTCCTCGGCTATGAGCTGAAGTACGTGCGTAACATCACCGATATCGACGACAAGATCATCAAACGCGCTAACGAAAATGGCGAGAGCTTTGTCGCGCTGGTGGATCGCATGATCGGCGAAATGCACGCTGATTTCGACGCCCTGAACATTCTGCGTCCCGACAGCGAGCCGCGCGCCACTCACCATATTCACGAAATCATCGAGATCACCGAGCGCCTGATCGAACGCGGCCATGCCTACGTGGCTGACAACGGCGACGTGATGTTCTCCGTGCCCACCGATCCTAACTACGGCAAGCTGTCGCGCCAGGATCTGGAGCAGCTGCAGGCTGGGGCACGCGTCGAAGTCGCCGAGATCAAACGCAACCCGATGGATTTCGTGCTGTGGAAGATGTCCAAGCCGGGCGAACCGAGCTGGCCGTCACCGTGGGGCGAGGGGCGTCCGGGCTGGCACATTGAGTGCTCGGCGATGAACTGCAAGCAGCTGGGCCACCATTTCGACATTCACGGCGGCGGATCGGATCTGATGTTCCCCCACCATGAAAACGAAATTGCCCAGTCCACCTGCGCGCACGACGGCGAGTACGTGAACTACTGGATGCACTCCGGCATGGTGATGGTTGACCGCGAGAAGATGTCCAAGTCGCTGGGCAACTTCTTTACCGTGCGCGACGTGCTGAAGTATTACGATGCGGAGACCATTCGTTACTTCCTGATGTCCGGTCACTACCGCAGCCAGCTCAACTACAGCGAAGAGAACCTCAAGCAGGCGCGTTCGGCGCTCGAGCGTCTCTACACCGCGCTGCGCGGCACCGATAAATCCGTTGCCGCGGCGGGCGGCGACGCCTTTGAAGCGCGCTTTGTTGAGGCGATGGACGATGACTTCAACACCCCGGAAGCCTACTCGGTGCTGTTTGACATGGCCCGCGACGTTAACCGTCTGAAGGGGGAAGATATGCAGGCGGCGAACGCTATGGCATCCCATCTGCGCAAGCTGGCTGCTGTGCTCGGCCTGCTGGAGCAGGAGCCGGAGGCTTTCCTGCAGAGCGGTGCGCAGGCGGACGACGGTGAAGTAGCCGAGATTGAAGCTCTGATCCAGCAGCGTCTTGACGCCCGTAAAGCAAAAGATTGGGCAGCGGCGGATGCGGCGCGCGATCGTCTGAACGAGATGGGGATCGTGCTGGAAGATGGCCCGCAGGGAACCACCTGGCGCCGGAAGTAAAACGCACGGGTTTTGTAGGCCGGGTAAGCTAAGCGCCACCCGGCAATGCCCTGTTAAGCTGACTCGCGCGTCACCAGCTGTCCTGAGAGGGTAATGCGCTGGGTCAGCAGATCCGGCTCTTTGATTTTGCGGATCATCAGCGACGCCGCCTGGCGTCCGGTCTCTTCGCTTGCCGACGATACGTAGGTGAATGAGGGCGACGTTAAGTTCACGTGCAGCATATCTTCGAAACCGACTAGCGCCACCTGCTGCGTCAGAAACACATCTTTCCCTACCGTACGTCCAACATGATGAATGCCGGAGAGTGAGCCGATCATCGCATCAGGCGAGTGGCAGAGCAGGGCGGTGATGGTGTTGTTCTTCTCCAGCAGCTGCCGGGTCGCATGGCTCGCTGCGTGGGTTCCCTCCATGCAGGCCGGCGTCGACTCCTCCCGGGTGACCAGCCCGTACTGGGTCAGCGCGCTGCGAAACCCGGCCAGCCGCTGCTGGCGGATCAGGCTGTTTTCCGCACCGCCGATATAGGCGATGCTGCGGTGGCCGCGCTCGATTAGGTAGCGGGTCGCGAGGCTGGCAGCCTGGCGATTATCGCGCATCACCAGGTTGCACTCCTCCTCCAGCAGAGATTGCGATACCACAACTAACGGCAGAGGGCAGGTGCGGATCGGCGTAGGCAGGCGAGAGGTGGTGGCATCGGAGGCGAGGTAGAGCACGCCAGCCACACCCTGCTGCTTAAATGAGAGCAGGCAGCGTTCAAGGCTATCGCTATCGTTGAGGGGCTGGCTGAGAAAGACCATGTAGCCTTGTTTCTCCAGCTCCAGCACGGTGCTGGCCATCACCTTCACCGAGAAGCTGTCGCTAAAGTCACGCAGGATCAGGCCAATCAGGTTCGAGGTATTGGCGCGGAGATTGGCTGCCGCCACGTTGTGGACGTAGCCGAGCATGTCGATCGCCTGCTGCACCTTTTCAATTGTGGCGGTCGATATTTTTCCTTTTTGGCGAAGCACCAGCGAAACGGTGGAGACGGAGACGCCCGCCAGCTTCGCGACATCAATAATGCTAACCTTCTTCAAATCCACTCCCTGAACTTAACGGCTATGCAGTCAACGATGAAAAAGTCTCCTGTACGATACAGGAGACCTTATCACCTTAACAGCGTCAGGTTACTTGCCTATCATGCCCGACATGGTCTGGGCGATAAACTGCGCACGCGCGCCGAAAATGACCTGAATACCGTTATCGCCAACGAATACCACGCCGCGTGCACCGACGCCGTTCAGGCCGTCTTTGTCCACCAGCTCGCTCTTCGCGACTTCAAGGCGCAGGCGGGTGATGCACGAGCCTACTGAGCTAATATTCTGCGCGCCGCCCAGCAGGGCCACGATCTCGGTTGCCAGCTCGTCATCGGTTTTATCGTTAACGTTAGCGGTCACTTCAGTACGGCCTGGCGTTTTCACGTCGAAGCGGCGGATCACGAAGCGGAAGGTGAAGTAGTAGATCAGCCCCATCGGGATGCCGACAATAATCGCGTTCAGGAAGTTGGTCTGGTAGCCGTTAAACGACGGCAGAATACCGAACGAGATATAGTCGATCAGGCCCGCCGAGAAGGATTTCGCAATGTGCGCATGAAGCAGGTACATGCACATATACGACAGCCCGGCCATAATGGCGTTAAAGACGTAGAGCACCGGCGCAACGAAGATAAAGGTAAACTCAACTGGCTCGGTGATCCCGGTCAGGAAGCAGGTCAGTGCGGCAGAGAAGAGAATACCAGACGCAATCTTTTTGTTACGGGTATGCGCCTCATGGTACATCGCCAGGCAGGCGGCAGGCAGTGCAAACAGCATCAGCGGGAACTCGCCCTGCATGAACTTACCGGCATTTTGGTAGGTGTCGCTGCTGAACGATTTAGCGCCTTCTTCCAGCATCTTGAACCAGATGGTCTGGTCGCCGTGAATAACCTGACCCGCCTGGGTGGTGTAGTCGCCAAACGAGTACCAGAACGACGGATACCAGATATGGTGCAGACCAAGCGGGATCAGCGCACGTTCCACCAACCCGAAGATAAAGGTCGACGCGGCCTGGTTATCGCCGTTCACCACTACCGAGAGGGCATCGATACCCGCCTGGATATGCTGCCAGACGTAGGGCAGCAGGAGGCCGAGCAGGAACGACAGGAACGCGGTGGCAATCGCCACAAAGCGTTTACCAGAGAAGAAGCCGAGGAATTCCGGCAGCTGCATGGTATGGAAGCGGTTATAACACCATGCGGCCAGGATGCCGCAGATCAGGCCGCCAAAGACGCCCATCTGTAACGTCGGGATGCCGACCACCATGGCATACTTGCCGCCCTGGGAGGCCATCTCTGGGGTAATCGACAGCACCGTGCCGATGGTCATGTTAGTGATAAACACCGAGACCGCCGCCGAAAGCGCGGCAATGCCGGACTCCGACGCAAGGCCTACCGCAGAGCCGATGGCAAACAGCAGCGGCAGGTTATCAAAGATAACCCCACCGGCGTTCATCATCAGCGGCAGGTGAAACTTATCGCCAAACGCCAGCAGCAAACCTGCGGCAGGCAACAGTGAGATTGGCAGCATCAATGCGCGGCCAATCATTGATAACTTCGAGAGCGATTTTACGAACCCCGACAGCAGACTCATGCGGTTTTCCCCCAATTATAGAAACCCTGGTGATGGCGTAATTATTGTTAGTAGAATTGTAAGTAGAACGTTTTAGTAGAACGTTTTACTTATCGTGATTTAAGCCATGGCGGGCCGCAACAGAAATCTGCTGGGAAGTCAGACGAATTTGTTATTCTTTGACGTGGATCGAGCAATGGCCCTTATGAATTAAGGGCCATTAAGGCGGGATTAATCAGTTACAGTGATACTTTGACCGTCGAATGTGACAGTTTGTCCTGCCACGATCTTGCAGCGCTTGCGGGTTTCTACCACGCCATCGACGCTGACCAGGCCATCGGCAATAAAGTTTTTCGCCTGTGCACCGCTTTCGCTCCAGCCTTCCAGCTTCAGCAGATCGCACAGCTCAACATGCGGATGTTTACCTAAAGAGAACGTTGCCATCTTATGCTTCCTTTACGTCGTGATACTCTTCGCACGCCTGCAACGTATTCTGAATCAGCGTTGCGACGGTCATCGGGCCTACGCCGCCCGGAACGGGGGTGATATAGGCGGCACGCGAGGCAGCGTCTTCATACACTACGTCGCCGACCACTTTGCCGCTCTCAAGGCGGTTGATGCCCACGTCAATGACGATTGCACCCTCTTTGATCCACTCCCCAGGAATAAAGCCCGGCTTGCCCACGGCGACGATCAGCAGATCGGCGTTCTCAACGTGCTGGCGCAGGTTTTTGGTGAAGCGGTGGGTGACGGTGGTGGTGCAGCCTGCCAGCAGCAGCTCCATGCTCATCGGGCGGCCCACGATATTGGATGCGCCAATCACCACGGCGTTCAGGCCGTAGGTATCGATGTTGTAGCGTTCCAGCAGGGTCACGATACCACGCGGGGTACAGGGACGCAGACGCGGCGCACGCTGGCACAGGCGGCCTACATTGTAGGGATGGAAACCATCAACGTCTTTATCCGGCGCGATGCGCTCCAGCACCTTCACGTTATCGATGCCTGCTGGCAGCGGCAGCTGAACCAGAATGCCGTCAATCTCACCGTCGGCGTTAAGCGTGTCGATCAGGGCCAGCAGTTCAGCTTCGCTGGTGGTTTCCGGCAGATCGTAAGAGCGGGAGATAAAGCCCACCTCTTCACAGGCTTTGCGTTTGCTGCCAACGTAGATCTGCGACGCAGGGTTGCTGCCCACCAGCACAACGGCCAGCCCAGGGGCGCGAAATCCTGCCGCAACGCGGGCCTTCACTTTTTCCGCAACCTCAGAGCGCACCTGCTGCGCAATCGTTTTACCATCAATAATTTTTGCTACCATCAGAGAGAAGATTCCATCTGTAAATTGAAGGAGAGGGGATTGTGTATAGTGTGTCAGAAGCGCGCCGCGCTGTCAGTTAACGTTTGCATTATTCGCATGGTGAGGGGACGTAAAGTGCGGCTCGATGCTCATTTCACCAGCATCTGACGCCAAAGCCATTGACTCAACGGGCGTTGACCGTATAATCCCAGGCGTTTCCACCGTTTAGGTGGGGCATCTCGCGCAATGCGCCCTTAGCTCAGCTGGATAGAGCAACGGCCTTCTAAGCCGTAGGTCACAGGTTCGAATCCTGTAGGGCGTGCCATTTAGAATCAATGAGTTACGCCTTCTGCAAACTGAATGATTTATCATGGCGCTAAGCTCACAGTTTCGGTGACGATATGAATGCTTTCGAAATGGAAAAAAATCTGCATGAAAGCGGATTCACAGGCAAGGATATTACTGCTTTACGTCATTATATTGAAAAAGAAAGTTCAAGTTATAATGAACTATTAAGTGAGCTAAAAATAAGATTTATTGCTGCTATGGTACTAGCATTAATCTTGACAGTTGTTTGGCTCTACACGATTATGTATAAAGATCAGATTACTATCATTGCTTATTCGATAACAATGCTGATAGTTGCTCCAATATTTTATTTTTTCACCCCGCTTAAGTTAAGCTATAAAGCATTCCGTTACATGCGTAAAAGATAAGTTATTGCTTATTTGCATATGTGGATTGCCATTGAATCGTTTTATGTTTTTAATTCTTTATGTTTAGATATTCTTTTTTGTCGATAATTTCATAATGCGTTAAAGTTTTCATCTTTTACTTTCTGATTTTTAAGAACTTGCCGTTTTCTAATTCATAGCGCTCATCTGTTAATATACTAACCTGCCCATCTTTATTACTGACTACCTCCATTAGCTTATTCTTATCGATGCAATTTGCATTCACCTTAAAATCTTCGAAGCATAATCTGTCGTATTTACCTATGGGTTTGTAACCCTCATTGAAATCCCAAAAGCTAATATGGTATTGACCATTCCCCGAGGCGGAAGGAATGTTAAAATACTCTCTCATCATTGAGCTGTTATTCTGCCACCATGTTATTTTACCTTGATCGGTATAGGGAAAGTTCTCAACTAAGACATCTATATAACTACCATCTCTATGAATGCCAACTACTTTTGGGGGTAGTGAAAGCCTGAAGGCAGTATAGGCGGCTATAAGTAATAGTAAGCCAGCAGAGATTGCGGTTCCATATCGCATCGTTTTTACATTATCCTGTTATAAATCGTATTCTCTATGAGACTGTAAGAGAAGATTAATCCTTGTTTGAATCAGGTTCAATAGTGGGGGCTTCGTTAATGATTTTATTGCCTCTATTCATCACTTACGACATTAAATAGACGAAGGACACTGACAATGACCAACCAACCCTACTGGAACCGCATGGTTCCTGAACTGACCGTAACGGATTTCCCCGCCTCGCTGCATTTTTACGTCGAGGTCCTCGGCTTTTCCATTATGATCAGACGCCACGACCCTGAGTTTGCCTACGTTTGTATGGGCGAGGCGCAACTGATGCTTGAGCAGTACCACGACGGCGGCTGGAATACGGCGGAACTTGTGCGGCCGCTGGGGCGCGGTGTGAATTTTCAAATTGAAGTGGATGATGTCGATCCAATCCTCTCCCGCCTGCAGGCCAATGGCGTTGCGTTATATCGCCTCCTTCGCGACAACGTCTACAGCACGGGCGACACGGAGGCGTGTCAGCGGGAGTTTCTGGTTCAGGATCCGGATGGCTATCTTCTGCGCTTCAGCCAGTACCTCGACTAGCCGTTCATCCTGGCCAGCAGCAGGTTGGAACAGCGCTCCGGCGCGTCCATCGCCCGCTGCTTCTCCGTAGCGCTAAGCTGCTCCCAGGCGTGAAGCATGTCCTTGCCGAGCGATGAAGAGAAATGGGTTTTCTTCAACGCATAATCCGAATTGCCCCCCTCAATCATCTGTTCCATCTCGGTCAGTCCCGCCTCTGGCGAGCTGCTTTTTACGGTGCAAAGCACGGAAGCGTAGTAGGCCTTATCCTCATCGCTATAGTGCGGAACCAGCCACCAGGCCAGCAGCGCAACGACGGCAACAAGAAGAATAACAGTGCGGGGTTTAACTTTTTTCATATCAGTAACGGCAGCCGTAAAAAATTGAGTCGATAGTATAGCGCCTCTGCTTAAACAGAAGGACTACGGCAATAGCCGCCCCACTCGCAATAATTTCCACACTCATCCCTTTAGAAATCGCCGCTTATGGTCGCTTTATCCTTCGGTTCTGGAGGAGGAACTGCGAATGAGTATCGACTGGAGTGTGTTCGACAAGATTATCTACATCAATTTGAAAGAGCGTCATGACCGCAGAAGCAGCATTGAGAAAGAGTTACAGCTGCTTGGTGTTCCCGATCAAAAAATTCACCGGCTTGATGCCAAACGCCACTTAATCGGCCAGATTGGCTGCGCTCAGTCTCATCTTGAGGCTATCGAAACCGCTATCACTCAGGGCTGGGGCAACATCCTGATCCTGGAGGATGACATGATATTCAATAAAGATCCGGACGCGATAGCGCGCTTATCCTATTTTCTGCACGCGTTAAAAAAGGTGAGTTGGCACGCCGCGCTGCTAAGCGCCAACTACCGCAAGGTCGTCACTTTTAAATCCACCGATAAGCTCATCAGGCCTCTCGATGCACTCTGTTGCTGTGCCTATGCCGTACAGGCGGATTACCGCGCAACGCTTCAGGCGTGCTTCGCAGGAGCCGTAGAGAGGCTGCGTAGGGGCGGTAGGAAATATGATCATGCCGTCGATGTGGCCTGGCTGCCGCTAATGCAGCAGCACGCCTGGCTCGGCATGTATCCCGTGGCAGGGCACCAGGCTCCCGGCAAATCCGACATCGAAAATGGCATCATGGACAGTACAAATCATTTCTATAAAGCGCTGGCGGAGATAGCACAATGAGGATCCCTAAAATAATTCATATCGTCTGGATCGGCGATGAGTCCAAAACCCCTCGCCAGATGATAGAGACCTGGAAAAAGCATAACCCAGACTGGAAGGTCGCGGTGTGGGACAACGCGGCCTTGAAAAAAACAGAGTGGATTAATCAAAAGCATATTAACGCCATGATGGATGCGGGAAAGATGTGTGGTGCAGCCGATATCATGCGCTACGAGATCCTGTTTAATTACGGTGGCTTCGCGGTTGATGCGGATAGTATCTGCATCAGACCCCTTGCAGAGTGGCTGTTCGACAGCCAGGTATGTGCCAGCATGGAGAACGAGATCGCGCGTCCCGGACTTATCGCGAACGGTTATCTGGCCTCGGAGCCACGGTCAGCGCTCATGGCGGAACTGATCATGGGGCTGACGGAAAAACAGACAGTCCTTGATGCCCAGCCGTGGCAGGTTACAGGACCTAAATATCTTACCGACACCGTGCGCGCGCTGGGGTACGCCAATATTAGCTGCTGGCCGAGCCACTACTTTATACCAGAGCATTTCACGGGGCAGAAATACCTCGGCCGCGGTCACATATTCGCCTATCAGATGTGGGGAACCACCCGGAACATAAACGACCATCTTGCGGGTCTAGCCTTTTAATTTCTCGACGCGTCCACGGCATGGCGGTACTGACGGTGGCTGCTAAGCTTTCACGAGGATATCTTGTGGAGGACACATGAAATTAGGCTTCGCTTGTAAGTTTCTGGACCCGGATTTAAAGCAGCGTTTTCCCTTTAAAGCCACCACCCGTACGCGATTTTTGAGTCTGGAGAGCGAAGCGCGATCAACGCTGATCTACACGCTGTCAGCGACCAACCTGACCAACCTCTATCTGCTTTTTCAAGAGCTGGCGCAGCTGCCCCCCGCGCTGCGGATGATGCGCATCGGCAGCGACCTGCTGCCGCTCTATACCGTGCCCGAGGCCACGGCGCTGTATAAAGAGTTCTTGCCGGAGCTCTATCCGTTGTTTACCAAATGCGGGGAGTTTGCCCGGGCGAATGATATCCGCCTCTCGTTTCACCCTGGGCAATACTCGGTTCTCGCCTCGGATAATGTGCTGGTCGTGGAGCGCGCGCTGGAGGATGTGGAATACCATACGCTCTGCGCCACGCTGATGGGCTATGGCAAAACCTTCCAGGATTTCAAAATCAACATTCATATGAATGGTAAAGGGGGATTTGCCGGGTTCAAAAGCGCGTTCGGCAGGCTCAGCCCGGAAGCCCGGCGGATGCTGACCGTTGAGAACGACGAGATCTCCTGCTCGCTGGACGATGTGCTACAGGCGAAAGATCTCTGCCCCATCGTAGTGGATATTCATCATCACTGGGTGAAAGAGGCGGAGTTTATCCAGCCCAACGACCCACGCATTGACCTGGTTAAGGCGTCTTGGCAGGGCGTCAGGCCGGTGATGCACTACTCCATCTCGCAGGAGGGCATTATCCCCGAGCAGGGCTTCCCGGAGCAGAGTAGCCTTGGCGTGCCAAAAACCAAGCTCAGGGCGCACTCGGATTTCTTCTTCAACCCGACGCTAAATAATTGGGCGCTGTCGTTTGCGGATTTCGACATCATGTGTGAGGTGAAGATGAAAAACCTCGCCCGCGACAGGCTCTATGCGTATGCGCAGTCCGGGGCGAAATAATGCTATGAGGGGCGATTACTCCCCCTCCATCCCTTCGCCGCTTTCGCCTTTCTCCCAGGCAACCCGACGATGGAACATTCTTTTTAGGGCGCGGCCTAGCGTATTGAACCAGCCGGTGGGGCGCGGGTCGGCGAGCATGCTCAGGGCACGAGCATAGTCCAGCACCAGCCCTGGCGTCCATGCCATCGTCTCTGCGCGCTTGCGCAGCTGGAGCGCTACCCACAGCTCCGGGGTGGACATGAGCTTACCCATCGCCATCCAGAATCCGCGCGCCTGCCACAGCCTGCCGACCGAGCCCTCCAGCGCCGCTTCCAGCGCCCGGGCCACGGTGCTGGAGCAGTTTCGGTGCGTCAAATTGTAGGACTCATCCTTGCGATAGTGCGCCCAGAACGCTGCCAGCCGCGCCTCGCTGTAGTTGCGAATGCGCACCTTGCGTGTCGAGGGGCACCATTGCACAGACTCCGTGGCATAGTCCGGCTGAAACTGCCCCGGCACGTCGTTCTCCGGCGTGGCGCGCAGAGTACGGGCAAAGGCATCCGGCGACCGGTCAATCTGTACGGCAGGATAGAGGCTGATGTAGATGCCACCGGGAGACTCCAACGCGGCGTGGCCGGTAGAGATAACGCCATTGCGATCCACGGCGGCAATATAGCGGCTGATGACCGGGCGCGGAACAGCCTCGCTCGCGGCGGAGCCCACCGGAGTCCAGATATGGACGGTTAAGGCTTTTTCATCGTCGTTCGGCGGGCCACTCCACTCCACCACGGCAGGGGGAGCTGTATCCGTCTCCGCCATAAACTCTTCGCCCTTTAGACCCGGGTTAGCGGCGGCCCGCTTGACGCGATTCGCGAGAATAAACATGTTCCAGCCGGCAAAGGCCAGCACCAGGCCAAGACAGTAGGGAACGGTACCGGCATAGTTGGAGGGCCAGGGCTGGAAGAAAAACAGGGCCAGCACGATCTCGATGATCCCACCCCACAGCGCAGGGCGCCAGCGTTGGTAGCGGACCACAACCGCAGAGGCGATCTGCAGCGCACCGTCAAACAGGAAAAGCAGGCCAAAGATTATCGACAGCAGGAAATTGCCGTCGTGGTTCCCGGCGAGAATCAGTACCGCAGCAAGTGAGAACGCCGCGCCCTTGACGTAGCGCAGGATCCGCTGGCCTCCCATGCCGCTGTGAGCCACCATCAGCGTTGCGCCGCCTTCAAACAGCAGCAGCGAGGCAAAAAGCTCAATAGGGAAGAAGAGTGCGCCGTCCAGCGCGTCGATAAACAGCACCACGCCCGCGATCAGCGTCACCCAGCCGAAACGACGAAGCCCGCGCCAGTGCGAGCGCAGAAAATCAATGCCAAGCAGGATCAGGGTTAGCCGCATCATAGACGCACATCCGCAATAGAGTTTCCCTATTTATAACCTGGGCACTGGCCGCGTGCGCAATGAATTGTCTATTTTGTAATCGCTGCTGGAGGCTGCATCACGCTCCTGCTACACGCTGCGGAAAGCGCTCTAACAGCCAGTCGATAAACACCCGTAGCCGATGTGTGACGTGACGGCTCTGCGGATAGACCACGTGAAAAGGATAGGGCGCAGGCCGCCACGGCTGGAGGATCTCTACCAGCGTGCCGTTGGCCAGCGCGTTAGCTATCGAATAGCTAAAGGTCTGGATAACGCCCAGTCCCGCCAGGCCTGCGGCCAGATGCGCGTTACTCTCGTTAACGCCGATACGATAATCGACCTTAATGTCCGTTTTCTCGCCGTTATGCTCGAAGCGAAAAGGGAAGGCCCTGCCGTTTTGTGGGGAGAGATAGCTCACCAGCCGGTGGCCGTTTTTGAGTTCATCCGGGTAGGCGGGGGTGCCGAAGGTCTTCAAATACGCTGGCGTCGCGCAGGTAATCAGCGTTGCCGAGCCAATATGCCGCGCAACGAGGGATGAACTCTCCAGCGGGCCACCGCGGATCACGCAGTCCACGTTATCGCTGATCAGATCCACCGTGCGATCGGATACCCCCAGATCGATGCGAATATCCGGATAGCGGGTCATAAACTCAGGAAGGATAGGGATGAGCACGTCACGGGCGGTAGACCCACCGATGTCGATACGCAGCAGGCCATGTGGCTTACCACGGGCGGCGCTAAAGGAGGTGTCGATATCTTCCAGATCGCGCAAAATGCGGGCGCTCTTTTCGTAGTAGTCGCGCCCCTCGGGGGTGACCGTCACGCGGCGGGTCGTGCGCTGGAGCAGGCGCACGCCAAGGTGCGCCTCCAGGTCCTGAATCAGCTTGCTGACCGTAGCATTGGGCATCTCCAGCGAATCCGCTGCCCGGGTAAAGTTACCTGCCTCTACTACACGGGCAAAGGCCCGTATCGCCACCAGCTGATCCATCTATAATCCCCGTTTGTCATATTGCGGCTGATTATATACGGTCCGCTGCTTCATCCTCATCCGCAATTAACACCACTTTGCCGATGTGCGTCCCCTCATCGAGGAGCCGATGGGCATCGGCTGCTTCCGCTAGCGGGAAGGTTTTGTAGATTTGCGGTTTCAGTTTCCCGGCTTCGATTAGCGGCCAGACGTTGTCGTTAAGCGCTTCAATTATCTCCGCCTTTGCAGCAGGCGAGCGTGAGCGCAGCGTCGAGCCGATATGCATCAGCTGCTTGGTTAGCATCGGGAACAGGTTTAACGCTTTAGCCGGGCCTGCGAGCACGCTAATCTGCACGATGCGCCCGTGCATCGCCGCTGCCTCATAGTTTCGTGCGACATAGTCTCCCGCGATGATGTCGAGGATAATGTCGGCTCCATGCCCGTCAGTCACCTCTTTGACAATCTCGACAAAGTCTTCCTCTTTGTAGAGCACCGCGACGTCCGCGCCCAGCTTCAGGCTGGCCTGGCGGTGCTCGTCAGAGCCTACGGTAGTGATGATTTTCGCGGCGCCAAAGGCCTTCGCCAGCATGGTCGCCGTGGTGCCAATGCCGGACGCGCCGCCGTGGATCAGGATAATGTCGCCAGCTTTAAACTGGCCGCGCTGGAACATATTCAGCCAGACCGTCATAAAGGTTTCCGGCAGCGCCGCCGCTTCGACAAAGTTCAGCCCGGACGGCAGCGGCAGGGTGTTACTCTCATGGGCAGTACAATATTCGGCATAGCCGCCGCCGGTAATCAGCGCCGCAACGCGGTCCCCCGGCATGAAACTTTGCACTTCAGCGCCAACGGCAACCACTACGCCCGACACCTCCAGGCCTGGGATATCAGACGCCCCCGGCGGTGGCGCATACTGCCCCTTACGCTGCAACACGTCCGGACCGTTTACCCCTGCGGCAACGGTGCGGATCAGCACCTCGTTTGCCTGCGGGCGAGGAACAGGGCGTGTTGTCGCCTGCAGAACCTCGGGGCCGCCGGGCTGGGTAATGTCAATCGCGGTCATGGTGTCAGGGATGGTATAGGCTTGTTCGGACATCGTTTTCTCCTGTGGTCTTTTACCTCATTATGGTTCAAGAACCACAGGTGAGTTTGTTATCGCTTGCTCTTAATCGTAATCCACCACGACTTTGACTTTGCTCTGCACCTTGCCAGCGAATACCTTGTTACCGTAGCGCGCATAGCGGAGTTGTAGATTGAGCGGGTAGCCTGTAGCGTTTGATACGGCACTGCCTCGACTGGCAAGCGTAAATTTCTGGCTGGGTTGAAAAGTAATATCCTGACCATTACTCTTTAACTTAAACCCGACCTCTCCGGCACTTCCAGGCTGCGTAGCTAAATCGTTTTCTAACGTACCGTTGCTGATATTGCTGACAGGTTCAAAGTGGTAATGAATATTGCTGGTTGCAATGTTGGTTTCTGTACTGCACTTCAACTCCGGCTGTTTTGATTTTGGAGTGGTAAAACCGTTGCTATCAATTTCATGATAGCTAATATCCGGCGCTGAAATCTCCTGCTCACCAAAACGACATGTCGTAGGGGTGAATTTGGCGACTACTCTAATTTTGTTTATGTATTGGTGATAGGCGTTATTAAATCCGACATAACAAATACTATTAAAGCAAGAGGTTGGCTTGATAATAATGTAATTATCAAGTAAAAATGGTTCGTTAATAATTTTACTTCTTGCAATGATTTCGGTTTCAATACTTTGAACAGCATAGGTCAATTTATATGAAAAGTGCGAGTTAAGCTGTATGGCTTTATAGCTTGCAGTGCCCAGTATAGTTTTAGGGCCAGGATAAAAACAAGAGTAAGCAGGAGGCTGTGCCTCCAGTGATACTTTTAATACCAGACGGTGTATGCCATTTGTAATAGAGTAGTACTGTGCACTGCCCCTGGCAGTCGATAGGCTAAAAATGTTGGAATTTGTATTTCCCATGAAACAGTTAAAATCAGGAGTGTCACTTTTTAAATTGACTGTTTTGGTAATGTTCCCAGAAACTGTATCAAGATTAATCTCTATAGGATCTGATGTTACTTGCGGTTGATAAACACTCCCGGAGATATAGCAATAGGCCTGCACTTGAAAAGCAGCTAAAAAAAGAATGAGTGTCAGTAAAATACGCATAGTAATCCCTTCTAGCGGCAAATATAAAGTTTGCTTTCGTCGATTGTTTTACCGAATGTGATAGTACAGAAAAGGCCGTGCTGCTTATCCGTTGCCACCTGAACAGCTTGCGGCACGCTATCGGTCCGAATAAATAGCTGGCTACCCTGGGCGACCACCCCGACGTTCTGCCCTGTTTCATCTTCTACTTCATAGCCAAAGGTCAGCGGTGAACCGTCCGGGCGTCTGGCTGTGAAAAGGTGCGGCTTGCGGCTGTCGGTATCAAACTGAGCCAGCACAATCGCGCCACGATAAGGTACAACGCCTTTGCGGTTGCCGTTTAACGCGACGTCGCTTTCGGTGTGGGATGTATCCAGCAGCAGCGTATTTTCGCTATAGGGGGTTAAGCCGCTATAGATTGCTTTGCCTTTGCTGCTGGTGGTGTTGTGTCTATTTCCCTGCACGGCCGCACCCTCCAGCCCCGGCGCATCAATAATGGCAAAGGTCTCGGTGAGTGAATGGGTGAAATCAACCCCGCCGCCCCAGGCAACTACGCCGCCCTGAATGCTGCCGCTGGCCTGGCTGTAGCGGTTAGACTGGCTATAGCTGCCGTCCAGAGTCGCGAAGGGAGCATGCCAGGCGAGGTTCGTACCAGCCGCGGTTTCGTGATCCTGCCGCTGGTGGCTCAGGTTCACGCCGTAGTTAAACTGATCCCTGTCGCCTGCGATGCCGTTAATATTGCTGTTATTCGACTGGTAGCCATCATTATCAAGGGTAGTGCTGTTAGAGACGTACAGGTCACGCCGTGGCGTGGCGATATCATCACCCCAGGAGAAAGGCATCGATAAGTAGATATTAAATCGTTTATCCTCCCGGTCATCCTCATCGTAGGACTGGCTGGCGGAGAGGGTATAGGTAACGCGTGACCAACTGTTCGAGTAGCTTAACTGGACATCATTGCGAGTTCCTCCTCGCTGCCAGTAGTCACGCCACAGGGCACTGCCGGATAGCGAGCCCCAGCCTGCGGGCAGCGCCTGGTTAACGGCAAGCGAAAAGCTATTTTTACGGCCAAAGTCCTTCTGATAGTAGTCGGCAATGTCATACACATCATCATCGTCGCGATGGTAGCTGTTTTTATTGTTTGCCCAGACGTGATCGTTAAAGGTGCGGTACTCTTTTGAAGAGTACCGCCCTGCGGCCATTGATAGCTGTGTACCGGTGGGCGACAGGTATTTACTCCATGCAATTTGGTAGCTCTGTCCGTCATAGGTTGCGCCATCATCCTGGCTGCTGTGGGAGCAAGTGACGTCCAGTGAGATTGCCCCTATGCGGGTATTCCAGCCGCTACCCAACAGAAAAGCATTATAGTCATCCGCCAGCATCGTGCCGGTGTAGAATGTTATGAGGTTATTAACGCCGTACTGCCAGCTTCCCTGCATAAAATCTGACTGGTTACTGGCTCCCTCAATATGGCTGCGTCCGGCGGCAAGATCATATTTTACCACGCCTGGCTGGAGCATTTTGGGCACGCTGGAGAAGGGCACAAGGTAGTGTGTCGTAGTACCATCCGCGTCTTTCAC
Source organism: Enterobacter sp. C2 (assembly GCF_019880405.1). Classification (NCBI taxonomy): domain Bacteria; kingdom Pseudomonadati; phylum Pseudomonadota; class Gammaproteobacteria; order Enterobacterales; family Enterobacteriaceae; genus Enterobacter; species Enterobacter sp. C2. Next base: position 1,059,175 of record NZ_CP082269.1, read on the forward strand.
GGTAACGTCCAGATCGGCCCCACCCCCTGCAAGCTGGAGATCGTCAATAGCAAACGGACCGGGAGGCACCTCGCTCTGGTAGACTACAAAGCCGTTCTGCTCCACGGTAACCAACGCATTACTCTGGGCAATCCCATGTACCACTGGCGTGAAGCTTTGCTTTGAGTTAGGCAGCATCTGCATATCGCGCCAGAGCCTGACGCCGTTGAAACGTACCGAATCAAACAGCTCGCCATCGGTATACATATCCCCGGCGCGCGCAGTGCTAAGGATCTCAGGAATACCGCGCTCCAAATAGAGCGTATTGCTCTGCCATTTGCCCCGATCGTCGTCGGATTGGGCATAGTTAGAGCTGGAGTGAAGCTGGAAACCCAGCAGGTTCAGGCCGCTGTTTAAGTTAGCATAGCTGTTCTTACTGGTGCCGTTTTGTTTGTAGTCGCTATAGTACTGGCTGGCGTAGTAAGAGGTGTAGAAGGCATTAATCCCCCGATCCCAGGTTTCCGGCGGCATATAGCCACGTTCGTGGGTGGTAACCCAGGCCTGAGGAACGGTGAGTTTGAGCGCCAGCTGGCTCATATCATAGTTAATACTGCCCCCCTGGACGGCCTCATTTAGCGCAAGACACTCTTCTGCATTAAGATATTTAAAGGTCTCTGTTTTAATACCTATCTGCTGTAGCTGGGAGAGCGATAAGCAGGTTTTAGCAGGATCGTCAGCAACAATTAGGCTATAGCGCCCACGCCATTCATCATTAAGATAGATATCCAAATCGTACGCGCCGGGCAGAGGAGCATCGCCGTCAAGCTGTAGATGAGACGCCTTCGTTCCTTTTAACCCGCCATGTAAAAAATGGGTATCGAATGTTTCAGCCCGAGCCGAAGCAATGTGCAAAAGCAAAGAGAAGATTAACCCTAAAGTAATTAGGTTAAGGTTATGCATGGTAGCTGCCTTGACTATTAATTACTTTTGATAGTTTCGCGTAGATAATTTCCGTAATCGTCAATAAGCGTGACGGCGTACTTGTTGGCAGTAGATTTGCCAGACAGGTTTAACTTTGCACGCGGTGCCAACATGAGTGTCTCTTTGTTGATTTTTGTCCCGTCGTTGATCTCTGGAATAGTCAGCCAGTTGGCAGAGCTATTTTCAATGACAATACCGCCATTGACTTTATTTATATGTAACTTTTGAAAGCTCTCTTTATTCACGCCATGCAGGCCAGTGGGGCGATAGATAAGCTTAATTCTGTTCTGCAGAGCAAATTTTATCTTATTAGCCTCTGTGTTATTGGCGTCGTTAGGGGGAACGTCCAGAACGTTAAGGTAATAGACAGACTCTCGATGCTGAGGCAGGTTTGCCTGCGTAAATTTAATTTTTAACTGCTGTCCGGTATTGCCTTTTACTTTAACAACCGGCGGTATCACCAGAAAGGGCACCTGCAATTTTTCCGGAGGCGTCTGGGAGTCGCCATCATCAATCCAGGCCTGCACCAGTGCGCTGCGATCGCCCTTGTTCATAAGCTGAACGGTGACCTCCTTCTGTGCTGCCGGGTAGATAACGCGCGTCCCATAAATATAGACCCCGCCCCATGCAGGTAGCGCCGTCACGGCCAGCAGAGCGGCAAAAATCCTTTTCATTATTCTCTCTCCGCAAGAAAAAAACCGGCAGAGATTGCCGGAAGATAGCCTTAGTCTGCGATGACCATGAGGGTGACGCTGGAATTAACTTCTCCTGCTTTTACTTCAGCACCTGGCAGCCTGGCATACTGTGCAGAGATATCAAATGTATATCTACCGTTTTCATTGAGGCTGCTAGCGATAGCGGTATTACCGGTAGTATCCACACGATTACTATTAATAAAAAGTGCATAGCCCACGCCCTCTGCATCATTTGACGTGTTTTTAGTAACGCTATTTTCACCCTGAATACCAAATTGCTCGCTAACAAATTTAATTTTTGGGATGGTATTAGCGTTGTCGCACACCACTTTAAAAGGGGTAGAGGCTTTGTTGGTGTAACCTGCGTAGGCCGTTCCCGGTTCTAAATCTTTTAAGGAGTTAGTACCAATTTGCTGCATCTCAATATGTGCTGTTTGCCCGCTAGCTTCAAAATGGCAGGTTGTTCCTTTTATAACACCGTGGATTGTTAAACTACCTGAATCGACCTCCGTAGCAAAAACAGAGGGTGCAGTAAAAGACATCGCTAAAACTGCAGCAATAATAACTGGTTTTTTCATTGCATTCCCTTATTAAGTTAAGATCGAATAAACGTGTCATTCCATTTTCTACTCTTACAATTGCACATAGATTTGCGCATATCAATAAAAACGACATATTTTATTGATGTAAAACAATTTATATTACTTATTATATTTGGTGTAATTATATTACTAGGGATCCATTCATTCATTTAATAAATAACGGAGATTAACTGGTGTATTTATTTAACGCAGGGTAAAAATACAGAGACAGCCAACATAAAGGCTACATTTCATAAATGTGGAACTACATTGAAAGGGAGGGCGTTTTAAGATAGGGCGACTTATGTTCAGCGTCAATAAATGACGCTAACAGGTGCATATTGATAACGGCCAGGCACTGCCTGGCCGCAGGTAAGGATTAAGACTCAGGCGGCTGTCGCCCCTCCTCGATAAACTCATCGTCCAGCTCGTCGGCGTTGCCCTGATGATCTTTTCCGGAGAGCAAATTCCAGCAGGCCAGGAACAGGGCTGCAATCAACGGCCCAATCACAAAACCGTTAATACCGTAGATCTCAAGGCCACCCAGGGTAGAGATAAGCACCAGATAGTCGGGCATTTTTGTGTCTTTACCGACCAGCACCGGGCGCAGCAGGTTATCTACCAGCCCAACGATAATCACAAAGAAGCCAACAAGGAAAAAGCCCTGCCAGATCTGGCTGGTAGCAAAAAGGAAGATGGCCGCAGGCACCCAAATAATCGCTGAGCCCACCGCAGGCACCAGCGACAGGAAGGCCATGAGCGCCCCCCACAGTACGCTGCCGTCGATGCCAGCAATCCAGAAGCCGATACCGCCAAGGATGCCCTGTATCACGCCAATCACCACCGTACCCTTTACCGTCGCGCGGGAGACGGCGGCAAACTTAGCAAACAGGTGATGCTTTACATAACGCGACAGAGGCAGCGACTCCAGCGCCTGGTTGACAATATACGGCCCATCTTTCAGCAGGAAAAAGAGCAGGTAGAGCATAACGCCAAAGTTAATGGTAAAGCTGAAGGTGCTCTTACCGATCAGAAACGCGCTGCCGGCAAGATACTGTCCGCTTTTTAACGCTACCTGTGACAGCTGCTGCTGGATCTGCGTGGCGTTATTCAAATCGTGATCGGCCAGGAACTGCTGGGCCCAGCTAGGAAGATGGGCGATGAGATCGGCAACCACGACCGGGAACTGGGTATTGTTGTCCTGGAGCTTGGTATAAACCGTGTTGGCCTCAAACGCCAGCGAGGAGAGGATGATCGCTAATGGCGTAAAGACGATAAGACAGATAATCAGCACCGTCAGCAGGGAGGCAATCCCGTTGCGCCCGGCGATCCTGTCCCGCAGTCGGTTTTTGAGCGGTTGGAATATTACCGCCAGTATGGCCGCCCATAAAATGGCCGAGTAGTAGGGGGTGATGATGTTAAAAAACGCCAGCGTAACGACCAGCAATATCAGGATGAAAAAGCCTTTAGTTAATCCCTTAAATCTCATATCTACTTCTCCGGTATGTGATGCACTTCTCGAAATATAGAAGGTACTGGACAGATTACCATTTTCAGCTCAGCAACAGAGGCCGTTATGCCCATCGCTTGCCTTAATGGGGCATTTCTGGCAAGGGATAACAGAAGTGGCTACGCTAAAATAACCCTCCTTTTTTCTGGAAGAGAGACTATGCCGGGTGTAAACGACTCCACCTCTGTTCTGCTATTGACTGCAAATGACTGGGTGCCAAATAACCCGCGTTTACCTGTGCTTATTTACCGCCAGATTTTTACTGCTGACGAGAAGGCTATTGCAACAGCGCAGACGCTTTTTGAAAGAAACGGCTGGCCCGCACAGTGGGTTGATGGCATTTATCCTTATCACCACTACCACAGCAATGCCCATGAGGTGCTGGCCATTGCGCGCGGCGAGGCCCGGCTTATGCTCGGCGGCCCGAAAGGAGAGCAGGTAGTTGTACGCGGCGGCGATATTGTGCTGCTGCCTGCGGGGACGGGCCACTGCAATCTTCATAGCAGCGATGATTTCACCGTAGTAGGGGCCTATCCACCTGAGCAACAGTTTGATCTGTGTCGCGGGGCACCTACTGCCGAAATGCTGGCGGCTATTGCCAATGCGCCTTTTCCACATTGCGATCCGGTATACGGTGAAAAAGGGCCGCTTATTAAAAATTGGGTAAACATTTAAGCAGCGCTAACATAATAGTAATGACATAATTCGTCCTTTGAAAAATCACGAAAATGATGATGATTTGTTTTTGCTAATAAAATCACAAAATTTATCTGTATATTTAATAATTAACGCTTTACAAACGTAAATCTGTGTAATTATTACTCACTTAGGCTCGATATATTCTGAAAGTAATGTTCTTTGCTGTTAGATACGCTATAAAAGGTATGTAATATATAAGTATTCATAACAAAGTATGATAGCCAGAGGCATGTATGCAAATAATCTATTTCAAAGTGGAATGCCTGTTCCCGGAGCTTTTACCCTCATCGACAGTTACTCTTAAAGAGGTAGTATTAACAAGAGAGAATGAAGTTATATCAACTTTTTCTAACTTGAAAATTAATAACTTGCCCTTTTATAGCTTTCATTTAGTGCCTGTTGGGTTCAGAAAAATTGAACATGTTATTAAAGGCGAGCCTGGAAAGCATTTGCAGTTTTCCTCAGGCTATCTGCAGTCTGGTGAATACCGGGTAGAGACCCCTGCCGGCGAGAAGGTGCTTGGCTATGACGCGCTTACGGCGCTCTGGCTGTTGGTTGACGAGAATGATGAGGAGCGTTATCTCACCACCAATGAATTTATTGCGCGCGATTATTCGATTATTCGCCCGATAAAATTAGTTTATCGTAACCGCCGGGACATTACCTGCTAAGTAAGACACTCTACGCGTTTAAAATATAATATATTTTGCCTGCGGGATTATCCCGCACGCAGGCTTTCATTTACTGATACAAGAGCAGCCGGTTTACGTTCCGGACGAAATAGCGATTCATGTAGCGCAACCTGATTACGGCCACGTTTTTTTGCGGTATAGAGCGCGATGTCGGCTGCGCTATATAGGGCTTCAAAATCGCTTTGGCGCACGCCAAGGCTTACGCCAAAGCTGGCCGTAACATATTGCTGGGGCAGACAGTCCAGCGTGGAGGCACTTAGCGATGCGTGAATATAACGCGCAATTATTATCGCCTCTTCCAGCCGGGCATGGGGTAACAGAATAGTAAACTCTTCACCACCTACGCGGCCAATGGAAGCCTGCGCGGGGAGGGCATGACGTATGCGCGACACCAGCGAGCAGATCACTTTATCACCCATGGGATGGCCGTACTCATCGTTAATGCGCTTGAAGTGATCGATATCCAGCAGGATCAGCGCCACGTTGCCCTGCGTCAGGGCGTGATTGATATGGTTAATGATTGCGCTGCGGTTATAAACGGCGGTGAGCGGATCGTGGGTCGCTTCGTATTCCAGACGAGCCGCCAGCTTTTGTAGCTCATCGTTCATGCGCGTAAGTTCACGTTCGGCGCGATCGCTGCGGGAGATCAGACGGTAAGACTGGCGGATGAGCCGCTGATAGTGTTTTGCCACCGTCCACAGCTTTTCGCGACACTCTTCGGCGGGCAGTCGCGCATCGGCGGCGGCGACCCGGGCGTCCTCCAGTACGGCATACTCTTCCTGGAATAGCTCGTTGATATCTAACATGCGTTAAGGTCCGGCGTTAAAAAGACGGCAAGCGCCGGGAAATCAAGACTGACTTCCTGGCCAAACTCTTCGGAAATATCGTCATCTGCATCATAATACCAGTGCAGCTCGCAAGCTTTGCCGCGTTTTGCAAAACCGTTCAGGGACTCAAAGAACTCGAACAGTAGCTTGGTGCTGGAGCTGTTAAAGTAGCTCAGCGCAACGTGCAGCTGTAGCGGAGCCGATTCAGCAGGGATCTCCTCTAGCCAGCTCTCAACGGCCTGCAACAGCGGGCGGAAGAAGGCGGCGGCGTTTTCCGGGTAGGCCTCACCTTTTAGCACCAGACGATGCGCCGGAAAATCAAAATTCACTTCCGGTGTGGCAGAGGTTGCTGCAAGCACAATCACGGTAGGCAGTGTGGTATCAGTCATGGCAAAAGGTGGCCTTTAAGTGGAATGCGGACAGCGAACTCGCCGCCAGAGGATGAATGCGGTACTCCAGCGGTTCGCTGGTATCTCGCGCCATGGTCAACAGGCCAATGTTGGCCCCTTTACTGGTCGCGGGTGCTTCACTGCGTAAGTTCTGTTTCCAGGCCTGCTTGATTTCGGCCTGGGTCATCGTGCGCAACACGTCGAGGTTGTTTTGCAGCAGCGAGGAGGCCTCATACCCCACAAGATTAGCGGTTTCGAGATAGTAGTTAGCGTGATCGGTGTGCAGACAGAGTGAACCAAAGCGCAGCTCCTCGTTATCTGTGCCGATATAGCGCTCGTCGCTGGAGTAGCGCACAATGTTCTGGCCCATCTCAATAAAGACCGAGAAGAGCCGACGGCGCAGCGGTAGCGAAGACTCGTGCTTATCCAGCCATGCCCGCACCACGTCACCCATCGCCACAATATGCTGTTGCGAAAAATAGCCGGTATAAAACAGCTCTACCGCGCTTTGCCTTTGTAATGTGATCAACGGTAGCAGAACCGCGTCTTTGACCTGCAGGTCACTTAATTTCATAGTGTTTTTCACCAGCGAAAACCAAACCACGTCATGTCATCACGCGACGCTTCCTGACCTTGCCAGGCCTGAAGGCCTTCCAGCAGCGCGCCAGAAAGGGCGCTCATCGGCAAAGTACGATTTTGTAATAACAGGGATTGAATGCGTTTCTTACCAAACATAATGCTGCGCTCGCCGCCAATCTGATCCGTTACGCCGTCGGTAACCACCATCACCTGATCGCCCGCCTGTAACGGGCGCTGATAGCGACGCCACTGCTGGTCGGCAGGCGTATCGGTATAGCCGAGGCCTTTTCTGTCAGACTCAAGTACGCTGACCTCTTCATCCTCTGCACCCAGCATAAAGGCGTGCATTCGGGCGTTAGCCCAGATCAGCTGCGCGTTAACGCGGTCGGCATACACTGCGATGGCATCGCAGCCGTCATTAGACTGGTTCAGGTCGGCGCTGGGATGCAGCTGGCTCAGGGTCTGCTTGATGTGTCGATTGACGATCGCCAGCAGGCGCTCTGGCTCATTCGCCGGGGCCAGAGAGAGGGCTTTCTCCAGCGCCGAGGCGAAAATAAAGGTCATAAACGCGCCGGGCACGCCGTGTCCGGTGCAGTCGGCAATCACCACCAGCCAGCCGTTCTCATCGCGTTGAAAAGCATAGATGTCGCCGCCCACGCAGTCTCGCGGCTGCCAGTAGAGGCACCACTCTTTAAGGCTCTCTTCAATACCCTGCCGGGAGCGGCTCAGCATCGACTCCTGGATCACCCGCGCATACTCGATACTCTGCATGATCTGAAAATGCTGTTTGGCCTGCAGATCGGAGACCGTTTTAATCAGGTCGATGCCCAGGCCAATCCCCAGATAGTGTCCCTCATCGGTCAGGATAAAGCCTTCGGTCACCGCCTTATCGCCGGTTTCGATGACCCGCTCGGCGAGATACTCCAGCCCGGCGCTGGCCTCGACGATCAGCGGCGTCTTATCCATAAAGGCGATGCAGCTTTTTTGATCGTAGAGCTCATGAAAGAAAGGGCGGCTCATCTGGGAGAGAAAAATGTGCCGGTTGATCATGCCGAGCGGGCGACTGTTTTCCAGCACCGGCAGGCCGATCAGCGTCTTATGTTCGCTAAAGAGCGCCATCACCTGCTGATTATTGGCGTCGGGCGTCACGTGCGGTACCGCGATACGCAACATGCCTGCGTTTAACTGGCGCGAGGAGAGAGGGATTTCCATGGTGACCGACGTTATTCCAGCAAGTAAGATTTATCCTAGAGTAAGTCCGTAATATGACGCTTTTATTTCAATCACTTGCTTGAAGTTACAACGCTATTTTATCGAGCTTAAAGGCAAACTATAGCCATAACTCACGCCCGTACACAGGCAAAAAAAAGCCCGCGCAGGGCGGGCAGTAAATACTGGAAGCAATGTGAGCAATGTCGTACTGAATACCTGAGTTATTTACTCAACTATTCAGTGATGAGAAAGATAATCTTTATCATCTGAACTTGCAACCCTATCTTTAATAGGGTCGCTACCTATAGGGTGCGGGGCTCTATATACTCTGTGCCTGTTTACCTTACCGCCTCGCCGTTTTAATGAAAGGATGTGAAATGAAGCAGGATGAGATTTTAAACAGCATGAAGCGTGTATCTGTTTTTTTGACGCTCGCTATATCCGCACTGCTGTCTACTCAGTCGATAGCAAAAAGCAGCCAGGAAAACGTCTTTTTCTCTCATGGTGATTGGGAGCTGGGCTGTGACAATACGTTGAGCTGCCGGGCTGCAGGCTACACCGAAAACGTAATGAGTAATGAAAACGTCGCCATGGTGATGCTCAGCCGTCAGGCTGGCCCGGCGACAAAAGTGGAAAACTGGGTTCTGTTAACCAACAACGACCCCTCGACGAATGCTCAACAGAAGCCAGCGCCAGAAATTATCATCGATAAAACGTCTCTCGGCCCCCTCGAAAAGGGTGATGAAGTTAGCTGGAAGATGAACGAAAGCCAATATGGTGCCTTTATGGCGGCGTTATCCAACAAAGGAAAGATTACCTTCAGGGATAGCGTGGACACGTATACATTTTCATCTGCGGGTTCAAACGCTGTTCTTTTGAAAATGGATGAATTTCAGGGGCGAGTCGGCACGCAGGGGGCCATACTCAGCAAAGGCGAGCGGGATGAAAGCAAGGTTCCTCTGCCTAAAGCCGTACCGATACTCAAAAAGATGCCTGTCCTTGATACCGAAGGGCATAAACTCAACCCGGATCAGCTGGATACCTTCAAAAAACAGTTGCTTCCAGCCATATTGAAAGGGAAGGGCAGCGACTGTTCGGAGGATCTTGAGCAGGAAGAGTGGTTCGCAGCAAAGCTGGATGCAGACCATACCTTGATCTACGCATCCTGCTGGAAAGGGGCCTATAACGCGGGAAACCTCTGGTATATCGTCTCACCGGACCTGAAAAAAATCATCCAGTGGATAGATAACAGCAACGATACCTATCACGATGGAATGATAGAGGGAGTCTTCCTGGGTAACTCCACTGGCGTGAGTGAGACAAAGAGTCAATTTTTATGGAACGGTAGCCAGTTTGTCGATGCCTTCGAGGACTATCGGGGCCATTGTGCAGGCTATACCGATTTCGCCCCCTGCCGAATGCCACTTCTTCTGACCAAACAGTAAAGTCTCCCTTCAGTTCACTCCTGCCCGCCAGCGCGTCGCGCTGGCGCGTTATCGCTTTTTCAAGGTAATTATTCTTGATTGCATACTTATAATGAGTATAGTTCTCATTCTCTTTAGCGTTTAGATAAGCCCGTTGGCTTGCGCGCTACCTTCCTGATGAATGACTTTGAACGGTTAAGGATGCTCCTGATGAAAATGAAAACCTCTGCCCTGGCCCTCTGCCTGGCAATGGCGTTGAGCGGCTGCAATACCACCTCGTCCGCCAGCGCAAAACCGGCTGCCGAGGCGCAAAAACCGCAGGCAGCAGTGGCTCAGCAGAGTAACGTTGTGAAGCGCGATCTGGCGGAGGGGGTGTATGAGCTGGCATTAAGTCCAACGGGCGATGCGCTGTACGTAGCCAGCGCAGAAGGGTTCAAAGACGTGCAGGGCGGGGTGGTCTACAAGCTCGATCCTAAAACCTTAAAAACGATCGGATCGACCCATACCGATCTGAAAAACTTCGGCATGGATATCGCCCCGGACGGTAAAACCCTTTACGTCACCAATTCGCTGGATGCGGGCATCAGCGCCATCAGCACCGCCGATGGCAAAGTGCTGGCGCGGGCGATCTTCCCGGAGCGTAACAAAGAGGGCTTCCCGTACGGCGCGCGTCAGGTGCTGCTGCATAACGGTCTGCTCTACATCGGCGCGGTGGCCGATCCGGCCCTGATCTGGATCGTGGACGCGAAGACCATGAAGCTGAAAACCCGCATCAAAAACACCGGTAAATGGATGACCGGCCTGCACTACTCTGAGCAAACCCAGCGTATTTATGCTGCTAACGGCGGCGGTGAAATCCTGGTGATCAACCCGCGCAACAACCGTGTGGAAAAACGCTGGAAGCCGCTGGGGGAAAAAGAGGCCCTGCTGCTTAACTTCGCGGAAGACAGCGCCACTGGCCGCCTGTTCGTGACCGATAACTCAAAGGCAAAAACCACCCTGGTGCTGGATATCCACACCGGCAAGGTAATTAAGCAGCTCGACGTAGGTGACTCTCTGGCGGTGAAGTTCAACCCGAAACGCAATGAGATTTACATCAGCCAGCGTGAGTCCGGCAAGCTCCTGAGCCTCGACGGCACCACCTATGCAGTGAAGCAGTCGTGGGATCTGCCGCCGAATCCGAACAGCCTGCTGGTCTCCGCCGACGGTCAGACGCTCTATGCCACCGTTAAACAGGCCTTCAATAAAGATCACTCGACCAACGGTCCGGACAGCGTTGTGCGTATCGCGCTGAATCAGTAGTGCAATCGGCCCGGCAACGGGCCATTTTTTTAACCCACGCTCTTGTATGAGTTAATGATGCGAAACATAAAAACTAACGCTCTCACATTGCGCAAGTCCTTACTTGCGCTGGCTATCGGCGCGGTAGCCCATTCGGCGCAGGCAGCGACCGCTGACACCAGTAAACCCAATCAGGAAGAGACCTTAGTGGTGCAGGCGACGCCGGCCAGCGAGTTTACCCCCGGCGGCGACGTGCCGGTTCCGGCCTATCTGGACGGTCAGGTCGCCCACGGCGGTCGTCTGGGGATGCTCGGCGAGCAGAAGGCGATGGACGTTCCCTTTAACGTCATCGGCTACACCGCAAAAGCGGTACAGGATCTGCAGGCCAAAACCATTGCCGACGTGGTGCGCAACGACGCAGGCGTCCAGCCGGTGCAGGGCTACGGCAACTCTGCTGAAACCTATCGCATTCGTGGCTTTAAGCTCGACGGTGACGACATGACCATGAGCGGCCTGCCGGGCGTGGTGCCACGTCAGGTGGTAGATACCCAGATGATCGAGCGTGTCGAAATCTTTAAAGGGGCCAACGGTCTGCTTAACGGTGCAGCGGGCAGCGGCGTGGGCGGGATGATCAATCTTGAGCCTAAGCATGCGGAAGATATACCAACCACCCGCGTCGGCGTCGACTACACCAGCCAGGCGATGGTCGGTGGATCGCTGGATCTGGGGCGTCGCTTCGGAGATAACAACCAGTTTGGCACCCGTATTAACCTGCTGCATCGCGAGGGCGAAGCCCCGCTGGATCACGACCGTCGCCGCACCACGCTGGCCTCGATTGGCCTCGACTATCGGGGCGATCGTCTGCGCACCTCGCTGGATGCGGGCTACCAGAAAAAGACCTTCCACGGCAGCGGCATGGGCGTCAATATTACCGGCGTCAATTTCATCCCCGACGTGCCGGATCCCAGCAAGAACTATAGCCAGAAGTGGAGCTACAACGACATCGACAACCAGTTTGGTGTGGCTCGCGCCGAGTATGATCTGACCGACGCCTGGACCGCCTATGCCGCCACGGGCGCGCAGCAGGCTCATGAAATAGGCACCTACAGCACGCCGAAGCTGATCAACGCCAGCGGTGATGCCACGGCGAGCCGTCTGGATACCAACCGCTATATTGATGCCAACAGCGGCATGCTGGGGCTGCGCGGCGACGTCGATACCGGCTTTGTCTCGCATAAAATCAACGTCGGTTACTCGGCGCTGATCAAGCGCGACAGAACCGCGTGGCGGATGTCTTCTGCCGCCGCCAACCCGATCGTTAACATCTACCACCCGAGCGATGTGGCGATGCCAGCCAATAGCAGCTTTGGCGGTAACTATGGCGATCCGCGCACCACCAGCCGGAGCCGTACCCAGGGCTGGCTGCTGAGCGATACTCTGGGCGTACTGGATGATAGCCTGCTCTTTACCGTCGGTGCCCGCAACCAGAAGGTGGTGGTGCGCAACTACAACAACGCCACCGGGGCGGAGGATAGCGGCTCGCGCTTTGAAGAGAGCCGCTGGATGCCAACCTACGGCGTGGTCTATAAGCCGTGGGAAGCGCTGTCGCTCTACGCTAACCATACCGAAGCGTTACAGCCGGGCAGCGTAGCCCCGAGAGATGCCTCTAACTTTGGCCAGAGTACGGGCATTGCCCACTCGAAGCAGAATGAGGTGGGGGTGAAGATCGATTACGGTCGCATCGGCGGCACCCTGGCGCTGTTTGAGATCAAAAAGCCCTCTGCCATTCAGTACGGTGTGGGCGGTCCCTACAAGCTTGACGGCGAGCAGCGCAACCGCGGCGTAGAGCTGAATGTCTTTGGTGAGCCGGTGCTCGGCCTGCGCCTTAACGGCAGCGCCACCTGGGTCGATGCCGAGATGACCAAAACGCAGAACGGTATCAACGACGGCAAGGATGCTATCGGTGTTCCTGGCGTCTTTATGGTGTTTGGCGCCGAGTACGATATCAAGCCGGTAGAGGGCCTGACGGCCACAGCGCGCGTGAACCACTCCGGCTCACAGTATGCCAACGCCGCCAATACCAAAAAGCTGGATGACTACACCACGCTGGATCTGGGCGTCCGCTACCGGATGCAGCTGAACCAGGATGCTAACGAGATGGTGTGGCGCGTGGGCGTGGATAACGTGACCAATGAGAAGTACTGGTCCGGCGTTGAGGATCTCGGCACCTACATCTTCCGGGGCGATCCGCGTACCCTGAAGGTCTCCATGAGCTACGACTTCTAGGTCAGAGACGGGCGGGCTGGCGGCAACGCCAGCCTTTTCGTTCGCTTGCTACCGGTAACACTAAGTGTTAAAAGATGCCCCTTTCTTAAAAAGATACAGGGGTAGGGCGTGAAAAACGCGTCAATCGCATCTGGCCAGCAACAGGCAGATGGCGCGTCGGGAACTGGGCCGACGCTGCAACGGGGTTTGCAAAACCGTCATATTCAACTTATCGCGCTGGGCGGCGCTATCGGCACCGGGCTGTTCCTGGGCATCGGGCCGGCAATTCAAATGGCTGGGCCAGCGGTGCTGCTGGGCTACGGCATCGCCGGGATTATTGCCTTTCTGATTATGCGCCAGCTGGGCGAGATGGTGGTCGAGGAGCCGGTCTCCGGTTCGTTCTCTCACTTTGCCTGGAAATACTGGGGTCCCTTCGCGGGCTTCCTCTCCGGCTGGAACTACTGGGTGATGTTTGTGCTGGTGGGCATGGCCGAGCTGACCGCTGCCGGTATCTATATGCAGTACTGGCTGCCGGACGTGCCGACGTGGATCTGGGCCGCCGCGTTCTTCATCATCATCAACGCCGCCAACCTGGTTAACGTCCGTCTCTACGGTGAGATGGAGTTCTGGTTTGCCCTGATCAAGGTGCTGGCGATTATCGCGATGATCGGCTTTGGCCTCTGGCTGCTCTTCTCCGGCCACGGTGGGGAACACGCCAGCGTCGATAACCTCTGGCAGCACGGCGGCTTCCTTGCCACCGGCTGGCACGGACTGATTATGTCCCTGGCGGTGATCATGTTCTCTTTCGGCGGTCTGGAGCTGATCGGTATTACCGCCGCCGAGGCGCGCGATCCGCAGAAGACCATCCCGAAAGCGGTCAATCAGGTGGTCTACCGCATCCTGCTGTTCTACATCGGCTCGCTGGTGGTGCTGCTGGCGCTCTACCCGTGGGTAAATGTGAAGGCTGACAGCAGCCCATTTGTGATGATTTTCCACGAGCTGGACAGCAACATCGTTGCCTCGGCGCTGAACTTTATCATTCTGGTGGCCTCGCTCTCGGTGTTTAACAGCGGCGTCTACTCCAACAGCCGAATGCTGTTTGGCCTGTCTGTGCAGGGCAATGCCCCGGCGTTTTTAACCCGGGTTAACGCCCGCGGCGTGCCGGTTAACTCGCTGTTTCTCTCTGCGGCTATCACCTCGCTGGTGATCGTCATCAACTACCTGCTGCCGAAAGAGGCCTTTGGCCTGCTGATGGCCCTGGTGGTGGCAACGCTGCTGCTGAACTGGATCATGATCTGCCTCGCGCACCTCAAGTTCCGCGCGGCGATGCGCCGTCAGGGCCGGGTGACGCAGTTTAAAGCGCTGCTCTATCCGGCAGGCAACTATATCTGCATCGCCTTTTTAGTGCTGATTCTGGGGCTGATGTGCACCATCGACAGCATGCGGATGTCCGCCATCCTGCTGCCGGTGTGGATCGTTTTCCTGTTTATCGCCTTCAAACTGCTGCGCCGCAAGGCTCGCTAACGCTTTGCCCGGCGGCACGCTGCTTGCCGGGCTACGTCCTGTGTACTATTTATCGTGACCCTTCTCCCAGATCTCATCTAACCCGCAGGCAAACCATTTTGTAATCGATTACTTTTTTATTGTTCGCATTTTGTAATCGATTACTTTTGACAGGTGAGGCGATAAAATGGTGTCAACAACCGAAAGTAGCGGAAAAGGGCAGGTGCAGCATCGCCTGCTTGTGCCAAGATTGTCCCTGATGATGTTCCTCCAGTTCTTTATCTGGGGAAGCTGGTCCGTCACGCTGGGCCTCGTCATGACCCAGCACAATATGGCTCTGCTGATTGGCGACGCCTTTTCAGCCGGGCCGATCGCCTCCATTCTCTCGCCTTTTGTGCTGGGAATGCTGGTGGATCGCTTCTTCGCCTCGCAGAAGGTGATGGCGGTGATGCACCTCGCCGGGGCGGCCATTCTCTGGTTTGTCCCGCAGGCGCTGATCGCCCAGAACGGTGCGCTGCTGATTGGCCTGCTGTTTGGCTATACGCTCTGCTACATGCCGACCCTGGCGCTAACCAACAATATCGCCTTCCATAGTCTGGCAAACGTCGATAAAACCTTCCCGGTGGTGCGCGTGTTTGGCACCATCGGCTGGATCGTGGCAGGGGTGTTTATCGGCGTCACCGGCATTGCGGCGAGCGTTAATATCTTTATGGTGGCGGCGGCCTGCTCGGTGCTGCTGGCGCTCTATAGCCTGACGCTGCCGCATACCCCTGCGCCCGCCAAAGGTCTGCCGGTGGCGGTGCGCGATCTCTTCTGCGCTGATGCCTTTGCCCTGTTAAAAACGCGCCACTTCTTTGTCTTCTCGCTCTGCGCCATGCTCATCTCCGTACCGCTCGGCACCTACTACGCCTACACCGCTTCGTACCTGGCGGACGCCGGGGTAGGGGACGTCAGCACCGCGATGTCCTTCGGCCAGATGTCTGAGATCGTCTTTATGCTGGTGATCCCGCTGCTGTTCCGCCGCCTCGGCGTGAAGTACATGCTGCTCATCGGCATGTGTGCCTGGTTTGTGCGCTACGCCTTTTTCGCCCTCGGCGTAAGCGAGGAGACGCGGTTCCTGCTCTACCTCGGTATTTTGCTGCACGGGGTCTGCTATGACTTCTTCTTTGTCGTAGGCTTTATCTATACCGATCGCGTGGCCGGGGAAAAAGTGAAAGGCCAGGCGCAAAGTATGATCGTCATGTTCACCTACGGCATCGGAATGCTGCTTGGCTCGCAGATCTCCGGTGCGCTCTATAACCGGCTGGTCGCCGGGCAGGCTGTACCCCAGGCGTGGGTCACCTTCTGGTGGATCCCGGCCGTCGCCGCTGCCGTTATCGCACTGGTTTTCCTTTTTACATTCAAATATGACGACAACGAGCGAGCTTAATTGTGGAGGGTTGTATGAAAACAGTTCAGGGACCGGGGATTTTTCTGTCGCAGTTTATCGGAGAAGAGGCACCCTTTAATACCCTGGAGGGATTGGCGGAGTGGGCAGCGCGGCTGGGCTACAAGGCGCTGCAAATTCCCTGTAACCATCGGCATATTTTTGATCTGGAGCTGGCCGCGCTGAGCCAGACCTACTGCGATGAGATCGCGGGCACGCTGGCAACCTACGGGCTGGTCATCAGCGAGCTTTCAACGCACCTGGAGGGACAGCTGGTGGCCGTGCATCCGGCCTACGACGCTGCCTTCGATAACTTTGCACCCGAGCATCTGCGGGGCAATCCCACGGCGCGCCAGGCGTGGGCGGTGGAGAAAGTGACCCAGGCCGCGGTGGCCTCACAAAGGCTGGGTTTGCGCACCCACGCCACCTTCTCCGGGGCGCTGGCATGGCCCTACTTCTACCCGTGGCCGCCGCACAATGCCCTGCTGCTTGATGAGGCCTTTACCGAGCTGGCTCGCCGCTGGCGGCCCATTCTGGATCGTTTCGATCGTTACGGGGTCGATCTCTGCTTTGAGATCCATCCGGGCGAAGATCTCCACGACGGAGTCACCTTCGAGCGCTTCCTGGCCGCCGTAGATAACCATCCGCGCTGCAATATGCTCTACGATCCCAGCCATCTGCTGCTGCAGCAGATAGACTACCTGGCCTTTATTGACATCTACCATTCGCGCATCAAAGCCTTCCACGTTAAGGATGCTGAGTTTCGTCTCAACGGGCGCAGCGGCGTCTACGGCGGCTATCAGCCGTGGATCAATCGCGCCGGGCGCTTCCGCTCGCCGGGGGACGGGCAGATAGACTTCGGCGCAATCTTTAGCAAACTGACGCAATACGGCTACGACGGCTGGGCAGTGCTGGAGTGGGAGTGCTGCCTGAAACAGGGCGACGCCGGGGCGCGGGAGGGCTGCGAATTTATCCGCCGCCACATTATTCCGGTGGCGGACCGGGCGTTTGATGATTTCGCGGCGGGCAGTAGCGACCGGGCCAGCGTGCGGGCCATGCTGGGATTAGGAGATGCGTTATGATCGGCGTAGGCATTGTTGGCAGCGGATTTATTGGTCCGGCACATATTGAAGCTCTGCGTCGTCTGGGGGATGTACAGGTAGTGGCCCTCTGCGATCGCTCCCTGGCGTCGGCGCAGCAGAAGGCCGCCGCGCTCAACGTGCCCTTTGCCTTTGGCGACATCGACGCCATGCTCGCCCATCCCGATATTGATGTGGTGCATAACTGTACCCCTAACCATCTTCATGCCGACATTAACCGCCGGATTTTACGCGCCGGTAAGCACGTTTTCTCGGAGAAGCCGCTCTGTATGACCCCGGAAGAGGCCACGGAGCTGGTGACGCTGGCAGAGCAGGCGGGCGTGGTGCACGGGGTCAGCTTTGTCTATCGCCAGTTTGCCATGGTTCAGCAGGCGGCCAGTCTGCAACGCCACGGCAGGCTCGGACGGCTGTTCTCGGTCTACGGCAGCTACCTTCAGGACTGGATGCTGCTGGAGACGGACTACAACTGGCGGGTGGATGCCGCGCAGGGCGGCGCGTCGCGGGCAGTGGCCGATATCGGCTCACACTGGTGCGATACGTTGCAGTTTGTCACCGGGCAAAGCATTGTCGAGGTGATGGCCGATCTGGCGATCGTCTGGCCGACCCGCAAGGCGCGGCTGGACGGCGGGGCGACCTTCAGCACTGGCGGAGACGAGGCGCAGTATGAGGATCGTCCGGTCACCACCGAAGACGGCGGCTCGGTGCTGGTGCGCTTCGCCGACGGCAGCAAAGGCTGCTTCAGCGTTTCGCAGGTCAGCGCGGGCCGCAAAAATCGTCTCAGCTTTGAGGTCAACGGCAGCGCCTGCTCGCTGGGCTGGGATCAGGAGATCCCCCAGCAGCTGTGGATTGGCCATCGTCAGCGCCCCAATGAGATCCTCACCGACGATCCGGGCCTAATGACTCCCGATGTCGCAGGCAGCGCACACTTTCCCGGCGGGCACATTGAGGGCTGGCCCGACGCCTTTAAGAACATGATGGCGAGCTTCTACCAGGCGGTGCGGGCGGGAACGATGCCGGAGGCCAGCGCCTGTCGGTTTGCCTCTTTCTATGATGGGGCCGACGTGATGTTTATCATTGATGCCATTATAAAAAGCCATCAGCAGCAGCGCTGGGTGCGGGTGGCCCGCTAAACCGCAGCCCGGCACACTGCCGGTTCGCCGGGCAAGGGTTTTATGGTAGCCTGCTATCTAAAGCGCTAATCGCAGGATGTGTCGTCGTTATGTCAATTCAAAAAATCGCTCGCCTGGCAGGAGTGTCGGTAGCGACGGTCTCCCGGGTCATCAACCATAGCGGCTCCGTGAAGCCACACAACCGCGAGCGCGTGCTGGCGGCGATTGAAGAGAGCAACTATCAGCCTAACCTGCTGGCCCGCCAGCTCCGCACTGCCCGGAGCTATATGATCCTCGTGCTGGTGTCGAATATTGCCAACCCGTTCTGCGCCGAGGTGGTCAAGGGCATCGAAGAGGAGGCGGAAAAGAATGGTTACCGCATTCTGCTGTGCAATACCGGTTCCGACATGGCGCGCTCCCGCTCGGCGCTGACCCTGCTGTCAGGAAAAATCGTCGATGGGATCATTACTATGGATGCCTTCTCTAAGCTGCCGGAACTGACGACCATGATTGGCCAGGCACCCTGGGTGCAGTGCGCCGAGTATGCCGATGAGGGAAGCGTCTCCTGCGTCGGGATTAACGATATTGACGCCGCCCAGTACGTGATCCAGCACCTGATTAACCGTGGCTGCCAGCGCATCGCCCTGATCAACCACGATCTCAGCTATAAATATGCCCGCCTGCGCGAGCAGGGCTATAACAGCGTGCTGGAGCAAAACGGCCATGGCTGGAGGGCGGTGGAGTACGCCAGCGAGCTGAGCTTTGATGCCGGTAGAGTGGCGATGGAGACGCTGCTGCGTGCCGATGAGCGCCCGGATGCGGTGTTTGCCGTCTCGGATACCCTGGCGGCTGGCGCGCTGCTGGCGATAGCTCAGGCGGGGCTGACCATGCCAGACGACATCGCCGTGGTGGGCTTTGACGGCACGCCGCTGGCCGAGATGGTCTCACCCCAGCTCAGCACCGTGGCGCAACCCTCCCTGCAGATTGGCCGTAAGGCCGTGGCGCTGCTGCTCAACAAAATCGACAACCCCGATACCCCGGCGGAAAGAGTGATGATGGACTGGCGCTTTATCGAACGCGCCAGCGCCTGAGCTTAGGACGTGGCGATGGCCGGACTCCGGTTCAGATGGTGGCGCAGACCAACGGCAATCGCCGCCAGCAGCAGCATCATCACCGCCTCAACGCCGAGAAAACCCATAATGGCCTCAGGATAGCTGCCGTGATGGTGACGCACCAGCACTAACAGCAGCGAGCCAAATACCGCCGGGCCAAGGCCCAGCGTCGCCTGTTGCAGGGTGCTGAGCAGGGCGCTGCCCGCCCCGGCATCGTTAGCGGTGATATCACGCATTCCCACCCGGTAGAAGCAGTTGACGATCAGCGCCTGGCCGTAGCCAATCAGCGCAGTGGACGGTACCAGCGTCAGGGCCGTGGTTGCCTGTCCGTAGTAGTGGAAGGTTTCCATCAGCAGCAGCAGGCCGCCGATCTGTACCGCCAGGCCAGAGAGCAGGATCCGTCCCATGCTGTGGCGCGCAATCAGCTTCGGGGCGTACATCGCCGAGAGGAAGTAGGCCACTCCGAGAGCAATAAAGCTGTTCCCCGACTGCCAGGGGGCCATTCCCAGGCCAGACTGCATGGTCAGCGCCATACAGAACATAAACCCGGACCATGCACTAAAGAACAGCAGGGCGATCACCATGCCAAAGCGAATGCTGGCGAGCTGCAAGAGGCGCGGCGGCAGCAGCGGGTGTTCGCCACGCCGTTGCTTGCCCAGCGCGCTAGCCCGCATCCACACCAGCAGCGGCAGCGTAGCCAGCAGCATCAGCTGCATCGACCCCGGCCAGTGCAGCTCTGGCCCCAGCGCCAGGGGAAACAGCAGGCAGCAGAGGATCAGGGCGAGGATAAACGTGCCTTGCCAGTCGATGGGCGAGTGTTCATCGCGACGGGTCTCGGGCACGTAGCGACGGCTCAACGCCAGCACCAGCAGGCCAATCGGCACGTTGATGAAAAAGGCGTTACGCCAGCCCAGCCCGGCGATATCTGCCGACACCAGCCAGCCGCCGCACATCTGCCCGACGATAAACGCGATACCGCCAATGCCGCCGTAGAGGCTGATAGCCCGCGCGTGGGCGGTACCTTTCAGGGTCACGTGCAGGGTGGCGAGGATCTGCGGGACGATCAGCGCCGCTCCCGCACCTTGCAACGTGCGGGCCGCCAGCAGAGCGGTAATCGTGTTTGCCATGCCGCACAGCAGAGAGGCGAAGCTGAACACCGCCACGCCCCACATAAACAGACGGCGGCGACCATAGTTATCGCCCAGCTTGCTACCCATCGCCAGACAGACGGCAAAGGCAACGCCGTACAGGGCGACAATAAGCTCCAGCTGGGTGGCGCTGGCATGCAGCGATGCGGTGATAGAGTCGAGGGCGACGTTGGTGATCGAGGTGTCGATCAGGGGCAACATCTGGCCGGTTAGCAGCAGGATAAGTCCCGCGCGGCCGGGTGAAACAGTAGACGTTTTCATGGTAGCTCCATTGCGTCATTCAGCGAATGGCCGTAGCATCGCTGATTGAATAAACGGGTACCAGTTCCTGATTATACTGGTACTGGCACTACCATGCTGAAGAGAGGCAGGAGAGACGATGAGCCTGATAAGCCACAGCGAGCTGGACGTTGCGCAGATACGCCAGGACGATCGCCGTAAACAGCTGGGCGCTTTTCTACGCGCTCGACGGGAGAGCTTAGATCCGCAGCGGCTGGGGCTTCCGCGCAGCGGGCGGCGGCGCACACCGGGCCTGCGTCGGGAGGAGGTAGCGATGCTGGCGGACGTTGGCGTGACCTGGTATACCTGGCTTGAGCAGGGCAGGGAGGTCAATCCGTCGGCTGTGGTCATGCAGGCGGTGGCCGATGCGCTGCAGTGCAGCCCGCTGGAGACGCGGCATCTTTTCGTGCTGGCGGGCCTGCCGCCGGTGGAGTCGGCCAACCTGACGCCATGCGAAGGGATCAGCCCCGGCGCGCGACGGATGCTGGACAGCCTCCTGCCGCAGCCGGCCAGCATTCAGAAACCAAATTTCGATATTGTGGCGTGGAACGACGCCTTCTGTCGGCTGATGGGGGTCGATTTTGCGACGCTGCCGGAAGACGATCGCAACTGTATCTATCTCTATCTGACCCATCCGGGCTGGCGTAGCCGCCTGGCAAACCGGGACGTGCTGCCGACCTTTGTCTCCTATTTCCGTGCGGCAATGGCGGAGCATCGGGGTGAAGCGGCATGGGAGAACAAGCTGGCGCGCTTTTTTGCCGCCTCGGAGGAGTTTGAGGCGCTCTGGCATCAGCGCTACGAAGTACGCGGCGTCGAAAACCAGATTAAAACCTTTCATCACCCTGATTTGGGCGAATTCCAGCTTCAGCAGATGTACTGGTACTCCGCACCGCGTAACGGTTCGCGGCTGCTGGTCTATTTACCGATCGATGAGGCAGGCGAGCAGGTGCTGGCAAGGCTGTAACCCAACCGGGAAGAACATTTTTCGAGCCTCTTTCCATGTTTAACGCTCCGATCTGAACGCTGTCACAAAAACGCATAAGGTAGTGCGTGAGTGGCAGATTAGCCTTTAAGGCAATTTGCCTTATACGCTAATATTCAGGGACGAAAAATGGTGTTCAGAATATGTGTCCATGCGGACGTCAGAGCTGAGCTACTGGCATTGCCTGCCTCAGTGCAGGCAAAAATGATCGGAAAGATAGAAAAGCTTCGGCATAACCCACCGCTTTACGAGAGCCTGATAGTAAACCTCTCGCTCATGGTCTTTTTGAGATCCGCACGCTGGGGCCTGTTCATAGCCGAGGCATATATGTTTTCCAGCAGAAGCAGACGATTTTTTTGCTACGTGTTTTTATTAAGAAAACACAGAAGACGCCCCTGGCGGAGATACGCCTGGCGCTTAAGCGGCTACAGGAGATGCAGAATGAGCAAGAAGATTATTGACTGGGATGAGCTGAAAGCTGAAATGCTGGCTCAGCCTGACGTTCAGGCTGCGTTTGATGCTCAGGAGCGTAAAGAGCGTTTACGTACAATGCTGGCGCAATGGCGTCATCATGCTGGCCTTACCCGCGCGCAGGTTGCACAAAGAATAGGTGTGGGCGCCCCGACAGTATCCAGAATGGAGGCCAATATTACACGGGCAAGTCTGGATACATTGACGCGTTATGCACTGGCCTGCGGGGTAAAACATCCGCAGATTTTGCTGTACTGAAACTCCCCGGTCTGATGAAAAAAACCGGGGAGCGAGCCGGTATCGAATTAGATCTCAGTAACCACGGTCTCTTCTGGCAGGCGGGATTTCGGCAGCGCCTTGTTGAAGTCTTCCACGCTGTGGTGGCCCACCGGAACGACCACCAGGCTGGTGAAGCCTTTCTCTTTCAGGCCAAATTCGGCATCCAGCACGTCAGCGTCAAACCCTTCGATCGGCACCGCGTCGAGGCCCATGGCGCCAACGCCCAGCAGGAAGTTACCCACGTTAAGGTAGACCTGACGCGCCATCCACTCATGGTCATCCTGGCGATCTTTGCGGTGCAGGTCGGCGAAGAAGGTGCGGCCTTTATGGTTAGCGGCTTTTGCTTCCGGCGTGGCGAAGCGACCGTCGGCGTCTTCCTGATCCACAACCTTCTCCAGCCAGTCGTCGTCCATGGCGGTTTTTGCGCAGAACACCACAACGTGAGAGGCATCCAGCATTTTGCGTTCGTTAAACACGTAGCCGCCCGCCGCGGATTTTGCTACCCGCGCTTTGCCCTCTTCGGTGCTGGCAACGATAAAGTGCCACGGCTGTGAGTTGGTGCTCGACGGGCTATAGCGCAGCAGCGATTTGATCTTCTCCGCCTCATCGGCGGTCAGTTTTTTGCTGGCGTCAAAAGCCTTGGTTGAGTAGCGCTGCAAGGCGATGGAAACGATATCCATAAATGCTCCTGATATTTTTTTGGGATAAGTTAGGCTGCGCTGTAGCGTACAGATTCAGCGAAGAAAAAATAAGTGAAAATCGTGCGCTTTAGCTGCTGCTACTGCTGTCCGCCAGGGCGCGCCACATCGCTTCGAAGCCGTGGGCTTTGAAATCGTCCGCCTTTGCGGGCTCGCGGCTGGCGAACTCAATGGTGGTTTCGGCAAGAGAGAGGAACAGGGCATCGCCAAAGGCGTGGAAAGCTTCGGTGAGAAAAATGGGCAGCACCGAGCGACGGCAAAGCGTGTGAAGATCCGGGAAGAGCTCATCCACATTTTGCTGGGTGGCGCAGGTGATCTTGCCGGACACCGCCAGCTGACGGATCGCCCGATGGCCAACGGGATGCAGAATGCCCCAGTCGATATAGCTGTTCCAGATATAGCGGGTTAGCGCCTTGGCTTCGCTGAGAGAGCGATCGAGGCCGTCGAGCATGGCGTGGCAGAGGTCGGTTTTCAGCGCAAGATAAACCGCATTAAGCAGGTCATCTTTGGTGGCGAAGTAGCGAAACAGCGTGCCTTCTGCGACGCCCGCGTTCCGGGCTATCAGGGCAGTTGAGGCGGTGATCCCTGACTGGGCAAATGCCTCGGTTGCCGCTTCCAGTAACGCCTGTTTTTTATCTTCACTCTTCGGACGAGCCACTACACTTTACCTCACACACGGTTAAACCCTGATTGAAACATGAGATCTGCCGCTCCGCAACGGCCTGTGTCAAAGATCGAAAATCATCTTGACGACTTTCTCCCTCTTTCTATAATGAGTGCTTACTCACTCATAATCAAGCTTCAGCGCATTAAAGAGCAGAGAGGAGCCCGGTATGAACATTTCCGCTCAGGTTATCGATACGATTGTCGATTGGATCGACGACAATTTGCACCAGCCGCTGCGCATTGATGACATTGCGCGCCATGCGGGCTATTCAAAATGGCATCTGCAAAGGCTGTTTATGCAATATAAAGGCGAGAGTCTGGGACGCTATATCCGCGAGCGCAAGCTGCGGCTGGCGGCCCAGGAGCTGCGTGATACCGATCAGAAGGTGTTTGATATCTGCGTTAAGTATGGCTTTGATTCCCAGCAGACCTTCACGCGCATTTTTACCCGCACCTTTAACCAGCCGCCGGGAGCCTACCGCAAAGAGAATCACGGCCAGGCGCGGCATTAAGCCGCTGCTGGCCCGGCCTGCGTAACTTAACGGGACGAGTGATTCAGCGAGAACCAGCGCCGCCAGATAAAGCGCAGCACGTAGTATTCGATGATCCCAAGCAGCAGAAACCAGACGCAAAACAGCAGGGTGTAGAGCTGGTTGGCATCCACCAGATGAAAGATAGCGATGAGCTGCTGCGTCAGCGCGCCGCCCGGTGAGGGGGCGGGCAGCAGCAGACAGGAGAGGAAGGCCAGCAGTAAAATACCGGCGGCCGTCATCAGGGATTCTAGCGGGTGCGTCATGGTGATGTTAATCGTCAGTTAAAACGATATTGTCAGCCATTTGCCACCGTGGCGCAACCAGACCGGCGCTATTGCGCCGCCCAGATCTCCGCGTGCTTCTTCACCAGCCCAAACAGCGAGCCGCCGTCGGCCACGAAATCACGCATCAGCTGGTCCTCACTCTTGCCACGCCGCACGAACTGCGCCACGGCTTCCAGAGCGCTACTGCCGTTTAGCTTGTCAGCATAGGGGGCAATTTTGTCCAGCACCCGCTGGATATCCTCACCGATGGTCACCTGCTCGCCGGTATGCACGTCGGTCAACACTCCGGCAAAGCCGTAGCGGCAGGCCTGGAAACGATTGAACCTGTAGAGCAGATAGTCGCGCTCCTGCATCTTGAACGGTCGCTCGGCCAGCAGCCAGTGGGAAATGGCCTGAATAAATCCGGCAATATTCACCGCGTGGCCAAGCGTCAGTGGGGTATCCATCACCCGTACCTCAACCGTGCCAAAGTGCGGGCTGGGGCGAATATCCCAGTGCAGATCTTTAATGCTGTCTATCATGCTGGTATAGCTCAGGCGACGGAACAGCCCCTCGAATTCCGACCAGTTGCTGACCCAGGGAGCGTGACCGTTATCCGGAAACGCGGAGAAGATGTTGAGCCGCGACGAGGCGAAGCGGGTGTCGGTGCCCTGAATGTAGGGTGAGGCTGCGCCAAGGGCGATAAAGTGAGGCACGAAGCGCGACAGGCCGTGCATGAGATAGATAGCATCGTCCCCGCTCGGGCAGCCCACGTGAACGTGCTGGCCGAATACCGTCGCCTGCTGCACCAGATAGCCAAACATCTCCAGCGTACGCGCGTAGCGCTCGTCATCGCATACTTCCTGACGCTGCCACGTCTGGAAGGGGTGCGTGCCGCCGCCGCATATTTGCAGATGGTGATCGTTGGCGGCGCGCAGGATGATCTGCTGCATGGCGGAGAACTGCCCGGCGGCCTGGTGGATATCCCCGCAGACGCCGGTGGCGATCTCTAACATGCTTTCGGTGATGTCGTGCTTCACCTCACCCCCCTTGACTTCGGCCTTAACGGCATCAATCAGCGTGGAGGAGTCCTGGCTAAGGTCGTATCCCGGCGGGTTAACCACCTGCAGCTCCAGCTCAATCCCCAGGGTAAAGGCGTCAGAACGATGAAAGTCGGGTAGGGGCATAGGTAAACTCGCTGTTGTCTGTTTTTACTAAGTATAGAGCGAGTTTATGCCCAACCGAGGCGGCAGCGGGGCAACCGGTTAATAATCACACAATTAATGCGGGTGACGCCATATGTTCGCCTCGCGCGAGCGCGGCCCGATCGTAAAAATGCTGTATTACGCCGTCGGCCATAAACGCCGCACGATCCGACATATGGGCGATCACATCTGCATCATGGCTGACCAGCAGGTAGGTCATCTGATGGTCGCGCTTCAACCGGTTTAGCAGGTTAAGGATCTCGGCCTGGACGGACATATCCAGCGCCGAAGTGGGTTCATCCAGCAGCAGGATCTGCGGACGCAGCAGCAGCGCCCGGGCGATGGCAACGCGCTGGCGCTGGCCGCCGGAGAGCTGATGCGGGTAACGCTTTCCGGCATCGACAGAGAGGCCAACCTGCTCCAGCGCTTCCCTGACCTGCTCTGCTATCTGCGTTTCACCATGGATCTTCAGCGGCTCGCACAGCGTGCGCCATATCGTGTGGTTGGGGTGCAGCGAGGCGTAGGGATCCTGAAACACCATCTGCACATTACGGCGCAGCGCCCCCTGATAGCGCATGCCCGGCGTAATGAGGTTGTCGAGCAGGCTGACGCTGCCCTGCCAGTCGCGTTGCAGACCCGCCAGCACGCGCAGAATAGTCGACTTGCCGCAGCCGGACTCGCCAATCAAACTGAAGGTCTCCCCGGCCGCCACGTGAAAGCTGGCGGCGGCGACAGCGGTTTTGTTGCCAAAGCTCACGCGGAGGTGATTGATATCAATGATGCTCATGCGGCACCTCCCTGATACGTCTGACTACGATCCAACACCGGCAGCATCTGGCCCCAGGTCGTGGCGTTCGGGCGGCAGGTCCAGAGTGTACGGGTGTAGGGGTGCGTTGCCTGCGGTAGGGCATGGGCGGGCATCTCATCGACTTTTTCTCCCTGATACATCACCAGCACTCTGTGGCAGTGCTGGGCCACCAGGGGAAGGTCGTGGCTAATCAGCAGCATGGCCATGCTGCGCTGCTCGCACTGGGCGACCAGCAGCTCAAGGATCTGGTTACGCAGGCGGGCATCCAGCGCCGAGGTGGGTTCATCGGCAATCAGCACCCGAGGGTTATTGATCAGCGCAATGGCAATCATCACCCGCTGTCCCATTCCGCCGGACAGCTCACCGGGGTAGCGGGTTAGCGCCGTATCCTGTAGCCCCACGGCTGCAACTACGTCGCGAATGCGCTCTGTGCGCTCCCTGCGTCCA
Organism: Enterobacter sp. C2; assembly: GCF_019880405.1. Classification (NCBI taxonomy): domain Bacteria; kingdom Pseudomonadati; phylum Pseudomonadota; class Gammaproteobacteria; order Enterobacterales; family Enterobacteriaceae; genus Enterobacter; species Enterobacter sp. C2. The sequence continues at coordinate 1,086,318 of NZ_CP082269.1, forward strand.
ACCCGCTGGTGCAGGGTAAGCGCCTCTTCCAGCTGGGCGTAAATGCTTTTCACCGGGTTCAGGGCGTAGCGCGGATCCTGCAAGACCATGGCGATCTCGCTGCCGCGCAGCCGCTGCCAGCCCCGGCTGTTCAGGGTCAGCGCGTCGTTGCCCAGCACGTCCAGCCTGGCCGCGCTAACGACGCCCGGCTTGCGCACCAGCCCCATCAAGGCACGGGCGGTCATCGATTTGCCAGAGCCAGACTCGCCCACCAGCGCCAGGCGCTCGTTGCCCAGCCGGAAGCTGAGATTGTTCACCACCCGTGCGCCGGGGTAGTCAATATTGAGTGCCTCGACGGCAATCGCAGTATCAGTCATGGTGTGGCTCCAGTACATCGCGCAGGCCGTCGCCCAGCAGGTTAAACGCCAGGCTGGCGAGAAGGATAATGCTGCCGGGCGCGGCGGCAATCCACCACTGGTCAAAAATGACCTGCATGCCGTCGGCAATCATCGCTCCCCACTCCGCCATCGGCGGCCTCGCCCCGAGACCGAGAAAGCCCAGCCCGGCAGCGGCCAGAATAATGCCCGCCAGATCCAGCGCCAGACGCACAATTGCCGAGGGCAGGCACAGGGGAAGAATATGGCCAAACAGCAGCCGCCAGCCGCGAATGCCCATCATCTCTGCTGCCGCCAGGTAGTCGCTGTGGCGCAGGCGCTGGATCTCGCTGCGTGCCTGGCGGGCATAGGCGGGCCAGGTGGTAAGCGCCAGCGCCAGCGCGCCGTTGACCAGCCCCGGCCCCAGCATGGCGACAAAGGCGAAGGCGAGGATCAGACGCGGCATCGACATCACCACGTCGGTAAAACGCATCAGCACCCGCTCCAGCCAGCCGCCGTAGTAGCCGCTGAGAATGCCGATCAGCAGTCCGGCAGGCAGAGTGATGATGGTTACCAGCCCCACCAGACCGAGCGCCGGGCGCGTGCCGTAGATCAGCCGGGAGAGCAGGTCCCGGCCATAGCTGTCCGTGCCAAGCCAGTGCGCGCCAGTCGGTGCCTCCAGGCGAGCCGCGGCGTCCTGCCAGTTGGGATCGAGCGGGGCGAGCCAGGGCGCAAACAGCGCGACCAGCAGCAGCGCCACCACCATCAGCAGCCCGCTAAACGCGGCGGGGGAGCGACGTAACCGCTGTAAAAAAAGAGAAGCCGGCATTTAGCGCACCCTCGGATCGGTCACGCGAACCAGCAGGTCGGTGAGGTTATTGATGACCACAAAGCTCACGCCGATCAGCAGGGTGCCCCCCATGATTGCCGTCGTGTCCCCCGCGAAGAGGGCGGTAGTGAGGTAGCGCCCGATCCCCGGCCACGAGAAGACGGTCTCCGTCAACACTGCCCCTTCCAGCATGCTGGTGTAGGCGAGGGCAATCACCGTCAGCAGGGTCCCGCGAATATTGGGCAGCACGTGGCGCAGCAGGATAGTCATCTCACCCGCGCCCTTTGCCCGTGCCAGCAAAATATACTCTTTATTCATCTCGCTCAGGCAGGCGGAGCGGGTCAGCCGGGTAATGCTGGCGAGGGAGTAGTAGGCCAGCAGCAGCACCGGCAGCACCAGATGGCTGATGGCGTTTTTAAACGCCAGCGGATCGCCCGAGAGCCAGGTATCGATCAGCACAAAGCCGGTCTGCGGCGTCACGGTATACTGGTAGATATCATCCAGCCTGCCGGGCCCGGCGCTCCACTGCAGCCTGGCATAGAACAGGGCCAGCAGCAGCAGGCCAAGCCAGAAGATAGGCACCGAATTTCCCAGCAGCGTAAACGTGCGCACCAGCAGGTCCCACGGCGTACCGGCATAGCGGGCGCACAGCACGCCGGCGATAACGCCCAGCAGCGCGCCAATGATCAACGCGAGGGTAGCCAGCTCCAGGGTAGCGGGAAACGCTGAGAGCAGATCCTGGAGAACCGGCTGACCGGTGGCGGTGGCGACGCCGAGATCGCCATGGGCCAGATTGACCACGTAGTGCCAGAACTGCATCGGCAAAGGCTGATCCAGCCCGAGCTGGTGGCGCACCTGATCGTAGGTTGACTGGCTGGCGTGATCCCCCACGATCTGCAGCACCCTGTCAACCGGCGACAGCGCCGACAGGGCGAAGGTGACCAGCAGCAGGCCGAGGAGCGTGAGGGCGAGGGTAACGAGTCCCTGCAAGAGGGTAAGCAGAGGGCGCGACGAACGCCGCTCTGCGCTGTTTTGTAAAAACACAGACGTTAATACCTTGAAGGTTATTTGGTTACGCGGTCATACCAGACCATATCCGCATTCAATCCCTGCTGGTAGCCTTTTACGTTGTCGCGCACCACAATCTGCGTTTTACCCTGATCGACAAAGATATACGGAGAGTTGTGCTGGAGGGTCTCCTGCATTTTCTTGTACAGATCCAGACGCTTAGCCGCATCCGGTTCGGCCACCGCCGCCAGCGTCTGCTGGCTGAGCTCAGGGATCTTCCAGCCGTTCAGGCCCGCTACCGTGCTGGCTTTGCCATCGTTGTAGACAAAGGCGCTGGCGTTAGAGTGGGCATCGAAGTAGTCCGGGATCCACAGGCGAATCGCCGCCTGGTGCTGTTTGGCACGCACGCGGGCGTAAACCTGGCTGCCCGCCGCCGGAAGCAGATCCACCTTCACGCCGCCCTGGGCAAAGCTGGCCTGCATAGACTGGGCCAGAGTGATAAACGGCGGTTTGTTCTCCACGTCCAGGGTGAAGTGCGCATCTTTAATACCGGCTTTTGCCAGAATGGCCTTCGCTTTTTCCGGATCGAATTTAAACGGGTTATCTTCCAGCGCGCCCGGCAGGCCGACCGGCAGGAAGCTCTGGTGGATAAAGTACTGGCCCTTCAGCAGATCGCGGGTGATGCCCTCGTAATCCACCAGCCAGCGAGCGGCTTCCCAGAATGCCGGATTGTTGAGCAGTGGGTTAGCGCTGTTCCCGGCGTTAAACACCAGATAGTTCTGTTCCGCAGAAGGAATGCTCAGCACCTCAACGCCTTTTTTCCCCTGCAGGGCGGCAATCTGATCCGCGCCGAGATCGCGCGCCACGTCGGCGTCACCCTGCTGGATCAGTAGACGGCGGGAGGCGGGATCTGGCACGTTTTTAATGATGATGTTTTTAAGCTTCGGTGCGCCGCCGGGGGAGGTGGGGTTGGCATCCAGCACGATGGCCTGGTGCGGCTGATAGACGCGCATCTTAAACGCGCCGCTGCCGGCAGAGTGCAGCTTCAGCCAGCCGTTACCGAAGTCATCGCCTTTCACGTTGGCAGCGACCAGCTTTTCATCAACGATAGAGGCGATAGGCGTCGAGAGAATATTCAGCGCCACCGCCGGGCTGACGTCAGCAGTCCACTTTAGCTCAAGGGTATGCTCATCAACTTTCTTCAGCTGGCTGTCGATGTTATCCGGCTGCCAGCCGAGTACGTTGAGGATAAAGGCCGGCGATTTGTTCATCGTCACCGCACGCTTATAGGAGAAGATTACGTCTTCCGGGCGCAGCGGGTTGCCGGAGGCAAATTTGGCATCCTGCTTCAGGGTGACAGTAAGGGTTTTAGCGCCCGGATCGGCTTTCCAGCTCTCTGCCAGGACAGGATTGACCTTTTCAGGGTTGTCGCGATCGGGCTGGACCAGCCGTTGATAGAGGCTAGGCACCGTCTGGATGCTGGAGAGCTCGTTAGCCTCGGCAGGGTCAAGACTCACGATATCGTCCAGGCCCTGGGCCACCACAAGGGTATCCGGCGGTGTAGCGGCTTGACTGGTCGCAGACAGCGCGGCCAGCACCAATAACGGCAGCAATTTTTTGGTCATCGGCAATCCCTGTAAAGTAATGTCACGAAAGGCGTTATCCCGCTACGTTAGCGGCGGTTAGCGTTTTACCGAAAGTCTTAATTCAACTTAGCTTATGCGATAAATGCATAATGTATAGCCGTAGGTTAAAAGCGGCTCTTATCCCTGCCGAAAAATAATTTTACCGCCTGCTTAATTTTTTCCAACCTGCGCCGCTTTAGCTCTGTACCTCAGCTGAGATTCATCTATTCAAGGAGCAGAAACATGTTATCCATTAATACCAACGCCGCTTCGATGGCGGCAGTTAACGCCATTAATAAAAGCAACGCCTCACTGAGCCAGTCCATGGAACGTCTGGCAACCGGTAAGCGTATCAACTCCTCTGCGGACGACGCCGCGGGTAAGCAGATTGCTAACCGCATGCAGACCCAGTCTGACGGTATGGCCATGGCCCAGCGTAACATCGCCGATGCCACCGCCATGCTGCAAACCGCCGACGGTATGTTTGACGAGATGAACGATATTCTGGGCCGTATGGATGAACTCGCGACTCAGGCAGCTAACGGAACGTACAGCGATGACGACCGGGCAGCTATGCAGTCCGAGTTCGACGAGCTGGGACAGGAGATGTCCGATATGCTGCAGAACACCACCAACGGCGGCACCAACCTGTTCAATAAATCTGAAAATGGCCTGTTCACCAGCGCCTCTGGCGTCACCTTCCAGGTGGGGTCGCAATCTACCGATCAGATCACCATCAACATCTCCTCTCAGGTCAGCCAGCTGGCAACGGATCTGGGGACGCTAAGCGCAGCGTTTAGCACTGACTATGGTACTGACGGTGCTGGCGGCGCATCGGCTAGCGGTACAGCCGGCAGCGAGCTGTTAACCCTCGACTCAGCAAACGCCACCATTAGTGCGGTGCAGGACGTGATGGATGAGGTCGGCAGCATTCAGTCTACGCTGGGTGCGACTATGAACCGTCTGAGCAGCACGGCGACCAACCTGCAAAGTATGCAGGACAACACCGAAGTGGCGATCGGCAACATCATGGATACCGACTACGCCACGGAGGCCTCAAACATGTCGAAACAGCAGGTGCTGATGCAGACCGGCATCACCATGTTGAAGCAGGCCAACAGCATGTCCGGAATGGTCTCCAGCCTGCTGCAATAAGCGACCAGGTTGTAATCGGCCATACCGCGCCTGTGCGGTATGGCTGTTTTTTCTGCTATGGCCACTCCGGGGAAACGAGCTTTCCCTGTCTGCGGAAGTTGCTCTTCCCTTTCTTCTTTGTAACTTATTGAATTTAAATCTATAAAATTTTGGCATCGTTATTGCTATACGTATTTATAACTGAATGGAGCGACGATGATAAATCCGCAAATCATGGCGAAAAAATTTGCCCTAATGGACATCTCTACCCGGGCAAGTCAGCTGGAGCGTCAGCAAACCGATCTGGATACCGAAAACGCTGCGCTATCGACGCTGGACAGCGCCCTGACGTCCTTCCAGTCGGCGGTTGATGCGCTGAACAGCGACACCAGCGGGGCAGTGGTGAATACGGTTAAGGCAAACAACGATGCCGCCACCGCGACTGCCAATTCCGAGGCGCAGGCAGGCACCTACACGTTTTATGTTCAGCAGTTGGCGACCGCCCAGCAGAGTACCTTCAATATCACCGACGGCGATATTCCTAATAGCGGCACGTTTACGCTTACGATGGGCGACAGCGAGATGGATATCGATCTCGCCCAGGCCGATGCCGATGCCGACGGGAGCGTATCCGTCAGCGAACTATGCAGCGCGATCAATAGTGCGGAAGATAATCCAGGCGTTACCGCCACGCTGGTAAACACCGGCGACTCAACGACGCTAATGCTCACCGCCGATGAGACCGGGCAAGAGCATGCTTTTACGGTCTCAGCCAGCGGCATCGATCCCAGCTCGGCCTTTGCAGCCGATCTGAGCGCGCAAAAGGATCTCTCTGCCGCCCAGGACTCGGTTATATATCTCGGCAGCTCGCCGGAAGAGGGCGTGGAGATCACCAGCGGCTCTAATACCTATAACGACCTTATCCCGGGCGTCTCAATCACCTTCGCCGAAACCTCAGAGGCGGAGGGGCCCATCACGTTTACCGTAGCGAACGACGCATCGGCATCGCAGGAGAAGGTGCAGACGTTTGTCGACGCCTACAACACGCTGGTGGATACCCTCGATTCATTAACCACCTTTGGTAGCAACGGCCAGCCAGCGGGCCCCTTTGCTGGCGACGCGGGGGTCTCCTCGCTGGAGCGCCAGATCCAGAGCATTACCCACGCCACCTATAACGGCGTCTCAATGCTCGACTACGGCATCGCGCTTGACGCAGAGGGTCATCTGCAAATCGATTCCGAGCAGTTTAGTGCTGCGATGGCGGAGAACCCGGCGGGCCTGAACGCGCTCTTTGTCGGTGACGACAGTATGACCACTCAGCTCGACAGTGTGATGGAGACCTGGCTGGATGATAACACCGGCGTGATTATTCAGCGGCAGAATGCGCTTACCGACGAGCAGGACAAACTCACCCGTGACGTTGATCAGGTTAAGCAGACCTATAACGCCTCCTACGAGCGCTATTTGCAGGAGTACACCTCTACGATGGTGGAGATCTATTCGATGCAGATAAGCATGGCGGCGTTTGCCTGAGCGACAGAGAAACAGAGGAATTGACGTTATGTACGCTTCTGATAACGGCTATGGCCACTATAAAGATATCGATCTGGCCTCCCGTACGGCCTCGGCGTCGCCGTTGGAGCTGGTGCTGGTGCTCTACGCGGGTCTGCTGGAGGAGCTGGAGCGAGGCAAAAGTCATATCACGCATAAACGCTATGACCGCAAGGCTAAAAGCATCAACAAATGCATCGACATTCTTAACGCGCTGACCAGCTCGCTGGAGTTTGAGAGCGGCGGCGAACTGGTGCTGAACCTGGCGCGGCTGTATGACCACTGTGTCTATCGCCTGTATGAAGCCAGCAGTGAACTCAATACGCAAAAAATAGACGAGGTTGTGCTGATTTTGACCAACCTGCATGAGGGCTGGCAGGGGCTGGCGAAAAAGCTGGGTTAACCGATGGAAACGCAAACCGTAAATGAGCAGATGGATGCGCTGCTGAATGCCATGCATGAAGCATTGAATAAGCAGCGCTGGCGCAGGATGCCAGCGCTACATACCCGCCTGATGGTGCTGTTTAACGCATACTGCGCCAGCCAGCCGCCGGAAGAGGAGCTGACGGCGCTCAAGGCACGGCTGCGTCAGGCATACGGCGAGATCATCGCCCGGCGAACCGAACGGGCAGCGCTGCTGAAGGCGCGAATGGAGAAACATCGCCAGCAGCGCGAGGGGGCGTTGGCCTACTCGCTGGTGAATATCCTGTCGGAGCAGCCATGAATACGCTGAGCTTACTGACCAACGCGCTAATGCAGCGTCTTGCGTCGGCCTCCGTTCAGCCGCAGGCGGACAACCCGCAGATGCATACCTTCACGCTGCCGAAAACCGTTCAGAATGCTCTGCCAGAGCGCCTGCAAATCCTGGCCGAGGGGACAAGAGATCGGGCGCCCGTTGAAAAGCAGGCTAAACCTGCCCACCAGGATGAAACCGAGGCTCAGCCGCTGGAGGCGTTGCTGGCCGTGTTACTGATGCCTGAACGTCCCGCCGTAGTGGAAAAAAGAACGCAGGCGGCACTGCCGGAGCAGATAGCGCAGCCTGTATTGTCAATGCAGATACAGTTAACGCGCGGCGCGTTGCCGGTGCAAATGCCGGCCACAACGCCGAAACAGCTGGCAGATCAGGTTCGTTTGGCTACGGAAAATCTCCCTGCGGTAGCCTCGTTAGGTACGCAGACAGAGGCCCCGCGACCGGCGCGGCCTGGAGCGCTACGTCATGCGGTGAATGAAAAAGGGGTTCCCGATCGGCCAGAACCCGCATCGCTGGCGGTACATACCTCCTCCTTTATCCCCGACGATGGCCGCCTTTTACACGCCAGAGCACGACCGGAGCAGATCGTAAGCGTTGATACCCGGGCCGCGCAGTGGGGCGAGGCGCTGGTCCACATGCTGAAAGAGAACATCCATTTTCAACTTAGCCAGCAGCAGCAGATCTCCACCATTCGCCTCGATCCACCGTCGCTGGGCAAGCTGGAGATCGCTATTCAGTTGGATGCAGGCAAATTGACGGTGCATATCGGCGCGTCCCATGCGGATGTCTGCCGCACCCTGCAGCAGTGTGGGGAGTCGCTACGGATCCAGCTTACCCAGCAGAACTTTGTGCAGGTAGAGGTCCAGGTCTCTCCTGACGGACAGTCGCAATCTGATGCACGACGGCAGCGCGAGGATCGGCAAAACGCTACGCCAATACGCTCTGCCATCGAGCTGGATGCTGATGAGAGTGGTTTGCATAAGAGTGAAAGTCTATTAATTAAAGTGTGATAAAAGATGAAAAAAATAGTCATTACAGGCCTGGTTGGCGTAGTGCTTTCTATTCTTATTGGTGGCGGTGCGGCATGGTTTGTTATTAACACGATGCAGCCCACCGGAGCCGCTGGCAAACTCTCTTTAAAAAAGAGTCTGCCAGAGAAAAAGAAAAAGCACACCAACGATATGTTTGTGGCATTAAAGGAGTCCGTCATTACGCTCAGCGATGCCCAGAGTGAAGACCACTATATGCTACTGGCATTGACGATGGTGGCAGAGAGCGAAGAGGCGGCTAAAAAGATTCAGGCCGACGAGCCGCTTTATCAGAGCATTATTTTAACGACGCTGGCGGATAGGGAATATGAGAAAGTCCGCGCTTTAAAAATCAACGAAATAAAAGCATTGCTTAATACAGCGTTAAACCGTGAACTAAAACTACGGGATACGCCAGTGCCCTATAGCGATATATTGATCAGCAAAATGGTTTTCCAGTGATGCTGACGTCAGCAACCCATGAGACGCAGGCATTTCAGACGCTCTCTCCCCTAACGCCTGCTCAGGAGAGCCACTACCTACAAGCCTATCTGCCGCTGGTGCGCAAGGTGGTAAAACAGCTTGCACCGCAGTGCAGCTGCGTGATGGAGCGAGAGGATATGCAGCAGGTGGCGCTCATCGGTCTGCTGGACGCCCTGCGCCGCTATGGCAAGCCTGACGAGGGGTTTGGCGGCTATGCGGTGCAGCGCATTCGCGGGGCGGTGTTGGACGCGCTGAGACGCCTTGACTGGCGTCCGCGTCAGCTCCGGCAAAAGTTTTATCACATTAAAGATCTGATACGGGAGCGGCGGAAAACGCTGGGCCGCGAGCTGGAACCCGGTGAGCTGGACGGCGTAAGCGCCGCGGAGTATCAGCAGTATCTTGCGCTGGAGGGCGCCGATACGCTCGACAGCCTGGATGCGCTGCTTAGCGATCGCCCCGGCGAGCTGCCGCTGCAGGGACGCAGGCTGGAAGATCAGATCGTAACGCAACATATGCTAAGCCGGGCGTTGCAAACGTTGTCAGCAAAAGAGCAGCAGATCCTCTATTTATATTATCAGCAGGATATGAATCTAAAAGAGATCGCCCTGGTGCTGGGGCTCACCGAAGCCAGAATTTGTCAGCTCAATAAAAAGATAGCGGAAAAGCTACGCACCTATTTTTTCAGCCACTAACCGTTGCGAGATATTCATGCAAAAAATATTAGGATTATTAATTATATTGGGCTGCGTTTTTGGGGGCTATTTTGTTGAGGGTGGTCAACTGGTGGCTATTTGGCAGCCTGCGGAAATTATGATCATTATCGGCGCAGGTGTCGGGTCCATGATTATTGCCAACCCATTACATGTGCTGCGTGAAATAGCCCATCAGATTAAAGGCGTGATCGGCAAGAAAAAGCTTGGGGCTGAATTTCAGCGTCAGCTTTTAATGTGCCTGTATGAGCTGCTTGAAATGGTACAAACCGGCGGGTTACGCATGCTCGATCAGCATATTGAGCAGCCGGAGGAGAGCACCATATTTCAGAAATTCCCGCTGATTCTTAAACAGAAGCGGCTGGTGATGTTTATCGCCGATAATTTTCGCCTGATGGCGATGGGAAAAATCGACGCCCATGAGCTGGAAGGGATCCTCGATCAGGAGTTGGAGACCATTGAGGAGGAGCTGCTTACCCCCTCACGCTCGCTGCAGCGGACGGCAGAAGCGATGCCGGGGTTTGGTATCTGCGCGGCGGTGCTGGGGATCATCATTACGATGCAATCCATTGACGGCTCGATTGCGTTGATTGGCCTGAAAGTGGCCGCTGCGCTGGTGGGGACCTTTCTGGGCGTCTTCTTTTGCTACTGTTTTATGGATCCGCTGGCCAATGCGATGGAGCAGCAGGCGCGCGCCGAGCACTCTCTGCTGGAGTGCGTCCGCACCGTGCTGGTGGCACAGGCCGGAGGCAAGCCGACGCTGTTAGCGGTAGATGCGGGTCGCAAGCTGCTACATCTGGCCTCGAAGCCCACCTTTGCCAACCTTGATGCCTGGGTTAACGCCATGCTGGAGGAGGAGGAGTAATGGCGACCGCAAATCGACGCGATCGGGGCAAAAAGACCACCATCATTCGTCGCCAGATCAAAAAAAGCCATGCCGGGCACCACGGCGGCGCCTGGAAAGTCGCTTTTGCCGACTTTACCCTTGCCATGATGGCGCTGTTTATGACCCTGTGGATTGTCAACAGCGTCAGCCAATCCGACCGGGAAGAGATTGTGGCCGCGCTGCATGGACAGTCTATTTTCTTCGGCGGTGGAATAGTGGCTCCGCTGAGCCATCTTCCGCAAAAGATGGCGGGCTCTGCCGATGGGCGCAGTTATGAGCAGGCGCAGACCGTTAGCAAAGAGCGGCTTGCGCGCCGCGCCGAAGCGGATCTGAAGAAGACGCAGGAGGCCAGCAGTGCGGCAATGCGCATGAGACAAAAATCGGCGCAGGAGCTGGGGGAGCTCGCCAACAGCATCAACGAGATTGCCCTGAAGGCGCATATGGAGAGCAATCTTGAGATGGAAATCGTTCCCCAGGGGCTGCGTATTTTAATCAAGGATAATCAGAAGCGCAGCATGTTTGAACGCGGCAGCGCCTCCATTATGCCGTTCTTCCGATCGCTGCTGACCGAGTTGACGCCCATCTTCAACTCGCTGGATAACAAGCTGATTATCACCGGCCATACCGACGCGATGGGCTATAAAAGCGCCGGGTACAACAACTGGAACCTCTCCGGGGATCGCGCTCTTTCAGCCCGCCGCGTCATGGAGCAGGCAGGCATGCCGGGGGATAAAGTGATGCAGGTCAGCGCGATGGCCGATCGTATGCTGCTGGATGCCCACAACCCAGAGGGTGCAAACAACCGACGGATTGAGATCATGGTCTTAACCCATACGGCGGCCGACACGCTCTATCAATTCTTCGGCGCGCAGGGCGAGAAGATTGTTAAGCCGCTGGTCAGCAAGCTGGAGCACGCCCCTTCACCTCAGGCAACAGATGTGCCTCGCTAAGCCGCTGTTTGTTGGCCTACTCGCTACCGCTTTCGTCGCGGCGTTGTTTCCGGCCGGCACAGCGGCAAAATCGACGCCTCACCAACGAATGCAAAACCGTCTGCAATTGGCGAAGGTAAAGGCGAAACGGCCTCCCTCCACGCCGGTGATCCGCGGCAACGGCAAGGCGAAAGCCACCCTGCGGGCACAGAACCGTGCCCTTTTGCAACGTCACCCCGAGTGGTTCGCCACACCACTCATGACAGGTGGCCTGCATCTTCAGTCAGTAGTTGAGAGAGCGATAGGCCGCTTACAGGCGCAGCTTGGCAAGCCTTACGTTTGGGGAGGTGAAACGCCGGAGGAGGGCTTTGATTGCAGCGGGCTGATCTTCTACGCCTTTAACCCGCTGCTGGCGGCGAAGCTGCCACGGACCGCCAATGAGATGTATCACTACCGACAGGCGCTAGACATCGCAGATAACGATCTCAGACGCGGCGATCTGCTCTTCTTTGGTATTCACTCCCGTGATAAAGCCGACCATGTTGGCGTCTATCTCGGCAACAACCGCTTTATCGAGTCGCCCCGCACCGGCGAGCAGATCCGCATTAGTCATCTCACGGACGCGTTCTGGCAGAAACACTACCTGGGCGGTAAGCGCGTTCTGCTGAACAGCACCGTGCACGCGCCGGGCTAGCTGAGCGTCCCCAGGATTTTTATCTCCAGCTCGTCCGGCACCTCGTTATAGGAGAGCACCTGCAGGCCGCTGGCAAACAGCCTTGCATAGCGGGCCAGCAGCGGACGCAGCTGCGGAGCAACCAGCAGCACCGGCTCGCTGCCCGCCGCCTTCATCTGCTCATGCACCTGAGGCATATTTTGCTGGAACTGGCTCAGCATATTGGGATCGAGCGGCACGCTGTCGAGCATGACTTTCCCGCTCTGCTGTGCCTGGTTGACGACCCCAATCAGCAAATTCTCCAGCTCGTTATTCAACGTATAGACCGCCAGCTCCCCATCGCGCACCAGTCCGTGAGTAATGCTGCGGCGCAGGGCTAGGCGCACATCCGATACCAGCAAAATCGGATCTTTAGTCACCGCGCTGCTGGCCACCAGCACGGTGGCAATGGTCACAATATCGCGCAGGGAGACACGCTCGGTAAGCAGCGCCCGGTAGACCTTTAACACCTGGCTGTAGTTCAGCGCGCTACCTAAATCCTCCGCCAGCCTGGGGGCCAACGAGGCAAGCCGGTTATGCAGCTGGGTCACATCATCATAGTTAAACAGGTCGGGAATAAAGCGGGTGACCACTTTGTTGAGGTGGGTGGCGATAATGCTCGCCGAGTCGATAACCTGATAACCCAGATTGAGCGCTTTGGTTTTTTGCGCAGCGGTGATCCAGGTGATGGGCATCCCGTAAGCCGGATCGACTCCCGGCGTACCGTCAATTTCACCGTAGGTTTCCGCAGAGGGCAGCGCCATGAGCCTGTCTGCGGGAATATCGCCGCTGTCGGCTTTTATGCCGTTGATATAGATAGCGTACTGGGTCGGCTTCAGGCGAAAGTTCTCGCGGATACGGATCTCCGGCAGCAGCAGGCCGTTGGTCTCGGAGAGCGCCTGGCGGAGGCCGCGTATGCGCTGGGTCAGCGGGCTGCCGTTGGCTTTGTCCAGCAGAGAGACCAGCCGGTAGCCAAGGCTCAGGCTGACCGGCTCAATCAGCGGGATCGTCTCCCAGCTGACCTGTTGCTCATGCGTTTCCGTCAGCGCCTTGCTCAATGTGGCAAGGCTCTTCTCATCTGTTTGCGCCGCCTGCGGTCGTTTGCTCTGCCGCCAGCCGGTAAAGGCGAGCAGGGCAGAGAAGAGCAGGAAAGGCAGATGTGGCATTCCCGGGACGATGGCTAGCACGAACATCACGCCGCTAGCGGTGTAGATCGTCGACGGCGAGGCCAGCAGCTGCGTTTTAACGGCGCTGGAGATATCCCCGCTGTCGCTGACGCGGGTCACGATAATCGCCGCCGCGGTGGACAACAGCAGGGAGGGGATCTGCGCTACCAGCCCGTCGCCGATGGTCATCAGCACATACTGCTGGAAAGCCGCCTCGGCGCTAAGGTCGTATTTAAAAATGCCGATGCAGACGCCGCCAATCAGGTTGATGGCCAGAATCAGCATCCCGGCGATGGCATCACCGCGCACGAACTTCGAGGCACCGTCCATTGCGCCATAGAAATCCGCCTCGCTGGTGACCTCTTTACGCCGGGCCTGCGCTTGGGTCTGGTTAATCAGCCCGGCGTTGAGATCGGCGTCAATCGCCATCTGCTTACCCGGCATGGCGTCCAGGGTAAAGCGCGCCGATACCTCGGAGATACGCTCCGCACCCTTAGTCACCACAATGAAGTTGATGATCATCAGGATGATAAAGACGACGAACCCCACCACAAAGTTGCCGCCGATCACTACCTGGCCAAAGGACTCAATCACTTTCCCTGCCGCGCCGATCCCCTCGTGGCCGTACAGCAGCACCACGCGGGTAGAGGCGACGTTAAGGGTCAGACGCATCAAGGTGGTAATCAGCAGTACCGTTGGGAACAGGCTGAAGTCCAGCGGCCTTTTGGTCGAAACGCTGACCAGCAGCACCAGCACAGCCAGCACGATGTTGAAGGTGAATAGGGCGTCCAGCAGCATCGGCGGCAGGGGCAGGATCACCATTGCCAGAATTGCCAGGAGAAGTAACGGAACGCCGGGCTGGCTGCGGCGCAGCGCCGTCAGCGCGTATTTAATCTGTTTCTGCATCCTGCTTCAGGACCTCGTTCGGAATGGAAAGATGACGGTTAAGCACGGGCTGCGTCTGGCTGCCTGCCCGCCAGGATTTCAGCTGCAGGACATAGGTCAGGACGTGAGCGATCGCGCGAAAAAGTTGATAAGGGATCTGCTGGTTAACCTGGGTGGTGTAGTAGACCGCACGAGCCAGTTTGGGAAACTCCACCACTTCAATGTGATGCTCCTCGGCCACCTCGCGAATATAACGCGCCACCTCATCGGTGCCTTTGGCCACCACAAAGGGGGCCGCCGCCCGCGCCTGGTCGTACTGTAACGCCACCGCGAAATGCGTAGGGTTAGCAATCACCACGTCAGCTTTAGGTACTACGCGGCGGATCTGCCGCAGAGCCATCTGCCGCTGCAGGCGGCGCACTCTGGCTTTGATCTCCGGGCTGCCCTCCTGATTTTTGTACTCGTCCTTCACCTCCTGCCTGGTCATTTTCAATCCTTTGGTAAACATATGTTTAGCCAGGGGGATATCAAAAATGGCAAACAGGATAAACAGCATCACGAGGTTCAACATGACGTCCTGATAGAGCGACAGACCCTCGCTAACCGCAGGCGCAAAGTAGCGGGTTTGCAGATCGAGAAAAGCGGTGAAGTGACGGCGTACGCTGACCGCGAGCAGCAGCAGAACCAGCAGGCTTTTTATCATCATCTTGCCAACGTCGATAACCTGCTCACTGGAGAAGAGGCGGCCTATACCTTTTAGCGGACTGATTTTGCTGAGATCGGGGAAGATCTTTTTTAACGAAAAGATCCAGCCGCCGGGGATGAGGGAGGCGATCAGCGCTGCCAGCGGCATGGGTGTTAGCGTGAGAATAAATTTAAGCAATATCAGCAGGTTGTGCTGAAGAAACTGACCCAGAATCTCGGGGTCGCCGACGTGCTGCCCGTACTGATACACGGTCAGAAAGGCTTCCTGGACAAAGTCGCGATACCAGTGAAAGCTGTTGCTGACCACGATAAACGCGGCCAGCAGGCTGGCGGCAAGCCCCATATCCTTAGAGCGCGGGATCTGCCCCTCTTGCCGCGCCTTACGCCGCTTCTGCGCCGAGGGCTTTTCGGTCTTCTCTTCACTTGCCCCGTCAGCCATGCGTCCTCCGCAGGGCATCAAACACCGCCAGAACCCGGTTAACCAACTGTAAATAGTGGTCCGGTAACGCAGAGAGCAGGGCGGCAAAGCAGATAAGCCCGGCCAGCATGGCAATGGGAAAGCCCAGCGAATAGAGATTCAACGCCGGGGAGATACGGTTAAGCAGGCCAAATCCGCCCTGAACGATCAGCATGATAAAGGTAGCGGGCAGCGCCAGCAGCATCGCAGAGGAGAATACCCAACCCAGCGCGAGAGCGACGCTGCGCAGGGTTTGCGGCAGCAGCGCGCTACCGGGCGGCCAGTAGATAAAACCTTTATAGAGAATGCTGACCAGCAGCAGATGCCCATCCATCGCAAAGAAGAGGATCGCGGCATAGATGTAGATAAATTCCGCCAGCACGGTGGTTGACGCGCCGCTGTTGGGATCGTTCATCACCGCCATGCTCATGCCCATATTGAAGGAGAGGATCTGCCCGGCGAGCTGCAGCGTCAGGTAGATAAACTGCATCATCAGGCCAAACAGCACGCCCCAGAGGATCTGCTCGACGGTAAGAATAATCGTATGCAGGTTCAGCAGCCCCTGGGGCACGGGCGGATTTACCAGCGGGGTCAGGATAACGGCCAGCGCCAGGGCAATGAGAATACGGATGCGCACGCTGAAGGCTTTGCTGTCAAAAATCGGCCCATACTGGAGAAAAGCCATGATGCGGACGAAGGGATACCATAGTCCCAGCGCCAGGTGGCTGAACTGGATGACGTCAAGCTGGCTCATCTTAGCTCACCATCAACGCGGCCTGGGCGAAGAGATGCGTACAGAGATCGCTAAGCTGTACGATCATCCACTTCCCGCAGACGGCGAGTACGATCAGCGTAACGATAAGCCTTGGCAGGAAGCTGAGCGTCTGTTCGTTAATCTGGGTCACGGCCTGGAAGATACTCACGCACAGGCCCACTAGCAGGCTGGGAACCACCAGCACCGAGACCAGCATAATCACGATCTTAATGCCGCTGGCGACAAGATCGGCGGCGGTATCGACGGTCAGCATGACGGCACCTCGATCATAATCCTAGCCCCAGCCCGCGAATGCTGTCCGTCAGCGTGCCGACGGTAAGCGACCAGCCGTCAATCAGCACGAAAACCATCAGCTTAAACGGCAGAGAGACGATCAGCGGTGAAAGCATCATCATCCCCATCGCCATCAGCACGCTGGCGACGATCAGATCGATCACCAGAAAAGGGATGTAGATCATAAAGCCAATCTGAAACGCGGTTTTCAGCTCGCTGAGCATATAGGCCGGTACCACGATCAACAGATCCTGCTGCGCCGCGTCGCCTCTGGCGTTAGCAATAGTCATGATCTGCGCCATCGCCTTTTTACTGGTTTGCGCCAGCATAAAGCGCTTGAGCGGCACGCTGGCGGTCTCTAGCGCCTGGGGCAGCGTTATCTCATCCTGCTCAAAGGGCACGACTGCACGCTCATAGATAGTCAGCCAGATGGGTCGCATCACCAGCAGCGTTAACACCAGCGCAATACCAATAAGAATACGGTTCGGCGGCGTCTGCTGTAGCCCCAGCGCCTGACGCAGCAGCGAGAGCACAATGATAAACCGCGTGAAGCAGGTCATCATCAGGAGCAGGGTGGGCAGCAGACCCACCAGCGTCATGAGAATGAGGATCTGGATCTTGACGCTGTACTCTTGCGTATCGCCATGGTTGACGACGTGGAACAGCGAGATATCACCCCCCTGCGCCAGGACGGCAGGAGAGACGATCAGCAGCGTACTTGCCGCCAGCAGCAGGCAGAGCGGACGTATCATGATGTCAGTTCGTTAATGTCGCGAGTGTTAAACTCAATGACCCGCAGACCATATTTTTCATTGACCACCACCACTTCGGCTTTGCCCAGCAGGATATTGTTTACCTTAATATCCAGCGGCTCTCCGGCGAGCTTATTGAGTTCGATAACCGTGTCGTCATCAATATTCAGCAGGTCGGCAAGCATCACCTCAACCGAGGAGACCTCCAGCGTTAGCGTGACGGGAATGCGTTTAAGCAGCGCCATGGAGTCAGCTAATGCGTGCGCGCCCTGAGCGGGGGCGGTGGCCGACGGGGCATCACTCTCACCGGCTAATTCAAAGCCCTGGTCAAGGGGATCGGTATGGTTATTCATAGGACGTCTCAGAAACAGTAGGCGTAATATCAGACAGATAGAGTCTGTCGTTCTCTTCAACAATCAGCGCGTGAAACAGCGTCGATTGCCCAATAAAGACCGGGAAGGTGTCGGGTAACGTAAGCGGGAAAATGTCCCCAGGTTTAATGGCGGTCAGCGAGGCCACGTCCATGTCTAACCCGGCAATTTTGACATTCAGGCTCAGCGGCAGCGTCTCGATAAGCCTGGCTACGACGGCGCGGTCTCTTTTTTTGCGGTCAAGATCGCTGTTTTCGCTCTGAGGCCGCTCCTTTTGACGCAGCATATTCAGAAAACAGTCGGTATGCGCGTTGTCTAACAGGATGTAAAAGCTGCTGTTGGCCTCGTCACCTAACGTAAAGGTAATTTGGTAAGCCCACTGGCTGATAATGGTGCTGTTATCTGTTTTTACGCGTAGCGGTAACCCCCACGCCTCCTGGTGAAAAAGAATCTGACACAGATCCAGCGCCAGTCGGGTGCGCAAACGCGCCTCGGTTTTTGTTGGCAACCGTTCAGCGTGGCTGCGCGTATTTTCGCTGCTTTCAAGGCCGTAAAAATTATTGAGAATGGTTAACAGAAGCGGTCGGTCTATATCAAACGCCAGATGCCCCATTTCCGATATTAAAAGATCGGCATGCTTATTCTTAATATCAGCCGTGCACGCTATTTTTTTTAACGACAAACTTGAACGGTGCTTTTTCAGAAAGTAGTTGCCCACCCGTGCTTCCAGAGTGTCAAACTTACTCGTAAACAGGCCAGGTAAGCGATGGTATGGGCGGCCAAGGCGATGGCTGTCAAGATGAGCTACTCCAGCGGTTTGGCTGTACTTCAGCATGGTACATGTTCTCTGTCGTGAATACCGAATGACCGCCAGGCCACTTTGCTGTTATTAAGCATAAGTCAGGCAAAAAAGAGTCATTTCTATTTAAGTGATGAGCTAAGATTGCCGCTGTTCATTTACGTGGCGGCATAATGCTTAGCGTACAGTAAAACCGCCGTTATTTAAGCGAAGATGGTTGCATCATACAATCGATCTTTTATGGTTAATAATCATTAAATATTTATTTTAATTTCAATTGTTTTTTATTGTTTTTTGATGTTTGCTGGTTTCTCCCGTAACCTCATGATTTTTTTATAATAATAATTTTTAATTTATTTATTATAAAATAAATTTAAGTGGCGTGTTAAATTCGCATGAAGTGACCTACGTAAATGCGAGAAACTCATGCCGACCTTTATTGCTCAGGCGCCTGCCAGCATTAAAACATTTTCGTTAGCCAGGCGCGTTGCCCGCTTTAATATCCCCGTACTGCTGCTCGGTGAAACAGGTGCAGGAAAAGAGTGCGTTGCGCAATATATCCACGCAATGGCATTTAACGGGAACCGTACCGCACCTTTCATCGGTATCAACTGCGCTGCTATTCCAGAGTCGATGCTGGAATCAACCCTTTTTGGCTATGAAAAAGGGGCCTTTACCGGTGCGGTTAACGCCGTGGCAGGGAAATTTGAGATGGCAAACAACGGCACGCTGCTGCTGGATGAAATCGGTGATATGACGCTGGCATTGCAGGCAAAGCTGCTTCGCGTATTGCAGGAGCGCCAGGTCGAGCGTCTCGGCAGCCATCGCACCATTAAACTTAATTTTCGCCTGATCGCCAGCACCAATAAAAACCTTGAGGCAGAGGTCGCAGCAGGGCGTTTTCGCGAGGATCTTTTCTATCGCATTTCCGTTGTGCCTATTACCGTGCCGGCTTTACGTCTGCGCCCTGAAGATATTCTGCCGCTGGCTGAGTCCTTTATAAAAAAATATGCCCATACGATTGGCAAAAATATCACCCTGTCGGACACCGCAAAGGCAGCGCTAATGAACTACCCCTGGCCCGGCAACGTGCGCCAGCTTGAAAACGTGATACAGCGCGGCATGATTTTAAACCAGGACGGCGTTATTCACGCCAGCACGCTGGGGATCCCCTTTACAGCAGATCCAGAAACCATTGATTGCTCGCGGGCATCCAGCCTGCGTCAAACCGTTAGTGCGAGCCGGGAAGATTTACAGCGGCACGGGCGCGTCGCGCAGTATCACTATATTGCCGATCTGATGCGCAAATACCAGGGCAACCGCACGCAAATTGCCGACTGCTTAGGGATTACGCCGCGCGCGCTGCGCTACCGGCTCGCCTCAATGCGTAAGCATGGCATAGAGATAACCTTCTGATTTTATAAGTTCCTTTTAAATAATGAGTACGCCATGAAAACCATTGGTCATTCCTCCCTGTCCCTCATGCGGCAGGAGATGCACGAAATGACACGCCTTGCTGCTGCGTCACCGTTCTCTGCGCAAACCATCGCCCGCAATATGCCTGAAAACGCGCCTCTCTCAGGCGTGAGCTTTCATCAGGTAATGCGTGATGCGCTCGAACATGTAGATAGCCTGCAGCACGCCGCCAGCGCCCAGCAGAGCGCGGTCAGCAGCGGCCAGAGTGACGATCTGGTGGGGGCCCTGCTGGCCAGCCAGCAGGCGTCCCTGTCGTTCTCGGCGCTTGTTCAGGTCAGAAATAAGGTGGCGAGCGGCGTTAACGATCTCATGAACATGTCCATATAACGATGAAAAAGAAACTGTTTGCCTCTGTTAACGCGGCTTTTGCTGCGCTCTCCGCTTTGCTACCAGGGAATCGAAAATGGTTCGCCCTGGCGGGCGGTGCGCTACTGCTCACGGCCGCTATAGTGGGTAGCCTATGGCACAGCAACGGCAGTTATACCGCGCTGTTCGGCTCCCAGGAGAATCTACCCCTTTCACAGGTTATCAGCGTGCTGGACGGGGAAAAGATCGCCTACCGTATTGATCCCAGTAGCGGGCAGATCCTGGTCCCGCCATCTCAGCTCTCCCGTATCCGCATGACGCTGGCGGCAAAAGGCGTCCAGGCAATAAATCCGGCAGGCTATGAGCTGATGGATAGAGACGAGGTACTCGGCAGCAGCCAGTTTGTGCAAAACATTCGCTACAAGCGCAGCCTGGAAGGCGAGATGGCGCAGAGCATTATGTCGCTGGACGCCGTTGAAACGGCCCGTGTGCATCTCGCACTGGAGGAAGAGAGCGCGTTTGTGATTAGCGACAAACCGCAAAACAGCGCCTCGGTAATGGTACGTCTGCACTATGGCAGTCGCTTAAGCCGCGAGCAGGTTAATGCCATCATCCATCTGGTGAGCAGCAGCGTGCCGGGTCTGCCGCTGGCTCAGGTCAGCATTGTTGACCAGGCAGGAAACCTGCTTTCAGAAGGCGTAGTGGACGGCACCAACACTCTGGCCGGGACCCATAAAGCGAATGCGCTACTCAGCGGCATTCAGGATAAGACCCGCGCCAGCCTGGCCAACGTGCTGACCACGCTGGTAGGAAAAGATAATTTTCGCATAAGCGTTATGCCTGAGCTGGATCTTAGCCTCGTTGAAGAGACCCGCGAACGCCTTGGCGATACGCCCAAGGTAAACAGGGAGCAGAGCACGGAGGATAAAAATAGCGATCGTCTGGCGGTGGGTATTCCCGGCTCACTCAGCAACCGGCCACCGGAGGCGACCCCCGCACAGGCACCCGAGGCCGCGGTACAGAAGACGCCGGAGACGCTGTCTGCGCATAGTGAAAGCCAGCGGGACTACAGCTACGACCGTACCGTTGAGCATATTCAGCATCCGGGGTTTGAACTTAAGCGTTTAAACGTTGCAGTTGTGCTTAATCAGGACGCCGCTGCCGTTAAAACGTGGAAAGCCGACCAGACGGCACAGGTTACGACCATGCTGAACAGCGCCGCTGGTATCGATGAGCACCGGGGCGACACGCTGTCACTTTCGCTAATGCATTTTGTGCCCGAAGAGAAAATCGTGCCGCCGCCGGTGAAGTGGTGGCAGAACGACGACATTTTGGCGTGGTGCCGCCTCGGTGGTATTGGCCTGCTCCTGCTGCTGGTTCTGCTGCTCGTGGTACGCCCGCTGGTGAAACACCTTATCGCCACGCATAAAGCCCGGTCAGTCACGGTAAGTGCTGCGGAGCGTAGTGACACCTCACTTCCTGCGACGCTGGATGACGATGAGCGCAGGGGTATAGAGCTGCCTTCGTTCTCTGGCGATGATGCGCTACCTGCTCAGAGCTCTGGTCTCGAAACCAAGCTGGAGTTTCTTAAAAAACTGGCGATTAGCGATACCGATCGCGTCGCCGACGTGATCAGACAGTGGATTACCAGCAATGAGCGAATTGACAGTAAATAAGAGTCCGGGCAGCGCCAGCTATCTTGAGCAAGCAGCCATCCTGCTGCTGTGCCTTGGCGAAGAGGCGGCGGCAACGGTGATGCAAAAGCTAAGCCGCGAAGAGGTCGTACGCCTAAGTGAATACATGGCGCGCCTGTCGGGCGTAAAAACCAGTCAGGCAAGGAAGGTGATCAACAACTTCTTTGACGAGTTTCGTGAGCAGAGCGGGATCAACGGCGCATCGCGCGTGATGCTGCAGGGGATCCTCAATAAGGCGCTTGGCGGCGAAATTGCCAGCAGCGTTATCAATGGTATCTATGGCGATGAGATTCGCTCACGCATGGCGCGACTGCAGTGGGTCGATCCTCGCCAGTTGGCCGCGCTGATCGCCGAGGAGCATCTCCAGCTGCAGGCCGTTTTCCTGGCCTTTTTAACCCCGGAGATTGCGGCCACGGTACTGACCTACATGAACGATGCCGTGCAGGAGGAGATTCTTTACCGTATCGCCAGACTTAACGATGTGAACCGAGATGTGGTCGACGAGCTGGATCGCCTGATCGAGCGCGGCCTGTCGGTGCTCTCTGAACATGGTTCGAAAGTG
Organism: Enterobacter sp. C2; assembly: GCF_019880405.1. Taxonomy (NCBI): domain Bacteria; kingdom Pseudomonadati; phylum Pseudomonadota; class Gammaproteobacteria; order Enterobacterales; family Enterobacteriaceae; genus Enterobacter; species Enterobacter sp. C2. Next base: position 1,108,538 of record NZ_CP082269.1, read on the forward strand.
AAAGGCATCAAGCAGGCGGCGGATATCGTTAACCGCTTTCAGGGCAACCAGCAGCAGATCCTCGATCGGCTGCGCGAGCTGGATGCCACCGTGCTGGAGCAGCTGCAGGATGAGATGTATGACTTCTTTATTCTGAGCCGACAGAGTGAAGAGGTACGTCGTCGCCTGCTCGACGAGATCCCGATGGAGGAGTGGGCCGTCGCGTTGAAGGGCACCGAGCCGCCGCTGCGGCGGGCCATTTTTGCAGTGATGCCGAAGCGCCAGGCGCAGCAGCTGGAAACCATCACCGCGCGCCTGGGGCCGGTTCCCATTAGCCGCATTGAGCAGATCCGCCGTGAAATCATGGCCGTCGCCCGTGAGCTGGAGGAGGCGGGTGAGATCCAGCTTCAGCTTTTCGCCGAGCAGACGGCAGAGTAGAGGAGAAAACACAATGCAGACACTACGAGGCCGTTATCGGGTGCACCGCTTTCCTCCACGACACGGCGCGCTGGCGGATAAAAACGCAGGGAGCGCCGATTTTCAGCGTCAGCTTATGGATGGCTACCAGCAGGGTCTGCAGAAAGGATTTGCAGAGGGCGTCAGCGAAGGGCAGGAGACCGGTTTTAAAGAGGGGCAGGCGAAAGGCCAGGCGGAGGGTTACCGACAAGGTTACGCCGAGGGCAGTCTTGCCGGGCAGCAGGCGGGGCGGGTGCAGTTCATCCAGGCCGCCCAGCCGCTGGAGGCGATCGCCAGCACGCTCAACGACTATTTTGCCCACGTGCAGCGTAAGCAGCGTGAGGATCTGCTGCAGCTGGTAGAGAAAGTGACCCGCCAGGTGATCCGCTGCGAGCTGGCATTGCAACCTACCCAACTGCTGGCGCTGGTAGAGGAGGCGGTTGCCGCCCTGTCCAGCATGCCGGATCCACTTAAGGTCTGCCTGAGCGTAGAGGAGTTTAACCGTATTCAGAGCGTGGCTCCCGAGAAGGTGGCCGCATGGGGGCTCGTGGCCTCGGCGGATCTCTCTACCGGCGAGTGTCGGATCGTGACCGAGGCGTCAGAGATGGACATTGGTTGCGAGCATCGGCTGGAGCAGTGCATGACGGTCCTTAAAGAGACGCTGGCCCCGGATGAGACAGATGAACAATCCACACCACTTTGACGATGCGCTGCGCTCCATTGAGTCGATCTCATTTGCCCGCGTGGCGGGCAGGCTGGTGCGGATGAACGGTGTGTTACTGGAAAGCGTGGGTTGCCCGCTGGCGACGGGGCAGCTCTGCCGCATTGAAAGCGCAGAGTGCGGCTCTATTGATGCCCAGGCGGTTGGTTTCAATCGCGAGGTGACCTATCTGATGCCGTTTAAACAGCCCGTTGGGCTGATGGCCGGCGCACGCGTTTTTCCCCAGGAGAAGGTTCACCCCCTGCTGATAGGCGAAAGCTGGCTGGGACGGGTAGTTAACGGTTTAGGTGAACCGATTGATGGTAAAGGCCGGCTGGGCGGTATGCAGGTGCTGCCTCCCGTTGCGCCGTCGGTTAACCCCTTGACCCGTCGTCCCGTTGACGAACCGCTGGACGTGGGCGTGAAGGCGATCAACGGTGTGTTGACCATCGGCAAGGGCCAGCGGGTTGGCCTGATGGCGGGCAGCGGCGTAGGCAAGAGCGTCTTGCTCGGGATGATCGCTCGCCAGACCCGCGCACAGGTGGTAGTGGTAGGGCTGATTGGTGAGCGAGGCCGTGAGGTTAAAGAGTTTATCGATCGGTCATTGGGTGATGAAGGACTGGCGAAGTCCGTCGTCGTCGTTGCGCCAGCAGATGAGTCGCCGCTGATGCGCCTGAAGGCGACTGAGCTATGCCATACGCTCGCCGCCTGGTTTCGGGACCAGGGCTCCGACGTGCTATTGCTGGTGGACTCGTTAACCCGTTACGCAATGGCCCAGCGTGAAATTGCCCTGTCGTTGGGCGAGCCGCCAGCCACCAAAGGCTATCCCCCCTCAGCGTTTGGCATGATCCCCCGGCTGGTAGAGAGCGCGGGCAACAGCGACAGCAGCGGATCCATGACCGCCATCTACACCGTGCTGGCCGAGGGCGACGATCAGCAGGATCCTATCGTTGACTGCGCGCGGGCGGTGCTGGACGGCCATATTGTGCTGACCCGCAGGCTTGCCGAGGCCGGGCACTATCCGGCTATCGATATTGGTCAATCTATCAGCCGCTGCATGACGCACGTTGTTCCTGCCTGGCATCAGCAGGCCGTGAGCCAGCTTAAGCGACACTACGCCGCCTATATGGAGATTAAGCCGCTTATCCCGCTTGGCGGCTACGTCGAGGGCGCCGATCCGCAGGTCGATAATGCCGTGAAATGCTTTCCGGCTATTGAACGTTTTCTACGCCAGCAGGTTGATGAGCCCGCTGAGCTGGCGCAGGTTCAGGCACAGATAGCTGCGCTGTTTCCCTCTCGTCAGGCCACAAAAGGTAAACCATGAAGCAGGCGATCCACACCCTTGTCCAACTTCAGCGCCTGCGCGATAGCAAAGTGAAAAGCACAACGGTGGCGCTGGCTCAGCAGCGCCAGGTCGCTACCCGGTATGAAAACAATATTAAGGCGCTGGGGCAGCTCGTGCAGAAGACTCGCACCGAAGAGTTACCCCATTTTTGTGCCCAGGCGCTAAGCAACATCGCAGGCTATAAGGGCAGCCTGCTGCGCGTCGTAAAGTGGCAGGAGCAGGAGAAAGCCTTAGCGGATATAAAAACGCAGCAGATACAAAAAAACCTGATGCAGGCAGCCTGTCAGGAGAAGATTGTAGCGCTGACACTCGACACCCAGCGCGACACGTTTGCCAGCGAGCAGGCCAGCCGGGAGCAAAAAACGGTGGATGACGTTGCATCTCAACGCTGGTTGCGAACCCAGCGTCTGGAGGAGTAGCGTAATCACAACGCTTTACTCCCCCCTGTTTAAAACAGCTTGCTCTGTAAACTATGCAGCAGCGTATTCGCCGTGGCAGCTACCGGGTTGTTCAGCGCATGCATAATCAGTTCCGCTGCCCGTTTACCGGCAAAACCATCCTGAAACGCATCGCAGTAGTGGTGACGCACCCTGTTCATCTTCTCCTCTACGGGCTGCCAGGCGTAATCCGCTGCCAGGCAGCGGCGTAGCTGCGCCATATCCCGCACCACGGGAAGCGTGCTGCGCATCTGCTGTTCGGGGCTGGAGGGATCGCTAAAGGTCCCGTTGTTCTCCGGCTGCGCCGTCATACCCTCCCACTCAAGCAGGATCGTCCGTTTACCGGCGTGAATGGCATCGAAGAGAAACCCGCAGTTGTCGGTCAGGACGTAATCGGCCTGATGCAGCAGCGGTAGCGACATATCGTGGCGGTTGACGCACGTTTTAAAATGACGCCGGATCTCGGCCAACATAGCGGCCTGTTCCGGATGAGGCTGGGTATCGTGATGTGGTTTGATAATCAGGTTGTACTCGCGACTGAGCCGCGACAGCGAGACGGCCCACGCGGGTATTGAACTGAGAATGCCAATGGTTGGGGCATAGAGCAGGGTCGGTTTTTTCGCATCCAGCCTCAGCGTCGCCAGCGTCGCGAGATCCACCTGCTGGCGATGCCACTTATCAAAGCGGGGATTGCCTACTACCGCCGCGTTGCCGTTGATATTCAGCGCCTGCTGGCTGTAGTCGCTGTAGCAGAGAATATGGTGATAAAAGGTATTCCACCAGGCGTGGTTCCACGATGCGTTTGCCAACCCTGACATGGCGCGGATCTGTACCCGGCCCAAGCCGTTGAGCGCGGGGGTATAGTAGGGACTCACTAAACAGCCGTAGCGCTGCTTACGGTTTTGCGCCTCGCTGAGGCGCGAGCCGCTCAGTCTGGGATCGTTAATCTCTGCCAGCAGCTGGCTCATCTCCTTCAACTGCGCTTTAGGAACCGCGTCGCTAATCAGCAGATCGCAGCGGTAGCCCGCCTCTATCAGCCAGTGCAGCATTGGCTGATAGAGCGGGTAGTGAAAAGCAGTCTCAAGATAGAATCCTATCGTGTTAGCGAACTGGTTAGCCACCGGCTGCTGCGCCCGTTTTCGCTGCTCATGCACGTGGTTCTCGTTCATTTTATTGAAATAGAAACGAATGTGGTCGGTCTCCTGCCGCTCGATGTCGCTGAAGCCTGGCCGCTGATAGCTAATACAGGGATAGAAGGCGAGCCATTTACCCTGCTTTTGCATTGAGCGCCAGCGCGACTCCAGCAGGCTGGCCGGATCGCTCTGCATCTGCTGGATCAGGGCCGGGTAGCTGCCAGCATTGACCAGATAGGCGCATGCTTTTTCACAATCCACGGCGTGGATCAGCCCCGGCAGGCTCTTCAACGGCTTACCGCTATTGACCCGCGCGCCGAGGAGCACCACTTCCCAGGGAAGATGCTCTAACGCGGCGAGCAGCCGGTTCAGGGCGGAAATGTGCTTCGCCTGGGTGAGTAGCAGGGCATCATCCTCCAGCACCAGGCAGTTGCGCCAGCCCTGCTGCTGGGCCAAGTTCAGCGCCTGAAGATGCGAGAGCGTGCGGCCCAGCGTACCGTTCGCATGCTCGCAGCCGCTGATTCGAATAACGCTCTCTTCCGGCACCCCCAGCTGGCGTAGCATTTCCTGCATCTGCTGCCATCTGTCAGTACGCCTGTCGAGGTTGATGACCAGCACTTTTTCTACGTGCTGCCACTGGATAGGCTGCCGATCGGTGCTGTTATGCAGGCGCTGATACCAGGCGAGCAGGTTGGGATCGCGAACGATATCGGTCAGCAGAGTGGGGAGGGGTTCACAGCTACCCAGCACGAAGTCTTTATCAAAGGTGTTATCGCTGTGGGAGATGCACAGAATAGTGCGCTCGCCGGGCAGCTGCAGCGGTTTTACGCTGAAGTTATTGGTGAAGAACTGCTCCTCGCCGAGCTGACAGTCATCGTCGTAGCGGTGCTTTTTCAGATAGTTACGGTGATAGCAGAAGGTGCCGTTAAGGATGTGTCGCTTGCCGAAAGCACGGGTTTTGAATACCCGGTTAATATGGCTATACCAGACGGGGATCTGGTCGGATCCAGAGAGCAGCGCTCCGTGTCGCTGCATCATCTCGATGGTGTAGGTGAGCTTGTCAGCAGGATAAAAATCGTCATCGTCCATGCAGACGATGTACTCGCCCTTTGCCAGCGCATTGAGCATGTTGCGCTTTTTTCCAAGCTTTAGCCGTTCGGGATGATGAATATAGCGAATGTTGTAGCGCTCCGGCTGGTTATCGGTCAGCGCATTGACGATGGGCAGGCTGCTGGTCGGTGAATCATCCAGCACAATCAGCTCCCGCCGCGCTGCCGGATAATCTTGGTAGCGAAACATATAGAGCAGCCAGGGTAAAAAGGCGGCGCGCTGCCAGGTTGGCGTCACCACGCTAACAAAGGGTTTTTCCGGTTCGTAATGCGTCATCATGGAGCAGGGTAGTCTCTTATCTGATAGCCCGCGGAAAAGCAGCGGAAGCATTTTTTCCGCTGCGGAAAATGCGGATCAGGGGTGATAGATAAAGTGGGGTTCGAAACCCAGGAATGCCTGAACAAATACATGCTGGCGGGTCAGCAGTTCACCGTTTTTCTCGTTGTAACGTTTGCACGCCGTGACGCTGGCGGTCAGTTGCTGCCACGCCTGGCGAGCCGCCGTGTTCTGTACCGTCGGCAGCCAGCTAAAGACCTGCTGCATACCCGTGTCATCTGCCGTGACGCCAAGGGAGAGCAGCGTTTCGCGGCGAAGACGGGCGTTGCTGCTCAGCAGCGGGTAGAGCCGCTCGATGTCGGCGTTGACGGCAATCAGCGCATCGCTGGCCCGGCGGATCATGCATAAACGCTGCTCTTCAAGCAGATTATGCAGCTGCCGATAGCGTTCGCCATCGGTGCGGATCCCGCGTAGCAGCAGTTTGACCTGTTCAAGTTTACTGCTCACTACGCACCCCGGGTTTGGAAGTAGTCCAGCATCGATGCGGCCAGCGCGTCGGCATCAATGGAAAACGGTGGGGATGCCAGCAGCGTCTGCATCTGGTTTACCTTTTCGATATCAATCTCTGGTGTCGCATCATCAGCAAGGCTACGCTGCGCCGCCTGCACGCCCTGCTGGGTCACATCATCAGCACAGAGTGAGGGGGCAGGATCCGCTTTTGCCACCTCCGGCTGAGACGGCGAGCGCGCTGCTGCATCACGGGAGGCGAGCTGTCCAGGTAATACTCCAGGAGTAGTGATAGCCATAGGTTTCTCATTAGAGGACATTTCAACGGTTATGCGTTAAAAGCGGCAGCGGAAAGGCAAAACTTAAGCGGCGACAAAAAATTATTGCGCCCCAATGCTCACCCGGCCAGCGCCGGTGACGGTGGCATCAATCACCCGTTCACTGCTGCTATTTTGCACCTTAATGCTCTCGTGCAGACGGCCATCTTTCAGCGCAACGCCTGCGGTTTGGGCGTGAATCCCCCCGGTCGCGGACGAAATCGTCACTGCCTGGCCACGCTTCACCAGCAACGGCAGCTGCAGCTGCGCGCGCAGGATCGGTTTCCATGCCCTCAGGGTTCGCTTCACCGTCATTCCCGTCGCCTCGTCGCGGTTCAACAGGGGCTCACCGCGTAGATTACTGATATTGAACTTCTTCATCACCAGCGCATCGGGAGTAAGCGTTTCCCCGCGCGCAATCTCCTTGATTGCCATCGCTATCGGTAGATAGACATCGGCCTTGACGGTGACGATGGCCTGCCACGGCGCGCCGCCTCCGCATGTCACCCGATAATTTTGCCGGGCGAGATTTTTCACCTGGAGCGGCGTGCTGCTAAGGCGCAGCAGCTGGCCACAGAGAGGAAGATCGGCGACGTTGCCGGGCATAAAGACGTTAAGGGTGTAGCGGTAGTCATGCCAGCCCGCGCGTGCGGCCAGCGCCGTAATCGCTTTTCCGGCCTCCTCAACCACCGCGATATTAATCTGCTGCCGAGCGCTGGTCAGAGGCGGGTGAGCCGTAACGAAGGGGGAAACGGCCAGCAGCATGCTGGCCAGTAAGCGGAAACAGGCTTTCCGCTTAACAAAGTAAGAGAACATAAGTCTATACCTTTCAATAACTTAAAAGTTGGCATGTTATTTGTATAACCGACACGCGCGTGAGTTATATGAAAGGAGTACGACGCACTATGGGGATCACTTTTCAGAAGGCACTGGGTGTACATGCTCAGGCGGTGAAGCTACGTCTTGCGAGGACCGAACTGCTTACCGCCAATCTGGCCAACGTCGATACGCCAAATTTCAAGGCTAAAGATATTGATTTCGCCCGGGAGATGCAACGGGCAAAAGAGGGTAACGAGCTGCCCACCACGCAGGTGATGTATCGCCTGCCGATGCAGCCGACACAGGATGGCAACACGGTCGAGCTCAACAGTGAACAGGCGCGTTTTTCGGAAAACAGCCTCGATTACCAGAGCAGCCTGACCTTTTTAAATATGGCTATCAGCGGCTTGAAAACGGCCATCGAAGGGAAATAACCATGTCATTTTCTGACATCTATCAGATCTCCGGTTCGGCGATGACTGCCCAGACGGTACGGCTCAATACCGTTGCCAGCAACCTGGCCAACGCGGACTCCCCCGCCCAGAGCGAGGCGGCAACCTATAAAGCACGCAGCCCGGTATTTGCCGCGGTCTACCATAACAGCCTGACGCAGGCGGGGCATCACGGCCTGACCGGGGCCAGCGTGCGCGTGCAGGACGTCGTGGAGAGCGGCAGCGCCGTGCGCCGCTATGCGCCACATCATCCTCTGGCCGATCGGGACGGTTACGTCTGGTATCCGGATGTCAACGTGGTTGAGCAGATGGCCGACATGATGTCGGCTTCGCAAAACTTTGAGACCGGCGTTGACGTGCTCAACAACGTGAAGAGCATGCAGCAGAGCCTGCTGAAGCTGGGAGAAGGCGTATGAGTTCCTCCGTATCGCTGAATACGCCCTATGCGGGCACAAATACAGGCAGCAGCGTATCTACTGCCACCACTACAACCGCCACAACGACAACCGCCACAACGACAACCACAACCGCAACCTCTACCTCAATGGCAGATACTTTTCTGACGCTGCTGGTAGCGGAGATCCAGAACCAGGATCCCACCGACCCTACCGATCCCACCGAGTACGTGACCCAGCTCGCCTCGATGGCGCAGGTGGCAATGGCGGAGGAGGTAGCGACAGAGATGAACACCAACGCCATCCTGATGAGCAATCTTCAGGTCATGGCGCTGGGCAAGATGGTGGGCGATCCGATCATGGTTCAGACCACCACTCTTGAGGTTAGCGATGGCGCGATTCAGGGCCGCATCGACCTGGACGACGCCTGTACCCAGGTTGATATCCATTTCACCGACGCGGTCGGCAATGACTACGACATTCCGCTAACAGGGAGCGCGTTTGGACCGGGGGCGGTGAGCTTTAGCATCGATCCTGCGGACTACGGCATCCCGCCTGGGGACTACTCGGTGTCGGTGGTCACTGATACCGGCGAAGAGGAGGTGCCGGTCGAGGTGGCGGGCGTCGTCACCGACGTGCGTATTCCGCTGGATGGCGGTACGCCGTTGCTCAACGTCAGCGGCGTTGGGGAAGTCCCCTTCACCATGATTAGCCAGTTTGGCGTACCGGACGATACGCCGGCGCAGGACGTTGTTTGATTATTTTAAAGGAGCAGTAAGTTATGAGTTACAGCATTGCAGCCAGCGGCCTGAACGCGGTTAATCAACAGTTGGATGGCATCAGTAATAACATCGCCAACGCCGGAACGGTGGGCTACAAGTCCATGACTACCGACTTCTCCGCCATGTATGCGGGCACCCAAGCGATGGGGGTAAGCGTGGACGGAACGGCCCAGAGCATCTCACGCGGCGGCTCCATGGTCTCAACCGGGAACGCGCTGGATATGGCAATTAACGACGATGGCTTCTTCGTGCTTCGCGACAGCGCGGGCAACGTTACCTATACCCGGGCCGGGTCGTTTAATACGGATAAGAACGGCTACATCGTTAATGCTTCCGGTGATTATTTGCAGGGGTATCCGGTGGATGCAAACGGTGCGCTGCAAACCGGTACGGTGACGGATCTGCAAATCAATACCGGATCGCTGCCCGCGCAGGCCACCCGCTCGCTCACCTTTAGCGCAAACTTTAACGCCGCTGATGTGACCATCGATACCCGTGCGGTTCCGTTCGATCCTGCTAACGCCGCCTCGTATAACAGCACCTATACCACCACGGTGTATGACTCGCTGGGCAATGAGCATGCCGTCAGCCAGTACTTTACCAAAACGGCGGATAACAGCTGGGAGGTGCACTATACCTTCGACGGCGCAGTGCAGCCTGGCTCTACGGCAATGACTTTTGATGAGCAGGGCAAGCTGGTGAGTCCTGCCGCGGCGGTGCCGATGACCTTTAGCGCGCCGGGCGCAGCCCCCATCGAGATGACGTTTGACTACGCCGTCTGTACCCAGTATGGCTCTGCCTTTTCGGTCACCACCAACGCCGCTGACGGCTACGCCTCTGCCGAGCAAAACGGCGTCCAGGTCGACGGCGACGGCAAAGTGTACGCAACCTACAGCAACGGCGAGCGCATGCTGCAGGGCCAGGTTGTGCTGGCTACCTTTCCCGATGAGAACGGCCTGCTGGCCGTCAGCGGTACGGCATGGATGGAGACCGGTGAGTCCGGCACGCCGCTTGTCGGTGCACCCGGTAGCGGTACCTTCGGTGCGCTCTCTACGGGGATGCTGGAAAGCTCCAACGTCGATATCACCAGCGAGCTGGTGGATCTGATGACCGCGCAGCGTAACTACCAGGCCAATACCAAAGTGATCTCGGCCAGCAGCGAGCTGGATCAGGCCCTGTTCCAGGCGATGTAACGGAGAAGGATACCACAGTGGATCGTCTACTTTTTACCGCCCTCAGCGGGGCCAGCCATGCCCAGATGGCGCAGCAGATCGCCGCCAACAACCTGGCGAACGTCAACACCATCGGCTTTCGTGCCGACATGGCGTTATCCCAGGACGATCCGCTTCAGGGCGAGGGTTTTGCCACCCGCTTCATGGCGCAGCAGCGCGCTAGCGGCGTTGACGCCAGCACCGCAGCTGCCGAAAAAACCGATCGGCCGCTGGATGTGGCCATTCAGGGAGAGGGCTATATCGCGGTGCAGGGTCGCGACGGCAGCGAGGTCTACACCCGCAACGGCAATATGGTGCAGAACGAGGCGGGCCAGCTGACCATCAACGGCTATCCGGTGCTGGGGGATAACGGACCTATCGTGCTGCCCCCCAACGCCATCGCCTCCTTTGGCCGCGACGGCACGCTGTCGATTACGCCGGACGATGGCGACGTTACCGCCACCATGGATATCGATCGCCTGAGGTTGGTGACCATCCCAGCGGAAAATCTGGCAAAAAATGCCCAAGGGATGATCGTCACGGCGGACGGCAGCCGCGCTCAGCCGGATGAGAACGTCAACGTCAGCGGTGGTTATCTTGAGGGCAGCAACGTCACGGCGGTCTCTGAGATGCTGGCCTCCATTTCGCTGAATCGCCAGTTCGAGGCCCAAATCAAAATGATGAAGGCGGCACAGACGCTGAGCGAGGCGGGCAACCGCCTGCTGCGTGGTGCTTAATCGCTTTTCCAGGGATAATTTTTATGAACGCAGCACTATGGATCAGTAAGACCGGCCTCTCGGCAGAAGATGCTGAGATGAGCGCCATTGCCAACAACATCGCCAACGTCAACACCAACGGCTTCAAGCGTGATCGGGTGATGTTCCAAGATCTCTTCTACCAAAACCAGCGTGCGCCCGGCGCAATGCTGGATCAAAACAACATCGCGCCCACGGGCATTCAGTATGGCAGCGGCGTTCGTATCGTGGGAACGCAGAAAATCTTTACCGAGGGCAATATCGAAACCACCGATAACCCGCTCAACGTCGCCATCATGGGGCAGGGGTTCTTTCAGGTGCAAAAGGCCAACGGCGATATTGCCTATACCCGCGACGGCAATTTGCAGGTTAACGCCGACGGCGTGTTGACCAACGCCCAGGGGCTGCCGCTGCAGCCCGAGATCGACGTTCCCGCTAACGCCACCAATATTAGCGTCGGCGAGGACGGAACGGTGATGGCAACGATGCCGGGCGATAGCGATCCCACCGAGCTGGGGCAGATCACGTTGGTTAACTTTACCAATCCGGCGGGCCTGCTGGCCGAAGGCGATAACCTCTATCTCGAAACGGCGGCCAGCGGCCAGCCCACGGAGGGGACGCCGGGCGAGGATGCGTTAGGCACGCTGAAAGGCGGTGCGCTGGAAGGCTCCAACGTCGACATTGTCAACGAGATGGTGGCGATGATCACCGTCCAGCGCGCCTATGAGATGAACGCCAAAATGGTCTCCGCCGCCGATGAGATGCTGCAATACATCAACCAGAATCTGTAATGAGAACGCGTGTGAAACAATATCTGTGGTTAATGGCGCTGGTGCCCTGGCTGGCGGGGTGTGAATCCCCGGCGCTGCTGGTGAAAAAGGACGATCGGGCCTATGCCCCGCCGAAGATGGAGGCTCAGCCAACGCCGGAGGGGCGGGCCGGGGGCGTCTTTGAAACCGGCTACAGCTGGTCATTGACCGCCGATCGACGTGCTTACCGGGTGGGAGACATTTTGACGGTGATCCTCGAAGAGTCGACCCAGTCCAGCAAGCAGGCCAAAACCAACTTTGGCAAAGAGAGCAGCCTCGACGTGGGCGTTCCCACGCTGTTTGGTAAAACCAAAGACAAGCTGGCCAGCTCCGCCGAGGCGTCGCGGGACTTTGACGGCAACGCCAGCTCCCAGCAGCAGAACAGCCTGCACGGATCGATTACCGTCTCTGTACATCAGGTGCTGCCTAACGGCGTGATGGAGATCCGCGGCGAGAAGTGGCTCACCCTTAATCAGGGGGATGAGTATCTGCGCCTCAGCGGGCTGGTGCGGGCCGATGACATCAGCAATGACAACTCGGTCTCCTCCCAGCGTATCGGCAACGCCCGTATCTCCTATGCCGGGCGCGGCGCACTTAGCGATGCCAATGCGGCGGGCTGGCTGACCCGGCTCTTTAACCATCCGCTGTTCCCGCTTTAACTCTGGAGTTGTTATGCGCTTTTTTTCAGGACGCACCCGTATCGTCACGCTCTTGCTGCTGCTCTGCGTGCGGCCAGGGTTGGCCCAGCCGCTGTCATCGCTGGTAGATATTCAGGGGGTGCGGGGTAACCAGCTGATTGGCTATAGCCTGGTGGTAGGCCTCGACGGCACCGGCGATAAAAATCAGGTGAAATTTACTAACCAGACCATCACCAACATGCTGCGGCAGTTTGGCGTACAGCTGCCGAGTAAGATCGATCCCAAGGTGAAAAACGTTGCCGCCGTGGCGGTGAGCGCCACGCTGCCGCCAATGTATGCGCGCGGGCAGACCATCGACGTCACGGTCTCCTCAATCGGGGATGCAAAAAGCCTGCGCGGTGGCACGCTGTTGCTAACTCAGCTGCACGGCGCGGACGGTGAGATCTATGCTCTGGCGCAGGGCAGCGTGGTGGTTGGCGGCATGAGCGCCAGCGGGGCCAGCGGCTCCAGCGTAACGGTCAATACACCCACTGCCGGGCTGATCCCCAACGGTGCCTCGGTTGAACGGGAGATCCCCAGTGATTTTGACATGGGCAACACGGTGATGCTCAACCTCAAACGCCCCGGCTTCAAGGATGCCAACAGCATTGCCAATGCCATCAACGGCACCTTTGGCGGCGGGCTGGCGACGGCCAAGAGCGCCACCAGCGTAGAGGTGACAGCCCCCACCAGCCCCGGCGCGCGGGTGGCCTTTATGTCTCAGCTACAGGACGTGCAGATTACCCCGGAGCGCGTGCGTGCCCGCGTGGTGTTCAACGCCCGCACCGGCACGGTGGTGATGGGCGAGGGGGTAAAAGTGCACCCCGCAGCGGTATCCCACGGCAGTTTGACAGTTTCGATTACTGAGAGCAGCAGCGTCAGCCAGCCTAATGCTCTGGCCGGGGGCCGCACGGCGGTAACGCCGCAAAGCAGTATTGATGTCAAAACCCCACGTGCGCAGATGGTAACGCTGCCGGAATCCACCAGTCTGAAGACGCTGGTGAACGTATTGAACAACCTTGGTGCCTCTCCGGATGACGTGATGTCTATCCTGCAGGCGCTGCACGAAGCAGGGGCGCTGGACGCCGACCTGGAGGTGATCTAATGGATATGCTTAATGCCTTAACGTCCGTTCAGTCCGGAACCGACGAAAGCAGCGTGCCTGCCGCAGTGCGGGAAAATCATCTCCGGCAGGCCGCCCAGCAGTTTGAGGCGATCTTTATGCGCCAGATGCTCAAGGAGATGCGCAAGGTCGATGCGCTCCTCGATTCCAAAGATAACCCCCTTAACAGCGATGCCGGAAAGATGATGCAGGGCCTGTACGATGACATGCTCTGCGACACCCTGGCGAGGCAGCAGAGCATGGGGATTGCGGAGCTGATCGTTAAACAGCTTTCCCCGCAGCATGATTAGCCTCGGCAGCTTAAGAAAGCGGCATGCTGCGCCGCTTTATGCATGTATAGAATCCGGCAGAGAGTAGTAAAGATATGGATATGATCACTATTGGCTACAGCGGCGCGTCGGCGGCCCAGGTGCAGCTCAACGTTACCGCGCAGAATACGGCCAATGCCATGACGCCAGGCTATACGCGGCAGGTCGCCCAGACCAGCACCATGGGGGCCAGTCCCGGCGCGATGAACAGCGCGGGTAATGGCGTGCAGGTGGATAGCATCTGCCGGGTATCGAATCAGTATCTGGTCAACCAGGTATGGTTTGCCGCCAGCGACTATGGCTACTACACCACCCAACAGCAGTATCTGACTCAGCTGGAAACGGTGCTGAGCGATGACAGCAGCAGCCTGAGCGCCGGGTTTGATAACTTTTTCGCCGCGCTGAATGCGGCTTCGACCATGCCTGACGATCCAGCCCTACGCGAGCAGGTTCTGAGCGAAGCCAACGCCCTGGCGCTGCGCTTCAATAATACCAGCAGCTATATCGATTCCCAGAGCAGCGAGATAGCCAGCCAGGAGCAGGCGGCTATTTCACAGATCAACACCCTCACCGCTGGCATTGCGGACTATAACCAGAAGATCGCCGAGGCCGAAGCCAACGGTGATAACGCCTCGGCGCTGTATGACGCCCGTGACCAGATGGTTGAGCAGCTCAGCGGCATGATGGCTATTCAGGTCAATATCGACGACAGAGGCAACTACAACATCACGCTGCAAAACGGCCAGCCGTTGGTCAACGGTCAGGAGAGCGCCACCATTCAGCTGGAGAGCGGTGACGACGACAGCCAAAGCCTGACGCTAACCTTTGCCGGAACAACCTATGGCATGACGACGGAGACCGGCGGATCGCTGGGGGCGCTGTTTGACTATCAACACAACGTGCTCGATCCGCTCACCGATACCATCAACAGCATTGCCCAGCAATTTGCCATGGCGGTTAACGACCAGTTGGCGGCGGGATACGATATCAACGGCAACCCCGGCGCACCGCTCTTTATCTACGATGCCAATAGTCCAGATGGCCCGCTGGCGGTTAATCCGGATATCACCGCAGACCAGCTGGCTTTCTCCAGCGATCCGGACGCGTCCGGCAACGGCGACAATTTACAGGCGCTGATTAATATCGCCAACGAGCCGCTGACGATCGCGAACCTGGGCACGGTAACCGTTGGCAGCGCCTGCACCAGTATCATCAGCAACATAGGTATCTACAGCCGACAGAACCAGACCGAGGCGGAGTCGGCCAGCAACGTCTACAGCGAAGCGCAGAACCAGTGGAGCAGCGTTAGCGGCGTCAGCATGGACGAGGAGGCGGTCAACCTGATCACCTATACCCAAATCTACCAGGCCAACCTAAAAGTCATCTCAACCGGCGCGGAGATTTTCGACTCCGTGCTGGAGATGTTTTAATCCAGCGGAAAACCATCTTCTATGCGCGTAAGCACTCAACAATCTTATACATCGATGACCAGCAGCTTTACCGAGCTTTCCGGCAGGCTGGAGCACGTTATTACCCAGATGGCCACCGGTCAGCGGGTGATCCTGCCGTCGGACGATCCCATTGCTGCCACCCGGATTAATCAGCTCAATAGTCAACAGTCTGCTATTGCCCAGTACCAGAGCAATATCAACGCGGTGTCGGGTACCCTGAGCCAGCAGGAGAGCCTGCTTGACGGCATCAATAACAGCATGCTGGCCATTCGCGACGATCTGCTCCAGGCGGCGAACGGCACCACCACGCCGGAGTCGCTGGCTAATCTTGGTCAGGAGATCGCTTCCCTGACGCAGTCGATGATGGCCTCCCTGAACTATCAGGATGGGCAGGGTCACTATCTCTTTGGCGGCACGAAAAATGACACCCCGCCCGTGAGCTATGACGATACCGACGGTGACGGCGAGCCAGATCAATATGTCTATCATGGCAACGGCGAGCACCGTACGGCCACCGTGGCCAGCGGCGTTGAGATGGAGACCAACGTGACCGTAAGCGATATGTTTGGTGCAGATCTGACGGTGTTTAACACGCTGGACGATCTGGCGGCAGAACTACAGGATCCCACTCTCGACCCGGCCGATCCGCAGGTGCAGAGCGATATCACGCAGGCTATCGATACCCTCGACGCGGCATCGGAATCGCTTAACAGCGCCATCGCCAGCCTTGGCGAACGGCAGAACACCCTGACGATGTTAAGCGATGCGCAGACCAGCGTGGCGGATACCAACAGAGAACTGATCGGTCAGCTTGGCGACCTCGACTATGGTCCGGCAACGGTGACCTTTACCGGCCTACAGATGGCGATGGAGGCGACGATGAAAACCTACGCTAAGGTCAGCGAACTCTCGCTGTTTAACGCACTTTAATGCTGCTCAGTGGAATGACCATGCAGGTTGGTTTACAGACAACAACGCGAGGCACAGATAACGCGCGCTTATCGGCGCAGATCGGTGACCCTGCTCGGGTAACGTCGCGTCCAAAACGCGCCGAGCGGGAAGAGTATCCCGCCTCGCCGCTGATTGCCCTCCGGCCGCAGCGGTACAGCGTTCAGCTTAACGATCAGCTTACTGTCCTCCAGCAGGCCGACAGCTATCTCTTACGGCTAGAGAAGTCGCTTTTGGATCAGCGGCATGCTAATGCTTCCGGTGGGCCGCGTGGCACAAACAGCACAGCGCTTGTCGATCTGCTGGCTAACCGGACTCCGCTCTCGGCTGGCCGGGTGGACAGGCTGCTGTTACCTGTGCTGCAAGGCGAGGCGAAGGTGACGTTTCATTCCCCCGAGCTGGCGGAGCTGCTTAGCAGCGATGGCGAGCCAATATCGCTTATGTTCAGCGTGGATGCAGGGCACGCTCGGCGTCTGGCCGCCGTGTCGCTGGACAATCCGACCGATGCGCTTAATCCCCTCATGCAGATCAAAAATGCCCTGCAGCGTACGGGGGTTACGCCGCACTACGGTGAGGGAAAATGGACATTTACCGTGGATGAAGCGCGTTGGCCGCAGCTGCAGCGATCTTTTTCCATTGCGAATGCAAAAGGGGAGCATGTCAGGCGGCCTGTGCTACACGCCAGTCCGTCGCTCAGCGATACGTTACGCGCTGCGCTGGAAAACGGGCAGCGTGACGGGGTGCAGAGCAGGGTGCAGAGCGTACTCAATCATGTAGCTGAACAGCGCCAGCACCTCGCATCGGCGCAGGAGAAGGCGCGCCAGCGCATGGATGTGATGGCGCGTTTTCCACAAGCGCAGAGTGCAGAGCAGGCCGCAGCCACGCTGGGGCAGACCCTTGCCTGGGGCTGCCACCACTACGAGACGCTGGTTCAGGCCGTGAACGGCCAGGCTAACCTTCCGGCATTGACGGTGCATAACCTACTTGCCTAGTGCTGACAGCCCGCCGTGCCCAGGGTCATGATCGTGGGATCGACGACCAGCACGGTGAGGCTGTCTCTATCTAACAGCGCCGATTGCGCATTTGCCAGAGGAGCCATTGAAACGCGCAGCCGATTATTCTTAGTAAAGTTGAGAATGGGGACGAGGGCCGGATCGGTATATTGGGTGGTTTGCTCTTTTAGCCACAGATACCCCTGTGGGTGACTGGGCGTTTGCCTGCTAAAGCAGGTGGCGACCTCAGTGGATAAAGAGAATGCTTTGTCATTGCGATGCAGTATCACCTGTGCGCCATTTGCCGTAGGAAGCATGTGAAGTGAATAGCTCCGCTGGTTCGCCGTCATTAAGTCATAAATAACAATGTCCGTTCGTACGATGGCGGCGGAAGCCGATAGAGAAACGCAAAACATTGATAGCGTGAATATCAAATAATAAAAAAGTTTACTGACATGCTGGTATTTCATTGATGGTATTCTCAGCTGCTTGATAAAAAACTGAATTCAAATCGTGTGTGCCAGTCTGCCAGTTTTCAATGCCTAGCATTAATTGATATTGGTGATGACAATTATCCTGCACAAGTAAGCTTATCGACAATTTAGCCACTGATTCACTGTAATAAACGGTGGCTTTCATTCGCTGAGCCTGTAACTTCTCGTTAAGAGCACGCAACGCATCTGGCATATGCTTCGTCAGCTGTGCCGTGTGGGCCGGATCGCTGCCCGCATGCAGGTGATAGATGCTGATATAGGGATAGCTCTTACTCGTTTCACGCTTTAATGTGAGTTCGCTTTGCCCAGATAAAGCAGGAGGGGGCTGTTTGCCCTGAGCAAGCTGTGGATGATATTTTATTAATAAATATATCAAAGTGATAAAAACAGCAGAGACAATGATGGCTCTCTTTGTTCGCATAGGCGAAAGCCGGCGCCTCAAGGGCGGGCCATGAGGCAAGCCTGGAGGTGGAACCTGATTATCTTTTTCATCTACCGTCTCGGTTATCAACGGCTCATCAGGATAAGTAATAAATTCCTTATTAAAAACATAGCCTTTTTTCGGCACCGTTTTGATGATCTCCTGCAGTCGACCATCGTCGCCCAGGGCTGCTCGTAAGGCATAGATAGCCGTTGGCAAGCTGTTATTACCGACGACCCTGTTTTTCCAAACCGCATTGATAAGAAAATTACGTGATAATACCTCCCCAGCATGGTTGACCAGCGTCTCCAGCAAAATGTAATGGAATTCACCCAGGCGCTGAATTTCCCCTGTATCAGTATGAACAAGCGCGTTCAGCGAGGGATCGAGCCGCCACTTATTAATGAGCATATGCATAATATAAATGTTAATAATAAGAAGGAAAAAGATTAGCGGCGCTTAATGCTCGCTGCGTTGATTTTTTTTAGCATTTCCATAACAAATTTTAACAAGGTGCTCCCTGTTTAATTTATGCTAATAATACCAGTGTTTTATGATTCATTATTTTTTTAATAATCAAAACGTGATCCAACTAAATACAACGATCGAGGGCAATGTAGCGAAAGTAGAATAGTGGAGCAATCTAAGAATTTTCTTAAATTGTAAATTATCGTTTCTTCTGTTCGCCGGTGGGATATTAGAAAAGGGTAAGTGCGTGTACCTCCTGGTAAGAGGAGGTACACAATGCTGTATTGCTAGCGATCAGAAGCGCGTATTGACACTCATATACCAGGTGCGGCCTGGCTCGTTATAGGTCGCTGCGCCTGCGCCGTACATATAGGATTTCGTCGTGTCGTTGCCCGTGGTCTGGGCATTGCCCTCACGCCATTGACGTTTGTCGAAGACGTTATCCACCCCAGCCGTCAGGCTGACGTTTTTAGTCGCATCCCATGTGCCGCTCAGGCCAACAATGCTGTACGGACTCACCTCATCGGTTTCGCTGCCCGTGGCGCGGTTGCCTTTGTAGTTGTAGATCTTCGGCTGCTGCTTGCCATACCAGGTGAAGGTAGACTGCACGGAGATGTCCTGACGGATCTGCCAGCTCAGCGTTGAGTTCAGCGTGTATTCCGGAATGATAGAGAGACGGTCACCGGTGGTTTTGTTCTTGCTTTGCAGCATGTAGGTGAGGTTGTTGGTCCAGTTTACGGTGTCGGTCACCGGTACGTTCAGCGTCCCCTCCAGGCCTTCTACTACCGCTTTAGGCACGTTTTCCCACTGATAAACGTCCGTAGTGGCTTTCGATGCTCTGCCAATCGGCGAGTAGCCCGCTTCAATCTTATCCCGGTAGTCGTTGCGGAACCAGGTCACACCCGCCAGCCAGCCGTCGCGCTTGAACTCCAGGCCGACCTCTTTATTGATGCTGGTCTCTGCTTTCAGATCGTCATTGCCCATCAGGTAACAGGCACCGGCGCTGGCGTAGCAGCCCTGGCCGCGGCTGTAGAGGATGTAGTTTGGGTTGGTCTGATACAGGCTTGGGGCTTTATACGCGCGGGCGATGCCCATTTTCAGCGTAATGTCGTCCGTCAGCCCCTGGGAGAGGTTCAGGGACGGGCTCCAGTTATCACCCACGATGGTGTGATGGTCAAAGCGCAGGCCCGGCGTCAGCATGGTGCTGTCGGTCAGCTCCATATTGTTTTCCGCAAACAGAGAGAAGATCTCGGCCTGGGAGTAGGGGCTGCGGTTGGTTGGGTTAACCCCGGCGATGGTGCCGCCTTCGGTCAGCGACTGGGTATTGGATGCCAGATCCTTCATGCGCTGCTGATTCCACTCGCTGCCCAGCGTCAGGGTCTGGTTGACCAGCAGATCCAGCGGCAGGTTGACTTCACTATGCAGCAGCACGTCGGCAAGGTCGATATTGGAGACGTTCTCGTCGGAGAAGATCCCTTCGGTGCCACCGGCCAGACCTTCGTTATTCCGCGTATTACGGGTGTGTTCGTACTGCGCGTAGGTGGTGGTGGTGACGCCGTTATCCCAGCCGCCGTTCCAGGTCAGAGCGTAGTTTTGGCGATAGAGACGATTGGTCTCTTTACCGTAATTCTTTTTCACCAGCGCGTTGGTGTTGGTATTTTGAGTATCGCCCGCGTAGAGGTTGCCCTGACGGCTGTAGCCCGCCTCCAGCTCCAGCGAGTTCATGGGGGCAAAATCCCAGCGCAGCTGACCGTTCACATCTTTGTTTTTCACTCCTTCGCGCCCGGCGGGCATGGTCCCGGCGTAGCTGCCGGTGCGTAAGGATTCATGGCCTTTATTGATATCCCAGGCGTCGGCCTGCGTTTTTTCCAGGTTGCCATAGAGGCGGAAGCTGAAATCTCCCCCCAGCGGACCGGTCAGGTTAAAGTTGGTGCGCTTGGTTGAACCTTCGGATTTGTGCTCTGGCGCGTTGAGGTAGGTATCCCACGCCCCGTGCCACTCGTTTTTCGACTGCTTGGTGATGATATTGACTACGCCACCCGCCGCGCCGTTACCGTAGCGTGCCGCCGCCGGGCCACGGATCACTTCGATACGCTCGATCATCTCCGGCGGTACCCAGCCGGTATCGCCGCGGGTATCACGCTCGCCGCGCCAGCCCAGACGTACCGAGTTGCGGCTGGTGACCGGTTTACCATCAATCAGGATCAACGTGTTTTCCGGACCCATGCCGCGAATATCGATCTGACGGCTGTTGCCGCGCTGGCCGCTGGTGGAGTTACCGGTGAGGTTTACCCCTGGCATGGTACGTATAATTTCAGCGACGTCACGGGCAGGCGGATTTTTGCGGATCTCATCGGCGGTGATGGTAGAGACGCCGGGAGCCTGAAGATTCTGCTCGGCAGCGGTGACAACGATAGTGTCGTCCCCAGCAGGCAGCTCCTCTGCATGAAGCGGTAGTGCTACCCCGTAAATGCCCAGATTGACCAATAAGGTCAGGGATTTAATCTTGTTATTCATTGTGTTATCCGTTTTGTCGCCAGACGACCGCTAACGCGTCCTGGTTCCCTGCACGCACGCGGTTAATGGCATGATTATGTGAAAGACGCGCTTCCCACAGCGCGCCAATACGCTATTGCAAATGCAAATAGTTATCAATAATATTATCAATAAATTTTCTTACATTTGAAAAAATGCCGCAATAACGACGGGGTTAATTAGGGTGACGATGCGAGCGACGGGCAGCGATGCCTGGTGGGAGTCAAAACACGGGCCTGAGTGGTTCCGCGAGGGTGATGACCGATGTCAGGTCACCTTCTGGTGGCGCGATCCGGCGGGGTCGGAAGCCACGTCTTCTATCCAGCATGTGTGGATCTACATCACCGGCGTTACCGATCATCACCAAAACGCCAGACCGCAGTCCCTGAGCCGTATTCCCGGGACCGACGTCTGGTTCTGGCAAACCACGCTTAACGCTCAGTGGCGCGGCAGCTACTGTTTCATCCCCTCCAAAAATGCACAGGACTTTGCCGAGTCGGCGTTCAACACCGAGGTGCCGGATCGCATCGCCCTGCGCGAAGGCTGGCGCAGATTGCTGGCCCACGCCGTTGCCGATCCGCTCAATCCGCTGTCGTGGCGGGGCGGGCGCGGTCATCCGGTGTCGGCCCTGGAGATGCCCGATGCGCCAGAGCAGCCGGGCTGGCATGCGCCGCAGGATACCCCTTATACGCCCCCAGCCTGCATTTCCTGGCGAAGCCGCCGGCTAGGCAACAAACGCCGGGTCTGGATCTACACCACCGGCGATGAGAACGTCACCGAGCGTCCGCTGGCGGTGCTGCTGGACGGTCAATTCTGGGCCGAGAGCATGCCCGTTTGGCCCGCTCTTGCTGCGCTAACGCAGGATGGCAAGCTGCCAGCCGCCGTGTACGTGCTGGTTGATGCGATCGATACCACCCAGCGCGGCCGCGAGCTGCCCTGCAACCCAGACTTCTGGCAGGCGTTACAGGAGGAGCTGCTCCCGCAGGTTAAGGCCCTGGCCCCGTTCAGCGATGAGGCGTCGCGCACGGTAGTGGCCGGGCAGAGCTTTGGCGGTCTGGCCTCGCTCTATGCCGGTTTGAACTGGCCAAAGCGCTTCGGCTGCGTGCTCAGCCAGTCCGGCTCCTACTGGTGGCCGCATCGCGGTGCGCAGCAGGATGGCGTGATGATCGAGCAGCTAAAAACCGGCGCGCTTCAGCCGCAGGATCTGCGTATCGTGCTGGAGGCAGGAACCCGTGAACCGCTCATTTTCCGCGTTAACCAGACGCTCTATTCCCTTTTACAGCCGACGGCGGCGGCGCTCTTCTGGCGGCCCACCGACGGCGGACACGACGCACTGTGCTGGCGCGGCGGGCTAACCGCAGGGCTCATGACGCTCTGGCAGCCGCTGCTTCAGGCTGCGCCGTAAAGCATTTTTCCACGACAGGAGTGTGGTATGGAGTTCAGTAATCCCTTCGACGATCCAGAGGGTCAGTTTTACATTCTGCAAAACGCGCAGCAGTGCTATAGCCTGTGGCCGCAGCAGTGCGCCCTGCCGCAGGGCTGGCGCGTGGTTGCCGACCCGCAGCCGCCGTCAGTGTGTCACGCCTGGCTGGCGGAGCAGTGGCAAAACCTCACCCCTGCGTATCATGCGCGTTAAGGAGCACCCTATGTCGAAACGTCTGCCGCTGGTCGCAGCCCAGACCGGGATCTGGATGGCGGAAACGCTCTCAACATTACCTAACGCCTGGAGCGTGGCCCACTACGTGGCTATTGATGACGGCGAACTGGAGGAGGCCCTGTTCGCTGAGGCCATCGTCACCGGCATGAGCCACGCCGACACCCTGCGTAGCCGCTTTGTCGAGGATGGCGGAGAGGTATTCCAGTGGATCGATGCGTCCATGCCGCTGATGCCGCCTGCTGTCTACGATCTGCGTGACAGCATCGATCCCCACGCGGCGGCGCTGGCCGTTATGCAGGGCGATCTGGCCCAAAACCTGCGTGTCGACGGCGGGCAGCCGCTGGTTCATCATGCGCTGCTGCGCCTCGGGGAGCAGCGCTGGTACTGGTATCAGCGCTATCATCACTTGCTGGTGGATGGCTTCAGCTTCCCGGCCATTACCCGCCATATCGCCGCCATCTATACCGCGTGGCGTCACGGCGAGCCTACACCAGCATCACCCTTTACCCCCTTTGCCGAGGTTGTCGAGGAGTATCAGCGCTACCGCGACAGCGAGACCTGGCACCGGGACGCCGCTTACTGGCGCGAGGTAAGCCAGAGCCTGCCGCCGCCGGTATCGCTCTCTGCCAGCCCGCTGCCGGGGCGCGCCGCAACCGCCGACATTGTTCGCCTGAAGCTGACTCTCGACACCAAGGCGTTTTCCCGCCTTGCGGCACAGAACGGCAGCTGCCAGCCAGCGGATCTGGCTCTTGCGCTGGTCTCCCTTTGGCTGGCTCGCCTGTGCGGACGCATGGATTATGCCGCCGGGTTTATCTTTATGCGCCGGATGGGCTCTGCTGCGCTCTGCGCTACCGGTCCGGTGCTCAACGTCCTGCCGCTGGCGGTGAACGTCGATCCGGCGGAGACCCTCGCCGCGCTGGCGCAGAAGCTTGCTGCCCGGCTAAAAAAGATGCGCCGCCACCAGCGCTATGACGCCGAGCAGATCGTGCGCGACAGCGGGCAGGTGACCGGTGACCGCGCCCTGTTTGGCCCGGTATTCAACGTGAAGATGTTTGATTACCAGCTGGACATTGACGGAACGGCGGGGACCACCCATACCCTGGCCACCGGGCCGGTTAACGACCTGGAGATCGCGCTCATTCCGGACGAGACGGGCGGTCTTGCCGTGGAGATCCTCGCTAATCGCCAGCGCTACGACGTGGCTGAGTTAAGCACCCATGCCGCCAGGCTGGACGCACTGCTGCGCCAGTTTGCCGATAATCCCACCCTGCGCTGCGGCGAGGCGGCGCTGATCCTGCCAGCGGAGCAGGAGAAGATTGACCGCATCAATGACACCGCAGTAAACCTGCCAGCCACCACCCTCAGCGCCCTCGTGGCAGCCCAGAGTGAAAAAACGCCGGACGCCCCGGCGCTGGCGGATGCCCGCTGGCAGTTCAGCTACCGAGAGATGCGCGAGCAGGTTATCGCCCTGGCCCAAGAGCTTCGTCAGCGCGGCGTGCGCCCTGGGGACAGCGTCGCCGTGGCGCTGCCGCGTTCGGTCTTCTTGACGCTGGCCCTGCACGCCATTGTCGAGGCCGGTGCCGCCTGGCTGCCGCTGGATACCGGCTACCCGGACGACCGCCTGCATATGATGCTGGAGGATGCCCAGCCGCGGCTATTAATCACCGCCGACGATCAGCTGGCGCGGTTTAGCGCGATCCCGCAGCTTGCTTATCTCTGCTACAGCGCGCCGCTGCCGGTAACAAACGCGCCCGCGCTGGCGCTCTCAATGCCTGAACACACCGCCTATATCATCTTTACCTCCGGCTCGACGGGCCGCCCGAAAGGCGTGATGGTGGGGCAAACGGCCATCGTCAACCGCCTGCTGTGGATGCAGGCGACCTATCCGCTGAGCGCGCAGGACGTGGTGGCGCAAAAGACACCGTGCAGCTTTGACGTTTCGGTGTGGGAATTTTTCTGGCCCTTCATTGCCGGGGCGAAGCTGGTGATGGCCGAGCCGGATGCGCACCGCGATCCGCTGGCGTTGCAGGCCTTTTTTGCCCGCTACGGCGTAACCACTACCCACTTTGTCCCCTCGATGCTGTCCGCCTTCGTCGCCTCTCTGACGTCGGACAGGGCGCAGGAGAGCGGTGGTACGCTGCGCAACGTCTTTTGCAGCGGTGAAGCGCTGCCAACGGATCTCTGCCGCGAGTGGGAAAGCCTAACCGGCGCGCCGCTGCATAATCTCTACGGCCCAACGGAAGCGGCGGTCGACGTCAGCGGGTATCCTGCTTATGGCGAGGCGTTGGCCGAGGTCAATGGCCCCAGCGTGCCGATTGGCTATCCGGTGTGGAACACCGGTTTGCGCATTCTGGACAGTATGATGCAACCTCTGCCGCCGGGTGTGGCGGGGGATCTCTACCTGACCGGCATTCAGCTGGCGCAGGGCTACCTGGGGCGATCCGACCTGACCGCCAGCCGCTTTATTGCCGATCCCTTTGCGCCAGGTGAGCGGATGTACCGCACCGGCGATGTGGCGCGCTGGCTGGCGAACGGCGCAGTAGAGTACCTGGGTCGCAGTGACGATCAGCTTAAAATTCGCGGCCAGCGTATTGAGCTGGGAGAGATCGACGCTGTTATGCAGGCGCTGCCGGACGTGGCCCAGGCGGTCACTCATGCCTGCGTGCTAAACCAGGCGGCTGCGGTCGGTGGCGACGCACGTCAGCTGGTGGGCTACCTGGTGTCGGCCTCGGGCCAGCCGCTGGAGAGTGCCGCGTTGATTGAACAGCTGAGGGCGCAGCTGCCGCCGCACATGGTGCCTACCGCGCTGGTGCAGCTTGATGCGCTGCCGCTCAGCGCCAACGGCAAGCTGGATCGCAAGGCGTTACCGCTGCCGACGCCCGCCGCGGCATCAGGCGGGCGAGCACCGGAAACCGACGCCGAGCTAACCATCGCCGCGCTGTTTGCCGAGCTGTTGGCCTGTGAGGTCGAGGACGTCAGCGCTGACTTCTTCGCCCTTGGCGGCCACTCGCTGCTGGCGATGCGGCTGGCGGCGCGGCTTAGCCAGGCGTTCAATCGTCAGGTGACGCCGGGGCAGGTGATGGTGGCCTCCAGCGTGGCGAAGCTGGCCGCGCTGTTGGCGGCCGATGCCGGGGATGGGCGACTGCAAAACGTAGGCTACGAGACGATCCTGCCTCTGCGGGAAAGCCACGGGCCGACGCTGTTCTGCTTCCACCCGGCCTCCGGCTTTGCCTGGCAGTTCAGCGTCCTGGCGCGCTATCTCAGCCCACGCTGGTCGATCGTTGGCATTCAGTCGCCGCGCCCGGCCGGGCCAATGGCCACCGCCGCCACGCTGGATGAGGTATGTGACGCCCATCTGCAAACCCTGCTTGACCAGCAGCCGCACGGTCCGTACTACCTATTGGGTTACTCCCTTGGCGGCACGCTGGCGCACGGGATCGCTGCCCGGCTACAACAGCGTGGCGAAGCGGTAGCTTTCCTTGGGCTGCTGGATACCTGGCCGCCGGAGACGCAGAACTGGGCAGAGAAAGAGGCCAACGGACTCGATCCTGAGGTACTGGCGGAGATCAATCGCGAGCGGGAGGCATTCCTTGCCGCCCAGCAGGGGCAGGCGTCAGGGGAGCTATTTAACGCTATCGAGGGCAACTATGGCGATGCGGTCCGCCTGCTGACCAGCGCCCGTAGCCTGCCGTTTGAGGGTAAAGCGACGCTGTTTGTTGCTGAACGCACGCTGCCCGCTGGGATGGATCCTCAGCAGGTCTGGTCACCCTGGGTGACGGCGTTGGATATCTATCGGCAGGACTGCGCCCACGTGGATATTATTTCACCGACGACCTTTATCGCTATTGGCCCACTATTAGCAGAATTGCTTAATTAATAGACCGTCACGCCTACCAGATATGGTGGGCGTGATAACCAAAGTCAAATCTTGGTTCAGATTAATCCTATTAGGAGCTATTATAGGCGCATCGGATGTCAATAATGCTTTCGTAGCAAATCAGGATAGAGTCTACAGATGTCAATGTCAGATATTAAGCAGGATACTGAAGTGCAGTTACGCACATATCCTGTTGAACCTCATCATACCCATGAAATTGATTTCCTCACGCTCCTTGATCTTCTGTGGTGTGCAAAAAAGCAGATCTTCACTTTTGCTTTGGCCTTTGCCTTTGTCGGGCTGCTGCTCTCGTTTGTGCTGCCACAAAAGTGGACTAGCGTGGCCATCATCACTCCGGCTGAGCAGGCGCAGTGGCGGCCTTTGCAAAGTCTTCTGATGGAGCTAAAGGTGCTTGAAGTTGAAGTGCCCGTTACCAAAGCCGACGTTTTTAACCAGTTCATTAAATCATTCAGCTCCCAGTCGCTGCTGGAAGAGTATTTCCGCAACTCAGACTATCTGAAGGCCCGCCTGCCGGATGAGAAACTTGATCCCGTCGAGTTTCAGCGGGAAGTGGTCCGCCTGACGGAAAAAATGAAGATCATCGATAACGCTTCGCCAAAAAGCGCTGTGGAGGTGCCCTTTACCTCCTGGACATTGAGCTTTACCGCGCCCACGGCGGATGATGCCCAGGAAGTGCTGACGGGCTATATCGATTATGTAGCAACAAAAGTGGTAAAAGAGACGACGGACAACCTGCGTAATACGCTGGCGTTAAAAACACGCTTTGAGCAGGAGAAGCTGAACCTCGATCGTGTTCGCCTGACTAACCAGCGTGATATTAAGATTCAGCGTCTGAATTACTCGCTTGAAGTGGCTAACGCTGCGGGCATTAAAAAGCCGGTATATAGCAACGGCCAGGTTGTGAATGACGATCCGGACTTCTCTATTACGCTAGGAGCGGATGGTATTCAGGAAAAGCTGCGGATTGAAAAATCGCTGAAGGATATTGCCGATCTTAATGCCGATCTGCGTAATCGTGAATATTATGTTGAGCAATTGCAAAAATTAAATGTAAAAGATATTGCATTCTCTCCGTACAAATACCAGCTGTCACCATCGTTACCTATTAAGCAGGATGGCCAAGGCAAAGCACTGATTATTATTTTTGCCATGCTGTTAGGCATCATTATTGGTAGCGGTGTCGTTCTGCTACGCAATGCGATGCTGGCACGTAGCTTGCCGCCGGTTCCGCCTGAAATGGTATTAGAGTCGGCATAAATGCCCGGCGGCGCTGCGCTTGCACGGGCCTACAAATTAAGTAGGCCAGGTCAGGGTCAGCGCCACCCGGCGTTAAAATCCGTGGGTCACGTTCTGCCCAGCGGCACCACCAGCGGTGTATGCGCCACCGGATCCTCGATAATCATACAGCGTAACCCGTAGACGGCCTCAATCAGCTCTGCCGTCACAATCTCTTTCGGCGCCCCCTGGGCCACCATTTTTCCATCCCGCAGGGCAATCAGATGGGTAGCATAGCGGCAGGCCTGGTTCAGGTCGTGCAGCACCGCCGCCAGGGTGTAGCCCTTCTCGCGGTTCAGCTCGCTAAGCAGCTCCAGCACGTCAATCTGATAGCTGATATCTAACCAGGTTGTGGGCTCATCCAGCAGCATAATCGCCGTCTCTTGGGCCAGCACCATCGCTATCCACGCCCGCTGGCGCTGGCCGCCAGAGAGCGTATCCACGCTTTGTAAAGCCAGATCCGCCACGCCGGTGGCCTGCATTGCCCGCTGCACGGCACGATCGTCCTCCTGTCGCCAGCGGGTAAACAGCGGTTGGTGCGGATAGCGGCCGCGGGAGACCAGCTCCTGCACCGTAATATCGCCCGGCGTGGTGGCGTTCTGCGCCAGCAGGCCGATGCGTCGCGCGACCTCTTTACTGTTGAAGCGCTGGATCTGCTCGCCATCAAGGTAGACATGCCCCTCGGTGGGCGTCATCAGGCGGCTCAAGGTACGCAGCAGGGTCGATTTGCCGCAGCCGTTGGGGCCAATGATGGCAGTAAAGTGGCCATCGGGAATGGCTACGGAGAGATTATCCGCCACCACTTTTTTACCGTAGCCAAGCGTTAAGCTGTCGCCGCGCAGACGGGCTGTTAAATCGGTCATCTTTTGCGGGACTCCTTGATTAACAAGACGATAAGGTAGATACCGCCCAGGCTTACGGTGATCACGCCGACCGGAAGCTGATAGGGAATAAACAGCCGCTGGGCGCAGAGATCGGCAGTCAGCAGCAGCAGCGCGCCGCAGAGCGCCGCCTGGGTCAGGCCCCAGCGCGCCGTGCCGCTGATGCGCCGGGCAATGTGCGGCGCAACCAGCGCCACGAAGGAGATCGGGCCAGCGAGAGCGGTCGCCGCCGCCGTCAGCACCACGGCGACCAGCATCAGCATCAGCCGGGAACGCTCGACGCTGACGCCCAGCGCGCAGGCGGTGTCATCGCCCATCTCCAGCAGCCGCATCCGCCGCACCAGCAGCGCGGCGCAGACCAACATCAGCAGCAGGATCGGCGCGGAAGGCCAGGTTTTAGCCCAGGTCAGGCCGTTGAGCGAGCCGGCGTTCCATAGCCCGGCGGTGAGGGCGGTCTCCAGCGAGGCTTTAATCAGCAGCCAGGTATTGAAGGCGATCAGCATCGCGCGAACGCCAATGCCGATAATGATCAGGCGAAAGGTCTCAATGCCGTTGCGCCAGGCGAGGGCCCACACTACCAGCGAAGTGAGGATACCCCCGGCCATCGCCGCAAAGGCAATAGCCGTGAGATCCTGGCCATACAGCACCATCGCTACCAGCACGCCGCTCCAGGCACCGGTGTTGAAACCCATGACGTCGGGGCTGCCCAGCGGGTTACGCATCAGCGACTGGAAAATCGCCCCGCTGACGCCCAGCGCGCCGCCGATGAGGAGTGCCATCAGCACCCGGGGCAGACGCCACTCGTTTACCACCAGCGCAATGCCGCGCGGCGCATCGCCGGTAAAGGCGGCCAGCACCTGGCCGGGAGAGAGCGGCACCGTGCCGCTGCACAGGCTCCACAGGGCGATCATCACGCTGACGAAGGCCAGCAGGAGAACGCTAACAATGAGACGGCGGGAGGGGGCGATCACATCGCACCTCCGCGACGGTGGCGACGCACCAGAAAGATTAACACCGGCGCGCCGATAAAGGCGCTGACCACCGACACCCGCAGCTCGCCCGGCACGAGTAGTCTGCCAATAATATCGGCAAACAGCAGCAGGGCAGGGGTAGCCAGCAGCGTCACCGGCAGGGACCAGCGGTGGTCGGCCCCCACCAGCCAGCGCGCCATATGCGGCATCATCAGGCCAATAAAAGCGATCGGGCCCGAGACGGCGGTCGCGCTGGCGCAGAGGACGGTGATAGCCAGCAGGCCCAGCAGCTGGGTACGGGCCACTCTGCTGCCGAGGGCGGTGGCGGTGTCGCTGCCAAGGCTCAGGCTATTTAGCGCCCGGCTCAGCAGAAGGGCAATCGCCCCCGCGATCAGCACCGGAACCAGCACGATACGCAGCGTCTGTAAGGTACGCACGTCGAGGGAGCCAGCCTGCCAGAAGCGCAGCTGGTCGTAGACGTCTGGGTTAAGCAGCGAGATCCCACTGGAGAGCCCCTCCAGCACTGCGGCCAGCGCAACACCCGCCAGCGTCAGGCGCACCGGGCTTAGCTGCCCGCCGCCCGCGCTGCCGGTAAAAGCCACCACCAGCGAGGCCGCCAGTGCGCCGCAGAAGGCCAGCGCCAGCTGCTCGGTGGGGGAGGAGAGGCCCAGCAGCGCCGCGCCGAGCACGATAGCAAAACTTGCTCCGGCGTTAACGCCGAGCAGGCCGGGATCGGCGAGGGGATTACGAGTCAGGGTCTGCATCAGCGCCCCGGCGAGGCCCAGCGCGCCGCCGACCAGCAGCCCGGCCAAGGTGCGCGGCAGGCGGGCATCAAGCACAATCGTGCAGTCGGCGCTTTGACAGGTGCCGGAGAGGGCATCCATTACAACGGAGAGGGGCAGCGGTTTGGCCCCGATCAGCAGGCTGAGCACGCCTGCTATCAGCAGCAGTAGCAATAATCCGCCCACGGCCCATGGGCGCGCCGGATTAACGGAAAGCGACATAACAACGTCCCTGATGTGATAATGATAGTAATTATCGTTATCGATCTTATTACGGTATGTTAGCATGTGCGGCTTAAAAACTGGTATCAAAAGTTCGCATTAAGGCTTTGTTATGACCCGACAATCCTGGCTGATCAACGTCAGCCTGTTGAGAACCCATCCCGCGTTTCGCGCTGTTTTTATTGCCCGTTTTATCTCGATTGTGTCGCTGGGGCTGCTCGGCGTCGCCGTGCCGGTGCAGATCCAGGCCATGACCCACTCCAGCTGGCGGGTGGGGCTGGCGGTGACCCTGACCGGCGGAGCGATGTTTGTTGGCCTGATGCTCGGCGGCGTGCTGGCGGACCGCTACGAGCGCAAGCGCCTGATCCTGCTGGCGCGCGGCACCTGCGGTGTTGGCTTTATTGGCCTCTGCCTCAACGCCGCGCTGCCGGAGCCTTCGCTGCTGGCGATCTATCTGCTCGGCCTGTGGGACGGCTTTTTCGGTGCGCTGGGCGTCACGGCGCTGCTGGCCGCCACCCCGGCGCTGGTGGGGCGGGAGAACCTGATGCAGGCCGGGGCGATCACCATGCTCACCGTGCGGCTGGGATCGGTTATCTCACCGATGCTTGGCGGCCTGCTGCTCGCCTCCGGGGGCGTGGTGTGGAACTATGCCCTGGCGGCGGCAGGAACCTTTATCACTACTCTGACCCTGCTGCGTCTGCCTCAGCTACCCCCGCCGCCTCAGCCGCGTGAGCATCCCCTGAAGTCGCTGCTGGCGGCGTTTCGCTTCCTGCTGCGCAGCCCGCTGATCGGCGGTATCGCCCTGCTGGGCGGCCTGCTGACAATGGCCAGCGCGGTACGCGTGCTCTATCCGGCGCTGGCGATCCACTGGCAGATGTCAGCCGCCGAGATCGGCATCCTCTACGCGGCCCTGCCGCTCGGGGCCGCCGTGGGGGCGCTCACCAGCGGCAATCTGGTCCAGCGTCCGCGCCCTGGGGCGATTATCCTCTTCTCTACTCTCGGTGCTTTTATCGCCATCGCCCTGTTTAGCCTGATGCCGGTCTGGCCGCTGGGGGTGCTGTTTCTTGCCCTGGCGGGCTGGCTGAGCGCCATCAGCTCGCTGCTTCAGTACACGCTACTGCAAACCCAGACGCCGGAGGCGATGCTGGGCCGGATCAACGGCCTGTGGACGGCGCAGAACGTTACCGGGGATGCAGTTGGTGCGGCATTGCTGGGGGGGATGAGCGTGGCGATGACGCCCGCCGCCTCGGCCAGCGTCGGCGGGGCGGTGCTGGCGGTGACGGGCGCGATACTGATCCTGCTTCTCGGTGAACTGCGGCGTTTCCACCACAGCCCACCCGTTGACGCTTAACTAAACAGCGTGGAGAAGCGCTTGAGCAGCAGAGTGGCGCTGTAGTAGTCGAGGCGGAACGTCTCGGTGCCGAGGGCATAGACGCGTTTGTTCTGAACCGCACTCAAATGGCTCAGCAGCGGGTTGGCGTAAATAGCCTCGGCGTCTTTCTCGTTACCTGCGAAGAGGAACAGCGCTTCGCCATTCAGTCCGGCGGCAAGGTTCTCCCCGCCCAGCTGGATGATATCGTGCCGCTTGCCCTGACTCTGGCTGGCGTGTAGTCCTTCAGGCAGCGTCGCCAGGGTAAAGCCCAGCTGCGAGAGCAGCTGCCCCTGGGCTGAGTCCGCGGTCCACAGGTTGGCACTGTGCGCCGCCGGGTTATAGACCAGGGCGCTGACCGGCTGCGGCGTTAGCATCATCTGCTGCTTCACCTTCGCCAGCTGCTGATTAAAATCGCTAATGCGGGCTTTGGCCTGCTGCTCCTGACCGGTGATCTCCCCGAGCTGGGTGAGCAGCGTCTGCCAGCTCTTATCGTCGTAATTGATGATCAGCGTCGGGGCAATAGCGGAGAGCTGATCGTAAAGTGCCAGCGCCGAGTCGCCTCCGGTGGCACTGATGAGGATCAGATCCGGCATCTGGGCGGCGACCGCCTCCGCATTCGGCTCACCAATATAGAGCCGGGCAAGCTTGCGCTGCTTAGCGATCTCGCCCCATTGGCGCAGGAAGCCGTTCTCGTCGGCAACGCGGTTGTTTGGCGCGGTTGCGCCGCTGGCCACCACCGGGGCGTCAATCGCCAGCAGCGAGCCGGTGAGGGTGACGCTGGTTGAGACAATGCGCAGAGGTTTATGATCGAGGGTATGAACGCCCCGGCTGTCAGCGATCTGGCGCGGCCAGTCGGCTGCGTGGGCTACAGAAAATCCTAAAACAAAAAGACCCAGCATGAGCAGGGACTTAAGCGAAAGCGGGGGGAGTCTCACGGCGTGCATCCTGTTATTGTGCGGCTAATGCTTCTCATTTTCATCATTGCGCCGCCGGATGCAAGTTTTTAGCCGCACAAAACTGCGCTCTCTGAGGTTGACATCGCCCGGGATAACTCTTAGCTTACCGACCAAAATATAAATGATAATAATTCTTACTACCTTTATCGTTTCGGAGAGGGATATGGATTTGTCAATGGCAGAGGAGACTCAGCTTACCGTGAACACGCTGGCATCAGACCAATTTTTCTTTATGTCGCCGTATCGCAGCTTCAGCACCTCGGGCTGTTTTATGCGCATCAGCGAACCGGCTAACGGCGGGGACGATCTCAACGGCGCCTTCCAGCAGCGGCTGGCTCAGGCGTTCAGCGAGGCCAAAAAGCAGGGAATTGCCAGGCCGATTGTGGTGGGCGCCATTCCGTTTGATACCACTCAGCCCTCGGCGCTGTTTATTCCCCGCGCCTGGGAGCGTTTCTCCCGTCCCGAGAAGCAGCACTCCGCACGCTACGTCCAGGGGGGGAATGCCCTCAGCGTGGTCACCCGCAAGGCGATCCCCGAGCATCCGGTCTTTACCGATATGGTGGCCCGCGCCGCCGCGCTCACCGCCACTCCGCAGGT
Source organism: Enterobacter sp. C2 (assembly GCF_019880405.1). Classification (NCBI taxonomy): domain Bacteria; kingdom Pseudomonadati; phylum Pseudomonadota; class Gammaproteobacteria; order Enterobacterales; family Enterobacteriaceae; genus Enterobacter; species Enterobacter sp. C2. The sequence goes on from NZ_CP082269.1 coordinate 1,142,049, forward strand.
CGATAAGGTTGTGCTTTCCCGCCTGATCGATATCACCACCGACAAACGCGTAGACAGCGGGGCGCTGCTGGAGCGGCTGATTGCCCAGAACCCGGCCAGCTTTAACTTCCACGTGCCGCTGCCCGACGGCGGCGTGCTGCTGGGGGCCAGCCCGGAGCTGCTGCTGCGTAAAGAGGCGGCGCATTTTAGTTCCCTGCCGCTGGCCGGCTCTGCCCGTCGTCAGCCGGATGACATGCTGGATCGCGAGGCGGGCAACAAGCTGCTGGCCTCTGAGAAAGATCGCCACGAGCATGAGCTGGTGACCCAGGCGATGAAAACCGTGCTCGCCCCTCGCAGCCGTGAGCTGACCCTGCCGGATTCACCCCAGCTGGTGAATACGCCAACCCTCTGGCATCTGGCTACCCCTATCGAAGGGGTGGCGCAGGCGCAGGAGAATGCCCTGTCGCTGGCCTGTCTGCTGCATCCAACCCCGGCGCTGAGCGGCTTCCCGCATCAGGCAGCAAAAGATCTCATTGCCGAGCTGGAGCCGTTTAACCGCGAGCTGTTCGGCGGCATCGTCGGCTGGTGCGACGCCGACGGCAACGGCGAGTGGGTCGTCACTATCCGCTGCGCGCGCCTGCACGACAACCAGGTCCGCCTGTTTGCCGGGGCGGGGATTGTCCCGGCCTCGTCGCCGGAGGCCGAATGGCGCGAGACCGGCGTAAAACTCACCACCATGCTCAACGTTTTTGGTTTGCATTAAGGAGCAATCATGACAATTCCTTTTACCCGCTGGCCCGATGAATTTGCCCGGCGCTACCGCGAGAAAGGCTACTGGCAGGATCTGCCCCTGAGCGATATTTTGACCCGCCATGCCCAGAGCGATGCGCTGGCGGTGATCGACGGTGAACGCGAGCTGAACTATCGCCAGCTGAACCAGGCGGCGGATAACCTGGCCGCCTCGTTGCAGGCAAAGGGGCTGCGGGCGGGGGAAACCGCGCTGGTGCAGCTCGGCAACGTGGCGGAGTTCTACATCACCTTCTTTGCCCTGTTGAAAATCGGCGTCGCGCCGGTGAATGCGCTCTTCAGCCATCAACGCAGCGAGCTAAACGCCTACGCGCTGCAGATCAAACCGGCCCTGCTGGTGGCCGACCGCGACCATAGCCTGTTTAGCGACGATGGTTTTCTTAACGGCTTCGTCGAGGAGCATAGCTCGCTGCGGGTGGTGCTGCTGCGTAACGAACCTGGCGAGCATGCCCTGGAGGCGGCCATTGCCCGTCCGGGTGAGCGCGTCGTAAGCGCGCCGACGCCTGCCGATGAGGTGGCATTCTTCCAGCTCTCCGGCGGCAGTACCGGCACGCCGAAGCTGATCCCGCGCACCCATAACGACTACTACTACAGCATTCGTCGCAGCAATGAGATCTGCCATTTCGATAACAGAACGCGCTACCTCTGCGCCCTGCCGGCGGCGCACAACTACCCGCTGAGCTCCCCGGGCGCGCTCGGCGTCTTCCTGGCCGAAGGCTGCGTGGTGCTGGCCGCCGATCCCAGCGCCACGCTCTGCTTCCCGCTGATTGAGAAGCACCAAATCAACGTCACCGCGCTGGTGCCGCCCGCCGTTAGCCTCTGGCTGCAGGCGATCCACGAGTGGGGCAGCAACGCCCAGCTGGCCTCGCTCACATTGCTGCAAGTCGGTGGGGCGCGGCTCTCCGCCACCCTCGCCGCGCGTATTCCGGCAGAGATAGGCTGCCAGCTTCAGCAGGTATTCGGCATGGCCGAGGGGCTGGTGAACTATACCCGCCTCGATGACAGCATGGAGCGCATCAACCATACCCAGGGCTGTCCGATGAGCCCGGATGACGAAGTGTGGGTAGCGGACGCCGACGGCAATCCGCTCCCGTGCGGCGAGGTAGGTCGCCTGATGACGCGCGGGCCCTACACCTTCCGGGGCTACTTCAATAGCCCGCAGCATAACGCCAGCGCCTTTGACGAGAACGGTTTTTACTGCTCCGGCGATTTGATTGCTATTGACGAGGCGGGCTACATCACCGTTCAGGGGCGCGAGAAGGATCAGATCAACCGTGGGGGCGAGAAGATCGCCGCCGAAGAGGTCGAGAACCTGCTCCTGCGCCACCCGGCCATTATTCATGCCGCGCTGGTGAGCATGGAAGACAGCCTGCTCGGCGAGAAGAGCTGTGCGTATCTGGTGGTATCCCAGCCGGTGCGCGCCGTAGAGATCCGCCGTTTCCTGCGCGAGCAGGGCGTTGCCGAATTTAAACTGCCCGATCGCGTGGAGTGCGTGGACGCGCTGCCGCTGACACCGGTTGGCAAGGTCGATAAGAAAGAGCTGCGCCTGCGGCTGGCCGAACGGTCCCAGGCGTAACATAGGAGAGAAGTATGGCAATCCCAAAATTAACTGGCTACGCGCTGCCTGCGGCCACCGAGATCCCGCAGAACAAAGTTAGCTGGGCCTTCGAACCCGAGCGCGCCGCGCTGTTAATTCATGATATGCAGGACTATTTTATCAACTTCTGGGGCGAAAACTGCCCGATGATGGCTCAGGTCGTGGCGAACATCGCCGCCCTGCGTGAATTCTGCAAGCAGCACAACATCCCGGTCTACTACACCGCCCAGCCGAAAGAGCAGAGCGATGAAGATCGCGCCCTGCTGAACGATATGTGGGGACCAGGCCTGACCCGTAAACCGGAGGAGCAGCAGGTCGTTGCCGCCCTGGCCCCGGACGAGGAGGACACCGTGCTGGTGAAGTGGCGCTACAGCGCCTTCCACCGCTCGCCGCTGGAGCAGATGCTGAAAGAGAGCGGGCGCAACCAGCTTCTGATCACCGGCGTCTATGCCCATATTGGCTGCATGACCACCGCCACCGACGCCTTTATGCGCGACATCAAGCCCTTTATGGTGGCCGACGCGCTGGCGGACTTTAGCCGCGACGAGCACCTGATGGCGCTTAACTACGTGGCCGGACGTTCCGGACGGGTAGTGATGACCGAGGATCTGCTCCCGGTGCCGGTCAGCAAGGCGGCGCTGCGTGCCGTGGTGCTGCCCCTGCTCGATGAGTCCGACGAGCCGATGGATGATGAGAACCTGATTGACTACGGCCTCGATTCGGTGCGGATGATGGCCCTGGCCGCGCGCTGGCGCAAGGTCTATGGTGATATCGATTTTGTCATGCTGGCGAAAAATCCCACCCTCGACGCCTGGTGGGCGCTGCTCTCCCGTGAGGTGAAATAGTGGCCGGGCTGGATTTTAGCGGCAAGACGGTGTGGGTTACCGGGGCAGGGAAGGGCATCGGCTACGCGACGGCGCTGGCCTTTGCCGAGGCGGGGGCACAGGTCACGGGCTTCGATCGTGACTTTAGCCACGCCACCTATCCCTTCGCCTGTGAAACGCTGGATATCGCCAACGCCGACCAGGTGGCGGCGGTGTGCCAGCGCCTGCTGGTAACCACGGCCCGTCTCGACGTACTGGTGAATGCGGCGGGGATCCTCCGCATGGGAGCAACCGACCAGCTGTCGCTTGACGACTGGCAGCAGACGCTGGCGGTCAACGTCGGCGGTGCGTTTAACCTCTTCCAGCAGACCATGGCCCAGTTCCGCACCCAGCGGGGCGGGGCGATCGTCACCGTTGCCTCTGACGCCGCCCATACGCCGCGTATCGGCATGAGCGCCTACGGAGCCTCGAAGGCGGCGCTGAAGAGCCTGGCCCTGACCGTAGGGCTGGAGCTGTCCGCCAGCGGCGTGCGGTGTAACATTGTTTCGCCGGGCTCTACCGACACCGATATGCAGCGCACGCTGTGGACCCGCCCGGATGCCGAGCAGCAGCGCATTCGCGGCTTTGGCGAGCAGTTCAAGCTGGGGATCCCGTTGGGCAAAATTGCTCGCCCGCAGGAGATCGCCAATACCATTCTGTTTCTCGCCTCCGATCTCGCCAGCCATATTACGCTACAGGACATCGTGGTGGACGGTGGCTCGACGCTGGGGGCCTGATCGTGATCTGGAAACGTCATCTCACCCTTGCTGAACTCAATGCCACCAGCAGCAACACCCTGGTCGCCCATTTGGGGATTGTCTATACCCGGCTGGACGACGACCTGCTGGAGGCGGAGATGCCCGTCGACGCCCGCACTCATCAGCCGTTTGGCCTGCTGCACGGTGGCGCCTCGGCGGCGCTGGCCGAAACGCTTGGCTCAATGGCGGGTTACCTGATGACCCGCGACGGTCAGTGCGTGGTCGGCACCGAGCTGAACGCCACCCACCACCGCCCGGTATCGCAGGGGAAAGTGCGCGGCGTCTGCCAGCCGCTGCACCTCAGCCGCCAGAGCCAGAGCTGGGAGATTGCGGTTTTTGACGAGCAGGGCAGACGGTGCTGCACCTGTCGTCTGAGCACCGCGGTCTTAGGCTAAGGTATTGCCGGGCGGCACCGCGTTTGCCCGGCCTACAACTTCCCTCACGTTTCATCCCGCATAAGTGATCTCCATTACAGAGTGTTGTAAATAACCGGTTGTCCCTCTGCTTTCTGACGTAACAACATTGTTAAAACCCGCCGCCTGATCTAGAAACAAAATGTAACATCTTCCTGCCTCAGCCAACGGAAAACGACTATGCAAAACTCAGGGAAATACCTTATTTGGGCATTGCTCGCGGTAATAGGAGCTTTTGCCCTCGGCTATATCGCACTTAATCGAGGTGAACAGATTAACGCCTTATGGATTGTGGTGGCAGCCGTCTGTATCTATCTGATCGCCTATCGCTTTTATGGGCAGTACATCGCCCGCAACGTGCTGGCGGTGGATCCGACCCGCATGACACCCGCCGTACGCCATAACGACGGGCTGGATTACGTTCCCACGGATAAGAAGGTGCTGTTTGGTCACCACTTTGCGGCGATTGCCGGAGCGGGGCCGCTGGTGGGACCGGTGCTGGCGGCGCAGATGGGCTACCTGCCGGGGATGATCTGGATCCTCGCCGGGGTGGTGCTCGCTGGGGCAGTGCAGGATTTTATGGTGCTCTTCGTCTCCACCCGCCGCGACGGCCGTTCGCTGGGGGAGCTGGTGAAAGAGGAGATGGGACCGACGGCGGGCGTGATCGCCCTGGTGGCCTGCTTTATAATCATGGTGATCATCCTGGCCGTGCTGGCGATGATCGTGGTCAAGGCCCTGACCCACAGCCCGTGGGGTACTTATACCGTGGCCTTCACCATTCCGCTGGCGATCTTTATGGGGATCTACATTCGCTATCTGCGTCCCGGACGCATTGGTGAAGTCTCGGTGATCGGCCTCGTGCTGCTGATTTTCGCTATCATCTCCGGCGGCTGGGTGGCGGAAAGCCCAACCTGGGCACCGATGTTCGACTTTACCGGCGTGCAGCTGACCTGGATGCTGGTGGGCTACGGCTTTATCGCGGCGGTGCTGCCGGTGTGGCTGCTGCTGGCCCCGCGTGACTATCTCTCTACCTTCCTGAAAATCGGCACCATTATTGGCCTGGCGATCGGTATCCTGATCATGCGTCCAACGTTGACCATGCCCGCGCTGACCAAATTTGTCGACGGCACCGGCCCGGTGTGGACCGGTAACCTCTTCCCGTTCCTGTTTATCACCATCGCCTGCGGGGCGGTGTCGGGCTTCCATGCCCTGATCTCCTCCGGCACCACGCCGAAGATGCTGGCCAACGAGGGCCAGGCCTGCCTGATTGGCTACGGCGGGATGCTGATGGAGTCCTTCGTGGCGATCATGGCCCTGGTCTCCGCCTGCATTATCGATCCGGGCGTCTACTTCGCGATGAACAGCCCGATGGCGGTGTTGGCCCCTGCCGGTACGGCGGACGTGGTCGCCTCGGCGGCGCAGGTGGTGAGCGGCTGGGGCTTTAGCATTACGCCGGACACCCTCAACCAGATTGCTAACGAGGTGGGCGAGCAGACCATTATCTCCCGTGCAGGCGGGGCACCGACCCTGGCGGTTGGGATGGCCTATATTCTCCACGGCGCGCTGGGTGGGCTGATGGACGTCTCGTTCTGGTACCACTTTGCCATCTTGTTTGAGGCGCTGTTTATCCTCACGGCGGTGGATGCGGGCACCCGTGCGGCGCGCTTTATGCTGCAGGATCTGCTGGGGGTGGTAAGCCCGGGGCTGAAGCGTACCGACTCGCTGCCCGCGAACCTGCTGGCGACGGCGCTCTGCGTGCTGGCATGGGGCTACTTCCTCCATCAGGGAGTGGTGGATCCGCTCGGTGGCATCAACACTCTCTGGCCGTTGTTTGGTATCGCTAACCAGATGCTGGCCGGGATGGCGCTGATGCTCTGCGCGGTGGTGCTGTTCAAGATGAAACGCCAGCGCTTTGCATGGGTAGCCCTCGTGCCTACCGCATGGCTGCTGATCTGTACCCTGACCGCAGGCTGGCAGAAAGCCTTTAGCCCGGACGTAAAAGTGGGCTTCCTGGCGATCGCTAACCGCTTCCAGGGCATGATCGACAGCGGGAGTATTCCGGCCCAGTACACCGAGTCGCAGCTGCGCCAGCTGGTGTTTAACAACCGTCTCGACGCCGGGCTGACCATCTTCTTTATGGTGGTTGTGGTAGTGCTGGCGGTCTACTCGCTGAAAACCGCGCTGGCGGCGTTAAAAGCGCCTCAGCCGACGGCGAAAGAGACCCCGTACGAGCCGATGCCGGCCAGTGCTGATCAGGTAGTGGCCCAGGCGAAACGGGCACACTGAGTTTAATCATGCCCCTCTCCAGTGTGGGGAGGGGCAAGGAGCCTACGATGTTTGATACCCTTGCTAAGGCCGGAAAGTATTTAGGCCAGGCCGCAAAAATGATGGTTGGCGTGCCGGACTACGATAATTACGTTGCCCATATGCAGCTTAACCATCCGGACCAGACCCCGATGACCTATGAGGACTTTTTCCGCGACCGGCAGGACGCGCGCTACGGCGGCAAGGGCGGAGCGCGCTGCTGCTAATTCAGTGGTTAAACGTCTCTACCTTCTCAAACGCCGCACGCAGCGTCTCGGGCGTTAACGTCACCGGCAGATAGTGAATCGACTCCACCGGGCGCAGGGTATGGGCGATGACCCGATCCAGCTCGTCACGGTTATGGATATCGACCTCCAGCGCCGCCAGGGTGGTCGGCAGATTGAAGCGTTGGAAGGCATTGACCAGCTGGGCTAACACCTCATCCTGGCCGAGCAGGGCGCTCTGCACCAGAATGCCGTAGGCCACCTTGGTGCCGTGCAGGAACTTATCGGTCTGCGGCAGCACCGTCAGACCGTTGTGCACCGCATGGGCGGCGGCAACGCGGGTGTAGCGCTCGCCGAGTCCGCCCACCATTCCACCTCCGGCAATAATCGCATCTACCACGTCACGGAATGCCTGGGTAAGCTCCCCGCGCTGCTGGTCCGCCAGCGCGGTTTCGCTGCTCTCCAGCAGCACGTCGCGGATCGCCAGCGCGCCGTTAATCCCCAGCCGCACGGTCAGCGGCAGGCTGGCCGGATCCGGGGCCAGCACCACCGCCTCATACCACTTCGCCAGCGTATCGCCGATGCCCGCCAGCAGATACTCCACCGGCGCGTCGAGAATAATCTGCGGCTCCACCAGCACCAGGAAGTTGGCGTCGTCGAAAATTTCAAAGTGCAGCGCCTGACCCGTGTCGTTATACCAGACCGAGAGCGGCGTCCAGGCCGCGCAGGTGGCGGCGATGGTCGGGATCGCCACGACCGGCAACCCTAAGCGGCGCGCCACCGCCTTCGCGGTATCCAGCAGTGCGCCGCCCCCAATACCAATCACCACGCTGCGGTCGCTGCCCGCATCGTTCACCAGCGCGGTTACGTCATGCTCGCTGCAGTGGCCCCTAAACAGCAGGTGCTTCACGCCCGGGGCGTTAACGCTCTCCGGCAGGTAGGGGCGGGCGGCCGCAATGGCGCGTTCGCCATAGATTAAAACCGCGCGGGAGAGCTGCTCTGGCGTATAGAAATCGTTCAGACGCGCCAGGCTACCGCTGTGGGAGTAGTAGTTGGCCGGGCCGGGTACAACGCGGATATCGGTGTTGCTCATGACTGTGTCCTTGTGCGGAATCGCTAACCCGATGTTATGTCTGGACATCCGGATGGCTAATAATATTTCGCTTTATCTTATGCCTTTTCTGCTGTTGCCAGTCAAGCGCGGCTATGAAAAATTCGCTAAATCAATCTATTAATCCCAGGAAAGCCTCACAGATGAGCGTTAACCATCTCGAGATGCGTGCGATCAGCCTCGCCTTTGCCGGTGTTAATGCCCTGACGCAGGTGAGTTTCAGCCTGCGCGGCGGATCGGTCCATGCCCTTACCGGGGCCAACGGCGCGGGAAAGTCCACGCTGATGGCGGTGCTGTGCGGCACCTGGGCAGGCTATGAGGGTGAGATCGTCATTGATGACCAGCCGGTCGCCATTCGCTCTCCGCTGGATGCCAAACGCCTCGGCATCCATCTGGTGCAGCAGGAGGTCGATGTGGCGCTGGTTCCCGGTCTTAGCATCGCGGAAAACATCATGCTCGATAAGCTCGCCGAGCCGGGCTACGCCTGGCGCTGGTCTACGGTACGCCAGCATGCGCGGGATGCGCTGGCCCAGCTTGACGTCTCGCTCGATGTCAGACGCGCTATCGACAGCTGCACACTTGCGGAGAAACAGCAGATCCTGCTGGCCCGCGCGCTCTCTCATCGCTGCCGCTTTTTGATCCTCGATGAGCCTACCGCGCCGCTGGATCAGCACGAGAGCGAGCGGCTGTTTACCGTGGTACGAGGCCTGCAGCAGCAGGGAATTGGCGTGGTCTTTATCTCCCACCGCATTCACGAGCTGAAAGCCATCTGCGACACCCTGACGGTGCTGCGCGACGGCAGGCTGGTGGAGTCCGGCCCGATGGCCGCCCTCAGTGGGGAGGAGATCGTGGAGAAGATGCTCGGCCATCAGCTGAACGATATCTATCCCCCGCGCCGTCCGCCGCACGGGGAAGAGACCCTGCTGCGCGTGGAGGGGCTGCATGACGAGAAGCTACTGAAGGATATCTCCCTGCACCTGCGCAGGGGCGAAATCCTCGGTATCGCCGGCCTGGCGGGCGCGGGCAAAACCGAGCTCTGCAAGGCGCTGTTTGGCGCGGAGAAGAGCCGCGTCGCCCAGGGCGAGCTGAACGGCCAGCCGTGGCGGCCTCGGGATCCGGCGGATTCCGTTATACGCGGTATTGCGCTGATCCCCGAGGAGCGGCGCAAAGAGGGCATCTTTATTGATGAGCCGATTGTCATGAACCTGGCGGTCAGCGCGGACAACAGCTTCTCTCGCTGGAGCCTGTTCGGCCATCGCAAAGCCTGGCGCTGGGCGCAGACGGTGATTGAGCGCGTGGGCGTACGCACCACCGGCCCGGGGCAGATCCTGCGCCGCCTCTCCGGCGGTAACCAGCAGAAGGTGGCGATAGGCAAATGGCTGCGCGGCAACGCCAGCGTGGTGATTTTCGACGAGCCTACCAAGGGCGTCGATGTGAAAGCCAAAACCGATCTCTTCCGCCTGATTGACGGCCTCGCCCGGGAGGGCAAGGGGATCGTCTACGCCTCCGGCGAGTTTGCCGAGCTGGTGGGCCTCTGCGATCGCATCTGCGTGCTGTGGGATGGCCGCATCGTGGCGGAGATAGCCGGAGCAGAGGCCCGGGAAGAGACACTACTTTACTATTCGACCGGAGGAGCGGCGGCGTGAGCAAAGCCCTGTCAGTAAAAGCGGCGGCGTCGGGCCGTCAGCAATTTTTCGATTTTCTCTATAAGTGGGGCATGCTGCTGACCGTGGTGCTGCTGGTGGCTATCTTTGGCATCGCCTCGGATAACTTCCTCGACCCCTTTAACATCATCAACATTCTGCGTTCGATTGCTATCGTGACGGTGATTGCCGTCGGCGTCTCCATTTCACTGACCATCGGCGGGTTCGATCTCTCCGTGGGGTCGACGGCGTCGCTGGCGAACGCGCTGGTGATCTCGCTCTTTGTCTGGCACGGCTTTGGCACTACGGAAGCGATCCTCGTGACTCTGGCACTCTGTACGCTTGTCGGCCTGTTTAACGCCTTCCTGATCGTTGTGCTGCGCATTCCTGACATGCTCGCCACCCTTGGCAGCCTGTTTGTGATCCAGGGCGTGGCGATGACCTACAGCTACGGCGGGTCGATCACCGAAAATATGCTGCTGCCGAGCGGCGAGATGGCGGAGGGGCTGATCCCGCCGGGCTTCAGCCTGCTCGGCCAGGTGCCGATCATTGTCATTGTAATGCTGGTGGTCACGGTGGTAGCCCAGCTTGGCCTGTCGCTGACCACCCACGGACGGCGGATGTACGCCATCGGCGGTAACCCGGAGGCGGCACGCCTCTCCGGGATCCGCACCACCCGCTACAAGGTGGCGGCCTACGTCATCGCCTCGCTGCTGGCGGGACTCGGCGGCATTCTGCTGGCCTCGCGCATCGGCTCCTCGCAGGTCAACGCCGGGAGCGGCTACCTGATGGACGCGGTGGCGGCGGCGTGGATCGGCTTCTCGCTGGCCGGGTCCGGCAAGCCTAACGCGCTCGGCACGCTGGTGGGGGCGGTGATCCTCGGGGTGCTGTCAAACGGGCTGGTGATGCTCTCCGTGCCCTACTACGCAATGGACATTATTAAGGGACTGGTGCTGGCCGGTGCTCTGGCGTTGACCTATTTCCAGCGTCGTTAATTTACTTTTATCAGAGGAAACAGAGATGAAAAAATTTGCACTCTCACTGCTGGTGCTGGGCCTGCTGAGTTCTGTTCCGGGCTACGCGGCGACGCCTGCACCGGTTCCGGCCGCGCTGGCTAACCACAGCGGACCGGTACGCATCGCGCTGATCCGTAACCTGGGCTCGGACGATAACACCACCCAGTTCGTCTCCGGCGCGCTGACGGAGGGCAAAAAGCTTGGCTTTAAAGTCAGCACCTTCCTCAGCAACGGCGACGACGCTAAGTTTCAGGACTTTGTTAATCAGGCCATCAGCCAGAAGTACGACGGCATTATTCTCTCCCAGGGCCGCGATCCTTACTCAACCGAGCTGGTGAAAAAAGCGGTAGATGCAGGCATTGCCGTCTCGGTATTTGATACCGCTATCAACGGTACCATCCCCGGCGTGACCGTAACCCAGCAGGATGACGCCTCGCTAACCAATCTCTCCTTCGGCGAGCTGGTGAAGGACTTCAACGGCAAGGCCAATATCATCAAGCTGTGGGTGGCTGGCTTCCCGCCGATGGAGCGCCGCCAGGCGGCCTACCAGGCGCTGCTGAAGCAGAACCCAGGAATTAAAGAGCTGGAGTCCATCGGGGCGGTCTCTTCCGACGTGCAGGGTGATACGGCGAATAAAGTCGGCGCGGTGCTGGCGAAGTACCCGAAAGGGCAGATCGATGCTATCTGGGGTACCTGGGACGCCTTCAGTCAGGGCGCGTACAAGGCGCTGAAAGAGAATGGTCGCACCGAGATCAAACTCTACAGCATTGACGTCTCCAACCAGGATCTGCAGCTGATGCGCGAGTCCAACAGTCCGTGGAAGGTAAGCGTGGCGGTGGATCCGAAGCTGATTGGCGCGACCAACGTGCGTCTGATCGCCAACAAGCTCGCAGGGGAGCAGACGCCAGCCACCTATGACTTCAAAGCCGCGGCAATTCCGCAGGCGCTGCTGGCGGCCCAGCCGGGTGCGGTGAACGTCGCCACCCTGGGGAAAATCATTCCGGGCTGGGGCCAGACCGAAGATTTTATCGCCCCGTGGTTCGCCACTCTGCAAGCGAAAAACAAATGAGTGCGCTGCCTGTGCCTGACTACAGCCACAATATGCGGCTGATTGGTCACTCGGATCAGGGCGGACGGCCCGACGGCGTGCAGCTAATGGTGCACCGTGGCTTTGCTTACATCGGTCATATGGTTTCCCAGGGTTTCTCGATTGTTGACGTGCGCGACCCGAAAAATCCACGTCCCGCAGGCTACGTGCCCGCGCCGCCGGGGACCTGGAACGTTCACCTGCAGGCCCATGACGATCTGCTGCTGGTGATCAACGCCCGGGATCTCTTTGCCGATGCCCGTTTCGCTGACGAGAAGGTCTACTACACCCGCTCGGTAGGGGAGACGGTGAGCGACGTGCAGGACAAGGGCTGGAGCGCCGGGCTGCGCGTGTTTGATATCTCCACGCCGGACCAGCCAAAAGAGATTGGTTTTCTGGGGCTGGACGGCATCGGCATTCACCGCATCTGGTACGTGGGCGGCCGCTGGGCCTATGTCTCTGCCCTGATCGATGGCTTTAGCGACTACATCTTCCTGACTATCGATCTTGCCAATCCACGTAAGCCCGAAGTGGCGGGACGCTGGTGGCTGCCAGGGATGAACCAGGCGGCGGGCGAGACGCCGACGTGGCCGGAGGGCAAGCGTTACGCCCTGCATCACGCCATTATTGCTGGAGATACCGCCTACGGCAGCTGGCGCGACGGCGGCCTGACGCTGCTGGATGTGAAAGATCGCAGTGCGCCGAAGCTCATCAGCCATCGTAACTGGAGCCCGCCGTTTGGCGGCGGAACCCATACGGCGCTGCCGCTGCCGGACCGGGATCTGCTGGTGGTGCTGGACGAGGCGGTGCTGGATAACCAGCAGGATGGCGAGAAGCTGATCTGGCTGTTTGATATTCGCGAGCTGGCTAATCCGGTAAGCATCTCTACCTTCCCGCAGCCGGAGGAGATCGACTATGTCGCGAAAGGCGCGCACTTCGGGCCGCACAACCTGCATGAGAACCGGCCGGGGAGTTTTGTCAGCTCGACGCTGATCTTTGCCACTTACCAGAACGCCGGAGTACGGGCCTACGATATCTCTAACCCGTATCGCCCGGTAGAGACCGGGGCACTGGTGCCCGCCGCGCCAGCGAAGATGATGGATACCCGTCCTGGCCGTCCGCAGGTGATCCAGTCCTGCGACGTGTTTGTCGACGCGCAGGGGATCATCTACAGCACCGACTACAACGGCGGATTGTCGGTAATAGAGTATTTGGGCTAACTGTACTGCCGAACCCGGGCAATCAGTTCATCAACGTTATGGATGCGGTCGGCAATGACGATCAGCGCCTTGCCTAAATGGATGGCGTGGCGCAGGCATTCGTGGCGCATCTCGTCGTCAGCGATGGTGTCGATATCCGCCACGTGAGAGAGGCCCACGCTGCGGCGAATCAGCTCCGTGCCGCAGAAGCCTATGGCATCGTGCCACACCTTCTGCAGGAACTGAGCGGCATAGCCTGGATGGGCCAGCGCCACGTCCCGGGTCTTCTCTGCGGCCAGGGCAAGGAATGTCTCTGCGAAGGTGTTCCATAGCTCCTGAATATCGTTCAGGCGCTGCTCGCGGGCGGCGGCGGCATCGCGAATACCCAGATGCCCCGGCAGGCCGCAGTAGTTAAGCAGCAGGTTGCCAATAGCCGTACCAAGGTCAAAGCCCATGGGACCCACGTAGCCAAACTCGGCGTCAATCGCCTTCAGGCTGCCTTCGGCAACAAATATCGAGCCGCTGTGGATATCGCCGTGCAAGAGCGCTTCGGCATGGGAGAGAAAACGCTGTTTAAGCCCGGCCACCGCTAGCAGCAGGGCGTTATCGTCACGCAGAGCGACCACGTCAGCGTCAATCGCCGCCGGGTAGCTGTTGCGCTCGTGAGCGCGGTACGGGTCTTCAAAGAAGAGATCTTCGGTAATGCCGCACATCTCTGGATTGATAAACTGCGCCACCTGCGCCTTTTTCTGCGCCGGGGTGAGATAAAAATCGCTGGTGTGGAACAGGGTCTGGGCCAGGTACGCCGCCAGCTGGCGGGCGGCCTGCGGATAGTATGCGCCTTTGATCAGCTCCCCGCGCCAGATGCGGTGATCGGAGAGATCCTCCATCACCATCACCGACAGGTCAGGATCAAAGTGGTGGATCTTTACCGTATGCGCCGGGCAGTGCCGATAGTGCTCTACCAGCGTCTGCGCCTCCAGCCGGGCGCGGTCCAGGGTCAGCGGCCAGGATTCGCCCACGCAGCGCACGTAGGGCAGGGCCTGCTTGACGACGATCCGGCTTACGCCCTCGGCGTCGAAAATTTTAAACACCAGATTCAGGTTGCCGTCACCGACTTCATGCGCGCTAACCAGTTCGGATGACTGCTCCAGACCAGCATATTGCCGGGCGTAGGCCACCGCGTCGGCGGCGTTGAAAGTTCGGTATTGCGACATTGCCGGTATCCTCAATTTTCTGTTTATAAAGCCATTCAGACGTCTATACATCTGTAATTCATCCTGACACAATACGATACATCAACGCAACAGGGATTTAACGCTATGCAGCCACTCCAGACCACCAGCCTGCGCGTCACCGATAATCAGCTTTTTATTCTCGATCAGCAGGCGCTTCCGCAGGAGAAGCGCTGGCTGCCCGCCGACAAGGTAGAGACGCTGGTGGGCCATATTCACGCCCTGCGGGTGCGCGGTGCGCCGTTGATTGGCCTCTCCGCCAGCCTGCTGCTGGCGCTGCTGGCCGAGCGGGGCGCAAGCCAGACCGCTCTGGCCCAGGCGCTGGAGACGCTCCGGGCGGCGCGCCCAACGGCGGTGAACCTGATGAACAACCTTGACCGCATGAAGCTGGCCCTGACGGAGGTGGATTTTGTCCCGGCGCTGGTGGCCGAAGCCGAGCGGCTGGTTGCCGAGGATAAGCAGCTTTGCGCTCGAATTGCCGCGGCGGGCAGTGCGCTGGTGACGCCCGGCAGCCGCCTGCTGACGCACTGCAATACCGGCGGGCTGGCGACCGCGGGTGTGGGTACGGCGCTGGGGGTCATCTCCCAGGCCTTTACCGACGGCAAGGTCGTCAACGTCTGGGTAGGGGAGACACGCCCGCTGTTGCAGGGAGGCCGTCTGACGGCATGGGAGCTGGCGGAGCTGGGCATTCCCTGCCAGCTGATCACCGACTCAATGGCGGCCAGCCTGATGGCGCAGGGCCAGGTGGATGCGGTGTGGGTCGGCGCGGACCGTATTGCGGCCAACGGCGACGTGGCGAATAAGATCGGCACCTACTCGCTGGCGGTGCTGGCCCGCTATCATGGGATCCCGTTTTACGTTGCTGCCCCGCAGACCACGCTGGATCCGCTCTGTCCGAACGGGGAGGCCATTCCTATTGAGCAGCGCGCGGCCAGCGAAGTCACCGGCGTAGCGGGCAGCTTCGGGACGGTGCAGTGGGCCCCCGAATCGACGCTGGTCTATAACCCGGCGTTTGACGTTACCCCGGCCGCGCTGATTAGCGGCTGGGTGCTGGATACCGGGGTCGTTACGCCGGACGAGGTGGCGGCGGGATTTTTCAGATGATAAATAACGCCTGGCGCGGACTACGCCAGGCGAGGATAGCCCTCGGCAATGGCGTCGCCGGTGAACTGGGCGATCCACCCCTCGGGGTTGTCGAAGATACGAATGGCGGTAAAGTTCGGCTCGGATCCCATATCAAACCAGTGCGGCGTGCCTGCCGGCACTGAGATCAGATCGTTTTTCTCGCACAGCACCTGATAGACCTCATCACCAATGTGCAGGCAGAACAGGCCCGCGCCCTCGACAAAAAAGCGCACTTCATCTTCGCCGTGGGTGTGCTCACTGAGAAACTTTTCCCGCAGCGCCTGCTTGTTAGGGTTATCGGCGCGCAGGCTGATCACATCCCAGCTCTGATAGCCCTTCTCGGCAACCAGTCGATCGATGGCGTGCTGATAGGCGTCGATTACCGCCTCAGGCGCAGGATCGGCACCGAGATCGCGGTCGGCCTGCCAGCGCTCAAAGCGTACGCCTTTGGCGTTCAGCTGCTGCTGAATCTCACCCGCGTCGGTGCTATGCCACGTAGGCTGGCGGGGATCATTGACGGAATAGATAGTTAACGCGCTCATGAGGGGATCTGCTCCGGGTTAATGTCGTTAAAACTGTGCACCTGGTGATGTTGGCTGGCGGCATCATCATCGCCACGAATCAGCTGCACGGTGCGCAAACCGGCCTCTGCGGCGGCGTCCAGCTCCTGATGAATATCTGACAGGAAAAGGATCGACACCGGCGGCAGCGCGAGCTGCTCGGCAATGCTGCTATAGGCGCGCGCTTCACGCTTGGCACCGATGCGGGTATCAAAGTAGCCGCTAAACAGATGAGTAATATCACCTTCGTCGCTGTAGCCAAATAACAGTTTTTGTGCGGCCACCGAGCCCGAGGAATATACATAGAGATCAATCCCCTGCGACTTCCATTTTTCCAGCGCGGGCAGTACGTCGGGGTAGAGATGGCCGGTAAAGTCGCCGTTGACGTAGCCGTCGTGCCAGATAATTCCCTGTAACGCCTTCAGCGCCGTCGACTTACGATCTTCATCCATAAAGCGGAACAGCGTCTCAATGAGATCGGCAGTGGAGGCATCCGCTTGGACGATCTCATCCCGCAGATTATCGAGAATGGATTTCACCGGCTCGGCATACTGCTGGGCAGTGACAAACGCCTCCAGCCGCTCGCGGGCGTAGGGAAACAGCACGTTATGCACGAAGCGGATATCGCTGGTCGTGCCCTCAATATCAGTAACGATGGCGCGGATCATGATCTCTCCAGCAGGCGACGCTGCATTTCACACTCAAATAAAAACTCCAGCCCCTCAAGGTGGCGACGGGCTTCCGCCACGCTGCGTCCCCAGCAGGTGAGACCGTGTCCGCGCAGCAGGAAGCCGTAGCTTAGCGGCGTCTGGCGGGCATATATCTCAATACGCCGGGCAAGGGCGGGGATATCCTGGTCATTATCAAACAGGGGAATAGAGACCGTGTCGAGGTGGCTGGTCTGTCCGCTAAGGGATTTCTGCATCTCGTAACCCGCAAGCTTGAGCGTCGCCAGTTTCTCAACGCGTGACAGCACCGTGGCGTTGACCGTATGCACATGCAGCACGGCGTTCGCCTCCGGGTAGAGGCGATAGATCAGCGTATGCAGGCCGGTCTCGGCGGAGGGCTTCCGTCCTGACGGGGCGCGATCGGTGGCGATCTCAACCTGCAAAAAGTCGTCCACCGTCAGGCTGCCCTTGTCTTTACCGGACTCGCTGAGCCAGCACCAGTCGGCATTTTCCCGTACCGACATGTTGCCGCCGGTGGCCGGTGCCCAGCCTTTAGCACCCAGCCAATGGCAGGCTTCTACCAGCGCCGGAAGTTGCAGAGGGTATGTCATAACGCTCCTGAATAGTGTGAGCAGAGTAATAACATTATGGTTTAGACGTCTAAGCGTCTTGATTGCCAAATACTAACATCGTGATATAGTGGCAGCAACATCAGTATTACACGCAGGCACCCATCCATGAGCAATAACACACTGATCCCGCAGAGTAAACTGCCCAATCTTGGCACGACGATTTTTACCCAGATGAGTGCGCTGGCCCAGGCGCACCAGGCGATTAACCTCTCGCAGGGGTTTCCTGATTATGATGGTCCGCGCTATCTGCAGGAGCGGCTGGCGTATCATGTAGCTCAGGGTGCGAACCAGTATGCGCCCATGACCGGGGTGCAGGCGCTGCGGGAGGCCATCGCCGAGAAAACCGCCGCCCTGTATGGCTACCAGCCGGATGCTAACAGCGAGATCACAGTGACCGCCGGTGCCACCGAGGCGCTTTATGCTGCCATTACTGCGCTGGTACGCAGCGGCGATGAGGTGATCTGCTTCGATCCAAGCTACGACAGCTACGCTCCGGCAGTTGAGCTGGCGGGTGGGGTCGTGAAACGCATTGCGCTGCAGCCGCCGCACTTTGACGTGGACTGGCAGGCCTTTACCGCGCTGCTGAGTGATAAGACCCGGCTGGTTATTCTTAATACGCCGCATAACCCGTCGGCCACAGTGTGGCAGCGAGCGGATTTTACCGCGCTGTGGCAGGCAATTGCAGAACGTGAAATCTACGTCCTGAGCGATGAGGTCTACGAGCACATCTGCTTCGCTCCCGAGGGGCATGCCAGCGTACTCGCTCATCCCGAGCTGCGTCAGCGGGCGGTGGCCGTCTCATCCTTTGGTAAAACCTATCATATGACGGGCTGGAAGGTAGGTTACTGCGTTGCGCCAGCGGCTATCAGTGCCGAGTTGCGCAAGGTGCATCAGTATCTGACTTTTGCGGTCAACACCCCGGCCCAGCTGGCGCTGGCGGATATGCTGCGGGCGGAGCCTGAGCACTATCGTGAGCTACCCGCTTTTTATCAGGCCAAACGCGATCTGCTGATTGATGCCCTGAGCCAGAGCCGACTGAAGATCCTGCCCTGTGAAGGGACCTATTTCCTGTTGGCAGACTATAGCGCCATCTCCGATCTGGATGACGTCAGCTTCTGCCAGTGGCTAACCAAAGAGGTCGGTGTGGCGGCTATTCCGCTGTCGGTCTTCTGTGCCGATGCCTTCCCGCACAGGCTTATTCGCCTCTGCTTTGCCAAGCAGGAAGCGACGCTGCGCGCTGCCGCAGAGCGTCTCTGCACGCTCTGACAGTCGAGCCAATATTAGCGATCCGCCAGCTTTATTGTCTCAATTAAGCTGGCGAAGGCGCTGCCGTTTAGCGAGGCCCGGTTATAAAGCATAAATATATCAAAGGTGGGCAGGGTGATATCGATGTCCACTATTTTTAAATTCATTATCTTTTTATAGTGATTAAAGGTAGACAGCGGCATCAGCCCAATAAGCTCAGACTGGCTAATCATATTAATGATAGAAATATATGAATCGCTGCTGAACACAATATTGCGCTGTGGCAAAACGGTTTCAATCTCATCCTGTAATGCCAGCGCCCCTTTTTCCGGCGTGCTATAGAAGGTAAACCCCTCAGCCAACACATCACTAAGGGTTATTTTACCATTAAGGCGCGGATGGTGTTCGCTACAAACCAGCGCCAACGGCTCGCATGACAGCTTTTCGCAGACCACCGCAGGGTTAACGATGGGAAAAAGCGAGAGGATGAGATCGGCTTTGCGGTAGTTCAGCAGCTCTTCGGCCGACTGCGGGGTAATAAAAATATCATGGTGCTCAATCGCGTAGCTGGCCTGCTGGCGTAGCGCCTTGACCAGCGCCGTGCTTCCTTCGCTCATCAGCAACTGTGGCGTATAGAGAACAAACTTTTTACTCAGCTCGTTTCTGTTCATCATATTAATTGTCTGTTCGAGCTGGCTAAGATTCACCTCCAGATGCATATGCAGGTTAATCGCCATCGTCGTGGGCGTCACGCCTTTTCCGCTGCGAATGAATAGCGGATCGTCAAGATGTGCACGCAGCCGTTGTAGAGACTGGCTTACCGCAGAGGGAGTAATAAATAGCGCTTTAGCCGCTTTACTGATGCTTTGATGCAGATAAATACACTCAAAAATAAGCAGCAGATTAAGATCGAATTTTTTTAAATCGTATAGATTAGTCATTTTTTATCTCAATATATTGCTGCATATTAATGTACATAACCAAGCTTTCAGGCTTGCTGAAATATATCATAAACTGCCCGGCATTAAACGACGCGACACACAGAATGCTTAAAACGGTCGAACCTATCACAGTCATAGGCCACACCTTACAGCGTTGCATTGCCCTTTGATTGGGGGAGTGATGTAATCCCCGACGCCATTACGGCTTTTAGGTTGTTAGATATCGCTGATTGATTTGATAAAGCAAACGCATTAGCCGTTGCCATCAAAATTCGGTACCTTACATCTCATCGAAAAAACGGAGGAAGTATAGATGTCCTTAATCAATACCAAGATCAAACCTTTCAAAAACCAGGCGTTCAAAAACGGTGAATTCATCGAAGTGACCGAGAAAGATACCGAAGGCCGCTGGAGCGTCTTCTTCTTCTATCCGGCTGACTTCACCTTCGTTTGCCCGACCGAACTGGGCGACGTAGCCGATCACTACGATGAGTTGCAGAAACTGGGCGTGGACGTGTACTCCGTCTCCACCGACACCCACTTCACCCACAAAGCGTGGCACAGCAGCTCTGAGACCATCGCTAAAATCAAATATGCGATGATCGGCGACCCGACTGGCGCACTGACCCGTAACTTCGAAAACATGCGTGAAGACGAAGGTCTGGCTGACCGCGGTACCTTCATCGTTGACCCGCAGGGCATCATCCAGGCGATCGAAGTGACTGCAGAAGGCATTGGCCGTGACGCATCTGACCTGCTGCGTAAAATCAAAGCGGCTCAGTACGTTGCTTCTCACCCAGGTGAAGTGTGCCCGGCTAAATGGAAAGAGGGTGAAGCGACCCTGGCTCCGTCTCTGGACCTGGTTGGTAAGATCTAAGTCTCAAAATTTGAAAAGCCCGGCGGCGCTGCGCTTGTACGGGCCTATCTATCACGGGTGCGCTATGCACCCGTTTTTCCCTAACAACATGATTCAAGTTGCATCCAGGCAGCCCTATTGAGGCAGCTTGCATGATGATGTTTTTAACTCAGAGGTGACCCTAATGCTTGATACTACAATGAAAACCCAGCTTAAGGCTTATCTTGAGCGTTTGACCAAACCCGTTGAGCTGATTGCCACGCTGGACGACAGCGCTAAATCGGCAGAGATCAAAGAACTGCTGGCTGAAATTGCCGAGCTGTCTGACAAAGTCTCCTTTAAAGAAGACAATCAGCTGCCGGTACGTAAACCTTCGTTCCTGATCACCAACCCAGGCTCTCACCAGGGCCCGCGCTTTGCTGGCTCTCCGCTGGGACACGAATTTACCTCCCTGGTGCTGGCGCTGCTGTGGACCGGCGGTCACCCTTCTAAAGAAGCGAAAGAGATGCTTGAGCAGATCGCCGCGCTGGAAGGGGATTTTGAGTTTGAAACCTACTACTCGCTCTCCTGCCACAACTGCCCGGACGTGGTCCAGGCGCTGAACCTGATGTCCGTGCTTAACCCACGCATCAAGCATACGGCGATTGACGGTGGTGTGTTCCAGAACGAAGTCACCGATCGCAACGTCATGGGCGTGCCGGCGGTGTTTCTGAACGGCGTTGAGTTTGGTTCAGGCCGTATGACCCTGACCGAAATCGTCTCTAAAGTGGATACCGGCGCTGAAAAACGTGCGGCGGAAGAGCTGAACAAACGTGACGCTTACGACGTGCTGATCGTCGGTTCCGGCCCTGCCGGCGCGGCAGCGGCAGTCTACTCGGCGCGTAAAGGTATCCGTACTGGCCTGATGGGCGAGCGTTTTGGCGGTCAGGTGCTCGACACCGTGGACATCGAAAACTACATCTCCGTGCCGAAAACCGAAGGTCAGAAGCTGGCCGGTGCGCTGAAAGCCCACGTTGATGATTACGATGTGGACGTTATCGACACCCAGAGCGCAACCAAACTGACCCCGGCGGCAGAAGAGGGCGGCCTGCATCAGATTGAAACCGCCTCTGGCGCGGTGCTGAAAGCACGCAGCGTGATCATTGCTACCGGTGCCAAGTGGCGCAACATGGGCGTGCCGGGTGAAGAGCAGTACCGTACCCGCGGCGTAACCTACTGCCCGCACTGCGATGGCCCGCTGTTTAAAGGTAAGCGCGTAGCGGTCATCGGCGGCGGTAACTCCGGCGTTGAAGCGGCTATCGACCTGGCCGGTATCGTTGAACACGTGACGCTGCTTGAGTTTGCGCCAGAGATGAAAGCTGACAAGGTTCTGCAGGATAAAGTGCGCAGCCTGAAAAACGTCGACATCATTCTGAACGCTCAGACCACTGAGGTGAAAGGCGACGGCACCAAACTGACCGGCCTTGAGTACCGTGCCCGCGTGAGCGGCGATGTGCACCAAATTGAGCTGGAAGGTATCTTCGTACAGATCGGCCTGCTGCCGAACACTAACTGGCTCGAAGGCGCGGTTGAGCGTAACCGTATGGGTGAGATCATCATTGATGCCAAGTGTGAAACCAGCGTGAAAGGCGTATTTGCGGCGGGCGACTGCACCACCGTACCGTACAAACAGATCATCATCGCCACTGGCGAAGGTGCGAAAGCCTCTCTGAGCGCGTTCGACCACCTGATCCGTACTACCGTATAATAAGCAAGTAAGACACCTGCACTGTAAGCAGCGAGGCTACCTTCGGGTAGCCTCTTTTTTTATCACCTCTTTTTTCCGCTAAGATTACTCTCAAAACCGCTGTCGATTCGCCTGGCCGCCCAGATCGGCGTCTGAACTGACTAACCTTGATCCGTGCAAGCCCAATTTTCACTCTCCCGATCTCAGGGGAGTAGCGGAGGTCTGAATGAAAGCATTGACGTATCATGGTCCCCATAGCGTTCGCGTCGAGAGCGTGCCGGATCCGATTATTGAACAGCAGGATGATATTATTCTGCGTATCACCGCGACCGCCATTTGCGGTTCCGACCTGCACCTCTATCACGGTAAGATCCCTAAAACTGAACACGGGGATATTTTCGGTCATGAATTTATGGGCGAAGTGGTCGAAGTCGGCCGTGACGTAAAAAATATTCAGAAAGGCGAGCGGGTGGTGATCCCCTTCGTGATTGCCTGCGGCAGCTGTTTCTTCTGCCAGCAGCACCAGTATGCCGCCTGCGAGACCACTAACGGTGGACATGGCGCAGCCCTGAACAAAAAGCAGATCCCACCGCCGGCCGCGCTGTTTGGCTATAGCCACCTCTACGGCGGCGTGCCGGGTGGCCAGGCAGAGTATGTCCGCGTACCTAAGGGTGACGTTAACCCCTTCAAGGTGCCGCAGCTGCTCTCCGACGATAAGGCGCTGTTCCTCTCTGATATTCTGCCCACCGCCTGGCAGGCAGCAAAAAACGCCGAGGTGAAGAAAGGGTCGCGGATCGCCATCTACGGGGCCGGTCCGGTAGGCCTGCTTACCGCCGCCTGCGCCCGACTGCTGGGTGCTGAGCAGATCTTTATGGTCGACCATAACGACTATCGTCTGCGCTTTGCTGAAGAGCGTTACGGGGTGATCCCAATTAACTTTGATAAGCATGACGATCCGGCCGAGGTCATCATTGAAAACACCCCGGGTAATCGCGGCGTAGATGCCGTGATTGATGCCGTTGGCTTCGAGGCTAAAGGCAGTACCACCGAAACGGTGCTGACTAACCTTAAGCTAGAGGGCAGTAGCGGTAAGGTACTGCGCCAGTCCATCGCCGCCGTGCGTCGGGGCGGGATTGTCAGCGTGCCGGGGGTCTATGCGGGCTTTATCCACGGCTTCCTGTTCGGCGACGCCTTCGATAAAGGTATCTCGTTCCGCATGGGCCAGACCCACGTTCACGCCTGGCTGCCAGAGCTGCTGCCGCTGATCGAGCAGGGTCTGCTGAAGCCAGAAGAGATCGTGACCCACTATCTGCCGCTTGAAGACGCGGCCCGTGGCTACGAGATGTTTGATAAGCGTCAGGATGACTGCCGCAAAATCATTTTGGTGCCCGGCGCGCAAAGCCCGGAAGCGGCGAGAGCCAGCGTAACGGCACTGAGCAACGGTAATATCAACCTTCCGCCAGCGTAACGCGTCCTCTACTCAGCCTGCCCTTTGAACGCATCCAGAGGGTAGGCTGTTTCTCGTTAATATCCTACTTCATCCAGAACAAACTCTTTACCACAGTTGCCAGGGTGCGGCTGGGCAATAAACGAGGCGGGAGAGAGCGGCTGATTTATTGCGCTCGCCTTCAGAGTGAGCTGCACTTCCGTTAGATACGCCGGGTTGCCGTTGCAGGTCAGCTTCATAGCTTTGACACTATCGCTGCCGTAGGTCCGGGCAAAGGCGGCGTCAAAATCGCTGCGGCTGACGCGCTCGCCGTAGTTGGCTGCAATGAACTTACCGAGGGCGCTCTGCTTGATCTCGCTGGCCATGCGCACCATGACGCCAAAGTAGGCATCTGGATCGAAGCCGAAGCAGACTCCGTGCTTGGCATACTCGTAGCGTTCGAGGCAGGAGTTTGCGCCCGCGCCCGGCATCACGCTATTAAGCTTTGCTGCGCTCTCCAGCGACAGGCCGGTCTCGGCACTGGCGCACTTCTGCCCGACGCGAGCCTCCGGCATGTTAGGGATGGGGCGGGTAGCACAGCCGTAACGCATCCAGCGGCGATCGTCGACTCCGCGAGCGGCAATTGATTTCGGCAGGCCGGGCCACAGGCCGTGAACGGTCAGAAAATCGTCTTTGTTGTCGCTCTCTTTTTGCAGGCGACACTCGTCCGGCTCGCGCTGGCGGCGATCGTGCTGGCTCTGGCAGAACCCGGTTTGCCACGAGAGCGCCAGCACATAGCGATCGAAATCACCGTACTGGGTAGCGCTTAGCGGGGCGGCAGGCGCGGCAGCGGTCCAGAGCATGGCCGCTGCGGCGGCGAGCAGGGGTACGAACTCCTTTCTGAACATTTCAATTCCTGATGAATATATTTAAATAGTTCCAGAAAGTTATTAAAGCATAAAAAAAGCGCCGAACAGGCGCTTTTTCGTGTGGTGCTTAACGGAGGGCTGTACCAGGGACCAGGATTTCCGTGGCCACAATCACCACAATCAAGCCTACCAGAACCGGCACCGAGGTGCGTTTTACCACCTCGAAGGGGGAGATTTTTGCCATCCCCGCCACGGCAACCACCACACCGGAGACCGGGGATATGGTGCGGCCGAGGTTAGAGGCCTGCAGCATGGGAATCGACAGGTAGGCCGGATTGATGCCCGCCTCGCTGGCAAGCTTAGGGATCATCTCCACAAAGGCGTAGAAGGGCGCATTGCCCGAGCCGGTGGTCATTGCCGCCAGCATGGTCAGCGTCACCAGCACCAGCATCAGGATAATGCTGGCCGAACCGAAGGAGGTGGCGATGGAGATCAGGCTTTCAATAAAGCCGATGGTGCTCAACCCCTGGGCAAAGACCCCGGCGGCAACCAGCAGGATCACCACTCCCGCAAAGGCGTCCGCCATCCCGCGATACGCCACCTCCAGCCCGGAGAAGACCCGCTGGGTATTGAAGCCGCGCAGAAATTCCAGTACCGCCGACAGCAGCATGCAGATCACCAGGATGGTAATGATGTGCAGCTCTGGCCCCCATTTGCCATCAAAGATCAGCACGCCAACGATGGGCGTAAAGGGCAGGATGGCGTAAAACGACGGCGCGCTGGTGGTGATATCGTTCACATCCAGCTTCTCCTGGGAGATATTCTCTTTTTTGTCCAGCCAGCGCTGCCAGAAGAAGTGGGCGATCGCCATCGCGACAATCGCGGCGATAGAGATCGGCAGCGTGGTTTTAAAGGCGAAGTCGATCAGCGGCATCTCTGCGGCCTTGGCCGCCAGCACCACGTCCCCGGAGGTAGGAGAGAGGATAATTGCCGCCGGTGAGGCACAGATAGCCGCCGCCGCGCCACGGCTGATGCCGACGTTGACCATGACCGGGAACAGGGTCGCCATCAGCAGCACCCCCAGACCCGTTGCCGAAGAGACCGCCAGCGACATCAGGCAGGCCACGAAGTAGGCCGCGATCATCAGGATATAGGGCGAGTTGATATAGCGCAGCGGTCTGGAGGCCAGCTTGACCACCATATCGTTTGCACCGATATGGGTCATATAGGCGGCAAACCCGCACAGCATCATGATCATCATGCCGAGATCGCCGCCGCGGCTCATCAGCAGGATCTTGATATACTCAACAATATCGGTAGCGCTGTAGCCGGTGCTGGTGGCACTCGACGGCAGAATTTTATGCCCCATCAGCGCACTGGCAATCAGCAGCACCAGACCGCCCACAAAGAGCACGCCGGTCGCCGAGTAGCCTTTGATGATATAGCGCGCAACGCCAATAATCACTACCACGCCCAGCAGGAGTTCAATAAACGTTAACATGGTTCCCTCTCATCATTAAGGCATGCAATGTGCCCAACAGAAGCGAACCGGTAGCTGACTAAAATCAATAAATAGCGAAGTAGCGCGGATTATCTGGCGAATTAGTTAACAGGTAGACATTTTGTCGTCCCGGCGCTCTACTTTCTAATCCATCGCACTTCCGCGTTGAAAAAACAGCAAATATTGCAGCTGGATAAAAAAAGATAGCGACATTTATCACTTTTTAACGAATATCGACTGGACAAAAGTCATGACAATTGTTGTACTGATACCCGACACAGCATTTGTGTCGTTTTTCATGTAAAGGTAATTTTGATGTCTAAGATTAAAGGTAACGTTAAGTGGTTTAATGAGTCCAAAGGATTCGGTTTCATTACTCCGGAAGATGGCAGCAAAGACGTGTTCGTACACTTCTCTGCAATCCAGAGCAATGGTTTCAAAACTCTGGCTGAAGGTCAGCGCGTAGAGTTTGAAATCACTAACGGTGCCAAAGGCCCTTCTGCTGCTAACGTAATGCCTATCTAAGTTAGCGATAAGACAGAACTCTAAAACCCGCTGAAAAGCGGGTTTTTTTTCGTTTGAACTCCTGCATAACGCCTGATGGCGCTACGCTTATCAGCTCTACCACGACGGTCCTGTAACATTTGCTACTGTGCGTGCGTGGCAGAGACCAGCCAAAAGGCCAGCGCCGTCATGGCGAACGAGCCCAGCAGGTTCACCGCGACATTCAGCAACGCCCAGCCCGCGCGTCCGTCCTGCAACAGGAACACCACCTCAGCGGAAAAGGTTGAGAAGGTGGTCAGGCCGCCGCAAAAGCCGGTAGTGACCAGCAGCTTCCATAGCGGATCGATATGCGTCATTCGGTTAAACCACGCCAGCCCCATCCCGATAATAAATGCCCCGGCCAGATTAGCCGTCAGCGTGCCGATAGGGATCGCATGATGTAAGGGATTAAGCTTCATACCGAGAAACCAGCGCAGCACGCTGCCGGTCCCGCCACCGATAAAAATCGCAAAAAACAGTTGTATCACCGCCAATTCCTGCTATTTGATGTGTCAGGTCGCTAAGTTTAACGCAACGGACAGAGGGGCGAGAAGATGATTGTTGCAGCGGGACAGTTTGTAGTGACGCCGGAGTGGGAGAGTAATGCCCGTACCTGCGTCACGCTGATGGCGCAGGCGGCAAAGCAGGGGGCCGCGCTGCTGGTGCTGCCTGAGGCGCTGCTGGCCCGCAGCGACAGCGATCCGGGCCTCTCGGTGGCATCGGCCCAGCCGCTGGACGGGGGCTTTTTGACGCTGCTGCGGGCAGAAAGCCGGAAGAACGCGATGACCACGGTGCTGACTATCCATGTGCCGTCTACCGAAGGCAGGGCGATAAATACCCTGGTCGTACTGCGGGCAGGGCATATCATTGCCCGCTACGCCAAGCTGCATCTCTACGACGCCTTCAGCATCCTTGAGTCGAGCCGGGTGGATGCGGGCAGCGCTATCCCCTCGTTGATTGAGGTGGCGGGCATGAAGATTGGGCTGATGACCTGTTACGATCTGCGCTTTCCTGAGCTGGCGCTAAGTCTGGCCTTGCAGGGTGCCGATCTGCTGGTGCTGCCTGCGGCATGGGTGCGTGGGCCGTTGAAGGAGCATCACTGGGCAACGCTGCTGGCGGCACGGGCGCTGGACACCACCTGCTATCTGGTGGCCGCTGGCGAGTGCGGTAATAAAAACATTGGACAGAGCCGCATTGTCGATCCACTGGGGGTCACCGTCGCGGCTGCGGCCCAGGAGGCGCAGCTGATTTTCGCCGAAGTGAGCGCCGCACGTGTGCAGGAGACGCGGGAGACATTGCCGGTGCTGCGCAATCGCCGCTTTGTCTCCCCACAGTTATTGTGATGTTTTTTTAAACAACACTTGATTCACCTTGTTACAGATTGCTATTGTGTGCGCGCGCCGAATGTCCGTTAATAGCGTCAGGTTTCCACGGCGCATTTCGCAGCCTGTTTTCAGTAAAGAAGGTATTTATGGGTGAGATTAGTATTACTAAGCTGCTGGTAGTGGCCGCACTGGTTGTTTTGCTGTTTGGGACGAAGAAGTTGCGTACCCTCGGCGGTGACCTTGGCGCAGCCATTAAAGGCTTTAAGAAAGCGATGAATGACGATGACACCAGCGCGAAAAAGAGCGCCGACGGTGACATCGCGGCAGAGAAGCTCTCTCACAAAGAGTAATGGCAATGCCGGATGGCTTGCGATAAAAAAACCGGCGCACAGGCCGGTTTTTTATTGCGATAGTGTAAGCAGTTATTGCTGAACTATTTTACTTCGATGCCTTTTGCCTGCAAATCAGCATGGTAAGAGGAGCGCACAAACGGGCCGCAGGCCGCGTGGGTGAAGCCCATCGCCAGCGCTTCGGCTTTCATCTCATCAAACTCTTCTGGGCTGACATAACGCTGTACCGGCAGGTGGTGACGGCTTGGCTGCAGATACTGGCCGAGGGTCAGCATGGTCACACCGTGGCGGCGCAGGTCGCGCATGACATCAACGATCTCTTCATTGGTCTCGCCCAGGCCAACCATCAGGCCGGATTTGGTCGGGATATCCGGATGCGCCTCTTTAAAGCGCTCCAGCAGCTTCAGGGACCAGTTATAGTCCGCGCCTGGACGTACCTTGCGGTAGATACGCGGCACGTTCTCCAGGTTGTGGTTAAAGACGTCTGGTGGCGTGGCGGAGAGGATATCCAGCGCACGATCCATACGGCCACGGAAGTCAGGAACCAGGGTCTCAATGCGGATGCTCGGACTTTTCTCGCGAATAGCGCTGATGCAGTCGGCAAAGTGCTGAGCGCCGCCGTCGCGCAGATCGTCGCGGTCAACGGAGGTGATCACCACATAGCGCAGCGCCATGTCGGCAATAGTTTGCGCTAGCTTCACCGGCTCATTGGCATCAGGCGCGACCGGGCGACCGTGGGCAACGTCACAGAATGGGCAGCGGCGGGTACAAATAGCCCCCAGGATCATGAAGGTCGCCGTACCGTGATTGAAACACTCCGCCAGGTTCGGGCAGGACGCCTCTTCACAGACAGAATGCAGGCCGTTTTTACGCATGGCCGCTTTAATACCCTGGATGCGGGAGGAGTCTGCCGGCAGTTTGATCTTCATCCACTCCGGTTTTCTTAACAGGGCTTCACGCTCTGTTACCACGTTTTTAACCGGGATAAGGGCCATTTTATCGGCATCGCGGTATTTAACACCGCGTTCCATCACAATGGGTTTACTCATAGCGTGCGTGTTCCAGTTGCGAATAACGAAGGGAGTGTTTCAATTCAAGGGAATGTTGTACTTCTCAACTATTTTTGAATCAGCTGGGCGGCAGTATATCATCTCTGGAGGCGATAAAGCAGCCTGCCGGCCCGGCAAATTGTAAAATAGTTGTTGTTTTGTGCCCTATGTCCAGCCATCGTCGGACATTAGCCCTGCTGGCTACTCCTTATCAAAGGCATTTCGAATCACGCTGATGACGTTCTCCAGCACCGGATCGCGGAGGCTTAACTTGTTGTAATAGAGGGAAACCTCTACCGTAGCGGTGTGCAACGGAGGGAAATCGATTTCCGTCAAAGGCCAACAGGAGTTAAAGAAGCTGAACAGGCGTGACGGCATCAGGCCCAGCATGTCGCTGTGGCTAATGAGTGCTGCGATTGTAAACATATTGTAACTGCTAAAGCTCACAGGCTGCTCCGGGAAGAGCTCTCGCACCTTCTGTCGCATGGTGCTCATGCTTTGCCCCTCCAGCATAAGCAGCGTATGTTCATACTGGCTCAGCGTCTCTTCGGTCAGCGGCTGCTGTAGGCAGGGATGGTCTTTCCGACAGATCAGGATCAGCCGGTCGTGATATAAAACGTGGTGGTTAAGCGTCCGGGTGCCCGTAACGTGCGTATCGAGGATCAGATCCGTCTGGAACTGGCCGAGCTGATTCTCCGCGTCCAGAATGGGAATATTACGGATCAACAGGTGCGGATGCGCTGCCTTGATCGCCTTGTAGATAGGCGGGATCAGCAGGGTGCCTAGTGATGGAGGCGTGCCGATAGTGATGGTACGCTGTTTATCATAGCTGCCGGTAAGGTCCAGTGCGCCGAGAATCGATTCCAGTCCAAGGCTGACGTATTCATGCAAATGCGTAGCATACGCCGTAGGCGTGACGCCCTGACCTTTACGGATAAACAGCGGATCGGGAAAGATGGCGCGTAGTTTCTGGATAGACTGGCTAATCGCTGATGGGGTCAGGTTAAGCACCTTCGCCGCGTTGACAATACCTTTATGAACATATACGGCTTCAAAGATCGTCAATAAATTGAGATCGATATTGCGCAGCGTACGGAAGATTTGGGGTTTATCCTCTTCGCGACGCTCGGCTATTCGTTTATTCGACAGATCGTTATCATCCACGCTCAAACTCCATATCCATTCACATTATGAATGATAGTTGAAATTATATTCTTGTGTCATTAATGTACCCACATACCGCGTGGATACGCGCATTCCATTGTATTTCAACAATTTAATAATAAGGCAGGCTATTTTGTCGCCTGCCAAAAGGGCACCTGGTGCAGTAGCATGTCCGATGTCACCTAAATTACCCTTTAGTAACAGGGGTATGAAATGACAGGATCGGTGTTTTTATTGGGAGGGTCAATGAGATTTTGAGACCGCCGATAAAAAAGTTACCGGCGGATATAGGATATATTATGAGCTAATATATTGATGTGGGGGATTATTTAGCAGCGTGAGTAAGTTTGCAATAAGTCGCGGGGCAAGCGTGGCGGGCGTTGCCGCGCTAATCCATTCGCTGACCTGAGCCATCTCCATGCCCGCATAGCCGCAGGGGTTAATCCGCCGAAACGGCGCAAGATCCATGGCAATGTTGAGCGCCAGACCATGAAACGAACAGCCTTTGCGGATCCGCAGGCCCAGCGAGCAGATCTTCTTCTCACCAACGTACACCCCAGGCGCATCTGCACGCGGATGGGCATCAATATCCAGCTCAGCCAGCGTGTTTACCACGGTCTGCTCAAGCACGGTCACCAGCTCACGCACGCCCAGCTTGCGGCGTTTAAGATCCAGCAGCACATACATAACCTGCTGGCCGGGACCGTGATAGGTCACCTGACCACCGCGGTCACTCTGAATAACGGGAATATCACCGGGCATCAGCAGATGCTCCGCTTTACCGGCCTGCCCCTGGGTGAACACCGGCTCGTGCTCGACCAGCCACACCTCATCGGGGGTATTGGTATCACGGTTATCGGTAAAGGTGTGCATCGCCTCGGAAACAGGCGCGTAAGGTTGCAAGCCCAGATGGCGGATAAGGATCGTATCCTGAAGCAAAACAGCATCTCCGGAGGAGAACAAAAGGTAGGGGGAGTATATCACAGGGAGGGTGTTCCCCGGCCAGCGCCGGGCAACACGTCAGCAGGTTGGCGCGGGACGGTTACAGCACCATACGAACGATTTCGATATTACCGAGCTCTTCGTACAGCGTTTCGACCTGCTCAATGTGCGTAGCGGTGATGGTGATAGAGACCGAGTGGTAGTTGCCTTTGCTGCTCGGTTTTACCTGCGGAGAGTAATCACCTGGCGCATGGCGCTGTACCACTTCCACCACCTGATCAACCAGCTCAGGTTTCGCCAGACCCATCACTTTGTAGGTAAAGGAGGTCGGGAATTCAAGCAGTTCGTTAAGTTTGGTTTTCATGTCAGCTCCGGCGTTAAAAAAGAACAACTCCCGCCAGAGCGGGAGTGTTTAAGATGCATAGTATATGGGGATGGAAATCACACTTTCAAGTGTGTATTTTTTAACCAAACCAGTGGTGGAACATCAGCTTGATGTAATCAATGATTTTGCCGAAGAAATTCCCCTCTGGGATCTCCTGCAGAACCACCAGCGGACGCTGCTCAATGGTTTTGCCATCAAGCTGGAAGTTGATGGTGCCCACAACCTGATTTTTTGCCAGCGGCGCGTGCAGCTCGCTGTTGCTCAGCACGTAGCTGGCCTTCAGATCCTTCATCCGACCGCGCGGAATGGTCAGATAGACGTCTTTATCCACGCCCAGCGAGGCACGGTCGCTATCGCCAAACCATGCTGGCTCAGAGGCAAACTCTTTGCCTGCTTTGATCGGGTTAACGGTTTCAAAGAAACGGAAGCCCCAGGTCAGCAGCTTTTTACTTTCAGCTTCACGGCCTTTAAAGGTGCGACCACCCATCACGGCGGAGATCAGGCGCATCTGGCCTTCGGTTGCGGACGCTACCAGGTTGTAGCCCGCCTTGTCCGTGTGACCGGTTTTGATTCCGTCAACGTTCAGGCTGTTATCCCACAGCAGGCCGTTGCGGTTGGTCTGGCGAATACCGTTGAAGGTGAACTCTTTCTCTTTGTAGATGGTGTACTCGTTCGGTACATCGCGGATCAGCGCCTGGCCAATCAGCGCCATATCGCGCGCGGAGCTGAACTGACCATCAGCATCAAGACCGTGCACCGTCTGGAAGTGGGAGTTTTTCAGCCCCAGCGCGTTCACGTAGCTGTTCATCAGGCCAACAAAGGCGTCCTGGCTACCGGCGACATAGTCAGCCATTGCTACGCAGGCGTCGTTGCCGGACTGCAGGTTGATACCACGGATCAGCTGGGAAACCGGCACCTGCATGCCAGGCTTCAGGAACATCAGCGATGAGCCTTTAAAGACCGGGTTGCCGGTAGCCCAGGCATCGTTGCCGATGGTGACCAGGTCCGTCTCTTTGAATTTACCCGCTTTCATGGCCTGGCCGATGACGTAGCTGGTCATCATTTTGGTCAGGCTGGCCGGATCGCGGCGCGCGTCGGCGTTCTGTTCCGCCAGCACTTTGCCAGAGTTGTAGTCGATCAGGATATACGACTCTGCGTCAATTTGCGGAACGCCCGGGATCATGGTCTTGATGTTCAGATCATCAGCATGGGCAGCGGAGAGCGTGGCGGCGGCCAGCGCGGTGGTGAGCGCCAGGCGCTTCACGAAACGAACGGAAAAAGTGGTCTTCATGGTCAGAACAACGACATCCGTGATGAAATTAAAAAAAGTGCCTTACTATAGCAAAAGCTATACAGGCAGGCATCTGACTTTCCGCATGACTTTGTGACTGAAACTGACACAAGTTGACAAAGTCAGACGCCCGATGAAGCGCTTACTGCGCGCTAGTGATAAATGATTGCAGCTGCGCTTCGCTCTGCAAACGCTGCTGGAGCGCGCTGGCATCGGCTTTGCTGCTGAACGGGCCGAGCTGGATACGCCAGACTGCACCATTCTGCGTTACGCGACCCGGCACGTCGAACTGCTGGACCAGACGCTGCTGATACTGTTCGGCGCGCGCTTTATCGCTTACGGCACCCACCTGCACAACGTAACCACCGGCGGTGGCCGCAGGCGCTGCTGGGGCAGGGGTAGCCGCTGCCGGCGCGCTACCCTGAACGGAGCCAGGGGCGGTCACCGGTGCCGCTGCCGCAGGGGCAGCAACGACGGGGGCGGTCACGGGGGCCGGGGCAGTGACGGTCGGCTGCGGCTGTACTGGCGCAGCGGGTTCGTTGCTCTCCAGTACGCCAGACGCCAGCGTGGTCGGTGCGCCGAGGAAGCCGCTGCCGCCAACCGGTGCGCCAGCCGCACCATCGCTTTGCAGCGTGTCGTTACTGATAGGGCGAACCTCTGCCGCAGGCTGGGCGGGCTGCGGCGCGGAAGAGGCGCTGCCCATGCCGCCGCTCAGATCGGGACGATCGGGCAGGGCATAAGTCTGCTGGGCAATGGTGGTACACACCGTGCCCGGACCTGAGAACGACCCGTCCTGAGAGACAATAATTGGATCGATCCGCACTTTAGTGTTGTTGGAGTTGTTCAGCCTGTCGGCTGCGGCGCGGGAGAGCGAGATCACCCGGTCGTTGCCGTAGGGGCCGCGATCGTTGATGCGCACTACCACCATCCGGCCGTTAGACAGGTTGGTAATACGCGCGTAGCTGGGGATCGGCAGCGTCGGATGGGCTGCCGTCAGCTGCATCGGATCGAAAGCTTCGCCGGAAGCGGTCAGGTTGCTGCCTGGCTCCGCATCGTAGATAGCGGCGAGACCGGCCTGGGTAAAGCGCGAGGTATCCTGCACAATCTTGTAGGATTTTCCATCGCGCTCGTAGTCCTGATTCGCCGAGGGGTTCAGCGGCTCGTAGCGTGGTTCGGCCCCGCCGATCTCCACCGTCGGGCCGTTACAGACCGCAGGCTGCGGCGCAGCGGCAGTAGGCTGCTGGCTCTCGTCGTTACTTGTACACGCTGTCAGTAATCCTGCTGCTACGCAAACTGCAAGGCAAAGCTTCCGCATTGCGAACCTCTTATACGCTTTTCGACAACATTTTTCTGTGAGTATGGATCGACATCGCGATACCAAACCCGGCCATAAGCACAATCAGGGCTGAGCCCCCGTAGCTTACCAACGGTAAGGGCACCCCTACTACCGGTAAAATACCGCTCACCATACCAATATTAACAAACACATAAACGAATAAAATCAGCATTAAGCCCCCGGCCATCACGCGACCAAAGGTGGTCTGCGCATGGGCGGCGATCCACAGGCCGCGCATAATCAGCAGCAGGTAGAGCGTCAGCAGGATCAGGATCCCGACCAGACCCAGCTCCTCGCCCAATACGGCGAAGATAAAGTCGGTATGACGCTCGGGCAGAAACTCAAGCTGCGATTGAGTGCCGTGCAGCCAGCCTTTGCCG
This sequence comes from Enterobacter sp. C2, assembly GCF_019880405.1. Classification (NCBI taxonomy): domain Bacteria; kingdom Pseudomonadati; phylum Pseudomonadota; class Gammaproteobacteria; order Enterobacterales; family Enterobacteriaceae; genus Enterobacter; species Enterobacter sp. C2. Next base: position 1,176,599 of record NZ_CP082269.1, read on the forward strand.
CGCAGGCCGCCGGAGCCAATAGCAATTTTAGACTGAATAATATGATAGCCTGCCCCCAGCGGATCGGTTTCTGGATCGAGCAGCATCATGACGCGCTGGCGCTGGTAGTCGTGCATCAGGAAGAACCAGAGGATCGGAATAAACGCCGCCAGCAGCAGGGCGGCAATGCCAATCAGCCGCCAGCTCAGGCCCGACAGGAAGAGCACAAACAGGCCCGACAGCGCGATCAGAATCGAGGTCCCGAGGTCTGGCTGCGCGGCAACCAGCAGGGTAGGCATGAAGATCAGCACCAGCGCAATACCGGTGTTTTTCAGCGAGGGCGGGCAGACGTCACGGTTGATAAAGCGCGCCACCATCAGCGGAACGGCGATTTTCGCAATCTCCGAGGGCTGGAAGCGCACGATGCCTAAATCAAGCCAGCGCTGCGCCCCTTTCGAGATGGCACCAAAGGCGTCAACCGCCACCAGCAGGATCACGCAAAAAATATAGAGATAGGGGGCCCATCCCTCATAGACGCGGGGCGGGATCTGCGCCATTACCACCATCACCACCAGGCCCATGGCAATCTGGCCGATTTTGCGCTCGGTCATACCGACATCCTGGCCGCTGGCGCTCCAGATCACGATGGCGCTGTAGAACAGCAGCGCAAGGATGATCAGCAGTAGCGCCGGATCGATGTGGATTTTATCCCAGAACGATTTTTTGTTCGGATTATCCGTCATGGTTATTGGTCCTCAGCCGCCGTTGCCGCTGGATTCTCGGCAGGCAGGTCGGTGTTGTTATCGCCCAGCATAATGTGGTCGAGGATCTGGCGCATGATGGTCCCGACCGCTGGGCCTGCACCGCCGTTTTCCAGAATGATCGCCACCGCTACCTGGGGATGGTCATAGGGGGCAAACGCTGTCATCAACTTATGGTCGCGCAGGCGTTCAGCAATTTTATGCGCGTTATAGGTTTCGTTGGCCTTCAGGCCAAACACCTGTGCCGTACCGGATTTCGCCGCCACTTTATAAGGCGCGTTAGCAAAATATTTGTGCGCCGTGCCGTTAGCCCGGTTGGCCACGCCGTACATACCGTCTTTGGCAATCTCCCAGTAACCGGAGTGGATATCGCCCACCGGCGGCTGCTCGGGCTGCTTCCAGGGCACCTGCTGGCCGTTCTGCGCGGTGCTCATCAACAGATGCGGTACTTTGACGATGCCATCGTTAATCAGGATCATCATCGCCTTGCTCATCTGGATCGGCGTTGCCGTCCAGTAGCCCTGGCCGATGCCCACCGGGATGGTGTCACCCTGGTACCATGGCTTCTTAAAGCGTTTTAGCTTCCACTCGCGGGTTGGCATATTCCCGGAGCGCTCCTCGGAGAGGTCGATGCCGGTATAGTGGCCGTAGCCAAATTTACTCATCCACTCCCCGAGACGATCGATACCCATGTCGTAGGCGACCTGGTAGAAGAAGGTGTCGGCGGACTCTTCCAGCGATTTGGTCACGTTCAGGTGGCCGTGGCCCCACTTTTTCCAGTCGCGATAGCGCTTCTCAGAGCCGGGAAGCTGCCACCAGCCGGGGTCAAACAGGCTCGTATTGCGGTTGATCACGCCCGCGCTCAGCGCCGACACCGCGACATAAGGCTTAACGGTTGATGCCGGGGGATAGACGCCCTGGGTAGCACGGTTAATCAGCGGCGTGTTGGGATCGTGCAGCAGGCCGTTGTAATCCTTGCTGGAGATACCGTCAACAAACAGGTTTGGGTTATAGCTTGGCATGGAGACCAGCGCCAGAATACCGCCAGTGCGCGGATCGGTTACCACCACCGCCGCACGGCTCCCTTCGAGCAGGGTTTCAATATAGGTTTGCAGCTTGAGATCCAGCGTCAGGTAGATGTCATGCCCGGCCTGGGGCGGCACCTCTTTCAGCTGGCGGATCACCCGGCCACGGTTGTTAACCTCAACCTCTTCATAGCCGGTCTGGCCGTGAAGGACGTTTTCGTAGTAGCGCTCAATGCCCAGCTTGCCGATATCGTGCGTGGCCGCGTAGTTGGCGAGGATCCCCTCTTTATCGAGGCGTTCTACGTCTTTATCGTTGATTTTCGATACGTAGCCGATAACGTGGGTCAGGGCAGAGCCATAGGGGTAGAAGCGGCGCTTGTAGCCTTTGACTTCTACGCCGGGGAAGCGGTACTGGTTAACAGCAAAGCGCGCCACCTGGACTTCCGTCAGGTTAGACTTCACCGGAATAGAGGTAAAACGGTGCGAGCGGGCGCGCTCTTTTTTGAAATTGGCGATGTCATCATCGTTGAGATCGACCACGTCACGCAGCGCATCCAGCGTCTGCTGCACGTTATCCACCTTCTCAGGCATCATCTCAACCTGATAGATAGTCCGGTTGAGCGCCAGCGGCGTACCGTTGCGGTCATAGATAATGCCGCGGCTCGGGGCAATCGGCACCAGCTTGATACGGTTTTCGTTGGAGCGCGTCTGGTAGTCGGTGTGACGGACAATCTGCAAATTATAGAGGTTGGCGACGAGCACGCCGCTGAGCAGCAGGATCCCTGTAAAGGCGACAATCGCCCTGCGCACAAACAGCGCGGACTCAGCCGTATAGTCGCGAAAAGAGTTCTGTAATTTCATCCGCTGCTTAATCTACCTAAGGCTCTTCGTTACTCACGGTGATAGGGATGGTTGGTCGTAATGCTCCATGCGCGGTAGAGGCTTTCAGCCACCAAAACCCGGACCAGCGGGTGGGGGAGCGTTAACGCAGAGAGCGACCAACTTTGTTCTGCTGCCGCTTTGCAGGCGGGGGATAACCCTTCCGGACCGCCGATCAGCAGGCTGACGTCGCGTCCGTCCTGCTTCCAGCGCTCCAGCTCAATGGCCAGCTGCGGCGTATCCCAGGGCTTACCTGGAATATCGAGGGTGACGATGCGGTTTTTCCCGGCCGCTGCGAGCATAAGCTCACCCTCTTTATCAAGGATACGTTTGATATCGGCATTTTTGCCGCGCTTGCCGGCAGGGATCTCTACCAGCTCAAACGGCATATCTTTCGGAAATCGACGCAGATATTCAGTAAAGCCGGTTTGTACCCAGTCGGGCATTTTCGTGCCGACGGCGACCAGTTGCAGCTTCACTCATTAGCCCCAGAGTTTTTCCAGCTCGTAGAGACGGCGGCTCTCTTCCTGCATAACGTGGACAATCACATCGCCCAGATCGACCACGACCCAGTCGGCAACGTTTTCGCCTTCTACGCCAAACGGGATCAGGCCGGCAGCGCGGGATTCCTGAACCACATGGTTAGCAATAGAGACAACGTGACGCGTTGAGGTACCGGTGCAGATGATCATGCAGTCGGTGATGCTTGATTTACCTTTAACGTCTAAGGTGACGATGTCCTGACCTTTCAGGTCATCAATTTTGTCGATAACAAAATCCTGGAGTGCTTTACCCTGCAAGTGTTCCCCCTGGGTGGATGCAAATAACGATATTCAATAGATAGTCAGCCAGTATACCTGAAGCCCGGCCTTTTCGGGACAAGAGTTGCCCATATGTGTCTGAAAGTGGGCTATCATCCCACCCTCCGCACAAGATTGCATCGCCATTTTTGTAAAACAATTTCTATGGAACTGCTGCGGAGGGAAAAGTCTGGCAGCGGAGAATAGCAGTCTTGAAGATCGTGTCAATCTTCTAATGCGTTAATCACAGGCTTAGCGATACAGTCCCTGCTGCACAATGTAGTCGAGCACGGCGGGCGGGAGCAGATCGTCACAGGGCTGGCTCTGCCGCAGTCGCTGACGGATTTGCGTGGCAGAGATGTCAAACCACGGAGTCTGCGCGAGAAAAATCTTTCCGGCAGGCAGGGTATGCAGCTCGTGGGCATCGGGGGTGAGATGCTGCTCTAGCCAGCGCTGGTGCGCTGCATCGCGCATCGCCAGCGCATAGCCGGGACGGCGGCAGACAATCAGATGACAGTAGTTAAGAATCGTGTCGTAGCGGTACCAGGTCGGGAAGCTGAGCAGCGAATCCTGGCCGATAATAAACGCCAGCGGGCGAGATGGGCCGCTCTCCTGACGCCAGTTCTCCAGCGTTTCCGCCGTGTAAGAGGGCGTGTCGCGCTGCAGCTCCCGCTCGTCGAGAGCAAACAGCGGACGGTCGCCTATAGCCAGCGCCAGCATGGTTTTACGCTGCTGGCTGGTGGCCTCCGGCTGCGGGCGGTGGGGCGGCACGTTATTGGGCATAATGATAACCCGTGCGAGGTTAATCGCCTCTGCCAGCGCCTCTACAGGTAGAAGGTGGCCGTAGTGGACGGGATCGAAGGTCCCGCCAAACAGCGCCTGCAGCGAGTTTATATCATCCATCGATAAAAACGTCCGCCAGTGTCTTATGACAGAGTAGCAGAGAGAGCCCTTCCAGCTCGGCCCAAACCGACTGGCCGTAGTCCTGCTTTACGGTGAGCTCGGTGCGGCTCAGGAGATGTACAGCCTGGCGAAGCTGGGCATGGCTCAGGCGGTTTAGCGCCTCGGTGGTGACGGCGCGGCGGTTCTGCCACACCCGGTGTTTATCAAAAAGAGTACGCAGCGGGGTCTGCGCCATCTGGCGCTTTAAGGTCACCAGCTGCAGTAGCTCACGCTGCAAGGTACGCAGGAGGATCACCGGCTCGCTGGCCTCAAGCTTCAGCTGCTGCAAAATATGCAGGGCGCGCTTGCTCTTGCCTGCCAGCAGGGCGTCCACCCAGTGGAACGGGGTAAAGTGCGCGGCATCGTTCACCGCCTGCTCAACGCGAGGCAGGGTGAGCTTGCCATCGGGCCAGAGCAGGGAGAGACGATCCAGTGCCTGGGCCAGCGCCAGCAGGTTACCCTCATAGCAGTAGCAGAGCAGCTGGTTCGCAGCGTCATCAAGCTGAAGATGGTTCTGTTTTGCGCGGTTGGCAACCCAGCGCGGCAGCTGCGCCTGCTCCGGCGTCTGGCAGGTGACCAGTACGGCACGGTTAGCTAAAGCGGTAAACCAGGCGGCATTCTCCTGCGCCTTAGTGAGCTTATTGCCCCGCACGATCAGCAGCAGATCGTCATGCAGCAGCCCTGTCAGGGTAGCCAGCTGTTCATTGATGGCCGCATTGGGCCCGTTGTCCGGCAGCTGGAGTAGCAGCGTCTGACGGATGGCGAACAGGCTCATGGCCTGGCAGAGGGAGAAGAGCGCGGTCCAGTCGGTGCTGGCATCCAGCGTAACGGTGTGGTGCTCATCAAAGCTCTGGGCGGCGGCGGCCTGACGCACCGCATCCTGGCTCTCCTGCAGCAGCAACGGATCGTTGCCAAGCAGCAGATACGCCGCGCGCAGCCCTTCATTGAGCTGCGCGCGGAGCTGTTCAGGGTACAGCTTTAACATCAGTTACCCAGCGTGGTTGAGACGCGGGAGGAGGTGTCGGTCGCTTTGGCTTCTGCTTTGGCTTCCGCAATCTTCTCCTGCTTCTCCGCCGTTTGCACGCTTGGCAGCTGACGGATCAGCTGCTGGGCGGCTTTATCGTACATCTCCGCAACAATCATCTCCTGCTCGGCATCTTTCGCCAGCGCAGTCTGCGGGTTATCGAAGAATGAACGATAAACTTTGGTATGCAGTGGATAGATCCCTTCACCTGGGATCAGTACCGAAGCCTGGACGCTCATTACCATCTGGTACTCAGCCGTACGGCCGTCGCGGAAGATGGAGGCAGTATCCTGGCTAATCGAGGCTGCACCCAGACGCAGGGAAGGCACATCCTGGCGCACGGAGCTCTTCTCTACCAGCGTCACGCCGTTGAGGCGCAGCTGCGCGCGTATCGCGCGGCTGAGCGGGCCGTTAGGATCCCCTGAGTCGAAAATCATCGTTTTCATCTCATCAGGAATGGCTGAGCTGTTGCGCAGGTGCCAACCACATCCGGCGGTGGCCAGCACCGCCAATGACAACAAGAGTGTTGTTAGAAATCGCACGCTTCCTCCCGCGCTTAGCCAACGACCAGATTAAGCAGTTTACCTGGAACGTAAATCACTTTACGTACGGTAACGCCATCAAGATATTTTGCTACCAGCGGCTCCTGACCTGCACGCTCGCGCACCTGCTCTTCGCTGGCATCGACCGGCACGGTGATTTTACCGCGTACTTTACCATTGACCTGTACGACGACCAGGGTGGTGTTCTCGACCATTGCCTGCTCATCCGCCACCGGCCACGGCGCGGTGTCGATATCGCCTTCGCCTTTCAGCTCGTGCCAGAGGGTGAAGCTGGCATGCGGGGTGAACGGGTTCAGCATACGTACTACGGCCAGCAGCGCCTCCTGCATCAGGGCGCGATCCTGCTCGCCTTCCAGCGGCGCTTTCGCCAGCTTGTTCATCAGCTCCATGATTGCCGCAATGGCGGTGTTGAAGGTCTGACGGCGACCGATATCGTCGGTCACTTTAGCAATGGTTTTATGCACGTCACGACGCAGCGCCTGCTGGTCTTCACTCAGCGCAGCAACGTCCAGCGCCGGGGCATCGCCCTGCGAAGTGTGCTCGTAGACCAGTTTCCAGACGCGCTTCAGGAAGCGGTTCGCCCCCTCTACGCCAGATTCCTGCCACTCAAGGGTCATATCCGCCGGGGAGGCGAACATCATAAACAGACGCACGGTATCCGCGCCGTAGCGCTCTACCATCTCCTGCGGGTCGATGCCGTTGTTTTTCGACTTGGACATCTTGCTCATGCCGGTATACACCAGCTCATGACCCGCCGCGTCCTGCGCCTTCACGATGCGGCCTTTCTCGTCTCGTTCAACGATGGCCTCTTTCGGGGAGACCCAGTTACGCTCGCCGTTTACGCCCACGTAGTAGAAGGCATCTGCCAGCACCATGCCCTGGCAGAGCAGCTGCTTCGCTGGCTCATCAGAGTTCACCATGCCTGCATCGCGCATCAGCTTGTGGAAGAAGCGGAAGTAGAGCAGGTGCATAATGGCGTGTTCGATCCCGCCGATATAGATATCTACCGGCAGCCAGTAGTTGGCGGCGTTGGGATCCAGCATCCCCTCGTTGTACTGCGGGCAGGTATAGCGCGCATAGTACCAGGAGGACTCCATAAAGGTGTCGAAGGTGTCGGTTTCACGCAGCGCAGGCTGGCCGTTAACGGTGGTTTTCGCCCACTCCGGATCGGCTTTGATCGGGCTGGTAATGCCGTCCATCACCACGTCTTCCGGCAGAATAACCGGGAGTTGATCTTCCGGAGTCGGCAGCACGGTGCCGTCTTCCAGGGTCACCATAGGAATGGGCGCGCCCCAGTAGCGCTGACGGGATACGCCCCAGTCGCGCAGACGGAAGTTAACCTTGCGCTCGCCGACGCCGTTAGCTGCCAGCTTGTCGGCAATGGCGTTAAACGCGGCTTCGAAGCCCAGACCGTCAAACTCACCGGAGTTAAACAGTACGCCTTTTTCGGTCAGCGCCTGCGCGCTGAGATCCGGCTCGGTGCCGTCGGCTGCGAGGATAACCGGCTTGATCTCTAAACCATATTTAGTGGCAAACTCGTAGTCGCGCTGATCGTGGCCCGGAACGGCCATCACTGCGCCGGTGCCGTACTCCATCAGTACGAAGTTCGCTGCCCAGACCGGGATCGCTTCGCCGGTCAGCGGGTGAATAGCGCGCACGCCGGTGTCGACGCCTTTTTTCTCCATGGTCGCCATGTCTGCTTCGGCAACTTTGGTGTTACGGCATTCGGCAATGAAGTCGCCCAGCGCCGGGTTATAGGCCGCCGCCTGGGTGCTCAGCGGGTGGCCCGCGGCAACCGCCAGGTAGGTGACGCCCATAAAGGTGTCTGGACGGGTGGTGTAGACCGTCAGCTTGTCGTCGCTGTTCTCGACGTCAAAGGTGATCTCAACGCCTTCAGAGCGGCCGATCCAGTTGCGCTGCATGGTTTTAACGGTGTCCGGCCACTGGTCCATATGGTCCAGGTCGTTCAGCAGCTCGTCAGCATAGGCGGTGATTTTGATAAACCACTGCGGGATCTCTTTACGCTCAACCTTGGTGTCGCAGCGCCAGCAGCAGCCGTCGATGACCTGCTCGTTAGCCAGCACGGTCTGGTCGTTCGGGCACCAGTTCACCGCTGAGGTCTTCTTATAGACCAGGCCTTTTTTATACAGCTCGGTGAAGAACTTCTGCTCCCAGCGATAGTATTCCGGGGTGCAGGTTGCCAGCTCGCGGCTCCAGTCGTAGCCAAAGCCCAGCATCTTGAGCTGGTTCTTCATGTAGTTGATATTGTCGTAGGTCCACGGCGCGGGCGCGGTGTTGTTCTTCACAGCAGCACCTTCCGCTGGCAGGCCGAACGCATCCCAGCCGATGGGCTGCAGAACGTTTTTGCCCAGCATGCGCTGATAGCGGGAGATCACGTCGCCAATGGTGTAGTTACGCACGTGGCCCATGTGTAGCCGGCCAGAAGGATAGGGAAGCATAGAGAGGCAGTAATACTTCTCTTTGCTCTCATCTTCAGTGACTTCAAATGTGCGCTTCTCTTCCCAGTGAAGCTGGACTTTGGATTCTATCTCTTCCGGGCGGTATTGCTCTTGCATGGCAGCCAGTGGTCCTGTTTTCAATACAGCTACAAGCGTAGCATTAAGATGTGTTGTTCAAGATCCGCATAGCATAGCCCAAACGTCAGTTTCAAAACAGCCTTTCGCGCTGACGGTGATGAAAAGGGCTGACGGGCATCCTTGCACGAATTTACACAGGCTGTGGCAAAGGTAGCAAAGCGGCGGAGAAATAAGGTCTATTATTAGAAGACGTTACCCAGCCCGGAGGCGAAAGGATGAACAAGGTTGCTCAGTATTATCGTGAACAGGTTGCGACGCTGACCGAGCGTTTGCGCAGTGGCGATCGGGATATCGATGCGCTGGTAGAGCAGGCGCGGCTGCGCGTCACCCAGACGGGCGAGTTAACGCCAACCGAGGTCGAGGAGCTGACGCGTGCCCTGCGTCGCGATCTCGAAGAGTTTGCCCGCAGCTATAGCGAAAGCCAGGGGGAGGTTACCGACAGCGTCTTTATGCGGGTGATTAAAGAGAGCCTGTGGCAGGAGCTGGCGGACATCACCGATAAAACCCAGCTGGAGTGGCGCGAGGTGTTTCAGGATCTGAACCATCATGGGGTCTATCACAGCGGTGAGGTGGTGGGATTAGGAAATTTAGTGTGTGAAAAGTGCCACTATCATCTGGCGGTCTACACCCCGGATGCGCTGCCGCTCTGTCCGAAGTGTGGCCACGACCAGTTCCAGCGTCGGCCGTTCGAGCCATAATGGAGAGTGGGTAGGCCGGGCAAACGCAGTGCCGCCCGGCAATTACCCCGTTTAGTGCAGGATCTTGGCGAGGAAATCTTTTGCCCGCTCGGATTTTGGATTAGCGAAGAAATCCTCCTTGGCGGAGTCCTCGACGATTTTCCCCTCGTCCATAAAGATCACCCGGGTCGCAACCTTGCGCGCAAAGCCCATCTCATGGGTGACCACCATCATGGTCATCCCCTCCTGCGCCAGCTCCACCATGACGTCCAGCACCTCGTTGATCATCTCGGGATCGAGGGCAGAGGTGGGTTCGTCAAACAGCATCGCTACCGGATCCATGCAAAGGGCACGGGCAATGGCCACGCGCTGCTGCTGGCCGCCTGACAGCTGGGCCGGGAACTTATCGGCGTGCGCGGAAAGACCGACGCGCTCCAGCAGCTTGAGGCCTTTCTCGCGTGCCGCCGCCTTGTTGCGCTTCAGGACCTTTACCTGGGCGAGAGTCAGGTTTTCAATAATCGACAGGTGCGGGAACAGCTCAAAGTGCTGAAACACCATCCCGACGTGAGAGCGCAGCTCGGCAAGATTGGTTTTCTTATCGGTGACCCTGGTGCCGTTTACCAGGATCTCCCCCTGCTGTACCGGCTCCAGACCGTTGACGGTTTTAATCAGCGTTGACTTACCGGAGCCGGACGGCCCGCAAACCACCACCACTTCACCTTTTTTCACTTCCGTGGAGCAGTCGGTTAGCACCTGAAAGTGACCATACCATTTTGAAACGTTTTTCAGGGAAATCATTAAACTGTCCTTTTCTTCAGATAGCTGACCAACAGTGAAGCACTGAGACTAATTGCAAAATAGACGACGCCGGCAAAGAGGATCATCTCTACCTGAGTACCATCACGCTCACCAATGGTGGATGCGGTACGGAAGAAGTCTGCCAGGCTGAGCACGTACACCAGCGAGGTATCCTGGAACAGGACGATCCCCTGGGTGAGCAGCAGCGGCACCATGGCGCGGAAGGCCTGCGGCAGGATGATAAGCTTCATCGACTGCCAGTGGGTCATTCCGAGCGCCAGCGCCGCGCTGGACTGCCCGCGTGAGATACTTTGAATACCGGCGCGGATGATCTCCGAGTAGTAGGCAGCTTCAAACATCGAGAAGGCGACCATCGCCGAGATCAGGCGGATATCGGTGGTCGGCGACAGCCCGAGCACGTTTTGCAGCAGCCCCGGCACAATCAGATAGAACCATAGCAGCACCATTACCAGCGGAATAGAGCGGAACACGTTGACGTAGGCGGTGGCAAACCAGGCGAGCGGCTTAAAGCTCGACAGGCGCAGCACGGCCAGAATGGTGCCCCAGACAATGCCGACCAGCACTGCGGTAATGGTAATTTTCAGCGTGATAATCAGCCCGTCCAGCAGGTAGGGCATCGCCGGGATAATAGAACTCCAGTCAAATTCGTACATGGTTATTTGCTCCCCATATTGCCCGGCAGGCGAACTTTACGTTCCACCAGATTCATTACCAGCATAATGAAGGCGTTAATCAGCACGTAGGCGAGGGTGATCGCGGTAAAGGATTCCCAGGCGTGGGCAGAGTAGTCCAGCAGCTTGCCCGCCTGCGCAGCCATATCCACCAGCCCGATGGTCGAGGCGATGGCGGAGTTTTTCACCAGGTTCATCATCTCGGAGGTCATCGGCGGCACAATCACGCGGTAGGCGTTGGGCAGCAGCACGTAGCGGTAGGTTTGCGGCAGCGTTAGCCCCATTGCCAGACCGGCGTTCTTTTGCCCACGCGGCAACGACTGAATAGCGGCTCGTACCTGCTCACAGACGCGCGCGGCGGTGAACAGTCCCAGACAGATCATCGACGAGAGGAAGAATTGAATATTCGGGTCGAGCTCTGACTTAAACCACATACCGAGATCTTCCGGCAGTAGCTCAGGCACCACCAGGTACCAGGTGAAGAACTGCACGATCAGCGGAACGTTACGGAACAGCTCAACGTAAAGGGTACCGAGCCCGGAGAGGAAACGGTTGGGTACGGTGCGAAGAATACCGAACAGCGAGCCGACAAGAAATGCGATGATCCAGGCGGTAATCGACAGCGCGACCGTGACCTGAAAACCGCTCCACAGCCAGCCTAAATAGGTGGTGTTGCCGAACGGGGCCTGTTGCAGAAAAATACCCCAGTTCCAGTCTATTGACATACATGTACCTCAGAAAAAAAAGGGTAGCAGCGCTACCCTCGAAGATTGGTGAGAAGCTTTACGCACCTTTTTATGCGTAAGCGTCGCGCCGGATGGGGGAACGACCCTCCAGCGTCTAGTCTGTCCGTGCTTCCCGTCAATCGAGAGGGCGATAGTCGCCCTGTGTTTCTAGTTAGTTAAGTGCTTTATCGTTTGGCGTTTTGAACAGGGTCTGCATCTCGTTAGAGAGCTCGAAGTTCATGTTCAGGTTTTTCGGTGGAATGGGGTTCTTGAACCACTTATCAAACCACTTTGCCGCTTCGCCGGAGGTTTGCGCCTGGGCGATGGTGTCGTCCATCAGCTTTTTGAACTGCGGATCGTCTTTACGCAGCATGCAGCCGTAGGCCTCTTGAGACTGCGGCTTGCCGACGATCTCCCAGTTGTCCGGCTTCTTCGCTTTCGCGCGCTCGCCAGCCAGCAGGGCATCATCCATCATAAAGGCCACTGCGCGGCCGCTCTCCAGGGTGCGGAAGGAGTCGCCGTGATCTTTCGCGCTGATGATGCGCATATCCATCTTCTGTTCATCGTTGAGCTTGTGCAGCAGCACCTCAGAGGTGGTACCGGAAGTCACCACCACCGCTTTGCCTTTCAGATCCGGGAAGTCCTTAATGGCACCGCCTTTTTTCGCCAGCAGGCGGGTGCCGACCACGAAAATGGTATTAGAGAAAGCGGCCTGCTTCTGACGCTCCAGGTTGTTAGTGGTGGAGCCACACTCAAAATCAAAGGTGCCGTTCTGCAGCAGTGGAATACGGTTCTGGGAGGTGATCGGGATCAGCTTGACCTGCAGATCGGGTTTGTTCAGCTGTTTTTTAACCGCTTCAACGATCGCGTTGGAGTAGTCCTGTGAGTAGCCAACCACTTTCTGCTGGTTGTCATAGTAAGAGAACGGGACGGAAGACTCACGGTGGCCAACCACGATCACACCGTTTTTGGCAATTTTATCGAGCGTGCTTCCGGCAGCTGGCGCTGCTGCGTCTTCGGCATGGGCCAGACCGGCGCTCATTCCCACTAACAGCATTGCCGCGGTCAGTTTACGTAATTGCATATCCAACTCCTTCATCATCAGCGCCAGGGACGCATTGATACCCAGTGTGTGTGTTTGTGTTGTTATATCCTGCAGCACAAGCATGCAGTGTTATGCGTGTTTGTTAACATTTAGTGTGGCTTGGTGTAAACATTTTGCTGCTTTATTGTTTCGTTTTGCGAAGCGCACCGCACCATTTCGAGGCAGAAAACATCGATTGCACCTTTTTAGTGCTTTGGATGTTCACGGCTGGTGCACCGTAATAGCGCATCGGCAACAATTCGCAGCTGCCTGATATTAATAAGCAATTGCTGTGCCAGATTGGAATATGCAGAGGTGATGATGAAGGGGTGGGCCCGGCAAGCGGAGTGCCGCCGGGCAATGAGAAAGGATTATTTAACGCGACGCTGACGCAGGCTCATGATCACTGCGCCAAAGCCGAACAGCGCGGTGAGGATCCACACTGGCCAATTGCCCATACGGGCATACGGCGTCAGGCCAGTGGTCGGCGTAACCTTAGTGGTCAGCACCTGGCGGGTGAACTGCGGCAGCATGGCCTGAATTTCACCCTGCGGGCCAATCACGGCGGTAATGCCGTTGTTGGTGCTGCGCAGCAACGGACGCGCCAGCTCCAGCGAGCGCATTCTCGCCATCTGGAAATGCTGCCACGGACCGATGGACTTACCGAACCAGGCATCGTTAGAGATGGTCAGCAGGAAGTCGGTGTTCGGCCGGAAGTTATCCCGCACCTGTTCGCCGAGGATGATCTCATAGCAGATGGCCGGGGTCAGCGCGAAGCCGTGGGCCGAAAGCTGCGGCTGCACGTAAGGACCGCGGCTGAACGAGGACATCGGCAGATCGAAGAACGGCGCCAGCGGTCGCAGAATAGACTCCAGCGGCACGAATTCGCCAAACGGCACAAGATGGTTTTTGTTGTAGCGATTCATGGAGTTGTAGCTATACGCGCTCTCTTTGCCCAGCGTAATGATGGTGTTATAGGTGTCGTAGCGGTTCTGCTTGTTCAGGCGCGCGTCAACGATGCCAGTGATCAGCGTCGTGTCCTTCGCCCGCAGCAGATCGTCCATCGTGCTTAAGAAGCGCTGCTGGTTGATCTCCAGATCCGGAATGGCTGACTCCGGCCAGATAATCAGCTGCGACTTGCCCATCTCCCGCTCGGTAGCGTTGAGATAGATATTAAGCGTATTCTCCAGCTGCCCCTCATCCCACTTCAGGGACTGTGGAATGTTGCCCTGCACCAGGGAGACCTGGGTGGTGCGCTCCGTTACCGGCGTAAACCACTGGATGTAGCGCAGCGGGAAGGGCAGGGCAAAGAGCACTACCGCCACCGCCAGGGTGCGCCAGCTGCGGTGAGCCGCCGCCAGCACCAGCAGGCCACTGACCACCATCAGCAGGAAGTTGATCGCCTCGACGCCCATCACGGGGGCCAGCCCCTTCAGCGGGCCGTCAATCTGGCTGTAGCCAAACTGCAGCCACGGGAAGCCCGTTAATACCCAGCCGCGCAGGAACTCGGTGAGCTGCCAGACCACCGGCGCAGCGATGGCTACGCGGATGACGCTGGTACGCGGCCACAGGCGAGAGAGGATCCCAGCGAACAGACCGGTATAGAGCGACAGATAGGCCGCCAGCAGTACCACGAGAAAGACGTTGACCGGCCCCGGCATGCCGCCAAACTGGGCGATGCTGACGTAGACCCAGTTAATCCCGGTACCAAAGAGACCAAATCCCCACGCATAGCCAATCGCCGCCGCCTGTAGCGGTCGACGGTCAAGCGTCAGCCCTTGCAGGCCGATAAGAGAGATAAGCGCGGCGGGCCAGAAGTCATAAGGAGAAAAAGCCAGCGTTCCGCTGGCTCCTAATATCAGCGCCAGCAGCAAACGCATGCGCTGACGCTCAAACAGTGAGGCAAATACCATTTACATTACTCGTCCAGGTGGATTACTCGTCCAGTTTAGGCTGCGCTGCATCTTCTGGCATTTTTACGTGAACCTGAATAATACGACGGCTGTCAGCCATGGCGACTTTAAACTGGTAACCATCGATGTCGATGGATTCGCCCCGCGCTGGCAGATGGCCAAAGGCCTGCATCACCAGCCCGCCGATGGTGTCTACCTCTTCATCGCTGAAGTGGGTACCAAAGGACTCATTGAAATCTTCAATAGAGGCGAGGGCGCGCACCGTCCAGGTGTGACGGCTCAGCTGACGGAAATCGATATCTTCCTCTTCGTCGTACTCATCTTCAATTTCGCCGACAATCAGCTCAAGAATATCTTCGATGGTCACGAGGCCCGAGACGCCACCAAACTCATCAATAACGATAGCCATATGGTAGCGCTGTGAGCGGAACTCTTTCAGCATCCGGTCAACCCGTTTGCTCTCCGGGACGACAACTGCCGGACGTAGCACTTTCTCCATGCTGAAGGCTTCGGCATCGCTGCGCATAAAGGGCAGCAGATCCTTGGCCATCAAAATCCCTTCGATGTGATCCTTATCTTCGCTGATCACCGGGAAGCGGGAGTGGGCAGACTCGATAATCACATCGAGACACTCATCCAGCGTCTGGTTACGTTTCAGGGTGATCATCTGCGAGCGGGGGATCATGATGTCGCGAACGCGCTGGTCGGCAATATCCATCACCCCTTCAAGCATGTCGCGCGTATCTTCGTCGATAAGCTCGTTCTGCCCGGAGTCACGGATCAGCGCCAGAAGTTCGTCACGGTTTTTAGGTTCGCCGTGAAAGAGCTGGCTCAGTAAGAGGGAGAAGAATCCCTTTTTGCTGCTGTTAAGTGGGTCGCTACTGTGTGAATTGTCGTCGCTCATGGCGTCGTATGGGTTCTCATGTTAATAAGTGTGTTGTCCGGCGCGCAAACTCAGCGCCAGACGGCTCAGGCGTAGCCAGGCTACTCCTTCTCGGCAATGTACGGATCCTCATAGCCCAGAGCAAGCATTATCTCTGTTTCCAGGCTCTCCATCTCTTCGGCTTCGTCATCTTCAATATGATCGTAGCCCAGCAGGTGCAGACTGCCATGCACTACCATGTGCGCCCAGTGCGCCTCCAGCGGCTTTTCCTGCTCGCGGGCCTCCTGCTCAACCACCTGGCGGCAGATGATCAGGTCGCCGAGCAGCGGCAGCTCAATGCCCGGCGGTGCCTCAAACGGGAACGAGAGCACGTTGGTGGGCTTGTCCTTGCCGCGATAGGTCAGGTTAAGATCGTGGCTCTCCGCCTCATCCACGAGGCGGATCGTCACTTCGGACTCCTCCTGAAACTGCGGGATCACCGCGTTCAGCCAGCCCTGAAACTGTGCTTCGTCTGGCAGGCCGCTCGCGTCTTCACACGCCAGCTGTAAATCGAGGATCACCGAACTCATTTTTGCTCATGCTCCTGATGCTGGGCTTCGCGCTTACGCTCGGCGGCCAGCTCGGCTTTACGTTTCTGCTCTGTCTCTTCCCACGCCTCATAGGCGGTCACGATGCGGGCAACCACCGGGTGGCGCACCACGTCTTCGCTGTGGAAGAAGTTAAAGCTAATCTCATCGACCTCTGCCAGCACTTCAATAGCGTGGCGCAGGCCGGATTTGGTGCTGCGCGGCAGGTCGACCTGGGTAATATCCCCGGTGATCACCGCTTTCGAGTTAAAGCCAATACGCGTCAGGAACATCTTCATCTGTTCGATGGTGGTGTTCTGGCTCTCATCAAGGATGATAAACGCATCGTTCAGCGTGCGGCCGCGCATGTAGGCCAGCGGCGCAACTTCAATCACGTTACGCTCCATCAGCTTCTCGACTTTTTCAAAGCCCAGCATCTCAAACAGCGCGTCGTACAGCGGACGCAGATACGGGTCAACCTTCTGGCTGAGATCCCCTGGGAGGAAGCCGAGCTTCTCACCGGCTTCTACCGCCGGACGGGTTAACAGAATACGGCGAACGTCCTGACGCTCCAGCGCATCCACCGCAGCGGCGACGGCAAGGTAGGTTTTCCCTGTCCCTGCTGGCCCAACGCCGAAGGTGATGTCGTGGTCAAGAATATTGGCAATGTACTGCGCCTGGTTTGGCGTACGAGGTTTGATCACGCCGCGCTTGGTTTTGATATTGACCGCTTTGCCATACTCCGGCACGCTCTCGGCGCTCTGCTCAAGCACGCGGGCCTCTTTGATGGCGAGATGGATCTGCTCGGGTTCAATATCCTGAGTTTGGCCGCGCATCGGGGCGGTATCAACGTAGAGGCTGCGCAGGATATCTGCGGCGGCATTCACGCTAATTGTACGTCCGGTGAGTTTAAAGTGGTTATCGCGACGGTTAATTTCGATGCCCAGTCGACGTTCAAGCTGTTTGATGTTGTCGTCAAACGGGCCGCATAAACTCAGCAGACGGGCATTGTCAGCTGGTTCGAGATTGATTTCACGGGTTTCAGTATTCAATCGATTCCTCTTTTACCTGACGGGCCGGATGGAGTAGTGATATAGGGGCAACGGGCGGAAAAAACAAGGCCCGCCGGAGGGGCAGGCCGAGGGGATTAGGGCTGGTAGAGACCGACGCCCAGTTCGTTCTCTTTACGGGTGCGGGCAATGACCGATTCCGGCGTTTCGGTTACGCGCAGGCCCATCTCCGCTTCGGTGCGCACAACGTTACCGCGCAATGAATTAGTATAGACATCGGTGATCTCAACGTCCACGAACTTGCCGATCATCTCCGGCGTACCCTCAAAGTTGACCACGCGGTTGTTTTCGGTACGGCCCGACAGCTCCATAATGCTCTTGCGGGAGGTGCCTTCCACCAGGATGCGCTGCGTGGTGCCGATCATTTTACGGCTCCAGGCCATCGCCTGCTGGTTGATACGCTCTTGCAGAATGTAGAGACGCTGCTTCTTATCCTCTTCCGGCACGTCATCGACCATATCGGCGGCGGGCGTACCCGGACGGGCAGAGAAGATAAAGCTGTAGCTCACGTCAAAATTCACCTCGGCAATCAGCTTCATGGTCTGCTCGAAGTCCTGGGTGGTCTCCCCTGGGAAGCCGACGATAAAGTCGGAGCTGATCTGGATATCTGGACGCGCCGCACGCAGCTTACGGATAATCGCCTTATACTCCAGCGCGGTATGGGTCCGGCCCATCAGGTTCAGGACGCGATCCGCGCCGCTCTGTACCGGCAGGTGCAGGAAGCTCACCAGCTCCGGCGTATCGCGGTAGACCTCAATGATATCGTCGGTAAACTCAATCGGGTGGCTGGTGGTAAAGCGGATGCGGTCGATACCGTCGATGGCGGCCACCAGGCGCAGCAGCTCGGCGAAGGAGCCGGTGGTGCCGTCGTAGTTCTCTCCGCGCCAGGCGTTCACGTTCTGGCCCAGCAGGTTAACTTCACGCACGCCCTGCGCCGCCAGTTGGGCGATCTCAAACAGGATGTCGTCGCAGGGACGGCTGACCTCTTCACCACGGGTGTAGGGCACCACGCAGTAGGTGCAGTATTTATTGCAGCCTTCCATGATGGAGACGAAGGCGGTCGGGCCATCGGCACGCGGCTCCGGCAGGCGGTCAAACTTTTCGATTTCCGGGAAGCTGATATCGACGATCGGGCTGCGGTTGCCGCGCACGGAGTTGATCATCTCCGGCAGACGGTGCAGGGTCTGCGGCCCAAATACGATATCGACGCAGCGGGCGCGCTGGCGAATAAGATCGCCCTCCTGGGAGGCCACGCAGCCGCCGACGCCAATAATCAGATCCGGGTTCTTCTCTTTCAGGAGCTTCCAGCGCCCGAGCAGATGGAACACTTTCTCCTGAGCCTTCTCGCGGATAGAGCAGGTGTTAAGCAGCAGTAAATCCGCCTCTTCCGCCACCTCCGTCAACTGATAGCCGTGAGTAGCATCCAGCAGATCGGCCATCTTCGATGAATCGTACTCGTTCATCTGACAGCCCCAGGTTTTAATATGGAGTTTTTTGGTCATCGACTTGCTCTATTAAACGCGAGGATTTCAGGCCGCGTATTGTAATGCTTTGGTCGGGCGCTGACCATAGTTCATCTCCCGACCCCATAAAATCGAAAATCCTGTAAACTTAAGGGAATTATAAATAAGGACAATTGACCATGGTAAATCAACCCACTGAAGTAGCCGTAGTTGGCGGCGGGATGGTCGGCGGCGCTCTGGCCCTTGGCCTGGCGCAGCAGGGTTTTGCGGTCACGGTGATCGAGCAGGCCGCACCACCCGCGTTTGACGCCAGTATAGCGCCGGACGTGCGCATTTCTGCGATAAGCACCGCATCTGTGGCACTGCTGCGCGGGCTGGGCGTCTGGGACAGCGTGCTGGCGATGCGCTGCCATCCGTGGCGTCGGCTGGAGACCTGGGAGTGGGAGAACGCCCACGTGGTCTTTGACGCCAGCGATCTTAAGCTGCCGCATCTCGGCTATATGGTTGAGAACACTGTGTTACAGCGCGCGCTGTGGGATGCGCTGGAGGCCCATCCGCAGGTAACGTTGCGGGCGCCGGCAATGCTCAAGGCGATGCACACTCATGGTCATCAGCATGAGCTGGTGTTTGACAATGACGAGACGCTGCTGGCAAGGCTGGTGATTGGCGCAGACGGTGCAAACTCGCAGGTGCGGCAGTGGGCGGGGATTAGCGTTCACGCCTGGCAGTATCAGCAGTCCTGTATGCTGATCACCGTTGAGTGTGAAAACGCCCCCGGTGACAGCACCTGGCAGCAGTTTACCCCGCACGGGCCGCATGCCTTCCTGCCGCTGTTCGACCGCTGGGCGTCGCTGGTGTGGTACGACACGCCGGCGCGCATTCGCCAGCTTCGCACCCTGACCATGCCGCAGCTGCAACGGGAAATTGAGACCTTCTTCCCGGCCCGGCTGGGCAAGGTGACGCCGGTCGCGGCAGGTGCCTTCCCGCTGACTCGCCGCCATGCCCTACAGTATGTGAAGCCGGGGCTGGTGCTGGTGGGCGATGCCGCCCACACGATCCATCCACTGGCGGGGCAGGGGGTAAACCTTGGCTATCGTGACGTGGACGCACTGCTGGAGGTATTGATTAATGCCCGTAGCCAGGGCGAGGAGTGGGCCAGCCAGCGCGTGCTTAAGCGCTACCAGACGCGACGGATGATGGACAACTACATCATGCAGAGCGGTATGGATCTCTTCTACGCGGGATTCAGCAACAATCTTGGCCCGCTGCGCGTGCTGCGCAACATGGGGCTGATGGCCGCCCAGCGTGCAGGGGTGCTAAAAACCCAGGCGCTGAAGTATGCGCTAGGCCTGTAACGTGGCTGCCGGGGCAGCCCGGCACGCCAATTTTATGGCAGTACAAAAACAAAAAAGCCCGCCGAAGCGAGCTTTTTTGTTTTATGTGGCTGGGGTACGAGGATTCGAACCTCGGAATGCTGGAATCAGAATCCAGTGCCTTACCGCTTGGCGATACCCCAACAGGGTGCGTTCGCGTGAGCAAACGTCTTTTTAAATTGGCTGGGGTACGAGGATTCGAACCTCGGAATGCTGGAATCAGAATCCAGTGCCTTACCGCTTGGCGATACCCCAACAATTTTTTACGTCATAAGCATCTTACAGATACTCATCGGAATAGAGTGGCTACTACGGGAATCGAACCTGTGACCCCATCATTATGAGTGATGTGCTCTAACCAGCTGAGCTAAGTAGCCAAATTGTACTGCTAATTACTCAAGACAACCGTGATAACACGAGAGTCGAAAAAATGGCTGGGGTACCTGGATTCGAACCAGGGAATGCCGGTATCAAAAACCGGTGCCTTACCGCTTGGCGATACCCCATCCGTGCAACGCTTACTGGGAATGGTGCGGGAGGCGAGACTTGAACTCGCACACCTTGCGGCGCCAGAACCTAAATCTGGTGCGTCTACCAATTTCGCCACTCCCGCAAAAAAAGATGGTGGCTACGACGGGATTTGAACCTGTGACCCCATCATTATGAGTGATGTGCTCTAACCAGCTGAGCTACGTAGCCCTCTTTTTTTCGCGTTACCTTATCGGCGTTGCGGGGCGCATTATGCGTATTGGGCCTTTCAGCGTCAACACCTTTTTCAACGAAAATTGCCGGAATGTGACTGTTTGGTTAGGTTGCGAACAGCCTGACGTATTATTCGGCAATTATTGGTTATATCTTGATTTTAATTGAGAGATAACAACGGCAAAAGCAACAGAAACGGGCCCCGCTGGGCCCGTCGTCGTCATACCAGTTTATCTGTTAATAGGCGGACTGGTGAACGCCTACCGCACGGCCTGATGGATCGTTCATGGTTTTGAACGCTTCATCCCACTCAATGGCTTTTGCGGAGGAGCAGGCAACGGACGGACCGCCCGGCACGCACTCGGCTGCGCTGGCAACCGGGAACAGCTCTTCAAAGACTTCACGGTACAGATACGCCTCTTTAGAGGTCGGCGTGTTGTACGGGAAGCGGTAGCTGGCGGTTTCCAGCTGCTGGTCGCTAACCTGCTGCGCCGCCACCTCTTTCAGGGTGTCGATCCAGCTGTAGCCTACGCCATCAGAGAACTGCTCTTTCTGACGCCACGCCACGCTTGCCGGCAGATAGGACTCGAAGCACTCACGCAGCACATGTTTTTCCATTTTGCCGTTGCCGCACATCTTGTCCTGCGGGTTGATGCGCATCGCCACGTCGAGGAAGTTTTTATCCAGGAAGGGCACGCGAGCCTCCACGCCCCAGGCCGACATCGCTTTGTTGGCGCGGGCGCAGTCAAACATATGCAGCGCCTGCAGTTTACGCACGGTCTCTTCATGCAGCTCTTTGGCATCCGGCGCTTTATGGAAGTAGAGGTAACCGCCAAACACTTCGTCAGAGCCTTCGCCCGACAGCACCATCTTGATGCCCATCGCTTTGATCTTACGTGACATCAGGTACATCGGCGTTGAGGCGCGGATGGTGGTCACGTCATAGGTCTCAATGTGGTAGATCACGTCGCGGATGGCGTCCAGACCTTCCTGCACGGTGAAGTGGATCTCATGGTGCACGGTACCCAGATGCTCAGCAACCGCCTGGGCCGCTTTCAGATCCGGCGCGCCTTCCAGGCCTACGGCAAAAGAGTGCAGCTGCGGCCACCAGGCTTCTGACTGCTCCTGATCTTCCACGCGGCGTGCGGCAAACTTTTTAGTGATAGCCGAGATGATAGAGGAATCCAGGCCGCCGGAGAGCAGCACGCCGTACGGCACGTCTGACATCAGGTGGCTCTTCACCGCATCTTCCAGCGCCTGACGCAGCTTGGCTTTGTCAGTCACGTTGTCTTTTACCGCGTCGTACTCAAACCAGTCGCGCTGGTAGTAGCTGCGGATCTCGCCGTCCTGGCTCCACAGATAGCTACCCGCCGGGAACTCTTTAATGGTACGGCAGACCGGTACCAGGGCTTTCATTTCAGACGCCACGTACATGTTGCCGTGCTCGTCGTAGCCCATGTACAGCGGGATGATACCGATATGGTCGCGGCCAATCAGATAGGCATCTTTTTCGCTATCGTAGAGCACGAAGGCAAACATGCCCTGCAACTCATCGAGGAACTCCGGACCTTTCTCCTGATACAGCGCCAGGATCACTTCGCAGTCGGAGCCGGTCTGGAAATCGTAGCGATCGCCGTACTCGGCGCGCAGGGCCTGATGGTTATAGATTTCACCGTTAACGGCCAGGGCATGGGTTTTTTGGGCGTTGTAGAGCGGCTGTGCACCAGCGTTGACGTCAACAATAGAGAGACGTTCGTGGGACAGAATCGCTTTATCGCTTGCGTATACGCCGGACCAGTCAGGACCGCGGTGGCGCATCAGGCGGGAGAGCTCCAGCGCTTTCTTACGCAGTTCACCTGCATCCGTTTTAATATCCAGTACGCCAAAAATTGAACACATAACCTTCTCCGTTAACCCTGTTAGTTTGCCGACGTTGCGTCATCGCGTTGTCTTATTGCTTGATTAAGAAAATGCCGTAAAGCAGGGGCAGGCGCAAGGGTTTTAACGAGGTGAAATTAAAAAGTGCAATCGTGATTGCCGAATAGTGAAAAAAGCACAGAGTTAGACGCCAGTTATTGATGATTATGCATTTTTGCGCCGTTTTTTTTGATGCGGGTTATCTTATAGATAGTTAAAAATGAAAAAACCACGCCAGGAGACGTGGTTCGGTCTGGTAGGCCCGTGCAAGCGGAGCGCCGCCGGGCGATGCTCAGAGTTACTCCTCCAGCAGATGCTGCAGCAGCGAGCCGTTGAGCATGGCGCGCTTCACCAGCGCAAAGGCACCGATGGCCGAGCGGTGATCCAGCGTAGAGCGCACCACCGGCAGGTTTTTGCGAAATGCTTTCAGCGCCTGGGTATTGATGCAGCCCTCTATAGCGGGCAGCAGCACCTTCTCCGCCTCGACAATTTCACCGGCAATCACAATCTTCTGCGGGTTAAACAGGTTAATAGCGATGGCAATAGTTTTGCCAAGGTGGCGGCCTACGTGCTCGATGACCTCGCAGGCCAGCGCGTCACCTTTGTTGGCCGCTTTGCAAATGGCTTTAATCGAGCAGTCGTCCAGGGTGATGCGGCTCTGGTAACCCTGCTCCAGCAGATGGCGCACCCGCTGCTCAATCGCGGCATTTGCCGCCACGGTCTCCAGACAGCCAAAGTTACCGCAGTGGCAGCGCTCTCCCAGCGGCTCGACCTGAATATGGCCGATCTCACCGACGTTGCCGTTGCGGCCAATAAAAATCCGTCCGTTAGAGATAATGCCCGCACCGGTACCGCGATGGACGCGCACCAGAATAGAGTCCTCGCAGTCCTGACTTGCACCAAAGTAGTGCTCGGCCAGCGCCAGGCTGCGGATATCGTGCCCGACAAAACAGGTCACCTTAAAGCGTTTTTCCAGCGCGCTCACCAGGCCCCAGTTCTCGACCTGAATATGCGGCATATAGCGGATCACGCCGCTCTCTGGATCCACCAGCCCCGGCAGGATCACCGAGATAGCAATCAGCTCGCGGGTTTTACGCTGGCAGGTATCAATAAAGGTGGCGATGGTGTTCAGCAGGGCGTGCTCTAACGTCTCCTGGGTGCGCTCCGGCAGGGGATAGTGCTCTTCCGCCAGCACCTTGCTGCTCAGATCGTAGAGCGTCAGGGTCGTATCGTGACGACCCAGGCGCACGCCAATGGCATTGAAATTACGCGTCTCGGTAATAATAGAGATGGCGCGGCGACCACCGGTCGAGGCCTGCTGATCGACCTCTTTAATTAAACCGCGCTCAATAAGCTGTCGCGTGATTTTCGTCACGCTGGCGGGGGCAAGCTGGCTCTGCTCGGCAATCTGGATCCGCGAGATAGGCCCAAGCTGGTCGATCAGGCGGTAAACAGCCGCGCTATTAAGTTGTTTTACGAGGTCAACGTTACCAATTTGAGCTTGTCCGCCTGATGTCATACTTTTACTTACTCAGTCATGACCTCGTTACCATTAACGATGGTCTTAATTACTTTAAAGTCGTGGGTAAACGCGGTCAGGTTCGCCACCATGCCTGGGGCGATGCTGCCTAGCTGTTTATCAACGCCGATGGCGCGGGCCGGGTAGAGCGTGGCCATACGCAGCGCTTCGTCCAGCGCAACGCCGACGTGCTCAACAAGATTTGCTACCCCTTCGATCATGGTTAATGCCGAACCGCTAAGGGTACCGTTCTCGTCTACACAGAGTCCATTACGGTAGTATATTGTTTTACCAGCAAAAATGAATTCGTCAATGACCGCACCTGCTGCCGCGGTAGCGTCGGTGACCAGGCAGAGCTTATCGCCCTTCAGGCGTTTTGCCATCCGAACGTTAGTGAAATCAACGTGTAAGCCATCAACGATAATGCCGCAGTAGACGTCAGCATCGTCGAGAACCGCGCCGGTGAGACCCGGTTCGCGTCCGGTGATATAGGGCATGGCGTTGAAAAGGTGGGTGGCAAAGGTGATACCTGCGCGGAAACCGGCTTTCGCCTCGACAAGGGTCGAATTAGAGTGGCCAGCCGAGACCACAATCCCGGCCGCCGCCAGTTTGCGGATCACAGCAGGATCGACCATCTCCGGCGCCAGGGTCAGCTTGGTAATCACATCGGCATTCGCGCAGAGGAAATCCACCAGATCGCTGTCCGGGCGGCGCACAAAGTCAGGATCGTGGGTGCCTTTTTTCACCACGTTGAGCCACGGTCCTTCAAGATGCAGACCCAGCGCCTGGTGCGGATATTTCGCTAAATAGTCGCGCATTACCTGCACGCCCTGTTTCATCAGGTCATCGCTGGTGGTGATGAGCGTCGGTAAAAAGCTGGTGCAGCCTGACTGCTCGTTGGCGCGCTGCATGATCTCCAGCGTCTCTACGCTAACGGCTTCGGCAGTGTCGTTAAACTGTACGCCGCCGCAGCCGTTCAGCTGGAGGTCGATAAAACCGGGGGCCAGATAAGCGCCGTTGAGCGAGCGCTGCTCAATCGTTGGCGGCAGGTCTGCCTGCGGGCAGAGGCGGTCGATTAGACCATCAACGACAATCAGCGCGTGATCGTCCAGAACGTCATGGCCGGTAAAAATACGGCACTGGGTTAAAGCATACATAACAACCCCCGGGTAAAAATGTTACAGACCTTTGATATTTTCCGCTTCAAGCTCAGTGAAGTATTTGAGCGTCTTCACCTTCAGCTCCATGGTTGACGGTTCGTCGCACACCACCACCGCTTTCGGATGCAGCTGCAGGCAGCTAATTGTCCACATGTGGTTAACGTTGCCTTCCACCGCCGCTTGCAGGGCCTGTGCCTTGACGTTGCCCAGCACGAGGATCATTACCTCTTCAGCATCCAGCAGGGTACCCACGCCAACGGTCAGCGCATATTTCGGGACCTGATCAACGTCGCCGTCAAAAAAGCGGGAGTTTGCCACGCGGGTGTCATGGGTCAAGGTTTTAATGCGGGTGCGGGAGGCCAGCGAGGAGGCCGGTTCGTTAAACGCGATATGCCCATCGTTGCCTACGCCACCCATGAACAGGTGAATTTTGCCGTAGGCGCGAATTTTTTCTTCATAACGGCGGCATTCTGCGTCAATATCCGGCGCATTACCATTGAGCAGGTTGATGTTTTCTGCGGGAATATCAACGTGATCGAAAAAGTTGCGGTGCATAAAGCTGTAATAGCTCTCTGGATGCTCTTTTGCCAGGCCGACATATTCGTCCATGTTGAAGGTCACGACGTTCTGAAAGCTAACCTGGCCCGCTTTGTGCATTTCAACCAGCGCTTTATAAGCAGTAAGCGGGGTGCCGCCAGTAGGCAGGCCCAGAACAAACGGACGATCCGCCGTAGGTTTAAATGCGTTGATGCGGTTAACGATATGGCGGGCAGCCCATTTACCGACCTGTTCGGCACTCGTCAGGGGGATCAGTCTCATTGTTTACCTCTACAAAGGGTGAAATTAACATTGGCGAACTGCAGCCTGTACGCTGTTAAGCGTAACTCAGATTGCGCCATAAGCGGCGGCAGTTCGCTCTGATTTTTTGAATCATAAAATAAGTTTTCGTTCTTAGCCAGTAACAAGGAGTGCAAATAACGATATTTGGTGATTGTAATCACAAAAAATGCGCGTTTAATTTGCGAGGCGAATTAAATTTCCACACACTTGAACAGTCTGCGTAAAACGACCGCGTTACAGGGTTGGTTTAACTATAAAAAATGGTTAGTGATGAGGCTCAGCGAGTTTCATAGGGGGGTATAAAATGAATATTCTTGGTTTCTTCCAGCGACTGGGGCGGGCATTACAGCTTCCTATCGCTGTGCTGCCCGTCGCGGCGCTGCTGCTGCGATTCGGCCAGCCCGATCTGCTTAACGTCCCGTTTATCGCCCAGGCGGGCGGGGCAATCTTTGACAACCTTGCCCTGATCTTCGCTATCGGTGTGGCCTCGTCGTGGTCGAAAGACAGCGCGGGCGCGGCGGCGCTGGCGGGTGCGGTAGGTTACTTTGTGATGACCAAAGCGATGGTCACCATCAACCCGGCCATCAACATGGGCGTGCTCTCCGGTATCATCACCGGTCTGGTGGGCGGCGCGGTCTACAACCGCTGGTCCAACATCAAGCTGCCTGAATTCCTGAGCTTCTTCGGCGGCAAACGCTTTGTGCCGATTGCCACCGGCTTCTTCTGCCTGATCCTGGCGGCGATTTTTGGCTATGTCTGGCCGCCGGTACAGAACGCTATTCACGCGGGCGGGGAGTGGATCGTCTCCATGGGCGCGGTTGGCTCCGGCATCTTCGGCTTCGTTAACCGTCTGCTGATCCCGACCGGTCTGCATCAGGTGCTAAACACCATCGCCTGGTTCCAGATTGGCGAATTTACCAATGCCGCAGGCACCGTCTTCCATGGCGATATCAACCGCTTCTACGCGGGTGACGGAACCGCAGGCATGTTCATGTCCGGCTTCTTCCCGATCATGATGTTTGGTCTGCCTGGCGCGGCGCTGGCGATGTACTTCGCTGCACCGAAAGCGCGTCGTCCGATGATTGGCGGCATGCTGCTCTCCGTGGCCATCACCGCGTTCCTGACCGGGGTCACCGAGCCGCTGGAATTCCTGTTCATGTTCCTGGCACCGCTGCTGTATCTCCTGCACGCCGTGCTGACGGGGATCAGCCTGTTTGTTGCGACCGCGCTGGGGATCCATGCCGGCTTCTCCTTCTCTGCGGGCGCCATCGACTATGCGCTGATGTACAACCTGCCTGCCGCCAGCCGTAACGTCTGGATGCTGGTGGTGATGGGCCTGATCTTCTTCGCTATCTACTTCGTGGTCTTTAGCTTCGTTATCCGCGCGTTCAACCTGAAAACGCCGGGTCGTGAAGAGAGTGATGATGCCGTGGTCACCTCTGAAGCTAACAGCAATACCGATGAGGGTCTCGATCAGCTGGCAACCAACTACATTGCCGCCATCGGTGGTAGTGACAACCTGAAAGCGATCGACGCCTGTATCACCCGTCTGCGTCTGACGGTAGTGGACTCCGCGCGCGTTAACGACGTGCAGTGTAAGCGTCTGGGCGCATCCGGCGTGGTGAAACTGAACAAGCAGAGCATTCAGGTGATTGTGGGGGCAAAAGCGGAATCCGTAGGCGATGCCATGAAACGCGTGGTCGCCCGTGGCCCGGTGGCCGCAGCCGCCAGCGTCCAGCCTGCTGCTAACGCCCCGGCCGCTGCGGTTAAACCGCAGGCCGTCCCGAACGCCGTAACCATTGCTGCGCTGGTGTCGCCGGTGACCGGTGAGGTTGTTCCGCTGGAGCAGGTGCCTGATGAAGCCTTTGCCAGCAAAGCGGTTGGCGACGGCGTGGCGGTAAAACCAACGGGTAAAACCGTGGTCTCCCCGGC
Organism: Enterobacter sp. C2; assembly: GCF_019880405.1. NCBI lineage: Bacteria > Pseudomonadati > Pseudomonadota > Gammaproteobacteria > Enterobacterales > Enterobacteriaceae > Enterobacter > Enterobacter sp. C2. The sequence continues at coordinate 1,204,483 of NZ_CP082269.1, forward strand.
TGCGGGTACCATCGTGAAAATCTTCAACACTAACCACGCCTTCTGTCTGGAAACCGAAAAAGGCGCGGAGATCGTGGTCCATATGGGCATCGACACCGTTGCGCTGAACGGCCAGGGCTTTACTCGCCTGGTAGAAGAGGGCGCGGAAGTGGTCGCGGGCCAGCCGGTGCTGGAGATGGATCTCGACTATCTCAACGCCAACGCGCGCTCGATGATTAGCCCGGTAGTGTGCAGCAACATCGACGATTTCAGCGGTTTGGTCTTCCAGGCGCAGGGGCAGGTCGTTGCTGGCCAAACCCCGCTGTTTGAAGTGAAGAGTAAATAGCCGTAAACTGCGGTTAATACGCGGCGGAGCCTGTCTCCGCCGTTTTTTTGCCCTCTGTACGCTAATCCCCTCGCCATTCACGCTTTTTGTTGATCTAAGGGTTGTCTCCGCGTCCCGCTTATAAGATCATACTCCGTTATACGTTGTTTACGCTTTGAGGAACCCGCGATGAGTGAGGCAGAAGCCCGCCCGACTAACTTTATTCGCCAGATTATTGATGAGGATCTGGCCAGTGGTAAGCACAGCACGGTTTGCACCCGTTTTCCGCCGGAGCCGAACGGCTACCTGCATATCGGCCATGCAAAATCTATCTGCCTGAACTTCGGTATCGCCCAGGACTATCAGGGGCAGTGCAACCTGCGCTTTGATGACACCAACCCGGTTAAAGAAGATATCGAATACGTTGATTCGATCAAAAACGACGTCCAGTGGCTGGGCTTCCACTGGTCGGGTGACGTGCGCTACTCCTCTAACTATTTCGACCAGCTGCATAGCTACGCCATTGAGCTGATCAATAAAGGCCTGGCCTACGTTGACGAGCTGTCGCCGGAGCAGATCCGCGAATACCGTGGCACCCTGACCGCACCGGGTAAAAACAGCCCGTTCCGCGATCGTAGCGTGGAAGAGAACCTGGCGCTGTTTGAGAAGATGCGTGCTGGTGGCTTCGAAGAGGGCACCGCCTGCCTGCGTGCTAAAATCGACATGGCGTCGCCGTTTATCGTAATGCGCGATCCGGTTCTGTACCGCATTAAGTTTGCCGAGCACCACCAGACCGGCAACAAGTGGTGCATCTACCCGATGTACGATTTCACCCACTGCATCAGCGATGCGCTGGAAGGCATTACCCATTCACTCTGTACGCTGGAGTTCCAGGATAACCGCCGTCTCTACGACTGGGTGCTGGATAACATCACTATTCCGGTTCATCCGCGTCAGTACGAATTCTCGCGCCTGAACCTGGAATATGCCGTGATGTCCAAGCGTAAGCTGAACCTGCTGGTGACGGATAAAATCGTCGAAGGCTGGGACGATCCGCGTATGCCGACCATCTCTGGTCTGCGCCGTCGCGGCTACACCGCCGCCTCTATCCGCGAGTTCTGCAAACGCATCGGCGTGACCAAGCAGGACAACACCATCGAGATGGCGTCGCTGGAGTCCTGCATTCGTGAGGATCTCAACGAGAACGCCCCGCGTGCGATGGCGGTTATCGATCCGGTGAAGCTGGTGATCGAGAACTACCCACAGGGTGAGAGCGAAGTGGTAACCATGCCGAATCATCCGAACAAACCGGAGATGGGCAGCCGCGAGGTGCCGTTTAGCGCCGAAATCTGGATCGATCGCGCTGACTTCCGTGAAGAAGCGAACAAGCAGTATAAGCGTCTGGTGCTGGGTAAAGAGGTGCGTCTGCGTAACGCCTACGTGATCAAAGCCGAGTGCGTAGAGAAAGATGCGGAAGGCAACATCACCACCATCTTCTGCTCCTACGATGCCGAGACCCTGAGCAAGGATCCGGCCGACGGTCGCAAGGTGAAAGGGGTGATCCACTGGGTAAGCGCCGCTCATGCGCTGCCAGTTGAGATCCGTCTCTACGATCGCCTGTTCAGCGTGGCAAACCCGGGTGCGGCGGAAGATTTCCTCGCCACCATCAACCCGGAGTCGCTGGTAATCAAGCAGGGCTACGCCGAGCCATCCCTGAACGCCGCCGAAGCCGGTAAGGCCTACCAGTTCGAGCGTGAAGGCTATTTTTGCCTCGACAGCCGCTACTCCACGGCGGAGAAGCTGGTGTTTAACCGCACCGTCGGCCTGCGCGATACCTGGACTAAGATCGGCGAGTAATTTGCTCCCGTTCTGAAAAGAAAAACGCCGCGCATGCGGCGTTTTTTATTGGTGACGTCAGCGCATTACGTTGCTTCAGCCTGCAATTTTTTATCGTGACGGCGCAGCAGCACGACCTTGCTTTGCAGACGCTGCTGGAACTGATCGATCACCACCGCAGTGACAATCACCAGGCCCTTAATCACCATCTGCCAGAAGTCGCTGACCCCCATCATCACCATCCCGTCAGCGAGGAAGACGATGACGAAGGCACCGATGATAGAGCCGGAAACCCGGCCTCGTCCGCCTGCCAACGCCGTTCCGCCCAGCACGGTTGCGCCGATAGCGTCCATCTCAAACATATTCCCGGTCATCGGGTGGGCAGTTTGCAACTGCGATGCCACAATCAGCCCCACCAACGCCGCGCACAGGCCTGAGAAGGCGTAGACAAACACTTTAACCTTGATGATAGGCACGCCCGCCAGCCGCGCGGCGGATTCATTCCCGCCGATGGCGTAAATGTAGCGGCCCAGCGGGGTTTTACGGGTCATGTAGAGGCCCAGCAGCAGGAAGCTCACCATCAGCCAGATCGGAATATAGATGCCGAGGATCGTGCCGGAGCCTAAGATCGCGAAGCCGGTGTTGCCTAACTCAGGCATGCCTACCAGGTTGGCATAGGTGCTGCCATCGTTAAACAGCAGCGCCGCGCCGCGGGCAACGTACATCATACCAAGGGTACAGATAAAGGGCGCAACGCCCAGGCGCGTGATCACCGCCCCGTTGATCAGACCCAACAGAATGCCGAATCCCGCCACCAGTAAGATCACTTCCGGCACGTTAAAGAAGATAATCTGCGAGCCCCAGATCGGCAGGCCGTTGGTTAACAGCGCCCCGGCAACCATGCCGCACATGCCCGCCACCGCACCAACCGAGAGGTCGATCCCGCCGGTGAGAATGACAAGGGTCATGCCAATCGCCAGCAGGCCGGTAATCGCCACGTGCTGGGTCATGATCAGCAGGTTCGACATGGTCAAAAAGTTAGGCACCATCACGCTGAAGAAGCCCATGACGATCAGCAGGGCGATGAAGGTGCGCGCTTTGAGCAAATACATGTAGATCATATACTTTTTGTTCATTTCTCTCTCCAGCAGACATCAGTCCTGCGGTGTAGAAGCGCTGATTAATTTTTCCCGCGTCACGGAAGCGCGCGGCAAATCTGCGGTGATACGGCCATCGGCCATAACCAGAACCCGGTCGGCCAGCGCCATGACCTCATCCAGCTCGGAGGAGGAGAACATAACCGCCAGCCCCTGATGCGCCATTTTGCCAATCAGATGATAAACATCGGTTTTCGCACCCACGTCGATGCCGCGCGTCGGCTCATCCAGCAGAACCACTTTGGGTCCGGTCATCAACGCCTTACCCAGCACCACCTTTTGCTGGTTGCCGCCGCTGAGCGAGGTAATGGGCAGCTCCGTATCACCTGCTTTAATCGCGAGCTGTTCCACCATGTGGTTGACCTGCTGCTCCTCTTTCACCGGGCTGAGCAGGCGCAAGGCGCGGCGAAAGCCCAGCAGGCTCAGGTCGGTCAGCGTCATATTGCTTTTGATCGACATGAGCTGCACCACGCCTTCACCCTGACGATCCTCCGGCACAAGGGTAATGCCGCGCTTAAGCCGCTGCTGGAACGAGCGCTTGTCCAGGCTTTCACCATCCAGATTGATGGTGCCCGACTGGCAGCCCATCATCCCCACCAGGCCTTTAAACAGCTCGGTACGTCCCGCGCCGAGCAGGCCATAGATGCCAATAACTTCCCCTTTACGCAGATCAAAAGTGACATCGTTTAATTTATAACCCCCGTTCTGGTGCAGGGCGGTCAGGCCGTTCACCTTCAGGATGGTCTCCCCGTGTGCGGCAGGGCTGTAGTCAAAGTGCTTTTTCTTGTCACCAACCATCTGCTCGATGATCCAGGGCACGCTGGCCTGCTGAACGGGACGCTCGCTGATAAAGCGGCCATCGCGGAAGATGGTGATGTGATCGCCGATCTCCATCAGCTCCTCCAGCCGGTGAGAGATGTAGATAATGGTGACGCCGCGGCGCTTAAGCTGGGCGATAACGTTAAACAGCACCCGCACTTCCGACTGGCTCAGCGCGCTGGTGGGCTCGTCCATGATCAGCACCCGGGTATCTTTAGAGAGTGCGCGGGCGATCTCCACCAGCTGCTGGTGACCAATGCCCAATTCGCCTAACGGGGAGTAGGGATCAACGTTCAGCTCCAGCCGTTCAAGCAGGGATTTAGCCAGCTCGTACTGGTATTTTTCGTTAATCACGCCGCGCTGGAAGAACTCATTGCCAATGAAAATGTTGTCCATCACGTTCATATTGGGGAAGAGGTTCAGCTCCTGGAAAATAATGCTGATGCCGTGCTTTTCCGCCTGGTGAGTGGAGCCGAGGGTGACCCGCTCCCCGTCCAGCAGGATCTCGCCAGAGGAGGGCGTCTCAACGCCGGCCAGCATTTTCATCATCGTCGATTTGCCCGCACCGTTCTCGCCAATCAGCACGTTGACCTGATTACGGTATACACGGTAGTTAACGCTATCGAGCGCGACTACCCCAGGGTAAATACGGGAGAGGTCGCGCGTTTCAATAATGACCTCATCCGGCTGGGTCTGTTGCTCATTCATAGCCCTCTCCTCACTGCCGTACGATATGTGCCGCGGTAACATCCGGGATGGTTTGTGGAATATCCCAGGCGGCAAATACCCCGGAAACAGTGACCTTATCTCCGACGACGGGCTTAAAGTTGATGATCATCGTCGACGCTTGCTGATTAATCGCTTTGCCATAGTCGCCGTACAGCACCTGATCGTTAAAGTCCTGGTAGCTCGCGCCTTTATACCCGTCCCGTAGGCTGGTGCCGCGAATAATAGGGCCCATCTGCACCACGATGTCGCCACCTTGCTCATCGCGCACCGTCATCTTCCCGCTGCGGGATTTCGTATTCACCTTGATCACTTCCCCGCTGATACGCACGCTAAAGACGCAGGGGTTTTCGCTCTGGCTGCGGTAGCCATCTTTGCTACAGGCCTCATCAAAGCTCTTTTCGCTCTGCAAGGTTTTCAGTAATTCCGCGACAGGTTTCGCCTCACGCACATACTGCGGCACAATCTTTTGCTGCCAGGTTTGCTGAATATTGGCCATTTGTGGATTGGGGGGATTTTTAAGATCGGCCAACTCTTTCTGCGATACGATGCGGCAGCCGCCAAGCGCTAAAACGATCGCTACCAGCGCAAGTTTTCTGTGCATTATGTTCTCCTTTGCGCCCGCCGAAGCGGGCGCTGCAACGTGTCATCAGGATTTGAAATTGAAGTCTTGCACTCCGGAGGCGTTGTCAGGGGTAATCAGAATGCCGCGGAACATCACGCGCTGTTTCTCAGGCTTGGTGCCTTTTTGGATGAAATTATCCAGATCGGTAACGCCCTGAGCGGCAATGGCCTGGGCCTGCAGCATCACCGTGGCTTTTAGGGTGCCCGCTTTAACGGCTTCACGCTCGTCGTTGCTGCCGTCGATGCCGACGACAATCACATCATCGCGGCCAGCGGATTTCAGCGCGGCAATTGCGCCCAGCGCGACAGGGCCGTTGCCGCAGATAACGCCTTTCACGTCCGGGTGCGCCTGCAGGATGCTGTCCATAATGCGCTTGCCGTCAATCAGAGTGCCTTTCGCATCCTGTCTCGCGACGCTCTGCATATCCGGATACTGATCCAGCACCTGATGGAAAGATTTCGAGCGCGTCACGCAGTTGTTGTCGGCCAGGTTACAGGTCAGCTCGGCGTATTTGCCTGCCTCTTCCATTTTTTCGACGAAGACGTTAGCCACGTCAGAGCCTGCCTGGAAGTTGTTATGCGTGATCTGTTCGAGGGCAATGTTATCAACCGGGATTTCACGGTTGATTAACACCACGGGAATACCCGCGTCTTTGGCTTTTTGAATGGCCGCTACGCTGGCGGTTGAGTCGGCGTTATCCAGAATAATGCCCTGAACTTTTTTACCGATCGCGGCGTCGATAAGCTCGCTCTGTTTTTTAACATCTTCGCCGTGCGACAGCACGCTGGTGGTGTAGCCCAGCTCTTTCGCTTTCTGATCGGCCCCTTTTGCCTCTGCGGCGTAGTAGGGGTTATCCAGCGAGTTGACCATAATCATGATGGTGCCTTTTTCAGCGGCAAACGCATTCACCGAAAATGCACAGGCTGCTGCCACACCTAAAAACAGTAATTTCGCTTTCATAAGATGTTCTCTCTAAATGTTATGTAGTGGTTCAACAGGTGTAGGGGTAACGCTATTTATTAACTATTTATTAATCAGGGCCAGGGTCTGATTCACGATCCCGGCTACATCAAGACCATGATATGCCCGCATATCTTTGCGATCGGCGGCGATGGCATAGTCACCGTCAGGAATGCCCAAACGTTTAAGCACCGCACCATGGCCGTTCTCTGCCAGCACCTCCGCGACAAGGCTGCCCACGCCGCCATTCACATTGTGCTCTTCAACGCTGATAATATGTTTTACGCTTTGTAACGCGGCGAACAGCGCGTCGCGGTCTAAGGGGCGAATGGAAGGGACGTTGATGACCCTTGCAGAAATGCCCTGTTCCGCCAGCTGTTCGGCGGCATCAACGGCTTCGTGAACGGTAGAGCCCATGGCGACCAGCGCGATGTCATTGCCTTCGCGCAGCACATCTATCGCACCGGGTACGAAGGTGTAACTTTCATCGTGCAGCTCGGGTAGCGCTTTACCGTCCATACGGATATAGACCGGGCCGACATGCTCAAGCGCATACTCAATAATCTGGCGGCACTCCAGCGGGGAGGAGGGGGCAAAGATCTGGATATTACCGAAGCCGCGCATCACGGAGATATCATCAATGGCGTGGTGGGTACTGGCCAGCGGCCCATAGCTGGCTCCGGCGTTGAGGCCAAACAGCTTCACGTTAGTGTTGTTGTAACAGATATCAACTTTAACCTGCTCGTTGGCACGCGAAACCAGAAACGGCGCGGCGTTACAGGTTACGGCGATTTTTCCGCCCAGCGCCAGCCCGGCGGCTGCGCCCACCAGGGTCTGCTCGGCGATCCCGACGTTGACGATCCGATCCGGGTACTGTTTTATGAAGGGGGAGATCTTGGCGGTCGAGGTCGAGTCGGCTACGACGGGAACCAGATCGACGCCTCTCTCAACCGCATCAATGAAAGCTTCAACCATCACGTTTGCAAGATGTTCTGAATTACTCACTTTTCATGCCCTCTTCGATCAGATCGTTCAGTTCGCTCATTGCCAGCCCGATTTCGTCACCCTTCGGAACGCGGTGGTGCCATTCTGGCTTGCCAGCGATAAAGGAGACGCCTGCACCCTTGGTGGTATGGGCGATAATGACGTTCGGTTTGCCGGTCTGGGGCAGGTTCTCCAGCGCATTGACCACGGAAGCCATATCGTTGCCCTCGCACTCGGTCACTTCCATACCAAAGGCGCGCCATTTTTCGTCCAGCGGATCGGTACACATAATGTCTTTGGTGGCCCCCGCCAGCTGCAGGCCATTTTTGTCATTGATAATGACCAGGTTATCCAGCTTGTAATGGGCGGCCACCATGGCGGCTTCCCAGTTGCTGCCTTCTGCCAGTTCACCGTCGCCGGTGATCAGGAAAATACGGCGTTTGCTATTGCTGCGCTTGGCCGCGAGTGCCAGACCAACGGCCACCGGGAAACCATGCCCCAGCGCACCGGTATTGAGCTCAATCCCTGGGGTCTTCTGCTTAACCGGATGTCCCGGCAGATGAGAGTTGGCGTGCTGGTAGGTAGCGAGCCACTCCACCGGAAAATAGCCCGCCTCGGCGAGAACGCAGTAGTAGCAACCTACGGCGTGGCCTTTGGACTGGATGTAGATATCACGCTCCTCATCATCCTGGCGGTCAGCAGCGCAGTCGAGTACGCGAAAATAGAGCGCTGTTAACAGCTCCACCTGCGAGAGATCGGCCCCGGTATGGCCGCCAGCGGGGCTGTTGGCATTCAGGGAGATGATGTGACGGCGCACCGCACGGGCTTTGTTTTCAAGTTCGGGTACAGAAAGTAAGAACGGATTCATCGAGCTCCTCCGAATTAATATGCGACACTGAATATATATTCAGGTTGGTTCAAAAAAATGGACGCCTGGCTATAGATCCAAGTTTCCCTGACCGTGAGTGAATAGGCTCTCTGAGGATCCAGAATATATATTCACACGTGACTTTATATTCAATAATACTAGCGTCTCTGTTGTTGAGTTGTCCAGAGTGAATGAGTGATTTGTGATGCCCTACACATTTGCTGCGTTTGCCTGTAGATGCGGAAAGCAATCCTCGCTATCGTTTACAAAATAAATAATCAGTGATGAATATATATTCATGAAAGGTCTCACTTCCGGAGAACCCTATGTCTTCGCACAAAAATATTATTATTGCTCTCGACGAGGGCACGACCAACGCCAAGGCCGTAGCCCTGGACGCAGCAGGCAAAGCGATCGTTAAATTCAACCAGCCGCTCTCTATCCAGACGCCTCGCGAGGGGTGGGTCGAACAGTCAGGTTCGGCGCTGGTGGAGGCCTCGGTGAAGGTGCTCGCGCAAGCGATTGAGGCGGTCGGCGCTGAAAACGTGGTGGCGCTGGCCATCAGCAACCAGCGTGAGACGACGATAGGCTGGTATCGCAGCAACGGCACGCCGCTGCATGCGGCCATCAGCTGGCAATGCTCGCGCACGGCGGATTTTTGCGATGCATTGCGGCGCGATAATAAAGAGCAGACGATTAAAGCCGTCACCGGTCTGCCGGTCGCGCCGCTTTTCTCCGCCTCCAAGATGCGCTGGCTCATTGAGTCGACGCCAAACGGCCAGGCGCTGGCGGCCAACGGTGACATTTGTCTCGGTACCATCGACAGCTGGCTGCTCTGGAATCTGACCGCGGGTGAAAGCTTCTATTGCGACTACTCAAACGCCGCCCGTACTCAGCTCCTTGATCTGCAAAGCGGACGCTGGAGCCCAGAGATGCTGGATATCTTCCAGATCCCGGCCGCCGCGCTGCCGACGATCAAACCCTCCAGCGGCCTTTTCGGCTACACCAAAAACGTGGCGGGCATTCCAGACGGCATTCCGATCATGTCGATGGTGGGAGATTCGCACGCCGCACTGTTCGGCCATGCGCTGGGGGAGGCGGGCTGCGTCAAGGCCACCTACGGTACGGGCTCATCGGTTATGGCACCGGTGACCTCGGCCCAGTGCAACATCCACTCTCTGGCAACCACCCTTGCCTGGCACGATGGCGAGCAGCTGATCTACGGCCTGGAGGGGAACATCCCCCATACCGGAGACGGCGTTGCGTGGATGGCTGACAGCACGGGCCTGAGTGAACTCCCCGAGGCTGAGCTGGCCGCAGAGCTGAATTCACTTCCGGCCTCGGTGGAGTCAACGCTGGGCGTCTATTTTGTTCCGGCGCTAACGGGATTAGGTGCGCCCTGGTGGGATGAAAATGCCCGCGGGGTGATCTGCGGCCTGAGCCGTGGCGTAAAACGCGCGCACCTGATCCGGGCAGCGCTAGAGGCCATTACCTACCAGATCGCCGACGTGGTCACGGCGATGCGGCAGCACAACGACTTTTCGCTGAACGCGTTGATGGTCGATGGTGGGCCAACCAAAAATGACTGGCTGATGCAGTATCAGTCAGACCTGCTGGGTTGCCCGGTTATGCGCAGCGACGTGCCTGAACTCTCTGCAATCGGTGCGGCGCTCTTAGCGCGCAAGGCCGTGGGGCAACTCTCACTCGATGAGCTAAAACAGTACCTTTACCCGCACAGTGAATTTCGCCCCAACATGGAGCGTCATGGCCGTTTACAAAAACGCTGGCGGGAGTGGCAACAGGCCGTCGAAAGAACTCTACACAAATTTTGAATAGCGGGTGAGGAGAGAAGTATGGGCTATGTATTCGAAAATAAAACGGTTGTCATTACCGGGGCTGCCAAAGGCATCGGCGAGGGCATCGCCAGAAAATTTGCCGATGCGGGCGCAAATCTGGTGCTGTCGGACTACTCGGCAGAGGTCATAGAGACCGCCGAGCGATTGAGAGAGGAGTACCATGAAAATATTATCTCCTTCGTCGCCGACGTTACCAATGAAGAGCAGGTCACCGAGCTCTACCGCCTCGCGCATCGTACCTTTGGCAGCATTGATGTCTCTATCCAAAACGCCGGCATTATCACCATCGACCGCTTCGATAAAATGACGCGTCAGGAGTTCGATAACGTACTCAGCGTGAACACCACCGGCGTATGGCTATGCTGCCGTGAGGCCGCAAAGTATATGGTCAAGCAGCAGAGTGGTCGTCTGATCAACACCTCTTCCGGCCAGGGCCGGGTTGGCTTTATCTACACCCCGCACTACGCGGCCAGCAAAATGGGCGTAATTGGTATTACCCAAAGCCTCGCGCTAGAGCTGGCCCAGCACAACATTACGGTGAACGCATTCTGCCCTGGGATCATCGAGACCAACATGTGGGACTACAACGACCGCGTGTGGGGCGAGATCCTGAGCACGCCAGAGAAGCAGTATAAAAAAGGCGAGCTTATGGATGAATGGGTGCAGGGGATCCCCCTCAAACGGGCGGGCAAACCTGCCGACGTTGCCGGGCTGGTGGCATTTCTGGCGTCCGAGGATGCAGCCTACATTACGGGGCAAACCATCAACGTTGATGGCGGCTTGATCATGTCGTAACACATTTTGGAGTGAAACCATGGATAAACACTTTTCCCAAAGACTGTTTGATTTAAGCGATCGCGTCGCGTTTGTCACCGGGGCAGGCAGCGGTATTGGTCAAATGATTGCTTACGGCTTTGCCAGCGCGGGGGCGAAGGTGGCCTGCTTCGATCTACGCGAGGATGGCGGCCTGCTGGAAACCGTAAACACGATTCAGGAGATGGGCGGCAGCGCCTTTGCCTATACCGGCGACGTACGCGACATTGCGCACCTGCGCGCTGCTATCGCTGAGGTGAAGACGCAGTTTGGTCGTCTTGATGTGGCGCTCAACGCCGCCGGGATTGCCAACGCTAATCCGGCGCTGGAGATGGAGCCAGACCAGTGGCAGCGGGTTATCGATATCAACCTGACCGGCGTCTGGAACAGCTGTAAAGCCGAGGCCGAGCTGATGCTGGAGAGCGGCGGCGGCTCGATTATCAATATCGCCTCTATGTCGGGCGTGATTGTTAACCGGGGGCTGGAGCAGGCCCACTATAACTGCTCGAAGGCGGGGGTGATCCACTTAAGCAAAAGCCTGGCGATGGAGTGGGCGGAGAAAAATATCCGCGTTAACACAATTAGCCCAGGCTACACGGCGACCCCGATGAACACCCGTCCAGAGATGGTGCACCAGACAAAATCGTTTGAGAGCCAGACGCCTATGCAGCGTATGGCAAAGGTTGAGGAGATGGCTGGCCCGGCGATTTTCCTTGCCGCAGATGCCTCGTCGTTCTGCACCGGTGTGGATCTGCTGGTCGATGGCGGGTTTGTTTGCTGGTAACAAACGGCAGGCAATAGATAAAAAAAGGGTCACCCTGAGGTGACCCTTTTTCGTTACCGTATCAATTACAGCTTACGCGGCGTGGTCTCATGCGCGTGTTCATTTTCACGGCAGTCGCCTTCAGCGCAGTGACCGTAAAGATAGAGGCTGTGGTTCGTCAGGCGGATGCCGTGCTTAGTGGCGATTTCACGCTGGCGAGCTTCGATAGAATCATCGCTAAACTCGATCACCTTGCCGCAGTCGAGGCAGATCAGATGATCGTGGTGATGCTGCTGGGTCAGTTCGAAAACGGATTTGCCGCCTTCAAAGTTATGACGGGTGACAATCCCGGCATCATCAAACTGGTTAAGCACACGATACACGGTAGCCAGACCAATTTCCTCGCCCATGTCGATCAGTCGCTTGTATAAGTCTTCCGCACTGACATGATGGTTATCCGGTCCCTGAAGCACTTCCAGAATTTTTAAACGAGGAAGCGTGACTTTCAAGCCGGCCTTCTTTAATGCGGTGTTATTGTCAGTCATGCGGAGTCTGTCCTGTTGCTAATCGATTCACTTCCGAGGCGGAAGTTAATGAGAATGACCTTGAGTAAATGCGTCTCATTATAGAATTGCCACTTCTTAATGAAAACTACAAGTCCTCAAGTAAAGTATGCGTATAAAAACGTGGCCTCGCCAACAAACAATCGTTGCGCAACCCGTTTGACCAGGGGATATTGTACAGGTATGTACGCGAAAGTTAAAAATTTGTAGCAATTATTTCTATTGCTTTTATCTATCAATAGCAGCGCAGCCCTTAGGCTGCGCCATCTAAAAATCAGGCGTTAACGATCTCGTCAAGGTGCAGCTCTTCAGAGATCTGCTTGACCCACTTCTCAACGCGCTCGGCGGTCAGTTCCGGCTGGCGGTCTTCGTCGATGGCGAGGCCCACGAAGTGATCGTCATCGGCCAGGCCTTTAGACGCTTCGAAGTGGTAACCAGCGGTTGGCCAGTGACCGACGATCGTCGCCCCGTTGGGTTCAATGATATCACGAATGGTGCCGAGGGCATCACAGAAGTACTCTGCGTAGTCTTCCTGGTCGCCACAGCCGAATAGCGCCACCAGCTTACCGTTGAAGTCCACCTCTTCCAGCGTTGGGAAGAAGTCATCCCAGTCGCACTGCGCTTCACCATAGTACCAGGTTGGGATGCCCAGCAGCAGGATATCATAGCCTTCCAGATCTTCTTTGCTGCTCTTGGCAATGTCATGCACGTCAGCAACGTCTGGACCAAGCTGCTTTTGGATCATCTTTGCGATATTTTCGGTGTTACCGGTGTCGCTACCGAAAAAAATACCTGTAATTGCCATGAGTAAAATAACCTCTTGAAACTTAATGATATGGTGGTGGAGCACGGCCCACGGATAAGGGCAATAATAGCAGAACAGCGGCGTACGCGAAATTCGTAATCGCCCAGACTGCACTCTGTGCTACATGAAAGTGTGATTTGAAGTGTTTTTCAGACGTCGCCCTGGCGGTGCAGGGCCTTGAGCTGGGTCAGCAGCAGCTCTTCGATCAGTTCGCTACGGCTCATCTGCCGGGCATCGGCCAGCGCGTTGAGCGCCTCAACGGCGTCAGCGTTCATCTTCAGCTCGACGCGCTTAAGCCCACGAACTTTGTCGCGTTTAAGCTGGTTGCGCTTATTGATGCGTAGCTGTTCGTCACGCGAAAGCGGATTCGTTTTCGGTCGTCCCGGGCGACGCTCGTTCGCGAACAGATCTAGTGTCGTACGGTCCGTTTGTTCTTTTGCCATGATTTAGGGTGACGTCGAGGGAAAACAGGCTGCCAGGGTATCCCTGCGCGATTAGCGCGCCATCATACATCAGCAGAGCAGGGACGCCAACGACCGTAAGCCTTGCCGCGTCCGGTCGCCGGGTTTTTAATCAGCCTGCATCGTGCGCCAGATAGCGGCGGATCGCCCGCAGCACTGCCTCGGGCTTTTCAGCGTGTACCCAGTGGCCAGCGCCGGCAATCACGTGCGCCCGCGCCTGCGGGAACTGGGCAAGCAGCGCATCGCGATGGGCCTCGGTGACGTAGGGCGACTGGCCGCCGCGCACAAACAGCGCCGGGCGATCCCAGGCCGGCACGGTCTGCCAGCCAATAATCTCTTCGTAGCGATCCCACAGCGTCGGCACGTTGAAGCGCCATGCGCCGTCGATAAACGATTTCAGAAGAAACTGAATAACGCCCTCTTCGTGTAGCGTCTGGCGCATCAGGGCGGCGGCCTGCTGGCGGCTGGTGGCCCCGGCAGCCGTCACCGCATTGATAGCGACAAAAATGTCGTCGTGGCGGCGTACCTGATAGGCAACGGGGGCAATATCAATGGCGACCAGCTGGTCAATGCGTTCAGGGGCGAGCGCGGTAAGTGCCATGACCGCCTTGCCGCCCATGGAGTGGCCGATAAACGTCGCCTTCTCCAGGCCCTGCGCGTCAAGCGTATCCAACAGATCCTGCGCCATGGCCGGGTAGTTCATCTCCGGCGAGCGGGGAGAGAGACCATGGTTGCGCATATCAACCTGAATGATATCGTGATCGTTTACCAGATCGCGCGCCAGCACGCCGAGGTTGTCCAGGCTGCCAAACAGACCGTGGACCAGGACAATGGGAGAATTGTTGTGCGGATGTTGTGCAGATTGCGCTCGGGTATTCAATTTCATGGCAAAGTTCTTTTTTTCGCTCTGTCGGGTTAGGGTATTATGTTGACTATTCTACCGCCTGGCTGCAAGGGGTCGACGCGAACCGACTTTTGCCTGACGTTAACCGTTGTTGAGATTTCGCCTATAATCCCAACAGCTTGTATTCAGATAAGATACTCCACTGGATTAAAATGAAAACGATCGAAGTTGATGATGAGCTTTACAGCTATATTGCTAGCCACACCAAACACATCGGCGAGAGCGCATCCGAGATTTTACGCCGGATGCTGAAGTTTACCGCCAACGGCAGCAGGCCAGCGGCCACCGCCCCGAAAGAGGCCGCCATTGTCAACGTCCCGGCCGAGGTGAAGCCGGCTAATCCTGTGAAAGACAAAGTCCGTGCCATGCGCGAGCTGCTGCTGTCTGATGAATATGCAGAACAGAGAAAAGCGGTTAACCGCTTCATGCTGGTGCTGTCTACACTCTATTCATTGGATGAGAAAGCGTTTGCCGAGGCGACGGAGTCCCTGCACGGCCGTACCCGTGTTTACTTTGCCGGCGATCAGCAGACGCTGCTGCAAAACGGGGCGCAGACCAAACCTAAGCACCTGGCAAATACGCCATACTGGGTGATCACGAATACGAATACGGACCGCAAACGCAGCATGGTGGAGCATATCATGCAGTCGATGCAGTTCCCGGTGGAGCTGATTGACAAGGTTTGCGGCACAATCTAACCCTTGCACAAGAAGGATCAGGCAATGGCAAATCATGAACGCGCAGGACAGCCTGCACAACAGGGCGATCTGATTAACGTCGCTCAGCTTACCGCGCAGTACTACGTGCTGAAGCCGGAAGTGGGCAATAGCGAACATGCGGTAAAATTCGGCACCTCCGGCCACCGCGGCAGTTCGGTACGCCATAGCTTCAACGAACCACACATCTTGGCTATTGCGCAGGCGATTGCTGAAGAGCGCGCTAAAAACGGCATCACCGGGCCGTGCTATGTCGGTAAGGATACTCACGCGCTCTCCGAGCCAGCGTTTATCTCCGTGCTGGAAGTGCTGGCTGCCAACGGCGTCGATATCATCGTGCAGGAGAACAACGGCTATACGCCAACGCCTGCGGTATCGAATGCTATCCTCGAGCACAACAAGCAGGGCGGCGTGCAGGCTGACGGCATCGTTATTACCCCTTCGCACAACCCGCCGGAAGATGGCGGTATCAAATATAACCCGCCTAACGGGGGGCCAGCCGATACCAATGTGACCAGGGTCGTCGAAGATCGTGCCAACGCTCTGCTGGCAGCGAGTCTGGAAGGGGTTAAGCGCATGACGCTTGACGAAGCCATGGCCTCTGGCCGCGTGACCGAGAAAGATCTGGTTCAGCCGTTTATCGAAGGGTTGGCCGAGATCGTCGACATGGCCGCAATCCAGAAAGCCGGGCTGAAGCTGGGCGTCGATCCGCTGGGCGGCTCCGGTATCGAGTACTGGAAACGCATTGCCGAATTCTACAAGCTGGATCTGACCATCGTTAACGATCAGGTCGATCAGACCTTCCGCTTTATGCACCTCGACAAAGATGGCGCGATCCGTATGGACTGCTCCTCCGAGTGTGCGATGGCTGGCCTGCTGGCGCTGCGCGACAAGTTCGATCTGGCCTTTGCTAACGATCCAGACTATGACCGTCACGGCATCGTTACCCCGGCAGGGCTGATGAACCCGAACCACTACCTGGCGGTGGCGATCAACTACCTGTTCCAGCATCGTCCGCAGTGGGGCAAAGAGGTAGCGGTAGGTAAAACGTTGGTCTCCTCCGCGATGATTGACCGCGTGGTGAACGATCTGGGCCGCAAGCTGGTAGAAGTGCCGGTTGGCTTCAAGTGGTTTGTTGACGGGCTGCACGACGGCAGCTTTGGTTTTGGCGGCGAAGAGAGCGCCGGGGCCTCCTTCCTGCGCTTTGACGGCACGCCGTGGTCCACCGATAAAGACGGTATTATCATGTGCCTGCTGGCTGCGGAAATCACCGCCGTCACCGGTAAAAACCCGCAGCAGCACTACGATGACCTGGCCGAGCGCTTTGGCGCGCCAAGCTATAATCGTCTGCAGGCGGGGGCGACCTCTGCCCAGAAAGCGGCGCTGTCGAAGCTGTCGCCAGAGATGGTCAGCGCCAGCCAGCTGGCAGGGGATCCGATTACGGCACGTCTGACGGCGGCACCGGGTAACGGCGCCTCTATCGGCGGGCTGAAGGTGATGACCGACAACGGCTGGTTTGCCGCACGTCCGTCCGGTACGGAAGATGCCTACAAGATTTACTGCGAAAGCTTCCTCGGTGAAGAGCACCGGAAGCTGATCGAGAAAGAAGCGGTAGAGATTGTTAGCGAAGTGCTGAAAAACGCTTGATGCTGTTAAGCGCCCGGTGGCATCGCGCTGCCGGGCGTTACTCTTTCCGGATAATGTTTACTGTTTGATCACGTTACACCACACCGCCTTACGCCCCTCATGCTCCTGAATGTAGACCCCCTGTAGCTCCGGCGCGAAGCCTGGCAGCAGATTGATCCCCTCCTCAAGCGCGGTAAAGTAGCGCAAGACGGAACCTCCCCACACCTCACCCGGCACAACGCACAGTACGCCCGGCGGGTAGGGAAGCGCGCCTTCGGCGGCAATCCGACCTTCGGCCTTGCTCAGCAGCACCAGCTCGCTCTCGCCGCGAATAAAGGCGTAGTTGGCCTCCTGAGGCGACATGCGCACCGACGGTAAGCAGGCTTTACGGAACATCTCTTTCTGCAGCTGCTTAACGTTGTTGCGCGCATAGAGGTCGTGCATCTCCTGGGAGAGCTGACGCAGGGTATAACCGGCGTAGCGCTCCGGGTGCTGATGGTAGATCGACGGCAGCACCTCTTGCAGCGGCGCATCGCTGGCCAGCAGCGTCTCAAACTGCGCCAGCCGGGCCACCAGCTGCTGCAGCTTGCCCATATCTTCCGCAGGCGTAAGCAGGAAGAGGATAGAGTTAAGATCGCACTTCTCCGGCACCACGCCGTTTTCGCGCAGGTAGTTGGCGAGAATGGTCGCCGGGACGCCAAACTCCTCATATTCGCCGGTCGCCGCATCGATTCCCGGCGTGGTCAGCAGCAGCTTGCAGGGATCGATAAAGTACTGGTGCGGGGCATAGCCCTCAAAGGCGTGCCAGTTCTCGCCGGGAACGAAGTGGAAGAAGCGCAGATCGCGGGCGATCTCGGCGGTTTTGTAAGAGTCCCACGGACGATTGTCTACGGTGGTTGGCACGAAAGGACGGATAAATCGGCACTGATCGAGGATCATCTTACGGGCCTCGATGCCTTGCTCAACGCAGCGCATCCACATCCGCTTCCCGCTCTCACCCTCGTGCATGCGGGCGTTAACATCCAGCGCGGCAAAGAGAGGATAGAAGGGGCTGGTGGAGGCGTGCATCATAAAGGCGTTGTTCAAACGCTTGTGCGGAACGTAGCGCGGCTGCCCCTTGATGTGGCTATCTTTTTTGTGGATCTGCGAAGTCTGGGAGAAGCCCGCCTGCTGCTTGTGCACCGACTGAGTAACCAGAATGCCGGGATCGTTCTCATTGAGATCCAGCAGCAGCGGTGAGCAGTCGGCCATCATCGGAATAAACTGCTCATAGCCCACCCATGCCGAGTCGAACAGGATGTAGTCGCAGAGGTGGCCAATGGTGTCCACGACCTGACGGGCGTTGTAAATGGTGCCGTCGTAGGTGCCAAGCTGGATCACCGCCAGACGGAACGGGCGCTGGCGCTGGTTATGTTCAGGGGAGACCTCTGCCACCAGTTCGCGCAGATAGGGCTCTTCAAAGCAGTGGGCGTCGATGCCGCCGATAAAGCCGTAGGGATTACGCGCCGTCTCCAGATAAACCGGCGTGGCTCCCGCCTGCAGCAGCGCGCCGTGGTGGTTAGACTTGTGGTTGTTGCGATCGAACAGCACCAGATCGCCCGGTGCCAGCAGGGCGTTAAGCACCACCTTGTTAGCTGACGAGGTGCCGTTGAGAACGAAGTAGGTCTTATCGGCATTGAACACTTTGGCCGCATGCTGCTGGGCCAGGCAGGGGGCACCCTCATGGATCAGCAGATCGCCCATCGCCACGTCGGCATTGCAGAGATCGGCCCGGAACAGCGCTTCGCCAAAGAAATCCACAAACTGGCTGCCGGTAGGATGGCGGCGGAAAAATTGTCCGCCCTGGTGGCCCGGACAGTCGAAGGCGCTGTTGCCCTGCTTGACGTAGTCTATGAGGGCGCTGAAAAAGGGCGGACGCAGCCCACGCTCATATTTCAGTGCGGCGGTTTCAAGCTGACGGCTATAATATTCACGGTTGGCGTTACCGTATTGAAAGACACCGTAGATATCGGGTAGGTAGGTTGCGGGAACAAATTCTGCCTCGTGGGTCATCACGAAAACAGGAATATTAAATCCGGTCTCTTCGATTTTTTCCACCATCCCTTTATGGATATCATTAATAGAGAGTACGGCGGCGGCAACGTCAATAAAGTTACTGTCGTGCAGATCGATAATATCGCGGCGGGTAGAAATAAAGTCGTGGCAGGCCCGGCTGGCCGCTATTTTTAAGCGTTGCATAGTACATCCTTATTTTAGGTAAAAGCCATCCCTCAACTCTTATAACGAGTTGATTTTACAGGTTGGGATATAGCGTAAAGCTAACTGATGTCGGGGGCCATTCTATCGGCGGATTTAATTTTCACCGTGAGGTTGATCAATAAAAATAGCGCTGGCAGGGAGTGTTTTAATTTAATTTGGCGTTATTATGCCGTTATTTAAAGGCTTGGAATAAACCTGTGGAATTAAATATAGGCGTAAAAAGAAAGTAACTATTTACAGCATAAAGCGGTAACCAATTCCGGTTTCGGTAATAAAGTGACGCGGGCGGGCTGGATCGTTTTCCAGCTTTTGCCGCAGGTGGCCCATATAGATACGTAAATAGTGGCTGTGTTCGACCGCATTTGGGCCCCACACCTCGCGCAGCAGCTGCCGCTGGGTGAGCACCTTACCGTGGTGGCCTATCAGCACCGCCAGCAGACGGAACTCGATAGGCGTCAGGTGGATCTCCTCCTCGCCGCGCTGAATGCGCCTGGCAGCCAGGTCAACGCGCACATCAGAGAAGGTTATCAGCGGATCGCTCTGGCTGGCGCTGCCGTGGCGGCGAAGCGCGACCCGCAGGCGCGCCTGTAGCTCTCCAATGCCAAACGGCTTGCTGAGATAGTCATCCGCGCCCGCATCGAGGGCGGCGATTTTATCCTGCTCCTCGGCGCGGGCAGAGAGCACGATGATCGGCGTCTGGCTCCACTGGCGCAGATCGCGAATAAAATCGAGACCGTCGCCGTCGGGCAGGCCAAGATCGAGGATAATCGCATCGGGTTTGCGCGTTGCCGCTTCCAGCAGGCCGCGCTGTAGGGTCTGCGCCTCGTGTACCCGCAGGCCATCGGCCTCCAGCGCGGCGCGCACAAAGCGAACGATAGCCTGCTCATCCTCTACGATTAAAATGTTGATCACGCTTCTCCGGTTAACTCGTCAAGCCCTGGCGGCGCTGTTTGCGGGAGTGTAACACGAAAGCACGCTCCCCCCTCGGGTCGGTTGACGACGGCGATCGTGCCGCCGTGAACCTCTACAATCGCTTCGCAGATAGCCAGCCCCAGTCCCACGCCTGGAATAGCCGACTCTTTGTTACCCCGGGCAAATTTAGCAAAAATCTCCTGCTCTTGCCCCGCCGGGATCCCCGGCCCGCTGTCCCACACCTCCAGCCGAAGCTGGGTCTCCTCTCGCCAGGCGTTAATGCCGATGGTCGCCGCAGGCCCGGCGTACTTCATGGCATTCTCCAGCAGGTTGACCAACACGCGCTCAAACAGCGGGCCGTCGACCCGCACCAGCATCAGCGGGTCGGGCAGGTCCAGCTGGACCGGCCGCCCGCCGCTGATAGTATCCAACGCCTGCAGGGCGCTACCGACGATCTCCTCCAGCGTTAGCCACTCCAGCTTCAGGCTGAAACCGCCGGACTGGATGCGCGCCATATCAAGCAGGTTATTCACCAGCCGGGTCATGCTCAGCACCTGCTGACGGATCTCGCTGGCCTGCGGAGCATGTTTTGAGCCATCGCTGGCCAGATCGAGGGTCAAAATCTCCGCCTGACCAAACAGCACGGTGAGCGGGGTACGCAGATCGTGAGAGAGCGCCGCCAGCAGCGAGTGGCGAATGCTCTCCCGCTCGCTGGTAAGCCTGGCGTGCTGTTCGCTGGTGGTTAATGCCAGCCGCTCCAGCGCGCTGGTCACCAGCAGGGCAAAGGTCTCCAGCAGCCGCTGCTGCTCGGGGATCATCAGCTGACGCAGGCTGGCTGGTTCGACGATGGCCACGCCCCGGGTTTTATCCCCGTTTTTCAGGGGCAGAATAAGATAGGGCACGCCGGGCAGGGTATCGGTGCCGGCTCCGGCGGGCAGGCCTTTGCTCAGGCTCCACTGGGCGATGGCCTCATCCCACGGGGTTAGGCTTTGCACAGGCGTGACCGCCCGCAGCTTACCGCTCTCATCCGGGAGCAGGATCTGACTGCGGGCATGAAAGGTCGACTGGATAAATCTCTCGCCGGTGAGGGCAATATCCTGCTCGCTACGGCCCACCGCCAGCGCTTTCGACATCTCATACAGGTGACGGGTCCGCTGCTCGCGGTAGCGGGCGATGCGGGCCTGATAGCGGACCCCTGCGGTCAGGTTGCCGATCACCAGCCCCACCGTCAGCATCACGCCAAAGGTCAGCAGATACTGGACGTCGGAGACCGCCAGCGTGCCGCGCGGAGCGATAAAAAAGAGATCGAAGCTGATGACATTAATGACGGTCGCCAGCACCGACGGCCAGCGACCGTAGAGCAGGGCCACGATCACGACCCCTAGCAGGTAGAGCATCACCAGGTTGGCGGCGTCGAAAGCGATCAGCCACTGGCTGGCAATGAAGGTGATCAGGGCGCAGAGCGCAATCGCCACCAGACCGCCGATGATCTGTACCCGCCACCTCTCCATCAGCGGACGGGCATCAACGGCGCGCGAGGAGTAAGAAGAGGCGCTCTCTTCAACGGCAACGACGAGCAGATCGAGGTCGGGCGCGTGGCGAGCAAGGCGCTCGGCGAACGAGGGGGGATGCCACCAGCGGCGCTGGCCCTGGCGACCAATAACGATTTTGCCCAGGTTATGCTCCCGAGCGTAGCGCAGCACGGCCCGCTCCTCCGCCGGATCGGCAAGGGTGGCGGTCTCTGCCCCCAGCGACTGCGCCAGCCGCAGGGCGCTTAAAATGGCCCGCCGCTGCTGGGCGGGCAGCTTGTGCAGGGTGGGCGTCTCGACGTAAACCGCATGCCAGATGCTGCCCAGCTTCGCCGCCAGCCGCGCGGCGGTACGCACCAGCTTCTCATTACCCCGGCCGTGACCGATACAGAGCAGAATGGCGTCGCGGGTATGCCAGACCTTCTCCAGGCCCTCGTTGTCGCGCCAGGCGCGCATCTGGGAGTCAACGCGGTCGGCGGTGCGCCGGAGAGCCAGCTCGCGCAGGGCGATCAGGTTGCCCTTGCGGAAAAAGTGCTCTATAGCGCGCTCGGCCTGGCCACCCATATAGACCTTGCCCTCGTGCAGGCGCTGACGAAGATCGTCCGGGGGCAGGTCAACCAGCACCACGTCGTCGGCGGCGTCAAAAAAGGGATCCGGCACGGTCTCCCGCACCTGGATCCCGGTCACGCCGCTCACCACATCGTTCAGGCTCTCCAGATGCTGCACGTTAAGGGTGGTAAAGACGTCGATGCCCGCCTCCAGCAGCTCGTCGACATCCTGCCAGCGCTTCGGGTGGCGGGAGCCCGGCGCGTTGGTGTGGGCCAGCTCGTCCATCAGGATCAGCGCCGGACGCCGGGCCAGCGCCCCGTCGAGGTCGAACTCTGCCAGACGCCGCCCCCGATGGTTAGTGACGTTGAGCGGCAGGATCGCCAGGTTTTCCAGCATCGCCGCTGTCTCCTGACGGCCGTGGGTCTCAACCACGCCCGCTACGATATCCAGCCCCTGGGCCCGCAGCCGTTGCGCTTCGGCGAGCATAGCGAAGGTTTTGCCTACCCCCGCGCAGGCCCCGAAAAAGATCTTCAGCCTGCCGCGATGCGTGCTGCTGGCCTGCTCCAGCAGGCGATCGGGATCGGGACGCAACGGCTCGTCTGTCATTTAGGTGTGTCCTTATACGCATCAAGGGCGAGATTTAGCTCCACAATATTCACTCCCGGTTCGCCGGTAAAGCTCAGCAGCGGTTTGTGGGTGTGTTTAGCGACCAACTCAGCAACCTGCGCAGCGGACAGGTTACGCGCCGCCGCCACACGCGGGATCTGCCATGCCACCGCTGCTGGCGACAGACTGTAATCCAGCCCGCTGGCAGAGGCGGTGACCAGTTCCACCGGCACGCGCGGGTTAGCCTGCGGGTTGGCGGCGCGTAACGCCGCGATGCGGGCAGCGATCGCCTCATCAAGCGCCGGATTGCTGCCGGCCAGGTTGCTGCCCCCCGACGCCTGCGGATTGTAGGGGGCGTCGGCGGTAGCGGAAGGGCGGCCGGAGAAGTAGCCAGGCGCGCTAAACGCCTGGCCGATCAGGCGCGACCCACGGATCTGATTATCTTCCAGGATCAGCGAGCCGTTGGCCTGTGCCGGAAACAGTCCCTGGCCGAGCAGTGTAGTCACCAGCGGATAGAGGCCGCCGGTGATCAGTGTTAACAGCAAAAGCAGAAAAAGAGCTGGGCGAAATATAGTCATGTTGCGATCCTCTTAAACCAGGCCGAAAAGCGTTAACAGCAGATCGATCGCTTTGATGCCGATAAAGGGCACGATCAGCCCGCCCAGGCCGTAGATCCACAGATTACGGCGCAGCATCGCCTGAGCCGAGAGCGGCGTATAGCTCACCCCTTTCAAGGCCAGCGGGATCAGGACGATAATGATCAGCGCATTAAAAATCACCGCGCTGAGGATCGCCGAGCTGGGAGAGTGGAGGTGCATAATATTCAGGGCGTTAAGCGGCGGGTAGGTCACCGCAAACGCAGCAGGAATAATGGCAAAGTACTTTGCCACGTCGTTGGCGATGCTAAAGGTGGTCAGCGAGCCACGGGTCATCAACATCTGTTTGCCAATATGGACCACCTCGATCAGCTTGGTGGGGTTGGAGTCGAGATCCACCATGTTGCCCGCCTCCTTGGCTGCCTGGGTACCGGAGTTCATCGCCACCGCCACGTCGGCCTGGGCCAGCGCTGGGGCATCGTTGGTGCCGTCCCCGGTCATCGCCACCAGCCGACCCTCGGCCTGGTACTGGCGAATCAGTGCCAGCTTGGCTTCTGGCGTCGCCTCGGCCAGAAAGTCATCCACCCCCGCCTCGGCGGCAATGGCGGCGGCGGTCAGGCGGTTATCGCCGGTGATCATCACCGTTTTGATGCCCATCTTGCGCAGCTGGGCAAAGCGCGCCTTGATCCCGCCTTTGACTACGTCCTTCAGGGGGATCACCCCCAGCACCCGGTTGCCCTCGGCGACCACCAGCGGCGTCGCCCCCCGGCTCGCCACCTGTTCCACCAGGGCGTCAACCTCGGTAGGAAACTCGCCGCCGTTGGCAGCAATGTGACGGCGCAGAGCATCGACCGAGCCCTTGCGGATCTGCCGATCCTGAATGTTGATGCCGCTCATCCGCGTCTGGGCGGTGAAGGGGACAAAGGTGGCGTTCAGGCTCTGGACGTCGCGCTCGCGCAGATTAAAGCGCTGCTTCGCCAGCACCACGATGCTGCGCCCCTCTGGGGTCTCATCCGCCAGCGACGCCAGCTGTGCCGCATCGGCCAGGGTTTGCTCGTCCACGCCCTTAGCCGGTAAAAATTCAGCGGCCTGGCGGTTGCCAAGAGTGATGGTGCCGGTTTTATCCAGCAGCAGTACGTCGATATCCCCCGCCGCCTCTACCGCCCGGCCGCTGGTGGCGATGACATTCGCCCCGAGCATCCGGCTCATCCCGGCGACGCCGATGGCAGAGAGCAGGCCCCCAATAGTCGTCGGGATCAGACACACCAGCAGGGCCACCAGCACGGTGACGCTCACCGCTGTTCCACCCCAGGCAGAGAAGGGCCAGAGGGTCGCGGTGGCCAGCAGGAAGACAATCGTCAGCGCTACCAGCAGAATGGTCAGCGCGATCTCGTTGGGCGTTTTACGCCGCTGCGCGCCTTCCACCATGGCAATCATCCTGTCGAGGAAGGTCTCGCCAGGGTTAACGCTGCAACGGATCACCAGCCAGTCAGAAAGGATGCGCGTACCGCCGGTGACTGAGGCAAAATCACCCCCGGATTCACGAATAACCGGGGCGGATTCGCCGGTAATGGCGCTCTCATCCACCGACGCGCCTCCCTCAATGGCCTCGCCGTCACAGGGGATGATATCGCCTGCTTCGACCAGTACCACGTCGCCCCGGCGCAGGTCGGCGGCAGGGACACGATCGGTTGGTGCGCCATACTGCGGTGCGCGCAGTTTGCGGGCGAAGGCGGTTTTGTTGACGCCTTTCAGGCTGCTGGCCTGGGCTTTGCTACGCCCCTCGGCCAGCGCTTCGGCGACGTTGGCAAACAGCACGGTAAACCACAGCCAGAGGCTAATCGCACCGGTAAAGGCCGCGCTGCCGCTGAGGTAGCCTGCGGCCATGGCAATCGCCAGCAGGGTAGTGAGCAGGCTGCCGATCCAGACGATAAACATCACCGGGTTACGCCACTGCACCCGTGGGCTGAGTTTTACAAAAGAGGCTAATAGTGCCTCGCGAACCAGCGCGGGTTCGAACAGGGCAAGTTGCTTACGACTCATAAAGGCTCCCGCCAGGCTTAGCGTAAGGAAAGGTGTTCCGCGATTGGACCTAAGGCCAGCGCGGGGATAAAGGTCAGCGCGCCAACGAGCAGCACGGTGCCGATCAGCAGACCAACAAACAGCGCGCCGTGGGTGGGCAGCGTACCGGGGCTGACGGGCTGGCTCTTTTTCATCACCAGCGATCCGGCGATGGCCATGACCGGGACGATGACGCCGAAGCGGCCGACAAACATGCAGAACGCCAGCAGACAGTTCCAGAACGGGGTGTTGGCGCTGAGGCCAGCAAAGGCGCTGCCGTTGTTGTTGGCTGCGGACGAGACGGCGTAGAGCACCTCACTAAAGCCATGCGCTCCAGGGTTAAGCATGCCCGCGCGTCCGGCGTCGGTCATCATCGCCAGCGCCGTGCCGAGCAGCACCAGCGCAGGGGTAACGAGGATCGCCAGCGCGGTCATCTTCATCTCCCGTACGTCGATCTTTTTCCCCAGATACTCTGGCGTGCGGCCGATCATCAGCCCGGCGATAAACACCGCCAGCAGCACAAAGAGCAGCATGCCGTAGAGGCCCGATCCGACCCCGCCGAAGACCACTTCACCAATCTGCATCAGCCATAGCGGCACCATGCCGCCCAGCGCGGTAAAGGAGTCATGCATCGCATTGACCGCGCCGCAGGAGGCCGCAGTGGTCACTACCGCAAAGAGGCTGCTGGCGAGGATGCCAAAGCGGCTCTCTTTCCCCTCCATATTGGCGGTGCCGTCCGTCCCCAGCGTCAGCAGATGCGGGTTGCCGTTTAGCTCGGCCCACATCACCAGTCCGGCACAGATGACAAAAATAATCGACATCGCCCAGAGAATAGCGTGGCCCTGGCGACGATCGCCTACCGCATCGCCGAAGGCGAAGCAGAGCGCCGTAGGAATAAGGAATATGGCCAGCATCTGCAGGAAGTTGGTCAGCGCCGTCGGGTTCTCAAACGGATGTGCGGAGTTGGCGTTAAAGAAGCCTCCGCCGTTGGTCCCCAGCATCTTGATCGCCTCCTGGGAGGCGACCGGCCCCATCGGCAGCAGACCCTTGACGCCCTCCAGTGAGGTGTAGGGCTGATACGCGTTGAGGTTTTGCAGCGCCCCCTGTTGGATAAAAATTAGCGCCAGCAGCAGGGCGAGGGGGAGTAGTACCCACAGGGTGATACGGGTGATATCTACCCAGGCGTTACCCAATGTGTTGACGCTTTTGTGGGAAAAGGCGCGGATCAGGGCGAAGATTACCGCCATCCCGCTGGCAGCAGAGAGAAAGTTCTGCACCGTCAGGCCAGCCATCTGGCTGAAGTAGCTCAGCGTGCTCTCGCCGCTGTAGGCTTGCCAGTTAGTGTTCGCCACAAAGCTTACGGCGGTATTCAGTGCCAGGTGCCATGACAGACCAGGCAACTGCTGCGGGTTAAACGGCAGCTGCGCCTGAAAGGTCAGGATCATAAACAGAACCAGCACGCCGAGCAGGTTGATGGCGAGGATCGCCAGTAAATAGTGACGCCACGTCATCTCCGTTGGTTGGATGCCGGTGATACGCCAGATACCGCGTTCAACTGCCGCGGTGCCCGCCAGCGGCCGGTTTGCAATCAGCCTCGCCAGCAGCGTCCCCAGCGGACGTGCCAGCAGAAATAGCACCAGTAAAAAGCTGGCTATCAGTAAAAACGCCTGTGCCGCCATCAGAAGGCCTCCGCGTTAATCAGGGCATAAACCAGATAGCCCAACAACAGGAAAACCAGTACCACACCGGTTATCACGCCTGCACTCACACTCCACCTCCGTGGTTTTCTTAGGATGTGCAGTGAAGGTAGGATTTTCGGCGCAAAGATTTTGCAAAAATTGGCGAGGCGGGTGTAAAAAAAGTATAAAAATCACAAAGGCACAATTTAACTAATGTTTAGTATTAATTTAACTATCCTGTAACTTTACTACGCGACAAAGGTAAATATTTCGGCAATGGTGAAAAAATAGTGGTCGGATGAGTAGTAAAATTACAGACAAAGCGGTACTATTTTAACCAGTGAAGTAAATTGATTATTTCGGTAAACATTACCGACACGCCAGCCTCGTGAAGGACGACGGGGTAAAAAGGGGGAAAAACGTATGTCTCTATATCAAGATTATCCAGTGCATGTGATCCTTGCCCGTCGCGTTTTTGCCGTGGTGGCAGGTGTAGCGGCGCTGCCGTTTATGCTGTTCTGGAAAGATCGCGCCCGTTTCTACAGCTATCTGCACCGCGTCTGGGCGAAAACCAGCGATAAGCCGGTATGGATGGATCAGGCCGAAAAAGTGGCCTGCGATTTTTACTAAAAGGGCGAAGCCCACACAGCAGCTAAGCCAACCGCCCCTCGGGGCGGTTTTTTTATGTGTGGAATGTGAAAAACCTTAGGCGCTGTAGGCCTGATAAGCGTAGCGCTATCAAGCGTTTCGCGCGTTTCCAGAAACGACAACGATGCTACACTTACGGAGAGTCTATAAGGAGCCGCTATGAGTGAAAAAATCCCTGTTGGCATCAGTGCCTGTCTGTTAGGGGAAACCGTGCGTTTTGACGGCGGGCACAAGCGACTGGCCTTTGCCGTTGAAGAGCTGTCGCCGTTGGTCCGTTTTGAACCGGTCTGCCCGGAAATGGCCATTGGCCTGCCGGTTCCCCGTCCGGCGCTGCGGCTGGTTAAAACGCCTGAAGGCGATTCCGCGCTGCGCTTTAGCGATGGGCGCGAGGGCGATCTGACGGAGCCAATGCAGAGCTATGCGCAGAAGCGCATCAGCCAGTTCGATAATCTCTGCGGCTATATCGTCTGCGCTAAATCACCCAGCTGCGGCATGGAGCGGGTGCGCGTCTACGATGCCGACGGCAAAAACAACCGCAAGGCCGGGCGCGGGATCTATACCGAAATATTAATGCAAACTTATCCCTGGCTGCCCGTGGAAGAGGATGGTCGCCTGCACGATCCGCTGATCCGCGAAAACTTTGTCGAGCGTATCTACGCCCTGCACGAACTTAACGGCGTACGCGAGCGTGGGCTGACGCGCGGGGAGCTGATCGCCTACCACAGCCGCTACAAGCTACTGCTGCTGGCTCACTCCCAGCCAAAGTATCGCGAACTGGGGCGCTTTGTAGCAGCGATTCACGAGTGGGAATCGCTCGACGAATGGTTTGTTGAGTACCGCCAGCGGCTGATGGATCTGCTCTCTCACCAGGCCACCCGACGCAACCACACCAACGTGCTGATGCATGTTCAGGGCTACTTCCGCAAGCAGCTTAACGCTCGCCAGCGCGAGGAGCTGTCGTCGCTTATTGAGCGTTATCGACAGGGTACGCAGCCCCTGCTTGCTCCGGTGACGTTGCTCAAGCACTACATGGCCGAATTCCCCGATGCGTATCTTGCCGGGCAGCGCTACTTTGACCCGTGGCCAGAGACTCTGCGCCTTCGTTACGGACACTAATTCAGGAGCTGTATGACCACCCATCTGGTCTGGTTTCGCGCGGATCTTCGCGTGAAGGATAACCTTGCCCTCGCCGCCGCCTGCCGGGATCGCCACGCCAGGGTGCTGGCACTCTTTATCTCGACCCCCAGGCAGTGGGAAAAGCATGACATGGCGGCGCGGCAGGCGGCGTTTATGCAGGCCCATCTTCACAGCCTTCAGCATGAGCTGGCGGAAAAAGGGATCCCGCTGCTGTTCGTTGAGGTGGATGATTTTCACGCCAGCGTGGCGGCGGTAAAAAAGGTTTGTGAAGAGCACGGCGTTTCCCACCTTTTTTACAACTATCAGTACGAGATTAATGAACGTCAGCGCGACGCCGCCGTTGAGCGGGCGCTCCCGGAGGTCACCTGCCAGGGGCTGGATGATAGCGTCATGCTTGCCCCTGGCAGCGTGATGACCGGCGACCGGCAGATGTATAAAGTGTTCACCCCGTATAAAAACGCCTTTCTGCGCCGACTCAGGGAGGATCTGCCCGAGTGCGTGCCTGCGCCCGCCGTGCGCGAGGGTGGGGCGCTAAGCGAGCCCCTCAAGCCGCTGACTATCAACTACCCACAGCAGGACTTTGATCCCAGCCTCTTTCCAGCAACCGAACAGGCGGCCGTTGAGCGACTGCGCGAGTTTTGCCGCAATGAGGTAGGGGCGTATGAGGCCCGGCGTGATTTCCCCGCGCTTGATGCCACCAGCCGGCTCTCAGCCTGTCTGGCTCTGGGCGTCATCTCTCCACGCCAGTGCCTGCACCGGCTGCTGGCGGAGCAGCCCGAGGCCCTGAACGGCGGTGCGGGGGCGATCTGGCTGAATGAGCTTATCTGGCGCGACTTCTATCGCCATCTGATGACGTGGTATCCCGATCTCTGCAAACACCGGCCCTTTATCCCCTGGACCGAACGCGTGCAGTGGCAACGTGACCAGGCGCATCTTCAGGCCTGGCAGACGGGGCGCACCGGCTACCCCATTGTCGATGCGGCGATGCGGCAGATGAATAACACCGGCTGGATGCATAACCGTCTGCGAATGATTACCGCCAGCTTCCTGGTAAAAGACTTACTGATCGACTGGCGCATCGGAGAGCGCTATTTTATCACTCAGCTTATCGACGGCGATCTGGCTGCCAACAACGGCGGCTGGCAATGGGCGGCGTCAACGGGTACCGATGCCGCACCCTATTTTCGCATCTTTAACCCCACCACCCAGGGCGAAAAATTTGATAAGCACGGCGAGTTTATCCGCCAGTGGCTGCCTGAGCTGGCAGAGGTGCCTGCGGCATCGCTGCATGAACCCTGGGGATGGGCGGATAAGCAGGGCGTGACGCTGGACTATCCCCGCCCGGTAGTCGATCATAAACAGGCTCGCACAGCCACCCTGGCCGCGTATGAAGCCGCAAGAAAATCGTAGAGAGAGATGATGAATAACAGCGAACTGGAACGCCTGATTAACGACAAGCTTAACAGCGCGACCTTCAGTGACTATGCGCCCAACGGCCTGCAGGTCGAGGGCCGTGATGAAGTACAAAAAATTATTACCGGCGTGACCGCCAGCCAGGCGCTGATCGATGAGGCCGTGCGCCAGCAGGCCGATGCCATCATCGTCCACCATGGCTACTTCTGGAAAGGCGAATCCCCGATAATCCGCGGCATGAAGCGCAATCGCCTCAAGACGCTGCTCGCCAACGATATCAACCTCTATGGCTGGCACCTGCCGCTGGACGCTCACCCGGAGCTGGGGAATAACGTTCAGCTGGCGGCGCTGCTGGGCATCACCGTGAAGGGCGAAATTGAGCCGCTGGTTCCCTGGGGCGAGCTGGCGATGCCGGTTCCAGGCCTGGAGCTGGCGTCGTGGATTGAAGCCCGGCTTGGTCGTCGACCGCTGTGGAGCGGCGATACCGGCCCGGCGGAGGTCCGGCGCGTGGCATGGTGTACCGGCGGCGGGCAGGGCTTTATCGACAGCGCCGCGCGTTTCGGCGTCGATGCCTTTATCACCGGTGAGGTCTCCGAGCAGACCATTCACAGCGCCCGGGAGCAGGGGCTGCACTTCTACGCGGCGGGGCATCACGCAACTGAGCGCGGTGGCATCCGCGCCCTCAGCGAGTGGCTGACCGAAAATACAGATTTAGACGTCACATTTATCGATATTCCCAATCCAGCATGATGCAAGGGGGACTGAGTGCAGCGAGCACGTTGTTATCTATTAGGTGAGACCGCCGTGGTACTGGAGCTTGAGCCTCCGGTGACCCTGGCTAGCCAGAAGCGTATCTGGCGACTGGCTCAGCGGGTGGTTGAACTGCCCAATGTTGTCGATGTAATCCCCGGTATGAACAACGTGACCGTTGTGCTGGCGGATCCGCAGGAGAGAGCGCTGGACGCCATTGAGCGACTCCAGCGCTGGTGGGAGGAGAGCGAGGCGCTTGAGCCTGAGTCACGCTTTATTGAGATCCCAGTGGTTTACGGCGGCGCGGCGGGGCCGGATCTGGCTGTAGTGGCAGAGCACAGTAATCTCAGCGAAAAGCAGGTGGTTGAGCTGCATGCCTCCGTTGACTATGTGGTCTGGTTCCTTGGCTTCCAGCCCGGCTTCCCCTATCTGGGCGGGCTGCCGGAAAGGCTGCATACCCCGCGCCGGGCGGAGCCACGTCTCTCAGTACCTGCCGGATCGGTAGGCATCGGCGGCGAGCAGACCGGCATCTACCCGCTGGCGACCCCAGGAGGGTGGCAGCTTATCGGCCATACGTCGCTGGCGCTGTTCAACCCTGATAACAACGATCCTGTGCTTTTGCGCCCCGGCGACCGGGTGCGCTTTGTCCCGCAGAAGGAGGGCGTATGCTGACGGTAATTCGTGCCGGGATGTACACCTCGGTACAGGGTGGCAAACGTAAGGGGCTGCGCCAGTCCGGCATCAGCTACTGCGGCGCGCTGGATGCACCAGCGCTGGAAATTGCCAATGCGCTGGTAGGCAATGCGCCTGACGATGCGGCGCTGGAGATGGCGCTCGGCCAGTGCGAATTTGAGTTTGCCCATGACGGCTGGTTTGCCCTTACCGGAGCAGGCTGCGACGCGACGCTGGACGGCCAGGCCGTGTGGACCGGCTGGCGGCATCAGGCCCGCGCCGGACAGCGGCTGGTGCTTAAGCGTCCCCGGCACGGGATGCGCAGCTACCTGGCGGTAGCCGGCGGTTTTGACGTGCCCGAGGTGATGGGCTCCTACAGCACCGACCTGAAGGTCGGTATCGGCGGCTTTGCTGGACGGCTGTTGCAGGATGGCGATCGGCTGCCGATCCGCGCCTGCGAGCGCCATTTCTCTGGCCCGCAGGGGGTCAAGCAGCTCCTGTGGGGCAACCGCATTCGTGCCCTGCCGGGGCCAGAGTATCAATCATTCGATACTGCCTCGCAGGAGGCCCTGTGGCGGCTGCCGTGGCAGCTTAGCCCGCAGAGTAACCGCATGGGCTACCGTCTTCAGGGGCCGCAGCTCAAGCGCCGTGAAGCGCGGGAGCTGCTCTCTCACGGGCTGGTTCCCGGGGTGATTCAGGTGCCGCATAACGGCCAGCCTATCGTGCTGATGAATGACGCTCAGACCACCGGCGGCTACCCGCGCATCGCCTGCATTATCGAGGCGGATATGTATCACCTGGGACAGATCCGTCTTGGCGATCCTATCCACCTTGTCCCTTGCACTCTGGAAGATGCGCTCCGCGCCCGCCGCGAGCAGCGGCTGTTCCTCGACCAGCTAGCGCGGGGGCTACGTGCTCAAGATTGATCTTAACGCCGATCTCGGAGAGGGAAGCGCCAGCGACAGCGCCCTGTTACAGCTTGTCTCTTCGGCCAACATCGCCTGTGGTTTTCACGCGGGCGATGCGCAAACCATGCTGGCCTGCGTGCGCGAGGCGCTAAAAAACGGCGTGGCGGTAGGGGCGCATCCCAGCTTTCCCGATCGGCAGAACTTTGGCCGTACGGCGATGGATCTGCCGCCCGAGACCGTCTATGCGCAAACGCTCTACCAGGTCGGCGCGCTGGCGGCTATCGTTCACGCTGAAGGCGGCAGGATGCGGCACGTTAAGCCGCACGGCATGCTCTACAACCAGGCGGCGAAGGATCCGGCTCTCGCCGAGGCGATTGCCCGAGCGGTGCACGCCTGCGATCCCGCTTTGATTCTGGTTGGGCTGGCGGGCAGCGAGCTGATCCGCGCCGGGGAGCGCGCTGGTTTGCCCACCCGGGAAGAGGTCTTTGCCGACCGGGGGTATATGAGCGACGGCTCGCTGGTGCCGCGCTCGCAGCCAGGGGCACTGATCGGCGACGAAGCGCAGGCCCTGACGCAAACCTTGGAGATGGTGCAGGCCGGACGGGTAAAGAGCATTCAGGGCCAATGGACACGCGTTAACGCCCAGACGGTATGCTTGCACGGCGACGGCGAACACGCCTTGCTGTTTGCTCAACGCCTGCGCGAGGCCTTTGCCGCCAGCAATATTGCCGTCACCGCCAGTTAATTGAGTAAGGAGAAGCTATGCCGGAAGGCCCCGAGATCCGCCGGGCGGCGGACAGTCTTGAGAAAGCCATTCAGGGCAAGCCGCTCACCGAAGCCTGGTTTGCCTATGAACATCTGAAGCCCTGGGAGGCAGAGCTTGCCGGGCAGCATGTCGATCGTATCGAAACGCGCGGTAAAGCACTGCTGACGCACTTCTCCGGCGGCATGACCCTCTACAGTCATAACCAGCTCTATGGCGTCTGGCGGGTCGTAAAGGCGGGTGAGGCGCCGCAGACCAATCGGATCCTGCGGGTCAAGCTGGCCACCGCCGATAAGGCTATCCTGCTCTACAGCGCCTCGGATATCGAGATGCTCACCCCTGAGCAGTTGGCCGCCCACCCATTTTTACTGCGCGTAGGGCCGGACGTGCTCGATCCCGATCTGGATGCGGCGGCGGTCAGAGAGCGGCTTATCTCTCCGCGTTTTCGCCGCCGTCAGTTTGCCGGTCTGCTGCTGGATCAGGCATTTTTAGCTGGGCTGGGTAACTATCTGCGGGTCGAGATCCTCTGGGCGACCGAGCTTGCGCCCACCCATCGCGCCGCCGATCTCAGTGAGACACAGCTGGATGCGCTGGCCGCCGCGCTGCTGGACGTACCGCGTCTCTCTTACCGCACGCGCGGCAAGGTCAATGAGAAGCGTCACCATGGGGCACTTTTTCGTTTTAACGTGTTTCACCGGGCGGGAAAGGCGTGCAGTCGCTGCGGGGGAACGATCGAGAAGACCACCCTGTCGTCGCGGCCGTTTTATTGGTGTCCGGGATGCCAAAAATAGAAGGCCCGGCAAGCGTAGCGCCGCCGGGCAG
This sequence comes from Enterobacter sp. C2, assembly GCF_019880405.1. NCBI lineage: Bacteria > Pseudomonadati > Pseudomonadota > Gammaproteobacteria > Enterobacterales > Enterobacteriaceae > Enterobacter > Enterobacter sp. C2. Next base: position 1,238,573 of record NZ_CP082269.1, read on the forward strand.
AGCAGAAGAGCAGATTAGCGGTTCTGCAAATCGGATTTGAAATCGCGCTGTTCGTAGCCGGTATAGAGCTGACGCGGACGGGCGATTTTGATGCCGTCGTCGTGCATTTCGTTCCAGTGGGCGATCCAGCCAACGGTACGCGCCATCGCAAAGATAACGGTAAACATGGATGACGGAATACCCATCGCTTTCAGGATGATGCCGGAGTAGAAGTCCACGTTCGGGTAGAGTTTCTTCTCAATGAAGTACGGATCGTTGAGCGCAATGTGCTCAAGCTCCATCGCCACCTGCAGCAGATCGTCTTTGGTGCCCAGCTCTTTCAGCACTTCATGACAGGTTTCACGCATCACGGTGGCGCGCGGGTCATAGTTTTTATAAACACGATGACCGAAGCCCATCAGGCGGAAAGAGTCATTTTTATCTTTGGCACGACGTACGAATTCCGGAATGTGCTCAACGGTGCTGATCTCTTCCAGCATTTTTAGCGCCGCTTCGTTTGCGCCGCCATGTGCCGGTCCCCACAGGGAGGCGATACCGGCCGCGATACAGGCAAACGGGTTAGCACCCGAGGAGCCCGCGGTACGTACCGTAGAGGTAGAGGCATTCTGCTCGTGATCGGCGTGCAGGATCAGGATGCGGTCCATGGCGCGTTCCAGCACCGGGTTGACCTCATACTTCTCACACGGCGTAGAGAACATCATGTTCAGGAAGTTGCCCGCATAGGAGAGATCGTTGCGCGGATAAACAAAAGGCTGTCCGATAGAATATTTGTAACACATTGCCGCTACGGTTGGCATCTTGGACAGCAGACGGAAGGCGGCGATCTCACGGTGGCGCGGATTATTGACATCCAGCGAGTCGTGATAGAAGGCTGCCAGCGCGCCGGTCACGCCGCACAGCACTGCCATCGGGTGAGAGTCGCGACGGAAGCCGTGGAACAGACGGGTGATCTGCTCGTGGATCATAGTGTGACGCGTAACGATGGTTTTGAACTCGTCAAACTCGGCCTGAGTTGGCTTCTCACCCTTCAGCAGGATGTAACACACTTCCAGGTAGTTTGATTCGGTTGCCAGCTGGTCAATCGGGAAACCGCGATGGAGCAGAATGCCTTCGTCACCGTCGATAAAGGTGATTTTAGATTCGCAGGATGCGGTAGAGGTGAAACCCGGGTCAAAGGTAAAAACTCCTTTCGAGCCGAGCGTGCGGACATCAATGACGTCCTGACCGAGCGTGCCCTGTAGCACATCCAGTTCAATAGCATCGCCACCATTGTAAGTTAGGGTAGCTTTCTTATCAGCCATTTACGGTCTCCTTAGCGCCTTATGCTTAAGACTGTTGGGAAGAAGCCGGATTTGCATTCATACAGAAAATCAATGTTACCACTTTGTTATTTGGCGCGTGTCTCTGTTGAGCGGAGTAAGCAGGGTACAGAGCGATGAGCGCTAGCAGGCAAACATTAAAATACCGTGAAAAATCAGCAAATCAGCCTTTTTAACAGTCCGAATTTGTCAAACCTATCTATCACTAATAACTGTCCTGATAACGGCGGTCAATCCTTCTCACTGTTACATAACTAATTCTCAGGTGAAAGAGAGACCCCATAACTTTTACGAATTATATGACTTTTCCGCTGACGTTTGTAACAATAATGTTTAAGTTTTGTCAAATCTCATGGTTAAAAATTAAAAATATGTTGGTATCGTGATGGAGCTCACTGTTCAGCATAAAACCCGACAAAGTGTATGTAGGTTAATTGTAATGATTTTGTGAACATCCTATACTGCCGCCAGGTCTCCGGAATACCCTGCCGTCCCGAGCCACCAGCGTTGTAATGCGTCGTTTAGCCTACGAAAGCATGAAATTTTGCATGACGAGCAGTTATACAAATGGACGCTGTCTGACCCGCCTGCAGACCGGAGGAAGGAAACTATAAGAACAGCATGTGGGCGTTATTCATGATAAAAAATGCTAAGAAACAAAGACCTGTCAATCTGGATCTCACTACGATCCGGTTCCCTGTTACGGCTATAGCGTCCATCCTCCACCGCGTGTCCGGCGTCATCACCTTCGTGGCGATCGGCATTCTGCTGTGGCTGCTGGGCCTGTCGCTCTCCTCTCAAGAGGGCTTCCAGCACGCCTCTGCCGTCATGGATAGCTTTTTCGTTAAGTTCATCATGTGGGGCATTCTCACCGCGCTGGCCTATCACGCCGTGGGTGGCATCCGCCACATGCTGATGGATGTCGGCTATCTGGAAGAGACGTTCGCAGCAGGTCAACGTTCTGCCTATATTGCTATTGCAATTACTGTCGTGCTTTCAATTCTCGCAGGAGTCCTCGTATGGTAAGCAACGCCTCCGCATTAGGACGCAACGGCGTACATGACTTCATTCTGGTCCGCGCTACCGCTATCGTTCTGACGCTGTACATCATCTATATGGTTGGTTTTTTCGCCATCACTGGCGATGTCACCTATGAAGCCTGGACGGGCTTTTTCTCCTCCGCCTTTACCAAAGTGTTCACCTTGCTGGCGCTCGTTTCCACGTTGATCCACACCTGGATTGGCATGTGGCAGGTGTTTACTGACTACGTAAAATCCACGGCGCTGCGCCTTGGGTTACAGCTGCTCACCGTTGTGGCGCTGCTGGTATACGTTATTTATGGATTCGTTGTGGTGTGGGGTGTGTAATGAAACTGCCAGTCAGAGAATTTGATGCGGTTGTAATTGGTGCTGGTGGCGCAGGTATGCGCGCGGCGCTGCAAATTTCCCAAAGCGGCCAGAGCTGTGCGCTGCTGTCTAAAGTTTTCCCAACCCGTTCCCATACGGTCTCTGCGCAGGGCGGTATCACCGTGGCGCTGGGCAATACCCATGAAGACAACTGGGAATGGCACATGTATGACACGGTGAAAGGCTCCGACTATATCGGGGATCAGGACGCCATTGAATATATGTGTAAAACCGGCCCGGAAGCGATTCTGGAGCTGGATCATATGGGCCTGCCGTTCTCCCGTCTGGAGAATGGCACCATTTATCAGCGTCCGTTTGGCGGCCAGTCGAAAGATTTCGGCGGCGAGCAGGCGGCACGTACCGCGGCGGCGGCGGACCGTACCGGTCACGCCCTGCTGCATACCCTTTATCAGCAGAACCTGAAAAACAAGACCACCATTTTCTCTGAGTGGTATGCGCTGGATCTGGTGAAAAACGCAGATGGCGCGGTGGTCGGCTGTACCGCCCTGTGTATCGAAACCGGGGAAGTGGTTTACTTCAAAGCGCGTGCAACGGTGCTGGCCACCGGCGGCGCGGGCCGTATCTACCAGTCCACCACCAACGCCCACATCAACACCGGTGACGGTGTCGGCATGGCGCTCCGCGCAGGCGTGCCGGTGCAGGATATGGAGATGTGGCAGTTCCACCCAACCGGTATCGCCGGTGCGGGCGTTCTGGTCACCGAGGGCTGCCGCGGTGAAGGCGGCTACCTGCTGAACAAGCACGGCGAACGCTTTATGGAACGTTACGCGCCGAACGCCAAAGATCTGGCGGGCCGCGACGTGGTAGCACGCTCTATCATGATCGAGATCCGTGAAGGCCGCGGCTGCGACGGTCCGTGGGGTCCGCATGCCAAGCTGAAGCTTGACCACCTCGGTAAAGAGGTTCTTGAATCTCGCCTGCCGGGCATCCTTGAGCTCTCCCGTACCTTTGCCCACGTCGATCCGGTGAAAGAGCCAATTCCGGTCATCCCGACCTGTCACTATATGATGGGCGGTATCCCAACCAAAGTGACCGGCCAGGCGCTGACCGTAAACGCCCAGGGCGAAGACGTAGTCATCCCGGGTCTGTTTGCGGTGGGTGAGATCGCCTGCGTATCGGTACACGGTGCTAACCGCCTCGGCGGTAACTCGCTGCTAGACCTGGTGGTCTTTGGTCGTGCAGTAGGTCTGCATCTGCAGGAGTCTATCGCCGAGCAGGGCGCACTGCGTGATGCGACCGACGACGAAATTGACGCCTCGCTGGCGCGCCTGAACCGCTGGAACAACAACCGCGATGGTGAAGATCCGGTGGCGATCCGTAAAGCATTGCAGGAGTGCATGCAGCACAACTTCTCGGTATTCCGCGAAGGCGATGCGATGGCGAAGGGTCTGGAGCAGCTGAAGGCCATCCGCGAGCGCCTGAAAAACGCCCGCCTGGACGACACCTCCAGCGAGTTCAACACCCAGCGCGTCGAGTGTCTGGAGCTGGATAACCTGATGGAGACCGCCTTTGCTACGGCGGTGTCGGCCAACTTCCGTACCGAGAGCCGTGGGGCACACAGCCGCTTCGACTTCCCGGACCGCGACGACGAGAACTGGCTCTGCCACTCTCTGTATCTCCCTGAATCGGAATCCATGACGCGCCGCAGCGTGAACATGGAGCCTAAACTGCGTCCGGCGTTCCCGCCGAAGATTCGTACTTACTAAGCGGAGACCGGAAAATGAGAATCGAATTTTCAATCTATCGTTATAACCCGGATGTCGACGACGCCCCGCGTATGCAGGACTACACCCTGGAAGGGGAAGAGGGTCGGGATATGATGCTGCTGGATGCGTTAATCCAGCTGAAAGAGAAGGATCCGACCCTGGCGTTCCGCCGCTCCTGTCGAGAGGGGGTTTGCGGTTCCGACGGCCTGAACATGAACGGCAAAAACGGCCTGGCCTGCATCACACCGATCTCGGCGCTGGGCAACGGCACCAAGAAAATTGTTATCCGTCCTCTGCCTGGATTACCGGTTGTACGCGATCTGGTGGTAGACATGGGGCAATTCTATGCACAATATGAGAAGATTAAGCCTTACTTATTGAATAATGGGCAAAATCCACCCGCTCGCGAGCACTTACAGGCTCCTGAGCAGCGTGAGAAACTCGATGGGCTCTATGAGTGCATTCTTTGCGCCTGCTGTTCCACCTCCTGTCCGTCATTCTGGTGGAACCCGGACAAGTTCATCGGCCCAGCCGGCCTGCTGGCAGCGTATCGTTTCCTGATCGACAGCCGCGATACCGAAACCGAGAGCCGTCTCGACGGGCTGAGCGATGCTTTCAGCGTATTCCGCTGTCATAGCATCATGAACTGCGTCAGCGTGTGTCCGAAGGGGCTGAACCCAACGCGCGCTATCGGCCATATTAAGTCGATGCTTTTACAGCGCAGTGCATAAGTAAGTCGTTTTGCCTGCTGTTGCTACGGCAGCAGGCAAATAACATGCAGGAGATCTTTAAAAACTGCCTGACAGACAGTTTTTAAAGGTTCCTTAGCGGGCCAGAGAGCTCGCTTGTGAACCCCGGTACGTGCGCTATACGGTGTACGTTGTAGTTATCCACGGCGAAGTAAGCATACAAATGCTTAAGGGATCACGATGCAGAACGGCGCAATGAAAGCCTGGCTGGACTCTTCTTACCTCTCTGGGTCTAACCAGAGCTGGATAGAACAGCTCTATGAAGACTTCTTAACCGATCCTGATTCGGTAGACGCAAACTGGCGTTCCATGTTCCAGGAGCTGCCTGGCACCGGCGTTAAACCGGATCAATTTCATTCCAAAACACGTGATTATTTTCGTCGTCTGGCGAAGGATGCCTCACGTTACACCTCCTCACTTTCCGACCCTGATACCAACGTTAAGCAGGTAAAAGTCCTGCAGCTCATCAACGCCTACCGCTTCCGCGGTCACCAGCAGGCGAACCTCGATCCGCTGGGACTGTGGCAACAGGAGCGCGTTGCCGATCTCGATCCGGCTTATCACGACCTGACCGAAGCGGATCTGCAGCAGAGCTTTAACATCGGCTCCTTTGCCTTTGGCAAAGACACGATGCCGCTGGGCGAACTGATCGATGCCCTGAAGCAGACCTACTGCGGCTCTATCGGTGCTGAGTATATGCACATCACCAGCACCGACGAGAAGCGTTGGATCCAGCAGCGCATTGAGTCCGTAGCGGGCCGCGCGGCCTTTAGCGCTGAAGAGAAAAAACGTTTTCTCAGCGAGCTGACGGCAGCCGAAGGGATGGAGCGCTATCTGGGGGCGAAATTCCCAGGGGCGAAACGCTTCTCGCTGGAGGGCGGTGATGCCCTGGTCCCGATGCTGAAAGAGATGATCCGCCACGCCGGCAAGAGCGGCACCCGTGAAGTGGTGCTGGGTATGGCCCACCGTGGTCGTCTCAACGTTCTGATTAACGTGTTGGGTAAAAAGACTCAGGATCTGTTTGACGAGTTTGCAGGCAAGCATAAAGAGCACCTTGGCACCGGCGACGTGAAGTACCACATGGGCTTCTCGTCTGATATCGAAACCGAGGGCGGTTTGGTTCACCTGGCGCTGGCGTTTAACCCGTCGCATCTGGAGATCGTTAGCCCGGTAGTAATGGGCTCCGTGCGTGCACGTATCGACCGCCTTGATGAGCCAAGCAGCAGCAAAGTCCTGCCGATCACCATTCACGGCGATGCGGCGGTAGCCGGACAGGGCGTGGTGCAGGAAACGCTGAACATGTCCAAAGCCCGCGGCTACGAAGTGGGCGGCACGGTGCGTATCGTCATCAACAACCAGGTAGGCTTCACCACCTCTAACCCGCTTGATGCGCGCTCTACGCCGTACTGCACCGATATCGGTAAAATGGTGCAGGCACCGATCTTCCACGTTAACGCTGACGATCCGGAAGCAGTGGCCTTTGTTACCCGCCTCGCGCTGGATTTCCGTAACACCTTTAAGCGCGACGTCTTTATTGACCTGGTATGCTACCGCCGTCACGGCCACAACGAAGCCGACGAGCCAAGCGCAACCCAGCCGCTGATGTACCAGAAGATCAAAAAGCACCCGACGCCGCGTAAAATCTACGCTGACCGCCTGGAGCAGGAGAAGGTCGCCTCTCTGGAAGATGCCACCGAGATGGTCAACCTCTACCGCGACATGCTCGATGCCGGTGAGTGCGTAGTAAAAGAGTGGCGTCCAATGAACATGCACTCCTTTACCTGGTCACCGTACCTGAACCACGAGTGGGACGAGAGCTACCCGAACAAGGTAGAGATGAAGCGCGTCCAGGAGCTGGCGAAGCGTATCAGTACCGTACCAGACGCTATCGAAATGCAGTCGCGCGTAGCGAAAATCTACGGTGACCGCCAGGCGATGGCCGCAGGCGAGAAGCTCTTTGACTGGGGCGGCGCGGAAAACCTGGCCTACGCTACGCTGGTAGACGAAGGGATTGCGGTACGTCTGTCTGGGGAAGACAGCGGTCGTGGCACCTTCTTCCACCGTCATGCGGTGATCCATAACCAGGCTAACGGCTCTACCTACACGCCACTGCACCACGTTCACAATTCGCAGGGCACCTTCCGCGTCTGGGACTCCGTGCTCTCTGAAGAGGCGGTACTGGCGTTCGAGTATGGCTATGCCACCGCCGAGCCGCGCACCCTGACCATCTGGGAAGCGCAGTTTGGTGACTTCGCTAACGGTGCGCAGGTGGTGATCGACCAGTTCATCTCCTCCGGCGAGCAGAAGTGGGGCCGTATGTGCGGTCTGGTGATGCTGCTGCCGCACGGCTACGAAGGCCAGGGTCCGGAGCACTCCTCCGCCCGTCTGGAGCGCTATCTGCAACTCTGCGCTGAGCAGAACATGCAGGTTTGCGTGCCGTCCACGCCAGCGCAGGTTTACCACATGATCCGCCGTCAGGCGCTGCGCGGTATGCGCCGTCCGCTGGTGGTGATGTCGCCGAAGTCTCTGCTGCGCCATCCGCTGGCAGTATCGACGCTCGACGAGCTGGCAAACGGCACCTTCATGCCGGCCATCGGTGAGGTTGACGATCTTGATCCGCAAGGCGTTAAGCGCGTTGTCCTCTGTTCTGGTAAGGTTTATTACGACCTGCTTGAGCAGCGCCGTAAGAACGACCAGAAAGATGTCGCCATTGTGCGTATCGAACAGCTGTATCCGTTCCCGCATCAGTCGGTGCAGGAAGCGTTAAAACCTTATGCCCACGTACATGATTTTGTCTGGTGCCAGGAAGAGCCGCTGAACCAGGGCGCATGGTACTGTAGCCAGCATCATTTCCGTGAAGTGATTCCGTTTGGGTCCGCTCTGCGTTATGCAGGTCGCCCGGCCTCTGCCTCTCCGGCGGTAGGCTATATGTCCGTTCACCAGAAGCAGCAGCAAGATCTGGTCAACGACGCGCTGAACGTCGATTAATTAAAGGATAAATAATGAGTAGCGTAGATATTCTTGTTCCTGACCTGCCTGAGTCCGTAGCCGATGCGACCGTGGCCACCTGGCATAAAAAACCGGGCGATAGCGTCCAACGTGATGAAGTTCTGGTAGAGATCGAAACTGATAAAGTGGTACTGGAAGTACCGGCGTCAGCGGACGGCATCCTGGATGCCGTATTGGAAGAGGAGGGCACCACGGTGACCTCTCGCCAGATCCTTGGCCGCCTGCGTGAAGGCAACAGCAACGGTAAAGAGAGCAGCGCGAAATCTGAAAGCAAAGAGTCGACTCCGGCTCAGCGTCAGCAGGCGTCTCTCGAAGAGCAGAGCAACGAAGCGTTAAGCCCGGCGATCCGTCGTCTGCTGGCTGAGCACACCCTTGATGCCAACGCCATTAAAGGCACCGGCGTCGGCGGCCGCCTGACCCGTGAAGACGTTGAGAAACATCTGGCGAAATCGTCAACGGCAACCGCAACCGAAGAGAAAGCGCCGGCTACTGCCGCTGCCGCCCCTTCTGTTACCCCGGTAGCGGGCAACCGTTCCGAGAAACGCGTGCCGATGACCCGTCTGCGCAAGCGCGTAGCCGAGCGTCTGCTGGAGGCAAAAAACTCCACCGCGATGCTGACCACATTCAACGAAGTGAACATGAAGCCAATCATGGATCTGCGCAAGCAGTACGGCGACGCCTTCGAGAAGCGTCACGGTATCCGTCTGGGCTTTATGTCTTTCTACGTGAAAGCCGTTGTTGAAGCGCTGAAACGCTATCCGGAAGTGAACGCCTCTATCGATGGTGAAGATGTGGTCTACCACAACTACTTCGACGTCAGCATGGCGGTCTCTACCCCGCGTGGCCTGGTGACCCCGGTGCTGCGTGACGTCGATGCGCTGGGCATGGCCGACATCGAGAAGCGCATCAAAGAGCTGGCGATCAAAGGCCGTGACGGCAAGCTGACCGTTGAAGATCTGACTGGCGGTAACTTCACCATCACCAACGGCGGCGTCTTCGGCTCGCTGATGTCTACGCCGATTATCAACCCGCCGCAGAGCGCCATTCTTGGCATGCACGCAATCAAAGATCGCCCGATGGCGGTGGATGGCAAAGTAGAGATCCTGCCGATGATGTACCTGGCGCTCTCCTACGATCACCGTCTGATTGATGGCCGTGAATCGGTAGGCTTCCTCGTGGCCATCAAAGAGCTGCTGGAAGATCCGACCCGTCTGCTGCTGGACGTGTAGTTTTCGCACGCTTGCCCGGCGGCGCATAGTTCGCCGGGCCGATAAAATCATGACCTGACGATTACCTGAAAAATGGACGGAACAGATGAACTTACATGAATACCAGGCAAAACAGCTGTTTGCCCGCTACGGTTTACCCGCGCCGGTAGGCTATGCCTGCAATACGCCACGCGAAGCAGAAGAAGCCGCCTCAAAAATCGGCAGCGGCCCGTGGGTAGTCAAGTGCCAGGTACACGCCGGTGGCCGCGGTAAAGCGGGCGGCGTTAAAGTCGTTCACAGCAAAGAAGAGATCCGTGCGTTTGCTGAGCACTGGCTGGGCAAGCGTCTGGTGACCTACCAAACGGATGCCAACGGCCAGCCGGTTAACCAGATCCTGGTAGAAGCTGCGACCGATATCGATAAAGAGCTCTATCTGGGCGCGGTTGTTGACCGCAGCTCTCGTCGCGTAGTGTTCATGGCCTCTACCGAAGGCGGCGTGGAAATTGAAAAAGTGGCGGAAGAGACGCCGCACCTGATCCACAAAGTCGCTCTCGATCCGCTGGCCGGCCCAATGCCGTACCAGGGACGCGAGCTGGCATTTAAACTGGGCCTGGAAGGTAAGCAGGTTCAGCAGTTCACCAAAATCTTTATGGGTCTGGCGACCATCTTCCTTGAGCGCGACCTCGCGCTGATCGAGATCAACCCGCTGGTGATCACCAAGCAGGGCGACCTGATCTGCCTCGACGGCAAACTGGGCGCTGACGGCAATGCGCTGTTCCGCCAGCCGGATCTGCGCCAGATGCGCGACCACTCTCAGGAAGATGCCCGTGAATCACAGGCGGCACAGTGGGAGCTGAACTATGTTGCCCTGGACGGCAACATCGGCTGCATGGTTAACGGTGCGGGCCTGGCAATGGGCACCATGGACATCGTTAAGCTGCACGGCGGCGAACCGGCTAACTTCCTTGACGTGGGCGGCGGCGCAACCAAAGAGCGCGTTACCGAAGCGTTCAAAATCATTCTCTCCGACGATAAAGTGAAAGCCGTACTGGTTAACATTTTCGGCGGTATCGTGCGCTGCGACCTGATTGCCGACGGCATCATTGGTGCGGTGGAAGAGGTAGGCGTTAACGTTCCGGTCGTGGTTCGTCTGGAAGGGAACAACGCCGAACTGGGCGCACAAAAACTGGCTGACAGCGGCCTGAACATTATCGCAGCGAAAAGTCTGACGGACGCAGCACAGCAGGTTGTTGCCGCAGTGGAGGGGAAATAATGTCCATTCTGATCGACAAAAATACAAAGGTAATCTGCCAGGGCTTCACCGGTAGCCAGGGGACCTTCCACTCAGAGCAGGCTATCGCCTATGGTACGCAGATGGTTGGCGGTGTGACCCCAGGCAAGGGCGGCACCACGCACCTCGGTCTGCCGGTGTTCAACACCGTGCGTGAAGCCGTTGAAGCCACTGGTGCAACTGCTACTGTGATCTATGTTCCGGCTCCGTTCTGTAAAGACTCGATTCTGGAAGCTATCGATGCAGGCATTAAGCTCATCATCACCATTACCGAAGGTATCCCGACTCTGGATATGCTGACGGTAAAAGTGAAGCTGGATGAAGCGGGCGTGCGGATGATCGGTCCAAACTGCCCGGGTGTGATCACCCCAGGCGAGTGCAAAATCGGCATCATGCCGGGCCACATCCACCAGCCGGGTAAAGTGGGCATCGTTTCCCGCTCCGGTACGCTGACCTATGAAGCGGTTAAGCAGACCACCGACTACGGCTTCGGCCAGTCTACCTGCGTTGGTATCGGTGGTGACCCGATCCCAGGCTCTAACTTTATCGATATTCTGAAGCTGTTCGAAGCTGACCCGCAGACCGAAGCGATTGTTATGATCGGTGAGATTGGTGGCAGTGCAGAAGAAGAAGCGGCTGCTTATATCAAAGATCATGTGACCAAACCGGTTGTCGGCTACATTGCCGGCGTGACCGCGCCAAAAGGCAAGCGTATGGGTCACGCAGGGGCGATCATTGCCGGTGGTAAAGGCACAGCAGACGAGAAGTTTGCCGCGCTGGAAGCCGCAGGGGTGAAAACCGTGCGTAGCCTGGCTGATATTGGCGAAGCGCTGAAATCTATTATTAAGTAAATAAAAAAATCTCGACATGGTTGGCCACCGCAAGGTGGCCTTTTTTATTGCCCGCACAAATATTTTCCCAAATTTCATATCCCTCTTAAATAATTATTGAGAAATAGGCGATAGCGATCACGATATAGCGAATATTCTCGCTGACAATGCGGGTGTCGTAATGAGGAGTGATAGGATATTGCCCAAAAGTACCAGGGAGGCAGTATGCGAGGGAAATTACCGAAAACAGAACTACTCATCACCTTTGAGGCCGTGGCACGCCATGAGAGCTATACCCGTGCCGCAGAGGAGCTGGCCTTGACCCAAAGCGCAGTGTTTCGCCAGATGGCGTCGCTTGAAGATTTTTTGAATACCGAGCTGTTCAGTCATGCCAAAAAACGTATTTTCCTCAACGACGCGGGGAAATACTATCTCGACATGGTCAAAGATACATTAAATAAATTTGAGCGTGATACCCATGCTATTATGACCTGGCAGCCGACGTCACGAATTGTTGAGCTGGCCGTTAACCCCACGCTGAGCACCCACTGGCTTATTCCCAAGCTTGGCGAGTTTACTAAATGCTATCCCGATATCGTGGTGAATATTAACTCACTGGCAAGCGTCGGGGATTTTCTTAATCGCGGCTACGATGCGGCTATAATGCGGGAGGATTTCTGCGCGCCCCTGGCGCGGGTCGACTCTCTGTTTGAAGAGGAGCTTCTGCCCGTGTGCAGCAGGACGTTGCCTGGCTACACCGGGAAGAAGATAAAGGTGGAGCGGCTGCTGGATAACTTTACGCTGCTGCATCAGAGCACGCGTATTGAGGGCTGGGCCGAATGGTTCTCCCTCTCCGGTATCAGCAGCCCGAAGGTGAAGCTTGGCCCGCGTTTCGACCTTATCTCGATGCTGATTGCGGCCGTCCGTTCGAAGCTGGGCGTCGCGCTGCTGCCACGTTTTTCCGTCCAGCACGATCTCGATAACGGCAGCATGGTCATTCCCTGTGACGTGCCCATGCGTACCGGCAATCGCTTTATACTGACGTGGCGGGACGACGGGGTGGCGTCGGGCGGAATGCTGCTCTTCCGCGACTGGCTGCTAAAAAAGTCAGCGGCCGAGCAGCACGCGCTATTTTAGACTCTGTGACGAGCAGAGGTTACAGCCGTGACGCTGTTCAAACTGCTGGTAAAAGTTATTACCTTTGTCATCCACCAGGATAAACGCAGGCATATCTTTTACCTCCATCATCCATACCGCCTCCATGCCCAGTTCGGCATACTCCAGGCAGCGCAGGCTGCGGACATAGTCCTGCGCCAGCAGGGCCGCTGCGCCACCGATGCTACCGAGGTTAAACCCGCCGTGTCTGGCGCAGGCGTCGGTCACCTGCTGGCTGCGGTTGCCTTTTGACAGCATCATCAGGCTCCCGCCAGCGGCTTGAAAGGCATCTACATAACCATCCATCCGGCCACCGGTCGTGGGGCCCAGCGATCCCGCAATGCCACCTTCCGGCGTTTTAGCCGGGCCAGCGTAATAAACAACATAGTGCTTCATGTAGTCCGGCAGAGCCACACCCGCATCCAGCCTGGCCTTGAGCCTGGCATGGGCGATATCCCGGGCAACAACCAGCGGGCCGCTTAAAGAGAGGCGCGTGCCCACTGGATAGCGCGATAGCTCGTGCATAACCTCGCGTAGCGGTCGGTTGAGGTCGATTCTGACACCCACGCTGTCGCCAGGCATACGCAGTTTCTCAGGAATAAACCGTCCTGGGTCGTGCTCCAGTTTCTCCAGCCAGATCCCATGACGATTGATTTTTCCCTTGATGTTGCGGTCGGCGGAGCAGGAGAGGGCGAGTGCAATCGGGCAGGAGCCGCCGTGCCGCGGCAGACGTATTACCCGCATGTCGTGAGCAAAATACTTACCGCCAAACTGAGCGCCAATGCCCAACTCCCGGCTGGCGTTAAGCAGCGTTGACTCCAGGTGCAGATCGCGAAACGCCTGGCCAAGCTCGTTACCACTGGTGGGCAGCGTATCGTAATACTTCGTCGATGCCAGTTTTGCTACTTTCATGGCCTGCTCGGGGGACGTTCCGCCAATGACGAAAGCAATATGGTACGGCGGACAGGCAGCGGTACCGAGTGTCTGCATTTTCGCTATCAAAAAGGGGACCAGCTTCTCTGGATCAAGAATGGATTTGGTCTCCTGAAACAGCGCCGCTTTATTAGCCGAGCCGCCACCTTTGTTAATAAACAGAAATTTATAGTCGTCCCCTGGCGTTGCCGCAATATCAATCTGCGCGGGCAGATTCGTGCCGGTGTTCACCTCAGTGTACATATCCAGCGGTGCGTTTTGTGAGTAGCGCAGGCTATGTTCCTGAAAGGTTTCGTAGATGCCCAGACTTAACGCCTCGGCATCGTTACAGCCGGTCCAGATTGACTGCCCTTTTTCGGCTACGATGGTCGCAGTGCCGGTATCCTGACAGTAGGGCAGAACACCCTTGGCCGCGACCTCGGCATTACGCAGCAGCTGCAGGGCAACGTAGCGATCGTTTGCACTGGCCTCGCGATCGTGAAGGATAGATGCCACCTGTTTAATATGGGCGGTGCGTAAGAAAAAGGAGGCCTCGTAAAAAGCCAATTTGGCCAGCAGCGTTAATCCTTTTGGATCCACGGTAATTAGCGTTCTGTTATCTTCTTCGTTAACCGAAACATACTGGTCGCTAAGCAGATAATATTCAGTTGGGTCTTTATCATGCGGAAAAGGATCTTGTCAGATAAAAGGTTTATTCATAATAGTTTCTCGTTACTCTGTTTATTACAACCGCGCAAGCTGCGATGCTTTCCCACGACAGCCTTCGCCAAAGTGTTCCCCCTCCCAGCGGCTGACCAGCGCAGCGCCCATGGCGTTACTCATCACGTTGGTAGCAGAGCGGCCCATATCAAGGAAGGGATCGACGCCCATCAGTAGAATTAACCCGGCCTCCGGAATATTGAACTGGTTGAGGGTGGCGGCGATAACCACCAGCGAGGCGCGCGGTACCCCGGCCATGCCTTTTGAGGTCAGCATCAGAATAAGCAGCATGGTGATCTGCTCTCCTATGCCAAGGTGAATATTGCAGGCTTGGGCGATAAAAAGGGTGGCGAAGGAGCAGTACGCCATTGAACCAACGAGGTTAAAGGAGTAGCCAATCGGCAGAACGAAGCTGGCAATTTTTGGCGAGACGCCAAACTTTTCCAGCGCCTTCAGCGTGCCGGGAAAGGCCGCTTCCGAGCTGGAGGTGGTAAACGCCAGCAGGGCAGGCTCGGAGATCCCCCGGGTTAAGCGGAGAATGCAGGGGCCAATAGTCGCGAAAGAGATACCAATTAAGATGACCCATAGCAGCCCAAGGGTCATATAAAACTCGCCCATAAAGATCCCGGCGCTGACCAGCACCCCTAGCCCACGCTCTGCAATCATGGCGGAGATGGCGGCAAACACCGTAAAAGGGGCGAAGAGCATAACGTAGCCGGTAATTTTGAGCATCACCTCCACCAGCGAGTCCAGCACATGAACGATGGGCGCGCCTTTATCGCCAATCGCCGCTAGCCCGCAGCCTAAGAAGATGGAGAAGACGACGATCTGCAGCACCTCGTTACGGGCCATAGCGTCAACGATGCTGGTGGGAATGGCATGCGAAATAAAAACCTTGAAAGTAAAAGGTTCGGCCTTTAGCGCGGCGACGCTGGCGGCGTCATGGGCAACAAAGTTAATTCCGGCACCGGGTTGGAAAACATTGACAATAACCAGGCCTAAAGCAATAGAGATCAGCGAGGCACAGATAAACAGCAACAGGGTTTTAGAGAAAATGCGCCCCAGCGTTTTGGCATCGCCCATTTTTGCGATCCCAACGACCAGCGTTGAAATAATTAACGGCGCGATGATCATTTTGATCAGCCGCAGAAATATGGCGGTTAAAATTGAGATGTCTTGCGAGTAGGTTTTTGCCGTTTCAACCGTGGCTACGGTATTAATAATAAATCCGGCAATGATACCCAGAATAAGACCCGCGATAATCATCGTGGTTAAGCTTTTCGACTTCATTTTCACTCCATCGGATTGAGGCGCTGGTGGCGCAAAGGTTACGTTTTCAATTCTTTCTAATGACCAGCAAGTGTTAGAATAGGGGTACGCGATGACGCACCCCGTAAATGGTTATGGTTATAGGGCGTTAAATATCAAAAACGATGTCTAATAGCGGCGCGTGCTGCTGAGCGCCATACACGTCGTTGTCTCCTCTGTTACCTGAAACAATATCCCTCGGTAAAATGGCTTTGACGGCGTTAGCCGGATCGAACCAAACAATTCGGGGAAGCTGCTGCTCCTCAAGGTTATAGAGGCGCGCAATCAGCTGTGCGGTAAACTGCCCCGAGGCTTTCACCGCCAGATAGTCGCTTTGCTGTTTGAAGAGAATATCCAGCACCAGCTCATAGGGTCCGGCGTTTTTAGATCGGATCACCAGGGCCAACGAACGAATGGTCTGTTTCATGCCACTACTCCTTCCGGCGTGACCTGCTCAAGGACGAAGGGAAACTGCAGCGCCTCGCTGGCCTCAATAAGGTGGTAGACCGAGAACTCATAGACCGGGCCGCAAGGGACATCCGAGGGCGAAAAGGGGAATGCCAGGTTACCCGCCGTAGCGATCCGGCCTTCGTAGCCATAGTGCAGCAGCGTTGAGCGCACCAGCGAGCAGACGCTGTTAGCAAGCTGCTGGTCCGGGGCTACCACGTCGAGAACAATCCCCAGTTCGTGTCCGGCCTGAGGTACAGGCTCATGCTTACCCATCACGCCGTTTTTGCCGTAAAGGTGGAAAGTAATGCGGATCGCTTCCGCGTTGAGGCTCAGGTTGCTGATGACGCTGGACTTCACCTCTTCAAGGATGGTTTCAATTCCGGCAATCATAATGGGATCGCGAACGCCAGCGATGGTCAGGCAGCGATATCCCACCCGTCGGGCACCCTCCAGCTTTAGTCGGTAGGGCGTTGTCTCGTGGCGAGAGCCGCTGACGTAGACCTCTCTCTCATTAACCGCTTTAAAAGTACAGGCCTGCAAATTGAGCACGCCGCCGGGACCCGGCAGAAAATAGGGGTCAGACTTTTCATACAGCGTATGGGCCGCCGCAGAGGTTTCGGTAAACTTCCGCTTGGGGTTAAACACTTTCAGGGTGAAACCGTGCTCGTCGAGGATCCCCATAGCGCAATCCGATCCCGATCCCGGCGTGGCGGCGATGGCGGCACACTCAAGGATCTTCCCGCAGTGCAGCGCCAGCCCCTCGTCAAACCCCTGCATAATAGGCAGCGCCGCAAAACAGGCCGGATCGTAAGCGCGTCCGCCTAATACTACCTGTGCCCCGGCTGCCAGCGCGCGTTGAAAAGGCTCCACGCCCATCTGCGCGACAAGAGAGGTGCTGTCATCAATATCCTGATGGGTTAACGGCGGCACAAAGTCGAGGGCAGTGATCTTGCCCGCATCCAGCGCCTGGTGAACGATCTGCTTGTCGACATCTGCCGGGATGGTTGCCAGAGTAAATGAGAGCTGCTCTTCACGAGCAATCTCCAGCACGATCTCACGACACCACGCGAGATGCGGAGCCGCACCCGAGCCGCCTGCCGTGCCGATAACCACCGGGATGCCCTGTTTAACCCCGGCTGAGATCATATAGCGCAGGTCACGCTTCACTCCGGCGCGATCGGTAAAAGGCTTTCCTGCGCCGAGATAGTGCGGGCCCGGATCGGACGAACCTGCATCCACGGCGATCAGGTTCGGGGATTCAGCCAGCGCGCTTAAAAAGCTCTCTTCTGGAAAGCCGTAGCCGAGGATGGCGGTCGGCGACAGGATCTTAAAGGTCTTAGCCATCGCTTATCCCCTTGCCTGCAGGAGCGCAAGGGTGCGCTGCATTTCGTTAAAGACAATATTAAGACCCTCGTCAAATCCCATGCCGGGTTTGACTAGCATGCGCATGGGGCGGGCGGCGAGGGCAACATGCACGCAGGTTCTGGCGCTCACCTCTGTCTCATTACAGGTGCCGCCCTGGTAGGCCTCCATGCCATGCTTGTTGCAGTAGAGCACCGCATCAACAATGTTGTGGATGCTGCCCAGATCGGGCGTTTTGATCTGCACCATGTGGCAGCTGCCAGCATCGGTAAAGTCGACAATATCCTGATACGTGTTGCACCACTCGTCGGCAACGATTTTGACCCCAGAGCCAAGCTTCGTCAGCTCACGGGTAATCGCCGTCAGGAGACGGATCTGATCGGCTTTGTTACCGGCGTCAACCGGTCCCTCAATATAGAGCGGCAGGCCCTGGGTCTCTTTTTCAAGACTGGCGATATAGTGAGCGCAGCGCTGTGGATCCTGATCGAAGATCAGGCCGATAGTGCCGTAGACGTCAATGTGCAGGGTAGGGTGGTAGCGCGGGCTAGTGCGTAGCGTCATGACACGATTTGCCAGCCAACGCACATAGTCACGCAGTTTCTCACCGTCGTAGCCCAGCTTCTCTTCCACGTTGTTAATTAGCGCATGGGGCAGAACGTTGATGCCCTTGAGGATCATTTTATCAACGGCGATGTAGCGGTCATCTCCGCTCTGGCCAAACAGGGGAATGGGATCGGCAACCGTCGGCAGCTGCCATTCGTCGGCAATAACCTCTGCTTTGAGTCGGCCCGTTGCCAGCGCGGCGGCGTCCAGCAGCGCCTGCGAGAGGCCATAGCGTACGGCGGTATGCAGCGGTTTACCCTCGATGCGCAGCGTGTCAAAAAAGCGGGCGTTCGGCAGGAAAGCCTGCACGTCGCGCCCCTCCAGTAGCGGCTTAATATGATCGTTGAGCCACGGAATAAAGGTTGCTGCCAGGAAGAGCGGGTCGCGCCCACCGGCTCCGGAGTACTGCACCGCCGCACAGTCTCCCACGGCAACGGCACCGTTTTCGAGGATGAGCTGCACGCAAACGCACTCACCGGCCTGGCGCACCGAGGTAAAGCCTGGCGTTACCGGTTGACCGGTATAGATAAAGCCGTCATGGCCTGCGCCGTTTTTAATGGCCTGCTGATCGTCAAAGTAGAAGGAGGAGTACCCTGCGGTAAAAAGCGCCTGTTTAATTTTCATTCTGGTCTTCCTATTAACTTGCTGTGGGATACGGCATTAATATCGTCAACAACCATCTGGAATGAGGCAGGGCGGCGTTCAACGCTGGCGCGTTCGGCAACAAAGTCGTGGTGCATCGCCAGGATGTCATCCGGGAGCGGGACGGCTCCGGCCTCTAAGATGCGAATAGCGCCTGCGTTATCGCGTACCGGGGTCATCTTGCCGGCGTTACAGGCCGCTGGTGCAAAGGGGATATCCAGCACGCCAGCTTCAAAAGCCAGCACCGTACCGCGGGCGATATCCCCTTTACCGAGAGCAAAGACGTGGTCTAGTACGGCACGCACTTCGCGTTTGATGAGTTCAACCTCAAGATCGACGGCATGACAGGCTGGGAAGGGCTGATCGCGAACCATGTTAAGCATCTGGCGCGACGCCTTAAGCCCCTGGGCATTAGCGGCGGCGGTAGGAATGCCAAAGGCTTCATGCGGACTTTTGGTAATGACTTTGGTTGCGCCCGCCATGCCGGCGACGGCAGCGCCCCAGGCGATCACGGAAAACGCTTTTGCTTCATCCTCCGGGAAGCCGCCCATCCACTGATGAAAGACGGTGCTTAGCTCGTAGTCGTCGTAACCCTGCTGACGGAAATAGTCGTGGGACAGTTCACGCAGTGCTTTAACCGCAGCAACGTCCTGGGTCAGGCTGCCCACCTGGCCATAGCCAACCGTAATAGAGCGCACGCCCTGTTCCAGCGCCAGTAACCCTTCAATGATGGCAACCGCATGCGACATAAACGGCGGGATCAGCGTTCCGGTCAGGGGGCCGAAAGGCTCGCGGTTAATGCGAATGCCATGCTCTTCATACAGGCCAATCAGGCGATCGCAGTATTGCCAGTCACGCAGGGATTTTTCGAGCGTGACGCGTTTCGCATAGGGAATGTTGTAAGAGATGCCGCCTCCCTCGTAGCTGGTAAAACCGCTGGCGAGAGAGATCTCAGCCAGCAGGCGTGCGTCAGGCGTGCCGTGCCGAACCTGGAGCGGTTTTTGCAATGATTCGGTCAGGTGGCGGCAGGCAGCAACGCCGTGATTAACCACCGGTAATCCGTTAAGTTTTGAGGTACCTGCCTCAAGAGATTTTTGAATGCCTACTGCGGCATCTTCGTAGCGGTTCAGACGGGTATAGGCGTCTATAGTGGTCGGCAGGAGATCGCACTCCTGCTCCAGCACCTTAAGCAGAGCAATATGCTCATCCAGCAGCGCCACGCCCGCGCGGGGTTGGCTGAGGGTAATACCCTGTTCATCTGCGATACGCAGCGCACGGGCAAAGTTTTTTTCCTCAGGGATGGTCTGCTGGTACTTTACGCCATCTTCGAAATGGGTAACGTCCTTCCCAGTCGGCCATGTTTCCAGGACACCGTGCCGCTCAGACATGAAATCATCATGGGTTATCTTTTTATTGCTGAGTTCCATTCGTTGCTACCTTGGGTTTGGGGTTAAACAGTGAATGCTGGCAAGCGCAGCCGCCTGGGGATAGAGCCTGGCGGTATTAGCCAGCAGGGGGATCAAGCCGTTCTCATCCCGGTAGTAGTCGAACCGCGTGGGCAGCAGGATCCGGTTGCCGCGGGCGTCGAGATCGCGGTATTTAAGCCAGCGATGAATATCAAACGTCGCCGCACGGGATAGCCAGCCGCCGGAGCCCACCACTTTACGCACCGGGGTGAGGTCACGCCCTATCTGCAGATCGACCGTGCCTGCGCTGGTAGCTACCGCTTTTTTTGTTCCCGCATGGCGTTCGCTGGCATAGGCCACGCACAGCCCGGCCAGAAGGGCGTCGAAACGGTGCTCTTCAGAGCTAGTGGGCAGTGAGTCGGGGCAGGCAGCGAGTTTGTTAAGGTAGCGGTAGAACGCGGCGCGCAAGTCGGGCTGCATGGCAAAGAGCGAGTCAATAAGCGCCCGAGTGCTTTCGCCGACCACCGCCGCAGAGACGCGCATTCCTAAGTCGCCCTCAACGGTGCGTTTTACAAAGGGTTCAGGCAGGCCGTGAAGAACGGTATCCGGAGAGAGAGTATTAGTGCAGGCGGAGTAGACGTCGGTGGTTGCGCCTCCCATATCAATCAGCATGAACGATTGCCAGGCATCGTCATGCTGGCTCATCAGCTTGACCAGTTCAAAGACCGTCCACGGCGTAGGCATGGGGGTTTCACCCGTCTCATCCACAATAACGTCCAGTCCTTTCCCCTTTACAATGCGTGAGAGGAAGATGTCACAGATCGCCTGGCGAGCGGGGAGGGGGTTAGGTGAATCCAGTTCGGGAAGAATGTTATCCACGACGGTGAGCTGCTTATGGGCCAACAGCTGCTGAACCTCGTGCTGAATATCGCGGTTTCCGGCGTAGACAATGGCACAATCGAGTTCAGCCGTAGCAAGCAGCCGTGCGTTGTTCAGGCCATAGCGCGTCTCTCCGCCATCGGTTCCGCCAGCAAACAGCAGAATATCGGGCGGTGATGCCTCAAGCTGGCGAATATCCTGTGGCGTCAGCGCATAAGCATAGTACTGGGCGATTTTTGCTCCTGCCGAATGCGCAGTAACCTTCGCAGCCTCGAGCGTAATGGAGGGCACCAGACCCATCGCGGCGACGGCCAATCCGCCTTTAGCCGAGGAGGAGTATTTCAGCGTAACGTCGCCCCGTCTGAGCAGCGGTCTGGCATTGGCGACCTCTAACAGGTGGTGCAGGCAGGTAAAAAAACCTTCAGCAAGATGATGAGTGGTGGTTGGCGTGACCGCCTGGTTAAGAAGCCGCAGCCTATTTTCACCTTCAATTTCAAAAAGCGCGGCCTTGGTCCAGGTTGAGCCAATATCAACGGATACCGTACGCATTACACAACCTCTTCCGACTGCGGGCGGCAATTAGTTAATTTATTGTTAATGTCGGTGGCGATTAATTCACAAACGTCTTCCAAATCGTGACTCGGAGAAAAAACACGGTCGAAACCCATCTCTTTAAATTTGTGCTCTACTTCAACAAAATCATGTTTGCCGACCACGAGGTTGCCCCCGACATAAAGTAAAATCTCACCGACCCCACGCTCGATGCAGCGTTCACGTAAGCCGAGACAGTCAATATCGCCGTGACCGTAAATAGAGGAGACCACAATAGCATCGGCCCCAGTTTCGATAGCGGCGTCAATGTACTCATCCTGGCTGACCATGACCCCGAGATTGATCACTTGAAAATGGTGGGTGGTAAAAACGCGATCCAGCACTTTGTTGCCGACGGCATGACAGTCGGCACCAATTACGCCAATAACGAGCGTTGATTTTTTCATGGGGCATCCTCTATTCATTTTCGCTAAGATGAGCATCAGTCAGACTGATAAGCACAAAGGCTATGCAATAGAGAAAAGTGTGAGGCGAGGGCAGGGGAGAGGCAATTGATCTATTTTCAAAAGCTCTTTCGTTAAAAGATGATTTGTCGTTGATTAATAGTTAAACTATTGATGTGAAACGCTTTTATTTGCTTGTCTATGCCTGCTTTGATAATATTTTTAGGGTTTCATATTTTTAGGTTAATTGTAGAGTGTGACCGGTCTCTAAAAATATAAGCCTGGCTTTCTGAGTAAGTCATTAGTAATGAGTTAAATTCACTGGTGCGTATAATTAAAATATATGTATCCCAGAAAAAACCAATTAAGCCATGGTTATAAACAGTGAGCTGAATCACCTTAAGACGCTTTTTAACTATCAGACTTTTATTGGAACATATTTTTAACATATCTTTTACCATAAGAACCACACCGATACATTCTTAACAATTGCAGTAAAAATTGATTTAGAACAATATTTAAAACATGGAAAAAATTTCTAAAAATCGTTAAATTGTCGCTGATCAAAATGGTCGAAAAGTTGTAAACTGGCGATAAATTGATCCCCGTCGAAAAACGTAAAAAAGGTTTATTAAAAACCTATTTATTGTAAGGGATTTGCGGCGTAATATATCGCGAGATCAATTTGGGATTTTATTAACCTGTCTGTAACTTTTCGTTGCGGTTGGCTCTTTTTTTTGTGACAGCAGCAGTGAAAAGCAATAGATAATTTTGTATTGGGGCATGTGTGTGAACCCTCTCTAACGGGGTTTGCTCTCGAAGTCTTCATGCGATGCGCAAGGAGTCATGATGTTAGATATAGTCGAACTGTCACGCTTGCAGTTTGCCTTAACCGCGATGTACCACTTCCTTTTTGTTCCGTTAACGCTCGGTATGGCGTTTTTACTGGCAATCATGGAAACGGTCTACGTTCTGTCCGGCAAACAAATCTATAAAGATATGACCAAGTTCTGGGGCAAGTTGTTTGGTATCAACTTTGCGCTGGGCGTGGCCACCGGTCTGACCATGGAGTTCCAGTTCGGGACTAACTGGTCCTATTACTCTCACTACGTAGGCGATATCTTTGGTGCACCGCTGGCCATCGAAGGCCTGATGGCGTTCTTCCTTGAGTCCACCTTTGTTGGCCTGTTCTTCTTTGGCTGGGATCGCCTGGGCAAAGTGCAGCATATGGCGGTGACCTGGCTGGTTGCGCTGGGCTCTAACCTCTCGGCTCTGTGGATCCTCGTAGCAAACGGCTGGATGCAGAACCCTATCGCGTCGGATTTCAACTTTGAAACCATGCGTATGGAGATGGTGAGCTTCTCTGAACTGGTGCTGAACCCGGTTGCCCAGGTGAAGTTCGTTCACACCGTGGCAGCGGGCTACACCTGCGGCGCAATGTTTATCCTTGGCATCAGCTCCTACTACCTGCTGCGCGGGCGCGATATGGCGTTCGCTAAGCGCTCCTTTGCGATTGCTGCCAGTTTCGGCATGGCTGCGGTGCTCTCTGTTATTGTTCTGGGCGATGAGTCCGGCTATGAGATGGGCGACGTGCAGAAAACCAAACTGGCTGCTATTGAAGCCGAGTGGGAGACCCAGCCAGCACCGGCAGCGTTTACCCTGTTTGGTGTTCCAGATCAGGATAAGCAAGAGAACAATTTTGCCATCCAGATCCCGTATGCGTTGGGCATTATCGCCACGCGCTCGGTTGATACACCGGTGATCGGTCTGAAAGATCTGATGGTGCAGCATGAAGAGCGTATCCGTAACGGGATGAAAGCGTACCAGCTGCTGGAAGAGTTGCGTGCGGGCTCCACCGATCAAAACGTGCGCGACCAGTTCAACAGCATGAAGAAAGACCTCGGCTACGGCATGCTGCTGAAACGCTATACGCCTAACGTCACCGATGCGACCGAAGATCAGATCAAGCAGGCTACGCAGGACTCCATCCCACGCGTTGCGCCGCTCTACTTTGCCTTCCGTATCATGGTTGCCTGCGGCGTGCTGATGCTGCTTATCTTCGCTGTCTCCTTCTGGACCGTTTGCCGTAACCGTATCGGCAGCAAATCCTGGCTGCTGCGCGCTGCGCTATACGGTATTCCGCTGCCGTGGATCGCTATCGAGACCGGCTGGTTTGTTGCAGAGTATGGCCGTCAGCCATGGGCGATCGGTGAGGTGCTGCCAACCGCCGTTGCTAACTCCTCGCTGACAGTAGGTGACCTGCTGTTCTCTATGATCCTTATCTGCGGCCTCTACACGCTGTTTATGGTGGCGGAAGTCTTCCTGATGTTTAAGTTTGCTCGCCTTGGGCCGAGCAGTCTGAAAACGGGTCGTTACCACTACGAGCAGGCTAACGTTGAGACCGATACCCAGTATGGGCAGTCCACCGTTGCTTCTCAGCCGGCACGCTAAGACAGGAGTCGTCAAATGATCGATTATGAAGTATTACGTTTTATCTGGTGGCTGCTGGTTGGCATTTTGCTGATTGGCTTTGCAGTCACCGACGGCTGGGACATGGGCGTGGGGATGTTAACCCGCTTCCTGGGTCGTAACGACACCGAACGCCGTATTATGATCAACTCTATTGCGCCGCACTGGGACGGTAACCA
The DNA here is from genome assembly GCF_019880405.1 of Enterobacter sp. C2. NCBI lineage: Bacteria > Pseudomonadati > Pseudomonadota > Gammaproteobacteria > Enterobacterales > Enterobacteriaceae > Enterobacter > Enterobacter sp. C2. The sequence continues at coordinate 1,263,192 of NZ_CP082269.1, forward strand.
GGTGTGGCTGATCACCGCTGGCGGCGCGCTGTTTGCTGCCTGGCCGATGGTCTACGCCGCTGCCTTCTCTGGCTTCTATGTGGCAATGATCCTGGTGCTGGCCTCGCTGTTCTTTCGTCCGGTGGGTTTCGACTACCGCTCGAAGATTGAAGATCCGCGCTGGCGCAACATGTGGGACTGGGGCATCTTTATCGGCAGCTTTGTACCGCCGCTGGTGATTGGTGTGGCCTTCGGTAACCTGCTGCAGGGCGTACCTTTCCATATGGATGAGTACATGCGCCTCTTCTATACCGGCAACTTCTTCCAGCTGCTGAACCCGTTTGGTCTGCTGGCTGGCGTGGTGAGCGTAGCGATGATCCTGACGCAGGGTGCAACCTACCTGCAGATGCGTACGGCAGGCGAAGTGTATGTCCGTTCACGGACGACGACTCAGGTGGCGGCGCTGGTGACTATGGTCTGCTTCGCGCTGGCAGGCGTTTGGGTGATGTTCGGTATCGACGGCTATGTGGTCACCTCGGCTATCGATCATCACGCGGCGTCTAACCCGCTGACCAAGCAGGTTGCACGTGAGGCGGGAGCCTGGCTGGTGAACTTCAACACCACCCCGATCCTGTGGTTGATCCCGGCGCTGGGCGTTGTGCTACCGCTGTTTACCTTTGTTGCGGGTCGTCTGAACAGATCGGCATGGGCGTTCTTCTTCTCGTCCCTGACGCTGGCCTGCATCATTCTGACCGCCGGTATTGCGATGTTCCCGTTCATCATGCCGTCCAGCACGGTAATGAACGCTAGCCTGACCATGTGGGATGCAACGTCGAGCCAGATGACGCTGAACCTGATGACCTGGGTTGCTGCGGTGTTCGTACCGATTATTCTGCTCTACTCCACGTGGTGCTACTGGAAAATGTTCGGTCGCATTACCAAAGAGCATATTGAAAGCAACACGCACTCTCTGTACTAAGTAAGGAGCATACAATGTGGTATTTCGCATGGATTTTAGGAACGCTTCTTGCCTGTGCATTTGGCGTGATTACCGCCCTGGCGCTTGAGCACGTTGAAGCGACGCAGGCAGGTAAAGAAAAAGCCTGATGGTAAGTCTTATCGCAAAACTGTATGCGGTAATGGATAAGGGCCCGCTCAGGGCCCTTTCACTGGTGATGGCGCTGGTACTGGCAGGCTGTATGTTCTGGGATCCCAGCCGCTTTGCGGCGAAGACCAGCGACCTGACCGTCTGGCACGGTCTGCTGCTGATGTGGGCCGTCTGTGCAGGCGTGATCCACGGGGTAGGGTTTCGTCCGAAAGCCGTTCACTGGCAAGGGATCTTCTGCCCGCTCATCGCCGATGTTGTCCTTGCTGCAGGGCTCTTCTTTTTCTTCTTTTGAATAAGAAATGTCCGTTAACGATATGGGCTTGCATAAGCCCATAAATTTTTACGCTGCGTTTACTCCAACCCATTCCAAACCACCTTTCCCCCGCGTATAGTAGCAGCGTTTGAACGCTCTACTTATATTGCATTACCGGGATGTAAAGTGAATACAACGTTATTTAAGTGGCCGGTTCGAGTCTACTATGAAGACACCGATGCCGGTGGTGTGGTTTACCATGCCAGCTACGTCGCTTTTTACGAGAGAGCACGCACGGAGATGCTGCGACATCACCACTTTAGCCAGCAGGTTTTGTTGGCAGAGCGTGTAGCATTCGTAGTGCGCAAGATAACGCTGGAATATTTTGCACCCGCCAGACTCGACGACATGCTCGAAGTCCAAACGGAAATTACATCAATGCGTGGAACCTCTCTGGTCTTCACGCAGCGGATCGTCAATGCAGAGAATAATGTGCTGAACGAAGCTGAGGTACTGATTGTCTGCGTTGATCCACTCTTAATGAAGCCTCGTGCGCTTCCCAAGTCTATTGTCGCGGAGTTTAAGCAGTGACTGACATGAACATCCTTGATTTGTTCCTGAAGGCAAGCCTTCTGGTCAAACTTATCATGTTGATTTTGATTGGTTTTTCTATCGCATCCTGGGCAATCATTATTCAGCGAACGCGTATTCTTAACGCTGCTACCCGTGAATCCGAGGGATTCGAGGACAAATTCTGGTCCGGCATTGAGCTTTCCCGCCTCTATCAGGAGAGTCAGGGACGCCGTGAAAACCTGTCTGGCTCAGAGCAAATTTTCTACAGCGGATTTAAAGAGTTTGCCCGCCTGCACAGGGCGAACAATCATGCGCCGGAGGCGATCGTAGAGGGTGCAGCCCGTGCGATGCGTATCTCCATGAACCGCGAGCTAGAAACGCTGGAGACGCATATTCCGTTCCTCGGCACCGTAGGTTCTATCAGCCCGTATATCGGTCTGTTCGGCACGGTGTGGGGGATCATGCACGCCTTTATCGCGCTGGGCGCGGTGAAGCAGGCAACTCTGCAGATGGTTGCGCCGGGGATCGCGGAAGCGCTGATCGCTACGGCTATCGGCCTGTTTGCCGCTATTCCTGCGGTCATGGCCTATAACCGTCTGAACCAGCGCGTTAACAAGCTTGAGCTGAACTACGACAACTTTATGGAAGAGTTCACCGCAATTCTGCATCGTCAGGCGTTTACCAGCACCGAGAGCAATAAGGGGTAAGCCATGGCCAGAACACGCGGTCGGGGTCGTCGTGAGCTAAAGTCCGAGATCAATATCGTACCCTTGCTCGACGTACTGCTGGTGCTGCTGCTGATCTTTATGGCGACGGCACCCATCATTACGCAGAGTGTAGAGGTTGATCTGCCGGATGCGACCGAGTCGCAAACCGTCAGCTCTAATGACGATCCGCCGGTTATCATTGAGGTTTCCGGCGTGGGTCAATATAGCGTGGTAGTGGAAAAAGATCGCATGGATCAGCTACCGCCGGAGCAGGTGATTGCTGAAGCGCAACGCCGCCTGCAATCCAATCCGAAAACGGTCTTCTTAATCGGTGGCGCGAAAGAAGTGCCTTACGATGAAATAATTAAAGCGCTGAACCTGCTCCATAGCGCGGGCGTGAAGTCGGTTGGCTTAATGACCCAGCCTATCTAATCCGCTGCTGAGCAGGCAGACAGTTTTTGGGAACCGAGAGTGTCAAAGGCAACCGAACAAAACGACAAGCTTAAACGAGCAATCATTATTTCAGCGGTGCTGCACGTCATTCTGTTTGCAGCGCTGATCTGGAGCTCGTTTGATGAGCATATAGATGCCTCTGCAGGCGGCGGCGGTGGCTCGTCCATTGACGCCGTGATGGTCGATCCCGGCGCGGTAGTGCAGCAGTACAATCGTCAGCAGCAACAGCAGGCGAGCGCGAAGCGTGCAGAAGAGCAGCGTGAAAAACAGGCGCAACAGCAGGCGGAAGAGCTGCGTGAAAAGCAGGCCGCCGAGCAGGAGCGTCTGAAGCAGCTGGAAAAAGAGCGTTTGCAGGCGCAGGAGCAGGCCCGCGAGCAGGCCCAGCAGCAGAAACAGGCTGAAGAGGCGGCGAAGCAGGCCCAGGAGAAACAGAAGCAGGCTGAAGAAGCCGCGGCGAAGGCGGCGGCTGATGCGAAAGCACAGGCCGATGCCCAGGCGAAGGCAGCAGAAGAGGCGGCACAAAAAGCCGCTGCGGATGCGAAAGCCAAAGCCGTAGCCGAGGCAAAAGTAGCGGCAGACGCGGCGAAGAAAGCCGCAGCGGACGCCCAGAAGAAAGCTGAAGCCGAAGCGGCGAAGAAAGCGCAGCAGGACGCCGAGAAGAAAGCCGAAGCCGAGGCCGCTAAGCAGGCAGCGGAGAAAGCTGCAGCTGAAAAAGCGGCTGCTGCTGCCGAGAAGGCTGCCGCTGCGAAAGCTGCGGCGGCAGAAAAAGCCGCCGCTGAGAAAAAGGCCGCTGCACAGAAGGCTGCGGAAGAGAAAGCTGCTGCGGCCGCAGAAAAAGCGGCTGCTGCGAAAGCCGCTGCGGCTGAAAAGGCCGCCGCCGATAAGAAAGCGGCTGCCGATAAAGCTGCTGCTGCCAAAGCGGCTGCGGCGAAGAAAGCGGCCGCAGCAGAGAAAGCCGCTGCGTCAGACGTAGACGATCTGTTTGGCGATCTCAGTTCAGGTAAGAATGCGCCGAAAACCGGCGGTGGCGCGAAAGGAAATAACGCAGCCCCGGCAGGAAGTGGTAGTACTAAAAACAATGGCGCGTCGGGTGCGGATATCAGCAACTACGCCGGGATGATCAAATCAGCGATTGAGACTAAGTTTTATGACGCGTCGTCGTATGCAGGGAAAACCTGTACGCTGCGCATAAAACTGGCCCCGGACGGTTTGCTGTTGGATATTCAATCCGAAGGTGGCGATCCTGCGCTCTGTCAGGCTGCATTAGCGGCAGCACGTCAGGCGAAGATCCCGAAACCGCCGAGCCAGGCCGTTTACGAAGTGTTTAAAAATGCTCCACTGGACTTTAAACCTTAGGTTACACTTTCCCCACGTAAAGGTGGAAAGGGTACTACTGTTTCCACTGGGCTGTGGTCATTTTGGATATTTAGTTTGTTAACATTCTGCTAAATTATCGCGGGTTTACCGCCCGGATAAGGGAGATATGATGAAGCAGGCATTACGTGTAGTGTTTGGTTTTTTGGTGCTGTGGGCGGCCGTGCTGCACGCGGAAGTGCGCATTGAGATTACCCAGGGCGTGGATTCAGCGCGCCCGATTGGCGTTGTTCCTTTCCAGTGGGCGGGGCCTGGCGCTGCGCCTGAAGATATCGGCGGCATTGTCGGTGCTGACCTGCGCAACAGCGGCAAGTTCAACCCGCTGGATCGCTCTCGTCTGCCGCAGCAGCCGGGCAGCGCTCAGGAAGTTCAGCCTGCAGCCTGGTCTGCGCTGGGTATTGATGCCGTGGTCGTTGGGCAGGTAACGCCTAACCCGGACGGTGGCTACACCGTGGCGTATCAGCTGGTGGATACCGGCGGCGCGCCGGGTACCGTGCTGGCTCAGAACTCCTATAAGGTGAACAAGCAGTGGCTGCGCTATGCGGGCCATACTGCCAGTGATGAAGTATTCGAGAAGCTGACCGGTATTAAAGGTGCGTTCCGTACGCGTATCGCTTACGTGGTTCAGACTAACGGCGGCCAGTTCCCATACGAACTGCGCGTCTCTGACTACGACGGCTATAACCAGTTCGTGGTTCACCGTTCACCGCAGCCGTTGATGTCACCGGCATGGTCTCCGGACGGCAGCAAGCTGGCCTACGTAACCTTTGAGAGCGGTCGTTCTGCACTGGTGATCCAGACGCTGGCTAACCGCGCCGTACGTCAGGTGGCTTCGTTCCCGCGTCACAACGGTGCACCGGCATTCTCTCCGGACGGGTCTAAACTGGCGTTCGCACTGTCGAAAACCGGTAGCCTGAACCTCTACGTGATGGATATCGGCTCTGGCCAGATCCGTCAGGTCACCGACGGACGTAGCAACAACACCGAGCCGACCTGGTTCCCGGACAGCCAGAACCTGGCCTTTACCTCTGACCAGGCAGGTCGTCCGCAGGTGTATAAAGTGAATGTAAACGGCGGTGCTCCGCAGCGTATCTCCTGGGAAGGTTCTCAGAACCAGGACGCTGACGTCAGCAGCGACGGCAAGTTTATGGTAATGGTCAGCTCCAACGGTGGGCAGCAGCACATTGCCAAACAAGATCTGGCAGCGGGTGGCGTACAAGTCTTGTCGTCAACGTTCCTGGATGAAACGCCAAGTCTGGCACCTAACGGCACTATGGTAATCTACAGCTCTTCTCAGGGGATGGGATCCGTGCTGAATCTGGTTTCTACAGATGGGCGTTTCAAAGCGCGTCTTCCGGCGACTGATGGACAGGTCAAATTCCCTGCCTGGTCTCCGTATCTGTAATAATAATTAAGTGATTACTAAAGGAATCAAAGAAATGCAACTGAACAAAGTGCTGAAAGGGCTGATGCTGGCTCTGCCTGTTATGGCAATCGCAGCGTGTTCTTCTAACAAGAACGCAAGCAACGACCAGAGCGGCGAAGGCATGTTGGGTGCCGGCACTGGTATGGACGCAAACGGCAGCGGCAACGCCTCTTCAGAAGAGCAGGCACGCCTGCAGATGCAGCAGCTGCAGCAGAACAACATCGTTTACTTCGATCTGGACAAGTACGATATCCGTTCTGACTTCGCTGCGATGCTGGATGCTCACGCTAACTTCCTGCGTAGCAACCCGTCCTACAAAGTCACCGTAGAAGGTCACGCTGACGAACGTGGTACTCCTGAGTACAACATCTCCCTGGGTGAACGTCGTGCTAGCGCCGTTAAAATGTACCTGCAGGGTAAAGGCGTTTCTGCTGACCAGATCTCCATCGTTTCTTACGGTAAAGAGAAACCTGCAGTACTGGGTCACGACGAATCAGCTTACGCTAAAAACCGTCGCGCCGTACTGGTTTACTAAGAGAATTGCATGAGCAGTAACTTCAGACATCATCTGTTGAGTCTGTCGTTACTGGTTGGCATAGCGGCCCCCTGGGCCGCTTTTGCGCAAGCGCCAATCAGTAGTGTCGGCTCAGGCTCGGTTGAAGACCGGGTCACCCAACTTGAGCGCATCTCTAACGCTCACAGCCAGCTTTTAACCCAGCTTCAGCAGCAGCTCTCTGACAACCAGTCGGATATCGACTCTCTGCGTGGTCAGATCCAGGAGAGCCAGTATCAGCTGAATCAGGTGGTTGAACGCCAGAAACAGATCCTGCTGCAGATTGATAGCCTGGGCAGCGGCGGTGCGGCAGCAGCGCAGCCAGCGGCAGGCGATCAGGGTGGGGCGGCTACCGCCACACCTGCACCCGCAGCAGGAGCGGCAGCGGCCCCCAGCGCGCCGGTACAGAGCGGTGATGCGAATACCGACTACAACGCAGCCATCGCACTGGTGCAGGATAAATCCCGCCAGGACGACGCTATCGCCGCGTTTAGCAGCTTTGTTAAAAAATACCCGGACTCCACCTACGTTCCTAATGCGAACTACTGGCTGGGTCAGTTGAACTACAACAAGGGTAAAAAAGACGATGCGGCATTCTATTTTGCCTCGGTTGTCAAAAACTATCCGAAATCTCCCAAGGCACCGGACGCGATGTTTAAGGTCGGGGTGATCATGCAGGAGAAAGGGGATACTGCCAAAGCCAAAGCGGTTTATCAGCAGGTTGTAAGCAAATATCCTGGCACCGACGGTGCAAAACAGGCGCAGAAAAAGCTCAGTGCGATGTAATGAATGCGGCATGACCAGATATCGCTCTATTTCTGGTCTTGTCGGGTGAATCATAAGCAGTTAAGTGATCTCGCTCGAAATTTTAGTTGCGCCAACTTCATAAATCAGTAATATATGCCGCCGTTGCCACGGGATATCGCACAGCCCGAAAGCAGCGCAAAAGCGGTAAAATAGTGGGTCGTTAGCTCAGTTGGTAGAGCAGTTGACTTTTAATCAATTGGTCGCAGGTTCGAATCCTGCACGACCCACCACTTAAAGCAGTTCCAGCAGTAAAGAGTGGGTGATTAGCTCAGTTGGTAGAGCATCTCCTTTACACGGAGGGGGTCGGCGGTTCGAGCCCGTCATCACCCACCACTCGGGTCGTTAGCTCAGTTGGTAGAGCAGTTGACTTTTAATCAATTGGTCGCAGGTTCGAGCCCTGCACGACCCACCACTTTCTGGTGGTACCGAGTAAAATAATCTTCGAAGTCAGCACCCGAATGGGTCGTTAGCTCAGTTGGTAGAGCAGTTGACTTTTAATCAATTGGTCGCAGGTTCGAATCCTGCACGACCCACCACTTCGAAGAGAGTTCCCCAAAAGGGGTCGTTAGCTCAGTTGGTAGAGCAGTTGACTTTTAATCAATTGGTCGCAGGTTCGAATCCTGCACGACCCACCAATTTCAACATAAAAAAATAGATGTTGAACGTGAAGGATAACGTTGCGTCAGCAACGGCCCGTAGGGCGAGGCGAAGCCGAGTCATCCTGCACGACCCACCAATGCAAAAAAGCGCCCTAAAGGCGCTTTTTTGCTATCTGCGATATGCCATTTTCACAGCACTGCTTTTGTAGGTCGGGCAAGCACAGCGCCGCCCGACACAGCGACATACTGCCGGGTGGCGCTACGCTTACCCGGCCTACGGCGTCATCGCCGGTCATCTGCCAGCGGCTCATTGTAAGGGCTTCTATATACCTGTACAAAAGTTCCTTTTTCAGACAGTAAGTTAGCAACCGTAACTACATCTGTAGTCATGGGGTTTCGCCAGCAATCCGCTTCAACATCACAGGATTTTTGGAGCTTATAGCCTGAGGAGGTTAAGTAGTCCCGAATGGCTTTCGTTTCTGTCACATTGTAAAACGTTAAGGTAAAAACATGCGCCTCAGGGCCACTAACATTTGAAAAATCAAAGGCATACTGAGTAGAGATTCTGGGCATATTTTTCAACAGTTCTGGCGTATAAAATTCGTACTCTCTTTTTTCTTGCTCGGTGTAATGCGCAGAACTAGCAAACTCCATTTTCACGTAAGGCCAGCCAATAGTGAGCACGATAACGCCTAAGAGAACAGCGATAACTAGCCTTATTAAACTCTTCTTCATAGTCCTTCTCTGTCATTGCTGGCACCTAAAATTGCAAGGGTCTTGCCATGTTGCGGCATGATCACATTACCTGATTGAAAATCATTATAAGGAGAAACGGTACGCATAAACGGCGGAAGCAGCCCTTTACGTGGGCGTGAATGAGGGGATTTGTCTGGATCGGGAAACAGCAGGGGCTGGAAAGTTTCATTTTTCCAGGAGCCAATTTTGCCATAGTAATCCCATCGCTTCAGTGCCTCAGTCTTACTTACCGGGCGAAGCATGCTGAAGGGGTTTTGAATAGATACCACGCGATAGAATCCCAGCAAGTCAGACACCAAATCTTCGCCGCTGTAGCTACTATCAGTCACCCAATTATTGGGAAACTGACCCTGGAAGGCTTCGAATTTCCTCGCTACTGTCATCATCATTGCTAACGCTATACTTTTCTGCTCCCAGTCAGGCCGTCCATGTTTGATTCTCCATGTAAGCAACTTTCCAGAACGGAAAATACTATATGGAGTAGTCATGCCCTGAGAATACCTTACCTCATAGTACTCTTTCCCAGATGTTTCTCCTCGACTAAAATTATTGAGCAGCTGCCGAATATCTGCACCCTGGGCATGCCCGAGATCCACCCACCCAAGCACCTCTGTATATATCAAGCCACTTTTTTGACCCGGTGCATCCTTTCCATCAATTATTTGAGATCGTTTACTCATCCTGATTGTCTCCATCCTCTGCTAAAACCCTTCGCTCTATCCATCATGCCAATTAGCCGTCCTTATTTACCTACTTTAAGTGCGGTCTTTGGGGGCAGGGCCTTTTATCATTGGAGGGTTTAGCATTGCGCCTAATTGATGTGACTTTTGCTCTGCGTTCCGCTATCTTGTTTAGTATATAAAACACAAATGCCTCATCCTCCGTCAGACAGCGTAGGTCAGGGTATTATTGTTAAGTCAGCAAAACGAGAAAGCATGATGAGCGTAATGTTCGATCCTGAAGCTACGATTTACCCCTTCCCGCCTAAGCCGCGCCCGCTGAGCCTCGACGAAAAAGCGTTTTATCGCGAAAAGATCAAAAGGCTACTGAAGGAGCGGGATGCGGTTATGGTGGCCCACTACTATACCGATCCAGAGATCCAGCAGCTTGCCGAGGAGACCGGCGGCTGTATCTCTGATTCCTTAGAGATGGCGCGCTTTGGGGCGAAGCATCCTGCCTCCACGCTGCTGGTGGCTGGGGTTCGCTTTATGGGCGAGACCGCTAAAATCCTCAGCCCGGAAAAAACCATTCTTATGCCTACGCTCGATGCCGAGTGCTCCCTCGATCTTGGCTGCCCCATTGAAGCGTTCAGCGCCTTCTGCGATGCGCACCCGGACCGCACCGTCGTGGTCTACGCCAATACCTCGGCCGCTGTTAAGGCGCGCGCGGACTGGGTCGTGACATCCAGCATCGCCGTTGAGCTGATTGAGCATCTGGATAGCCTTGGTGAGAAGATCATCTGGGCACCAGATCGCCATCTCGGCAGCTATGTGCAGAAACAGACCGGGGCCGATATCCTCTGCTGGCAGGGCGCGTGCATCGTCCACGACGAGTTTAAAACCCAGGCGCTGGCGCGCATGAAAGCGCTCTATCCTGACGCGGCTGTTCTGGTTCACCCTGAGTCACCGCAGGCGGTAGTGGATATGGCTGACGCCGTGGGCTCAACCAGCCAGCTGATCAACGCGGCCAAAACGCTGCCGCATCCGCAGCTTATTGTCGCCACCGATCGCGGTATCTTTTACAAAATGCAGCAGGCTGTTCCGGGGAAAGAGCTGCTGGAAGCGCCTACCGCCGGTGAGGGCGCAACCTGTCGCAGCTGCGCGCACTGCCCGTGGATGGCCATGAACGGCCTTCAGGCTATCGCTGAGGGGCTGGAGAAGGGCGGCGCGCTGCACGAGATCCATGTCGATGCAAAACTGCGTGAAGGGGCGCTGCTGCCGCTGAATCGCATGCTGGATTTTGCTGCAACGCTGCGTTAATTACGTACCGTGCGATAACGGCTATGATTGTTAAGACAATTTCACTTTTCAATATGCGGGGCAGAAATGGATTTTTTTAGTACGCAGAATATTTTGGTTCACATACCGCTGGGGGCTGGCGGTTACGATCTCTCGTGGATCGAAGCGGTGGGTACCCTTGCTGGCCTGCTGTGCATCTGGCTCGCCAGCCTGGAGAAGATTAGCAATTACGCCTTTGGTTTAATCAACGTGACGCTGTTTGCGGTGATCTTTTTCCAGATCCAGCTCTATGCGAGCCTGCTTCTTCAGCTCTTCTTCTTTGCGGCCAACATCTATGGTTGGTATGCCTGGTCGCGGCAAACGACGCAGAACGAGGCCGTGCTGCAAATTCGCTGGCTACCGCGCGGCAAGGCGATTGTCTGGCTGGTTGTCTGCGCCCTGGCAATTGCCCTGATGACCCTGTTTATCGATCCGGTGTTTACCTTCCTGACCCGTATTGCGGTCTCGATTATGCAGGCGCTGGGTTTAAACGTGGCGATGCCTGTGCTACAACCCGATGCCTTCCCGTTCTGGGACGCCTGCCTGATGGTGCTGTCGATCGTGGCAATGGTGCTGATGACCCGCAAATACGTTGAGAACTGGCTATTGTGGGTTGTGGTAAACGTGATTAGCGTAGTGATCTTTGCTCTGCAGGGGGTCTACGCCATGTCGCTGGAGTACCTGATCCTGACCTTTATTGCGCTAAACGGTAGCCGGATGTGGATAAACAGCGCGCGGGAACGAGGCTCACGCGCGCTGGTCGGCTAGTGGTGATGATGATGGGCGTGACCGGAGGGCAGGGTATTGAGATCGCACTCCGGTCCGCTGCAGGGACGGTACTCCATCTGGATCGTCACGTGTGAAATCTCATAGTGATGGATCAGAAAGTGCTGGATGCGTTCCAGGAGCGCATCATGATCGTGCGGGGGGATCACCTGCACGTGCAGGGTCATCACCGACTTCTCTCCTACCGTCCAGACGTGCACATGGTGCACGTCACGCACTTCCGGGATATCACGGCGCAGATGGCGGCGCAGCGCGGCAATATCCAGCGATACCGGTGCGCTCTCCAGTAGTTCATTTACGCTCTCTTTAAGCAGCGTCCAGGCGCTACGCAGCACCAGGCAAGAGACCAGCACCGACAGTATCGGGTCAACCGGCGTCCAGCCTGTCCACAGGATCACCAGCGCAGCCACAATCGCCCCGACGGAGCCGAGCAGATCGCCTAAAACATGGAGCGCGGCGGCCCGCACGTTCAGGTTTTTCTCTTCACTGCCGCGATGCAGGATCCAGAAAGAGACGATGTTAGCGACGAGTCCCGCTATGGCAATGCCCAGCATCGTGAAGCCCGCCACCGGCTGCGGATGATAGAAGCGCACAATCGCTTCCCAGACAATCATAAAGGTGATGACGACCAGCGCCAGGGCATTAACGAACGCCGCCAGGGTAGTGAGCCGCAGCCAGCCGAAGGTGCGTTGGTCACTCGGGGGACGACGGGCAAAGCGCACGGCGAGCAGAGCAAAGAGCAGGGCAGCTGCATCGGTAAGCATATGACCCGCGTCTGCCAGCAGCGCCAGCGAGCCGGAGATAAGGCCGCCAACGACTTCGACCACCATAAACAGGGCAGTGACGCTAAAGGCTAATAGCAAACGACGGGCGTTGCCATCATGGTGTTTAGAAGGAGAAGCGTGTGAGTGGTGATGCGCCATGAGTTTTATTCCATTTTATATATTCTCAGCGACTTACATCATTGCAGATTTTTATTTCCTCGCCACAAAAAAATAAGGAGAGCCTTAGCTCTCCTCATTGTCACATCAGGGTAATTACTGTGAAGTGCCGTCGGTTTTAGTATCAACGTCATTGTTCATACCATCACCCGTTTCGACTTTTTTATTCACGTCCGGGCAGCGACCGTCTTTACACATGCTGTTTTTATGGATGTCATCTTTATCCATATGCTGGCCGTCAGCGCTGGTAGAAGCTCCGCCGTTAGAGTGCAGCATCCCGCCGGTAGAGGTGCCGGTAGCGCTTCCGGTTGCAGTACCGGTAGTGTTAGTCCCGGTTGAGCCAGTGGCTGCGTTGGTATTACCGGTATTGATATCGTTATTGTTTACGGTATTAGGCTGCAGATTCTCTTTAGCACCTGGTGCTACGGCCCCGGCGTCTGCGGCAGCGTTAGCTGCACCGTTGCTGTTAGATGCTGCGAGTGCTGCGCCGCTAGCCAGAGTCAGGGTAGTCGTCAGTAAAATTGTGGCCAGTTTATTCATTTTCATAATCGTGCTCCTGTTCTCGTCATTACATTGGATAGCGATATCCAACAGTGCAGATGCGAAACGGAATATTCGCTCAGTAGTGAAAGATGCCAATTCTTCCTGAAAAGGTAGAGTGGAATCTGGATAAAAAATAAAATCAAAGTGGTTACAGGTAAAAAGTTTAGCCACGTTGCCAGCGTTCGCTAGCGGCTAACCCTTTTTTATCACTTTTCAGGAATATTCCGTACTGAGTGTAAAAGCCCGTTTACACTTCCTGACTGAGCCGTTAGATTGGAGGGATTGCACTCTCTGACATAAGTATGGCGAACGCTGGAACGATCATGAATTATCAGAACGACGATTTACGCATTAAAGAGATTAATGAACTGTTACCCCCTGTCGCGCTGCTGGAGAAATTCCCGGCGACGGAGACCGCAGCCAATACGGTTTCTCACGCCCGTAAGGCTATCCATAAGATCCTCAAAGGCAGCGACGACCGCCTGCTGGTGGTGATCGGGCCATGCTCCATTCATGACCCTGCCGCGGCCAAAGAGTATGCCGCTCGCCTGTTGACGCTGCGTGAAGAGCTGAAGGGCGAGCTTGAGATCGTGATGCGCGTCTATTTTGAAAAGCCGCGCACCACCGTGGGCTGGAAAGGGCTGATTAACGATCCGCACATGGATAACAGCTTCCAGATCAACGACGGTCTGCGCATTGCTCGCAAGCTGCTGCTGGAGATTAACGACAGCGGCCTGCCTGCGGCGGGGGAGTTCCTTGATATGATCACCCCGCAGTACCTTGCCGATCTGATGAGCTGGGGCGCAATTGGCGCACGCACTACAGAATCTCAGGTGCATCGCGAGCTGGCGTCCGGGCTATCCTGCCCGGTGGGCTTCAAAAACGGTACCGACGGCACTATTAAGGTGGCGATTGACGCGATTAACGCTGCCGGCGCGCCGCACTGCTTCCTCTCCGTCACCAAGTGGGGCCACTCGGCGATTGTGAATACCAGCGGCAACGGCGATTGCCATATCATTCTGCGCGGCGGTAAAGAGCCGAACTACAGTGCGAAGCACGTTGCCGACGTGAAGCAGGGGCTGGAAAAAGCCGGCCTGGCACCGCAGGTGATGATTGACTTCAGCCACGCTAACTCCAGCAAGCAGTTCAAGAAGCAGATGACCGTGGGTGAAGATGTCTGTCAGCAGATTGCTGGCGGGGAGAAAGCGGTGATTGGCGTGATGATTGAGAGCCATCTGGTTGAAGGCAACCAGAGCCTGGAGAGCGGTGAGCCGCTGGTCTATGGCAAGAGCGTAACGGATGCCTGTATCGGCTGGGAAGATACCGACGCTATTCTGCGCCAATTGGCCAACGCGGTGAAAGCGCGTCGCGGTTGATAATCATGCCCGGCAGCACTATGCCGCCGGGCAATCTTGCATTACTTCGCTTTACCCTGGTTTGCTACCGCCGCCGCTTTTGCAGCGATTTCGTCAGCGTTGCCCAGATAGTAGTGTTTGATCGGCTTGAAGTTTTCGTCAAACTCATACACCAGCGGCACGCCAGTCGGGATGTTCAGCTCAAGGATCTCATCTTCACCCATATCGTCCAGGTACTTCACCAGCGCACGCAGGGAGTTACCGTGAGCGGCAATGATCACGCGCTCGCCGCTTTTCAGGCGCGGCAGAATGGTTTCATTCCAGTAAGGGATCACACGGTCGATGGTCAGCGCCAGGCTCTCGGTCAGCGGCAGTTCCTGCTCGGTCAGAGATGCGTAACGCGGATCGTGACCCGGGAAGCGCTCGTCGTCTTTGGTCAGCGCCGGCGGAGTCACCGCGAAGCCGCGACGCCACTGCTTAACCTGCTCGTCACCGTACTTCTCAGCGGTTTCCGCTTTGTTCAGGCCCTGCAGCGCACCGTAGTGACGCTCGTTCAATTTCCAGGATTTCTCTACCGGCAGCCAGGCCTGATCGAGTTCATCAAGGACGTTCCACAGGGTGTGGATGGCGCGTTTCAGCACGGAAGTGTAGGCAAAATCAAAGCTGAAGCCTTCTTCTTTCAGCAGCTTACCTGCTGATTTTGCTTCGCTCACGCCTTTCTCGGACAGGTCAACATCGTACCAGCCGGTGAAGCGGTTTTCGTTGTTCCACTGGCTTTCGCCATGACGAACCAGAACGAGCTTAGTAACAGCCATACTCTCTCCTTAATAAACCTGATTGAATGATAACAATTCTCATTATATTGCCGAGGCGACGCCAGCAGCAACGCATAACCATTACCATAGCGAAAATAGTGGCGCAGTGTAAGGTGCTTGTGAAATCGGGGTTAGGATTTTGTCGGTAAACGGTGCTTATTTCAGCAGGATGCGCAAAAAAAGCCCCGTTAAAACGGGGCTGTACAACTACTGCGGAATAAACTGATATTCGGTAACGCTCACATACTCCGCGCCGGGGTGCAGGGTGACATCAGGCTGCGGATACTCCGGATGGTTCGGGCTGTCCGGCAGGAATTCGCTCTCCAGAGCCAGACCCTGATACGCGCTGTACTCGCCCTGCTCGCGGGCCGGGGTGCCTTCGAGATAGTTGCCGGAGTAGAACTGCAGCGCTGGCGCGGTAGTATAGACGCTCATCTGCAGCTTCTTATCCGCCGACCAGAGGTGCGCCGCAGGCTGGCTGAGATCGCCCTTCGCCTGGAGCAGGAAGGCGTGATCGTAACCCTTCACCTTCCGCTGATCGTCATCCTGTAAAAAATCATCCGCGATGGTTTTCGGCTGGCGGAAGTCGAAGCTGGTACCTTCAACCGCTTTCAGCTCCTGGTAAGGAATACCGGTCTCATCCACCGGCAGGTACGCATCGGCCAGCAGCTGCAGCTGATGGTCTCGCACGTCCGACTGCACGCCATTAAGGTTGAAATAGGCGTGATTGGTCAGGTTTACCGGGCAGGGTTTATCCACGGTGGCGCGGTACTCAATCGCAATGCGATTATCCTCCGTCAAACGGAAGAGGGCGCTGGCATTCAGGTTGCCAGGATAACCCTGGTCGCCGTCGGGGGATGTCAGGCTCAGCAGCGCTTCGCTGTCATTCTTACGCACGATGCGCCAGCGGCGCTTATCAAAGCCTTCAGGCCCGCCGTGAAGCTGGTTTTCGCCCTGGCTCGGCAGCAGCGAGTAGCTCTGACCGTCAAGGGTGAAGCGGCTTTTGGCGATGCGGTTGGCATAGCGGCCAACCGATGCGCCCAGATAGGCGGTCTGCTCCACGTAGCGCTGAGGCGTATTGCAACCCAGCAGCGTTTCACGCACCGAGCCGTCGGGCATCGGCACACGGGCAGAGAGCAGGGTCGCGCCCCAGTCCATCAGGGTAACCACTATCCCCGCGTCGTTGCGCAGGGTGATTAAGCGATATGCCAGCCCGTCAGGGGCCAGCGCAGGGGTTTCGTTTAGCACTGTCCGGCCCCCTCTGATGCTTTGCAGACGTAGAAGGTCTCTTTGATGCCGGTTTTGGCTTCATACTGTGCCGCCACCGCGTCCTGAACCTGGGAAACCAGTGCTTCAGGCACCAGCGCCACAATGCAGCCGCCGAAGCCACCGCCGGTCATGCGCACGCCGCCTTTGTCGCCAATGGTCTCCTTAACAATCTCAACCAGGGTATCGATTTGGGGCACGGTGATCTCGAAATCATCGCGCATAGAGGCATGGGAGGCCGCCATCAGCTCGCCCATCCGCTGCAGATCGCCTTTTTCCAGCGCGTCGGCCGCTTCCAGGGTGCGCTGGTTTTCAGTCAGCACGTGGCGTACGCGTTTGGCGACAAGCGGATCCAGCTCGGCGGCCACGGCGTTGAACTGCTCCAGGGAGACGTCGCGCAGGGCAGGCTGCTGGAAGAAGCGCGCCCCGGTTTCACACTGCTCGCGGCGGGTGTTGTACTCGCTGCCAACCAGGGTGCGTTTAAAGTTGCTGTTGATGATGATCACCGCCACGCCCTGCGGCATGGAGACCGCGCGGGTACCCAGCGTGCGACAGTCGAGCAGCAGAGCATGATCTTTTTTGCCGAGGGCAGAGATCAGCTGATCCATGATGCCGCAGTTGCAGCCCACGAACTGGTTCTCCGCCTCCTGGCCGTTGAGGGCAATCTGCGCTCCGTCCAGCGGCAGGTGATAAAGCTGCTGGAAGACTGTACCCACGGCAACCTCCAGCGAGGCCGATGAGCTCAAGCCCGCGCCCTGCGGTACGTTGCCGCTGATCACCAGATCTGCGCCGCCAAAGCTCTTATCGCGGTTGAGCAGGTGCTTCACCACGCCACGCACGTAGTTCGACCACTGTTGGCTGTCGTGAGCGAGGATCGGTGCATCGAGAGAGAACTCGTCGGTCTGGTTGTCGTAGTCGGCGGCGATAACGCGTACGGTGCGATCCGTACGCGGCGCGGCGCTGATCACCGTCTGGTAGTCGATGGCGCACGGCAGCACGAAGCCGTCGTTGTAGTCGGTATGCTCGCCGATCAGGTTGACGCGGCCTGGAGCCTGAAACGTATGCGTGGCAGGGTAGCCGAATTTCTCAGCAAACAGAGATTGTGTTTTTTCTTTCAGACTCATGGTTAAACTCCTGATTCGCGAAAATGGATATCACTGACCGCCCTTAGGCGCTCGGCGGCCTGTTCCGCCGTCAGATCGCGCTGGGTCTCCGCCAGCATCTCGTAGCCGACCATAAACTTGCGCACCGTCGCGGAGCGCAGCAGAGGCGGATAGAAGTGGGCGTGCAGCTGCCAGTGTGAATTCTCTTCGCCGTTAAACGGTGCCCCGTGCCAGCCCATGGAGTAGGGGAAGGAGCACTGGAACAGGTTGTCATAGCGGCTGGTTAACTTTTTCAGGGCCAGAGCAAGGTCGCTGCGCTGGTCGTCGCTGAGATCGGTAATGCGCAGCACCGGGGCTTTCGGCAGCAGCAGCGTCTCGAACGGCCACGCTGCCCAGTAGGGCACCACCGCCAGCCAGTGTTCGGTCTCGACCACGGTGCGGCTGCCGTCGGCCAGCTCGCGCTTCACATAGTCCAGCAGCATCGGTGCGCCGTTGGCGGCAAAATAGTCCCGCTGCAGGCGGTCCTCACGCTCAATTTCGTTGGGCAGGAAGCTGTTGGCCCAGACCTGACCGTGCGGATGGGGGTTAGAGCAGCCCATCGCCGCGCCTTTATTCTCAAACACCTGCACCCAGGGGTAGGTCTGGCCCAGCTCGGCGGTCTGCGCCTGCCAGGTCTGGACGACCTCTTCCAGCGCCGGGAGGCTCAGTTCCGGCAGGGTTTTGCTATGATCCGGCGAGAAGCAGATCACCCGGCTAATGCCGCGGGCGCTTTGGCAGCGCATCAGCGGATCGTCGCTCTCAGGCGCATCCGGCGTGTCGCTCATCAGGGCGGCAAAGTCGTTGGTGAACACGAAGGTGCCACTGTAGTCCGGGTTTTTATCGCCGGTTACCCGAGTATTGCCAGGGCAAAGGAAGCAGTCCGGATCGTGCGCAGGCAGCGTCTGCTGGGACGGTGTCTCCTGCGCGCCCTGCCACGGACGCTTGGCGCGGTGGGGGGAAACCAGGATCCACTGACCGGTCAGCGGATTGTAGCGACGATGGGGGTGATCGACCGGGTTAAACTGTGTCATAGGATCCTCCTTAATCCGCATAGCCCTGCGGGTGACGGGACTGCCAGCGCCAGGTGTCCTGCGCCATCTCATCGAGAGAGCGGGTAACGCGCCAGTTCAGCTCTTTATCGGCGCGGCTGGCGTCGGCCCAGTAGGCAGGCAGATCGCCTTCGCGGCGCGGGGCAAAGTGATAGGTAATAGGTTTGCCGCAGGCTTTGCTGAAAGCGTTAACCACGTCCAGCACGCTGCTGCCCACGCCTGCGCCCAGGTTATAGATATGCACGCCAGCTTTACCGGCCAGCGTCTGCATGGCGGCTACGTGACCGTCGGCCAGGTCCATCACGTGGATATAGTCGCGTACGCCGGTGCCGTCTTCGGTTGGGTAGTCGTTACCAAAGATAGCCAGCGATTCGCGACGGCCTACCGCCACTTGAGCGATGTAGGGCATCAGGTTATTTGGGATACCCTGCGGATCTTCACCCATATCGCCCGACGGATGCGCGCCAACCGGGTTGAAGTAGCGCAGCAGGGCAATGCTCCACTCCGGGTCGGCTTTTTGCAGATCGGTAAGGATCTGCTCCACCATCAGCTTGCTTTTGCCGTAGGGGCTTTGCGGCGTACCGGTGGGAAAGCTCTCAACGTAAGGGATCTTCGGCTGATCGCCGTAGACGGTAGCCGAGGAGCTGAAGATAAGGTTTTTGACGTTAGCTGCACGCATGGCAGCCACCAGGCGCAGCGTACCGTTGACGTTGTTATCGTAGTACTCCAGCGGCTTCGCCACGGATTCGCCTACTGCCTTCAGGCCAGCAAAATGGATCACCGTATCGATAGCCTGCTCGCGAAGCACATCGGCCAGCAGCGCTTCGTTGCGGATATCGCCCTCGATAAAGGTGGCCTCTTTACCGCCCAGGCGGGCGATGACCGGCAGGACACTTTGCTTACTGTTGCAGAGGTTATCGAGAATAACGACGTCGTGACCGTTTTGTAGCAGCTGTACGCAGGTATGACTGCCGATGTAACCGCTACCACCTGTAACCAGAACTCGCATGTTTGGCTCCATTAACCATATGTTATCTAATAAAGATAGCATAACAGAGATGTAAAAAGTGTGACATGAACGAAAGTAGTGGAATCGCTTACACTAAAAGCGCACAGCGGAAATGGCGCTTTAAATGCTTTTTAAAATCAAGCAATTAAAGCGCGATCATGAGCATGGTCTGAAAAATATCCGCCAAACGGCCTAAGCCGGCTGGTCAATCAGGTAGGCATAGCTATCATCCTCGGGTACAAAGTGCAGCCGGTGGGTAATACAGGCGGGAGCGTCCTGAGCGTGATGGGAGACGAACAGCAGCTGGGTTTCACCCTGGCCTATCAGCACGTCAACAAAGCGGCGGATCAGCTGGCGATTAAGCGGATCGAGCCCCTGCAAAGGTTCATCAAGGATCAGCAGGGTAGGATGTTTGACCAGCGCCCGGACGATCAACGCCAGCCGCTGCTGTCCCCAGGAGAGGCTATGGAAAGGGGCGTCGGCGGTGCGGGCATCGATGCCTAAGATATCTAACCACTCCTGGACCAGCTTCTGCTGTTTATCCGATACTGCCTGGTAGATGCCAATCGAGTCAAAGTAGCCGGAGAGGATCACGTTACGCACCGTGGTGCTGACCCGGTACTCCAGATGCAGGCTGCTGCTGACGTAGCCGATATGCTTTTTGATATCCCAGATGGTCTCCCCGCTGCCCCGGCGTATGCCAAACAGGGTCAGGTCGTTGCTGTAACCCTGCGGATGATCCCCGGTGATCAGGTTAAGCAGGGTCGATTTTCCCGCCCCGTTGGGGCCGATGATCTGCCAGTGTTCGCCGGGGTTCACGGTCCAGCTCAGATGGTTAATGATGGGTCGATCGTTATAGGAGACCACGCCATCGTTAAGCACAATGCGCGGGCTATTCGCGGCCAGCAGGTGGTGGGCGGGGGGCGCATCCGGCGGCGGCAAAGCCACGCCTGCCAGCGTCTCGCTGTGCGCCAGCTGGGCAATCAGGGCCTGCTCCAGCAGGGCCTGCTTCGCGCCGGTTTCGCTCAGCGTGCAATCCACCAGCACTCCGGCGTTAGCGACAAAATTCGGGATCTCGTCGAAGCGGTTAAGCACCAGCACGAGGGTGATGCCCTGAGCACTGAGCTGACTCAGCAGATCCGCCAGCTGGACGCGCGAGGCAACGTCCAGCCCGTCAAAAGGCTCGTCCAAAATTAATAGCTCGGGATCGGTCATCAGCGCCTGGCACAGCAGGGTCTTACGCGTCTCGCCGGTAGAGAGGTATTTAAAGCGGCGATCGAGCAGGGCGCTAATGCCGAAGCGGGCGGCCAGATCGGCGCAGCGTGCCGGATCCTTGACCTCATCCTGGATAATCTGCGCCGTGGTG
Source organism: Enterobacter sp. C2 (assembly GCF_019880405.1). NCBI lineage: Bacteria > Pseudomonadati > Pseudomonadota > Gammaproteobacteria > Enterobacterales > Enterobacteriaceae > Enterobacter > Enterobacter sp. C2. The sequence goes on from NZ_CP082269.1 coordinate 1,284,049, forward strand.
CGGCCGGTATCCTCTTCGCCAGGGCTGAGCAGATCGGTGTTGTTCCGCTGCCACTCGTCGCTGACCAGCTTCTGCAGCTGCTCAAATGAGAGACGGGTGACGCGGGCGAAGGTGCTCTCCCGCGTGCCTTTTAGCAGGGTAAGCTCACCGGCCAGCGCTCTGGCGAGGGCCGATTTGCCGCTGCCGTTGGTGCCGACAAAGGCCCAGCTCTCTCCGGCGCGCAGGGTAAGGTCGCTGATAGCGAGCGTGCGTGTATCGCTAAGACGAAACGTGCCTTGCGAAATATGCAATAACGACATGACGTATCCCATTTTTTGCAGCAGTAGTGCACAGAAATACGTGCTGCCGACGGGATTGTCAATGCCAGCGGCTTAGCAGAGGGTGGCGACGATAACCCGGTCAGCGCTGAAGTAGGCGATCGCGTCGCTCTCTACCACCAGTTGGTCCGCCTGCTCCCGCGCGACGGTGGCACACAGCGTCTGCCCGTCCGGCAGGGTCATCAGCACTTCACTCTGCACCTCGCCGTGTTCAATATGGCTGATGCGTCCCGGCAGCTGGTTATCGGCCCCGGCGGCAGCGGCGCTCTCCTGGGTGATGTTCACCCACGGCGCTTTTAACAGCACCAGCACCTCTTTGCCTTCGTCCAGCCCGAGACGCTCGCCGCTGCGGGCGGTCAGGGCAACCTTCAGCCGGGTCGTGCCATCCGCCAGCAGAACGCCGACGTGCTGCTGGACGTGGGAATTATCCCGGCCGGTGACCGTGCCGAACCATTGATTACGGGCGCTGGTCTGCAATGAGAAGCGGGAGATGGCCGCCAGCAGGCTGTTGAGGGGCAGGGCGTCGTCATCACTGAGCACGTCGAAAGCTTTCTGCTGGATCTGCGCCAGCAGCTCGTAGAGTTGGATCAGTCGCTGGCCGTAGCGTGTCAGCTGCGCGCCGCCGCCGCCTTTACCGCCGGTTGCGCGGTCAACCAGCGGCTGCTCGCTGAGCTGGTTCATCTCGTTGATGGCGTCCCAGGCGCTTTTATAGCTGATGCCGGCGTTCTTTGCGCCCTGGCTTATGGAGCCGGTCTGTTCTATCTGTTTGAGGAGAGCAATGCGTCGGGGATCGGCAAACAGCCGCTGCTGGAGCCGGAGGGTAAGGAGGATTTCAGCCTGCATAGTCAATCCTTGCAAAAGGGGTATTGTGCCGTAAATGCGCACCGGCGCAATGGGCATCGCACAAAAGGGACGTGTAATTCCGCGCGACCAGGTTAGAATGATAACTTCACTATATCTGGAGTAGACCATGTTAGAGTTATTGAAAAGTCTGGTATTCGCGGTGATCATGGTACCCGTGGTGATGGCCATCATTCTGGGGGCAATTTACGGCCTCGGCGAAGTGTTCAACATTTTTTCCGGCATTGGTCACAAAGATCGGTCCAGAGAGTCCCGCTAGTTTCTTAAAAACGCCCGCAGCCGCGGGCGTTTTGCTATTCAAGCTTTTTTATCCGTTGCCGATATCTGTTTTATACCGGGGTTACCGCTTAAGCGGTACAAATTATCCCTGTAAAAACCCGAGGGTTATCGTTATATTGTGAAGTATATAACGATACTTACAGGAGTCAGATATGGCACGTTCGGGATTACGCTTGTTAGCAGGCGCAACATTAACGCTCACGCTGGCAGGGCAGGCTCTGGCGGATGAGGGGAAAATCACGGTATTTGCTGCCGCGTCGCTGACCAATGCGATGCAGGATATCGCTACCGCCTATACGAAAGAGAAAAAAGTTAAGATTGTCTCTTCGTTTGCCTCCTCCTCAACGCTGGCGCGCCAGATTGAGGCCGGTGCGCCTGCCGATCTCTTTATCTCTGCCGATCAGAAGTGGATGGATTACGCGGTAGAGAAGAAAGCGATTGATGCTGCCAGCCGTGAAACGCTGCTCGGTAACAGTCTGGTGGTGGTCGCCCCAAAAGCAAGCGCCCAGGGCGAGATCGCAATCAATGATAAAACCAACTGGACCCGCCTGCTGAAGGGGGGTCGTCTGGCGGTAGGCGATCCAGAGCACGTTCCGGCAGGCATCTACGCCAAAGAGGCGTTACAGAAGCTGGGCGCCTGGGATACGCTGTCGCCGAAGCTCGCTCCGGCAGAGGACGTCCGTGGCGCACTGGCGCTGGTAGAGCGCAACGAAGCCCCGCTGGGCATTGTCTACGGCTCTGATGCAGTCGCCAGCAAGGGTGTGAAGGTGGTCGGCACCTTCCCGGAAGATTCGCATAAAAAGGTGGAATACCCGCTGGCTATCATCGACGGGCATAAAAACGCCACGGTAAGCGCGTTTTATGACTATCTGAAAGGCCCGCAGGCTTCTGAGATCTTTAAACGTTACGGATTTACGACGCACGAATGATATTGACCGATCCCGAATGGCAGGCGGTATTGCTGAGCCTGAAAGTCTCCTCCCTGGCTGTTTTCTTCAGCTTGCCCTTTGGGATCTTCTTTGCCTGGCTGCTGGTCCGCTGTACGTTTCCAGGCAAAGCCTTGCTCGATAGTCTGCTGCACCTCCCGCTCGTGCTGCCTCCCGTGGTGGTGGGTTACCTGCTGCTGATTGCGATGGGTCGCCGGGGGGTTATCGGCGAGTGGCTCTACGACTGGTTCGGCCTGACCTTTGCCTTTAGCTGGCGTGGCGCGGTGCTGGCAGCGGCGGTAATGTCGTTCCCGCTGATGGTGCGGGCTATTCGCCTGGCGCTTGAGGGGGTCGATCTCAAGCTGGAGCAGGCGGCGCGTACCCTTGGGGCCGGGCGCTGGCGGGTCTTTATGACCATCACCCTGCCGCTCACCCTGCCGGGTATTATTGTCGGGACGGTGCTGGCTTTTGCTCGCTCCCTCGGCGAGTTTGGTGCAACCATCACCTTTGTCTCTAACATCCCTGGCGAAACGCGCACTATTCCATCGGCGATGTACACCCTGATCCAGACCCCGGGCGGCGAAAGCGCGGCGGCGCGGCTCTGCCTGATCTCTATCGTGCTGGCGCTAATTTCGCTGCTGGTGTCCGAGTGGCTGGCGCGGCTTAGCCGCGAGCGGACGGGGAGATAGATCATGTTGGAACTCAATTTTACCCAGACGCTGGGCACGCACCGGCTGCGCGTCGAGGCGAATTTGCCCGCCAGCGGTATCACTGCCATCTTTGGCGTCTCCGGGGCGGGGAAAACCTCGCTGATTAACGCCGTCGGCGGCCTGACGCGCCCGCAGCAGGGGCGCATCGTGCTCAATGAGCGGGTGCTGAACGATACCGAAAAAAACATCTGCCTGCCGCCGGAGAAGCGCCGGATCGGCTACGTCTTTCAGGATGCGCGTCTCTTTCCCCACTACAAGGTGCTCGGCAACCTACGCTACGGCATGGCGAAAAGCATGACCGGACAGTTTGACCGGCTGGTGACCCTGCTGGGCATCGAGCCGCTGCTCGACAGGCTGCCGGGGAGCCTCTCCGGCGGGGAGAAACAGCGGGTGGCGATTGGCCGGGCGCTGCTTACCGCCCCCGAGCTGCTGCTGCTCGACGAGCCGCTGGCCTCGCTGGATATTCCCCGCAAGCGCGAGCTGCTGCCCTACCTGCAACGGCTGGCGCGGGAGATCAATATCCCGATGCTCTACGTGAGTCACTCGCTGGATGAGATCCTGCATCTTGCTGATAAGGTGATGGTGCTGGAGGCGGGAGAGGTAAAAGCCTTTGGCAACCTCGAGGATATTTGGGGCAGCCGGGTGATGAACCCGTGGCTGCCGCCGGAGCAGCAGAGCAGCGTGCTGAAGGTCAGCGTGCTGGAGCACCATCCGCACTATGCCATGACTGCGCTGGCGCTGGGGGATCAGCACCTGTGGGTCAATAAGCTCGATAGCCCATTACAGACGGCGCTGCGCATCCGCATTCAGGCCTCGGACGTGTCGCTGGTATTGCAGCCGCCGGTCAACAGCAGCATCCGTAATATCCTGCGGGCGAAAGTGGCCCAGTGCTATGACGATCAGGGCCAGGTTGAGGTTCAGCTGGAGGTGGGCAGCCGCACGCTCTGGGCGCGCATCAGCCCATGGGCCAGGGATGAGCTAGGCATCAAGCCTGGCCTGTGGCTCTACGCGCAGATCAAGAGCGTCTCGATCACCACCTGATCACAGCAGGTGGGTATAGATAAACTCGGCGATGGTATCAGTGGTATTGTCGCCAATCACCACGTTGGCGTGGGCTTTCACCTCGTCTGCCGCATTACCCATCGCTACGCCAACGCCCGCCGCCTGCAGCATGCTGATATCATTAAAGTTATCGCCAAAGGCCACCACATCCTGCATTGACAGCCCCTGAGAAGCAACCCACTGGGCCAGGCGCTTGCCTTTGCTGTTGCCCTGACGGGCAATATCGATCTGATCGTGCCATGAACGCTCACACTCAAGGCCAAGCTGCTGTTCAACCTCAAGGGCGAAGGCGTTAAGTTTGGCGCTGTCCTCATCGGTAAGGGCAAACTTCCAGACCGCGTTCACCTCGCGGGCGGTCTGCGCCAGCGAACCGACTTGGGTAAAGACCGGGCGCTGCTCCGGCGGCAGGGACTGCGCCCAGTTCATGGTGCGCAGCACGTGTCCGGTAGGCGTCTCGTACACCATGGCATCATCAACATACATCAGGGCGTGAACCTTATGCTCATTGAGCATATCAATGAGTTGGAGCGCCTGATCCACCGGAAGCGGATCGGACTCAAGCACCTTTTTTGCCTGATAATCATACAAATAGGTGCCGTTACAGCAAATTGCAGGTGTATCGAGCGCCAGTGCCTGATAAAAAGGATGAATGGCAACATGGTGTCGGCCGGTCACAATCAGTGGCGTAAAGCCCGCTTCCCTGGCGCGCGCCAGCGCCTGAAGCGAAGAGGGGAGCAGGGTCTTTGTGGGGGTCAGCAGCGTGCCGTCTAAATCCAGGGCTATAACTCGCGAGGTCATGTCGGGTTCCAGGTAGAGAATGAAATTCAACTCGTTACGCATGGTACACCGGCATGACGGCCTGGCAAAACGTCGGGCAGAAATAGAGCATTCAGCGCTAAAAAAGACTATCGTGGTTATCTACTTCACTGCTTTTGCGATCAAGGAGAATTTATGCAGCAAACCGTTTATACCGCCAGCCCCGAGAGCCAGCAGATCCACGTCTGGCGTCTGAACGACGAAGGTACGCTGACCCTGGTGCAGGTCGTTGATGTCCCGGGCCAGGTGCAGCCGATGGTGGTTAGCCCAGACAAGCGCTTTCTCTATGTTGGCGTGCGTCCGGAGTTTCGCGTGCTGGCCTACCGCATCGCACCGGAAGATGGCGCGCTGACCTTCACCGCAGAAGCGCCGCTGTCCGGTAGCCCGACGCATATCTCCACCGATCGCCAGGGCCGCTTTCTCTTTACCGCCTCCTACAACGCGGGCAGCGTCAGCATTACCCCGCTCAATGACGGCCTGCCGGGCGAAATTACTGCCCTGGTGGAGGGTCTGGACGGGTGCCACTCGGCCAATATCTCCCCGGATAACGCCACCCTGTGGGTACCGGCACTGAAGCAGGATCGTATCTGCCTGTTTACCCTTGGCGATAACGGCCAGCTTACCGCGCAGACACCGGCTGAAGTGACCACCGTTGAAGGGGCCGGTCCGCGCCATATGGCGTTCCACCCGAACCAGCAGTACGCCTACTGCGTTAACGAACTCAACGGCTCGGTAGACGTGTGGCAGCTTAGCAATGCCCACGGTCAGATCGAGTGCGTGCAGACCCTGGATATGATGCCTGCCGACTTCGCCGATACCCGCTGGGCGGCGGATATTCATATTACGCCGGACGGGCGTCACCTCTACGCCTGCGACCGTACCGCCAGCATCGTGACGATCTTTAGCGTCTCGGAAGATGGTAGCGTGCTGGCCGTGGAAGGCTACCAGCCGACCGAAACCCAGCCGCGCGGCTTTAACATTGACCACAGCGGTAAGTACCTGATTGCCGCAGGGCAGAAGTCGCACCATATCGCGCTGTATGCGATTCAGGGCGCGCAGGGCCTGCTGGAAGAGAAGGGCCGCTATGCCGTCGGGCAGGGGCCGATGTGGGTGGTGGTGCACGCACACTAACGGGTTAGCACCGTAACGCCGGGCGGCACTGCGTTTGCCCGGCCTACACGGATGACGCTATTGCGGTTTGGTCGGCCCGGCAAGCGTTGCGCCGCCGGGCGTTAAGGCGGGTTACTGCTTCGGTGCTTCGACAACCTGGCTACCTACGCCGCGGTTGTTGAACTCCCACATGCGGTTAAAGCTGGCGTCGTTCAGGTTACGCGTGACGTTGCCTTTATCGTCCACCGCGCCGGTGTTGCCGGAGAACGGACGTTTAGACACGGCGGCATCGCCCCAGGGTTTGGCCATGTTGAAGCCTTCGTTGATCACGCTGTCGCGGATCACCACCTGGCCGTTGGTCGCCTGGTCAACGTCCATCGAGCGGCCGAGCTGGGCTACACCGTCACCGGCCGCGGTAAAGCGGCTGTTGGTGGCCAGGAAGCCGTAGAAGATATTAGAGAGCGTTGCCGGGGCAAAGACGTAGGCTTCCTGCTGGGTGCGGGAGTTCACTACGCGGAAATCGGTGTTATCAAAGACCACCGCGCCACGGCCAGCAACGATATCCACATCGCCCTCAACGTAGCTGTTGGTGACCAGGGTACGGGTCTGGCGATCGTTACGCAGGGTGTTATCCACGCTGCTGTTGGTCACGAAGAAGGTGTTCTGGCGACCCAGAATGTTGACGTTGTTGATCTGTACCTTATCGCCATCGCTGCGCAGGGCCACGGCCTGGTGGTTACCGGCATCAACGCTGTCGCCAAGGTTGTTCTCGATGGTCAGGTTCTGCAGCTGCAGACCGTTATTCTGCGACCAGAAGACCGCTGAACACATCACGCCTACGCTGGCGCTGCCTTTACGCTGGCAGGTGTCAAACATATACCACGCCGGTTTACCCGGCATATATTTCCCGCCTGGGTTAACAAGACGACGCCAGCTGTTGCCATCAATTTCGGAATCCACGGCCAGGCCAATCTTCACCTCGGCGGCTTTGTCGCCGGTACCGTAAATCGTCAGGCTGCCCGGTGCAGCGGGAACAAATACGGTGCCTTCATACTCACCCGGCAGAACGGCAATGTACTGGCGCTCGCTGGTGTGCTTGTTGATGGCTGCATCAACCGCCGCCTGGATAGAGGTGTGCGTTACGCCCGCGGTGCCCGCCGGGCCAACAACGAAGGTCGGCTGTGCAGGCAGACGAATAGCGGACGGGCTCCACGGGGCCGCGTTCTGATCCATCGATGAGAAGTAGTGAGCTGGGACAAAGTTCTGCGCTTCGTTAGCAGACAGCACCGGACGCGCTGCGTTACCGGGGGCGGCCTGCGTGGAAGGACGCTGATCCGGCGGCGTTGAGCTGCAGGCAGTCAGCGTCACGCCAAAAGCCAGGGCCAGCGTCAGACGGGAAACCGAAAATGTGTTCAAGAGGTACTCCAGACGTAATAGTTAAATAAGTTGCTATCAAGCCTGCTTTTTTATACTAAGTTGAGCGAAACGGGAAGCCGATTGTGTGAATCGGCTTCAATATCGTGCTGATTAGCTATAAAGGGCGGTGATCGATGCACGATCGAGAGAGTGGAAGTGGATATTAAATCCAACCATCGCCCCGCTGGCATCGGCATCGACGTCCAGCTTCTCCACGTCCAGGGCGTGAACGGTGAAGATATAGCGGTGGGTTCTCCCCTTCGGCGGTGCTGCGCCGCCGTATCCGGCCTTACCGTAGTCGGTGCGGGTTTCCAGCGCGCCCTCGGGCAGTGGAACCAGCGACGAGCCGGATCCCTGCGGCAGCACGCGGGTATCGGCAGGCAGGTTCACCACCACCCAGTGCCACCAGCCGGAGCCGGTAGGCGCATCGGGGTCGTAGCAGGTGACGGCAAAGCTTTTGCAGCCCGGCGGCACCTCGTCCCATGCCAGATGCGGCGAAATATTGTCGCCTTCGTAGCCCATGCCGTTAAAAACATGGCGATTATGTAGCTTTTCGCCCTCGCGAATGTCCTGGCTGATAAGTCTCATCGTTGCTCCTCTGTGAGTGGTCAACCCTAAGGCTAGAATAGCCCGTGCGTTCTCAGGGCGCAAAATGTGCGGGATGAGCCACCGCCGCCAGCACCGCGTCCGTTAGCTTACTGAGCTGTTCCGGCGAGATAACGTAGGGCGGCATCAGGTAGATCAGCTTGCCAAAGGGGCGGATCCAGACGCCCTGCTCGACAAAAAAGCGCTGCAGGGCGGCCATGTTCACCGGCTGGTGGGTTTCGATTACGCCGATAGCCCCCAGCACCCGCACGTCGGCCACCGACTCTGCGGCTCTCGCCGGAGCCAGCTCGCGTTTCAGCTGCGCCTCAATGGCGGCAACCTGCACCTGCCACTCGCCGCGCGCCAGCAGCTCAAGGCTGGCGTTCGCCACTGCGCAGGCCAGCGGATTACCCATAAAGGTTGGGCCGTGCATAAAGCAGCCTGCTTCGCCGTTGCTAATGGTTTCAGCTACCTCACGGGTAGTGAGCGTCGCCGACAGGGTCATGGTTCCGCCGGTCAGCGCTTTGCCGAGGCAAAGAATATCCGGAGTAATGTCCGCATGCTCGCAGGCAAAGAGTTTGCCGGTACGGCCAAAGCCGGTGGCGATCTCATCGGCGATCAGCAGGATCCCCTCCCGGTCGCACATCCGGCGGATGCGCTTAAGCACCTCTGGATGGTAGAGGCGCATCCCGCCCGCGCCCTGCACAATCGGCTCCAGAATAACGGCGGCAATCTCATGGCGATGGGCAGCCATCAGGCGGGCAAAGCCTACGATATCCCGCTCGTCCCACTCGCCGTCGAAGCGGCTCTCCGGCGCGGGGGCAAAGAGGTTGTCCGGCAGGTAGCCTGCCCACAGGCTGTGCATGGAGTTATCCGGATCGCAGGCCGACATCGCACCAAAGGTATCGCCATGATAGCCCCGGCGGAAGGTCAGAAAGCGACGGCGCGGCTCTCCCTTCGCCTGCCAGTATTGCAGGGCCATCTTCATCGAGACCTCTACCGCTACCGAGCCAGAGTCGGCCAGGAAGACGCACTCCAGCGCCTCGGGGGTCATTGCCACCAGCTTGCGGCAGAGCGACACCGCCGGGGCATGGGTAATGCCGCCAAACATCACGTGCGACATCGCCTCGATCTGCGTTTTCATCGCCGCGTTGAGGTGCGGGTGGTTATAGCCGTGGATGGCCGCCCACCACGAAGACATGCCGTCTACCAGCTGCTCACCGGAAGCAAGCTGAAGCTCGCAACCCTGCGCAGACTGCACGGGATAGACCGGCAGCGGGGAGGTCATGGAGGTATAGGGGTGCCAGATATGGCGGCGGTCAAAGGCGAGATCATCCTGGGTCATAATCGACTTGTAAACCAAATTAAAAAGATTTAGGTTTACGATCATAACCCAAACATGAACTCATTTCACCTTTTGGAGAAGCCCCATGGCTCACCACGCACGCTGGACACTGTCGCAAGTTACCGAGCTGTTTGAAAAACCGCTGCTCGACCTGCTGTTTGAAGCGCAGACCATTCATCGTCAGCACTTCGATCCTCGCCAGGTTCAGGTTAGCACCCTGCTGTCGATCAAAACCGGGGCCTGTCCGGAAGATTGCAAATACTGCCCGCAAAGTTCGCGCTACAAAACCGGGCTGGAGACGGAGCGCCTGATGGAGGTGGAGCAGGTACTGGACTCGGCCCGCAAGGCTAAAAACGCCGGGTCGACCCGCTTCTGCATGGGCGCGGCGTGGAAGAACCCGCACGAGCGCGATATGCCTTACCTGGAGCAGATGGTGCAGGGCGTAAAAGCGATGGGCCTCGAAGCCTGCATGACCCTGGGCACCCTTGACGAAACCCAGGCTCAGCGGCTGGCGTCGGCGGGGCTGGACTACTACAACCACAACCTCGACACCTCCCCGGAGTTCTACGGCAACATCATTACCACCCGTACCTATCAGGAGCGTCTCGACACCCTCGATAAGGTACGCGACGCGGGCATCAAGGTCTGCTCGGGCGGCATCGTCGGCCTGGGTGAAACGGTCAAGGATCGCGCAGGCCTGCTGCTGCAGCTGGCTAACCTGCCGACGCCGCCGGAGAGCGTGCCGATCAACATGCTGGTGAAGGTCAAGGGGACCCCGCTGGCGGATAACGACGACGTCGACGCCTTCGACTTTATTCGCACCATTGCGGTGGCGCGCATCATGATGCCGACCTCGTTTGTGCGTCTCTCCGCTGGTCGCGAGCAGATGAACGAGCAGACCCAGGCGATGTGCTTTATGGCCGGGGCCAACTCCATTTTCTACGGCTGCAAGCTGCTCACCACCCCGAACCCGGAAGAGGATAAAGACGTTCAGCTGTTCCGCAAGCTTGGGCTGAACCCGCAGCAGACTGACGTAATGACCGGCGATAACGAGCAGCAGCAAAAGCTGGAGCAGCAGATCTTTAACGCCGATACCGACCAGTTCTACAACGCGGCGGCGCTATGAGCTGGCAGCAGCGCATCGATAGTGCCTTAGCGACCCGGCGGGCCGCCGACGCCCTGCGTACGCGCCGGGTGGTCGAGCAGGGCGCGGGGCGCTGGCTGACGGTGGGCGACAGCCGCTACTGCAACTTCTCCAGCAATGATTATCTTGGCTTAAGCCAGCACCCGGCTATCGTGCGTGCCTGGCAGCAGGGAGCTGAACAGTACGGCGTGGGCAGCGGCGGCTCCGGGCACGTCAGCGGCTATACCCGGGCGCATTATGCTCTGGAGAGCGAGCTGGCGGAGTGGCTGGGCTACCCTCGGGCGCTGCTGTTTATCTCCGGCTTTGCCGCCAACCAGGCGGTAATTGCCGCCCTGACTGGCAAAGAGGATCGCATCGTGGCGGATAAGCTCAGCCACGCTTCTCTGCTGGAAGCCGCCAGCTTCAGTCCGGCTCAGCTGCGGCGCTTTGCTCATAACGACGTCAGCCAGCTCGCCGCGCTGCTGGATAAACCCTGTGACGGCCAGCAGCTGGCGGTGACCGAAGGCGTCTTCAGCATGGATGGCGACAGCGCGCCGCTGGCCGCCATTGCCGAGCAGGTACGCCGCGCCGGGGCCTGGCTGCTGGTAGATGATGCCCACGGCATCGCCGTCACTGGTCACGAAGGGCGCGGTAGCTGTCAGCAGCAGGAGGTGAAGCCCGAGCTGCTGGTGGTCACCTTTGGCAAAGGCTTCGGCGTCAGCGGCGCGGCGGTGCTGTGCAGCGAGGCGGTTGCCACCTACTTCGAACAGTTTGCTCGCCATCTGATCTACAGCACCTCTATGCCTCCCGCTCAGGCCGTGGCCCTCAGCGCCGCGCTGAGCGTGATCCGGGGAGAGGAGGGCGACCAACGCCGGGCGGCGCTCGCCGGGCTCATTCAACGCTTTCGCCATGGCGCAGCGGCGCTGCCGGGGCGCATCACCCATTCCCAAAGCGCCATCCAGCCGCTGATCGTTGGCGATAACAGCCGGGCGCTGAGCCTGGCGGAGCGCCTGCGACAGAAAGGGTGCTGGGTGACCGCTATTCGTCCTCCTACCGTCCCCGCAGGCACGGCGCGCCTGCGTCTGACCCTGACGGCGGCTCATCAGCCCGAGGACATCGATCGTCTGCTGGAGGTCCTGCATGAGTCTGGTGAATAAGCGTGCGGTAGCAGCGGCCTTTGGCCGGGCGGCACAGAGCTACGACAGTCATGCTCAGCTGCAGCGCCAGAGCGCGGATCTGCTGCTGGCGAAGCTGGGTGAACGCAGGCCTGCAAGCGTGCTGGACGCGGGCTGTGGGCCGGGCAGCATGAGCCGCTACTGGCGGGACGCGGGGGCTGAAGTCACCGCCCTCGATCTCTCTCTGCCGATGCTCAGGCAGGCGCAGAGTCAGCAGGCCGCGCAGCACTATGTTGCGGCGGATATTGAGGCGCTGCCTCTGGCCGACGCCCGGTTCGATCTCGCCTGGAGCAACCTTGCTGTGCAGTGGTGCAATGATTTAGGCCAGGCACTGAAGGCGCTGCATCGCGTCGTGCGCCCCGGCGGGGCGGTAGCCTTTACCACCCTGGCGAGCGGATCGCTGCCGGAGCTGCACCAGGCCTGGCGAGCGGTAGACAGCCGACCTCACGCAAATCGATTTTTAGCAGAGGAGACGCTGGCGGAAACCGTTAGCGCCTGGCGCGGCCGGTGGGGCATTAAGCCTGTCACGCTGGCCTTTGACGATGCCCTGGCGGCCATGCGCTCGCTAAAGGGCATCGGCGCGACACACCTGCATGCTGGCAGGCATAACACGCCCCTGACCCGCGGTCAGCTTCAGCGCCTGCAGCTGGCGTGGCCGCAGCAGCAGGGCAGGTGCCAGCTGACCTATTCACTTTTTTGGGGAGTTATTGAACGTGACTGAACGTTACTTTGTTACCGGCACGGATACGGAAGTAGGGAAAACGGTAGCCAGCTGTGCGCTGTTGCAGGCCGCCGCCCAGGCAGGATGGCAAACCGCAGGCTACAAACCGGTCGCCTCGGGCAGTGAGATGACGCCAGAGGGGCTGCGTAACAGCGACGCGCTGGCCCTGCAGCACAACAGTACCCTGGCCCTGCGCTACGAGGCCGTGAATCCGTATACCTTTGCTGAGCCCACGTCGCCGCACATCGTCAGCGCCGCCCTCGGACAGCCTATTGAGGCCGAAACGCTCTCGGCTGGGCTGCGCATGCTGGAGGCGCAGGCGGAGTGGGTGCTGGTAGAGGGGGCCGGGGGATGGTTTACACCGCTCTCGGAGACCCTGACCTTTGCCGACTGGGCTACTCAGGAGCAGCTGCCGGTGATTTTAGTGGTGGGCGTTAAGCTTGGCTGCATCAACCATGCGGTACTGACCGCCCAGGCGGTGCTGCAAGCCGGGCTGCGGCTGGCGGGCTGGGTTGCTAACGACGTGGTACCGCCAGGACAACGCCACACTGAGTATCTGGCAACGCTTAAGCGCATGCTGCCCGCGCCATTCCTCGGGGAGATCCCGTGGCTGGAGAACGCCGCGCCTGAGAGTGACATCGGCCATTGGCTCGATCTCAGTGCGTTAGGTTCGGCGTCATCCACTGGGAAAGCAGCGGATCGTCCAGCTGCGTAACGCTTCCCTGGGCCACGTTGCGACCCTGATGCAGAAGATAGAAGCGGTCAGCGACGCGGCGCACAAATGTCAGGTGCTGCTCCGCCAGCAGGATAGTCATGCCGAAGTCCTGGTTCAGGCGCACCAGCAGGTTACCCAGCTTATGGACAAAGGCCTGACCCAGCCCTCGGGTTGGCTCATCCAGGATCAGCAGGCGCGGGCGGGTCACCAGCGCCCGGGCCAGCGCCAGCTGATGCTGGTTATCCTCTGATAGCCCGGCGCTCTTAACCTGGCGCAGGGCATACAGTTCGGGAAAGAGATCGTAGATATCCCGTGTCACCGCGCTACGTGGCTCGCCGACCGCCAGCCAGGCGATCTGTAAATTCTCCTCCACCGTAAGCTGGGAAAAGATCCGCCTCTCCTGCGATACGCAGGCAATGCCCATCGCCGGACGATCCTCCATTTTTACCTGCAACAGGTTCAGCGGAGCCGCCCCGACCTCCTGCCAGGTCATGCTGCCGCTCTCCACAGGCAGATAGCCAGAGATGCAGTTGACCAGCGTGGTTTTCCCCATTCCCGGCAGCCCCATTACGCAGGTGCAGGTGCCCGGGATAAGATCGAGATCGACATTCCAAAGCGTATGCCGATCGCCGTAATAATGATTTACTGCACGTAAGCTCAACATCGGTTCCTCTCCCGGACCTGGTCTGTAAATGATATGTTGCAAAAGCCTTGCCAGAAGCGTGTTATGCTCTGTTTTTCAGAGCAGGATGACGAAAAAACGCTAAATTCCTCTTTTCCACCGCTCTGCCTGATTGCATCTGCACGGTGTTAGTGCTAGATGCAGGCGGATCTGATTTTTGGTGGTGCAGTCGCGTCGGAATGCGATAAAAAATGGTGGGAAAATTTTTTTACCTGCGTGCCGTTTCGCAAAATGCGATTTTCGCTGAGTCACAGGGGGTACGGGCTGGCGACAGTTATCCACTATTCCTGTGGATAACCTTGTGCATTAGAGTTAGAAAACGCGTGCAAAGCGAGAGAACACGCGGCTTAGGCATGAATTGATGCGAAACGCGGCTTTTTAGATAATTATTATAAAATCAATACGTTAAATAAAAGCAATGCGTGTAAGAAAAGTGTCACCCACTGACACAAAACTTTCACCACCCGACTTGACAAATGTTAAATCGCAAAAAGTTCTGGGGATAAGATATTTTTTTTAGTTTTTAATTCTGCATCAGGCGCAAATTTTCCTTACGGCACTTGAAATTGCCTTATGTAACACAGATATTCCCATCTGCCACTGGGTTTTCATCCAGTATAATTTATTGGCAAAATCCGCCGCCGCGAGTAAAATTACTCACCTGCCCGCTCATTCCTTCATCAGGTAGCCATTCATGAGTAAACCATTCAAACTGAATTCCGCTTTTCGTCCCTCTGGCGATCAGCCAGAAGCCATTCGCCGCCTGAAAGAGGGGCTGGAGGACGGACTGGCGCACCAGACCCTACTCGGGGTAACCGGTTCAGGGAAGACGTTTACCGTTGCCAACGTGATCGCCGATCTACAGCGGCCGACGATGGTGCTTGCGCCGAACAAAACCCTGGCGGCACAGCTGTATGGCGAAATGAAGGAGTTTTTCCCGGACAACGCCGTGGAGTACTTCGTCTCCTACTACGACTACTATCAGCCCGAAGCCTACGTGCCGAGCTCCGACACCTTTATCGAGAAGGATGCCTCGGTAAACGAGCACATCGAGCAGATGCGTCTCTCGGCAACCAAAGCGCTGCTGGAGCGCCGTGACGTCGTGGTGGTGGCCTCGGTGTCGGCTATCTACGGCCTCGGCGACCCGGATCTCTACCTCAAGATGATGCTGCACCTGACCATTGGCATGATCATCAACCAGCGCGATATTCTGCGCCGCCTGTCGGAGCTGCAATATACGCGTAACGATCAGGCCTTCCAGCGCGGCACCTTCCGCGTGCGCGGCGAGGTGATCGATATCTTCCCGGCAGAGTCAGACGACGTGGCGCTGCGCGTTGAGCTGTTTGACGAGGAGGTTGAGCGCCTGTCGCTGTTCGATCCGCTGACCGGCCACGTTGAGTCCACTATTCAGCGCTACACCGTCTATCCGAAGACCCACTACGTGACCCCGCGCGAACGCATCGTGCAGGCGATGGAAGATATCAAGGTCGAGCTGGCGGACCGGCGTAAGACGCTGCTGGCCAACAATAAGCTGCTGGAAGAGCAGCGCATTACCCAGCGCACCCAGTTCGATCTTGAGATGATGAACGAGCTGGGCTACTGCTCGGGCATCGAGAACTACTCCCGCTACCTCTCCGGGCGCGGGCCGGGCGAAGCACCGCCGACGCTGTTTGACTACCTGCCTGCCGATGGCCTGCTGGTGATTGACGAGTCCCACGTCACCATTCCACAGATTGGCGGCATGTACCGCGGCGACCGGGCGCGTAAAGAGACGCTGGTAGAGTATGGTTTCCGCCTGCCGTCGGCACTGGATAACCGTCCGATGAAGTTTGAAGAGTTCGAAGGGTTAGCCCCGCAGACCATCTACGTCTCAGCGACGCCGGGCAACTACGAGCTGGAGAAATCCGGGGAAGAGATTGTCGATCAGGTGGTGCGTCCCACTGGCCTGCTTGACCCGATTATCGAAGTCCGCCCGGTGGGCACGCAGGTGGACGATCTGCTGTCGGAGATCCGCAAGCGTGTCGCCATTAACGAACGCGTACTGGTCACCACGCTGACCAAGCGCATGGCCGAGGATCTTACCGAGTATCTGGAGGAGCACGGCGAGAAGGTGCGCTATCTGCACTCGGATATCGACACCGTTGAGCGTATGGAGATCATCCGCGACCTACGTCTGGGCGAGTTCAACGTGCTGGTGGGCATCAACCTGCTGCGAGAGGGGCTGGACATGCCGGAGGTGTCGCTGGTGGCGATCCTCGACGCCGATAAAGAGGGTTTCCTGCGCTCGGAGCGCTCGCTGATCCAGACCATTGGCCGTGCGGCGCGTAACGTTAACGGCAAGGCCATCCTCTACGGGGATAAAATCACGCCGTCAATGGCGAGGGCCATCAGTGAAACCGAGCGGCGTCGGGCGAAGCAGCAGGAGTACAACGAAGAGCACGGCATTACGCCGCAGGGCCTGAATAAGAAGGTGGTCGATATTCTGGCGCTGGGCGAAAACATTGCCAAGACCAAAGCCAAAGGACGCGGTAAATCCCGTTCGCCGGTGGTGGTGGACGAGTCAGAGCTGGCGCTGACACCGAAGGCGCTGCAACAGAAAATCCACGAACTGGAGGCGCAGATGCTACAGCACGCCCAGAACCTGGAGTTCGAAGAGGCGGCGCAGCTGCGCGATCGCCTCCATCAGCTTCGCGATCTCTTTATTGCCGCCTCCTGATCTGCCTAAACGACAGGCGGAAACTGCACCCAGGCCCGTACGCCGGGCCTGGACGTGCGGTTATGCAGGTAGAACTGCGCATCGTGCAGCTGGGCGATGCGGCTGACGATGCTCAGCCCCAGTCCGATCCCGCCGTAGCGGCTGTCCATCCGCACAAAGGCTTTGCTTAGCTCTTTGCTTTTCGCCTCGTCCACGCCGGGGCCTTCATCTTCCACTGCCAGCACCGGCGCAGGCGTCTGCTCAAGTTTGAGGGTAATCACGCTCTTCTCCGGGCTGTAGCGGTGCGCATTCTCCACCAGGTTTCTGAGCAGCACCCGAAGTTGAACGGCGTCTCCGCGTACCGCCACGTCTTCCTGATCCTCGGGCAGCACCAGCGTCTGCTGGTGAGTGCCCAGCATCGTCTGTAGCTCATCCTGAAGAGGCAGCATGACGTCGCGGATGAGCATCACCTGCTGGTAGCTGCCCGCCGAGAACGACTGCGCCATGCGCGCCAGCTGCAGCAGCTGGGAGACGCTCTCCGTCATCTGGTCAATACGTAAGATCAGGCGGCTGACATCAACGGAAGGGTGGCTTTTTGCCAGCAGCTCCAGGTGCAGACGCAGCCCCGCCAGCGGGGTGCGCAGTTCATGGGCCACGTCGGCTGTGAAGAGCCGCTCGCGATCGAGCGTCAGGTTGAGGCGCGCCACCAGCTGGTTAATGGCCGAACTGACCGCCTCCACCTCCGCCGAGGGATTATTGAGCACAATCGGCTGCAGGTTATCAGAGGTACGGATCTCCAGCTCCCGCTGCAGATCGCGCAGCGGACGGGTGATAAGCTTTACCGCCTGCATGCAGATGAGCAGGGCCATGCCGATAATAAACAGGCTCGGTACCAGCAGGCTAGCAACCGCCTCATGCACCTCGCGCTCAATATGCGCATGGTTGTTGTGCTTGTAGATAGCACTCTCCACCAGCAACTGGATCTGCTCCTTGCTCTCATGCCATAGCCAGAAGACGCTGATGAGCTGAAACAGCACCAGGATCGAGCCAATAGTCAGCAGCAGGCGTCCGCGGAGGGTCCAGCGGGTAGGGGAGAGCCTCTTTTTTATCTTCTCTGGCATAGGGTTAGGTTGTCTGCTCCGTTTTAATCAGCTGATAGCCAAAACCACGCACCGTGCGAATGCGATCTTTACCAATCTTATCCCTCAGGTTATGGATATGCACCTCAAGGGTGTTGGTGGCCGGCTCGTTATCCCAGTTATAGATGTCATTGTAGAGGATCTCCCGGTGTACCGGGCAGCCCGCCTTGAGCATCAGGCGTGACAGCAGGGCATACTCTTTTGGGGTCAGATCCATCGATTGCCCGGCCAACCACACCTGGCGGGTATTGACGTTCAGGCGCAGATCGTCAACGACAACTTCACTGTCGCCCTGGTTATTATGGCGACGCAGCAGCGCCCGGATGCGGGCGTTAAGCTCCTCCAGCGCAAAAGGCTTAACCAGATAGTCATCTGCGCCAGCGTCCAGCCCGGAGATGCGATCCTCCACCGTATCGCGGGCGGTCAGGATCAGCACCGGCAGAGAGATCTTCTCCCGCCGCAGTCGCTGCAACAGATGCAGGCCATCTTCATCCGGTAACCCGAGGTCGAGTACAATCAGGCTATAGTGCCCAGACGCCAGGCTGAGCATGGCCTCCCGGCTGGTGCTCACGCCATCGCAGGCGTAGCCCTCTGACTGCATGGCCAGCATCAGCCCCTGCAACAGCAGGGTATCATCCTCTACGATTAATATTTTCATTCACTATGACTCCCTGCAGGCGGCCAAAATATCATCGGCTGGCTGGTATACGTGGGTCTGCACGCCCGTGATACCCAGCATGGTTGAAAACAGATTGTCCTGCGAAAAAGACTCGCTGGCAGCACGTTTTTGCAGGCACGTCTCACTCACCCGGTAGCGCTGCTGGAAATCAGATGATAGCCAGATCAGCATCGGCACATGTTTCTGTGACTCCGGTGCAATGGCGTAAGGCAGGCCATGCAGATAGACGCCGTCTTCACCTAATGACTCGCCGTGATCGGAGAGATAGACCAGGCTAGTGGTAAATTTATCCTGCTGCGACTGCAACAACTTTATCGCTTTATCGACGATATAATCGACATACAGTACCGTATTATCATAGGTATTCTTTAGCTGCTCTTGCGAGCAGGTCTGAATTTCATTGGTATCGCAGGTCGGAGTAAATTTTTTGAACTGCGGCGGATAGCGTTCGTAATAGGTCGGACCGTGACTGCCGATGGTATGCAGCACAATCAGCCCGTCGCCCTGTAACGTATCGATGTACTGCGCCAGACCGTGGAACAGAATATCGTCATGGCACTCCCCCGCCTTGCAGAGGTCGGCCAGGTTGAGCTGGGTGACGTCCTGATGGGGAACCCGGTCGCAGGCCCCTTTACAGCCGCCGTCGTTTTCATTCCACAGCACCTGAACACCCGCGCGCTGGATGATATCTAATAGCCCTTCCCGGTGGTGAGCAAGCTGCTCATCGTAGTTTTTGCGCGCCATTCCGGAGAACATGCAGGGAACGGAGACCGCCGTCACCGTGCCGCAGGAGCTGGTTTGTGGGAAATAGACCACGTTATCCTGCTTAAGCCGTGGATTTGTTTCACGCCCGTAGCCAGAGAGGGAAAAATCTTCTGCCCGTGAGGTTTCGCCCACCACCAGAATGGTTAAATTCTTCTTCGTGCCCTGATGCATCTGCGGCACCCGCGTGGCATCTTCTCCGAGCTTCACCAGCGGCAGGTTATCCATGCGGTGGTGCTTATAGTAGGAGTAAGCGGCGGTAATGCTGTTAGATGGCCCAAGGGATTTCACCAGCTCGCGGTTATTACGAAACAGCGAGGCGTAGTCCTTATAGAAAAAGAGCGCTACCACCAGCACCACGGCGATCGACACGAGAATATTCGCGCCGCGGATCAGCACGCTACGCCAGCCGGAAGGGGATTTTTTGATCCGCAGCCAGCAGGCCAGTATGGCCATCAGCACCCCGGAGATCCCCACCGTCAGCAGCAGCTGCGGCGTCATCAAGGCAAAGCTTTCAGCGGGCGTGGTATCAAGAATGTTGGCGATCATCGTCCGGTCAATAATCACGCCGTAGGTCCAGATAAAGAACTGGGTTGCCGCGCAGAGCACAATAAACAGGCAGACCAGTAGCCGATCCAGCCAGATAAACGAGGCCAGGGTGGTCAGGATATTGATTACGCAAAAGGTCACGATCGGCATCGATAAAAATACCGCCAGCGACCACGGCGAGTGCACTGCCAGCAGCGTCCAGGCCTGACGATAAAAGACAATGTTCAGCGCAACGGCGATATAAAACGAGAACAGGATGGTAAAGGTCATGCGCCCTAAGGCTGGCCTGTAGAACGGGAACATACGCATACATAACTTCCTGAAAAGAGTATGCTACGTATGCTCACAGAAGAGGGTTAAGGCAACCTTAAGATCTTCAGAAAAGTCTGGAAGGGGTAAACGTCAGCCCAGCCGCTGGACGGCCTGCTCCAGCGCGAGGCGTAACAGATGGCGATCGTGATGATGGGGAACATCGCTGGCCTCCAGCACCTCCTGCACTACAAGGCGATCGCTGAGCGCCGCCGTTTCCGCCTCGGGCCCGACCACCACGGCATCTACAATCCGCTTGCCGACGCGCTGCTCCAGCAGGGTCAGCTTGGCGGACAGATCCATCCGCGCCGCCTCGGCGCTCTGCTCTCTGCCCAGATTGTCGATATAGACCACCGGGGCAGGGGTGCGGCGCAGCGCCTGGGCCAGATCGCCAAGCAGCACCAGCGGCATCAGGCTGGTGTAAAAGCTGCCGGGGCCAATCAGGATCAGATCCGCTTCGGCAATGGCCTCTATCGCTTCGCGGGTAGCGGGCACGGAAGGGAAGAGCATCAGCTCCTGAATCGGCGTTGTCAGCCCGTCGACGTTCACCTCGCCGTAGACCGTGTGCCCCTCGCTGTCGATAGCCATCAGATCTACCGGCTGCTCCGACATAGGGATCAGAAACGCATCGACCTTAAGCAAGTTACGAATTAAATTGATCGCCTCCAGAGGCCGGACGCTAAGGTGATCCAGCGCCTTTAGCATCAGATTTCCAAGGTTATGCCCGGAAAGCTCGCCATTGCCGGTAAAACGGTACTCAAACATCGCCGAAGCGACGCTCTGCTCGGTAATTAACTGGTTCAAACAGTTACGCATATCGCCCCAGGCGATGCCGCCCTCGGCGCGACGAATACGCCCGGTTGACCCGCCGTTATCAGTGGTGGTGACGATCCCCGTCAGCCTTGAACCCAGCGACCCCAGCGAGGACATAACGCGTCCTAACCCGTGTCCGCCGCCAAGGGCAACGACCCGGTCAAGATCCGCAAGCGTACGACTACGCATAACTCTTCCTTAATGGCTAAAAAACTGCGCTACGTTAACGTAAATACCACTAAAAGACGATGCCCCAAGCGGGTGAAAATGATGCATATCAAGGCAAGAGGCTGATTTTCACGTATTCTGTAACGAAAATGCACGATTAGGCCGCTATATAGTAATTTATATAGCGATAGGCGGGGATGGCGAAAACCACGTTATCGCGCTACTATCGCTACTTATAGCGTTACAAACACACTCTAGCCTCTGCGTCTACGTCCCCGGATATGATGCTTTGGCCGTGGCAATTGCCACCAGGGTGCAGGAAGAAATGACTGCATCTCCCGTATTTGGAAAGGTGTACATGGCCTCACAGCTTACCGATGCATTCGCGCGTAAGTTCTATTACCTGCGTCTGTCTATTACCGACGTGTGCAATTTTCGTTGCAACTACTGCCTGCCTGATGGCTACAAGCCGGGCGGGGTAACCAACAAAAGCTTTCTGACCCTCGATGAAATTCGGCGGGTGACCCGCGCCTTTTCTGCGCTCGGCACTGAGAAGGTGCGGCTGACCGGCGGGGAACCCTCGCTGCGCCGCGACTTTACCGAGATCATCGCTGCGGTGCGGGAGAATGCCGCCATCCGCCAGCTGGCGGTGACCACTAATGGCTACCGCCTGGCGCGGGACGTGGCCAGCTGGCGCGATGCCGGGCTGACCGCGATCAACGTCAGCATTGACAGCCTCGATGCCCGCCAGTTTCATGCCATCACCGGGCAGGATAAGTTCCACCAGGTGATGCAGGGTATCGATGCCGCTTTCGAGGCGGGCTTCGAGAAGGTCAAGGTCAATACCGTGCTGATGCGCGACGTTAACCACCATCAGCTTGATACCTTCTTGGCGTGGATCCAGTCTCGTCCCATCCAGCTACGCTTTATTGAGCTGATGGAAACCGGCGAGGGGAGCGACCTGTTCCGCAAGCACCACCTCTCTGGCATGGTATTGCGCGATGAGCTGCTGCGTCGCGGCTGGATCCAGAAGCTGCGCGGCCGCAGCGACGGCCCGGCGCAGGTCTTCTGCCACCCGGACTACTCCGGGGAGATCGGCCTGATCATGCCCTACGAGAAAGATTTCTGCGCCAGCTGTAATCGCCTGCGCGTCTCGTCGGTGGGCAAGCTGCATCTCTGCCTGTTTGGCGACGGTGGTGTGAGCCTGCGCGATCTGCTGGCGGAAGATACCCAGCAGGCGGAGCTGGAGGCACGCATCGCCGCTGCGCTAACGCACAAGAAGCAGACCCACTTCCTGCATCAGGGCAATACCGGTATCACGCAAAACCTTTCCTATATCGGCGGATAGACCTTACAAGGAGGCAGTTTATGAGTCAGGCCAGCGCAGAGTTTATCCCGGCACGCATTGCCGTGCTGACCGTTTCCAGCCGTCGCGGCGAAGAGGAGGATACCTCCGGCCACTTCCTGCGCGACGCGGCCCACGAGGTCGGTCATCAGGTGGTGGCGAAAGCCATCGTCAAAGAGAACCGCTACGCCATTCGCGCCCAGGTCTCAGCGTGGATCGCCAGCGACGAGGTGCAGGTTATTGTGATCAACGGCGGCACGGGCTTTACCGCCGGTGACCAGACCCCAGAGGCGCTGCTTCCGCTCTTCGATCGCGAAATTGAAGGCTTTGGCGAGGTGTTCCGCATGCTCTCTTTTGAAGAGATCGGCACCGCCACGCTGCAGTCCCGCGCGGTGGCCGGCATCGCCAATAACACGCTAATTTTTGCGATGCCCGGCTCGACCAAAGCCTGCCGTACCGCATGGGAGAATATCATTGCGCCGCAGCTTGATGCGCGCACCCGCCCGTGCAATTTCTATCCTCATTTAAAGAAATAAGCTATGTCTCAACTGACCCACATTAACGCCGCGGGCGAAGCGCACATGGTTGACGTCTCGGCAAAAGCAGAGACCGTGCGTGAAGCGCAGGCGGAAGCCTTTGTCACTATGCTCCCTGAGACGCTGGCGATGATTATCGACGGCAGTCACCACAAGGGCGACGTCTTTGCCACCGCGCGTATTGCCGGTATCCAGGCGGCGAAGCGCACCTGGGAGCTGATCCCCCTGTGCCATCCCCTGATGCTCAGCAAGGTCGAGGTGAATCTCGAGGCGCAGCCAGAGCAGAGCCGGGTACGCATTACGACGCTGTGCCGTCTGACCGGGAAAACCGGCGTCGAAATGGAGGCGCTGACGGCGGCCTCGGTGGCGGCGCTGACCATCTATGACATGTGCAAAGCGGTACAGAAAGATATGGTGATTGGCCCGGTTCGCCTGCTGGCGAAGAGCGGTGGCAAATCCGGTGATTTCAGGGCGGATAACGATGATTAAAGTACTCTTTTTTGCCCAGGTACGGGAGCTGGTGGGCTGCGATAGTCTGACGCTGGAGAGCGAGTTTCAAAGCATTGAAGCCCTGCGTCAGGCGCTAGCCGCCCGGGGCGACCGCTGGGCGCTGGCGCTGGAAGAGGGCCGTCTGCTGGCGGCGGTCAACCAGACTTTGGTGAGCTTTGACCATCCGGTGGTGAGCGGCGATGAAGTCGCGCTCTTCCCGCCGGTAACCGGAGGCTAAGATGAGCGAGACGCGCATTCGCGTAGGGCATGCTTCCTTTAGCGTTGGCGAGGAGTATTCCTGGCTGGCGGAACGCGATGAAGACGGGGCGGTGGTGACGTTCACCGGCAAGGTGCGTAACCACAATCTTGGCGACAGCGTGCGCGCCCTGACCCTGGAGCACTACCCTGGCATGACTGAAAAAACGCTGGCGGATATTGTTCAGCAGGCCCGGGAGCGTTGGCCGCTGGGCCGCGTCACGGTGGTTCACCGCATTGGCGAACTGTGGCCTGGAGATGAGATTGTCTTCGTCGGCGTCACCAGCGTTCATCGCGGGAGTGCTTTTGCCGCCGGGGAGTATATTATGGACTACCTGAAGACCCGCGCCCCCTTCTGGAAGCGAGAGGCAACGGAAGAGGGCGATCGCTGGGTCGAGGCGCGGGAGAGCGACCAGCAGGCAGCGAAGCGCTGGTAAGTCGCTTTTTCCCGGATGTGTTACCCTTAGAAGCGTGTTCACTTAACAGGAGTTAATCATGGACCGATTCCCACGATCCGATTCAATTGTCCAGACCCGCAGCGGGCTACAAACCTACATGGCCCAGGTCTACGGCTGGATGACCTGCGGGCTGTTCCTGACGGCGTTTATCGCCTGGTTCGCGGCCAACACCCCCGCGGTGATGATGTTTGTCTTCTCCAGCAAAATCACCTTCTTTGGCCTGATCATCGCTCAGCTGGCGCTGGTGTTTGTCCTCTCCGGGCTGGTGCACAAGCTTAGCGCGGCGATGGCCACCACGCTGTTTATGCTCTATTCGGCACTGACCGGCCTGACCCTTGCCAGTATCTTTGTGGTCTACACCTACTCATCCATCGCCAGCACCTTTGTGGTGACCGGCGGCATGTTCGGTGCCATGAGCCTCTACGGCTACACCACCAAGCGTGATCTGAGCGGCTTCGGCAATATGCTGTTTATGGCGCTGATTGGTATTGTGCTGGCCTCGCTGGTCAACTTCTGGCTGAAGAGCGAAACGCTGATGTGGATAGTGACCTACATCGGGGTGATTGTCTTCGTGGGTCTGACGGCCTATGACACGCAGAAACTTAAGCGTATCGGCGAGCAGATCGACGTGAGCGACAGTGGCAACCTGCGTAAATATGCCATCCTCGGTGCGCTAACGCTCTATCTGGACTTTATCAACCTGTTCCTGATGCTGCTGCGGATTTTTGGCAACCGTCGGTAAGTAAAACGCCGGGTGGCGCTACGTTCACCCGGCGACAATCTCTTCTCTCGTTACTTCTGCATCGCCTCTTCGTTCTTTGCCCGCAGCTTTTTCGCCCGGCTCTCCAGCACCAGATAGCACACCAGCGCCAGCATCAGCGGCAGGAAGTAGTAAAGCATACGATAGGCAAGCAGAGCGGCGATGATTTTGCCATGTGAGACGTGCTCCCCCGCCAGCAGCGCGATAAACACTGCCTCCAGTACGCCAATCCCCGCCGGGATATGAATAATGACCCCTGCGATACTACTCACCAGCAGCACGCCCAGCACGAAGAAGTAGTTCACCTCCTGGCCCAGCAGCAGCCAGATAATCGCGCCCATCGCCATCCAGTTAGCGCTGGAGATCACCATCTGTGCAATAGCAAATTTAAACGACGGCAGCACCAGCTTCTGGCCCTTCACCGTCATATGCCGACGTTTGGCAAAGGCGCAGAACCAAAGGTAAGCGGCGATCATCAGCAGCAGCACGACGCCAACGATACGCAGCGTGCCCTCGTCGATGTACCAGTGCGAGGGCAGCTGAACGATACCAAAGGAGAAGATGATCCCGCCCAGCAGAATGTAGCCCAGCCAGTTGGTGGTAATGCTTAGCGAGAAGATGCGGGTGATAGTGCTGCTGGGCAGGCCGAGGCGAGAGTAGAGGCGATAGCGCATGCCAATGCCGCCCACCCAGGTGCTGAGGGTCAGGTTAAAGGCGTAGCAGACAAACGACACCAGCATCACCTGGCGCGCCGCCAGCTTGTGTCCGCAGTAGGCGCGAGCCAGCAGGTCATAGCAGCCATAGAGCAGGTAACTCACCACCACCAGCGCGACGGAGATCAGCAGCGGCGTGCGGTTATAGTTGCGGATAACGTTCCACACGTCGCCCCAGTCCACCGTACGGGCATAGACCACCAGCAGCACCGTCACGGCAATAAAGAAGACCCAGGTCAGGATTTTTTTCGCCAGCCGCCAGCGCGGATGTGATTTGCTCATCAGGGATTAACCTCTCTGCTTTCCGTATCGACGCGATCCTGCGTCTCCATCTCCGGTTGAACCGGCGGCTTTACCAGCGAAAGCTTAGGCGTATGCGCCGGCAGCCAACCCACCATGGCCGGGAATTTTCGCAGGAAGTGGAACACCACCACGCTTTTTGCCAGATTCCACCAGGTGCGTTTTGGCACCATAGTTTCATCAACCCGCACGCAGTCGTGCTGCAAAATGCCGTTCAGGTTGTCGCGCAGGGTATGGTTAAAGGCACGGTCATGAATAATCAGATTGGCCTCCAGGTTAAGCGACAGGCTGAGGGGATCGAGGTTGCTGGAGCCCACGGTGGCCCAGTGATCGTCCATCACCGCCACCTTGCCGTGCAGCGGACGGCGACGGTATTCATACACCTGCACGCCGCCCTTCACCAGGTAGTTGTAGAGCAGGCGCGCACCCACGGTAACAATGGGCATGTCCGGCTCGCCCTGGACGATCAGCTTGACCGTTACGCCACGACGGGCCGCATTGCGCATCGCATGCAGCAGACGGTAGCCGGGGAAGAAGTAGGCGTTGGCAATGATCACTTCGCGTTTGGCATTGGCCAGCATTTTGAGGTAGTGGCGCTCAATGTCGTCCCGGTGATCGTCATTATCGCGCCAGACAAACAGCGCCTGCGCCTCGCCGGGCTTGCGGTTATCCGGTGCCTGGTGACGGCGGCGCTGCTGCCACCAGCGGCGGGTCTGGGCGTGCTCCGGCAGGTTCTCCAGTTCGAACTGAAGAATATCTTCAACTACCGGGCCTTCAACCCGCACGGCGTAGTCCTGCTTGGCCTCCGGGCCGTAGTCGCTCATATGCTCAGCGGAGTAGTTAATGCCGCCGACAAACGCCACGGTACTGTCGATCACCACAATCTTACGGTGCATCCGGCGGAACACGTTGGTGCGCATCCCTAACAGCGGCGGGCGCGGATCGTAGTAGCGGAACACCACGCCAGCGGCGGTGAGCTGGCCGACGAACTCATCGCTGAGATCGGGCGAGCCGTAGCCATCCAGCAGCACCTCAATATTGACTCCGCGCTGGGCGGCACGCAGTAGCACCGCGTGCAGCTTGCGGCCTACGTCATCTTCAAACCAGATAAAGGTTTCCAGGATCACCTTACGCTGTGCATTGTCGATTGCCTTGAACACAGCCGGGTAGTATTCGTCACCGTTCTCCAGCAGCTGGATGCGGTTTCCTTCTCGCCATCCGCATTTCATAAGTGAATCTCCGCGCTCAGTGGGGCATGGTCAGACAAATGACGCCAGTTACGCAGCGGCAGTGCTTCTGGGGCGCTGGCGTTAGCGTTTTTAACGTAGATACGGTCAAGACGCAGCAGCGGCAGGCTGACCGGAAACGTACGCGCCGGGCGGCCCTTCGCCCGGGTGAAGATCTCCTCCAGGCCCGCCTGCTTTTTCAGCGGGTAGTTGGCTTTCACCCGCCAGTCGTTAAAGTCGCCCGCCACCAGCACCGGCTCGCCTTCAGGGAAGGCGTTTACCCACTCGGCCAGCATGGTGAGCTGGGCCTGACGATGCGCCTCGCGTAAGCCCAGATGGACGCAGATAACGTGAATTGGGCGGTTAAGCTGTGGCGGCACAATGCGACAGTAGAGCAGGCCGCGTTTCTCGCTGCCATCGACAGAGACGTCGCGGTTCTCATAGTGCACTATCGGATAGCGGGAGAGCACGGCGTTGCCATGATGTCCTTCAGGATAGACGGCGTTACGACCGTAAGCGAAGTCGCTCCACATCGTATCGGCCAAAAATTCATAATGGGTGGTATCGGGCCAGTTTTCCACATGCAGCGGATGCACTTCGTGTGCGCCCATCACCTCTTGCAGACAGACGATATCTGCGCCGACGGTACGAACCGCGTCGCGTAGCTCTGGTAAAATAAAGCGTTTGTTAAACGCGGTGAAACCCTTGTGCGTGTTAATCGTAAGTACTTTTAAAGAGAATGGCTGATTCTGTTCTGTCATCTTGTATCCCGCCAGTGACGCTGTCCTGTTGGAAATAAAGTGTAGTATCTGTCACAAAAAGATGCGGCCTTACGGATTTTTCCGTAAAGTCCGGTACTCTCAATTACAGATAAAATTCTTCAGGAGAAAATCCATGAAGTGGCAACAGCGTATTCGTGTGGCAACCGGCCTCGGTTGCTGGCAGATTGTGTCGCATTTCATCGTCGTGGCGGCGCTGGTAATGGGCTGGATGAGCGGGGCGCTGGTGCGCGTCGGCTTGAGCCTGTGCGTGGTTTACGGCGTCACGGTGCTGCTGATGCTGGCTCTGCAACGTCATCATGACGGGCGCTGGCGGGAAGTAGGCGATTTTCTTGAGGAGCT
This sequence comes from Enterobacter sp. C2, assembly GCF_019880405.1. Taxonomy (NCBI): domain Bacteria; kingdom Pseudomonadati; phylum Pseudomonadota; class Gammaproteobacteria; order Enterobacterales; family Enterobacteriaceae; genus Enterobacter; species Enterobacter sp. C2. The sequence goes on from NZ_CP082269.1 coordinate 1,312,209, forward strand.
GACCACCTCCTGGTATTTCGGTACCTCTATCATTGCGCTGTGGCTCCTCTCCCGCGTGCTGCACAACGATCTGCTGCTCGCGCCGGTAGGGCTGGCGATCCTTGCCGGGCCAGCGGTGCTCTCCCTGCTGACCAAAGATAAGAAGCTACGCAACGTTCCGCCTGAACATCGCGTAGGCCACTGATCCCGTTGTGGCCGCGATAACCAGCAGCGGCCACAGGCTTCCCCAGACAATATCCAGACTCGCATCCTTCAGATAGATCTGCTTGGTGATATCGGTGAAGTGGCGAATCGGGTTCACCCACGTCAAATGCTGCAGCCAGACCGGCATATTCTCCACCGGCGACACGTAGCCGGAGAGGAGGATCGCCGGCATCATAAAGACAAACACGCCGATAAATGCCTGCTGCTGCGTAGCGCATAGCGCGGAGATCAGCAGGCCAAAGCCCACCAGCGACAGGCCGTAGATCAGCATCGTGAAATAGAAGAGCATCAGCGATCCGGCGAAGGGGATCTGGTAGGCCCAGATGCCTATCCCCAGCACGATGCTGGCCTGGAAGGTGGCGACGATCAGAGCCGGGACCGCCTTGCCGACAAAAATCTGCCAGGTGGCGAGGGGGGAAACCAGCAGCTGATCCAGCGTTCCCTGCTCCCGTTCGCGGGCCACCGACAGCGAGGTGACAATCATCACGCCGATGGTGGTGATCATGGCGATCAGCGACGGTACCACGAACCATTTATAGTCGAGATTGGGGTTATACCAGTTGCGCACCACCAGCTCGCTGTTGTTGGGCTTCGCTTTTCCCACCATCAGCTCCTGCTGATACTCTTTGACCACCTGCTGAAGATAGTTAGCGGCAATCTGCGCGCTGTTGGAGTTACGCCCGTCGAGCAGCAGCTGCATCGGTGCAGGCTGGAAGGTATCAAGATTGCGCGAGAAGTCCGCTGGGAAGCGCACCAGCAGCAGCGCCTTTTGCGTATCAAGGGTGGGCCGGATCGCCTGCGGGCTGTGTAGCAGCAGAACGTGGGTAAAGGCTTTAGCGCGGGCAAAGCGCTGGGTCAGCTCCACCGAATGCCTGCCGCTATCTTCGCTGTAGATGGCGATGGTGGCGTTGGTCACCTCAAGGGTAGCGGCAAAGGGGAACAGCAGCACCTGGATCAGCACCGGAACAATCAGGATCGCCCTCGTCTGCGGCTCCCGCAGCAGGGATTGCAGCTCTTTGCGAATCAGCGTCCATAAGCGGTGAAACATATGTGCTCCTTAATCCAGTCGCCGTTTGGTTTTCAGCCATGTCAGGCCGATAAACATCACCGCCGACGCCAGCAAAAACAGCGTATTTACAATCAGCACCACCGGGATATTGCCAGCCAGAAACAGGCTTTGTAGGGTGCTGACGAAATAGCGCGCCGGAATAATCCACGTTACCGCGCGGATCACCGCCGGCATGCTGTCGATCTGAAAGATAAAGCCCGACAGCATAATCGACGGCAGAAACGCGGCGTTGAGCGCCACCTGCGCGGCGTTAAACTGGTTGCGGGTCACGGTGGAGATAAGCAGCCCCATCCCCAGCGTGCTGAGCAAAAACAGGCTGCTGATAAAAAACAGCAGGATCAGCGAGCCCCGGTAGGGCACGCCGAGGATAAACACCGAGACCAGCATGCAGAGCAGCATCGCCAGCATGCCGAGGAAGTAGTAGGGGATCAGCTTGCAGAGCAGCAGCTCTACGCGGGTCACCTCCGTCGAGAGCAGGGCCTCCATGGTGCCACGCTCCCATTCGCGGGCGATCACCAGCGAGGTCAGGATGGCCCCGATCACCGTCATAATGATGGTCACCGCGCCGGGGATAATAAAGTGCTGGCTGATGGCGGCGGGGTTAAACCAGTAGCGGGTCTGGACGTCGATCAGCGGCTCAAACGTTTCGCCCCGATCTTCCGCCCGCTGCATCTGCCACAGCTGCCAGATCCCCTCCGTATAGCCCTGCACGAAGTTGGCGGTGTTCGGCTCGCTGCCGTCGGTAATCACCTGAATGGGAGCATCAGCGCCAGGGCGTGCCATGTTGGCGGCGAAATCCACCGGGATCACCACCATGCCGCGTATGCGTCCGGCCTGCATTTTGGCAATTAATTCCTGACGGCTGTCGCTGATAGTGGCATCAATATAGGGTGAGCCGGTCATGGCGTGAGCGAAGTCCAGCGCCTCTTCGCTGCGCTGCTCCAGCAGGATCCCAACCCGCAGACGGCTGGAGTCGAGATTAATGCCGTAGCCGAAAATAAACAGCAGCAGGAGAGGGATCAGCACTGCAATCAGCCAGCTGCTGGGGTCGCGGACGATCTGCCGCGTCTCTTTAACGCACAGGGCGCGTACCCGTCGCCATGACACTGCGCTAGCGCTCATCGGCATGCTCCTTATCCCAGCGGTTGATCAGCCGAATAAATGCCTGCTCCATGGTCGGGTCCGCCTGTTCAGCATCTGCGGCCTGGGCTTTCAGATCGTCCGGCGTGCCGTGGGCGATCAGCTTCCCCCGGTAGACCAGCCCGATGCGGTCGCAATACTCTGCCTCATCCATAAAGTGGGTAGTCACCATCACGGTAACGCCTTTCTCTACCATGCTGTTGATATGCAGCCAGAACTCGCGGCGGGTAAGGGGATCGACGCCGGAAGTCGGCTCGTCAAGAAACAGGATGTCCGGCTCGTGCATCAGCGAGCAGGCCAGCGCCAGCCGCTGCTTGAAGCCCAGCGGCAGGGCGTCGGTGGCGTGGGAGGCGATGCTGGTCAGGCTAAACGCCTCGCTCATGCGGGCGATCTTCTCGTTTTGCGCCCGCCCGCGCAGGCCGTAGACCCCGGAGAAGAAGCGCAGGTTCTGCTCCACGGTGAGGTTGCCGTAGAGAGAGAACTTCTGCGCCATATAGCCCAGCCGCTGGCGGGCTTTGCCAGAGCTGACCTTGAGATCCATGCCCAGCACCAGCGCCTTACCGGCGGTGGGAACCAGCAGGCCGCACATCATCTTAAAGGTGGTGGATTTGCCTGCACCGTTTGGTCCCAGCAGGCCGAAGATCTCGCCGCGCTTCACGGCAAAATCGACGTTATCCGTCGCCGCAAAATCACCAAATTTTTTGGTCAGCGATTTTGCCTCAATCACCGTCTCCTCCGGCGATCCCTCCACGGTATGCAGGATCGCCCCGAGAGGTGACTCCTGGGTTCCCGCCCCGCCAAGCAGGTCGATAAACGCATCTTCAAAGCGCGGTGTGGTTTCGGCTATCTCAATCTCCGGCATCCCCTCCGCGTGGCGAATATCCTCTGCGCTGGCCTCTTTCTTGAGGATCAGGCGCACCGAGCGGCCCTGGATCATGCCGTCGCTCACCTGGGGCAGCCTCAGTACCCGCCGCAGCAGCCTGCGGTTGGACTCCTGCGGGCTGTGCAGCAGAAAGCTGCGCCCGGCCATGCTCTGGGTCAGCGTGGTGGGCTGGCCCTGATACAGCAGCTCTCCTTCGTTGAGCAGCAGCACGTCGCGGCACTGCTCGGCTTCATCAAGATAGGAGGTACTCCAGAGGATCAGCATCCCTTCGCCCGCCAGCTCATGCACCATCTGCCACAGCTCGCGGCGGGAAATCGGATCCACGCCGACGCCGGGTTCATCCAGCAGCAGCACTTTCGGTTCGCCCACCAGGGTACAGGCCAGGCCCAGCTTCTGCTTCATCCCGCCGGAGAGCTTGCCCGCCAGCCGGTTGGTAAAGGGGCCGAGGGCGGTAAATTCCAGCAGTCGGGCAAAGGTTTTCTGCCGCGTTTCACCCACCACGCTGCGCAGATCGGCATACAGGGTCAGGTTCTCCATTACGGTCAGATCTTCGTACAGGCCGAACTTCTGCGGCATATAGCCCAGCGAGGCGTGCAGGGCGCGATCGTCGTGAATGGGATCGAGACCCAGCACGCGGGCGCTGCCCGCGTCGGGCTTGAGCAGTCCGGCAAGCATGCGCATCAGCGTGGTTTTACCCGCCCCGTCGGGGCCGACCAACCCGGTGACGTACCCGCTCTGGATGGTACAGGTCAGGGGCGCGACGGCGGGCTTCTCCATGCCGGCAAAGCGTTTTACCAGGCCATTAAGCCGGATCGCCGTGTCACTCATCGCGCTGTCCATCGTTAAACCGAACGGTGATTGGCATCCCCTGGCGCAGGGCGTCATCGGCATCGGCATCGGTCACAATGATGCGCAGGCGATAGACCAGATCGGTGCGCAGATCCGGCGTTTCCACGGTTTTCGGCGTGAATTCGGCGGTGGGGGAGACGAAACCTACCTTGCCGTGATACGGCCTGTCCGGGCGGCCGTCGGTATAGAGCAGCAGTTCGCTGCCGGGTTTAGCCCAGCCCAGGTTAGGTTCATCAATATAGGCACGCACCCATACCGGGCGGGTGAGCGACAGGGTCAGCACGGTGCTACCCGCATTGAGCATGCTGCCTGGCTCCACGGCGCGCGTCATCAGCGTGCCGTCAGCAGGCGCGACCAGGGTGGTATCATGCAGATCCAGTTCGGCCTGAGCCAGCTGGGCCTGGGCCTGTTCCAGACTGGCCTTCGCCTGGGCGATATCCTGCGGGCGATTGCCGGTGCGGTACTGGCTCAGCTTATCCTCGGCAGATTTCAGCGTCGCTCGGGCCTGATCCCGGGACGAGCGAGCGTTTTCCAGATCGTTGGCGGAGATAGTGCGGCTTTTCCATAGCCCCTGCTGGCGGGCATAGAAGTTCTGTGCGTAGTCGTAGGCGGCTTTGGCCTGTCGCACCGCCGCCTCGGTCTGGGCGATCTCCTCGTCGCGATAGCCCGCCTGCATCAGGTCGTACTGCGCCTGGGCAACGGCGACGCTCGCTTTGGCCTGCATCAGCGCATTTTCATAGGGCGCTTTGTCCAGCATTCCCAATACCTGACCGGCTTTAATCGCATCCCCTTCGTCAACGGCAAGGGACGCGAGGCGACCACCGACGCGAAAGCTCATATTGACCGTACGGATATCGACGTTGCCGTAGAGGGTCAAACCGCGCTCCTGCTGGCTTTGATACCACAGCCAGCCGCCGACGGCGGCAGCGATGACAACAACCACCGCCAGCAGGGCGATGACGGGTTTTTTCATGGCTTCAGGCTCCTTTGCGTAAGGCCAACCAGGATCAGATCAAGATGGCAGGCGATAACCTCATTAATCTGCGCGACGCTACTCTCATCAAACTTTGTCCAGCCGGTGCGGAGCAATATGGTCTCCCGGCCCAGACGGAAGGCGAGCACCTCCCCCAGTAGGGCGTGGGTATGCAAAATGGTCTGCGTATCAGCGGGATCGCGGCCGGTATAGGCGGCGATAAGCTCGGTCAGATGGGTGTGCATGGGCGCAATGACGCGATCGTGAACCCGCTGATAGGCCGCGGTGGGAGAGAGCTGTTCCCGCGAGATAAACTTGCTCAGACTCAGCGTATCGTCCTGGGTCAGAAGCTGGATCATATTGCCGCAGGCGTTAAGGATCAGCTGGCGAATAGTATCCCGATCCGGCACCGGGGCGCTAAGCAGCGCGGCGGCGGCCTCCACCATCGGCTGAAACTGGCTGCCAATAAAGTCGGCGATCCAGTCGGCGCAGGCGAGATAGAGATCCTCTTTCGACCCGAAGTAGTAGGGGATTGCCGCGATGTTCTGTCCAGCCTGCGCGGCGATATCGCGGGTCGTGGCGTGCAGACCGTATTCGCCAAACTGGGCCAGGGCGGCGGCAATAAGCTGACGCTTCGCGTTCTCACCTTTCGTTGTGGTCGGGATAGTATTCATAGCGTCGCAAAAAAATTAATCAATCGATTGATTAATATTATGTCGATTTTTTGAGCATGTCTACGTAGCTGGAGAATTATTTTGTTAATGAATGGACGCGGGATATTTTATGCGCCGCATCACAAAAGCTGCTACACTGCGCCCCTTCATGACACTGTGGTTTTTGTCATCTGTTTCGTTACCTATCTCCCTGAAAACTACACCTGAAACGGTCGGGGCGGTTCGGAGTTGTTATGTCTTTTGAAGCACTGGGTTTAGACCCTGAGATCCTGCGCGCCGTTGCCGAGCAGGGCTACCGCGAACCTACCCCTATCCAGCAGCAGGCGATCCCCGCTGTGCTGCAGGGGCGCGACCTGATGGCCAGCGCCCAGACCGGTACGGGTAAAACCGCTGGCTTTACCCTGCCACTGTTGCAGCGTCTTATTTCCAGCGAACCCCATGCCAAAGGCCGTCGCCCGGTGCGGGCGCTGATCCTCACCCCAACCCGCGAGCTGGCGGCCCAGGTGGGTGAGAACGTGCGGGAGTACAGTCAGTACCTCAACGTGCGTTCGCTGGTGGTTTTCGGTGGCGTGAGTATTAACCCACAGATGATGAAGCTGCGCGGCGGCGTTGATGTGCTGGTCGCTACCCCAGGCCGTCTGCTGGATCTGGAGCACCAGAACGCCGTTAAGCTCGACGGTATTGAGATCCTGGTGCTGGACGAAGCTGACCGCATGCTCGACATGGGCTTTATCCACGATATTCGCCGTGTGCTGGCGAAGCTGCCGGCCAAGCGCCAGAACCTGCTCTTCTCCGCGACCTTCTCGGATGAGATCAAAACCCTGGCGGAGAAGCTGCTGCATAACCCGCTGGAGATCGAAGTAGCGCGTCGCAACACCGCCTCCGAGCAGGTCACTCAGCATGTGCACTTTGTTGATAAGAAACGCAAGCGCGAGCTGCTGTCGCAGATGATCGGCGAGGGTAACTGGCAGCAGGTGCTGGTCTTTACTCGCACCAAGCATGGTGCCAACCACCTCGCAGAGCAGCTGAATAAAGACGGTATCCGCAGCGCCGCGATCCACGGTAACAAGAGCCAGGGCGCACGTACTCGCGCACTGGACGATTTTAAATCTGGCGACATCCGCGTGTTGGTGGCAACCGATATTGCTGCTCGTGGTCTGGATATTGAAGAGCTGCCGCACGTGGTTAACTACGAGCTGCCGAACGTGCCGGAAGACTACGTGCACCGCATCGGTCGTACCGGCCGTGCCGCGGCTACTGGTGAAGCGCTGTCGCTGGTCTGCGTCGACGAGCACAAGCTGCTGCGTGACATCGAGCGCCTGCTGAAAAAAGAGATCCCACGCATTGCGCTGCCGGGCTATGAGCCGGATGCCTCGATCAAAGCCGAGCCGATCCAAAACGGTCGCCAGCAGCGTGGCGGCGGCGGTGGTGGACGCGGGCAGGGCGGCGGTCGCGGCCAGCAGCAGCCGCGTCGTAATGAAGGACGCAGCGAAGGTCGCAGCGAAGGCGGTGCGCCGAAATCAAGCCAGCCGCGCCGCAGCGGCGATGCGAAACCCGCCGGGGAGCAGGCGCGCCGTCGCCGTCCGCGTAAACCCGCGGCATCGCAGTAATAATCCTGAAGCCCGGCCGCAAAGCCGGGCTTTTCTTTTGCCGCAGACCGGCGATCGTGAGACAATAGTGGCTGTTTATACAGTATTTCAGGTCTCCCGATGGCTCTTTCCGCCGCGCTGAAAGCGCAGATTGCCGCCTGGTATAAGGCGCTACAGCAACAGATCCCCGACTTTATTCCGCGCGCACCGCAGCGGCAGATGATTGCTGACGTCGCCAAAACCCTGGCTGGGGAAGAGGGGCGGCATCTGGCCATTGAGGCGCCCACCGGCGTCGGCAAAACGCTCTCCTATCTTATTCCCGGCATCGCCATCGCTCGCGAAGAGCAGAAGACGCTGGTGATCAGCACCGCCAACGTGGCGTTGCAGGATCAGATCTTCAGTAAAGATCTGCCTCTGCTGAAGAAGATTATCCCCGATCTGCGCTTTACCGCCGCCTTTGGCCGCGGGCGCTACGTCTGTCCGCGCAATCTGACGGCCCTTGCCAGCAGCGAGGCTACCCAGCAGGATCTGCTGGCCTTTCTCGACGACGAGCTGACGCCGAACAGCAAAGAGGAGCAGCAGCGCTGCGCCAAACTCAAGGCCGATCTCGACAGCTACCGCTGGGACGGCCTGCGCGATCATACCGATCAGAACATTGAAGATAACCTGTGGCGGCGGCTCAGCACCGACAAAGCCAGCTGCCTGAACCGCAACTGCCACTACTACCGCGAGTGCCCGTTTTTTGTCGCCCGCCGTGAGGTGCAGGAAGTCGAGGTAGTGGTGGCCAACCACGCCTTAGTCATGGCGGCGATGGAGTCCGAAGCGGTGCTGCCGGAGCCGAAAAACCTGCTGCTGGTGCTGGACGAGGGCCATCATCTGCCGGATGTCGCCCGCGACGCGCTGGAGATGAGCGCCGAGATCACCGCTCCCTGGTATCGACTCCAGCTCGATCTTTTTACCAAGCTGGTGGCGACCTGCATGGAGCAGTTTCGTCCGAAGACCACGCCGCCGCTGGCGCTGCCGGAGCGGCTCAACGCCCACTGCGAAGAGCTGTATGAGCTTATCGCCTCGCTGAATTCCATTCTCGGGCTCTACATGCCTGCTGGCACCGAGGCAGAGCACCGCTTTGCCATGGGCGAGCTGCCTGACGAAGTGATGGAGATCTGCCTGCGGCTGGCGAAGCTGACCGAGATGCTGCGTGGGCTGGCGGAGCTGTTCTTAAACGATCTCAGCGAAAAGACCGGCCAGCACGATATCGTCCGCCTGCACCGGGTCATTTTGCAGATGAACCGCGCCCTGGGTATGTTCGAGAGCCAGAGCAAGCTGTGGCGGCTGGCCTCGATGGCCCAGGCGTCGGGCGCGCCGGTGACCAAGTGGGCCACACGTGAGCTGGTTGAGGGTCAGATGCACCTCTTTTTCCACTGCGTCGGCATTCGCGTCAGCGACCAGCTGGAGAAGCTGCTGTGGCGCAGCGTGCCGCATATCGTCGTGACCTCGGCCACCTTACGCTCCCTGAACAGCTTCTCCCGGTTGCAGGAGATGAGCGGCCTCAAGGAGAAGGCCGGGGATCGCTTTGTGACCCTCGACTCGCCCTTTAACCACATTGAGCAGGGCCAGCTTGTGATCCCGCAGATGCGCTACGAGCCGCTGATGGAGCATGAAGAGAAGCACATCGCCGAGATGGCGGCCTACTTCCGCGAGCAGGTTGAGAAAAAAGTGCACCCCGGCATGCTGGTACTGTTTGCCAGCAACCGCGCTATGCAGCTCTTTCTGACCTTTGTCACCGATCTGCGCCTGATGCTGCTGGTGCAGGGGGATCAGCCGCGCTACCGGCTGGTGGAGCTCCACCGCAAGCGCATCGACGAGGGCGGACGCAGCGTGCTGGTCGGGCTCCAGTCGTTTGCCGAGGGGCTGGATCTGAAAGGGGACTACCTGACCCAGGTACACATCCACAAGATCGCCTTTCCGCCTATCGACAGCCCGGTAGTGATCACCGAAGGTGAGTGGCTGAAGAGCCTCAACCGCTACCCGTTTGAGGTGCAGAGCCTGCCGAGCGCCTCCTTTAATCTTATCCAGCAGGTGGGACGGCTGATCCGTAGCCACAGCTGCCGGGGCGAAGTGGTGATCTACGACCGGCGGCTGCTCTCGAAAGGCTATGGAAAACGGCTGCTCGACGCCCTGCCTGTTTTTCCTATTTCCCAACCGGACGTGCCTGACGTTATAGTAAAAAGTAAACCAAAACAGAATCGTCGTCGGCGACGCTGACCATCACCTATGACGCAAGGAGTTAGCTATGGATTTCCGCCACATCATCAAAGAGGTTGGGCGCGGTAAAAATCACGCCCGCGATCTGGATTTTGATACCGCACGCGCGTTATACACCCACATGTTGAACGGCGAAGTAGCGGATCTGGAGATGGGCGGGATCCTGATCGCCCTGCGCATTAAAGGTGAGGGCGAGGCGGAGATGCTGGGCTTCTACGAGGCGATGCAGGCCCAGACCATGCGCCTGACGCCGCCGGTGGCGAAGCCGATGCCCATCGTCATTCCCAGTTATAACGGTGCGCGCAGGCAGGCAAACCTGACCCCGCTGCTGGCGATGCTGCTACAGCGGCTGGGTTTTCCGGTGCTGGTTCACGGCGTGAGCGAGGATCGCGATCGCGTGATCTCGGAAACCATTTTTACCCTGCTGGGTATTGAGCCGACCCTGACCGCCGGGCAGGCGCAGGCGAAGCTGGAGGGGCGTAACCCGGTGTACGTGCCCGTTAGCGCGCTCTGTCCGCCGCTGGAGAAACAGCTGGATATGCGCTGGCGCATGGGGGTGCGTAACAGCGCCCACACCCTGGCCAAGCTGGCAACGCCCTTTGCTGAGGACGCCGCGCTGCGCCTCTCCAGCGTCTCCCATCCTGAATACGTCACGCGAGTAGCGAAGTTCTTTGGCGATATCGGCGGGCGCGGACTGCTGATGCACGGTACGGAGGGGGAGGTGTATGCCAATCCCCAGCGTTGCCCGCAGCTCACGCTGATTGATGCCCAGGGCACGCGCGTCTTAAGCGAGCGGCAAGATGAAACGGCGCTCCAGCCTGTGCTGCCCGCCAGCAAAGATCCCGAGGTGACCGCCCGCTGGACAGAGCGCTGCCTGGTCGGCAGCGAGCCGGTGCCGGAATCGCTGAAGCGTCAGATCGCCTGCTGTTTTGTGGGAACGGGGCAAGTAGAAACCCTGGAAGAGGGTCTGGCACGGGTAGCGAGCGCTTTTTAAGAAACCGCGGGCAAAAAAAAGCCCGTCCAAACCGGACGGGCAACAAGGGTAACAACAAACAGGGTCAATGCAGTAATAATGAGGGGTAATACAACCCGCCGATGATGAGCCAGCGGGGCAGACACGGTAAGGCGATTACTGATAGATAACCGCAGTACCGCTCATTTTGTTGTAGGCGTTAGCAGAGGTGATGCTATAGCCTTTTGCGCCTGCGGCAGCGGCTTTCTCAGCCAGCTGTGCTTCCAGGCCATCCAGCGTAGTCGCGCCCTGCGCAGTCACAACGCCCATTTTGTGCATGCTCTGCGCCTGCTCAGCGGTCACCGGCTGGGCAGCGAATGCGCCGAAGGAGAGGGTAGTCAGGGCCAGAGCAGCAACAGCATATTTAATGGTTTTCACGGTTCGATTCTCGCAGTTTATTCTGTATGGGGGACGATGTTCCGTCGATGTGATGAGTATCACGTTTTTTTGCGAAAGATTAAATCGAATAGAATTGACGACCTTCATCTAAAATTTTGAATGATCGTTAATATATTGAAAATGAATGATTTTTAACGAGAATTATTCAAATGAAAGCGAACCGTCGCCGTGCCGCTGCGTTAGCGGCACGAAATGCCACTCCAGTCCCTGTTTTTTGTGATGCAGATTGCAACCGCTTGCTCTGGGCTAACCCCTGTTCGGTGGTCAACGAAGCTGGCTGTCTTTCGAACCCCTACGGTTATATCCTGAAAACGAGGCATTTTTCAAATCTTTCTTCTGCTGGCATGCTACGCACAGCCTTACGCCCGGGATCGCCTTGCGGCGCGCTTCGGGAATGGTTGCGCCACACTCATCACACTCGTGCAGGCTCTCACCCTTCGGCAGTTCGCGGCGCGCGCGGGCGACCGCATCGTCAATGGTGCTGTCGATCTGGTCCTGAACAGCACCGTCGTTTGCCCAACCTGAAGCCATAGCGCTCTCCTTAGTGAGAAGTATGACTTAAGTTTAGACTATCTCCCGGCTTCCTCACGCAGCCACTGCTGGAGCAGCTTACCCTCGTGGGTCATCTCCACGTCCTGGCGCACGCAGAGGTAGTAGTCGCGACCGTCATCAATGGGCAGGTCGAAGATCTTCACCAGCTCGCCGGTTTGCAGATAGGGCAGAATCATCGGCTCGCGCATCAGGGCGCAGCCCAGACCGGCCTGTACGGCGGCCAGGGTCAGCAGCCCATCTTCAAACATGGCCCCGTCCCGGCGCACCCGCTTCACCTGCTGCTCGCTAAACCACTGCGTCCAGGTGGCGCGCTCTTCGTCGTGCAGGAGCGGCATCTGCGCCAGCTGCGTGGGCGTCTCAATGTAGCCATGCAGACGGATAAACTCCCGGCTGCATACCGGGATCATGCGCCCGGAGATCAGTTTCTCGCTGCGATAGCCTACCCACTGCCCGGTACCAAAGCGGATCGACATATCCGAGGCGTCGCTCAGATAGTTGCGATGGTTGGCGTAGACCACATTGATCTCCATCTGGGCGTGGGCCTGGATAAAGCGCGGCAGGCGGGGAATAAACCAGCCCATGCCGAACAGCGGGATCAGGCTGATCGTCACCTGACGCGAGCGGCCCTGCTCAAACAGCTGACCGGTGGCCTGGCGCAGCACGCTAAAGGCGGCGCGTATCGAACGGTAATACTCGCGCCCCTCGCTGCTGAGGACCAGATGGCGTCCCTGACGATGGGTTAGCGGAAGCTGGAGAAAGCTTTCCAGCACCTTGAGCTGGTGGCTGACCGCCGAGGGAGAGACGTTCAGCTCCTCCGCGGCGGCGGAGACGCTGCCCAGCCGGGCGATGGCCTCAAACGCCCGTACCGCGCGCAGGGGCGGATCGTCCGCCAGCCCGCTTTCACCTGACTCTTCTGTTTTTTTCATATGTTGAAGCAAACCCTGTCTGATTCCTAAAAAACGTTTTTATTTTATAATTGAATATCAGTAAGTTAGTGAAATACGCTTTTATAATAAGAAAGAATATATCCGTATTTCAAAATTAAATTCAATTGTTGGATGCTTACGCTGAAAAAATTCTCAGCAGGCACGTATTGTGGACACACTTATTCAGCAACTGATCAACGGTATGATGCTGGGCAGCATCTATGGCCTGATTGCCCTCGGCTATACCATGGTGTATGGCATTCTGCGCATCATCAACTTTGCCCACGGCGACATCTTAATGGTCGGCGCGCTTACCACCCTTTCAGGGATCACTCTTCTCTCCCAGTGGTTTCCCGGCATGAACCTGCTGGTGCAGCTCACCCTTGCTCTGCTGGCGGCGATGGTGGTCTGCGCGCTGCTGGCGATGGCGGTAGAGCGTTTTGCCTATCGCCGCCTGCGCAACGCGCCCCGGCTGGCCCCCCTGATCAGCGGGATCGGCATCTCGGTGCTGCTGCAAACCGTTGCCATGCTGATCTGGAGCCGTAACCCGCTGATGTTTCCGCAGATCCTGCCCATGGATCCCATTGCGATCACTGCGGGCAGCGCCGAGCATCCGCCCGCGATTATCACCGTGACCGGTATAGTGACTCTGGCCGTCACCTTCCTGGTCATGCTTGGCCTGTGGCTGCTGGTGGAGTACAGCCGTCTGGGGCGCGGGATGCGCGCCGTGGCGGAAAACCCGCAGGTTGCCAGCCTGATGGGCGTTTCACCCAACCGGATTATCACCCTGACTTTCGCTATCGGCGGCGCGTTTGCCGCCCTGGCGGGGGTAATGATGGCCAGCAACTACGGCAGCGCCAGCTTCTCCATGGGCTTCCTGCCGGGCATCAAAGCCTTTACCGCCGCGGTGCTGGGAGGTATCGGTAACATCCGCGGTGCCATGCTGGGTGGGATCCTGCTCGGGCTGATCGAGGCGCTGGGCGCTGGCTACCTGGGCGATCTCACCGGCGGTGCGTTCAGCAGTAACTATCAGGACATTCTGGCGTTTATCGTGCTGATCCTGGTGTTGGTTTTCCGTCCCGCTGGCCTGTTAGGCGAGCGTGTTGCACAGCGTGCCTGAGGATCCTATGACTATTTTAACCTCCGAACGCAGCGCACCGCGTCTTAACCTCGGCATTATTCTGCTGGTGGCCGGGCTGCTGCTCGCCCCGTGGCTGGCCTCTGCCGCTGGTGGCAACTACTGGGTGCGGGTGATCGACTTTACCCTGCTCTACATCATGCTCGCCCTGGGGCTGAATATTGTGGTCGGCTTTACCGGCCTGCTGGATATGGGCTTTATCGCCTTCTACGCTGTCGGGGCCTACCTTGCGGCGCTGCTCGCTTCCCCGCACCTGCTCGATGCCTTCCCGGTATTGCAGGGCTACTTTAGCGATGGGCTGCACGTCTCCTACGGGGTGCTTATCCCGCTGGCGGCCTTCATTGCCGGGATCTGCGGCATCCTGCTTGGCGCGCCGACCCTGCGCCTGCGCGGGGACTATCTGGCGATTGTGACTCTCGGCTTCGGGGAGATTATCCGCATCCTGATGCGCAACCTCGATCGCCCGGTCAATATTACCAACGGCGCGAAGGGCATCTCGGGTATCGACTCCCTGAGCCTGTTTGGCCTGCAATTCCGCGGCGTCTACCACCTGCTGGGGGTGAAAATTCCCGCGCTCTATCTCTGGTACTACCTGTTTGCGGCGCTGATTGTGGCGATCGTCTTTATCTGTATCCGTCTGCAACGCTCCCGGGTAGGCCGGGCCTGGCACGCCATCCGTGAGGATGAGGACGTGGCGCGGGCGATGGGAATCAACGTGCGCAACTTTAAGCTGCTGGCCTTCGCGATGGGCGCTTCCTTTGGCGGCGTCGCCGGGGTGATGTTTGCCTCGTTCCAGGGCTTCGTCTCCCCGGAATCCTTTACGTTGCAGGAGTCCATCGTCGTGCTGGCGATGGTGGTGCTGGGGGGCATCGGCCACGTGCCGGGCGTGATCCTCGGTGCGGTGATGCTCTCGGCGCTGCCGGAGCTGCTGCGCAGCCAGGCCGTGCCGGTGCAGGAGGCGCTGTTCGGTACCGTGCTGGTGGATCCGGAGATCCTGCGTCAGCTCTTCTACGGCCTGGCGCTGGTGCTGGTGATGATTTTCCGTCCGGGGGGCGTCTGGCCCGCTAAACACGCGGGGGTAAAAGCATGAGCCTGTTAACGATCCGTAATCTGAACAAACGCTTCGGCGGCCTGGTGGCGGTCAACGACGTCAGCCTGTCGGTGAAGGCGGGAGAGATCTACGGCCTGATTGGCCCCAACGGCGCGGGCAAAACCACCTGCTTCAACCTGATCACCGGTCTTTATACCGCTGACAGCGGCGAGTTTAGCCTGGCCGATGCGCCTTACTCGCCAAAGGCGATTGAGAAAGTGACCCAGGCGGGCATCGCCCGCACCTTCCAGAACCTGCGCCTGTTTAACGATATGAGCGTGCTGGAGAACGTGATGATCGGCCGCCACGTCCGCACCCGCAACGGTCTGTGGGCCGCCATCACCCGCCATAAGCGGGCGAGGGAGGAGGAGGCAGAGACCGAGCGCCAGGCCTGGTACTGGCTGGAGTACACCGGTATTGCCCAGTTTGCCCACTACCGCGCCTGCGATCTCGCCTATGGCCATCAGCGTCGTCTTGAGATTGCCCGCGCGCTGGCAACCGACCCTAAGCTGCTGGCCCTCGACGAGCCGGCGGCAGGCATGAACGCGGCGGAGAAAATCGCCCTCGGCGAGCTGCTGCGCCGTATTCGTGACGATGGCAAAACCATTTTAATTATCGAGCATGACGTGAAGCTGATTATGAGCCTCTGCGACCGCATCAGCGTGTTGGACTACGGCAAAGTGATTGCCGAAGGAGAGCCGGAGGCCATTCGTCGCCATCCGGAAGTGATCCGCGCCTATCTGGGAGGGAACGCCCATGTCTGAACCTGTTTTGCAGGTGCGCAACCTCTCCGTGCACTACGGCGGCATTCAGGCCGTTCGCGGGATCGAATTTAGCCTCAACGAAGGTGAGCAGGGCACGCTGCTGGGCGCCAACGGCGCGGGCAAAAGCTCCACCGTGCGGGCCATCGCCGGGCTGCAACCCTACGGCGGGGAGATCTTCTGGCGCGGCAAATCGATTCACCGCCGCGCCCCGCAGGATCTGCTCCGCGACGGGATTGTTCTTGTGCCCGAGGGACGGGGCATCTTTACCCGTATGACGGTAGAGGAGAACCTGCTCATGGGGGCCTGGCAGCGCAAGGGACGCCAGGCGGTGAAGCAGGAGATGGCCCAGCTCTATGCGCGCTTCCCCCGCCTCGGTGAGCGCAAAGATCAGCTGGCCGGGCTGCTCTCCGGCGGCGAACAGCAGCTGCTGGCCCTCGGCCGGGCGCTGCTCAGCCAGCCGCGCCTGCTGATCCTTGACGAGCCGTCGATGGGGCTGGCCCCGATCATGGTCGAAACCATTTTTAAAGAGATTGCCGCCCTGCGTGATGCCGGCGTCACGCTGCTGCTTATTGAGCAGAACGCCCGGCTGGCGCTGGAGTTCACACACCGCGCGTGGGTGATGGACAGCGGATCTATCGCCCATCACGGCGACTCTGCTGCACTGCTGGCCGATAACCGAATTCAGGAAATTTATTTAGGCGAAGTTGCCGTTTAAAACACCACCAACATCAGGGAAACAATAATGAAAACTAATCAACGTAAAACCATGCGATATAAAGTGCTAAGCGCCACGATCGCACTCGCCGCCCTCGGCGGAGCAGCGGTAAATCCGGCCCAGGCCGATGACACCGTGATTATCGGTCTGGCTGGCCCGCTGACCGGCCCGTCGGCGCGTATCGGCAAGGATCTGGAGAACGGCGCGCAACTTGCCATCGACGACGTGAATAAAACCCACCCGACGATTGGCGGCAAAGCGGTGACCTTTAAGCTGCAATCCGAGGACGACCAGTCCGATCCGCGTACCGCCGTCGCCGTGGCTCAGCGGCTGGTCGACAGCGAAGTGGCAGGGGTCGTCGGTCACTGGAACACCGGGACCAGCATTCCGGCAGCGCGTATCTATCACGATGCGGGCATCGCCCAGGTTGCCCCGGTCGCCACCGGTCACGCCTATACCCAACAGGGTTTTGACACCAGCTTCCGCGTGATGGGCCACGACGATGACGGCGGCGACTACGCGGCAAAATATGCCGTGCAGACGCTGAAGGCGAAGCGCATCGCGGTGATCGACGATCGTACTGCCTTCGGTCAGGGGCTGGCCGACGAGTTCATCAAGTCGCTGGAAGCGCAGGGCATCAAGCCGGTTGACCGCCAGTACGTTGATGAGAAGACCGTGGATTTCAACGCCGTGCTGACCGCCATCCGCAGCAAAAATGCCGACCTGGTCTTCTTCGGCGGCGTGGATAGCCAGGCGGCTCCGCTGGCGCGTCGTCTCAAACAGCTGGGCATGAAGGCCACGTTGATGGGTGCGGGCGGCTTCGTTAGCCAGACCTTCCTGAGCCTGGCGCAGAAAGAGGGCGAAGGCGTCGTGGCCCTGGAGCCGGGTCTGCCGGTGGATCAGATGCAGGGCGGGAAAGCGTTCGAGCAGGCCTACCAGTCTAAATACCATACCCATATCGAACTTCATGCGCCGTTTGCCTACGACGCCACCCGGGTGCTGATCGCTGCGATGCAGAAAGCCGACTCCGTTGATGCCGGGGACTATCTGCCTGCGTTGCGCGCCATTAACTATACCGGCGTGACCGGCAATATTGCCTTTGACGAGCAGGGCAACCTGAAAAATCCATCCTTTACCGTCTACAAAGTGGTGAACGGTAAGTGGGAACCCCAGACCGTGCTGGGCGGTAGCGCGAAGTAATTTGTGAGGCAATGATGAGCTGTGAGCAAAAACAAGAGCTGGGCATTCTCGCCCGCCGTAAAATTGAAGCTGAAATAATTAAACCTATCTATGAGATCCTGGTGCGTGAGGTGGGTAAAGCCCGCGCTCAGGCGGTGATTGGCGAAGCCATCGAGCAGGCGGCCATTCAGGCCGGGCAGAACTTTGCCGCGGCGGAGCCGAAAAAAGCGGATCTGCGCAGCTTTGTCGATCTGCAGTATCTCTGGGAGAAGGATAACGCTCTCGACGTGCGGGTGATTGAGGACGACGGCCAGCGCTACGACTATGACGTGACGCGCTGCCGCTACGCCGAGATGTACCACGAGATGGGACTCGGCGAGATCGGCCACCTGCTCTCCTGTGCCAGGGACGACAAGTTTATCGTCGGCTACGCGCCGGACGTTGAGCTAACCCGCACCCAGACCATTATGTCCGGCGCGCCGTGCTGCGATTTCCGCTATCGCGTCAAAAACAAGGAGGCGTGATGGCGTCTCCTCTACAGGTTGATAGCGCGCGTCTGTGGCAGACCCTTAACGAGTTTGCCACGCTTGGGGCAACGGCAGGGGGCGGGGTGACCCGGCTGGCGCTGAGCGATGAGGATCGGCGCGGGCGCGACCTGCTCGCCACCTGGGCGCAGGAAGCGGGTTTTAGCTGTGAAGTTGACCGGCTGGGGAATATGTTTATGCGCCGGGCGGGCAGCAATCCCCATCTGGCCCCGGTGCTCACCGGCTCACACGGCGACTCCCAGCCGCTGGGCGGCAACTACGACGGTATCTACGGCGTGCTCGCCGGGCTGGAGGCGCTGCGCACCCTGAACGATTGCGGCATCACTACCGAGCGCGACCTCATTCTGGTGAACTGGACCAACGAAGAGGGGGCGCGTTTTGCCCCGGCGATGCTGGCCTCCGGCGTCTGGACCGGCGTATTCAGCGAAGCCTATGCTCTGGCGCGGGAGGATCGCGACGGCATCAGCGTGGGCCAGGCGCTGGCGGCTATCGGTTATCAGGGCCAACGTCCGGCGGCGGCTATTCCGCTGCACGCCTGCTATGAGCTGCATATTGAGCAGGGGCCGCTGCTCGAGGCGGAGGAGACGGATATCGGCGTGGTTCATGCTGCCATGGGTCAGCGCTGGTACGAGATCAACCTGACCGGCTTTGCTGCGCACGCGGGCACCACGCCAATGGATCTGCGTCGCGATGCTCTTTGTGCCTTTGCCGAGCTGACCCTGGCGGTTGAGACCATTGGCCGCCGCTTTGCGCCGGACGGGCGCGCCACTATAGGCAGCGTGCAGGCAACGCCTAACTCGCGCAACGTTGTACCGTCAGCGGTCTTCTGCACCGTGGAGTTTCGCCATCCAGAGACCGCTGCACTGGTGGCAATGGAGGCGGCGTTGATCGAGGCGCTGAACGGGCTGCTGGCCCGCAGTATCGACGTCGCCTGGGAGCGCATCTTTGACTACGCCCCGGTGGACTTTGATAAGCACTGCATTGCGCGCATCGAGCATGCTACCCGCGAACTGGGCTACTCCCAGCGCCGGATGGTCTCCGGTGCCGGTCACGACGCCTGCTACGTTAACCGCGTGGCACCCACCGCGATGATCTTTATCCCCTGTGAAAAGGGCATCAGCCATAACGAGGCGGAAAACATCACCCCGCAGTGGTCAGAGCGCGGGGCAAACGTGCTGCTCAATACCCTGCTGCTGGCGGCTAACGAACGCTGACAGCCGTTCAGCGCAACGCCCCGTAAAAGTCATAGTGGCTTTTCGGGGCGAGGTGAAGATAACTCATTTGTAGATGGTTGCCGTGCCGTACATCTGATTTTCACCGCCAGCAGAGTCAATCACAAACCCTTTTGCGCCATGCTCGCGGGCTTTTTGCGCCAGCTCGTCCTGGAGATCGTCCAGGCTTAGCGCGCCGTGGGCAGAGACCGTGCCCGCCGGGCGCAGCGTCCCGGTATCGTCTCTCATTAGCTGCTGTGGTGCGGCAAAGGCGCTGACCGTCATGGCGGAAAACGCCAGGGCGGCAGCCAGTGCCAGATATTTTTTCATATGACATCCTCTAATAGGGGAACCGCAGCTTAAGTTTAGGCGTGGCGAAGAGAGGCTTACGGGCAAAAATTTCGGCAACATGCTGCGCTTTTTTGCATGAATGGCTGTTTACCGCGCTGGCTTCAGGGGGTATCTTACGCCGCTTATTACAGGAGAATGCCATGAATGCCCAGAAGCCGGGGTTACACCCGCGTAACCGTCACCGCAGCCGCTACGATCTCGACGCCCTTTGTATCGACGAACCCAACCTGCGCGGGTTTATTATCGCGACGCCTGCGGGTGAGCCGACGGTGAATTTCGCCGATCCCGAGGCCGTCAAGGCGTTAAACAAGGCGCTGCTGGCGCACTTCTATGGCGTGAAGCACTGGGATATTCCTGACGGTTTTCTCTGCCCGCCGGTGCCGGGGCGCGCGGATTATATCCACCATCTGGCGGATCTGCTGGCCGAAACCAGCGTCGACGGTGCGATCCCACGCCAGACGAGCGTGCTGGATATCGGCACCGGTGCAAACTGCATCTATCCGCTGATTGGCCACCACGAATACGGCTGGCGCTTTACCGGCACCGAGGTAGGTGATGCGGCCTTTGCCAGCGCCCAGGCGATTGTGACTGGCAATCCGGGTCTGACCCGTGCGGTACGCCTGCGTCGGCAGAAAGATCCGGCCGCCATTCTCAACGGCATGATCCACAAGAACGAGCAGTACGATGCCACAATGTGCAACCCACCGTTCCATGACTCGGCGGCAGCGGCGCAGGCGGGCAACGACCGCAAGCGGCGCAACCTTGGCCAGAGCGAGGCGAGCGGGCTTAACTTTGGCGGTCAGCAGCAGGAGCTGTGGTGCGAGGGTGGGGAAGTGGCGTTTATCAGCAAGATGATTGCCGAGAGCCAGGCCTTTGGCCGTCAGGTGCTGTGGTTCTCCTCGCTGGTGTCACGCGGCGAGAATCTGCCTCCGCTCTATCGCGCTCTGACCGCTGCCGGCGCGGTGAAGGTAGTGAAAAAAGAGATGGCCCAGGGGCAGAAGCAGAGCCGCTTCATTGCCTGGACCTTTTTAGATGAGGCCCAGCGTCGCCGCTGGGCACAGACGCGATTTAAAGCGTAGGTTGTGCAGGGGGCAGGGCCTGTCCGCCCCCTGGCTCTGCGGCCCCCGGCTGCGCGGTTGCCGGGTTAGCCAGCATCTGGTAGGTCTGCACCGGCGGGCGCACATCGGCAAGGTCAAAGTGCTTTTTCACCATGCTGTCGAGAGCAAAGCGCACCGTCCACTGCTTCAGCGGCTGGGTGGTAAAGGTCACCCGCAGCGTGAAGGCGGTGTTGGTCAGACCCACAATGCCCACGAAAGTCGGCTCGCCAATGATCAGCTTGCGGATCTCCTCCTGCTCCATCAGCTCACCCACCGCTGCCTTCAGCGCGTTATTGGCTTTCTCCGCATCCTCATGGCGATCGACATCGTAGTTCGCCACTATCGAACCAATTCCGCGTACAAAGTTGGCAAAGGTGGTAATCGACGACCACGGAATGATGTGGTAGGCCCCGGTATCCTGACGCACCCCGACGGAGCGGATCGACATTCGCTCTACCGTGCCGGTTAGCGGCCCGATGGTGACCAGATCCCCGGTGTTCATCCCGTTCTCAAACTGAATAAAGATGCCGGTGATAATATCTTTTACCAGGGTTTGTGCCCCGAAGGAGATAGCCAGACCCAGTGCCCCGGCCCCGGCCAGCAGCGGGGCGATGTTCACCCCGATCTCGGAGAGCACAATCATCACCGTAATGGTGCTGATCACCACCGCCAGCGCGTTGCGGAACAGGGTGAGCAGGGTGCGAGTACGGGCGCTGGGCAGCGGCCGACCGTGAATATCAGAGGAGAGCCGATTTTCGATTAGGCTCGCCAGCACCGTCCAGCCCACCGCCGAGAAGAAGAGGATCAGCGCGATACGGATCAGAATATCAACGGTTTTCTCTCCCGCCCCGTTGTGCAGCCAGTTCCAGAAATCGAACAGGCCCCACGCGCTAAGCAGCAGCATGATGGCAACAATCACGGTAAGAAAACGCGCCACCTTTAGCGCCGTCGACAGCCAACCGTTGACCCGTTTCTGCAGCTCAGGGTAGTTACGCTGCACCTGAGCGGAGAGGGTGATCCGCTTGGCAATCCAGCGCGACAGCATGCCGGAAACAAAGGCCGCAATGCCGATAATCGCCAGGCTACGCACCGTCGCGCCCATCATAAACTTCAGGCTGTTGCCCGGATCGAACAGTGAAAAGAAGAACAGCACCACGAAATAGGCGCAGGCCAGCCAGTGCCAGATCAGCGCAAAGGCGCGAATAAACAGGCTAAAGAAGGCCAGCGAGCGATCGGCAAGCTGGGACAGGTGCTCCTGGATCTGCGTCTTGTTGTGAAAAATAAGATAGAGCGCCCACGAGGTGATACAGAGCATGATCAGCACGTTGGCCAGTGCGCCAAACTGGACGTTAACCTGGTTAGAGATAATCGGCACGGCTACCAGCAGCCCATAGCCAATCAGGCTGCTCAGCGCGCTCAGGCGCAGGTGCCAATACTTCGCCGCCTCGTTTTTCATCGAGAAAGGACGCAGATCGGGGAAGTGCGGGCAGAAGATCAGGCGCAGGATCGCTTTGAAGAACTCAATAAGCGCAAAGGCGTTGAGAAACAGGCTCTGCTGAAAGGCAATGGTGCGGTTGCCGCCGTTGAGGTTATCGCTCAGCAGCTGGCCCACAAAGAGGGTGAGTGTCAGGAGCAGCAGGTCGATAATAAATGCCCCGACGATCATCGCGGGCAGCTGTAACCAGTTGGCCCTGTCATGATTCTTACGGCGTCCCCACTTGCCCATCCTGCGGTAGAGCGGGAAGGCGCAGAGGCGCACCAGCCAGTAGAAGACAAAGACCAGCCCGGCAAGCAGCAGGAAGTGCCCGGCGGCGTTGATAAACGTCTGGGGGTTAAAGGTCTTGTGCGGCGAGCCGGTAATGTTGCGGTAGAGCTGGGCAAAGCGGGAAGAGAGCTCCTGACCGTAGTGTCGGCTAACGTCCTGTAGGTTCTCCAGCACCGTCTTCTCTTCGGCGACCTCTTCCGGTGGAGCGATGGTCGGTACCGGCTCCGGTGGCGGCGTGGCGGCAACCTTACGCAATTGGCCGATCAGCTCTTCCCGGGAGCTGGTGTTCTCCAGCACGTCCGCCAGCGCGCCGTAGGCGGCTTTCTTCTGCTCCAGATCCGGCTCGGCGGCAGGTGTGGTCTCGCTAGTGGCAGGCGCTGCGGACGTGGAGGTGACGCCAGGGATGGTGGCCGCATGGAGCGGCATGATGAACAGGCTAAGCAGCAGCAGTAACCAAGGCACGGTCTCTCTCCTGAGAAAATAGTGCAAAAAGATAAGTATAGATGCTGCCAGCGCTGCGCCTGGAAATGGGAAGAATCCGGGGAGAAGAAAAAAACGCTCCCCGAAAGGAGAGCGTTGATAAATCAGGAGACGTGCTGGAGGAACTCTTGCAGACGCGGGCTGGGCGGGTTTTCAATCAGCGCCTGTGGGTTGCCATCTTCGGCAATGCGGCCTTTGTCGATAAAGATCAGCCGCGAGGCAACCTTCTCCGCAAAGCCGATCTCATGGGTCACGATCACCATCGTCATGCCCTCTTCGGCCAGGTCCTGCATCACCTTCAGCACCTCGTGGCGCAGCTCCGGATCAAGGGCAGAGGTCGGCTCATCAAACAGCATCATCTTCGGCTTCACCGCCAGCGCACGGGCAATCGCCACGCGCTGCTGCTGGCCGCCGGAGAGTTCAGACGGATAGTGGTGCGCACGCTCGGCCAGACCAACCTTCGCCAGCAGCGCATTCGCCAGCGTCTCCGCCTCGCTTTTACTTGCCCCACGCACGCGCAGCGGGCCAAACATCACGTTTTCCAGCGCCGTCAGGTGCGGGAAGAGGTAGAACTGCTGGAACACCATGCCTGCTTCCTGACGGATCAGGCGCTCGTCGACTTTCGGATCGTTGACCTTCAGACCGTCGACGATCAGATCGCCGCTGGTGATCTCTTCCAGCTTATTAATGCAGCGCAGCAGCGTCGACTTACCGGAGCCGGAAGGGCCAATGATAACCACCACTTCGCCCTGGGTGATGTTCAGGTCGATGTTGTGCAGCACCTGGGTTTTACCAAAGTGCTTAGAGACGTTTTTAAATTCAATCACAGGATTTTCATCCTTCTTTCAAGACGACGCAAAATAAAGCTCAGTACCAGAGTAATGATGAGA
Organism: Enterobacter sp. C2; assembly: GCF_019880405.1. NCBI lineage: Bacteria > Pseudomonadati > Pseudomonadota > Gammaproteobacteria > Enterobacterales > Enterobacteriaceae > Enterobacter > Enterobacter sp. C2. The sequence continues at coordinate 1,335,969 of NZ_CP082269.1, forward strand.
TAGAACACCGCCACGGCGCTCCAGATCTCCAGTGCACGGAAGTTACCGGCAATAATCTCCTGGCCCTGGCGAGTCAGTTCGGCCACGCCGATAACAATAAACAGCGAGGTATCTTTAATGCTGATGATCCACTGGTTACCCAGCGGCGGCAGCATACGGCGCAGCGCCAGGGGCAGGATCACCCGGCGAATGGTTTCGCGCTTAGAGAGCCCCAGCGCCAGGCCCGCTTCGCTAAAGCCTTTATGGATCGAGAGCACCGCGCCGCGGGTAATTTCAGCGATGTAGGCCCCGGAGTTGATCATGATGGTGACTACGGCGGCGCTGAACGGGTCGATGCGCAGATCGTTGAAGGCCATCGGCAGGGCGAAGTAGATAAACATCACCTGAACGACGATAGGCGTTCCGCGAATAATCTCGATAAATACCAGTGCAATGTGGTTTGCTATCCAGCCGCCGAAGCTGCGGGCGAAACCGGCTGCAAGGCCGATAAGTAAACCGCCCGCCAGACCGAGGACCGAGATCCACAGGGTCATTTTGACGCCTTCAAACAAAATGGGAATGGCAGGCCAGATGGCACTCCAGTCAAACTGCATGATGAATTCCTGTATACCGTGGTGAAAAACTAAAAATGTAGGCCCGGTAAGCGCGAGCGCCACCGGGCGTTACAAGCCTGAATTCAGGCAAAATTATTTAGGTTCAGTACCGAACCATTTTTTATAGATTTCGTTATAGGTGCCGTTCTCTTTCAGGGTTTTCAGCGCGCCGTTCACTTTCTCACGCAGGTCGCTGCCTTTCGGGAAGGCAATACCGTACTGCTGCGCTTCCAAAGAGTCGCCAACCGCTTTGAACTGGCCTTTACCAGCGGTCTGAATGAAGTAGAGAATGTTTGGCGTATCGTGCAGTACCGCGTCAGCGCGATTAGTGCCCAGTTCCATATAGGCGTTGTCGATGTTCGGGAACTGGCGCAGATCTTTGGTTTTGATATTGGCTTTCGCATAGTCAACGGAGCCGGTACCGCTCTTCACCGCAACCACTTTACCGTCGAGGTCTTTTACGCTTTTCACGTCGTTGTTGTTGGCTTTGACCATCACCAGCAGACCGCTCTTGTAGTAGCCGTCAGAGAAGTCGACCGCTTTTTTACGCTCGTCGGTGATAGTGATCCCAGCCAGCGCCAGGTCAACGTTTTTGGTTTGCAGCGCCGGGATAATGCCGCTGAAGTCCATCGGCTTAAGGGTGTAATCCAGCTTCAGCTCTTTCGCTACGGCAGCCCACAGGTCCACGTCAAAACCAACGTATTTATCGCCCTGTTTGAATTCGAACGGAACAAACGCGGTATCGGTCGCGACCACCAGTTTATCGGCGGCGTGGGAAGAGACCGCAAAAGCCAGGGTAAGTGCAGCAAGGGAAACTTTAAACACAGACTTCATAACATTTCCTTTTATATCCACGGGGCGATCCCCTGAGAGAACGTACGCAGTATGAAAAAATCGTGCCAGGTTTACAACCCATTGTTTTGTAAAGACGATATATTCTGCCGCAGCACAAAAATCATGCTCTGTCAGCCGCCGTGCACCATGTTGGGGCTCCATACTGGTGCGTTGCTGGCATGTTGCACAATATGCTGCTATTAAGCGCACAAAGCGGCGATAAAACAACCCTTGATTAACGATTGTGTGAGGTAATTATTACAAGTGATTTACTTTGTAGAGGGGGTAGGGCGCGGTATGACAGGGTGGTTGCACCAAAGAAGTGCAAAACCCTCTCCCGGAGGGAAGAGGGTCATAAATAAAACGTATGCTTTATTCGATATTGGATTCGATGAACCACAGGAATTTATCCAGGTCGCGGGATGCCGCGGTCAGGATGTCAGCAGTATCTTCATCTTTCGCTTCTTCGATAGATTTACGCACATCGTTAGCAACGATGGCATAGCGATCGGCCAGCTCTTTCAGGTGATCCTGAACGCTGTGGATATCCAGCGGGTAGCTTTTCAGCGGGGTCTTGCTATTAACGACCTGGGTAGTACCCAGTGCGACGCCACCTAACTGAACCGCACGCTCGGCGATGGTGTCCAGATGTTCGGTCAGGGTAGTGCGGAAGCCGTCCAGCATCTCGTGCACGCCAATAAAGTTAGCGCCGCGCATATTCCAGTGGGCCTGTTTAGTGATCAGTGACAGGTCAATGAACTGGGTTACCTGGCGATTCAGCAGCTCAATAGTCGCTTTTTTATCGTTATCCGCTACATCGTTGCGAGTATAAAGCAGATCGGATGATTTCGTTTTTACCAGTTTAGCGGTACTCATAATCTCATATCCTCTTGATGTGTGTTCCCAAGTAATTACTGGAGCTAAGTATAGCACCTGTTTTTGGCTCTGCTCATGAGTATATACCTATCGGTCCGATAGCAATAAAGCTGCGCAAAAGTTAAATATCTTAATTATCAATTTCTTATGACTTTTATGGGAGATGATTCTTAATTTTGTGGCAGGTATTGAGAATGTAAATGAATATTAATTAGCAAAATAAGCGAGCCAGTAAATGATATTCTGCACGACACAACGCCGTGCAGATAAATAATCAACCAATATCAACTTCTTTAATTTTACTCTCCCGGCGCAGGGTGAGCGTAGAGCCAATGGACGCGGCAATAATGGCCGACAGGGCCAGCCACTGCACCAGGGTCAGCGTTTCGCTCAGGAAGATCATCCCGGTTACCGCCGCCATCGCAGGCTCCATACTCATAAGGGTACCGAAAGTTCGGGTGGGCAGCCGCGTCAGGGCCATCATCTCCAGCGAGTAGGGCAGGGCGGTAGAGAGAATGGCCACGCCCAGGCCCAGCGGCAGAATCGACCAGTGCCAGAGTGCATCGCCTGCCTGAATCGCGCCAAGAGGGACAAACACCACGGCAGCGATCAGCGAGCCCAGCGCCACGGTGGCCGGGCCGTGATCCTCTCCGGCGCGCTGGCCGCAGAGAATGTAGATGGCCCAGCAGGCACCCGCGCCAAGCGCAAAGGCTGCCCCGGTCAGGTCGACATGGGAGACATCCTGCCCCAACGGCAAAAGGAACCACAGCCCCAGCACGGCCAGCACTACCCAGACAAAGTCTATCGGACGCCGGGAGGAGAACAGCGCCACCGCCAGCGGGCCGGTAAACTCCAGCGCCACCGCAATACCCAGCGGCACCGTCTGGATAGAGAGATAGAAGAGATAGTTCATCGCTCCCAGCGACAGCCCATAAAATAGCAGCGGCTTACGCTGCTCGGGCGTAAAGCGCAGTCGCCACGGCCGGAAGACAATCACGAGGATAATTGTCCCGAGCGCCAGACGCAGGGCGGTCACGCCAGGCGCGCCGACCAGCGGAAAGAGTGATTTTGCCAGCGAAGCACCGCTCTGAATCGACGCCATCGCGACAAGCAGTATGAATATAGGTAACCAGGTGGGCAACTTCCGGGGTAAAGCAGGCATCCTTTCTCCTGTCAATTTATGTCAAATCGAGTAAAGAGGGCAGTGTAATGGAAATAGATGTCAGCGGTTGAGACGCCGTTGAAAATAAATGTCACGAAAGCAGTACAATGGCGACAAGTTGCTGGATTAATCACCGTATCTTTAGGAATAATCTGGATGAATATGTCGCTTTTATGGCGGCATAATAGCGACATTAGCGGAAAAAAGGCTTTTTTTTGAAAGAGATACGAGCAAGAGGAAACGTTCTGTTACATCAAAAGGCCCGTTAGACAGCGCGATGCGCAAAGAGTTTCTCACTTTTTTTTGTTATATTTAATACTTAGGACTTACTTGAAGCACATTTGAGGTGGTTATGAAAAAAATTGCATGTCTTTCAGCACTGGCAGTTGTTCTGGCTGTATCCGCAGGTTCCGCTGTAGCGGCAACCTCTACTGTTACCGGCGGTTATGCTCAGAGCGACATGCAGGGCGTGGCGAACAAAGCTAACGGTTTCAACCTGAAGTATCGCTACGAAAACGACACTCCGCTGGGTTACATCGGTTCCTTTACCTACACTGAAAAAGATCGTACCGAAAGCAACGTGTACAACAAAGCCCAGTACTACGGCGTAACTGCTGGTCCAGCTTTCCGTCTGAACGACTGGGCAAGCGTGTACGGTGTAGTGGGTGTTGGCTACGGTAAATTCCAGCAGTCTCAGGATGTTGTAAACCATTCTGACAACAGCGACTACGGCTTCTCCTACGGTGCGGGCATGCAGTTCAACCCGATCGAAGACGTTGCTATCGACGTTTCCTACGAGCAGAGCCGCATCCGTAGCGTTGACGTTGGCACCTGGATCGCAGGCGTGGGTTACCGCTTCTAATCACCCCGGTGATAGTCTAGACACAAAAACGGCCCTCGGGGGCCGTTTTTTTATGGGCGCAGTTTATTGATCCCGGCAAAACCCGTAGGCCCGGCAAGCCGAGCGCCGCCGGGCGTGGGTATATCTTACCGTGAGCGGGTCTCAAACAGGTCCGTGCCCAAATGGTTGTAATCCACCTTTTGCAGCTTGAAGTTGGTCACCCAGGTTGGCCCGGCCTTATCGTTAGAGACAAAGCGGTAGCGGGTGGCGATCTCTTTGGCTGTGATGCCGGTCCACTGCGAAAAGAAGCTGAGGAAGTCGTTGGCCGAGCGACGGGCTTTGATCAGCCGGTGGCGGGTGTCGTCGCTGGAGATCACCATAAACGGCACCTGGAAGTTCTGCTGGAACTTATCGTCATGAGCCAGATACTGCACCTCTTTGCCACGCTCCTTAAAGGCCAGACCGTGATCGGAGAAGTAGACCATCGAGAAGGTGCTGCCGCTGTTGCGAAGCTGGTCGTAAAGCTTGCTGAGCAGGGTATCGGTTTGCGTAATCGAGTAGAGGTAGCACGAGGTCTCCTTCGACTGCACAAAGTCGGTGTACTTGCCGCCGGTGCGATCGCAGGCCTGTGGGTGAGAGCCCATCAGGTGCAGGACGATCAGCTGCGGCTGGCTACGGGCGGTGCTCAACACCTGCTCGGTCATCTTCAGCAGCGCCTCGTCGCGGGTGTTCTTATCGGCCTCGAAGTCACCGCTTTTTAAGAACTGCACCTCGTCGGCGCGTTTGGCAATGCTGGCGATGGCGGTATCGTACTCGCCAATCTGCCCCTGGTTAGAGAACCACCAGGTCTGGAAGCCCGCCCGGTTGGCCAGGGTAACAAAGTTATCCTGATACTGGGGCTTGTTGTCCATTACCCGATTCAGGGTCAGGCCTAACGATTTTTGCGTCGAGCCGCTGGCTGCTACGTAGTCGGTAAAAAAGGTGCCGTTGACGCTGCTGGCGAAGGGCGTGTTCTGCCAGTGGCCGCCAAATGCGCCCATTGCATCGCGGCGCACGCTCTCGCCGATCACCACCACGTAGGTGTGATACTTCGGCTTAACGCCCATCACGTTCCAGCTGTCTTTCATCCCGGCCAGCTGCGCCATTCGGCTCTGCTCGTCCAGCACTTCCTGATTGTTAACCACCACGTCCTTAACAAAGCGAAACACCGGGTAGCCGGTATCTTTCAGATTAAAGACGCCGCCATACGCCAGGTTCTGCACCGGGGCGACAAAGACGGTAGCCAGACAGAAGGCAACGCCAAGATGATCCCATCTTCCCCAGGTGGCGCGTTCGCTCTGCTTACGCCGGATAGCCATCACCCCAAGGCCAAAGATAAACAGGCCAATCACGTAGTTGTACCACGGGAAAATGGTCAGGATCTCCGTGGACTCCTCCATGTTAGTCGAGTGCAGCGCCAGCAGCGTATTGAAGTTGGGTGCGCCGTAGGCCTGGCCAAACGGATAGTAGGAGGCGGCAAGCAGAGAGAAGACCGCCACGATTGCCTTCTGCGCACGCGGGGCATGACGCCACAGCAGCAGCAGCAGGCAGGCGAACGCCGTGGTATAGAGCAGGCTAAAGGGGTAGCCAAGCGCGTAGTTAATCAGTAATGACTGAAGAAAATAGAAACCCGTCCACGGACTAAGAGCCTGGCTACGGGCAGCAAGCGTTTCTTTTATTGTTAAATTCATATAGCTGTATCGCGAAAACGCCATGTGCTCACCCTGGCGTAGAGGGTCAAAACCTGCTGGAGAGGGCGTGGAGAAGAGGGAGAGTTCCGCATCCGCGAGCCGCATTTGTGCAGGGCTGCGAGAAGATAGAGCGAGAGCAGACGAAGATCAACTGATTACGGGGCAATCTTTTGCGAGGATGGTTGCAAAATCAGCAAATAGTAAGGTTTTCTATGGCAGAGAGAGCAGAGAGACAGTATGACGGGAGAATGTGACAGAAAAATGAAGCGGCGTACCGCGACGCCGCATTAATGGGATTTTTTATCGTCCTGCTGCGGTTTGCCGTTAAACATATCGCACAGCATGTTAAGCAACTGCAACCGGACCTGGAATGGCGAGTGGGTAAACACGGTTAGGCACCTCTTAAGTTCGTTCATATCAACCTCCTCCTGCATGATATCGTGACGTTCAATCTACGAAGGTTGTCTGCATTACATACAGATATAGCACAGGCTATATTGTATAGCTACGGCTATTAGCCAAATTTTTTGTGCTGGTCTACTTATGGTTTACACTGAGCGCAACCGAATATGATGCATTTATCGCGTTACCCATGAGGAAGTCCAATGAGCCGTCGCGTAGGCAAGACAACAACAAAAAAAGTGACGCAGCTGGTGAATGTCGAAGAGCACGTTGAGGGCTTTCGACAGGTGCGGGAAGCGCACCGGCGGGAGCTGATTGATGACTATGTTGAACTGATCTCCGATCTGATCCGCGAGGTGGGGGAAGCTCGTCAGGTGGATATGGCTGCCCGACTGGGGGTATCACAGCCGACGGTGGCAAAGATGCTTAAACGTCTGGCAACGGTAGGGCTGATCGAGCAGATCCCCTGGCGCGGCGTATTCCTGACCCCGGAGGGGGAGAAGCTGGCTCAGGAGAGCCGTGAGCGGCACCAGATCGTCGAGAGCTTTCTTCTCGTGCTGGGCGTAAGCCCGGAGACCGCGCGCCGTGACGCCGAAGGCATGGAGCACCACGTTAGCGAGGAGACGCTGGAACGCTTTCGCCTCTTTACCCTTCAGCAGGAGCATCCTGCGGAATGACCTTGCCGTTCGTGCGCGCGCTGGCGCGCGATCGCTTTTTCCAGCTGCTGATCCTGATCGGCATTACCCTGAGCTTTTTCGTTCCCTTTCATCCGGCCGCGTGGCCCAGGGCGATCGACTGGCACACCATTCTGACGCTAAGCGGACTGATGATGCTCACCAAAGGGGTGGAGCAGAGCGGCTACTTTGACGTCGTGGGGCGTCGAATGGTCCGGCGCTTCGCCACCGAGCGGCGGCTGGCCATGTTTATGGCCCTGGCGGCCGCGCTGCTTTCCACCTTCCTGACCAACGACGTGGCGCTGTTTATTGTTGTGCCGCTCACGCTGACGCTCAGAAAGCTGTGCGAAATCCCGGTTAACCGGCTAATCATCTTTGAAGCGCTGGCGGTAAACGCCGGATCGCTGCTGACCCCTATCGGTAATCCGCAAAATATTCTGCTGTGGGGACGCTCCGGCCTCTCATTTGCCGCCTTCACCGGGCAGATGGCGCTGCTGGCGCTGGTCATGATGGCGACCCTGCTGCTGCTCTGCTGGCTCTTTTTCCCTAATAAAGCCCTGAACTACCACAGCGGCAGCCAGGCCCCGTCATGGCAGCCGCGCCTGCTCTGGACCTGCCTGGCGCTGTACGTGGTGTTCCTCATCTCGCTGGAGCTAAAGCATGAGGGCTGGGGCGCTCTGATCGTCGCCGCAGGTTTTGCGGCCGTGGCCTTTAAGGTGCTGAAGAGCGTGGACTGGACGCTGCTGCTGGTGTTTATGGCAATGTTTATCGACGTCCACCTGCTGGTGCAGCTGCCTGCTCTCCAGGGATCGCTCAACGGCGTAGAGCACCTCTCTCAGCCCGCCCTGTGGCTCACGGCTATCGGCCTGTCGCAGGTCATCAGCAACGTGCCGGCGACCATTCTGCTGTTGAACTACGTCCCGCCCACTCAGCTGCTGGCCTGGGCAGTCAACGTCGGCGGTTTCGGCCTGCTGCCCGGCTCGCTGGCGAACCTGATCGCCCTGCGCATGGCCAACAATCGCCGCATCTGGTGGCGCTTCCATCTCTACTCTATTCCGCTGCTGATCTGGGCCGCGCTGGTGGGGTATGGGTTACTTATTATCAGTTAATGCGAATTTGTCAGTTTTTCCTGGCAAATGTATAGCAACCTCCTAACTTTAGATAACGGCGCATGTGTCGCGCCGTTCATCGACAGGACAGTTGCAACGCTATGGCTGATAACGAAAAGAATCCTGACGCGGCTCAGGAAGAGAACAATACCGATCGGAAAGATCAAAACGATACTCAAAATAAGGAACGTAAGCGGCCCGGTAAGAAGCCGCTTATTATACTGGGGGTAGTCGTTGTGGTGATGGTGATCGTCGCGCTGGTGTGGTGGTTAATGACCCGCAACCAGGAGACCACCGACGACGCCTTTACCGAAGGCGATGCGGTTACCGTCGCGCCCAAGGTGGCGGGCTACGTCACCGAGCTGCGGGTTAAGGACAACCAGCGCGTGAAAAAAGGCGATCTGCTGGTGCTGATTGACCCCCGGGACGCCACCGCCCAGCGCGATCAGGCCCAGGCTCAGCTTGGGCTGGCTACCGCCCAGCTGCATCAGGCTCAGGCCCAGCTGGCGCTCTCAAAGGTGCAGTATCCCTCTCAGCGTGATGAAGCGCAGGCGCAGGTGCTTAAGGCCAAGGCTGACTTAGCCAACGCCGAAGCCGCCTATCGTCGCCAGCGCGGTGTCGACCCGCGGGCGACCACCCAACAAAATATCGACAGCGCCAACGCCCAGCTGCGCAGCGCTCAGGCCCAGCTGGCCAGCGCCAATGCCCAGCTTGAGGTAGCAAGCCAGATTAACCTGCAGATCCGCCAGCAGGAGACCAACGTCGAAGCGCGTGAGCAGCAGGTTGAGCAGGCCCGCGCCCAACTGGAGACGGCGAACCTTAACCTCTCCTATACCGAAGTGCGCGCCCCCTTTGATGGCTTCGTCACTAAACGTAACGTGCAGACCGGCACCCTGGTGCAGGCGGGCACGGCGCTCTTCTCGCTGGTCTCGCCTGATATTTGGGTGGTGGCGAACTTCAAAGAGTCGCAGCTGGAGCGGATGCGCCCCGGTAATAAAGTCACTATCGGCGTGGATGCCTACCCGGACCTTGAGCTGGAGGGGCATATCGACAGTATCCAGCAGGGGAGCGGCTCGCGCTTCTCCGCCTTCCCGTCGGAAAACGCCACCGGTAACTTCGTGAAGATCGTCCAGCGCGTGCCGGTGAAGATCGTCATTGATAAGGGCCTGGACGCTAACCAGCCACCGCTGCCGCTGGGCCTCTCCGTGGAGCCGAAGGTGACGCTGGAATGACCGATCACAGCCATGAGAGCTGGCGTCCTGCCAGTAACCCGTGGGCGGTGGCGATTGTCGTCACCCTCGCGGTGTTTATGGAGATCCTTGATACCACCATCATCAACGTGGCGCTGCCCCATGTTGCCGGCTCGCTGTCGGCGAGCTACAGCGAATCCACCTGGGTGCTCACCAGTTACCTGGTGGCGAACGGCATCGTGCTGCCGATCTCGGCCTTCCTGAGCCGCGTCTTTGGCCGCAAGCGCTTCTTCCTCATCTGCATCGTGATGTTCACCGTCTGCTCGTTCCTGTGCGGTATCGCCACCGAGCTGTGGGAGATCATCCTGTTCCGCATCCTGCAGGGCTTCTTCGGCGGGGGGCTACAGCCGACCCAGCAGTCGGTGCTGCTGGACTACTTTAAGCCGGAGGATCGCGGCAAGGCCTTTGGCCTGTCGTCAATTGCGATCATCGTTGCCCCGGTGCTCGGCCCGACCCTCGGGGGCTGGATCACCGACAACTACTCCTGGCGCTGGGTCTTCTTTATCAACATCCCGGTGGGGATCGTCACCGTGCTGGCGATCTACCAGCTGCTGGAAGATCCGCCCTGGGAGCGCAAATCGGAAGAGAAGCTGACCATCGACTGGACCGGCATCGGCCTGATTGCGCTGGGTCTGGGCTGCTTGCAGGTGATGCTGGACCGTGGCGAAGACGACGACTGGTTCGCCTCGGGCTTTATCCGCACCTTTGCCGTGCTGACCCTGATTGGCATTATCGGGGCGATCTACTGGTTGATGTACGCTAAAAAGCCGGTGGTGGATCTGCACTGCATGAAGGATAAAAACTTTGCCGTCTCCAGCCTGCTGATGGCCGGGATGGCGATGATCCTCTACGGCAGCTCGGTGGTGATCCCCCAGCTGGCGCAGCAGGATCTCGGCTACACCGCGACCTGGTCCGGGCTGGTGCTCTCGCCGGGGGCGGTGCTGATCGTACTCACCATCCCGCTGGTGCTGAAGCTGATGCCGGTGGTGCAGACCCGGTGGATCATCGCCTTCGGCTTTACCTGCCTGGCGGTGGCCTTCTTCTGGTCACGCAACCTGACCCCGGACGTTGATTTTGAAACCCTGGTGCTGTTCCGCAGCGCGCAGTCGATTGGTCTCGGCTTCCTGTTTGTGCCGCTTACCACCATCGCCTTTGTCACCATTCCGCGCCAGCTCAACGCCGACGCCGCCGCGCTGTTTACCATGTTCCGTAACGTCGCCGGATCGATCGGTATTTCGCTCTCAACCGCCGCCATTACCGAACGTGCCCAGGTGCACAGCGCCTATTTAAGCGCCCATACCACCCCCTTTAGCGAGCAGTTCCAGCTGGCGGTGCGCGAGACCGCCGAGGCGATCCGCAACTTCACTACGCTGCCGGGAGATCCGCTCGGGCTGGCAACGGGGCAGATGTATCGAACCATGATTGAGCAGTCGCGCTTTCTCGCCTACGTTGATGTCTTTACCATCCTCAGCGCCGTGGCGTTTTTACTGATTCCGTTTTGTCTTCTGCTTTCGCCGATCAAGAGCGAAGGCAGCGCAGGAGCACATTAAGATGCACAGGATACATACCCCGACGCTGTCGTTACTCACCCTGCTGCTGGCGGGCTGCGCCGTGGGGCCGGACTACCAGCAACCCGTTCCGCCTGCGGTAAGTCACTGGAACGACGCCGGGGATAAAACCGTGCCGTCGCAAACTTCCAGCCAGGCGGTAAATCCACGCTGGTGGACCACCTTTAACTCGCCGCAGCTCAACAGCCTGATCGAGCGGGCGATCGCCGGCAACCTCTCCCTGCAGCAGACCGTGCTGCGCATTGCTGGCGCACGCGAGCAGATCAACCAGGCGGGCGGGGCCTTCCTGCCAGCGGTAAACGGCAACCTTCAGGCCACCCGGCAGCAGCTGGGGCTGGAGGGCGAGCTGAAATCCCACGACGTTTATGGCCAGCTGCAGGACGTCGATCCCGAGATAAACAACGCCCTTGGGGTGCTCACCCAGCCGGTGAATCTCTACCAGGGAAGCTTCGACGCCCAGTGGGAGCTGGATCTGTGGGGCAAGGTGCGCCGCCAGGTCGAGGCGGCCAACGCTCAGCAGCAGGCGGCTATCGAACAGCGTAACGACGCGCTGGTGTCACTGGAGGCGGAAGTGGCGCGCGCGTGGCTCCAGCTGCGCGGGGCGCAGAGTATCCTTGCCACCATGAATACCCAGATCGACACCGCAAAGGAGACGCTTAGCCTGACCGAGAGTCGCCAGCGTGGCGGTCTGTCGCCGCAGTTGGACGTAGAGAACGCCCGTGCACAGCTCGGCAGCCTGGAGGCGCAGCTGCCGCAGTACCAGGCCCAGGAGCAGCAGGCGATGAACGCCCTGGCCATTCTGATCGGCAAGCCACCCGGTGCGCTGAATGCAGAGCTACGGTCGGTGCAGCCCCTGCCAAAGCTGCCGGATATCATCCAGACCGGCATTCCTTCAACGCTGGCCCGCCGTCGACCGGACGTGCGTGAAGCCGAGGCCAACCTGCACGCGGCCACCGCGCAGATTGGCGTCTCGGTGGCTCAGCTCTTCCCGAGCCTGACCCTGAGCGGCCAGTTTGGCCTGCGCAACAGCGAAACCGACTGGCTGACCGACTGGAGCAGCCACTTCTACAGTTTCGGGCCGCAGGTGTCGATTCCCATCTTCCAGGGCGGAAGGCTGGTCTCCAGCGTCAAGCTGGCGCGAGCGCAGCAGGGCGCAGTGGCGCTTAACTATCGCCAGACGGTGCTGAGCGCGCTGGGTGATGTAGAGAACGCGCTGGTCAGCTACCGCACCGATCAGCAGCGCGAAGCCGGGCTGAGCAAAACCATTGAGGCGTTGCAGAGCGCGTTCGATCTCGCCAGCGACAGCTACCGCCAGGGGATCGCCACCTTCATTGACGTACTTGATGCCCAGCGCCAGCTGGCGCAGGCCGAGCAGCAGCGTGCCCAGGCGCGGGTGCAGAGTAGCCTTGACCTGGTGGCGCTCTACAAGGCGCTGGGAGGCGGCTGGGAGCCGTACCAGACCGTGCAGCTGCCGGACTATCCGGTCTTTGGTGAAGCGACGCGAGGATAAAGTTCAGAGGATTGGGCAAGAAACGCGCAGGATCCTCACATTCGCGATCCGGCGCGTCGGAGTATAACTACTGAACACTCATCGACACCCAAAGGAGCGTTCTATGCGTTATCAAAAACTTGGCAATACCGGTCTCTTTGTCTCCGAGCTGTGCCTGGGCACCATGACCTTCGGCGGCGAAGGCGGCATGTGGGGCAAGATTGGTCAGCTGCGGCAGAACGACGCTGAGCGGCTGGTGGGCGACGCCCTCGCGGCAGGCATCAACTTTATCGATACCGCCAACGTTTACTCGGAAGGGCGTTCGGAAGAGATCACCGGCCAGGCGCTGAAAAACCTCAAGATCCCTCGCGAAGACGTGGTGGTGGCGACCAAGGTGTTCGGCGAAACCGGCACCGGCGGAGTCAACTCGCGCGGTAGCTCCCGCTACCATATTATCGGCAGCGTCAAAGAGAGCCTGCGCCGACTCCAGCTGGATCATATCGACCTCTACCAGCTGCACGGCTTCGATCCGGCCACGCCCATTGAAGAGACGCTCTACGCCCTCGATAACCTGGTTCAGCACGGTCATGTCCGCTATATCGGCGTCTCCAACTGGGCGGCGTGGCAGATTATGAAGGCGCTGGGCATCTCCGAGCGCCTGGGGCTGGCCCGTTTCGCCTCGCTACAGGCTTACTACACCATCGCCGGGCGCGATCTTGAGCGTGAGCTGGTGCCAATGCTGCAAAGCGAAGGCGTGGGGCTGATGGTCTGGAGTCCGCTGGCGGGCGGCCTGCTGAGCGGCAAGTATGACCGCAGCGGCAGCGGAGAGGAGGGCGGACGCCGATTAGAATTTGACTTCCCGCCGGTAGAGAAAGAGCGCGCCTTCGACTGCGTAGACGTGATGCGTAACATTGCCGACAGCAAAGGCGTGTCGGTAGCCCAGATCGCCCTGGCGTGGCTGCTGCATCAGCCGGTGGTCAGCAGCGTGATTATTGGCGCTAAACGTCCGGATCAGCTGGCGGATAACATTGCCGCGACGGAGATCCGCCTGAGCGAAGAGGAATTGAAACAGCTTGATGCGGTCAGCGCGCTGCCGCGTGAGTATCCAGGCTGGATGCTGGAGCGGCAGGGGGAATATCGCCGTAACCAGCTGGCGCAACAATAAACGCAAAATAAAAAAGCCCGGCGATTGCCGGGCTTTTTACTGACTGCTGAAAATCTTAGTTCAGACGAACCGGCATCCCGGAACGGTTCTGAATCGCCTGCTCAACGACGCTCTGGTCGGCGTCCGGCTGGCTGGTGATGCTCTGCACGCTCTTGGTCAGCGCGATCGGCACAATCTCTTTGCCGTCAAACTGCGCTTCGGTGGTAGAGAGCGGGTTGTGAACCTCGATATAGCGGCTACCATCTGGCTCAGTGGTCGCTTTTACCGGCTCATCGATAAACTGTACGCGGGTACCGACCGGCACGTTCTGGAACAGGAACTTGATGTCGTCGTTACGCAGACGCACGCAGCCGTGGCTCACGCGCAGGCCGATGCCGAAGTTAGCGTTGGTGCCGTGAATAGCATACAGGCGGCCAATGTACAGGGCATAGAGGCCCATCGGGTTATCCGGACCGGCAGGTACCACGGCTGGCAGCGGGTTACCGGCGGCAATGTACTCCTGGTGCATCTTCGCCGTTGGCGTCCAGGTCGGGCCGGCTTTCTTACGCTCAACCTTGGTAGTCCAGTTGATCGGGGTGTCTTTACCCAACTGACCGATACCGATCGGCAGTACGATCACGGTGTTGGTGCCTTTCGGGTAGTAGTAGAGGCGCATCTCGGCGCTGTTGATCACAATGCCTTCATGCACGGTGTCCGGCAGGATCAGCTGCTGAGGAATGTTCATCACGCTACCGCCCTTCGGCAGATAGGGGTCAATACCTGGGTTAGCTTCCATCAGGTTAGACAGCCCCATCTGGTACTGGGCCGCGTAGTACTCCAGCGGCTGGCTGTTGTTCTCTGGCAGGGTGATGACCTGGTTCTGGCCAATCAGACGGCTACCATCTGTCGGCAGCGGATAGGTTACAGCAGACGCGGATTTGCAAAACCCTACTACAGCGAAAGCCGCCGCTAAAATTGTTGTTAATTTCATATTCATGGTATGCGAGGTTTCTGTGCCACAGGCCGTTTAGTTAAGAATGCTCAAAAGGATGGGAGCGCATTATATGTGCATTCCCACGCGCATGGAATTGAGATGTGTACGAAATCACATTTTTTTCTCTCACCCTATTGTAGCAACTGTTCACACCTGCGCGATTTCGATTCGGAATTGTGGCATAATGCAGAGTTTGTCACACATTTTCAGGATAACACCGTGTTAGTTACCAGCAACGTCACCATGCAGTTTGGCAGTAAGCCGCTGTTTGAAAATATCTCCGTCAAGTTTGGCGGCGGCAATCGTTACGGCCTGATTGGGGCGAACGGTAGCGGAAAATCCACCTTTATGAAGATCCTCGGCGGCGACCTTGAGCCGACGCTGGGCAACGTCTCTCTCGATCCGAACGAGCGTATCGGTAAGCTGCGTCAGGATCAGTTCGCCTTTGAAGAGTTCAGCGTGCTCGACACGGTGATCATGGGTCACGGCGAGCTATGGGAAGTGAAGCAGGAGCGCGATCGCATCTACGGCCTGGCCGAGATGAGCGAAGAGGACGGCTATAAAGTGGCCGATCTCGAAGTGCTGTACGGCGAGATGGACGGCTACTCCGCCGAGTCCCGTGCGGGCGAGCTGCTGCTCGGCGTCGGTATTCCGGTAGAGCAGCACTACGGCCCGATGAGCGAAGTGGCTCCCGGCTGGAAGCTGCGTGTGCTGCTGGCCCAGGCGCTGTTCTCCGATCCGGACATTCTCCTGCTCGATGAACCGACCAACAACCTGGACATCGATACCATTCGCTGGCTGGAGCAGGTGCTGAACGAGCGTAACAGCACCATGATCATCATCTCGCATGACCGTCACTTCCTGAACATGGTCTGCACCCATATGGCGGATCTCGACTACGGCGAGCTGCGCGTTTATGCGGGTAACTACGACGAGTACATGACCGCGGCGACCCAGGCGCGTGAACGCCTGCTGGCCGACAACGCCAAGAAGAAAGCGCAGATCGCTGACCTGCAATCCTTCGTCAGCCGCTTTAGCGCCAATGCCTCGAAGTCTCGTCAGGCGACCTCCCGTGCGCGTCAGATCGATAAGATCAAGCTGGATGAGGTAAAAGCCTCCAGCCGTCAGAACCCGTTCATTCGTTTTGAGCAGGATAAGAAGCTGTTCCGTAACGCGCTGGAAGTGGAAGCCCTCACCAAAGGCTTCGATAACGGCCCGCTGTTTAAGAACTTCAACCTGCTGCTGGAAGTGGGCGAGAAGATTGCTATTCTCGGTGCCAACGGCGTGGGTAAAACCACCCTGCTGAAAACGCTGGTGGGCGATCTGCAGCCGGATAGCGGCACCGTGAAGTGGTCAGAAAACGCCAAAATTGGCTACTACGCGCAGGATCACGCCGCCGACTTTGATAACGATCTCACCGTCTTCGACTGGATGAGCCAGTGGAAGCAGGAGGGAGACGATGAGCAGGTGGTGCGCAGCTTCCTGGGTCGTCTGCTCTTTAGCCAGGACGATATCAAGAAGCCAGCGAAGGTGCTCTCCGGGGGCGAGAAGGGGCGTATGCTCTTTGGCAAGCTGATGATGCAGAAGCCGAACATTCTCGTAATGGATGAACCGACCAACCACCTGGATATGGAATCGATCGAGTCGCTGAACATGGCGCTGGAGATGTATCCGGGCACGCTGGTCTTCGTCTCCCACGACCGTGAGTTCGTGAGCTCCCTGGCGACCCGCGTGATTGAGATCACCCCTGAACGCGTCGTAGACTTCAGCGGGAACTACGAAGACTACCTGCGTAGTAAAGGTATTGATTCTTAAATGGTTAAGCCCGGTGGCGCTGGCGCTTACCGGGCCTACTAGCCATGTTTTGTAGGCCGGGCAAGGCGGAGCCGCCGCCCGGCAATCTGCCAGTCGCCGGGGAAAACGCCGGATGGCGCTTCGCTTATCCGGCCTACATTCATCGCATTTATATTTCCTTCATGCCATGCCCAACGCGCGCTTGCCGTGCTCGTTTAAATCCGCCACCGTAAACCGGTTCTCCCACGTCGCTTCATAATCCTCACGCGGGAAGTCCCCCGGCGACGCACCGTTCTCTAATGCCACCTTGACCTTCCGGGCATAGGCGAGGTTCTTCTCGCACAGCGGCGCGGCGGGAATATACATCACGTTGCCCCAGCCCTGCTGGTTCTCTACCGGTGCCACAGAGTGGATAACGTCACAGTGCCACCACACCGAGTCCCCGGCCTCCAGCGCCGGAATGCTGGTTAGCGCCTCGATCAGCAGCGGATGCCACTTCTCAGAGATAGGCAGCACACGCCCAGGCGCAACGCCGCACAGCTCATCCTCCGGCACGTCGTCCAGCAGCGGGCGCAGCAGAACATAGGCCATCGCCTCGGGGATCGGTACTACGTGCAGTAGACCCTGGCCCGGCAGCATATCCGACAGCGCCGTCCAGCCCTGGAAGGTGCGGAACACCGAACACTTGGTGGTGTTATCCACGGTGTACTCTTCCACTTCGGTACGGTGCGCAGCGTGCCACGGATCGTAGCTGTAGATATCGCCGTTAAACACCGAGGCGAAAACCTGCTGGTAGGCAGGCAGCAGCCAGCGCTCCAGCGCCCCGGAATCGGTATGCGCGCCCAGCCCTTTTGAGGTCGTACCCGGTGGACGACGACGAATGCGGTCCGGATAGATCACGCTCACATCTGGATCGAACCACTGCTTGCCGTCGCTCTCAAAGGTCCAGAGGCGGTTTAGCAGGGACTGCACCTGCGCCATCTCGCTGCTCTGGCGGGCCTGCATCTGCGCCTGCGACCAGTAGATGGGATAGATCTCCGGGCGTGAGGCCTCAAGCGTACCAAAGAAGCTATCCCCCGGCCCTCTATAGACGTCGTCGAAACGGTTCTGATCAAGGTAGGCCAGCATAGATTGATCCCAGCCCAGCGCCTGCTCGCGCGGGAAGTGGCCCTTAATCACCGCACAGCCCCGGCGCTTGATCGCCGCACGCTGCGCCTCGCTAACATGGCCGTTCTTCACATCTTCAAAAGGGATCACCGGCCAGACCGTTTCGCCTTTCGCTTTCAGGGCGTTGATCTCGGCTACCTGAGCGGCAATGCGCTCCTCAAGGCGGTTAAAGACAGCCTGCACGTCACCAATCTGCGCTCGCAGGGCCTGTTTTACCTGACGAATCGCTGCCTTGTGGTCGGCAGGCAGCGTTTCGCTTGCATAAATTTCAGTCATATAACCCTCTCGTGTCTTTCATTCGAAAGTAATTAACTTACATATGCTAATTTAAGTTAAAAAAAAGTTAATGCAAGTTTAAAAAGATGATGGGCTGCACAAAAGAGAGAAGAGGCTAACGCCAGCCGCGAGCGTGCTGGCGTAGAGGAGCTTAGGCGTTAAAGGGCGGGGTGGCGTCGAGCACAGCCTGGATCACGTTCAGCGCGCCCTGCTGGTTGTTATCGTCGGTCTGGAAGTTGGCAATCGCTTTGATGGCCTCGCCAGCGTTGCCCATCGCAAAAGAGAATTTCGCCATGCGCAGCATCTCGGCGTCGTTACCGCTGTCGCCGATGGTGACGCAGTCGCTGGGCGAAAGCTGCCAGCGCTTGAGCAGGCGAGTGATGCCGTTGGCCTTGTGCAGGCCGGGAATGATCAAATCCACAAAGCCGAAGCCGCTGGTGACCGGCTTCATGATGCCGTCGAGGGAGACGTGCA
Source organism: Enterobacter sp. C2 (assembly GCF_019880405.1). NCBI lineage: Bacteria > Pseudomonadati > Pseudomonadota > Gammaproteobacteria > Enterobacterales > Enterobacteriaceae > Enterobacter > Enterobacter sp. C2. The sequence continues at coordinate 1,354,346 of NZ_CP082269.1, forward strand.
GGGCGTCCACCAGCTGCGGGATCTCGCTGTCCGGCAGATTGAGTGAGAACTTAAACATCTTGTCGTCGATCTCGCGATAGTCATCCACCTGCTTCAGACGGTGATAGTGGTGCGACATTAGCTCGACAAACTCCGGCGGCGCGTTTTTGCTGACGTAGGCGCTCTCCAGGCCGCAGGCGACAAAGTTCAGGCCTTCGCTCTTGAGCAGCTCGCCCAGCACGATCTGGTACTCGTGGCGGGTCAGCTCGCCATGGAAGATCTCTTTGCCATGCTCGTAGACCAGCGCGCCGTTTTCGGCGACGAAAGAGATGTCGTCTTTGATTTCCGGAAAGAAGGAGATGAGCTGGTAGAACTGATTGCCGCTGGCGACCACAAACTCAATGCCGCGCGCCTGAAGCTCACGGAACTGGCTGAGGAAACGGCTGCGGTCGTAGGCTTTGGCATCATCAAGGAAAGTTCCGTCCATATCGGTGACGATAACTTTTACGGTCATACGTTATGCTCCCAGGGTAAAAACATTCAGGAGCATTCTAGTAATGATGTGAGCAAATGCACACATTTAATTTCATATGAAAGTAAAGCGTAGGCCCGGCAAGCTTGCGCCGCCGGGCGTTGCTGATTACAACGTGTGCTCGGTACGGGCGATAATATCATCCTGCGCATCCGGCGACAGGGCGGTAAAGAAGGCCGAGTAGCCCGCCACGCGCACCACCAGATCCCGATACCGATCAGGGTGCGCCTTCGCCGCCAGCAGCGTCTCGCGGGAGACGATGTTGTACTGAATATGCCACCCTTTATGCACCTCGAAGAAGGTGCGCAGCAGCATCATCAGCTTCTGCCGATCGCTGTCGTTTTCCAGCGTGGTTGGGTTGAGCTTCTGGTTAAGCAGCACGCCGCCGAGAATCGATCCCACCGGCAACTTGCCGACGGAGTTGATCACCGCCGTGGGGCCGAACCGATCCGTCCCGGATGCCGGGCTCGCTCCCTCCGCCAGCGGGGTCATGGCTTTGCGTCCGTCTGGCGTCGCCATCGTTGCCGCGCCAAACGGCACGTTAGCCGAGATGGACGAGGTGCCCGCGTAGTAGTTGCCGCCAATGGGGCCGCGTCCGTAGCGTGGATTGTGATACTGCTTCAGCTCGTTAATATAGGTTTCGTAGGCGCGATTCAGCAGCAGATCGACGCTGTCATCGTCGTTGCCGTACTTTGGTGCGCCGTTGATTAAGCGCTGGCGCAGCTGTTCGTGGGTCAGCCCATCGAAGTCATCCGCCAGCGCCTCTGCGAGCTGCTGCTGGCCGATAGCGCCCTGGTCAAAAACCAGCTTTTTCACAGCCGCCAGGCTGTTGCCGAGGTTGGCGATCCCTACCTGTAATCCCGATACCCAGTCGTACTTCGCGCCGCCCTGTTTAATGCTCTTTGCCCGCTCAATGCAGTCGTCCACCAGCGCCGAGCAGAGAATGTCGTGGACGTTCTCCTCCAGCATGGTGTCCACCACGTATTCGATCTCAATGGATTTGCGGGTGTAGTAGCGGATCTGCGCGTCCCAGGCGGCCATGACCTCGCTGAAGTCGGCGAAGTTACCTTTCGACAGCGCCTTCTCCTGAGCCAGGAACACTTTGCCGCTGGTAGCGTCGCGTCCTTCCTCCAGCGCGGCGAGCATCACCCGGGCGAAGTTAATAAAACTCATCCCGGTGCAGCGGTAGCCCCACTTGCCGCCGACGGCGGTTTCGATACAGCCAATCGCCGCGTAGTCATATGCATCCTCTGGCGTAATCCCCAGCTTAATAAACTCAGGAATAACAATTTCATCGTTATTAAAGGCGGGCATGCCGAAGCCGCAGCGGATCACCTGTACGCAGGCGTCGAGGAAATCGTTGCTCATTCCTGCATGGTAGCGCACGCTCAGGTTGGGCTGAGTCGAGCGCAGGCGTCCGCAGGATTCGAGAATGGCATACGAGAGCGGGTTAACCGCATCCAGCGCTTTACCGTCTACCCATTTCTGGCCGCCGATGGTCACGTTCTGATACAGCGGGCTCCCGGCTGACGCCTTCGAGTGCGATCCGGAGCGGATCTTGTTCACCTCCAGCAGCTTCAGCCAGCAGCCGTGCAGCAGCTCGATGGCCTGTTCCCGGGAGAGGGTCTGATTCAGCTCAACGTCACGGCGGTAGTAAGGATAGAGATACTGATCCATGCGACCAAACGAGACCGAATGGCCGTTGGATTCGATCTGCAAAATCAGCTGGATGAAGTAGCAGAGCTGTAACGCCTGCCAGTAGGTTTCCGGTGGACGATGGGCGATGATGTCGCAGTTCTCGGCTATTTGCAGCAGCTCATCCCGGCGGCTGACGCGCTGTTCGTCGCTGGCCATCTCACGGGCGAGGGCGGCAAAGCGGGCGATATGGTCGCTGACCGCATGCAGGACTATATCTATCGCCTTCAGGAACTGCTCCCCGTGCAGATCCTCCAGCACGGTGAGGTTGATGCGCGACCGACGCTCGGCTACCTTTGCGCGCAGACCGTCCAGGCCTTTCTCCAGCAGCAGCGGATAGTTGACCGCCAGGTGTGCATCGCCGGAGGTCATATTGCCCTCGGCCTTGATAATACCGGTCGCCAGCAGGGCTTTCTGCTCGTCGGTAAACATGCCGTAGCAGCGATCCTGTACCGTCTGGCCACGCCACCACGGGCAGATCTCATGCAGCACGCGCTTGTTCTCTTCGCTCACCGCAAAGCCCGCGCCAGGGCGATCGACCAGGTCGTCAATCTCCTTTTCGATCCACGAGACGGTGTATTCCGGGAAGATAGGCGCGGCGCGGAGCTCGCTTGCCTGGTTGCCTATAATCAGCTCATCATGCTTAATCCAGATGGTGCGCTCGGCAAGATGGTGGGCGAGGGCCAGCGCTCGGCGCACCGCAATGGGCTTATCGAGATGCTGCCGGTAGGCCTCGGTATAGTGCCGGGCGCGCTCGGTACAGATCGGGGGCTTAACAATGTGCACCAGCGCATCTTTATGCGCCTGAATGCGGTGGGTCAGCGTATCAAGACGTAATTCGGTCATGGCATTATCCTCGTAGGGTTGCGGTCAGGCCATACTCGCGGGCGGACGCTTCGGCGAAGGCCAGCAGGCCAGGCGCGTCGAGCGGCTTATCGGGTGCGGTATAGGGCTGATTCAGCAGGTGATATTTGTTGATGCCCAGCGTGTGATAGGGCAGAAAGTGGATCTCCTTGACGTTAAGCTCGTCGGCGGCAAAGCGGGTAATCGCCGCGATGGAGGCCTCATCAGCGTTAAAGCCGGGGATCAGCGGCACACGGATAATCAGCTGTTTACCCCGCGCCGCCAGCCGTTTTAGGTTCTCCAGCACGCGCCTGGCCGAGCCGTCGGTCCAGGTCTTAAACACCCTGCTGTCGACGTGCTTGAGATCGGCAAGAAAGAGATCGGTATACGGCAGGGAAGGTTCGATGTAGCGCCAGGGCACGTGCAGACAGGTTTCAACCGCAGTGTGAATGCCGTGCTCAACGCTGGACTTCAGCAGCGCGGCGCTGAGCGCCGGCTGCATAAAGGGTTCGCCACCGGAAAGCGTGATCCCGCCCCCGCTACGCTGGTAAAAGGGTTTATCCCGCAGCACGATGGCCATAATCTCCTCTACCGGTTGGTTTTCGCCGCAGACGGTCAGGGCCTGGGTGGGGCAGCAGTTTTCCAGCGCAGCAAGATGCGCTTCACTGAGCTTTTCCCGATGGATCAGCAGGCCATTGAGCGCCCGGTCAATCACGCCCGGTGCGGCCTGCTGGCAGAGATCGCATCCGGCGAGACAGAGGCGGGCATCAAAGAGCACCTCCCGCGTCCGGGCGCGGCTCTCCGGGTTTTGGCACCAGCGACAGGCCAGCGAGCAGCCTTTCAGGAACACGACGGTGCGAATGCCGGGGCCGTCATGGGTGGAGTAGCGCTGAATATTGAAAATCATAATCTGCCCTCATGTTTCATATGCAGATTAAATTACTTTCGAATGAAAGTTATTTTGACGCGGGTCAACATATTGGCAGGTTGAATTAGTTAAGTTCTAAACCATGCTTAATCTCTCACTTTGAGGAGTTCTTATGGAACTGTACCTGGACACCGCCGATGTGGCGGCAGTAAAACGGCTGGCCCGCAGCTTCCCGCTGGCCGGGGTGACCACCAACCCGAGCATCGTGGCGAAAGGCAACCTGCCGCTGGTGGAGCTGCTGCCGGCCCTGCATGATGCCCTGGGTGGAAAAGGGCGGCTCTTTGCCCAGGTATTAGCGAACAACGCCGAAGAGATGGTGGCCGAGGCGCATAAACTGCGCGCTATCATCGCCGATATCGTGGTGAAGGTGCCGGTAAGTGCGGAAGGGCTGGCGGCGATCAAGCTGCTAAAAGCCGAGGGTATCCCGACGCTGGGGACGGCGGTGTACGGCGCGGGACAGGGCCTGCTGAGCGCGCTGGCCGGAGCCGAGTATGTGGCACCCTACGTTAACCGCGTGGATGCTCAGGGCGGAGACGGTATTCAAACGGTGACGGATCTACAGCGTCTGCTGACCCTGCACGCGCCGGGCTCAAAAGTGCTGGCGGCGAGCTTCAAGACTCCGCGCCAGGCGCTGGATTGCCTGCTGGCGGGCTGTGAGGCGATTACCCTGCCGCTGGACGTGGCGGAGCAGTTTATCGCCGCCCCGGCGGTAGAGGCGGCCATCGTTAAGTTTGAGCAGGAGTGGCAGACGGCGTTTGGCCGGACAGGTATTTAACCGTTATCCGCCGCACACCTCGCACTGCGGGTTGCGCATCAGCTTCATCTCGCGGAACTGACAGGTCATGGCGTCGTACAGGACAATTTTTCCGGCGGCGCTCTGGCCAAACTTTGTCAGCACCTTGATCGCCTCCATCGCCTGCAGTGCGCCAATCATCCCGACCAGCGGCGCCATCACCCCCGCCTCAACGCAGGTCAGCGCCGTATCGCCAAACAGGCGGCTCAGGCAGCGGTAGCACGGCTCTCCCTCCTGCCAGGTAAAGACGCTAATCTGCCCCTCCATGCGGATCGCGGCCCCGGACACCAGCGGCACCCTGGTCTTGAAGCAGCCAGCATTAAGCTGGTTGCGGATCTCGACGTTATCGGTGCAGTCCAGAACCAGATCGTGGGCGGCAATCTGGGCGTGCAGCGCCTCGCCTTCTAATTGCGCATTGAGCGTGGTGAAGCTCACCAGCGGATTGATCCGCGCCAGCGACGCCCGCGCCGAGACGACCTTCGGCTGACCAATGGTTGCGTCGCTATGCAGGGTCTGGCGCTGCAAATTCGACAGCGACACGGTGTCGAAGTCCAGCAGCGTCAGGTGACCGATGCCCGCCGCCGTCAGGTACTGGGCAGCGGCGCAGCCGAGTCCGCCCAGGCCCACCACCAGCACGCGGGAGGCTTTCAGCGCCTCCTGCCCGTCAAAATCGAAGCCGCGCAGGACAATCTGCCGGTTGTAGCGCAGCATCTCGCTATCGCTCAGCTCGACGGCCATCACAGCCCCCCAAACAGATGGTTAAACGGCTCGATCTCTACCCACTCCCCTGGCTCGACGCTGCCGCGCTCGCGCTCCAGCACGATAAAGCAGTTGCCCTGGCTAAAGGAGCTAAAGATGTGCGAACCCTGGTGACCGGTCGTGCTCACCTGTAAATTCCCCTCGGCGTCGCGCTCAACGATACCGCGCTGGAAGTCGAGACGCCCCGGCGCTTTCTTCAGCCGGGTAGCGGCGCGGACCCGCAGGCGCGGCGGCAGGGCGCTGCCAGGCTTGCCGCTCAGGCGGGCCAGCAGGGGCTGAACCAGCTGGTAGAAGGTGAGCGCCGCCGAGACCGGGTTACCCGGCAGGCCGCAGAACCAGGCGCGGCGGAGCTTGCCGAAGGCAAACGGCTTGCCTGGCTTAATCGCCAGCTTCCAGAAGGCGATCTCCCCCAGCTCTTCCAGCAGGGTTTTGGTGTAGTCCGCTTCGCCCACCGAGACGCCGCCGGAGCTGATCACCACGTCGGCATGCTGGTCAGCGGCAATAAACGCCTCACGCAGCCGGGCGGGGTCGTCCGGAATGATGCCGAGGTTGATCACCTCGCAGCCGAGCTGCTCCAGCATGATGTGCACTGCCAGCCGATTAGTGTCGTAGATCTGGCCATCGCCCAGCGGCTGACCCGGCAGCTGAAGCTCATCGCCGGTAGAGAAGAGGGCCACCCGCACTTTGCGCACGACCTCAACCTCGGGAATGCCGAGGGAGGCCAGCACCGGCAGCTCCGCCACTGTCAGAGTGGTGCCCGGCGCATAGACCACAGCACCCTGGGTAATATCCTCCCCGGCGCGGCGAATGTGCTGTCCAGGACGCACGTCACCGGTAAACAGCACCCCGGCGTCGCTCTGTTCGGTCTCCTCCTGCATCACCACCGCATCGCAGCCCGGCGGAATGGGCGCACCGGTCATAATGCGGATGCAGCTCCCTGCAGGCCACTCGCCGTGGAACGGCTGCCCGGCAAAGGCTTTGCCCGCCACCGGCTGCGGCACGCCAGCCCGTAGGGCATCAAGACGCACGGCGTAGCCATCCATCGCGGCGTTATCGAAGCCCGGGACGTTAAGCGGGGAGACAATCTCCCGCGCCGTCACCCGGCCAAAGCTGGCGTGCAGGGGCAGCGTTTCGTAGTCGGTGAGGGGGGTAATGTGCGACAGCATCTGAGCGAGCGCCGCGTCAAGCGGGATCAGCCCGGCGGTATGGTCCATGAGTTCACTCCTGGGAGGGCAATCTGGGAAATCAATGCGCCATTATGGCAGAAAACCGGGCCAGACTGTATGTACCCATTATGTGCCATTGCCGCGCGCGCGCTTTACATCATCGTTTCGACTTTCTATAGTCAAAATTCGTATGAAACTGCGGCGACGATAATGATATTTATAGAAAAAGCTGCCAGCCGAGCAAAAGATAATGACTAAGCCGCAAATTCAGCAAACTGAAAATAGCCCCGTGCTGGACGTCAGCAACCTGAACATTCGTTTCGAAAACGAAGGCCAGGTGACGCAGGCGGTGCGCGATCTGTCGTTCAGCCTGCAACGCGGCGAGACGCTGGCCATCGTCGGGGAGTCCGGCTCGGGCAAATCGGTCACCGCCCTGGCGCTGCTGCGTCTGCTGGAGCAGCAGAGCGGAGCCAGCGTGCAGTGCGATGGGATGCGGCTCCAGCGGCGCAATCGCCAGATAGTGGATCTCAACGCCTTAAGCCAGGCGCAGATGCGCGGAGTGCGCGGGGCCGATATCGCGATGATTTTCCAGGAGCCGATGACCTCTCTCAACCCGGTGTTTACCGTGGGGGAGCAGATCGCCGAATCGATCCGCCTGCATCAGAAGCTGGGGCGCGAAGCGGCGCTCACCGAGGCGAAACGGATGCTAGAGCAGGTGCGCATTCCGGAGGCCGACGCGATCCTCGCCCGCTACCCGCACCAGCTCTCCGGCGGGATGCGCCAGCGGGTGATGATCGCCATGGCGCTCTCCTGCCGTCCAGCGGTGCTGATTGCCGACGAGCCAACCACTGCGCTGGACGTGACAATTCAGGCGCAGATTCTACAGCTCATCAACGTGCTGCAAAAAGAGATGGCAATGGGGGTGATCTTTATCACCCACGATATGGGCGTGGTGGCGGATATCGCCGACCGGGTGCTGGTGATGTACCAGGGCGAGGCGGTCGAGACCGGCCCCGTGGAGACCGTGTTCCACAGCCCGCAGCATGCCTACACCAAAGCGCTGTTGGCGGCCGTGCCTAAACTGGGGGCGATGAACGGCAGCGATCTGCCTCGCCGCCTGCCGCTGGTAAGCAAGGAGTGTCCGGACCAGCACGAAGCTGAAATTGAGCAGGATACGGTGGTTGACGGCGAGCCGATCCTCCAGGTGCGCGACCTGGTGACCCGCTTCGGTCTGCGCAGCGGTATTCTCAACCGCGTCACCCGCGAGGTACGCGCCGTAGAGCATGTTAGCTTCGACCTTTGGCCTGGCGAGACGCTGGCGCTGGTAGGGGAGTCCGGCAGCGGAAAATCCACCACCGGCCGGGCGCTGCTGCGGCTGGTGGAATCCCAGGGCGGGTCTATCCTGTTTGAAGGTAAGCGGATCGATACCCTGCCGGACAGCAAGCTGCAGCCGCTGCGTCGGGATATCCAGTTTATCTTCCAGGATCCCTACGCCTCTCTCGATCCGCGCCAGACGGTGGGTTACTCGATTATGGAGCCGCTGCGCGTGCATCGGCTGATGGAGGAGGAGGATGCCCAGCGCCGGGTGGCCTGGCTGCTGGAGCGGGTAGGGCTCAAGCCCGAGCACGCCTGGCGCTATCCCCATGAGTTTTCCGGCGGCCAGCGGCAGCGCATCAGCATCGCCCGCGCGCTGGCTCTCGATCCCAAAGTGGTGGTCGCCGACGAGGCGGTTTCCGCCCTGGACGTCTCAATCCAGGCGCAGATTATTAATCTGCTCCTCGATTTGCAGCGGGAGATGGGCATCGCCTTTCTGTTTATCTCCCACGATATGGCGGTGGTGGAGCGTATCAGCCACCGGGTAGCGGTGATGTACCTCGGACAGATCGTGGAGATCGGTCCCCGGCGGGCGGTGTTTGAGAACCCGCAGCACCCCTATACGCGCAAGCTGATGGCCGCCGTGCCAGTGGCCGAGCCGGGGCATCCTCGGGCGCAGCGCGTGCTGCTCTCCGACGATATGCCCAGCAATATCTATAAGCCGGGTGAGGATCCACACCGCGTGGAGCTGCACTGCGTCGGGCCTGGCCACTATGTTGCCCGCTCGACGCCCGGCAGCACGCAATCTCGTTTTTAATCGTTAACAGGCAGGGAACTTCAGGAGAATAAGATGACACAATTTGTTGCGCGTAAATGGCGACTGGCGCTAGGCGTTGCCGCCGCGCTCGCCGTGGCACCCGCCTTCGCTGCCAAAGACGTGGTGGTGGCCGTGGGGTCGAACTTCACCACGCTCGATCCCTATGATGCAAACGACACGCTCTCCCAGGCGGTAGCGAAGTCGTTTTATCAGGGGCTGTTTGGTCTTGATAAAGAGATGGAGCTGCAAAACGTCCTTGCCGAGAGCTATACCGTCTCTGACGACGGGCTGGTTTATACCATCAAGCTGCGCAGTGGCGTCAAGTTCCAGGACGGCACCGACTTTAACGCCGAGGCGGTAAAGGCCAACCTCGACCGCGCCAGCAATAAAGAGAGCGGGCTAAAGCGCTATAACCTCTACAAAAATATCGCTAAAACCGAGGCGGTGGATCCCACGACGGTGAAGATCACCCTCACGCAACCCTTCTCGGCGTTTATTAATATTCTCGCCCATCCGGCCACGGCGATGATCTCTCCCGCCGCGCTGAAAAAGTATGGCAAAGAGATTGGCTTCCACCCGGTGGGCACCGGCCCGTACGCGCTGGAGACCTGGAACCAGACTGACTTTGTGAAGGTGAAGAAGTTTGCTGGCTACTGGCAGCAGGGGCTGCCGAAGCTGGATACCATCACCTGGCGTCCGGTAGTGGATAACAATACCCGCGCGGCGATGCTTCAGACCGGCGAGGCGCAGTTTGCCTTCCCGATCCCCTACGAGCAGGCCGCCGTACTGAAGAAGAACCCCAAGCTGGAGCTGGTCGCCAGCCCGTCAATCATGCAGCGCTACATCAGCCTCAACGTAACGCAGAAGCCGTTTGATAATCCGAAGGTGCGCGAGGCGATCAACTACGCCATCAACCGCCAGGCGCTGGTGAAGGTCGCCTTTGCTGGGTACGCCACGCCGGCCACCGGCATCGTGCCGCCATCCATTGCCTACGCCCAGAGCTACCAGCCGTGGCCCTACGATCCGGCCAAGGCGCGGGCGCTGCTGAAAGAGGCGGGCTACCCGAACGGGTTCACCACCACGCTGTGGTCTTCCCATAACCACAGTACCGCCCAGAAGGTGCTGCAGTTTACCCAGCAGCAGTTGGCCCAGGTTGGCATCAAAGCGCAGGTTACGGCGATGGATGCCGGGCAGCGTGCCGCCGAAGTTGAGGGTAAGGGGCAGAAAGAGAGCGGCGTGAGGATGTTCTACACCGGCTGGTCGGCGTCGACTGGCGAAGCGGACTGGGCGCTGTCGCCGCTGTTTGCCTCACAGAACTGGCCGCCAACCCTGTTCAACACCGCGTTCTACAGCAATCCGCAGGTTGATAAGGATCTCGCCGCCGCGCTGAAGACCACCAGCAACGAGGAGAAGGCGCAGCACTATAAGGCGGCGCAGGATACCATCTGGAAAGAGTCACCGTGGGTGCCGCTGGTGGTAGAGAAACTGGTTTCCGCACACAATAAAGATCTAAGCGGTTTTTATATCATGCCGGATACCGGCTTTAGCTTTGACGACGCAGACTTAAAATAGTCGTGCATGGCCTCCGTCCAGCGCGGCGGGGGCCAGCAACAGGGTAGAAAATGCTTAACTATTTTTTTAAACGCCTGCTCGGCCTGATCCCCACGCTGCTGATTGTGGCCGTGCTGGTGTTTCTGTTCGTGCATATGCTGCCGGGGGATCCAGCGCGGCTGATTGCCGGACCCGAGGCCGATGCGCAGGTGGTGGCGCTGGTGCGCCAGCAGCTGGGCCTTGACCAGCCGCTGTGGCAGCAGTTCTGGCACTACATTACCAACGTGCTGCAGGGCGACTTTGGCATGTCGATGGTCTCCCGGCGTCCGGTGGCAGAGGAGATCGCCAGCCGTTTCATGCCCACCTTCTGGCTCACCATTGCCAGCATGGTCTGGGCAATGCTGTTCGGCCTCGCCGCGGGCATTGTCGCCGCCGTCTGGCGCAACCGCTGGCCGGATCGCATCGGCATGGCGCTGGCGGTGACCGGCATTTCATTTCCGGCCTTTGCCCTCGGCATGCTGCTGATGCAGGTCTTCTCCGTTGAGCTGGGCTGGCTGCCCACGGTGGGGGCGGACAGCTGGCGACACTACGTTCTGCCGTCGATAACCCTTGGCGCGGCGGTGGCGGCGGTGATGGCGCGCTTTACCCGCGCCTCCTTTGTTGACGTGCTTAACGAGGACTATATGCGCACCGCGCGTGCCAAAGGGGTGAGCGAGAAGTGGGTGATCCTCAAGCATGGCCTGCGCAACGCCATGATCCCGGTGGTGACCATGATGGGCCTGCAGTTTGGCTTCCTGCTCGGCGGCTCGATTGTGGTCGAAAAGGTCTTTAACTGGCCCGGCCTTGGCCGTCTGCTGGTGGACTCGGTGGAGATGCGCGACTATCCGGTGATCCAGGCCGAAGTGCTGCTCTTCTCGCTGGAGTTTATTCTTATCAATTTAGTGGTGGATATGCTCTATGCCGCCATTAACCCGGCTATCAGGTACAAGTAAGGATGCGACTTTTAAACTGGCGTCGCCAGGCACTATTAAATGCCCTGCCGGGGATCAAGCCGGCGCGTATCCGCACCCCGTGGCATGAGTTCTGGCGGCGCTTTCGTCGTCAGCCGATGGCGATGACCGCAGGGCTGTTCGTGCTGCTGCTGATTATCGTCGCTGCGCTCGCGCCGTGGATCGTGCCCTTCGATGCCGAGAACTACTTCGACTACGACCGGCTCAACGACGGGCCGTCGATGGTGCACTGGTTCGGCGTTGACTCGCTCGGGCGGGATATCTTTAGCCGCGTGTTGGTCGGGGCGCAGATCTCGCTGGCCGCTGGGGTGCTGGCGGTGCTAATTGGGGCTGCGATCGGTACGGTGCTCGGCCTGCTGGCGGGGTATTACGAGGGCTGGTGGGATCGCATTATCATGCGCATCTGCGACGTGCTGTTTGCCTTTCCCGGCATTCTGCTGGCGATTGCGGTGGTGGCGGTGATGGGCAGCGGCATGTCTAACGTGATTATCGCCGTAGCGGTCTTCTCAGTGCCGGCCTTTGCCCGGCTGGTGCGCGGCAACACGCTGGTGCTCAAGCAGCAGACCTTTATCGAGTCGGCGCGCAGCATCGGTGCCAGCGATGCCACCATCCTGTTCCGCCATATTCTGCCGGGAACCATCTCATCTATCGTGGTCTACTTCACCATGCGCATCGGTACCTCGATTATCTCCGCTGCCAGCCTCTCGTTTCTTGGTTTAGGCGCGCAGCCGCCGACCCCGGAGTGGGGGGCCATGCTCAACGAGGCGCGAGCGGATATGGTTATCGCCCCGCACGTGGCGCTCTTCCCGAGTCTGGCGATCTTCCTTACCGTGCTGGCCTTTAACCTGCTGGGCGACGGCCTGCGGGACGCGCTGGATCCGAAGATCAAAGGGTAGGAAATAAAAAAGCCATCCTGTTCAGGGATGGCTTTTTGTTAGTTAAAGCATGTGATTATGGCAGCTTATAAGCAATCACATAGTCACCGCGGTCAGGAGAATTACGCGCGCCTCCGGCAGTGATCAGCAGATACTGTTTACCATCAACCGGCGATTTATAGCTGATGGGCGTACTCTGACTGCCAACCGGCAGGCGGGCCTTCCAGCGCTCTTTACCTGTTGAGATATCGTAGGCGCGCAGATAGTAGTCCTGCGTCGCCGCGATAAACACCAGACCACCCTGTGTTGCCATGGTGCCACCAATGGTTGGCATGCCAATGGGGATGGGTAATCCCATCTTCACGCCAAACGGTCCGGTATCTTTCACCGTACCTACGGGGACTTGCCATGCGACCTTCTGTGTTTTCAGGTCAACCGCGGTCAATGTGCCAAACGGCGGCTTCTGGCATGGGATCTCAACAGGCGACATAAACCGTACTTTGGCGTTAATGGCGTACGGCGTGCCGGATAACGGTACCGGGCGGCTGATGGCAGCGGCTTCATTACCGTCATTTTTTGCGCCCTGGATCTCTGGCGATGCCGGGATCAGCTGAACTTCCAGTCCGACACGCATGTCGTTAATGAACAGGTATTGATTAACCGGGTCAATCGACAGGCCGCCCCAGTTCATCCCACCCAATGAGCCAGGCAGATTCAATGACGCATCATCACCAGGTGGCGTAAACAGCCCGTTATACCGCTTAGATTTGAAATGAATGCGACAAATCAGCTGGTCAAAGGGGGTTGCACCCCACATGTCAGACTCCTTCAATACGTCAGCACCAATGGTTGGCATACCAACGGAGAAGGGCTGAGTCGGGGAGTAGATCTCTTTCGGGATCTGGCCCTGAGTAACCTTGCGCTCTTCAACTTTTGTCAGAGGTTTGCCTGTCGCACGATCCAGAACAAAAAGTTGTCCTGATTTGGTACCGAAAATAAGCGCTGGCGTTTTTTGGCCGTTAGCGGCCGCGAAATCAGTAAAGGTTGGCTGCATCGGGACATCAAAGTCCCAGAGGTCATTATGAACCGTCTGATAAACCCATTTCACCTTGCCGGTGCTGGCGTCTACCGCCACCATCGATGCACCAAATTTACGATCCAGAGCATTATGCTTCACCCCCCACAGGTCTACTGCCGCGCTGCCGGTAGGCATGTAGACGGTATTGGACTGCGGATCGTAAGACATCGGTGCCCACACGTTAGGTGTCGAACGCGTGAAGGTTTCATTATCGGCAGGTGCCTGTTGGTCATCCGGTTTGCCCGGATCGAAAGCCCAACGTAGCTGGCCGGTTAGCACATCGAAACCACGCACTACACCGCCCGGCATATCTGTCGCGACGTTATCCGCGACACGACCACCAATCACGACCGTAGTACCCGCCAGCGTAGGGGCTGAGGTAGGATAATATTGACCGCTGTCAGCCCCTTTTCCCATCTGGGTACTTAAGCTGACCCGACCATGATTACCGAAGTCCTGACAGAACTCACCCGTATCCGCATCCAGCGCAATCAATTCAGGCGTAACGCTGTTCATCAATATGCGGCGCTGACACTGGGCATCCGCAGGCAGTGATACCGCAGCGACTGGAGAAGAGCCAGGCAGAATTGGCTGCTGCAGCGGTGCCTGTGCATCAAAATAGGCTAAGCCACGGCAACGCATCCATTTTTTCTGTTTAGCGTTGATCTCTGTTTTCCACAGCTCTTTGCCGGTGGTCGCATCGACAGCAATAACGTTGTTGTGGGGCGTGCAGAGAAAGAGCTTATTGCCAATCTGTAACGGCGTCTGCTGATCTTCAGCGCCGCCACCGTTCGGACTGATGGGAATATCACCCGTGCGGTAGGTCCATGCGACCTGCAGGTTTTGCACATTGTCGCGAGTGATCTGGTCAAGAGCCACAAAACGCGATGCGCCTGGAGTATTACCATAGTTCGCCCAGTCACGCTGCTCTTCTCCCGGTTTGACCTTAGTCAGAGGGAGCTGTTCACCCGATGCCGTTACCGGATCGTGAGGGACGAACATGCCCGCAACGGTTGCAGCAAATGCCACGACCAGTATCGCCGCGAGGGAACCGGCACCTTTCCAGCAGGGCTGTTTTCCCGCACGACGGAACAGCAGCGGTAATGACAGCGCCACAAGAATAGCGATGCCTGCCAGGGTTAACAGGCGTGATACGAGCGGCCAGAAATCGAAGCCGACATCCCCTAGCGCCCAGATAGCGGTGCCCACTAAAACGACAAAATAGAGAATTGCGCCACTGACGCGCTGGCGCAGGATCTGTACTCCTGAAAGGACAAGCACGCATCCGCTTATCAGAAAGTAGGGGCTACCCTTAACGCTGACCAGTTTCCCGCCGTAGTAAGCAAAGAAAGCGCCCATCGCCAGAATTAAAACACCCAGTATTCCTAACCAGAGCGCCGCTGGTTTGGATATTTTTTGCATCGACATAAATGTTCCCTGTTGAAGATAAATAACCCGCTTATTTGTAAGTTAAATTGCTTAAATGTAACGATTTGTGGTGAAAAAGGGGGGGGAGTATATAACAAAGGGGGTAACAATTTAATCAACAGAAAAGCCCAATAATGCTGTTTGATAAAGCTAAAGGGTAATCAACGCTTCGCTCAGGGCGTTAAGGAATACTGGTAGCACCGGGTTGAGATTGGTCTTTGAGTAGACCACAAAGTTATGCGCCCGAATGTTAACCCCTTCAATGGCCATAAAGGTCACGTTGGACAGTCCCAGCGTGCGCCAGGAGGCGGGTACAATCGCGCATCCCAGCCCGGCGTTGGTTACGTGGTCACGGTCACCGGTTCGTTTAACAACGCCATGTGGTCTGTCGCCTGGCATGGCGTGCGGTGGTAATCAGCTATCTGCTGATCGTGACCCGTTTTGAGCGAGTAGAAGAAAAGCTTTCTTCTGTGCGCTCTACCACAAAAGCATAAACTTACCGGCGTTGCTTTCACCTGCGGTCTCGGTTTGCGGGCATCATATCCGCAGAACGAGGTATTAAGGGGAAAGCAATGCGCGATGAATTACTGACGTTTTTGGCAAATCAAACTGACTTTTTCGATCCGGAAAAGCTGAGCGAGGTGTTTACCGCCAGCTATCTGGCGCAGCGCTTTTCGCTGAAGAGAAACACCGCCAGCCACTATCTGAACCAGCTTGTTGCCCAGGGCGTGCTGGTGAAGATCAACACCCGCCCGGTCTACTTTCTGCATAAAAAAACCTTCAGCCAGCAGTTTTTTCCCCTGGCCGCCAACGAGTATGACAGTGTGGCCCAGCTACTCGGCGACGGCGGACCCGAGCCGGAACGCCCCGATCACTTTTCGCTGCTTATCGGTCACGATGAGAGCCTGAAAAAGCCTATTGAGCAGCTTAAAACTGCACTCTTTTATCCGGACGGCGGCCTGCCGCTGCTGATTACCGGCGACAGCGGCACGGGCAAAAGCTATATGGCGAATCTGATGCACGAGTTCGCTATCTCCGAGGGGCTGCTGGCGGACGATGCGCCTTTCATCAGCTTCAACTGCGCCCAGTATGCCAGCAACCCGGAGCTGCTGGCGGCTAACCTGTTCGGCTATGCCAAAGGCGCGTTTACCGGGGCGCAGACCGATCGCCAGGGGGCCTTTGAGGCGGCCAACGGCGGTATGCTCTTCCTTGACGAGGTGCACCGGCTCAACGCCGAGGGGCAGGAGAAGCTCTTTACCTGGCTCGACCGCAAAGAGATCTACCGGGTCGGGGAGACCGCACAGGGCCGCCCGGTTTCAACGCGGCTGGTGTTCGCCACCACCGAGGAGCTGCACAGCACCTTTTTAACCACCTTTTTACGCCGTATCCCCATTCTGGTGACGCTGCCCGATCTGCAAAGCCGCTCCCGGCAGGAGAAGGAGGCGCTGATCCTGCTCTTTTTCTGGCAGGAGGCGAAAAAGCTGGCGGTGCGTCTGGCGTTGACCCCCCGGCTGATGCAGGTCCTGAACCACTTTGTCTATCGGGGCAACGTCGGCGAGTTGAAGAATGCTGTGAAGTACACGGTGGCGGCATCGTGGGCCAAGCAGCGGGGCGGCGAGGAGCTGGTCGTGGGCATTCAGCATCTGCCGGAGAAGATCGCCGCGGCCATTCCCGCCTCAGGCGATCCGCTGGCGGCAGAGGAGAATTTAATTGTCGAGCCGCAGACCAGCCTGGTGTGGCTCCTGCGCTCCCGCGATCCGACCCGAGGGGTGATCTACGACGCCCAGTGCCAGGTGCTGGCGCTCTACGAGCAGTGGATGAGCGGCCATGCGGACTGGGAAGAGGCCCGCAAGCGCATGGGGGAGGCGATCGAGGGGCTTTTCGACCGGCTTATTTTCGATAATCGCGACGCCACGGACTCGCCGATGCTGCTCCTGACCACCCAGCAGGTGCGCGAGGAGTTCTACCGCCTGGAGAAGCAGTTCAACATTCAGTTTAACGGCAACTGCATCTACGCCCTGAGCCACTATCTGGTGCACCGCTCCCGGAGCACGCCCTCTCGCCTGAGCCAGGAGCGGATCCGCAGCCTCGACGATTTTCTCGCCCAGAAGTACCCACTGCTCTACCGTTTTTGCCAGGCGATCATTACTGCGCTGGCGCAGAAGCTGGATATCGAACCGCAGCGGATCGATGCGCTGCTGCTGGTGCTATGGCTGCATCAGTCCGGAGCCGTCAGCCAGCCGCACGTTACCCGCGCCGTGATCCTCGCCCACGGCTACGCCACCGCCAGCAGCATTGCTAACGTCGCCAATCGGCTGTTAAAAAATCACCTGTTTGAATCCTTTGATATGCCGCTGGATGTCACCCCGGAGGCCATTGCCCGTCAGGTGATGGACTACATCGAGAGCAATACCCTGGCCTCGGGCGTCATCATCCTCGTCGATATGGGATCGCTCAACGCTATCCATCACCATTTCCAGCGCCGGGTCGCAACGCCGGTGGCGATCGTCAATAACGTCTCTACCAGCATGGCGCTCTACGTAGGCGAGCGGATTTTACGCGGCGATATGATTGAGGATATCGCCCGCGAGGTCAGCGGCGATCTGCCGGTTGAGCATCAAATCTTCTGGCCGCAGGCCAATCGCCCCAGGGTGATCCTCACCACCTGCGTCACCGGCCTTGGCGCGGCAACCAATCTCTGCGCGCTGCTGAAAGCCAGTATCCCGGAGACGTTGGGCATTGATGTCATCGCCTGCGACTACGACACGCTCAGCAACGGGCAGGAGAGCGCGCTGGCGTTTAATCGCTACGAGATGCTGGCCGTGGTCGGCACCTTTGATCCGCACCTGCCCGCCGTGCCGTGGATCTCGCTGGATTCGCTGATCGCCGGGGACGGCCACGGCCAGCTGATGCGTATCTTTGGCGATATTGCCACGCCAGAGCAGATCGACGAGATCAACAACCTGCTGCTGAAGAACTTCTCCCTGCGGCGGGTAATTGAGTCGGTCACTATTCTCGACACCAGCAAGGTGCTCAACCAGGTGGAGCAGTTTGTCCTGCGCTATGAGCATCTGGCTGGCTGCCAGATCCCCAACGACCGCAAGGTGGCGCTCTACGTACACATTAGCTGCCTGATAGAGCGGCTGATCCGTAATGCCTCTCCTGCCAGCTATTCGGGACGGCAGTGTCCGGAAAGCGAGCTGGCCGATATTAAACAGGCCTTTAGTGTCATTGAGAGCAGTTATAGTGTCAAAATCCCCGCGGTAGAACTTTGTTACATCCATAATATTCTCACGCTGGAAACGGAATTTATTCAGCAAGATCAAGAGTTTTAACCCTCACGCTCTCCTGTCGTGGCGCATTTTATCGTGCGCCACTTTTTCGTGGCACGCCGGTTGCAATACCTCCGGTAGTGGAACGCATTTTCGAGGACAGGATGAAACGACACTACATATTTGCCAGCCATGGCACCCTTGCCCGGGGCGTGCTCGACTCTGTTGAGCTGATCCTCGGTAAACAGGCGGATATTTCGACGCTCTGCGCCTACGTTGAGGAGCAGCGGGATTTAACCGAGCAGGTCACGGAGTTAATGCAGCAGATCCCTGATGAAGACGAAGTGGTGGTCATTACCGATATCTTCGCTGGCAGCGTAAATAACGAATTTGTTCGTTTTCTGCAGCGGCCCCGTTTCCATCTGGTGGCGGGCCTCAATCTGCCGCTGGTGATCGATCTGCTTATTTCCAGCGACGAGCCTGATACCGGGAAGCTTATCGAGGAGGCGTTAATAAGCTCCCGGGAGAGCATTCAATACTGTAACTACACCATCTCCAGCGCAATGCAGGCGGATAAAGATTTCTAAGAGGGAGGAAACAGGATGATTACGTTAGTGCGGGTAGACCATCGTTTATTGCACGGCCAGGTGGCGTTCTCATGGACACAATACGTGGGTGCAGACTGCATTCTGATTGCCAATGACAGCGTCCCTAATGACGAGCTGCGTAAAACCACCATCAAGCTGGCTAAGCCGCCGTCGGTGAAGCTGGTAATTAAGAATATCGCTGACTCGATAGAAGCCATTAAAAGCGGCGTTACCGACAAATATACGCTGTTTATCGTCGTGGAGTCGGTAGAGGATGCCTGGCGCCTGGCCCGCGAGATACCGGAAATTAAAAGTATCAACCTCGGCGGAATAAAGGCCAAAGAGGGCAGCAGAAATATCTCGAAGGCGGTGAATCTGCTGCCTGACGAAATTACCAGGCTCAATGAACTGGTGGAACAGGGGGTTGAAATTGAGATCCGCCAGGTTCCCAACGATCGCAAGCAGCTCATAACGGAATGTTTGTAATTCCTGAGGATTGACTATGGTAGAGGCACTTTTACTCGGACTGGTGGCGTTTATCGCCCAGTCGGAATATGCCCTGGGCACCTCGTTAATATCCCGGCCCATTGTCACCGGCTTATTAACCGGTCTGGTGCTGGGTGATGTCCAGACAGGCATTATCATGGGCGCGACGCTGGAGCTGGCTTTTATCGGCTCCTTCTCCGTGGGCGCATCCATTCCGCCGGACGTCGTGACCGGTGGCGTGCTGGGCGTGGCGTTCGCCATCACCTCCGGCGCGGGGACTGAAACGGCGCTGCTGCTGGGACTGCCCATCGCCACCCTGACGCTGGTGTTAAAGAATGTCTATCTTGGGATGTTTATCCCAATGCTCAACCAGAAGGCGGATGCCTATGCCGACGAGGCCAATACCCGTGGCATAGAGCGGATGCACCTGATCGCCGGGTTTGGCCTGTCGCTGATGCTGGCCACGGTGGTGACCGTCTCCTTCCTGGTGGGCAGCAGCGCGGTCAAGTCCCTGCTGGACGCCATTCCGGAGTTCATTAAGCACGGCCTGAGCGTGGCGACGGGCATTATTCCGGCGCTGGGCTTTGCCATGTTGGCCCGGCTGCTGATCAACAAAAAGGTCGCGCCTTACTTTTTCCTCGGCTTTGCCCTGATGGCCTATCTGAAAATTCCGGTCACCGGCATTGCGATCCTCGGCGCTATCGTGGCCGTGATTATGGTCAACGTCACCGCCTTTACCACGCCTCGCGCCACCACAGAGCAAGGAGTCAGCCATGACGACGAAGATGATTTCTGAAGAGACCCTGCCTGACGTGCAGGATGAGAAGGTCATCACTGCCCGGGATCTGCGCCGCGTCTTTTGGCGCTCCTTCCAGATGGAGTTCTCCTGGAACTACGAGCGGCAGATGAACCTGGCCTTTGTCTACACCCTCATTCCGGTGCTGAAAAAGCTCTATCCGCAGAAAGAGGATCTCAGGATCGCCCTGAAGCGTCACCTGGTGTTCTTTAACACCACGCCGCACATCGTCACCCTGCTGCTGGGCATTACCACGGCGATGGAGGAGAAGAACAGCCAGCAGAAAACCATCGATGCCGGGGCGATTGATAACGTAAAGGCGTCGCTTATGGGACCGCTGGCGGGATTAGGCGACTCCTTTTTCTGGGGGACGCTACGCCTGATCGCGACGGGGATCGGCACCAGCCTGGCGCTGCAGGGCAGTATTCTCGGGCCGATCCTCTTTCTGCTGGTGTTTAACGTCCCGCACATTCTGGTGCGCTGGTTCTTTACCCGCTGGGGCTACGTGCTCGGTACCGGGGTGCTTCAGCGCGTTCAGCAGAGCGGCATGATGGAGAGCCTGACCTACGGCGCATCGATAATGGGGCTGATGGTGGTGGGGGCGATGACCGCCTCGATGATCAACATCACTATCCCCATCAGCTTTGGCACGGGAGAGGCGAAGACCGAGGTGCAGGACATTATCAACAACGTCATGCCCTGCCTGCTGCCGCTCATCAGCTTTGGCATCGTCTACTGGCTGCTGGGCCGCAGGGTAAAACCGCTCACCATTATCGGTGGGATGGCGCTGGTGGGCATTTTCGGCTCGTGGATTGGCCTGTTTTAACTGGAGAAACCTATGTCACCTACCATTATGTTACCAACCATGATGACCTATATCGAAGAGGAGCCTACGGCGCTGGAGACGATCCTCCGCGAGCATCGGCATAGCCTGGCGGCGATTGAGGCCTTTGCCCGCGAGCGCCCGGTGCAGCGCCTGCTGCTGCTGGCGACCGGGTCCTCGTTTAACGCCGCCCTCTGCGCGCGGGATCTTTTCGAGCGGCGCTACGGTCTGCGGGTGGAGATCAAAGAGCCGTATAACTTTGTCCACTATGAAACCGTCGATCCGCACACCGATCTGGTGATTGCTGTATCCCAGAGCGGCAAGAGTGCCTCGACGCTGGCGGCGATGGAGAAGGTTCAGGCGGCGGGGCTGCCGGTATTTGCCCTGACTTCAGATCCGCAAAGCCCCATCGGCAAGGGCAGCGATTACGTGCTGGATATCAATACCGGCATCGAGCAGGTGGGCTTCGTCACCCGGGGTTTCAGCGCCACGGTGCTGAACCTGCTGCTGATTGCACTTACCCTCGCCCGGGCGCAAAAGCAGATTGCGGATGAAGAGGCGCAGGCTACGCTGCATCAGCTTAGCCAGCTCGCCGCCGCCATTCCTCAGGCGATAGCCCAGACGGAGGCGTTTTTCGATCGCCATCAGGCCACCTTGCAAAGCGGGACGCGTTTTGTGGCTATCGGCTATGGGGCGTTGACCGGCGTGGCAAAAGAGTTTGAGACCAAGTTCACCGAAACGGTTCGCGTGCCGTCCAATGGCTTTGAGCTGGAGGCTTACATGCATGGCCCCTATCTGGAAGCCAATGCCCAGCACGTGATGTTTTTTATTGAGGATGCGCCAGACAGACGCCTGCGGGCACTGCGGGACTACATGGCTCCGGCGGTAAACCAGACCTTCCTGGTGACCCTAAGCGAGGAGCAGGATCCCCAGACGCTGGCCCTCAACTTCCCGCTAGAGCACGACCTCGCCTCGCTGCTGCTGATTGTGCCGATACAGGTACTGGCCTGGCGTACGGCGTGTGCCAAAGGGATCGATCTTTCGGTGCGTATTTTTGATGACTTTGACCGCGTATTAAAAAGTAAGATCTAATTAATCAGGAGAGAAAATATGTTGGGTTTTAATCAGGACGAGTACCTGACGAGTGCTCGTGAGATCGTTGCTGCGCGTAAACAGGCTGAGCAGGCCGCTGATGAGATATTTCAGCAAGAATATGATGCCCTATTTTTTGCCTCGGTCGGGGGCTCCCTGGCACCAATGATGGCCATTAATGCCTTTGCCAAAGAGATGACCACGCTGCCGGTTTACCTTGAGCAGGCCGCGGAGTTAATTCATACCGGGCATAAGAAATTAACTAAGCAATCGGTGGTGGTCACGCTCTCTAAATCCGGTGATACCAAAGAGTCCGTAGAGCTTGCCGAATGGTGTAAGGCGCAGGGGATCCGCGTTGTTGCCATTACCAAAAACAGCGACTCTCCGCTGGCCAGCGCGGCAGGCTGGCATATTCCGATGCGCCACAAAAACGGCGTGGAATATGAGTATATGCTGCTCTACTGGTTCTTTTTCCGTCTGGTTAACCGTAACGGTGAATTTGCAGACTATGACCGTTTTGCCAGCCAGCTGGAATTATTACCGGAGAACCTATTACAGGCGAAAATAAAGTTTGATCCGCAGGCAGATGACATCGCGCGTAAATACCACACCAGCGACTATATGATGTGGATTGGCGGCGCGGAGATGTGGGGCGAAGTCTATCTCTTCTCAATGTGTATTCTCGAGGAGATGCAGTGGAAACGCACCAAATCCGTCACCTCGGCCGAGTTTTTCCACGGCACGCTGGAGCTGCTGGAGAAAGAGATCCCGCTGTTTCTGGTGAAGGGGGAGGGGAAATGTCGAGCGCTGGATGAGCGGGTTGAGCGTTTTGCAGCGAAGATCACGGATCATCTGGTGGTGATTGATCCGCGGGACTATGCCCTTAATGGGATTGATGATGCGTTTCGCGGGATCCTTGCCCCTTGCGTAGCATCGACGCTGCTGGTGGATCGGCTGGCGGCCCATTTTGAGCACTATACCGGCCACAGTCTCGATATTCGCCGCTACTACCGGCAGTTCGAGTATTAATAGAACGAACGCCCGGCGGCGCAAGCTTGCCGGGCCTGGAGTTTTGTAGGCCTGATAAGCGCAGCGCCATCAGGCGTTATGCACAGGGTCGATTAAACCCGGGTACCCCACAGGTCGTATTCGTCGGCGTTTTCAACCTTCACGCGGACAACGTCGCCCGGCTTCACGTTGGTTTCGCCGTTAAGGTAGACCGCGCCGTCGATCTCTGGTGCATCGGCCATGCTGCGGCCAATCGCGCCTTCTTCATCGACTTCATCGATAATCACCAGGATCTCACGGCCCACCTTCTCCTGCAGACGCTCGGCAGAGATCTGCTGCTGCAGCTGCATAAAGCGGTTCCAGCGCTCTTCTTTTATCTCTTCCGGCACCTGATCCGGTAATTCGTTAGCGGTCGCGCCTTCTACCGGGCTGTATTTGAAGCAGCCCACGCGGTCCAGACGCGCTTCAACGAGGAAGTCGAGCAGCATCTGGAAATCTTCCTCGGTTTCACCGGGGAAGCCGACGATAAAGGTCGAGCGCAGGGTCAGCTCAGGGCAGACTTCACGCCACTGCTTGATGCGGGCCAGCTGACGATCCACCGAGCCTGGGCGCTTCATCAGCTTGAGGATGCGCGGACTGGCGTGCTGCATCGGGATATCCAGATACGGCAGGATCTTGCCTTCGGCCATCAGCGGGATGACGTCGTCAACGTGCGGGTAAGGGTAGACGTAGTGCAGACGCACCCAGACGCCGAGCTTAGACAGCTCTTCGCACAGGCTGACCATGCTGGTTTTCACTGGCGAGCCGTTGTAGAAGCCGGTGCGGTGCTTAACGTCAACGCCGTAGGCGGAGGTGTCCTGCGAGATCACCAGCAGCTCTTTCACGCCCGCGTCAACCAGACGCTTGGCCTCGGCCAGCACGTCGCCAATCGGACGGCTGTCGAGATCGCCACGCATGGACGGAATAATGCAGAAGGTGCAGCGGTGGTTGCAGCCTTCGGAAATTTTCAGGTAGGCGTAGTGGCGCGGGGTCAGCTTGACGCCCTGTTCCGGTACCAGGCTCAGGAACGGGTTATGCTTTGGTTTTGGCACATAGTGATGCACGTGCTCCAGAACCTGCTCATAGCTGTGCGGACCGGTGATCTCCAGCACCTTCGGGTGCACTTCGCGGATCTGATCCACTTTTGCCCCCAGACAGCCGGTGACGATCACCTTGCCGTTCTCATTCAGGGCTTCGCCAATCGCCTCCAGCGACTCCTGCACGGCGCTATCGATAAAGCCGCAGGTGTTAACGATCACCATATCGGCATCGTCGTAACGCGGCACCACATCATAACCCTCGGTGCGCAGTTCGGTAAGAATGCGTTCGGAATCCACCAGGTTTTTCGGGCAGCCCAGGGAGACAAAGCCAATACGCGGTTGTTGTATGCTCATACGCTCACAAAGTAAACAGAAGAAAAAACCGGGCGATTTTACACGGGTTTGCGGCGACTCTCTACTGCTAACTCAATTGGTTAGATTTTGTGAAGGTTGTCGCACTGTAAAAATTGTTAAAGCCTGGGTAAATATTGACACAGCGCATAATTTTGCACAAAAAATGAGCTTATGCTTAATTTGTGATTAGGCCGACAAGGGAGGATCTAGCATGACCGTTGACAGACAGAAACGAAGCCTGCTGAGAAAACTTGCAAACGCCAGCATCGATCTTGCGGCGTACGTCCAGCTCAGAAAGGCGAAGGGTTACATGTCAGTCAGCGAAAGCAACTATCTGCGTGACAGCTTTTTTGAATTATCAAAACAAATACGCGGCCTGGAGCGACACGCGTATGTCGTGCCGGATGCCAGAGAACGTGAAGCGCTGTGCCGGGCAGAGGGAGCACTCTCCGCTGCGGGTATCTGCTTAATGAGTGGGCACCATGACTGCCCGAACTATATTGCTGTAAACGTAGAGACGCTTGATCGCTGTCTTAAAACCCTCAACGTATGTATTCAGAACCTCAGCGAGCAAGCACCGCTGGCAATGGAGTCCTGAATCCCCGGGGGGAGGCAACTCCCCCTTATCTCCCTGGTGAAAGATACCTCTCTTAAAAACAGGCGCGCTCTTCCCTGTCAGCGAATGGGCGGCGGCGGGGTATTTCCAATCCAACACATATGATTTAACATATGTGTATTCTGTGAGAGAGGAAGCGATCGATGCTACAGCCTGTTCAGCTTTTCAAAATATTGTCGGATGAGACACGCCTTGCAATTGTCATGCTCCTACGGGAGTGTGGCGAGTTGTGCGTCTGCGATCTCTGTGCGGTTACCGCGCAGTCCCAGCCTAAAATCTCGCGGCATATGGCGATCCTCCGCGAGGCAGAGCTGGTTCTTGACCGGCGTGAAGGCAAATGGATCCACTATCGTCTGTCGCCCCACATGCCGGCGTGGGCGGCGGAGACGATCGCCACCTCCTGGCACTGTCTGCGGGAGGATGTGCGTCACCGGCTGGCAAAATCGACCTGTACCGCCTGCTGACACCATCAATAACATATACCTAACCATATATAATGGAGTCTGAAATGCTTTTGGCAGGGAGTCTTTTTTTACTGACGCTGGTGTTGGTCATCTGGCAGCCCAGGGGCCTCAGTATCGGCTGGAGCGCAAGCATTGGGGCCACGCTGGCGCTGGTGACCGGGGTCATTCACATTGATGATATCCCTGTTGTCTGGAACATCGTCTGGAACGCGACGGCGGCATTTATTGCAGTGATCGTTATCAGCCTGCTGCTGGATGAGTCCGGTTTCTTTGAATGGGCGGCCCTGCATGTTGCCCGCTGGGGTAACGGGCGTGGTCGGCTGCTGTTTAGCTGGATTGTTCTTCTGGGTGCTACCGTCGCCGCGCTGTTTGCCAACGATGGCGCAGCGCTGATCCTGACGCCGATTGTGATTGCGATGCTGCTCGCATTAGGATTCAGCAAAGAGACCACGCTGGCCTTCGTGATGGCCGCGGGGTTTATTGCGGATACCGCCAGTCTGCCGCTGATTGTCTCTAACCTGGTCAATATTGTCTCGGCGGATTTCTTCGGTCTGGGCTTCACCCGGTACGCCTCTGTCATGATCCCCGTGGACCTGGCTGCCATTGCGGCCACGCTGGTTATGCTGCATCTCTTTTTCAGGAAAGATATTCCGGCGACCTATGACGTTTCACTCCTGAAGGCACCCGCCAGTGCGATAAAGGATCCGGCGACGTTCAGGACAGGCTGGATTGTGCTGGTGCTTCTTCTGGTCGGTTTCTTTGTTCTGGAGCCTCTGGGGATCCCTGTCAGCGCGATAGCGGCAGCCGGCGCGGCAGTGCTGTTTGTAGTGGCGAAAAGAGGGCATGCGATCGACACAGGAAAAGTATTGCGCGGTGCGCCCTGGCAGATCGTGATTTTCTCGCTGGGTATGTACCTGGTGGTCTATGGCCTGCGCAATGCGGGACTCACCGATACACTCTCCGCCGTGCTGAGTCAGATGGCAGACAGGGGTTTATGGACAGCCACGCTCGGTACCGGCTTCCTGACGGCGTTCCTCTCTTCGGTGATGAACAATATGCCGACGGTGTTGATTGGCG
This sequence comes from Enterobacter sp. C2, assembly GCF_019880405.1. NCBI lineage: Bacteria > Pseudomonadati > Pseudomonadota > Gammaproteobacteria > Enterobacterales > Enterobacteriaceae > Enterobacter > Enterobacter sp. C2. The sequence goes on from NZ_CP082269.1 coordinate 1,380,768, forward strand.
CCCTGTCGATTGACGGGAGCGCAGCGACCGGCATCGTCAAAGAGGCAATGATTTACGCTAACGTCATTGGCTGCGATTTAGGCCCGAAAATTACCCCGATTGGCAGCCTGGCGACCCTGCTGTGGCTGCACGTGCTGGCGCAGAAAAATATGACCATCGCCTGGGGGTATTACTTCCGCACCGGCATTATGATGACTCTGCCCGTACTGTTCGTCACGCTGGCCGCGCTGGCGTGGCGGCTCTCTGTCACTGTGTAATGAGATACTGATATGAGCAATATTACTATTTATCACAACCCGGCCTGTGGCACCTCACGTAACACGCTGGAGATGATCCGTAACAGCGGTACTGAACCGACTATTATTTACTACCTTGATACGCCACCGACCCGCGATAAGCTTATTAGCCTTATTTCAGATATGGGGATAACGGTACGTGCTTTATTGCGTACAAACGTTGAGCCTTATGAGCAGCTTGGCCTTGATGAAGAGGCATTTTCTGATGAGCAGTTGATCGGTTTTATGCTTCAGCATCCGATTCTGATTAATCGGCCGATAGTAGTAACGCCGCTTGGCACACGTCTTTGTCGCCCCTCAGAAAAGGTGCTGGATATTCTGCCTGAAGGTCAGAAAGGCGCTTTTACCAAAGAGGATGGTGAAAAGGTCATTAACGAAAAGGGGACGCGGGTTTAAATCAGACCAGGCCCCCGGAAGGTTCTGCGCCACTCGCTGGGACTGACGTTAAATCGCGCCTTGAAGCTCTGCCGGAAAGAGACCGGCGACTGGTAGCCCGCTAGCGACGACACGGTTTCGATGCTGTGATCCGTGGTCTCCAGCAGCTCCTGGCTGCGCTGCAGGCGTTGGGCGCTGAGCCAGTCTCCCACGGTCATACCGGTTGCCTTGATGAAGTGTCGCGTCAGCGTGCGCCGGCTCATACCAGAGAAGCCAGCAAGGGAGTCAATATCATGCCGCTTATTCAGGTTGCGACGCAGGTAGTCGATAAGGTCATTAATCTGCTCATCGCGTGTCGTCTCTGGCACCGCGTGCTCAATAAACTGCGCCTGCCCCCCTTCCCGGTAAGGGGGAATAACCATCCTGCGGGCTACGCGATTAGCAAGCGCTGTTCCGTAGTGTTCACGTACGATATTCAGGCAGCAGTCAATGCCTGCAGCCGTCCCGGCTGAGGTAATAAGACGTTCATCGCTGGTATAGAGTGCGTTGCTGTCAAGCCGCACCTCCGGAAAGCGTTCGGCAAAATCCCGTTCAAACTCCCAGTGCGTGGAAGCCCTGCGATTGTTAAGCAGCCCGGCGTAGGCGAGAACATAAGCCCCGAGGCACAATCCCACCACTTCAGCCCCGTGTTGCCAGGCACAGCGCAGTGCATCCAGCAGTTCCGGCGCTGGCCGCGTTTCGGGATGCTCCCAGAACGGCACAATAATAATATCTGCAACATCCAGTAGCTCAAGCCCGTGATCCACATTGATGGAAATACCGATATCAGACGCCACGGTTCCCGGCTGCTCTGCACAAATCTCCACGCTAAACAGGCCCGGCTCCGGCATCGCCTTGTCGAATACCATGGACGGTACGGAGAAATGAAACGGGCTGAAACCCGATGTGGCGATAACGACAACGCGCAGAGCGGACATGATCCTGTACCTTTACCGATTGAAACGGGAGTTTATCCTCAAAATGGCCAAACTCACAGGCTGCAGACTGAACTCTGCCGCCTGGGCGCGCTCAGGCATCAGAAATTCAGCGTCTCGCCGTCTTCCGGCACCAGCACCCTGTCCTGAATGCCATTTTCAGCAGCATACGTACGCAGCTCGTCCCGGCTCAGCAGGCAATGATTAACCGCCTCCATGTGTGATGCCACCACCGTGGCCGACGGCAGCACCTCAAGCGTGCGCAGCGCGTCCTGCTTACCCATGATAATGGCACCGATCCCATCAACCGTCGCCAGACCCATGTTCAGTACCACAACGTCAGGCGCATATTTTTCCAGACTTTCGACGTACGGCGCTACCCAAATTGTATCTCCGGCTACGTACAGCGTCTTTTCACCTTCCACAGAAAAGACCAAACCGCACGCGTCGCCCAGCCGCTCAGCAACGTCAGGGATGGCGTACGCTTCGTCGCTGCCGTGTTGACCATCGGTTTTAACCACGTTAATACCCGCAATGACATTGGTGTCAGCCAGCACGCTGACGGCGGTGAAGCCCTGCGAGCGCAACAGGGATGCATCACTCTCATTATGGGTATAAATCACGCGGTCTTTTGGGATCAGCTGCTGAGCCGCCTCGTCCCAGTGATCCTGATGCGTGTGCGTCACGATAATCACGTCCACGTCGAGCAGATCTTCCACGGAAACCGGCAGCGCGACCATGGGATTGCGCAGATGAGAACGGGCAGTGCCGGGAAAACCGGGCCAGGCATCCTTTTCAGAGAGCATCGGATCGATAAGGAAGCGGACGCCAGCATAGTTGAGTTTCAGCGTGGCATTACGTATTTGAGTCAGTTGCATTTTTTACTCCGTCAAAAGAACCGCGGCCGTGCGGTCTGTGCATTAAGAGCGCAGTATAAAAAGTCTACGGGCCGGGCGTGAGACGCACTCAGGTCATTATTCGATGGAATAGGGTCAAGAATGAACATCAGGCCAGACATCGAAACCGCCTGTGTTGGCAATGACACTGCAGCGGGCGCTGGGCAACGGTGCGGAACTGAAGATCTTGAAGGATTTAACAAAGTAAATATTCACGGTGCGTAATTTATTAAGAATCGACATATATCTTAATCCCGTCTTAAGACTATTCTACTAACCTGAGCGCTACGTTAGCCCATCCCGGGCTTTTGCGGAGCGCATTTTTATGCCATATAAATTCACAGAATCCTCTTCTCTGAGTAAAGTTCCTGCGGTAACCATGGCGTTTTGGTTAACCAAGATTGCAGCAACCACGCTGGGTGAAACCGGTGGTGATGCAGTGACCATGTCAATGGATCTGGGCTACCTTACCGGTACGTTGATTTTTGCCGTTATCTTTTTCATTGCTGTCGCGGTGCAAATTAAACGCGACAGTTTTAATAAGTGGATCTACTGGTTTACCGTCATTGCCACCACTACCGTGGGTACGACGCTGGCGGACTTTGCCGATCGCTCATTGGGAATTGGTTACCTCGGTGGAACAGTGCTGCTAAGTACGTTACTGATACTCTCTCTTCTGATATGGCGTGTATGCTGCGGCACTATTGCCGTGAGCTCCGTAAACAACGTACGAACAGAAAGTTTTTACTGGGTCACCATTATGTTTTCACAGACGCTGGGAACTGCATTAGGTGACTGGACCGCAGATAGCGAAGGGCTGGGCTATGGCGGCGGTATTCTGCTGTTTGTTGGGGCACTGGCTATTATCTGGGCCGCCAGCCGCTTTACCTCACTTTCACGCACTGCGCTCTTCTGGGCTGCCTTTGTTTTGACCCGTCCTTTGGGCGCGGTCGTAGGCGATTTTATGGATAAACCGCTGGCGGAGGGTGGGCTGGCGCTTAGCCGCTACAGTGCCTCACTGGCGCTGGTGCTTATTATTATTGGGTTTATCTGGTTAATACCGCAGCGTCCGGCAATGAAAACTGCGGCAACGAATTAATCAATCATGGCTCGCCCTTAACGGGGCAGCGTAAATACCTTTACAGGAAAGCAGAGTTCGCTCTGCTTTCCTGAGGTTATTCACCTGCTTAAGCATCAGGCAGGTAATTTAAAGCTTTTGTAAAATCCGATGCATGCGGCGTCGTGCTGGCTACCCTTTATGCCAGAGACCCTAAAAGGAGTGCCCCATGCGTCGCAACGTTATGATTGCTATACCCGCGCTGTTTCTCTCCGCTTCGATTTTTGCCGCGCCTGCGCCGGTAGCGGTCGAGGTGCTGCAAACTAAACTCGATCACCCCTGGTCGCTGGCCTTTTTACCCGACGATAAAGGCATGCTTATCACCCTACGCGGCGGTCAGCTGCGCCACTGGCAGGCGGGAAGTGGACTATCCGATCCCCTCTCCGGCGTACCGAAAGTGTGGGCCAACGGGCAGGGCGGCCTGTTTGACGTTGTGCTGGCCCCGGATTTTGCCCAGTCGCGCCGGGTGTGGTTGAGCTACGCCGAAGCGGGTAATGACGGCCGGGCCGGGACGGCGGTGGGCTACGGACGCTTAAGCGACGATCTCTCCCGGCTGGAGGCGTTTAAGGTGGTCTTCCGCCAGACGCCTAAGCTCTCTACCGGCAACCACTTTGGCGGACGACTGGTCTTTGATGGCAAGGGCTACCTCTATATTGCGCTGGGCGAAAATAATCAGCGTCCTACCGCCCAGGATCTCGATAAGCTTCAAGGGAAAGTGGTGCGCCTGACCGATCAGAGCGCTGTACCAGATGATAACCCCTTTGCCAACGACGCCAACGCGCGCAAGGAGATCTGGTCCTACGGCATCCGTAACCCCCAGGGGATGGCGATGAATCCCTGGACCGACGCGCTATGGCTGAACGAGCACGGCCCGCGCGGCGGCGACGAAATTAATATCCCGCAGAGAGGTAAAAACTACGGCTGGCCGCTGGCGACCTGGGGCATTAACTACAGCGGGATGAAGATCCCCGAGGCGAAGGGGGAGATTGTGGCCGGAACCGAGCAGCCTGCGTTCTACTGGAAAAACTCCCCGGCGGTCAGCGGCATGGCGTTCTATAACGCATCGACCTTCCCACAGTGGCAGCACAAGCTGTTTATCGGCGCGCTGAAGGACAAGGACGTCATTGTCATGAGCGTGAACGGAGATAAGGTCACCGAGGACGGGCGCATTCTGGGCGATCGCAACCAGCGCATCCGCGACGTGCGGGTTGGCCCCGACGGCTACCTCTATGTGCTCACCGACGAGTCCGACGGCGAGCTGTTAAAGGTGAGTCCGGCAGGGGCACAATAAAGACCGGGTTAGGTTACCGGGATCATCACGACTTTGCGGAAGGCGGGGCGCTCGCTAAGGGCGTCATACCAGCGCTGGATATGCGGACGTGGCGTCCACGTCAGGCCTACGTTCCACAGGCTATAGACGAAAGGCGCAACGGCGATATCCCCGAGGCCAAACTCCTCGCCGGAGAGCCAGGGTGAGGCCGCCAGGGCGTTATCCAGAATCTCAAACAGCGGCTCGCAGGCGGCAATGCCCGCCTCAATCACTGCCGGATCGCGTTTTTCCACCGGTGTGCGCACCAGGTTCATCAATAGCACCCGGTGAGCCGGGGAGAGCGTGCCATTGGCCCAGTCCATCCACTTCTCTGCTTGCGCACGGGCGGCGGGTGACTCAATCCACAGTCGTCCCAGGCCATACTGCGCTGCCAGGAAGCGCACGATGGTATTTGACTCCCACAGCACGCTATCGGTCTCATCGTCGCGGAACAGCGGCACCAGCCCATTGGGATTCAGCGCCAGATACTCCGGGCTGTGGTTCAGACCGTGCTCCAGGCCAGCCAGAATTTGCGTATACGGCAGCTCCAGCTCTTCCAGGGTCCATAAAACTTTTTTAACGTTAGTTGAGTTGTTTCTGCCCCACAGCGTGATCATAAAAACTCCTTCTTCTCGTCAGCAACCAGCGCTGTTATCAGCACCTTATGGCTGACATAGTGGGATAAAGTGAACATTCAGGCAACGAATAACAAAAAAATCCCACTCGCAGCAGCATGGGAATGTGATTTTGCGTAAACTTTAAAAAACTTTACCAGCTGGCGGTTTTCTTCACGGCTTTTGTACGTTACTACTCACCGTTTAGCGCGTAGCGGTGAGCTAACGCGGTTTTTAGAATGGATACTCGGGTGGCCTTTATGACGCATTTTTCTCTGTCCCTCCGCAGCCTGGCTACGGCCTCGGCGCTTGTGGTTCTTTTTTCTCCCTCGCTGTTTGCCGCCGAGCAGATCGCGGCCCCGGCAGCCCCTGCGGTTGATGCCCGGGCATGGATCCTGATGGATTACGCCAGCGGCAAAGTGCTGGCGGAAGGTAACGCCGATGAGAAGCTGGATCCGGCCAGTTTGACCAAGCTGATGACCAGCTACGTCACCGGCCAGGCGCTGAAGGCGGGAAAAATTCACCTCAATGATATGGTCACCGTGGGTAAAGACGCGTGGGCAACCGGCAACCCGGCCTTGCGCGGTTCGTCGCTGATGTTCCTTAAGCCTGGCGATCAGGTCTCGGTAGCGGATCTCAATAAAGGGGTGATCATCCAGTCGGGGAACGATGCCAGCATCGCCATTGCCGACTACGTGGCGGGGAGCCAGGACGCCTTTGTCGGCCTGATGAACAACTACGCCCAGCGGCTGGGGCTGACCAATACCACCTTTAAAACGGTGCATGGCCTCGACGCGCCGGGGCAGTTCAGCACCGCCCGCGATATGGCTCTACTGGGCAAAGCGCTGATCCATGACGTGCCGGAAGAGTATGCCATCCATAAAGAGAAAGAGTTTACCTTCAACAAGATTCGCCAGCCGAACCGTAACCGCCTGCTGTGGAGCACCAATATCAACGTCGACGGGATGAAGACCGGCACCACCGAAGGTGCGGGCTACAACCTGGTGGCCTCGGCTACACAGGGGGATATGCGGCTCATCTCGGTCGTGCTGGGCAGTAAAACCGATCGTATCCGCTTTAACGAGTCAGAGAAGCTGCTCACCTGGGGCTTCCGCTTCTTTGAAACCGTGACCCCAATCAAGCCCGATGCCACCTTCGCCACTACCCGCGTGTGGTTTGGCGACACCAGCGAGGCGAAGCTCGGCGCAGGCGAGGCGGGCTCAATCACCATTCCTAAAGGGCAGCTGAAAAACCTGAAGGCGACCTGGAAATTAAACGACCCGCAGCTCACCGCGCCGCTGAAAAAAGGCCAGGTGGTGGGGGCTATCGATTTTCAGCTTAACGGTAAATCCATTGAGCAGCGTCCGCTGATCGTCATGGAGGCGGTAGATGAGGGCGGATTCTTGAGCCGGATGTGGGATTTCGTGCTGATGAAACTCCACGGCTGGTTCGGCAGTTGGTTCTCGTAGGCCAGCCGCCTGCCTTAGTAGAGCAGGGCGATATGCTGGGCTTTTGCCAGCGCGCTGAGGCTATCGTCAGGGCGGACGTCGCTGGCGATAGCATCAAACTGGCTCAGGTCGCCCATGCAGGCCGGGCGCACTTTGCCAAACTTGCTGTGATCGACCACCAGCACGTGATACTGCGCCCGGCTCATCGCCCAGTGCTTTACCGGCAGTTCCTCAAGGTTAAAGCAGGTTGCACCCATCTCCGGATGGACGCCCGCCGCGGAATAGAAGGCGAGATCCGGACAGAGATTGTTTAGCGTCTCTTTAAAGTTGAGCGGGTTGAAGATGCCGTTGCTGGCGTGGAACTCCCCGCCGCAGAGAATCGTCCGGCAGAGCGGCTTCTCCTGGAGCGCGAGAAAGGTATTCAGGGCGTAGCAGACGGCAGTGAAGGGAAGCTCGTCGCTGATGGCGTCGATAATCCACGGCGTCGTGGTGCCGCAGTCGAAAAAAACCATCTGGTGGGCCTGCACCAGCGTTGCCGCATGGCGGGCAGCGAGGCGCTTCTCCTCCACCAGACGCGTTTTCTGATCGCTCAGCAGATAGTGGCTGGCGGTGCGCGGCTCCAGCACCAGGTAGCCCCCCAGCAGCACCACCGGTGCGCTTTTGGCGTTCAGATCGCGACGAATGGTCATTTCAGACACGCCAAGCAACGTTGCTGCCTCTTTCAGATGCAGCTTGTCGCTCCGCTTCAGGGCCTGAAGCAGCTGGCCGATCCTTTCGTCACGTTTCGTTTCCATAAATCCCCTGGCGCAATATCCTTGGCACATTAGTAAAACCCTGCCTGGGGCAGGGCGTCCAATATTACCTGCGCGGCCAGGTTAAGTCACCCACGCACCCAGCCTTTACGGATAGGCAGAGCAAAACAGCGGCGGTAGACGAGGTGCAGGGCCCGCAGCACGCCCCTCCCGCAAACCTGCCAGAGCATCTGCGCGGCCAGGCAGCCGCTGAGGGCAATCAGCAATCCGCCCAGCATATCCAGCGGCCAGTGAATGCCTAAATAGACGCGTGACCAGGCGATGCTCAACGCGATGGCCAGCAGCGCGCAGCCAGACCAGAGCCGATGCCAGAACAGAAACGCCAGTGCGAAGGTAAACGCCACCGTACCGTGATCGCTGGGGTAGGAGTAGTTCGCCGCGTGATGTAAAAAATTATAGCCCGCGTTCTGGGCAAAGGGCCTGTCGTGGGGGAAAAGATGACCTGTCAACCAGGAGAGGCTCATGCTTACCACCAGCGCCATTACCGTTTTGATCACTAGCTGGCGCTGGGCGCTCACCCGCGCGTGCGGGCCCCAGAGCCACAGCGCCATCACCAGCAGCGGCAGCAGGGTAATCAGATCCTTGGCGATATATATTGCTAAGGCAATCAGCCAGGACGGGGAATCAGGGGTGGCGTTCAGCCAGTAAAAAAGCGTGTGGTTGAGATTTTCCAGCATGGGGTGTCGTCACTCCTGTTGACCGTAAAAGAGGGCATCCATTGTGCAGCGCGTACCTTAAACAAACCTTAAGCATTTAAAGCGTATTAACGTGCGCTGCCACAGAGAATTCACTACCGCCAGGGCGACGTTTTCACTACACTCTGCGCGATCTTAAGGATAAAGAGGCTACATGCAAAATCGTTCATCTTCCAGAGGCCGTTTAGGCCGCCAGGCACTGATGTTTCCCCTGTGCCTGGTGCTCTACGAGTTCTCTACCTATATCGGCAACGACATGATCCAGCCGGGGATGCTGGCCGTGGTTGCGCAGTATCATGCTGGCATCGAGTGGGTGCCCACCTCCATGACCGCCTATCTGGCCGGGGGCATGTTTTTACAGTGGCTGCTCGGGCCGCTGTCGGACCGCATTGGCCGCCGTCCGGTAATGCTCACTGGGGTGGTGTGGTTTATTGTCACCTGTCTGGCAACTCTGCTGGCGCAGAACATTGAGCAGTTCACTCTCCTGCGCTTCTTGCAGGGCGTGAGCCTCTGCTTTATCGGCGCGGTGGGCTATGCCGCCATCCAGGAGTCGTTTGAGGAGGCGGTGTGCATCAAAATCACTGCCCTGATGGCGAACGTGGCGCTAATCGCCCCTCTGCTTGGCCCGCTGGTGGGAGCCGCGTGGGTGAACATTGCCCCCTGGGAGGGGATGTTTGTACTTTTCGCAGTGCTGGCGGCCATCGCTTTCTTTGGCCTGCAACGGGCGATGCCGGAGACCGCTACCCGTCTGGGGGAGAAGCTCTCCATGAAAGAGCTGGGCCGGGATTATAAAGCGGTGCTGAAAAATGGCCGCTTCGTCGCCGGTGCGCTGGCGACGGGCTTTGTCAGCCTGCCGCTGCTGGCATGGATCGCCCAGTCGCCGATCATTATTATCAGCGGCGAAGGGATGAGCAGCTATGAGTACGGCCTGCTGCAGGTGCCGATCTTCGGCGCGTTGATCGCGGGTAACCTCGTGCTGGCCCGGCTGACTTCGCGGCGCAGCGTGCGGTCGCTGATCATCATGGGCGGCTGGCCAATTGTTGCCGGACTGCTGCTGGCGGCCGTGGCGACGATGGTCTCCTCTCACGCCTACCTGTGGATGACCGCCGGACTGAGCCTCTACGCGTTCGGTATCGGCCTCGCCAACGCCGGGCTGGTACGCCTGACGCTGTTTGCCAGCGACATCAGCAAAGGAACGGTATCCGCCGCCATGGGCATGTTACAGATGGCGATATTTACCGTTGGCATTGAGCTGAGCAAGCACGCTTACCTGAGCGGTGGCGAAGGGCTGTTTAGCCTCTTCAACCTGGTAAACGGCCTGCTCTGGCTGGGATTGATGGTGATCTTCCTTAAGGACCGGTCGGTGGGGCGCTCTCTGAACGGTTAGTGCAATCCTGGCCCGGTTTCGCAACCGCGCGGGCCACGATGACCGCAACCACCATCAGCGCCAGCACCACCATCATGGCGCTACGCAGGCCGTAGTGCTCGCCCAGGAAGCCCAGCAGCGGCGGCCCCACCAGAAACGCCAGGTACCCGGTTGTCGCCACCACGCTTACGCGGGTTGCGGCGTCCGGCCCGGTGTCGCTGGCGGCAGAGATGGTCAGCGGGAAGCCAAGCGACGCCCCCAGGCCCCACAGCAGAACAGAGACGCCAGCTACCCACGCGCTGTCGACGAAGATGATCAGCGCGATCCCCAGCCCGCCCATAATCGCACTGGCCCGCACCACTGTGACGCGGCTATAGCGATCGATAAACCAGCCCCCGGTGAAACGTCCGACGGTCATGCCCAGGGTGAAGCCGGTGTAGATCAGCGATCCGGAGGTCGGGGTAAAGCCGTGACCGTCCACCATCAGCAGCGGCAGCCAGTCGTTAGCGGAGCCTTCGGCAAAGGCCATTGCCAGTACCACCACACCAATCAGCAGCAGCTGGGTATCGCGATAGAAGGGACGCCCTTTCTGCTTTTTCTGCGTGTCGCTGGCATCGTTGCGTCCGGTACCGTCGGGGATAGCGGTAATGGCTATCAGAATGGGCACGATGGCCACCAGACCGGCCAGCAGAACGTGCAGCGTGGCGGTCACGCCCCAAGCGGTAAGCGTCATACCGATACCCGCGCCCACCAGCGTGCCGAGGCTGTAGAAGCCATGCATCATTGGCAGCACGGTTTTATTCATCTTCTGCTCCACCACCGCGCCTTCAATATTAATTGCCACTTCGGCTGCCCCGAGGCTGCTGCCGAACAGTGCCAGCCCGATGGCAAACAGCAGCGGCGAGGCAAACCACAGGGCGAGGCTCAGCGCCATCATGCCGCAGACCGACAGCGCCATGCAGGCGCGAATAACGTTGCGGGTGCCGAAACGCTTGACCAGCCACGCGGAGGAGAGAATGCCGCTCATTGAGCCGACGGAGAGGCCAAACAGTACCGCGCCCATCTCGGCGGTAGAAACCGACAGGAGGTCGCGGATCGCCGGGGTGCGCGATGCCCAGGAGGCCATCAGCAGGCCGGGAATAAAGAAGAAGGTAAATAGAGCCCAGAGGCGATGGTTAAGTGCAGAGCGAGAAGAGGAGGTCATAGCGTCTTGTCTGTCGTTATGGTTTTGGCGTCGGTTAACAGTAGCAAGATTTGGCGAGGATTGCAGGGGAGATGTCGGATGTACCAGCCCGTAGACCCGGCAAACGTCAGTGCCGCCGGGCGAATTAGCGAGTTTTAACGAGCTTGTGTGCCATAAGCATAATTAAGACATACGCAGCAATCCCGCCAGCCAGCGCGATGAGAGGACCTATTATTCGCATTATCCCCTCATTAAGAAAACCAGTATAAAACATACCAAAAAGGGTAAGCGTCAGAATAAGCGTGCCGAACAGCTCTGACGTAAATGTAATCGCTAGTTTTACTATTTTCGATAGCACGTAATTACTCCTCTATTCTCCATGAATCCATCTTCTGAGAGATGTTGGCTAACCTTTGCTCTGGGATTAAACGCCGGGCGGCGCTGCGCTTATACCGGCCTACAAAACCGATTTTAAAACCTTCAGGCAATAAAAAACCCATCAACCTTGAACCAAAGATGGCGGGGTTGATGGGCTCCACAAAATGGGGACATCAAAGAAAAGCAGTGGCACTAGTTATGACTGGCACTTCTATAAAAAGTTCGCGTGATACCAGAAATTTTTTTGCGCAACCGCCTATCTTCAGAGTTATCCGAGGCCGGGCCAGATGATGATGATCAGCGTCCCGGCCAGAGTTAGCAGCACGTTGGCGATGGCGTAGGTGCCCGCGTAGCCGAGCGCGGGAATGTTGCTCCGTGCGGTGTCGCTGATGATCTCCATCGCCGGGGCGCAGGTACGGGCCCCCATCATCGCGCCGAAGAGCAGAGCGCGGTTCATGCGCAGCACGTACGCGCCGAACAGGAAGCAGATCACCACCGGCACCAGGCTCACCAGCAGCCCAGCCACCAGCATCTGTCCGCCTACCGCGCCCAGTCCGTGGCCGATGCCGCTCCCGGCGCTCAGGCCAACGCCTGCCATAAACACCATCAGGCCAAACTCCTTCACCATGTTCAGGGCCCCCTGCGGGATGTAGCCAAAGGTCGGGTGGTTGGCACGCAGGAAGCCGAGCATGATCCCGGCGAACAGCAGACCTGCCGCGTTGCCGATGCCAAAGCTAAACGAGCTGAACTGGAAGGTGATCATGCCGATCATCAGGCCGACGATAAAGAAGGCGCAGAACGCCAGCAGATCGGTGACCTGGCTGTGAATCGAGATAAAGCCGATGCGGTCGGCGATGGTTTTCACCCGTCGCGCGTCGCCGCTGACCTGCAACACGTCGCCTTTGTTGAGCACGATGCTGTCGTCGATTGGCATCTCGATCTGGCTGCGGATCACCCGGTTTAAAAAGCAGCCGTGGTCGGTGAGCTTGAGCTGGGCGAGGCGGCGGCCCACCACGTTGTGGTTCTTCACCACGATCTCTTCGGTGACGATGCGCATGTCGAGCAGGTCGCGGTCAAACACCTCTTTGCCGTTACGGAAGCTAGGGTCGAGACGGGCATGGGCGTCAGGGTAGCCCACCAGCGAAATCTCATCTCCCATCTGTAAAACTGCATCGCCGTCCGGGGTGGCCAGAATGCCGTTGCGGCGAATACGCTCGATGTAGCATCCGGTCTGACGGTAGATACCCAGCTCACGCAGGTTTTTACCGTCGGCCCAGGCTACCAGCTCCGGCCCCACGCGGTAGGCGCGGATCACCGGAAGGTACACTTTGCGGTTAGCGTCGGTGTCGAGGCCGCGCTCGCGGGCAATCTGCTGGGCGCTGGTCTGTAGATCCTGATGCTGTAGCTTCGGCATATAGCGGGCGCCGAAGATCAGGCTAACCAGGCCAATAAGGTAGGTCAGGGCGTAGCCGAGGCTCAGGTTATCGAGAGCGGAACTTAGCTGGTCACCGGCCATCCCGGAGTGGCGCAGGGTATCGCCCGCGCCCACCAGCACCGGCGTAGAGGTCATCGAGCCAGCCAGCATCCCGGCGGTGAGGCCGATATCCCAGCCAAACAGTTTGCCCAGCCCCAGCGCAATCAGCAGCGCGCTGCCGACCATCACCAGCGCCAGCATCAGGTAATTTTTGCCGTCGCGAAAGAAAATCGAAAAAAAGTTCGGCCCGGCTTCTACGCCGACGCAAAAAATAAACAGCATAAAGCCGAGATTCAGGGCGTCAGTGTTAATGGCGAAATGCTGCTGGCCTAATAATAGCGAAACCACTAAAACGCCAATGGAATTACCGAGTTGTACTGAACCTAACCGTAATTTTCCCAGGCACAGGCCTAACGCCAGCACCACAAATAATAACAGTATGTAATTCCCATTTAACAAATCTGCGACGTTTATATTCACGGAGGCTAACTTCTTGTTTACTAGTAAGCTGTTGAAAGAAATAGTGATTTACGCTAATGTTTTCCTTAACTCAGCGGGCCTGAAGGTCGCGCTGCAGCAAAGCAAAACAATAATCGCAAAACAGATCAGGCCGGTAGTTTAATCGTATTGATAAACAACGGCTAGCTAAGAATCGTGCATTCGCGTGGGTGCTTTTTGGGCAAGGATTGCCACACTGCTTTATCAAACCGGACGTTCCTTTGGGGCGAAGAAATGTTCGATAGAGACGATGTCAGGAGGATTATTTGAAGTCTAAACGTGGTTGGGCGGGCGCTTTTTGCTGCTTCCTGCTTTTTATTGTGGTCTACCTGTCACATATATTGAACGTGAGAGGGGCATTTCAGCAAGCTGGTCATCCTGAGCTGGGGCTGCTCTTTTTTATCATTCCCGGCGCGGTAGCTAGCTTTGTCTCGACAAAGCGTCGCGTGGTACTGCCGGTAGTCGGGGCGATGCTGGGGGCAACGGTCTGCTTTGTGCTGATGCTGTTCTTTATCACGCCGATACGTTCAGTCTGGCAGGAGATGGCGTGGCTGTTTAGCGCGGTATTCTGGTGCGCGCTCGGGGCGCTCTGCTATCTGTTTATTCGCAGCCTGTTGGGAAGACGGGGGCGCAGCTAGCGTCCCCCGGCGTGCTTACTGCTCGGCAAAGAGGCCCAGATGCGCTTTGGCATAGGCTTCAAAGTCGGTGCAGCCACCGATGTGCTTCTGATCGAGGAAGATCTGCGGCACGGTTTCTACCGGTTTGCCAACGGTCTTTTCCAGATCGGCTTTGGTGATCCCTTCCGCATGAATATCGACATAGCGATAGCTAAAATCGTCACGCTCGGTGCTCAGTTTATCTGCAAGTTCTTTTGCGCGTACGCAGTAGGGACAGCCGGGGCGTCCAAAGATTACAGCAAACATACTCTCTCCTTAACGTTAAACCAGACAGCGACCAGGGCTATGATGCCGATTACCTCCGGTAATAGAAAGAAGGTTTTACCTGTCGTTTCGATGCCAAAAGGCTATGTTTCGCCAAACCAGGGCGACGCGATAAATCCCGTTCATCCTGCGTCTCGCTGCGTGTATGATAGTGATGCGGCTGCGACACCGTTATTGTAGAGAGGTGCAGGGTGAAAATTGCCATATTGTCCCGGGATGGAACGCTCTATTCGTGTAAACGGCTGCGTGACGCGGCGGTAAAGCGGGGCCACACCCTCGAGATCCTCGATCCGCTCTCCTGTTATATGAACATCAGCCCGGCGGCCTCCTCGATCCACTACCAGGGCCGCCAGCTCCCCTATTTTGATGCGGTGATCCCGCGCATTGGATCGGCCATTACCTTCTACGGCACGGCGGCGCTGCGTCAGTTTGAAATGCTCGGCAGCTACCCCCTCAACGAGTCCGTAGCCATCACCCGTGCCAGAGACAAGCTGCGCTCGCTGCAGCTGCTGGCGCGCCAGGGGATCGATCTGCCGGTCACCGGCATTGCCCACTCGCCGGATGACACCAGCGATCTTATCGACATGGTCGGCGGCGCGCCGCTGGTGGTCAAGCTAGTCGAGGGCACCCAGGGCATCGGCGTCGTGCTGGCGGAGACGCGCCAGGCGGCAGAGAGCGTGATCGATGCCTTTCGCGGTCTCAATGCTCACATCCTGGTGCAGGAGTATATTAAAGAGGCGAAGGGGTGCGATATTCGCTGTCTCGTAGTAGGGGATGAGGTGGTGGCGGCTATCGAGCGGCGGGCGAAAGAGGGGGATTTCCGCTCCAACCTGCACCGCGGCGGCGTAGCAACGGAGGCCAACATCACCCTGCGCGAGCGGGAGATCGCCCTGCTGGCGGCGCGCACGCTGGGGCTGGAGGTAGCCGGGGTCGATATTCTACGTGCCGATCGCGGGCCGCTGGTGATGGAGGTGAACGCCTCGCCGGGCCTGGAGGGCATCGAGAAGGCCACGGGAGTGGATATCGCCGGGCGGATGATCGCCTGGATCGAGCAGCAGGCCACCCCCGGCTTTTGTCTGAAAACGGGCGGCTAGGCGCTTTTCCGGCAGTATAAATGGTATACAGGGCATTTTTTGCGTAAGCTATGCCCGCAAATTTTTTTACAGAGGTCACCCCCTATTATGGATTCACTCGTCGTACCCAGTCTGGACACCTTGCGTCATTGGCTTGACGAGCTGGGCATTAGTTTTTATGAGTGTGACACCTGCCAGGCGCTACACCTGCCGCATATGCAAAACTTTGACGGCATCTACGACGCCAAAATCGATCTGGTTGATGATATTGTTCTCTTCTCAGCGATGGCAGAGGTCAAGCCCACGGCGCTGCTGGCGCTGGCGGCCGATCTCTCTGCAATTAACGCCAGCTCGCTGACGATCAAAGCCTTCCTCGATATTCAGGATGATAATCTGCCGAAGCTGGTAGTGTGCCAGTCGCTGTTCGCCGCCCCTGGCGTGAATCTAAAGCAGTTTGCCTGGTTTATGCGTCACAGCGAGGAGCAGGTCTCCATGGTGATCCTCGAAGCCTGCGCGCAGCAGCTGCTGTTTAATACCGAGGAAGACGAGGCCGCTGCCGGTGAAACGGTGCGCAATTTTCTTCACTAAAGCCTGACGTCATTAGCGCAGTCGCTGCCATAGCGGCTGCATTCTTCCCCGCTTTTATTCTGCATTTTCTGCCTCCCACCAGTTTTATTCACCGCCATGATGGCGCTATCGGGCTATCGTATAGACAAATAGTGAATAAAAAATTGATAAAACCCGGTTTTTAACCTGACCTATAGCCTCTAACCCTGGCTACAGTTATTCTTGCGCTGCTTTAAAAAGCTTGCAGCGTCTGCCGGGTGGCGTCTCATACCCGATGCTGTGCAGAGTGATAAAGTATGCACGATTCTTGCATATCTTTAATGCGTACATTTAGTTCGTCTATTCACGAACTTTCCAGAAGGAATGAGATATGACCACCCTGAATAAAAAATGGTTGTCCGGTCTGGTAGCAGGCGCGCTGATGGCGGTCTCCGCCGGCACGCTGGCAGCCGAGCAGAAGACGCTGCACGTGTATAACTGGTCTGACTATATTGCCCCGGATACGGTGGCAAACTTTGAAAAAGAGACCGGTATTAAAGTTGTTTACGATGTGTTTGACTCCAACGAAGTGCTGGAAGGCAAACTCATGGCGGGCAGCACCGGCTTCGATCTGGTCGTCCCCTCCGCCAGCTTCCTGGAGCGCCAGCTGACCGCAGGCGTGTTCCAGCCGCTGGATAAGAGCAAGCTGCCGAACTGGAAAAACATGGATCCGGACGTGCTGAAGATGGTAGCCAAGCACGATCCCGAGAACAAATATGCGATGCCGTACCTGTGGGCAACCACCGGCATTGGCTATAACGTCGATAAGGTGAAGGCCGTACTGGGCGACGTGCCGGTGGACAGCTGGGATCTGGTTATGAAACCGGAGAACCTTGAGAAGCTGAAAAGCTGTGGCGTCTCCTTCCTCGATGCGCCGGAAGAGATCTTCGCCACCGTGCTGAACTATCTGGGTAAAGATCCCAACAGCAGCAAGGCAGATGACTATACCGGCGCGGCCACCGATCTGCTGCTGAAGCTGCGGCCAAATATCCGTTACTTCCACTCTTCCCAGTACATTAACGATCTGGCCAACGGCGATATCTGCGTGGCGATTGGCTGGGCAGGGGATGTCTGGCAGGCGGCGAACCGCGCGAAAGAGGCGAAAAACGGCGTTAACGTCTCCTATATCATTCCAAAAGAGGGGGCGCTGGCCTTCTTTGACGTCTTCGCCATGCCAAAAGATGCCAAAAACAAAGAGGAAGCCTATCAGTTCCTCAACTACCTGATGCGTCCGGACGTTATCGCCCACATCAGCGACCACGTCTTCTATGCTAACGGCAACAAGGCCTCCGTGCCGCTGATCAGCGCTGAAGTTCGCGATAACCCGGCGATTTTCCCACCGGCAGATGTCTTCGCCAAGCTCTTTACCCTGAAGGTGCAGGAGCCGAAAATCGATCGCGTGAGAACCCGCGCGTGGACCAAAGTGAAGAGCGGTAAATAAGACCGTATCCGGTGGCGTTCGCGCCACCGGAGATCAGGCACCGTTTTAGTGCATTTGCACCTGTTTATCTGTATGCCGGAGAGCACCCCGTGAATGACGCAACCCCCCGCCCACAGGCGAAACCTCGTAAGGCGCTGACGCCGCTGCTGGAAATTCGTAACCTGACCAAATCGTTTGATGGTCAACACGCCGTGGATGACGTCAACCTGACTATCTACAAGGGTGAGATCTTTGCCCTGCTGGGCGCGTCCGGCTGTGGGAAATCGACCCTGCTGCGTATGCTGGCGGGCTTCGAGCAGCCCACCACCGGGCAGATTATGCTCGACGGCGTCGATCTGTCCCACGTGCCACCCTACCTGCGCCCCATCAATATGATGTTCCAGTCCTACGCGCTCTTCCCGCACATGACCGTAGAGCAGAACATCGCCTTCGGCCTGAAGCAGGACAAGCTGCCGAAGGCGGAGATAGCCAGCCGGGTCGCGGAGATGCTGGGCCTCGTGCACATGAGCGAGTTTGCTAAGCGCAAGCCGCACCAGCTCTCGGGCGGCCAGCGTCAGCGCGTGGCCCTGGCCCGCAGCCTGGCGAAGAGGCCGAAGCTGCTGCTGCTCGACGAGCCAATGGGCGCGCTGGACAAGAAGCTGCGCGACCGGATGCAGCTGGAAGTGGTCGATATTCTTGAGCGAGTTGGCGTGACCTGCGTGATGGTTACCCACGATCAGGAAGAGGCGATGACCATGGCCGGGCGTATCGCGATCATGAACCGAGGCAAGTTTGTGCAGATCGGCGAGCCGGAGGAGATTTACGAGCATCCGACCACCCGCTACAGCGCGGAATTTATCGGCTCGGTGAACGTCTTTGAAGGCGTGCTGAAGGAGCGCCAGGAGGATGGTCTGGTGATTGACTCGCCGGGGCTGATGCATCCCTTGAAGGTCGATGCCGACGCGTCGGTGGTGGACAACGTACCGGTTTACGTGGCCCTGCGCCCGGAGAAGATCATGCTCTGCGACGAGCCACCTGCCGACGGCTTCAACTTTGCCGTAGGTGAAGTGGTGCATATTGCCTACCTGGGCGATCTCTCTATCTACCACGTTCGCCTGAAGAGCGGACAGATGATCAGCGCCCAGTTGCAGAACGAGCATCGCTACCGCAAAGGCCAGCCGACGTGGGGCGACGAAGTCCGTCTCTGTTGGGATGCCGACAGCTGCGTTGTGCTAACGGTTTAAGGAGCGGTGATGAGCACATTAGAACCCCCGGCCCGCGTAGAAAAAACGTCCCGCTTTACCCTCTGGCTGGCGCGGATGCAGATGAAGCACGGGCGCAAGCTGGTGATCGCGCTGCCCTACATCTGGCTGTCGCTGCTGTTTTTACTGCCGTTTCTGATCGTCTTTAAAATCAGCCTGGCCGAGATGGCGCGAGCGATCCCGCCCTATACCGATCTGATGGAGTGGGCCGATGGCCAGCTCTCGATCACCCTTAACCTGGGGAACTTCCTCCAGCTTACGGACGATCCGCTCTACGTTGAGGCCTATCTGCAGTCGTTGCAGGTGGCGGGCATCTCGACGATCTGCTGCTTGCTGCTGGGTTACCCGCTGGCCTGGGCGGTGGCGCACAGCAAGCCGTCGACGCGCAACATCCTGCTGCTGCTGGTGATCCTGCCGTCTTGGACCTCGTTCCTGATCCGCGTCTACGCCTGGATGGGAATTTTAAAAAACAACGGCGTGCTGAATAACGTCCTGCTCTGGCTGGGGGTCATCGATCAGCCGCTCACCATTCTGCACACCAACCTCGCGGTCTATATCGGCATCGTTTACGCCTATCTGCCGTTTATGGTGCTGCCGATCTATACCGCCCTGACGCGCATCGACTACTCGCTGGTGGAAGCCTCGCTGGATCTCGGTGCCCGCCCGCTGAAGACCTTCTTTAGCGTGATCGTGCCCCTGACTAAAGGCGGGATTATTGCGGGCTCGATGCTGGTGTTTATCCCGGCGGTGGGGGAGTTCGTGATCCCGGAGCTGCTCGGCGGCCCGGATAGCATCATGATTGGCCGCGTGCTGTGGCAGGAGTTCTTTAACAACCGTGACTGGCCGGTGGCCTCGGCGGTCGCCATTATCATGCTGCTGCTGCTGATTGTGCCGATCATGTGGTTCCATAAACATCAGAGCAAAGCGACGGGAGACCACGCATGAACAATTTACCGGTAGTGCGCTCCCCGTGGCGGATCCTGATCCTGGTTCTCGGGTTTACCTTCCTCTACGCGCCAATGCTGATGCTGGTGGTCTACTCCTTTAACAGCTCGAAGCTGGTGACGGTGTGGGCCGGGTGGTCTACCCGCTGGTATCGTGAGCTGTTCCATGATGATGCGATGATGAGCGCGGTAGGGTTGAGCCTGACCATTGCCGCCTGCGCGGCAACGATGGCGGTGATCCTCGGGACCATCGCCGCCGTAGTGATGGTGCGCTTCGGACGCTTTCGCGGTGCGAACGGCTTTGCCTTTATGATCACCGCCCCGCTGGTGATGCCCGACGTGATCACCGGCCTGTCACTACTGCTGCTGTTTGTCGCCCTGGCCCACGCCATTGGCTGGCCTGCAGATCGCGGGATGCTCACCATCTGGCTGGCGCATGTGACCTTCTGTACCGCCTACGTGGCGGTGGTGATCTCCTCCCGCCTGCGCGAGCTGGATCGCTCCATTGAGGAGGCGGCGATGGATCTCGGTGCCACCCCGGTGAAGGTCTTCTTTATCATCACCCTGCCGATGATCATGCCCGCGGTGATCTCCGGCTGGCTGCTGGCCTTTACCCTGTCGCTGGACGATCTGGTGATCGCCAGCTTCGTCTCCGGGCCGGGGGCCACAACGTTGCCGATGCTGGTCTTCTCCAGCGTACGCATGGGGGTAAACCCAGAGATCAACGCCCTGGCGTCAATTATCCTCGGCGTGGTGGGTATTGTTGGTTTTATCGCCTGGCTGTTGATGTCGCGTGCAGAAAAGCAGCGAACGCGCGATATCCAGCGTGCAAGGCAGGGCTGATCCCACTACTATTTGCTGAGGTCATGGGTCACTGATGCCGCGCCGGTCGCGGCATCGTTTCGCAGGGAAGGCTACGCCGTGGGATTTTTCAATAAAACGCAGCAGGGTCATGCGCGGCTAAACGTGCCAGCGCTGGTTCAGGTCGCGGCTATCGCTATTATTGCGATCCGCTGCCTCGACCTGCTGCTGCTGTTTAACCTGCTGGGGCTGCGCGGGACGATGGACTTTATCCACCGCAGCGCCCAGACATGGAACCTGACGCTGATTTTTCTCGGTAGCCTGCTGCTGCTGTTCCTCGAATTTCTCTGCGCCTTCTCGGTCATTAAAGGCCGCAACTGGGCGCGCTGGCTCTATCTCCTGACCCAGATAGTGGCCGCAGGCTACCTGTGGGCGGCCTCGCTGGGTTACGGCTATCCGGAGCTGTTCAGCATTGCCGGTGGCTCGAAGCGGGAAATTTTCCGCTCGCTGGTAATGCAAAAGCTGCCGGATATGCTGGTGCTTGGCCTGCTGTTTATCCCATCCCCCTGCAGACGCTTTTTCCGCTTCCAGTAACGGTGGTACAATCCCCGCCCCGCAAAAAAGAAGGTTTCTATCATGCAGTGCGCCCTTTATGACGCCGGTCGCTGTCGCTCCTGTCAATGGATCGACCAGCCGGTCCCGCAACAGCTTGCCACCAAGACGGCGAGCCTGCATGCGCTGCTGGACGGTCTGCCCGTCGCCGAGTGGTGCACGCCGGTCAGCGGGCCGGAGCAGGGGTTCCGTAACAAAGCCAAGATGGTGGTGAGCGGCAGCGTGGAGAAACCGCTGCTGGGGATGCTGCACCGCGACGGCTCGCCGGAGGATCTCACCGGCTGCCCGCTCTATCCGGCGTCGTTCTACCCGGTCTTTGCCGCTCTGAAGCCCTTTATTGCCCGGGCGGGCCTGACGCCCTATAACGTGGCGCGCAAGCGCGGGGAGCTGAAGTACCTCCTGCTCACCGAGAGCCAGCTCGACGGCGGCCTGATGCTGCGCTTTGTGCTGCGTTCAGAGGCCAAGCTCGACCAGCTTCGCGCCGCGCTGCCTGCGCTGCAGGCCGAACTGCCGCAGCTGAAGGTGATCTCGGTAAATATCCAGCCGGTGCATATGGCGATTATGGAGGGGGAGCAGGAGATATGGCTCACCGACCAGCGGGCGCTGGCGGAGCGCTTTAACGGCGTGCCGCTGTGGATCCGCCCCCAGAGCTTCTTCCAGACCAACCCCAGCGTAGCGGCGAGCCTCTACGCCACCGCTCGCGACTGGGTGCGGGGGCTGCCGGTGAAGCACATGTGGGATCTCTTCTGCGGCGTGGGCGGCTTTGGCCTGCACTGCGCGACGCCGGAGATGACGCTGACCGGGATTGAGATCGCTCCGGAGGCCATCGCCTGCGCGAAACAGTCTGCTGAAGAGCTGGGCCTGCATAATGTGCATTTTCAGGCGCTGGATTCCACCGCGTTCGCCACAGGGCAGGGGGCGGTGCCGGATCTGGTGGTGGTGAACCCGCCGAGGCGCGGCATCGGCAAGCCGCTGTGCGACTACCTGAGCGCAATGGCTCCGCAGTGGATTATTTACTCCAGCTGCAACGCTGAAACGATGGCAAAAGATATTCGCGCGCTGCCAGGATACCGCATCGAACGCGTGCAGCTGTTCGATATGTTCCCGCATACGGCGCATTATGAGGTGTTAACGTTGTTGGTGCGGGAAGTAAAGTAGTCGAGTAGGCCGGGTAAGGCGGAACCGCCACCCGGCGTAGGCAATTATACCGTTATTACTGCGGGAACCACTGGTCGCTGATTTTCTGGTAGGTGCCGTCGGCTTTGATGGCCTTCAGGGCGGCATTCAGTTTTTCCAGCAGGGCTTTGTTATCCGGACGCACCGCGATACCCAGGCCGGTCCCGAAGTACTGCGCATCGGTCACCTTCGGCGTAGCGGTACCCAGCTGCGGGTTACTCTTCAGCCACTCGTTCACTACTGCCGTATCCCCGAATACGCCGTCGATACGGCCATTTTTCAGGTCGAGGATCGCGTTCTGGTAGCTGTCATAGGCCACGGTCTTCACTTCCGGGTGCTTATCCTGGAGGTACTTCTGGTGGGTCGTACCGTTCTCCATGCCGATGCGCTTGCCCTTCAGATCGTCAAATGATTTAAACGCGTCCTTCTTCGCGATCACTACCGCCGAGTTGGCGTAGTACGGGTCGGTAAAGGAGACCTGTTTGCTACGCTCAGGCGTAATGTCCATGCCGGAGATCACCGCGTCATACTTCTTGAACTTCAGGGCCGGGATCAGCGAGTCAAACGCGTGGTTAGTGAAGGTGCAGTCGGCCTGCATCTGCTTGCACAGCGCTTTCGCCAGGTCGATATCAAAACCTACGATCTGGTTGTTGGCATCCAGCGACTCAAATGGCGGATAGGTAGCAGACGCGCCGAAGCTGATTTTATCTGCTGCGCTGGCACCGGCGGCAAAGGTGGCGAGAATAGCGGCCAGAATTAACTTTTTCATTGTGGAACTCCTGTCTGTCAATCTTATCGTTTTCACCGTGTCTGCGGCATGGAATTACAATGCCATCTAATGCATTAGTATGCAATATTATTGATTAATTATATTTATTCAGACGTAAAAAAGGCGGGTTGCCCCGCCTCTGTTGTGTTTTAACTGCGTCGTTCAAACGCCAGCGCCCGCCGCTCGATTAACCGCATCAGCAGCGTCAGTAAACCGTTGACGATCAGGTAGATAACCCCTGCCGCGCCGAAGACCATGACATCGTAGGTGCGGCCATACAGCAGCTGTCCGTGCCCCATGACCTCCATCAGCGTGATGGTGTACGCCAGCGAGGTGCTTTTGAATACCAGCACCACTTCATTGGAGTAGGAGGAGAGGGCGCGCTTGAACGCATACGGCAGCAGGATCGCCAGCGTATCCTTCTTGCTCATCCCCAACGCGCCGCAGGATTGCCACTGCCCCTCCGGGATTGCCCGAATCGCGCCGTAGAAGAGCTGAGTGGTGTACGCGGCGCTGTTCAGCGACAGGGCGATCAGCGCACAGAGCCACGGCTCAGAGAGCAGGTGCCACAGCCACGGATACGCCTGGATCGACGGAAACTGACCCGGTCCGTAGTAGATCAGGAAGATCTGCACCAGCAGCGGGGTACCGGTAAAGAGCGTGATATAGCCGCGCACGATCCACACCAGCCCTGGCGTTTTCAGCGTCAGAACGATGGTGAAAATCAGGGAGAGGATTAGCGCCACCACAATCGATGCCACGGTAAGCGTCAGACTGGTGTGCAGTCCCTTCATCAGTTCAGGTAAATACTCAAGCATCAGCCTGGCCTCCGTTCGAAACGTGTCGCGCGTTGGTCAATGCGTTTGAGAATGTACTGACTGAGAAGCGTAATCACCAGGTAGATGGCCGCCGCCACCAGAAACCAGGTAAACGGCTCCTGGGTACGGGTCGAAATACTGCGGGTTTGCAGCATGAGATCGTTAACGCTGATAAGCGAAACCAGCGCCGTATCTTTCAGCAGCACCAGCCACTGGTTGCCCAGCCCCGGCAGGGCGTGACGCCACATCTGCGGCATGACCAGCCGGAAGAAAATGGCGCTTTTAGACAGCCCCAGCGCCTGACCGGACTCCCACTGCCCCTGTGGCACGGCCTTCAGCGCCCCGCGTAGGGTCTGAGAAGCATACGCCGCGTAGAGTAGAGAGAGGGCGATCACCCCGCACAGGAACGGGCTGACGTCGAAGTTTTCAATCTGCATCTGCACCGGGATCTGCACAAACCCCAGATTTAGGGTAAAGCCATCCGAGAGCACCAGCAGCAGCTGTGATGAGCCAAAATAGATAAAGAGCACCACCAGAATTTCCGGCAGGCCGCGCAGGATAGTCACCAGCCCCGATCCCAACCATGCAACAGGTCGCCACTTAGCAGACTCCCAGACGGCAAACAGCATGGCCAGCACCAGGCCAATGGCCAGCGCACAAACGGCAAGGCCGACGGTCATCCCGGCGGCGCTTGCTAAAGGAAAAAATTCATTCATCAAGGATTACTTCTGGAACCATTTTTTATAGATGGTCTCGTAAGTCCCATCCTTCTTCACTTTTTCCAGCGCAGTATTAAATTTCTGCTGCAGCTCGGTATTGCCCTGACGCACCGCAATGCCGAGACCCGTGCCGAAATACTCTTTATCCGTCACCTTATCGCCGACCGCAGCCAGCTTGTCGTTGGCCTTCAGCCACTCGGTCACCACGGCGGTGTCGCCGAACACGGCGTCAATGCGGCCGTTCTGCAGATCCAGACGCGCGTTCTGGTAGCTGTCGTACGGTACGGTGGTGATTTCCGGATGCTTGTCGGTGATGAATTTCTGATGGGTGGTGCCGTTCTGCACGCCAACGCGTTTGCCTTTCAGCGCATCGATGTTGGCATATTTACCCTGCTGGCCGATAAACAGCGCCGAGTTGTCATAGTATGGGGTGGTGAACAGAACCTGCTTCTGACGTTCCGGGGTAATATCCATACCCGCCATCACCGCATCAAAGCGGCGGAACTTCAGGCTTGGGATCAGGCTATCAAACGCCTGGTTAGTGAATGTACAGGTCGCATCAATCTCTTTACACAGCGCGTTCGCCAGATCGACGTCAAAGCCAACGATTTTGTTATTGGCATCGGTAGATTCGAACGGAGGGTAGCTCGCTTCGGTGGCGAAACGAATGGTTTGGGCTGCTGTAGCAGAGAGGCTAACGCTGGCGAGCAGCGCGGCAATCAATACTTTTTTCATTGTCACTTCCCAAAAAAATATCAGTGAGATAAGTAGTTTTTAAACGCATCGGTCTGCGGTGCGGTAAAGGTGCTGGCATCGCCCTGTTCGACAATATACCCATTTTCCATATACACCACACGGCTGGCGGTTTTACGCGCCACTTCAACTTCGTGAGTCACAATAACCTGGGTAATTTTGGTCTGCGCCAGTTCGCGAATAATACTGACGATCTGCGCAGTAATCTCGGGATCCAGCGCGGCCGTCGGCTCGTCAAACAGCAGCACCTGCGGCTCCATCATTAGCGCTCGGGCAATGGCCACGCGCTGCTGCTGGCCGCCGGAGAGGTGCAGCGGATAGCGATCGCTGTAGGGTTTCAGGCGCAGGCGCTCCAGCAGCTTATCGGCGCGGGCATGGGCCTGCTCTTTGCTCAGTCCCAGCACGCGGCAGGGCGCTTCAATCAGGTTTTGCACCACGGTCAGATGCGGCCAGAGGTTGTACTGCTGAAACACCATGCCGACGTTTTGCCGCAGCTCGCGGATCGCTTTATCAGAGGGCGTTTTGGCAAAATCGAAATTGTTACCCGCAATGCTCAGGGTGCCGGAGCGCGGCATCTCCAGCAGGTTAAGCACGCGCAGCAGCGAACTCTTGCCCGCGCCGCTTGGGCCGAGCAGTACCAGCGTCTCGCCCTCTGGGCAGTCGAGTGTGATATCAAACAGCGCCTGATGTGCGCCGTAGAAGCAGTTAATGCCGTTTAATTTAATACTCATCGAGGCAATCTGATAGCAATTGAGGCCGCAAATAGTAACGTTGACAGAATAGTTATGCAATATTTATGCGTTAAAACTTAACTACAGGCCGTCTTCCACCTTAAAAATAGCACAAAATCGCGGAGGCCCGGCCTGTACAGAAGATTAGCGATGTTCGATTGACTGGCGCAGAGAGCCTGCCGGGGCGTGAACGCTACCGCCGAGATAGCGCACGTCATCTACCGCCCAGCACTGGCCTTCACGCACCATCAGCACCTCGTCCAGCCAGCGCTGATTGCCCTGGGTCAACTCCACGCGCAGAGGAATATTGCGCGCGTCGGTATTAGGGATCGTTGAGGCGCTGGCGACCGTGGCCGTTTGGGCTGGTGTAGCGCGGCTGGAGAAGGGATCGGCGCTCAGCAGGGCGCTATTGCGGCTGTCGCGGGAGGCGGCGGTCAGCATCGCGGCGAGGTCGTCGCTGAGGTAGGGACGCAGCGCCGTCAGATCGTTACTGCGGTGCTGGATGCGGTAGTCGTAAAACTGCTGCGCAACGGCATCAGGACCGCCTGCCACGCAGGGGCCGCTGCGCGTGCCGATATCCTTAAACGCGGGCGTCACGGGAGTGGTGCAAGCGGTGAGCACCAGCGCACAGGGCGCAATGACGGATAGAAAAGAGTAGCGCATAATGATTTCCTTATAAGCTAACGACATGTGTATAGTTTTATCAATCATAGCCCTGGCTGTTTGATTATGCATCGCTTGTGGCATCGAAGGTTAAAAAGGAGAGTAAAGATGCGGCTATTTCCCGCCCCTATGCCGCAGCTGGCGTGGCAACGATTCTGGCTGTTGGTGTTGGCCTTGCTGCTTACCGGTTGTGCAAGCAAGAAGAGCGAGATAAGTGACAAGGGCGTGGTGAAGAAGGTGAGCTATGAGCTGGATACCCAGCGTCGGGCTCAGGCGGCTTACCCACGAATAAAAGTGCTGGTGATCCACTACACGGCGGGTGATTTCGATACCTCTCTTACCACCCTGACGGATAAAGATGTCAGCGCCCACTACCTCATCCCCGAACATCCGCCGGTTCACAACGGCAAGCCGCGCATCTGGCAACTGGTGCCCGAAGATCAGCTGGCGTGGCACGCCGGGGTGAGCTACTGGCGGGGCGCAACGCGGATCAATGATACCTCTATCGGCATTGAGCTGGAGAATCATGGCTGGCAGAAGATAGGCAGAGAGAAAGACTTTACCCCCTTTGCTCCGGATCAAATTGCCGCGCTGATCCCGCTGGCGAAGGATATCATTAATAGTTACAACATACTGCCAGCTAACGTCGTGGCACACTCCGACGTCGCCCCCCAGCGTAAAGTCGATCCCGGTCCGCTGTTTCCGTGGCGTGAGCTGGCCGCGCAGGGGATTGGTGCCTGGCCGGACGCCCAGCGCGTGACCTTCTACCTCAACGGGCGCGCGCCTTCTCAGCGAGTCGATAGCGCAACCCTCCTGGATGTGCTCTACCGTTACGGCTATGAGGTGGTGCCGGGCATGACGTTAGCCCAGCAGAAGCGGGTGATTATGGCCTTCCAGATGCACTTCCGCCCGGCGCGCTATGACGGCGTCGCCGACGCGGAAACCCTGGCCATTGCCAACGCGCTGCTGGAAAAATATGGCCAGGGATGACGCCCTACCATCGTCAATACTTCTCGGGGAGGCGCGCAACGTTAATCAGCTTCCCTTTTTTAATCAGGACAAACTTGCCTTTGCGCAGCTGCGAAAGAATGCGGAAAACCGAGCTGCGGGAAAGGCTGGTATGATGACGGATATAACTCTCAACGGGCGTTGTAATACGAATGTCATAGGGCAGCTTCATGAGGTTGAGAAGCTGCCGTCTGATCATTTGGTACGCATCCCCGGAAGAGATCCAGCTATCCCTGAACAGCAGCAGTTCCAGTAGCCAGGCCTGAATATGCGCCACGTCCTGCCAGAGCTGGTGCTGTTCCATACACTGAAAAAAAACATCGCGCTCAACGCTTATTCCCTGGCAGCTATTTTGCGCCATCAGGCTGTAGTCTCCGGCATGCGCGGAAAACAGTCCGCTTAACCCTAATACAAAGGGTGCAGAGGCCGTTCCCAACCAGCTGGCATCCGACTCCCTTACCACGGCAAATACACCTCGCGTAATGAGCCAGATATTGCTTTCAGCTACCATGCTTTTTTCGGCACTCTCCCCTGGCGCCAGGCTAAAAACGTGGCCTTTATCTTCCAGCACAAACAAAAGCCTCTGATACGCCTGAACTGGACGCCGGGAAAGAATATCTGAAAGGTTATTTTCAGGAGGTGTGCTCATTTTTATCTTCTCCTTCCAGTAATTCCGTTTACCTGTTATTCATGCCGCTAATAAATTAAATAATTATTAGAACTGCACACTCTATTTAGAATAGAGCACTCTGGCAACAGTCTTGCTTTTTATGCAAAAAAACCTTTTTTATCAAACAGATGCGAGAGTCCCAAATAGAGCACTTTTTTTGTTTTGTTTTGTGTCCATGATAAGAAATAATTGAGCCAATTTTGGGCTGATGTAAGTCTGTTTTAGCCTTTTAAAAGAGAGTGTTATCAACCTGACAAGGGAGTGTGCTACTTATTCTGTTTTGAAATGTAAATTCAAATTTCAATTAATTTAAAAGTGCAGGCGTAAATGTTATGCACGTTTTCGGCATTGTGAAAAAGAGACTTGTGTAATGAAAGTAAAATCGAAACCCAAACCGCTTACCGGGGTGCGGCAAGCGCACCTGTTTGAAAGGATACGCCGATCTAACTGGCAACAAAAGTTTGTCCTTTTCTTTATCTGTATTTTTTCACTGACAACCTACCCGGTTTCAGCCTCTTTCCTGCTAAGTCAACCAACCACCTCTACCGAACCGCAGGCCGATAGTGCGACACTGCCCGGCAGCGATACACTTAGCACAACAGCGTCAGCGCTCTCCTCTTCTGGTACAGACGGTGTGAAAGGTGCAGCAGCTTCAGCTGCGGCGGGCTATGCGGCCTCTTCAGCTCAGGACTGGCTGAGCCAGTTTGGTACCGCTAAGGTGAAGCTGAACGTAGATGATAACGGCAACTGGGACGACAGCTCCCTGGATTTCTTGCTGCCGCTGTATGACAACCAGCAGCAGCTGCTGTTTACCCAGCTGGGTTACCGTGCGCCGGACGGCCGCAATACCGGTAACTTTGGCTTAGGCGTCAGGGTATTTAACCTGAAGAACTGGATGTTCGGCGGCAACGTCTTCTTTGATGATGACTTCACTGGTAAAAACCGCCGTGTTGGCGCGGGGGCTGAGGCCTGGACAGACTTTTTTAAGTTTGGCTTTAACACCTATGCCGGTACTACAGACTGGCATACCTCACGGGATTTCGCCGACTATAATGAAAAACCCGCTGATGGTTTCGATGTCCGGGTTGACGGTTACCTCCCTGCCTATCCGCAGCTCGGCGGCAAGCTGATGTATGAAAAATACTATGGCGATGACGTTGCCCTGTTTGATAAAGACACGCTGCAAAACGATCCTTCTGCGGTGACCGTTGGGTTTAACTATACGCCTATTCCGTTAGTGACCGCTGGCGTTGACTACCGTCGCGGCCAGGATTCGGTGGATGAAACCGAGTTTAGCCTTAACGTCCGCTATGCCATTGGTCAGCCGTGGGGCGCGCAGATCTCGCCCGATCAGGTTGCCGCTCGTCGCAGCCTGGCAGGCAGCCGTTACGATCTGGTCGATCGTAACAATGAAATTGTACTCCAGTACAAGAAGAAACAGACCAACGAAGCGCTTGCGGATATGACGTTGACCGCGCTTCAGGGCTATAGCCCGGCCGACGGCGCGACCAATAATACCGTTAAGGTTCATGCGGTCACCTCAGACGGCACGGCCGCACGAAATGCCGCCATTCTCTGGAGCGTCAGCGGAACGGGTAAACTGAGCGCCACATCCGGCGTTACGGATGGTAACGGAGACGCAACCGTTGCCATTACCGACGGCACCGCCGAGCAGGTTACGGTCTCGGCTACATCCGGCTCGATTACCCGCAGCGTACCCAGCAACTTTATCAAATCCGTTAGCTCACTTAATCTTAAGCTGACCGATAACAACAGCAAAGCCGACGGCTCCGACGCCGATAGCGGCCAGGTAACCGTACGCGATGCCAATGGTAATGTGATGTCGGGTGTGCAGGTGAGCTGGAGCGTGGATCACAGCGCCAGGATTGTGCGCAGCGATGCTGTGACCGACGCCAGCGGCCATGCAAGCATTGACTATACCGATACCAAGGCGGAGTCGGTGAAACTGACCGCCAGCGCCTCGGGTAAAACAGAGTCAAAAGATTCTGCCTTTGTTGCCACGGCGGCGGCGAATACGATTTCGGTTACGATGACTACGGATAACGCGCAGGCCGATGGCGTAACGTCTAACGTAGCCCGTGCCACGGTAAAAGATAGCACCGGTAAAGCGCTGTCTGGCGTAACGGTAAACTGGGCCACCACCGGCAGCGCAAAACTGTCCACTGGTGCGTCGGTGACCGATGGCAACGGTAACGCGACCGTTAACCTGACCGATACCGTTGCGGAGAGTGGCCTGACCGTGACCGCCACGGCAGGGGACGCGACCGGCACCACCACGACCACATTCGTGGGCGTTCAGCAGAACATCGCCGTCGAGATGACCACCGACAACTCCCCAGCCGATGGTGTAACGCCGAACGTGGCCCGCGCCACGGTAACGGACAGCAACGGCAAAGCACTGTCAGGCGTGACCGTCAACTGGGCCACTACTGGCAGTGCCAAACTGGCTGCGACCTCTTCAGTGACCGATGGCAGTGGTGTTGCTACCGTAAACCTGACGGATACCGTCGCGGAGAGCGGCGTGAGCGTGACGGCTACCACGGACAACGCCAAAGGCTCGACCACCACGACCTTTAAGGGGATCCAGCAGAACATTGCCGTTGAGATGACCACCGACAACTCGCCGGCCGATGGCGCAACGCCAAACGTGGCCCGCGCCACGGTAACGGACAGCAACGGTAAAGCACTGCCTAACGTGACCGTCAACTGGACCACCACCGGCAGCGCAAAACTGGCAGCGGCCTCGTCGGTGACCGACGCCAACGGCAATGCCAGCGTAAACCTGACCGATACCGTTGCAGAGAGCGGCCTGACCGTGACCGCCACGGCGGACAATGCCAAAGGCTCAACGTCTACAACGTTTGTTGAGATTCAAAAAACGATCGCGGTAGCGATGACCACCGACAACGCGCCGGCGGATGGCACAACGCCAAACGTGGCTCGCGCCACCGTAACGGACAGCAACGGTAAAGCACTGGCAAACGTGACCGTCAACTGGACCACCACCGGCAGCGCAAAACTGGCAGCAGCCTCGTCGGTGACCGACGCCAACGGCAATGCCAGCGTAAACCTGACGGACACCGTTGCAGAGAGCAATCTGACCGTCACCGCGACGGCGGGAAGTGCGAAAGGGTCAACGACCACCTCCTTTAAGGCGGTGTTGGATAACCTTACCGTCACCACGACAACCGATAATTCACCAGCCGATGGCATGTCAACCGACGTTGTTAACGCGCTAGTCACAGATAGCACCGGTAAGGCGCTGCCTGACGTCACCGTGAACTGGTCCACCACCGGCAATGCCAAACTGGCTGCGGCCTCGTCCGTGACAGACAGTACGGGTCATGCGGAAGTGAGCCTGACGGATACCACGCCTGAGACCGGACTGACGGTAACGGCAACGGTAGGTGAGGCGAAGGGCACTACCCAGGTGACGTTTACCGAGCTTCAGCAAACCGTGAATGTGACGATGAAGGTTAATAACGTTGTGGCCGACGGTAAGGCTGAAAACATTGCAAGAGTATTGGTTCTGAACGATAACCGACCGGTTGCGAATGCTCCGGTCGTATGGAGTAAGGATTCGTCCAATGCTAAATTTGTGTCTTCAGTCAATGGCATAACCGATAGTAATGGTATCGCCACCATTTCTATGACTGATACTACCGTCGAAACCTTTAACGTTGTTGCTGATGTAGAAGGTGTTACTGGTAAAACGCAATCAACTTTCCAGGCGACACCTTTTGGGCCGATCACATTAACCATGCCTGAAACCGCCTCAATTGGTGGGATTAACGTTGACGTTGCCACTGGCGGGACGCCAGTCGTTGTCCAGCCTTATGTCGGTATGGCCAGTGGTGATAAAATTGCGATTAACACCCATGTCACTGATGCGTCAAACGGCAAGGTGCTGCCTTATACTGCCCCGGTTTACACGGTTGGCGACGCAGAAGTTGGTAAAGAGATCACCGTCAATATCCCTGAAAACGACTTAATGGGCGTAGAGGGTGATAACGGAGTCTGGGCTCACCTACGCGTTAATGCAGTGGTGACTCAGGGCGAACGCGTGGCGAAGGGAACGTTAAATATGGATATTGATACCTGTGGCGCAGCAGGTTGCTTCCCTGAAAAATAGATAATCTGTGCATGATAAAATCCCCGCTCTGCGGGGATTTTTTACGTTTGTTCCGTAAAAAATAACATTGTCTTATGTGACTTAAGCATAATAAGCAATTATTGCGCTAATGTTTGCTCTCTAATGAACACTCTTTCATTACTGTTCCTTTAATATCTGTTCGTCGTTTAGACAAACTGTATTTAATAAAAGGAAAAAAACATGAGCAATAAACTACGTGATGTTACTCCGCTTGTAGCGCCAACAGTACTGAATGCTTCGGAGTCAGATAATTATACTATTGACCAGTATGATATTAAGGCAGGCCTTGTTTTAGAGATCCCAAAATACTCTAATGCACTGCCGGAGGATATTGTGCGTGTTCACTGGGCTGACTATGAGCAGCAGTATGCGGTTATCAATCCTGATCAAGATCTGCCAATTGAGATTAACGTTTTCGATGACTATCCTCCGGTGTATCATGGTGATGGTACCTATGATGTCTGGTATGAAGTTACCGATACACATGCTAATCACAATGCATCCGAAC
The DNA here is from genome assembly GCF_019880405.1 of Enterobacter sp. C2. Lineage (NCBI taxonomy): Bacteria > Pseudomonadati > Pseudomonadota > Gammaproteobacteria > Enterobacterales > Enterobacteriaceae > Enterobacter > Enterobacter sp. C2. The sequence goes on from NZ_CP082269.1 coordinate 1,413,851, forward strand.
ATCTAACGCTGATTATTGATGCAGGTGAACGTGTTGCCACGCTGCCTGCGCCAACCAGTCCAGATGCCGCTCCTGGTTACATCAACTATGATGCTGCATCAGACGGTGTTGAGGTCGATATTGCTTATCCTACTATGGCAGCAGGCGATGCCATTACGCTGACTATGCAGGGTTATGACGAATCGTCTGACATGCTTAAATTCAGCAATACCTATGCCTATACCGTAACCGCTGCAGATGTTACCGCTGCCATTGTGAAGATCACCATTCCGCTTACCGATATGCAGCAGATTGGTGAAAGCGCCTACGCTCTGTTCTGGTATACCGTTGCCCCGGCTGATGGCTCTGCGGTTGAAACTTCAGACACCTTCCGGACCGTTGTTGACGTTGTACCGCCGGGATCAATGTAATAATCCCAGTTATTAAGGCTTCCTTCGGGAAGCCTTTTTTATTTTAATTAAAAAACCACTTCAAAAAGAAGTGGTTTATATGTATCAACGGTCGAACGCGCTAAAAACCAGGCTACTGGTAATATAAGACCCTGAGACATTCATCAGTGAAAGCGTAAATTCAACGGCTTCCGCCACGCTATCCGTTAAATCAAAACCGCCTGCATGGGTGCCGCTAACGTTGATTAACGCCGTCTTACTCCCGCTAACGGTAATCACGGCACTGTTATTATTCGTGAGAGACAATTCCGCCCACGTTGCTTCTCCAGGCTCACTGGTAATGAGATAAACACTACACAGACTTTTTCCATCCGCTGCGGCACCAGTTGAGATCCCGTAATACTGTAACTCACCTTGTCCATCGAGCCACCAGGTAAAGGTCATGCTAGCTCGGGCACTCATCTGCGGAGCGCTGACAACGTAAGCACTGACCGGAACGTTCCCCATCTCATAAGAGTAGACCTGGGCAAAACCAAATCCTTTTTCATCCAGACGGACCGTTAAGGTTTGCGCATCGTTCGCATTGAAAAATGCACTGGATGTGCTGGATACCGACAGTTCGACGTCTGCGCCAGCCGGGCCTTGTAGCGTGACCGAGTTGAGCGGACGAACGGCTACATGAGGATTGAAGAGCGGGGCGCCGGTACCGCAGATCATCCACAGGCTGGCCGATGGCGTGGTATCAATTTTGACGTCAGCGGTAGCGGAAGAGGCAATGCCCTCATCATCATTGAACCGCACCTGATAGCGACCTTCACCGTAGCCTACGCCCACGGGCGTAATGTATTCGGCGGGAATGTGGAATACCGCCTGCCTGGCCTCGGCTTCACTGGCCACGAGGGTGCGGGTTTCGGTCCAGCTGGTACCGGCAACCGGCTCGCTGGGAGAGGTGACGTAGCCGAACCAGAACGCGATTACCGTATCGCCTGCGGCCATGCCGGGGTAGGAGACAGTCATCTCCGTGCCGTTATCAGCAGCGATCTCGTCCGCGTCAATCACACCATCGTCCGCCGCTGCCGGAAACTCAGGGGCAGGCAGTAGAGAGCAGTGCTCGGTATCGACGTAGACCTGTGCCAGCTCAGATACGCCCGGTATCGAGGGCGAACTAACCTGATACCAGGCCTGGCCATAGCCAATGCCTATCGGCGCAACGTAAGCGGAGGGTACCGTAACGGTAAAGCCATCGGTTATGTCAGCTGTGGCGACGACATGGGTAATAACGTCGTACGTATTGGCAATGGTGCTTCCGTCTCGGGCATAGCCTTGCCAGTAGACCGTTACCACGCTATTCGCGACGAAGTTGCTGCTGGCTGGCACCGTAATATCGACGCCCATGCTGCTTTCGGCGCAGTCGAGCCAGCCATCACCGCCTGCCGGAAACGTCGGAGCCGGATAGAGCACGGAGGGGGCCATATCAATATTCACCGATGCGCTGTCGGAGTTCTGCACATTACCGGAAGGGGAGGTTACCGAGTACCATGCCTGGGCGCTACCTTCGCCAACAGGCGTAATGTAGGAGGGCGCAATGAGAATATTGAATCCTTGCAGATCGGCGCTGGTCACGGTATGCGTCATGCTGGTAACGCTGGCGGGTACGGTCACACCTGATTCGTCAAAACCCACCCAGTAGAGGGTAACCACATCGTCTACGGCAAGGGCATCGCCGGGTATCTCGACATAGGTTCCGTTGTTCAGTATGACGGAGCTGTAAGTGATGACGCCGTCGACAGCATCAATGAACACCGGTGGCGGCAGTGACCCAGTGTGGCTGCGATCGACGATGGCGGTTGTTATACCCGAAGCCGCGATATTCTGGTAGGTGTCAGTTGAGGTATACCAGACGCTGTGGCTCCCGTCTGGAACCAGCTCTTCTGGAACGATCACCTGCCAGGGAAATGCCGTGTCGAAATTATTTTCTGTCAGCCAGAGCGTGCGGACCGCTTCGCCATCCCAGAACAGGCACAGATAGTCCCCCACGGCGGCGTCGTTATAGCGATTGACCATGACGTCAACGCCACCGGACGATAAAAGCTCTACTTCATTGATATAGCCGTCATCGCTCATCTGGGGGAGCGCGGGAGAGGGTAATACTGCTGCTGTACTCATAATGCCTCCTGTTTATGTGAAATAAACTGAAGGTATCAGCGTCAGGCAGGCGCAAAATTACAAACGGTGACTGACACTGGCTATAAAAGAAACGTAGTCAGCGGTGCAGCTTGCCGTGATCCTTGAGCCACAGGGCGGTGCGCCGTATCCCCTCATCCAGCGTCACTAGCGGGGCATAGCCTAGCTCGTCGCGGGCACGGCGGGTATCAAGGGTGAAATCAAAGTTCAGCTTTGAGACGCCATAGTGGGTCAGAGCGGGCTCTTTAGCCCGCTTGTCACAAAAGCGCTCCATGCTGCGAGCGATGATATCCAGCATCGGGTAGGGCACTGAGCGAATACGGCAGTGGATCTCAAGCTCGTCGATCAGCCGCTGGACGATGCTGCGCAGGGTACGCCGCTCGCCGTTGGTAATGTTATAGGCGCGCCCGGACGGCAGTGCGTCACAGGTCTCCTGGCTGGCGAGCCACATAGCATGCACCGCGTTCTCGAAGTAGGTCATATCCACTAATGCATCGCCGCCGCGCGGCAGCAGCACGCTGCGGTAGTGGTGCATCATCTGCGCCAGCCGGGGAATAAACACCTTGTCGTGCGGGCCAAACAGGCTCTGCGGACGCAGAATAGTAAAGCGGGTGTTGGGATTGGCCTGGGCAAGGAGCTGGATCACCTCTTCCGCAGCGGCTTTACTGCGGGCAAACTCGTTGGCAAACCGCGCCGGGCGAAAGGTCTCGTCAATATCATGGTGGTGATGATAATCGAAATAGAGCGACGGCGAGGAGACGTGGATAAAGTTCCGCACGCCCCATGCCACGGCCCACTCACCGAGGCGGCGGGTCGCTCGCACGTTGGCGAGGTCGAACGCTTCCTGCGTGCCCCAGGGCGAGGTAAAGCTGGAGCAGTGCCAGAGCGTGTCGACGCCAGCCAGCATTACCTTTGCCTGAGAGGAGACAAGCTCGGTGAGATCGGCCTGGACGAACTCCGCGCCCATCTTTTGCAGCAGCTTGCCCATCGCCTCATTGCGACCGCTTGCTCTGACGCTCACGCCTCTCTGACGCAGATACTCGACCGCGTTGCGGCCTAAACCGCTGGTTGCGCCGGTGACCAGAACCTTCATAGCAATCCACTGTGTTGAAAAGAATTTCGTGCGCATTCTTCCGTGAATTACGCCGCTATGCAATGGAAAGATGACAGATTGAAGCCCACTTTCGGACTTAATCTGTCAAATATTCTATGCCCTTAACGTTTCAGGAACGCCTGCCAGTGGTTAACCAACTCTTCCAGCTGTGCGCGACTGACGTCGAGATGGGTAACGATGCGGACGATCGGTGACGCGTTGAGCAGCACGCCGCGCGCCTGCATAAACTCGCCAAGGGCCGCGGCGTTCTGCTCGCCTACGCGGACAAACAGCATATTGGTATCGTGACGCATAACGTCAGCGCCAATTTCCTGCAGCTGCGCCGCCAGCCATGCGGCGTTAGCGTGATCTTCTTTCAGACGCTCAACGTTGTTCTTCAGCGCAAACAGGCCCGCCGCTGCCAGGAACCCCGCCTGGCGCATGCCGCCGCCGGTCATTTTGCGCCAGCGGTTAGCGCGCTTGATATATTCATGGCTGCCTACCAGCAGCGAGCCAACCGGCGTGCCGAGGCCTTTTGAGAGGCAGATGGTAAAGGTATCGCAGTATTGGGTGATCTCTTTTAACGGGCAGCCATACTCCACCACCGCATTGAAGATGCGTGCGCCGTCAACGTGCAGCGCCAGGCCATTCTCACGGGTAAAGTGCCACGCCTCAGCGAGGTATTCACGCGGCAACACCTTGCCGTTGTGAGTGTTCTCTAAGCTCAGCAGGCGGGTACGGGCGAAGTGAATATCGTCCGGCTTGATCTTCGCCGCTACCTTATCCAGCGGGAGCGAGCCGTCCGGGCTGGCGTCGATGGGCTGAGGCTGAATGCTGCCCAGCACCGCTGCGCCGCCGGCCTCGTAGAGATAGTTGTGTGCTCCCTGACCCACGATATACTCCTCACCGCGCTCGCAATGGCTGAGCAGCGCCACCAGGTTGGCCTGGGTGCCGGTAGGCAGAAACAGCGCTGCCTCTTTGCCTGCAAGCTCGGCGGCATAGCGTTGTAGTTCATTAACGGTGGGATCGTCACCATACACGTCGTCCCCGACCGGGGCGGCCATCATCGCTTTCATCATGGCGCGGCTCGGTCGGGTCACGGTATCACTACGTAAATCAATCACGGCACTTCCTTATCATCTTCAGGATCGTGCCATCTGTTTTACCTGAGCCAGTTGGTTTTCGCCAGTTCCACGACCTCATCGCCGCGACCGTTGATGATGGCGCGCAGCATATAGAGGCTGAAGCCCTTGGCCTGTTCAAGCTTGATCTGCGGCGGAATAGAGAGCTCCTCTTTTGCCACCGTCACGTCCACCAGCACAGGACCCTCGGTGGCGAACGCACGCTGCAGGGCGCTGTCGACGTCGGCGGACTTCTCAACGCGGATGCCGGTAATACCGCACGCCTCTGCGATGCGGGCGAAGTTGGTCTCATGCAGGTCGGTTCCGTCCGTCAGGTATCCGCCGGCCTTCATCTCCATCGCCACGAAGCCCAGCACGCTGTTGTTAAAGACGATGATTTTTACCGGCAGATTCATCTGCGCCAGGGAGAGAAAATCGCCCATCAGCATGCTGAACCCGCCGTCGCCGCACATCGCCACTACCTGACGGCTGGGATGCGTCGCCTGCGCTCCCAGCGCCTGCGGCATGGCGTTGGCCATTGAACCGTGGTTGAACGAGCCAAGCAGGCGGCGCTTGCCGTTCATCTTCAGGTAGCGGGCGGCCCACACCGTCGGCGTCCCCACGTCGCAGGTGAAGATGGCGTCGTCATCAGCAAAATCGCTGATCCGCTGGGCGAGGTATTGCGGGTGAATGACCTTGCTGCTGGGCTTCGCCAGGTCATCCAGGCCCTTGCGGGCGTCGCGGTAGTCTTCCAGCGCTTTATCAAGGAAGCGGCGGTCGGTTTTCTCCTCCAGGTGCGGCAGCAGGGCAGCCAGCGTGGCTTTGATATCGCCCACCAGGGCCATGTCTACTTTGCTGTGTGCGCCAATGCTGGCCGGATTGATATCAATCTGGATAATTTTAGCATCGGTGGGGTAGAAGGCCCGGTAGGGGAACTGGGTGCCGAGCAATATCACCGTGTCAGCGTTCATCATG